>NZ_RCDD01000002.1:0-1225445 GCF_003663795.1 Actinokineospora cianjurensis
CGTCTCCCGCTCATCAAAACCCAACACCACACGACACACCACCGAAACGATCCCCGATCACTCGACCACGAAGATCATCCCACACCCGGCGCATCGACCCCTTGAGGTCAAGGAGGGCATTGAAAACGACGCGGGAGGCGTTCGCGTCGGTGCCGGAGAGGTCGCCGCGATCCGCGCGATGACCACGGCCCTGGGGTACACCGCGTCGGAACTGGGGGGCGCGCACGCGCGTCACCTGGTCGTTCGCTACCTGGTCGATGACCTCGGGCGGTGGTTGGACGGGCCCTACAACGAGGCCGTCGGGCGCGAGTTGGTCACCGCGACCGCCGATCTTGGCGAGCCGAAAGCGCGGGCCTACTACGCCACGGCTCACGCGCGCACGGCAGCAGCAGACAGCGACTTCGCGGCTGCTCGCGCCCGACTGTCGGTGGCCGAGAAGGCCATGGACCTCGCGGTGGACACGCCTGGCATCAGTTGGGCCGGTCACTACAGTCCAGGGCGGTGGGCTCACGAGGCGGCACTGGTCCATGCCCGCATGGGAGACATGCGCGCCGCCGAGGAACACATCGAGCACGCGCTCTCGCTCGGCCTCGACCGCCGCCGCACCCGCGCCATGGTCTTGGCCGACCTGGGCAATATCCGATTCCGCCGCGAGGACGTCGACGGCGCTGTGGACGCGTGGACTGAGTTCGTGGGTCTCGCCGAAGGCGTGCACTCGACACGGATCGACCGCAGTGCTGCGGACATCGCTGTGCGGTTGGGCTCGGTCGCGGGGAAACCGGCTGCTCGCGTCCGCGAACTACTCGCCCAACGCAGCCAGATCTGATCCGAGCACTTCGCCGAGCCAGACCAGGGCGCGGAGGCCACCGATGGAAGAATCTGGAAGGGCTGCGCGAGGAGTTCGGGCTTGATCTGCGGCAGGTCAACGTCGCCGTCGGCTCTCGCGTGCTCGTGCCCGGCTTGTCCCGGGCGATGACCACACTGCCCAGCTCGGTCGGTGTTGTGTGGTCATCGCTGGTACCCAGCGTCAACGCCGGGCCAACCACGACGCCTCGACCGAGATCGGCATGGTCATGGATGCCAGCCTGCGTTACACCCCAGGGTACCGGTGGGCGCCTGCTCGGCGGCGGAGAGTCCTGAGTGGATGACCATTAGTCCACAGTGGACTGTCGATATACACTGCTCTCGTGGACGACTACGGCATTGACCGGATTCTCGCCGGACCACCGAGCAAGATCGCGTTTCGGGCGCTCTGTGCCGCGGTGGATCGTGCGGGCAGCGCGCCGGAACTGATTGCCAGGTGTGACCAGGGACTTGCCGCGTGGCCGGATTCGGTGCGCGAGGCTCCGTGGTCGTGGTATGCGATGGCCACATTAGGGCACTCCAAGGCGACTTGGCCGCTTGTTCGCTCACTGGACATCCGTACGCAACGGTGCCAGATGCTCGACCCGCCCTTCCCGGACCCGCGTGTGCAGCCGGAAGTGCGCCAGGTGACCTCCATCGTGGCCGGGTGGTCTCCCACGCGCAGGAGTTCGCTCACCGCCATCACCGACTCCTTGGCGCACTGGCCGGACCTGCGCGCCGTCGGCGTCGAGTTCCTCAGCGAACACGACAACGAGCAGGTTGCCCGGTTCGCCGACCACGAGGCGGCGACCCGGCTCGAGTCGTTGAGCCTGCTCGACCTCGGCGACTCGCTCCTGCACTCCGGCCTGCCCACGTTCCGGCCGCCCGCCTGCCGACTGTGGCGGTTGCGGCACGTGGCTGTGTCCGGGGCCGACCTGGCGTACCTGCTGCGGTCGGGGCTCGTGCCCGACCTGCGGTCCGCCGACGTCCTGGTGCGTGACCTCGACGAAGCCCGGGAGTTGGCCGCCCGCCCGGAACTCGCCCGGCTCGAGCGGCTCGGGATCGGGTTCCGCTGCGGGTGGAACGGCGAGTCACCCCTGTTGGAGCCGTTCGCGGGCAACGTCATCGAGCAGGACGACGACGCCTGCGCGGCGTTCTTCGCCGCCGCCGACCTGTCCGGCCTGCGTGAACTCGTCGTGCGCGGTGTCGAACTCGTACTCGGCCGCATGGGCCTGGGCGCCCGCGGGGTCGAGGCCATCGTCGCCAGCGGCGTCCTCGGCAGGGTGACCGCGTTGACCCTCGAACTGCTGCCCATCCACGACCCGACCATCGCACTGGTGGTCGGGGCACTCGATCACCAGCGAGTGGAAAGCCTGACGCTGGCCGACCTCGTGGCCACGGACCGGACCGCCGCCGCGTTCGCCGCCGCGGGTGCGTTCCCCAGGCTCCGCCACCTCGACCTGAGCCGCAACAACCTCGACGCGCCGGGGGCCGCCTTGCTGGCGACCGAGGCCGACCTGCCGGTCCTGGAGCACCTCGACCTCAGCGGACGCGGTGTGGTCGGGAGCTACTACGGCAACTCCGTGCAGCCAATCGGTGACGAGGGCATGAGCGCCTGGGCGAACTCCCGCAACATCCGGAACCTGACCACGTTGAAGGTCTCGTTGTGCGGACTGGGTGTGGAGGGGATCACGGCGCTGTTGACCTCCACCACGTTAACGGCCCTCACCACGCTCAACATCGCAGGTAACCTGTGCAGCGGATGGCCTGCCGCCCTGCGCGACGCTCCGGTCTGGCGCACGCTGCGCACCCTCGACCTCACCGGGACCGGCTTCGAGGAAGAAGAGATCAGCACCCTCATACTGACCACTGAAGCCCCCGAACTCCGCAGCGTCCTACTGGACTACAACAGCGTGGGATCCGGTGCGGCGCTCGCCCAGTGGCCACTGCTGCCCCAACTGTGGGAGCTGTCCCTGCACGACACGGCCATCGACGACGACGGGCTCAGGGCGCTCGCCGTCTCCGGAGCCGCGCGGTCACTGCTCGAACTCGACCTGGAACAGGACTGCTCGAACCGGAGCGCACGCCACACCCCGTTACCCCCAGAGGTCATCGAGCGCTCGGCGTTCCCCAGCCTCGACACGATCTTCCTCGGCATCGTCGACGAATACCACGGCGCCCGCTACCGCAGCGGCTTCACAACAGCCATCCGCGAGCGGCTCACCACGGATCCCACCACTCGACCCGAACTCCTGGCCTACCTAGCCCACCTCGACATGGAAGAACTGAACGACGACGCGGAATGGGAGACGAAACCACCCGAGACCGACCCGCGCGCTCAGCGCCTGACCAACCACCGGATGGGGATCGAGCGGGCCCGCGAGTTCATCCGCCACCTGCACACGTAAGCCTTGCGGCTTTTCCGCCCGCGCGGGCCGGGCTGGCGCAACCTGGCCTACTGACAGGGGCCGCCGAGGTGCACAGCCGTGGTACGGGTGGACTGAGGCAGTGGTGGGTTGAGCAGGAGGAACCTGGCCGCGTCGCGGGCCTGCGGTGTGGGGCGCAGTTCGGGGCGGTACGCCTCCAGGCGTGCGGCCAGGTCCGCCTGGTCACGTGGTGGGCGCCGACTGATCCCCGACTACGTCCGCTGCTTCCGCTGACCACGCACCCAGTGCGCCGATCGCCTTCCACAGCGTCCGACCCTCTTGACTGCCTGCCGAAGTCAACGACGCCCCCGCTGGACGCTCGGCGTGCCGGTGAGTCCGGTCAGCGTTCGAACCTCGTCCAGCGGCCCTCGGAGATCACCTCGACGGTGCCGTCGACGACGGTGATCGCTGTTTGTTCGTCGATGGCGTAGGCGGGGACGTCGAGGTCGGCGGCCCAGCGCTGGGCGTCGGTCATGGTGTTGGTGGGGAAGGCGTCCAGGTGCGGGAAGATGGCGAAGTCGACGAGACCCAGGGTGCGGTCGTCGGGTGCGGACGGCCACTCGACGAAGTAGTCGCCGATGCGCGGGGTGAGGACCATGCTGCCTGCGCTGACGCCGACCCAGACGGTGTCGGTCAGCGAGGGCAGCAGGTCGGCCAGTCCTGATTCGCGGATCCAGTGGTGCAGGTAGGTCGCGTCGCCGCCGTCGACCAGCAGCACGTCCGCTTCGCGGACCCAGGGGACCCATCGCTGTGCGCCGATGGTGCCCAGGGCGGTCAGTTCGAGGACGCCGAGCGAGGCCCAGCCCAGTCCGGTGAAGTGCCGCCAGGTGGGTTCGGCGGCGATGGCCCCGCGGACCGACCGCGGCCCGCACTGGGGGTGCCCCCACTGGGCGGTCGGGACGCAGAGGGCGTGGCACTCGGCGATCGGCTTGCCGAGGAGGTCGACGAGTGCCGCGTGGATGCTCGGGTTCGTCACGCCCCCCGAGGTGAGCAACAGCTTCACGAGTACCTCCTGGCCGCGGTGGCACGGCACCGACGAGTTCGTCCACCTGGTCCTCAACCCGCGGTCGGGCCTGTGTGGACCCGCAGAGTCTCTCATCCCCGCCTGCGTCTTCGAATGGTCCACCTTTGCCGACAGAGCCAACTTCGAATCGGTCCGCGTCGCGGGACCTGCCAACTTCGGCTCAACACCTGCGCATTGCGGCCTCTCGAGCGCCTTGTCACCGCGCGACTCCGGACAGTCGCGGATGTCCCCGATGATTCCATGGCAGTTCCGGGCGGAAATGGCTCACCAGGCGGCTGTCGCAGAGAAGAACCGGCAGCGCGCCCAGGCCGCGGCCGGGCGCGAGCAGGCCCGCCGCCAGCGCGAGGCCGAGCGCCTTCAGCGCGGGCTCGAACGGGTCCGCCGGCGTGAGTCCGCCATAGAAGCCCGCCAATCCCGTCTCGCCGCCGACCGAGCCCGGTACGACGAAGAGTGCGCGCAGCGGCAGCGCGAGGTCGAGACGTCCAACGCCGACCTCGACGCACTGATCCGCGACCTGGAGCGCGGTACCCCGGAAGCGGTCGAGGAGTACCTCGGCATCGTCTTCGGCAACTCCGTCTACCCGGCCGAGTGGCCGTGGCCGCCCGCGTACACCTACGACGCCGACACCCAAGAGCTGTCGATCCAGCTCCAGTTCCCCGTGCCGAGCGACCTGCCGACCGTGCGGGCGTACAAGTACGTCCGCACGGAGGACCAGATCACCACGGCCACGCAGACGCAGAAGGAGCAGAAGGACCGCTACGCCGCGCTGGTCAACAACATGACCCTGCGCACGCTGCACGAGGTCTGGGAGGCCGATCGCGGCCACAAGGTCACCAGCATCTCCCTGGTCGGCTCCGTCGCCCACATCGCCCCGGCCACCGGCAAGGACACCATCACCGCGCTGGTCGCCGTCGCAGTCGACCGGGCCACGTTCGAAGACATCGACTTGCGGCGGGTCGCACCCGTCGAGACCCTGCGCCACCTCGGCGCGGTCGTGTCGAAGAACCCGCACGCGCTCACGCCGATCAAGCTCGCTCCCGGCATCCAGGCCCACTGAACCCATCCACGGAGCACGCCCACGATGCGAGGATTCCGCTTCAACGCCCCGCCGGGGTGGCCCGCGCCGCCACCCGGCTGGGTCCCACCCGAAGGCTGGACGCCGGAGCCCAGCTGGCCACCGGCTCCCTCGGGGTGGGCGTTCTGGGTGGCTGACGAAGCGTTGGCGCAACCTGCTGCCCCCACGGCAGTTGCTGCCCCGCCCGAACTCGCGCCTGATGGCGCCACCTCGACTCCTCCGGCTGCGGAGCGAGTGGAGTCAGTGACCCCGTCGCCAGTTGCGGCGAGCACCACCGCCGAGCCGGTCGACGCACCAGCGTCCGACACCACACCGCCGCCGGTCAGGGTGCGCGAACTCGAGGCCGAGGTCGACGCGCTGCGCAGGCAGCTGGCCGAGGCGAACAGTCGGGCGGTCCAGCACAGCCCCAGTGGCGATGATGATTTCGTCGAGCTCGACGACGCGCGGCTGCTGCAGCAGGTGGGCATCTACCACTACCACCACCCGCTGGAGAACGCGGAGCTGTACCGGGAGCGGCTGGCCGAGCTGCGCGAGCAGGTCAAGGAACTCGTCAAGGCGGGTAAGGCCATCCAAGCCGCCGACCGCTTCTCCTACAACAACTCCTTGGCCGCCGGTCGACGGATGACCGCCGACTTCTCCAAACTCATGCTCCGGGCCTACAACGCCGAGGCGGACAACTGCGTCCGTTCGTTGCGCGCGGGCGCACTGGCCGCGGCCACGAAGCGGCTGGAAACGGCGGCGGCGACCATCGCCCGGCTCGGCAAGATGATGGAGATGCGGGTCTCGCCGGAGTACCACGCCCTGCGCGTCACCGAGCTGGAGCTGACCGCGGATTACCGGTTCAAGCAACAGGAGGAGCGCGAGGCCGGCCGGGAGGAGCGTGAGCGCCTTCGCGAAGAGCGCAAGGCCGAGCAGGAGTTGGCCGCCCAGCGGGAGAAGCTGGACAAGGAGCGCGCGCACTACCTGAACACCCTCGCCGCCCTGCGCGCGCAGGGCACCGCGTCCGAGGTGGCCGACATCGAGAGGCGGCTGGCCGAGATCGATGCCGCCATCGAACAGAACGACTTCCGCGCAGCCAACATCCGCGCCGGTTACGTCTACGTGATCAGCAACGTCGGCGCGTTCGGCAAGCACGTGGTGAAGATCGGTATGACCCGGCGGCTGGAGCCGCTGGACCGGATCCGGGAGCTGGGCGGCGCGTCGGTGCCGTTTCCGTTCGACGTCCACGCCCTGTACTTCTCCGACGACGCGGTCACCTTGGAGAACGATCTGCACAACGCGTTCGCGCTCCGCAGGCTCAACCACGCCAACCCTCGGCGGGAGTTCTTCTTCGCCACCCCGCGGGAGGTGCGGGACGTCCTCGCCGAGAAGGTCGGCAACCTCCTGGAGTACGCGGCCAACCCCGAGGCCGAGCAGTACTACCAGAGCCTGTCGCGCTGGCCGGAGGGCGCGCGCGGCGAGCCCGCCAACGGCTGATCTGCGTTGACCGCGCTCAGGAAGCGCACAGGCAACGCATAGCGGGCTCATCTGGTTCGGCAGGCGGCGCGGTCGACTCTCCTGGGTGTCAGCCCGAGTCGAGAGGAATCACCACCATGTCGCAGACGCCGGATCAGCAGTCCGAGCAGACCGCCCCTGTTGCCGAGGCCGTTCAGGGGCCTGAGCAGCAGATGCCCACCTTCGCGGCGCCGCAGGTGTCGACCGGCAAGGGCAAGTGGCGGGTTGGGCGGGCGGTGGTGGCCGCTGTTGCCGCGGGGATGTTGGTTGTCGGGGGTGCGGCGGGGTTTGCCCTCGGGCACGGGGCTGCCGACCACGGGCCTGGGATGTCGGCCTCGCACCAGGAGCGCGGGGATGACCAGGGCCAGCGGCAGGACCAGCGATCCGGTCAGCGGTCCGAGGCGAACGGGGACACCCCGCCCGGTGCGACGGATGGTGGGGAGAACCGGCGTCGTCCGCAGGGTGATCGCCAGGGCGACGCCAGCGGTGGCTGACTAGCGCTGGAAGACCTGGCGGCCCGCGAACCAGGTCTCGGTGACCGTGGTGGTGGCTACCTCGGCGATGGGGCGGGTGAAGGGGTCGCGGTCTAGGACGATGAAGTCCGCGGACTTGCCCGGGGTAAGAGAGCCGGTCACGTCGTCCACGCCCATGGCCCGGGCGCCGGAGAGGGTGAACGCCTCGATGGCCTCGCCCAGGGAGATGGCCTGTTCCGCCCACAGGGAGCCGCCGAAGATGCCGTTGGGGTCTTGGCGGGTCACCAGGCCCTGGATGCCCTCCCAGGCGTTGGGGGACTCGCTCACCGGCCAGTCGGAGCCGCCCGCGACCAGGGCGCCGGTGTCGAGCAGTGAGCGGTTGGGCTGCATCCGGGACGCGCGCTCGGCGGGGAGCACGTTGGCGATCGCGGTCGGGATGACGCCAGGGACCCACAGGAACGGCGAGATGTCGGCCGAGACCCCCAGCTCCGCGAATCGCACCAGGTCGTCCGCGTGCACGAACTGCCCGTGCGCGACCTGGTACTTCGCCGAGTCGTACCCCTCGGCGCGCAACGTTGCGACAGCGTCGAGTGTCGCCCGCACGGCGGCGTCACCGGTGCAATGGATCTTCGCGGACAGCCCGGCCTGGGCAGCGGTGCGCAGCCAGCCCTCCAGTTCCGCGGGGGGCATGGTCGTTGCGCCGTGGAAGCAGGCGCCGTGCACCTCGTCCGGGAGGTAGGGCTCCAGGAACGCGGCGGTGCGGGTCGGCGGGACACCGTCGAGGAAGATCTTCACGAAGTCGGGGCGGTGGTGCTCGGTGCGGTAGCGGGAGCCGAGTTCGATCAGCGGCAGCCCGATCGGGTCGAACCCGAAGATCGGGTCGTTGATCAACAGCGACGACACGACCCACGCGTCGAGCTGCCCGGCCTCGTCCAGCGACTTCAGCGCGCCGAGGATGTCCACCGACACCCCGGCGTCCTGGAACGCGGTGATCCCGTAGGAGTGCAGGATCTCGATGGCGTGCCGCGACGCGCGCGCGTGCTGCTCGGCGGTCAACGTCCGGGTGTCGCGCATTGCGTGCTCGACGAGCACCCCGGCGGCCTCCAACAGCACCCCGGTCGGCTCACCGGTCGACGGGTCGCGGACGATCACCCCGCCCGCCGGGTCGGCCGTCGCCGCCGTCACCCCGGCCAGCTCCAGCGCCCGGCTGCTCACCCACCGGTTGTGCCTGCTGTCGTCCGACAACGACACCGGGCGCCCGCCCGCGGCCTCGTCCAAGGCCCGCCGCGCCGACTCCCGCGACAGCGTCTCCACCAGCGTCGACGCCCACGCCCCGCCGACCACCCACTCGTCCGGCTCCAGTCCCCGCGACCAGCGGCGGACCGCGTCCAGGATGGCCTCGAACCCCAGGTCGCCGCCGAAGGTCAGCTCGAACAGCTCGGCGCGCCCGGCCAGGGCGTGGTGGTTGTGCACGTCGACCAGGCCCGGCATCACGAACGCGCCGCCCAGGTCCCTGACCTCGGTGTCCGGTCCGCGCTCGACGTCGTCGTAACCCACCACGCGGCCGCCCGCGATGGCCAGCGAGGTCGCCCTCGGCCGGTCGGCGTCCACCGTGTGGACGGTGGCGTTGGTGAGGATCAGGTCAGCGGCCAAGGTGCGCACTCCTGGTGGACAGCGGTCGGGGTCCCGCCAGTGTTCGGGCACCGCGACCCGCGCAGAACGCCCCCGTGCGTCCTCGTGCGGCCGCGGACAACAAGGGTGCGCTCAGGACCAAGGCCCCGCATGTCCACACTGGACTTGATTGGCCTGCGGCGGCCGGTGCGGGCAAGCTACACCGCCGTGGAGCACCTGGATGTGGTGGTCGTCGGCGCTGGGCTGTCGGGGATCGGGATGGCGTGTCACCTGCGGACCAAGCGCCCGGGGACGACGTTCACCCTGCTGGAGGCGCGGGACGAGACCGGCGGCACGTGGAGCTTGTTCCGCTACCCCGGCGTGCGGTCGGACTCGGACATGCACACCCTGGGGTACCGGTTCCGGCCGTGGGCGCGCGCGGAGACGATGCCCGGGGGAGCGGAGATCCTGGACTACCTGCGCGAGACCGCCCGCGAGTACCGGGTGCTCGACGAGGTCCGGCTGCGGCACCGACTGGTCGCGGCGAACTGGGACTCCGAGCGGGCGCGGTGGGAGCTTCGGATCGACCACGACGGCACCGAGGTCGCGCTGACCTGCTCGTTCCTGCTCATGTGCGGCGGCTACTACCGCAATGACGGCGGCTTCCAGCCCGACCTGCCTGGGATCGCCGATTTCGGCGGCCAGGTCGTGCACCCGCAGGCGTGGCCAGAGGACCTCGACTACTCGGGCAAGCGCGTGGTGGTGCTCGGCAGCGGCGCGACCGCGGTGACGCTGGTGCCCGCGCTGGCCCGCGACGCCGCGCACGTGACGATGGTGCAGCGCTCGCCCAGCTACGTCCTGTCCTTGCCGTCGGCGGACACGCTCGCGCCCAGGCTGGCCCGACTGCTGCCCGGCGGGTTGGGCCACCGGGTGATCCGGTGGCGCAACATCGCCACGGCGATGGCGTTCTACCAGCTCAGCCAGCGCCGCCCCGAGCTCGTGCGGCGGATGCTGCGCAAGGCGGCCGTGGCCGCGCTGCCCGCGGGCTACCCGGTCGACGAGCACTTCGCCCCGCGCTACGGACCGTGGGACCAGCGGATGTGCATGGTCCCGGACGGCGATTTCTTCACGGCGCTGAGCTCGGGCCGGGCCACCGTGGCGACCGACACGATCGCCGGGTTCGACCACGGCGCCGTGCGGCTGACCTCGGGCGACGTCGTCCCCGCCGACATCCTGGTCACCGCGACCGGGTTCAACCTGGGCCTGTTCGGCGGGGCCGAGCTGTCGGTCGACGGCAGGCCGGTGCGCACCGCCGACACCATGACGTACCTGGGTATGATGCTGGCCGGCGTGCCGAACATGGTCTACGTGCTCGGCTACACCAACGCCACGTGGACGCTGAAGCTCGACTTCGTCGCCGGCTACCTCGACCGGCTGCTGCGGCACATGTCCCACCACGCCTACGACGTCGCCACCCCGTCAGCGCCGCCGCCCGAGGTCACCGAGGAGCCGTTCGTGAACCTGACCGCGGGCTACGTACAGCGCGGGTTGGCCGAACTGCCCAGGCAGGGTTCACGGCTGCCGTGGCGGCCGACCATGAACTACGTGCTGGACACCCTCACGCTGCGCCGCACGCCGATCACCCGGGAGATGACCTTCAGCCGCGCCGCGACGCCGGATCGGCAGCCGCTGCCACCAGGTCCTCGGGCGCGGTGAGCCGCCACGCCTCGAACACCAGCTCGGTCAGCTCGTCGCGGTCGATCCCGGTGAGCTGGACCACGACCCACCCGAACCCGCCCGAGGTGAACTGGACCTCGAACACCTCCGGCCGCTCGGCCACCAGGGCCAATTGCTCGGACAAGGTCTGCTTGAGCCCCACTGTCTGCGTGTGCGGCCAGTGGTAACCGAACTTGCGGCCGCTCACGCTGAACGAGCTGTAGGTCGATCCTTCCGCCCTTGTCACCTCCGCTAACGCGCCCACGATCTGGAAGAACTCGTCGCCCTGGACACCCAAGGTCTTCTTACGCCGCCCAGCCATCCCCACTCCCTCACTCGCGGGCGGGAGTATAGGCAGCCGCACCGACAGCCAGGGCTCTCTCAAGACCGTCGAGGATCAGGTCCAGGCCGTAGGTGAACTCCTGGGCGTAGTTGTAGTCATGGTCCTCCAGGTAGCGCGCGGTCAACTCGGCCAGGTACGGATACCTGTCGGTAGGGAACTGGGCGAGGATCGCCTGGGCCAACTCGGTCGGCGCCTCCTCAGTGTCGAAGGGCAGGCTCTGCTCCTGCACGGCGAAGCCGTAGATGTAGGCATCTAGCACCGAGAACGCGTGCGCGGCGAGGGTCAAGGGGAACCCCGCGCGGCGTAAGACACCGAGGACGGCGTCGTGGTGGCGCACAGTCGCCTCGCCGGGTGTGGTGCGCGAGCCCATCAGCCTCAGTGCCCACGGGTGGCGACCCATGGCCGCGCGCGCGGAGAAGGCGCGGACCCGCATCGAGGTGCGCCAGTCGGTGTCGTCGAGGAGATCGATCTCGGCGAACACCAGGTCGGTCATGCCGTCGAGCAGTTGCTCCTTGTTGGCCACGTGGTGGTAGAGCGACATGGCTCTGACGTCGAGCGCGTCGCCGAGCTTGCGCATGGTCAGCGCCTCGATGCCCACCGCGTCCGCCAGTTCGACGCCCGCCGCGAGCACCTGGTCCCGGCTGAGTCTGGTCCGTTTCTCCACCACACTTGACACCTTACGTCGTAAGCCTCATTCTTACAACGTAAGTTTACAACGTAAGGGAGCTAGCCATGCGAGCGGTCGTCCAGGACGAGTACGGCGAGGCGCACGACGTCCTGCGCGTCGCCGAGATCGACCCGCCCACCATCGGCGCCGACGAGGTGCTGCTGCGGGTCCACGCGGCGGGAGTGGACCGCGGCGTCTGGCACCTCATGGCCGGGTTGCCGTACCCGGCGCGAATGGCCACCGGGCTGCGCAGACCGAAGACGCCGGTGCGCGGCCGGGAGGTCGCGGGCCGGGTCGAGTCGGTGGGCGCGGCGGTGACGAACGTGCGCCCGGGGGATGAGGTGTTCGGCATCTGCGAGGGCGCGTTCGCCGAGCTCGCCCCGGCCAAGGCCGCCAAGCTCGTCGCGCGCCCGGAGAACGTGACCCCGGTCCAGGCCGCAGCGACGACGGTGTCCGCACTGACCGCGTTGCGGGCGTTGCGGGACACCGCGAAGGTCCAGGAAGGGCAGAGCGTGCTGGTCATCGGCGCCTCGGGCGGCGTGGGCAGCTTCGCCGTGCAGATCGCCAAGGCGCGCGGCGCGCGCGTGACGGGCATGTGCGGCACCGGCAAGGTCGACCTGGTTCGCGAACTGGGCGCGGACGACGTCCTCGACCACACCAAGCAGGACATCACCGACGGCGGCCGCCACTACGACGTCATCGTCGACATGGGCGGCCACCGCACGGTCCGCCACCTCCGCCGCGCCCTCACCCCCCGCGGCTGCGTCGTGATCGTCGGCAGCGAGACCGGCGGCCGCGTCCTGGGCGGTTTCCAACGGGCTCTGTGGGCGCCGTTGATGTCCCCGTTCGTCAGCCAGCGCCTCACCTCGCTGGTCGCCTCGGAACGCCAGGCGGATCTCCAGGAACTCGCCGACCTGGCAGCCGCGGGCACCATCACCGCCGCCATCGACCGCACGTTCCCCTTGGAGCAGACGGCGGACGCCATCCAGTACATGCAGGACGGTCGGGTCCGCGGGAAGGTGGTGGTGACGATCTGATCGGTGGGTCGGTGATGCTTGCCGACCTGGGGGAGGCGGCTTTAGGTCTCGGCTGCGCCGTCGACGGTGGACGGCTCGCCTGCGGCATTGCGTCGGGGCGCGAGAAGGCGAAGAGCTCGATGCGGCGAACTTGTTTTGCGCGGGGCCCCTACGACACCCGGGCAGAACCACAAAGCAGGGGCCCAAGAGCAGGCCCTGCCACGGTGAGCGACGCTACGGGTGCCGCTCTCCCACACAAAACAAGTCCGCCCCATCGAGCAGGGTTGGCACCAGCGGATCCGAGGAGCGCGTGGTCGGCCAACGTTGTAAAGGGGCATGTTGGGGCCAACGATCGTGAGGGCCCGGCGGGGGCCAACGTCGCACAGTCTCGACCGGTTGGGGCCGGTGACTCCGAGGGGCGCGTGGTTGGCCAACGTCTGAGACGAGTGCGGCGGGGGAGGGGTTCGGGGGTTGCGCTTCGGTCGGGGGTCGCCTAACGTACAACCGTGTGGTTGTAGATCGGTTCGGCGACGCCGATGCGGACCGGGTGTTCCACGGGCTGGCGGACGCTACCCGGCGGGACATCGTGGAGCGGGTGCTGCGGGAGCCGCAGTCGGTCTCGGCGTTGGCCCGGCGGTACGCGATGAGCTTTGCCGCGGTGCAGAAGCACGTGGCGGTGCTCGAGCGGGCCGGACTGGTGACCAAGCAGCGGCGAGGGAGGGAGCAACTCGTGCGGGGAAACCCGGACATCCTGCGCACGGTGGCCAGGCTGCTCGAGTCCTACGAGCAGATCTGGCGGTACCGCGCCCGGGCCATCGAGGACATCCTGGCCGAAGACGACACTCCTGAGAGGACCTGACGATGACCGTGATCAGCACCAACAAGGACACCGAGGCGTTGACGTTGACCTTCGTCGCGGAGTTCGGCGCGCCCGTCAAGCGGGTGTGGCAGGTGTGGGAGGACCCGCGTCAGCTGGAGCGCTGGTGGGGTCCGCCGACCTGGCCCGCGACCTTCACCGAGCACGAGCTGACCGTCGGTGGCCGCTCCGCGTACTTCATGAGCGGCCCCGAGGGTGAGAAGGCGGGCGGCTGGTGGCGCGTGACCGCGGTCGACGCCCCGACCCGTCTCGAGTTCGAGGACGGCTTCGCCGACGACGACGGCAACCCCGTGGACACCATGCCCACCACCAACACCGTGATCACCCTCGAACCCACCGACACCGGCACCAGGATGACCTCGGTGACCCACTTCTCCTCGGTCGCCGAACTGGAGAAGCTCGCCGAGATGGGCATGGAAGAGGGCATGCGCCTGGCCATGGCCCAGATCGACACCATCCTCGCCGAGGTCTGACGCCTCACCCGCGCCCTTCCCGACACAGGGAGGGGCGCGGGTTTGCGCTGGGGATGGCGCAGGGCGGCCGCCGCGCGATGCCGTTCAGCGCAAGGTGTTGACCCTCGGTAGGGGGCCGGGGGTGGGTGGGGGTGAAACCAGCGCCACGACGGCGTGGTGGCGTTGTAGGACGCTGCCCATCCCGGGTGGCAGGCAGGACACTAATCCGCGCTTCGGATTCTCTACCCCACAGGAGATTCCGCATGTCGCGCGCGACCACCACAAGACGTGTCCTGGCGGCCGCTGCCGCCGTCACGATGGCCCTGGCCGCACTCACCGTCCCGGCCCAGGCCACCACCGTCCCCCTCGAATACGCCACCTGGGACCTCGGCGGCAATGCCCACCTCTGGAGCGAGGACACCGCGCTCGAGGCCGTCGCCGGGCGGCGCGCAGTCGTCGCCGTGCAGAACGCCGGGACGCTGCGGCAGGTCGACGAGACGATGCCGTTCAGCATCTGCTACCCGACCGTCCGCGGCGGCCACAACGGCCGCAAGTGCTACTGGAACTTCGCCTACAGCGGCCGCAACTACACCCGCGCCGTCTACTACATCGAGGTCACCCCCGGCGGATCGGACTCACTCGCCTTCGCCGTCGTCGAGAACTCCCACCACAACCTCCCCGCCGTCCCCGTGACCGGCTGGACCTACCTCGCCCCAGCCGACCCCACCAGCGGCGCGGGCCTGCTCCAACTGCTCGTCGGCACCAACATCGCCTACTACACAACAAGGGTGACCGCCCAACACCCCGCGACGGCCGTCGCCGACCGCCTCGCGACCGTCCGCGCCTCGGGCCGCCAGTGGGCACTGTTCGGCGGCTTCGCCCAGACCCCCTTGGCCTCCAGGGCGAGCATGCCCGCCCCGGAGGTCATGACAGGGCACGCCGGGGGATCGCCTCGTTCGTGTGAGAGCGGTCGTGGGTGGGGGCTGGGGCTGGTAGCAACGGGGGATGACTGGTTCTCAGTGGATCCGCAGAGCTGTGCCCGGGTTGTTGGCGCTATGTCTGGCGGCACCGGGGTCGGTGGCCGACGCCGCGCCACCACCCCGGGCTGAAGTCGCGGTCCTGGGGAGTTCGCCGATCACCGGGGCTGGGTTGGTCATCGACCTCGAGGGCGCGCTGGACCTCGGCGGCCAAGGCGTCAGTGCGGCCACGATCGGTGGGTCGGGGCACATCGACGACGACGTCAACTTCAAGGTGGCCAAGGGCAGCACGATCTCCTACGACCGCCAGATCCGCAGTGGTCGCGCCCTGCTGCTCGGTGGTCTCCGGCTGGCCAAGGGCACCGAGACGCTGCTCGTGTCCGGTATGTCCGCCGACCTCAAGTCCGGCGTCATCACCGCCAAGGTCGGCCTCCGCCCGGGCATCCGCCTCGGCACCATCACCGCACCGGCGACCGCCCGCGCCACCAAGCCCGTCGGCTCGACCACGATCACCCTCGACCTCGCCACCAGCGGCGTCACCCTCGACCCGGCCTTCGCCGCCGCCATCGACGACACCCTGGGCACCGCCCTGCCCACCAACCCCGTCCCCAGGACCACCCTCACCATCGACATCGACCTGATCCGCGGCCACAGCCCCAACCCGGACCTGCTCACCGCCCTCGGCCTCGACTCCTCCCTCGACCTCGCCGACCTGCTCGCGTTCCGCCTCGACACGACCGTGGACCTCGGGTCGTCCTGACCTCCGCCGACGCCTGCCAGGGCACTCGCCTGGCAGGCGCGCGCGAGTGTCGGTGGTCCGGGGCATCCTGGGGCATCGACGTCCCGGAGGAACCATGACCAACGCCGTGCGCACCACACTGCCCGCCGCCGCGCCGTTCGACTTCGCCGCGAGCCTGCGGTTCATCCGCGGCTTCCCGGCCATGGTCGGCGAGCAGGGCGCCCAGGCGGACGTGCTGACCAAGGCCCTGCGGGAGAACGGGGTCGTCGTCGGCGCCCGTCTCAGTGCCGCCGACGGCGGGCTGGCGTGCGAGCTCGAGTCAGCGGACCCCATCACCGATGAGACGGTCGCCGCGGTGGCCGCTCGCCTCACCTTCCACCTCGGTCTCGACGACGACCTCACCGAGTTCTACGCCCTCGCCGCCGAGGACCCGCCGTTCGCCCGCGTCGTCGAGCGCCTGCACGGCTACCACCAGGTCAAGTTCCCGTCGCCGCTGGAGATGCTCTGCTGGGCGGTCCTGTGCCAGCGGGTCCCGATGCCGGTGGCCCGAAAGATGAAGCTCGCCCTCGTCGAGCACTTCCCGAACACGATCACCCTCGACGGCTCGCCGCTGTCCGCCTTCCCCGACCTCGACCAACTGCTCTTGCTCGACGAGCCCACCCTGCACGCCCTCATCGGCAACGCGCGCAAGGCGAGCTACCTGCACCGGGGCTTGCGCGAGTGGGCGGACATCGACGAGACCTACCTGCGCACCGGCGACTACGACCAGGTCCGGGACCGTCTCCTCGGCCTGCCCGGCGTCGGTCCCTGGTCGGCCACCTTCATCCTCATCCGGGGCCTGGGCCGCATGGAGCGCATGGCCCCCGACAAGGAAGGGCTCCGCGCCGCCGCAAAGGTCTACGGCCGACCGGTCAGCGAGGCGGAGTTCACCGCGCTCGCCGACCGGTACGGCGCCCACCAGGGCTACTGGGGCCACTACCTCCGCGTCGCCGGTTGAGTCGTCCTGTCGCGACGGAGGCCGACGAGTAGATCCACCACCAGGAAGGCGAGCAGGCTCACGCCCAGCACGGGCAGCGCCCAGCAGACGGCGATCAGCAGCAGGGGAGCGGGGACGATCGCCCACAACGGGAGTTGCCGCCAGGCGCCGCGGGTGGGTGGGGTGCCGAACGAGGTCCGGCGGTCGGCGCGGGTGGGGCGGCGTTGCCACCACATCCGGTAGCCGAGGACGGCGAGGGTGAGGATCGCCGCGGCCAAGAGCAACAGGGCGATCTGGTTGGCGAGACCGAAGAGGACGCCCATATGGGCCTGGATGCCGAGGGACGACAGCTTGGCCAGGAACGGGCGGTCGGACCAGTCGGCGCGGGCGGTGATGGTGGCGGTGGCCGGGTCCAGGGCGATCTTGTCCAGGCGGATGGGCCAGGTGTTGTCCGCCTGGGCGGCTGTCCAGGCCGAGCCCGGCGCCGCGGCGACGGTGATGTCGAGGGGGCCGTCCAGACCCGCCGTCCGCGCTGAGGTGAGAACGCGGTCGAAGGTCGCCGGGTCGACGGCCGTCGCCTGACCCGACCCGCCGTGGCCGGCGTGCTCTGACGGTGCCGGGGACGCGCCGCCGGATAACGCCGTGTCCAGCGAGGGCGCCTTGGCATTGAGCGCGGTAAGAGCGGCCGCGAAGTTCTCCCCCGCGTAGGTGGACCAGGTCAGGCCGGTGGCTGACAGGAACAACGCGCCTACGAGCGTCCACACACCGAGGCTCGCGTGCCACGACCGGGTCCGACGCACCCCCTTGGCGCCACCCTCCGGCAGGACCACCGAGCGGACGCGACGACGAGCAGTGCGCTGGCGGGCCAGCCACAGCACCACCCCGCCCAACGCGATCACCCACAGCCAACTCGCCGCCATCTCCGAGTACAGCGCGCCCGTCTCGCCGAGGTGCAGGTCCCGGTGCAGCTGGTCGAGCCAGGTCACGGCCGGTGTCGCCCCCGCCCAGGTGGTCAGCTGACCCTGCACGC
This sequence comes from Actinokineospora cianjurensis, assembly GCF_003663795.1. Taxonomy (NCBI): domain Bacteria; kingdom Bacillati; phylum Actinomycetota; class Actinomycetes; order Pseudonocardiales; family Pseudonocardiaceae; genus Actinokineospora; species Actinokineospora cianjurensis. The sequence continues at coordinate 17,740 of NZ_RCDD01000002.1, forward strand.
GCGCGGTGTACGGGTCGACGAACACCGCCTTCGAGTAGTCCTCGGGTAGCCCCGGCGCCGCGAACACCACCCTCGTCGCCAGGTCCGGGTCCTCGGCCACCGAGACCGAGGTGACCGAGCCCTCCGGCAGCGCGGCCTGGGCGGCGGTGACCTGCTCGGCCAGCGGCCGGGGCGTGCCCGTCGCGGCGGGCACGGTGAGGACGTCGCCGTAGAGCACGGAGTCGATCTGCGGCGCCAGCGAGTACAGCAGGCCCGTCGCGGCCGCCACGATCAGGAACGGCGCGACGAAGACGCCCGCGTAGAAGTGCAACCGGCGCAGCAGCGGCACGACCGACCACCGGTCGGCCACCTTGGGCTGGCGCACATCGTCAAGGGGTGGAGCGGACATCAAGCACCTCGTGCGGGGTAAGGGTGGGAACTGACGCAGTGGTCGCGCGCCGGACCCGTTTGGTTCCCGGGGTGCCGAACAACTCACGGCACTCTCGACGACCGAGATGCTCGACCACCCGCACCGGATCCATAGCCCGCCCCTATAGACGAGTGACATGACCACGTCCGTTCTCGCTGTGTGAGTCTGCTTGAGCAGGCGGTTCCCTGCGTATTCCGCCGAGTGGCCGCACAGCGGCCGTGCCGAGAAACGGAAAACCCATGTCCCTTTCGCGTGTCCGAAAAACCGGGCCGCTGGTATTGCTCATCAGCGCCCTCACCCTGTTAGCCGCCGTTATCACCCCGCTCGCCTCCGGGCAGTCCGCGCCCGCCCAGCGCGGGACCCTGCCGCCGTCCGCGGGGGCTGTCGAGGAAGCAGACCACATCGCCCGGGAGCGGATCCCGGTCGCGGAAAGAGCTCCCGCGTCGAAGACCCAACAGCGGCGCGACTACGACGCACAACCCCGTGCCGCACTGGCCGCGTGTGACACCAGCGGCTTCACCAGCCGCACCGGTTGGGCTTTGGTCGACTTCATCCGTTCCTCCACAACGGACTGCGTCAACAGCCTTTTCTCCCTCACCGGAACCGACGCCACCCGCGCCTTCCGTGAAGACCAGATGACCTACGTCGCCTACGGCCTGCGCGACAACGGATCCACCTACCCCGGCAACAACACGACCGGCACAGCACAGCTCGTCCTCTACCTCCGGGCTGGCTACTACGTCCAGTGGTACAACCCGGATGTCGTCGGACCGTACGGATCGGCGATGCGCAGTGCCATCCGGTCCGGTTTGGACAGCTTCTTCGCCAACTCGCGCGCGTTCACGGTCAGCGACGCCAACGGGGAGAGCCTGTCCGAGGCGGTCACGCTGATCGACAGCGCCCAGGAGAACGCCCGCTACCTGTTCGTGGTCAAGCGCCTCCTCGACGGCTACAACACCACCTACGACTCGTCCTGGCACATGCTCAACGCCGTCAACAACGTCTACACCGTCCTGTTCCGCGGCCACCAGGTCCCGGAGTTTGTCACCGCGATCACCGCCGACCCCAGCGTGCTGGAGACCCTGCGGGCCTTCGCGATCCGCAACCTGGGCCTGCTCGCGGGTGACCGCGCCTACCTGACCTCCAACGCCGGGCGGGAACTGGGCCGCTTCTTGCAGCACCCGGCGCTCCTGGCCACGGCCCGGCCGAAGGCGAAGGCCCTGACCGACGTGTCCTCGATCCGGGGGACGACAGCGCCGCTGTGGGTCGGTGTCGCCGAGATGGTCGACGGCTACGACAAGGCCAACTGCGCCTACTACGGCGCCTGTGACCTGCAGAACCGGCTCCAGGCCGAGGTACTGCCGATCAACCACACCTGCGCCGCGACCCTGCGGATCCGTGCCCAGGAGATGACCGCCGCCGAGCTGTCCCAGACCTGCGCGAGCCTGCTCAACCAGGACGCGTACTTCCACCGCGTGGTCAGCGATCCCGGCCCGGTCACCGGTGACCGCAACACCGCGCTGGAGGTCGTGGTCTACAACTCCAGCACCGACTACCAGACGTACGCGGGCGTGATGTGGGGCATCGACACCAACAACGGTGGTATGTACCTCGAAGGCAATCCCTCGGCGACCGGGAACCAGGCCCGGTTCATCGCCTACGAGGCGGAGTGGCTGCGGCCGAGCTTCCAGATCTGGAACCTCAACCACGAGTACACGCATTACCTCGACGGCCGCTTCGACATGGCGGGTGATTTCACCTCGAACGTGACCACGCCGACGATCTGGTGGATCGAGGGCTTCGCCGAGTACGTCTCCTACCAGTACCGCAACGTGCCCTACGACGCCGCCATCGCCGAGGCGGGCAAGCGGACCCACGCGCTCAGCACGCTGTTCGACACCACCTACTCCCACGACACGACCCGGATCTACCGGTGGGGCTACCTCGCCGTCCGGTACATGATCCAGTCGCATCCCGCTGACGTGACCGCTGTCCTGGGCCACTACCGCGCCGGGAACTGGGCGGCGGCGCGCACGCTGCTCAAGACGACCATCGGCTCGCGCTATGACAACGACTGGTACACCTGGCTGTCGGCCTGCGCGGCGGGGAGCTGCGGAGGCGGCGGGACCACGAACCAGCCGCCGGTCGCGGACTTCACCAGCTCGACCAGCGGCCGCACGGTCACCTTCACCGACCGGTCCACCGACTCCGACGGCACGATCGCGTCCCGCCGCTGGGACTTCGGCGACGGAACGACCTCCACGGCGACCTCTCCGAGCCGCACTTACGCTGCCGACGGCTCTTACACCGTCCGCCTGACGGTCACCGATGACCGGGGTGCGACCGCGACCACGACCAAGGCGGTGACGGTCGGCTCCAGCGCACTGCCCGAGTGCACCGGGTCGGACACCAGGGTCCTGGGCAAGAACTGCCAGCGCTCCAACCGCTCGGCCATCGGTGGCAACTACGACTACTTCTACCTGTCCCTGCCGTCCGGCACCACGCAGCTGACCATCAACGCCTCGGGCGGCACGGGCAACTGCGACCTCTACGCCAGCACCAGCTCGTGGGCGACAACGGCGACCGCGACGCACAGGTCTACCGGCGCGAGCAACCAGGAAGCGATCACCGTGAGCAGCCCGCCCTCGGGCTACCTGTACATCAGTCTCAAGGGCGCGAACGACTGCGCGGGCGTGGTGGTGACGACCCGCTACTGACCCTTCTCCGCAGGGTGCCCGCCCCTCGGCTCAGGCCGGGGGGCGGGCTTCGCGGTGCTCCTGCCACCAGGTCCGGAACACCGGGCTGGCCATCGCCTGCTCCGAGTACGCGGCCACCACCTCGGCGTAGACCCGGTTCGCCTGCTCCCAACCGAGCCGCTGCCTGCGCCAGGCCAGCAGCAGCCGGATCCGCATCGGCTCACCCGCCAGCGGCCGCACGGCGATCCCCGGCCCTCCCTGGGAGGTGGGCTCCACCAGCTGCACGGCCCGCCCGGTGGCGATGAGCCGCCGCCCGCCGCCGCTGGGCACCTCGAACCGGACGTCCGGCGAGAACCCCGCCTGCCTGCACGCGGCCCGCAGCGCGGCCAGTGAGCCGTCGTCCGCGCCGGGCGGGCTGATCCACGCCTCGTCCGCGAGCCCGGCCAGCGGCACGTCGGCGGCCCCGGCCAGTGGGTGCTCGGCGGACAGCGCGACGTACACCGGCACCCACGGCACGATGATCCGCTGCCCGATGTCCCTTGGCAGCGGGATGTCGTGGTCCTCGGCGACCCCGAGCACGGCGACGTCGAGGTGCCCGAGGGTGAGCGAGCGGGCCAGCGCGGTGCTCGACGGCTCGATCTGCATGGACACCTCCGCCCCGGGCAACGACAACTCCAACCGCTCGAACAACGCGGCGACGCACTCCATGTGCACCGTCCCGAACCGGATCGGCCCGCCTGCGCCCTGAGCGGTCTCGGTGCCGAACGCGTCCAGCTCCGCGAGCACGACCCTCGCCCGGCGCACCAGGTCCTCGCCCAGCTCGGTCGGCACCACCCCGGCCCGACTGCGCTCGAACAACCGCCCGCCGACCGTCCGCTCCACCCGCTGCAACAACGTCGACAACGACGGCTGCGAGATCCCCAACCGCGCCGCACCCTGGGACAGGCTCCCCGCCTCGGCGATCGTGCAGACCGCCCGCAAGTGCCGGATCTCCAGGTCCATGGCGGAACAGCCTATCCCCGCGGCCCACCGCCCGGAACCCCGCGCGAGCCGCCCGTCCACAGTGGTCCGACACCGGTGGCCCCGCTCGTCAGGCCCGCGGCTTGACCACCGGCACGGGCATGTCCCGCCTCCGCCTCGTCCGGCGACCCGGCCCGCGCGGCATCTGCTCGATCAACTCGGTCAGCCGCCGTTTGCTCAACGTCGGGGCCTTCGGCGTGCGGGCGGGGCGGAAGTAGACCACCGCGATGACCAGCGCCGCCGCGATCATGCCGAACGCGTACTCGAGCTTGGTGGCGTCGAGCCGGTCCTCGAAGAAGTAGTCGAGCACCTGGAAGGCGACCTGCAGGATGCCGACGACGGTGACGATCCCGAGCAGGCGGTTGCGCTTGTCGTCGACCGTGCGCTTCTGCGCGGAGTGCAGGTCGTCGACGGTGGTCTCGAGTTCGGTGACCACCTCGGCCCAGTACTGCTCGCGCTGGTGGATGCCCCGGACCCGTTCGATGTCCTCGTAGAACGCGCGCTCGGTGTCGTAGCGCAGGACGTTGAAGTAGCGGTGGCGCTGGATCTCGTCGAACCGGTCGAGCCGGAAGCGCCGGAACCGCTCGAAGGTGAGGTCGCTGCTCCAGTCCCGGCGCCACGACCGCCGCCGTTCCTCGTCGGAGGCGAGGTGGCGCACGTCGTCCATGTGCGTGATGAGGGTCCTGACCTGCTGCTCGTAGCGGCGGACCAGGTCCTCGTTGTGCATGGTCATCAGGTGCACCAGGAACAGGTACGGGCAGGTGCCGATCCACGGCCTGCCCTGGCGCAGGCTGCGGGCCTCGGCGATGACCTGGTACAGCGAGGTCGGCGAGGCGTAGACGATCGAGTAACCGGAGTCGGCCTCCGGCGGCGGGTAGATCGGGTCGGTGCCGTCCTGGACCTCGGAGATGTCCTGGCGCAGGAAGTCGATGACGTTCTGGAAGAACCCGGACAGGAAGTAGTACGCGAGGTGCTCGGGATCGCAGTCGTCGAGCACCGCCTGGCGGTAGACGTCGACCCCGTCGATCGTCGTGGGGTCGACCTGGTCCACGTCCTCCAGCGCGGCCCTCGTGCCCGGGTCGAGCAGCGCGAAGAAGTACGGGTCCTCCAACACGGACACGGCCTTGCGGTTCCAGCCGCCCATGGGCGGCACGGTCTGCGGGAGCTTCTCTGCTCGTGGTTCCGGCTCGTCCTCCGGTTCGAGCAACTTCATCGCCAACTTCTCCCTGGTCAGCGACATCACCCTCTTGACATCGACCTTGTCCTTCTTGACCGTGAACACGGTCTCGAAGAGCTCGTCGGCGTCGCGCATGAACTGCTCGCGCACGAAGGCGGGGAGCGACGAGGTGGGTGTGGAACCGAACCGCGAATCGACCATGACGGTGGGCAGGCCCTCGACGTGCAGGGTGTCGGTTCCCTCGGTCGGGAAGAAGACCTTCTGCACCAGGGACAGCGCGAAATAGTGCGCGGCCGTGTGCTGGTAGGGGATCTCGAACGACAGGTGGTACGACAACGAGAAGTTCGAGTGCGCCACCCAGAACGCGCGGCAGCGCACCTCGGTGAACTCGACCGCCGTGTCGAAATCGGCCCGCAGCGTCTCACCCTCGGTGGACCAGGTGATCTGCCGGGGCACGGTCAGGCTGATGACGTCGCGGATGTTCGGCCCGAGTCCCAGACCGGGGTCGACGCTGGCGGTGTCGATGAGGAAGTCCTCGACGAACAGGCCGCGCTTGCGGTCGGCGATGTCGCTGAAGAGCGGCTCGATCGCCTGGGAGAGCTCGCTGCTGTCCTGGTGCGACCGCAACTCGCGCACCAGGTCCTTGTTCCACTCCAGGTCGGTTGTCTGCTCTCGCAGTGCTTGCTGCAACCGCTCGTGCGCCACCAGCAGCGAGAGCGTGAAGTGCTGCCGCCCACCTGCCGCGCGCAGAGCCGTGAGCTCCGCGTCGTCGTGCTGTGCGCCCATGTGCTCGATCCCCGTCGATGCCGGATAGCCCTCGACAAGATCGCATCCGGTCGCCGGGTGTTTCATCACCCCCGGGCGCGGGTGAGCTCCACCAGCCGTTCGCGAAAGCCTTTCCGCTGTGCGCCGGACTCTTTCCGCAGGGCGTCGAGATGCGGTACTGGATCGACGAGCGCGACTTCCGGAATCTCGCGACACCGGCTGACCTGCTCCGATGCCGCGAGGTTCGACTCGATTGTCCCGGTTTTGAGCACCGAGATGGCGAAAAACCGCTCAAGGTGGTCGCCGAGCAGCGCGCCGGGCAGGCGGAAAGCGGGGTCGGCCAGGACGCCGAGCAGCAGTTTGTCGTCGGCTTCCTGCGCTTTCGACAACGGCGGCTGCACGTAGGGGAAATCGACGACACGGAGCCCCAGCCGGGCCCAGATGGCGATCCGGTCGAACTGGTCGACACCGGAGGCCGCCGAGTCGCTGGCGTACTGCTCGGCGGTCAGCCGCGACGGGTCGTTGAGCTCCAGGAACACCACGACCGGCCCGACCCCGGGGAACAGCGCGCTCGCGACGTCCCGGCAGGCGTCGACCAGCCTCCGCAACAGACCACGGCCGCGCGCCTCGGGGAGTACGTAGACGTAGTTGAGGTGCACCGTCACCACGGACCACGCGGGCAACGGCGTCACGATGACGTTCGCCCCACCCACCGCGACACCGTCGACCTCGGCGGCCAGGACGAGCTCGCGGAACGCACCGAACCGCGCCGACACGCGCTCGAACACCGGCCCGTGGTTGAGCGCGAGGCACTCGACGAACCCGGCCCGCTCCTCCTTCTCGTCCGGCAGCACGAACGCACGGTCGTAACCCGCGTAGAAAGCGGGGAACACCTCGGTCTCACTGCTGTCGGAGACCCTGACCACCAGGCCCTGCCCCGACGCCACCGTCCAGTCCATCGAGGTCGCGTCTCCTAGGCCGCCGGGTCCCCTTGGCGGGGGTCGACGGATCGTAGACGACGCCAAGACCCCCGCGAAGGCGAACACCGGCTCCGGACGGCCGCCACACCGCAGGGGGTCGGCGCCCGTGTCGATCAGTCCTCCCCAGCCGCCCGGACGCGGTTGTTGAGCAGTTCGCGCCACGGGTTCTCGGGGTGCGCCGGGTACCGCGCGGTGCGTGCGCCGGGCGCGGTCTCGATGAGGTGCAGCAGCGCCCAGGACATCCCGTAGCAGTTGTCCTGGCCGAAGACCGTGGCCAGTGCCTGGGCTTCCTCGTCGGTGACCGGCGAGGTGACCCGGTCGAGCAGCCCCTGGGTGCGCTCGATGATCTCCTCGTCGGCGTCCTCGTCCGGGAACGGACCGGCGTCGACCAGGTCCCTGACTTCCGGCCGCACGGCCATCCCCTCTCACAGCGTTCCGATGATCAGACAGCGGGTGAACCCGTCGCGCGTAGGCTCGGCGGCGTGGCGAATGGTGAGCAGGGGCAGGGTGGCTCGTACTCCGTCGAGGGCGAGGCGTACACCCGCGACTCGAACTACATCACGACCCGGGTCACGCGGGACGGGGAGGACGGCTTCCCGGTCGAGCCGGGCCGCTACCGGTTGGTGGCCGCGCGGGCGTGTCCGTGGGCGAATCGGGCGATCATCGTTCGGCGGTTGCTGGGGCTGGAGGACGTGCTGTCGCTGGGGCTGCCTGGCCCCACGCACGACGCGCGGTCGTGGACGTTCGACCTGGACCCGGGTGGTCGGGACCCGGTGCTGGGCATCGAGCGGCTGCAAGAGGCGTACTTCAAGCGGGATCCCGAGTACCCGCGCGGCATCACCGTGCCCGCGATCGTGGACACGACGACCGGCGCGGTGGCCACCAACGACTTCGCGCAGATCACCCTCGACCTGTCGACCCAGTGGCGCGAGCACCACCGCCCAGGGGCACCGGACCTGCTGCCCGAGGCGCACGGGGCGGAGATCGACGAGGTGAACCAGCGCGTGTTCACCGACGTGAACAACGGCGTCTACGAGTGCGGCTTCGCGGGCGACCAAGCCGCCTACGAGGAAGCCTACGACCGGCTGTGGGCGGCGGTGGACTGGCTGGAGGAGCGCCTGACCACCCGCCGCTACCTGGTCGGCGACACGATCACCGAGGCCGACATCCGGCTCTTCACCACCCTGGTCCGCTGGGACCCGGTCTACCACGGCCACTTCAAGTGCAACCGCTCCCGCCTGACCGAGCTCCCCGCGCTCTGGTCCTACGCCAGGGACCTCTTCCAAACCCCCGGCTTCGGCGACACCGTCGACTTCGCCCAGATCAAGGAGCACTACTACGCCGTCCACCGCGACATCAACCCCACCGGCATCATCCCCAAGGGCCCGGACCTCTCGACCTGGCTGACCCCGCACGGCCGCGAGTCCCTGGGCGGCACCCCCTTCGGCAACGGCACCCCGCCCGGCCCGCCGCGTGAGCCCGTGGACCCCGCGCACACCCCGCTGCCCTAGCGGAGTATCCACTGTGGACAGACGATCCGTTGTGGAGGACCATCAGGCTCGTGGACTTCGAGACCGCCAGTGCCGCGGAACCGGAGTACGACCTGCGAGCCTTCCCCGACGTGGAGGTGCTCACCGCCACCGTCAGGCACTACGAGCGACTGTCCGGTCAGGTGCTGTCGATCGACCGGATCATGGCCTGGCACCTGCGCGCCACCCGGTTCGCCGCGCTCGACGTCCACCCCTGACCGGGAGGGTGCATCATCGAGGGCGGATCCTTTTGCGAACGGAGCGAACGTGAAGCACGCCAAGCTGGGTGACCTGGTGGTCGGCCGCATCGGACTGGGCGCGATGGGCATGTCCCACGGCTACACCGGCGCGGGCAGCGACGACGCCGAGTCCGTCCGCACCCTGCACCGGGCGCTGGAGTTGGGTGTCACGCTCATCGACACCGCCGAGGTCTACGGGCCCTACACCAACGAGGAACTCGTCGGCCGGGCGCTGCGGGGCCGCCGCGAGCAGGTCGTGCTGGCCACCAAGTTCGGCCTGATCTCCCACACCGGCCGCGACACCCCGGACAGCAGTCCGGCCAACGTCCGAACCGCCGTCGAAGGCTCGCTGCGACGCCTCGACGTCGACCACATCGACCTGTACTACCAGCACCGGGTCGACCGGAACACCCCGATCGAGGACACCGTCGGCACGGTCGCCGAGCTGGTGGCCGAGGGCAAGGTCCGCCACATCGGCCTGTCCGAGGCCGGGGTGAGCACGATCCGGCGGGCGCACGCCGTGCACCCGATCACGGCGGTGCAGTCGGAGTACTCGCTGTGGACCCGCGACCCGGAGGACGGGGTGCTGGCGCTGCTGCGCGAGCTGGGCATCGGGTTCGTGCCCTACTCGCCCCTGGGTCGCGGCTTCCTCACCGGCGCGATCCGTTCACCCGAACAGATCGCGGCAGGCGACTTCCGCGCCACCAACCCCCGCTTCACCGGCGAGAACTTCCACCGCAACGTGGCACTCGCCGCCGAGGTCACGACCATCGCGGCCGACATCGGCGCCACCGCGGCCCAGGTCGCCCTCGCCTGGCTGCTGACCAAGGGCGACACCATCGTCCCCATCCCCGGCACCAAGCGCGTGGCCCGCGTCGAGGAGAACGCCGCGGCCGACGCCGTCGACCTCACCGCCGAGCAGATCGCCACCCTGGAATCGCTGTCCCCGCCATCCGGCGAGCACCACACCGAGCAGCAGATGCGCATGCTCGACCGATGACCGAGCAGCCATCCGCGCGAAAGGGAACCTCGTGCACAACGTCACCCTGAACAACGGCGTCGAGATGCCGATCCTCGGCTTCGGCGTCTACCAGGTCCCGCCTGAGCAGACCGAGAAGGTCGTCACCGACGCCCTCGCCGCGGGCTACCGTTCGATCGATACGGCTGCGGCGTACGGCAACGAGGAAGCGGTGGGGCGCGCGATCAGCAGTAGCGGCATCCCGCGCGAAGAACTGTTCGTCACCACGAAGCTGTGGGTCCAGGACAACCCGGCCGAGGACAACACCCGGCGCGCCTTCGACACCTCGCTGCGCAAGCTGGGTCTCGACCACGTCGACCTGTACCTGATGCACCAGCCCTACCGCGACGTCCACGGCCAGTGGCGCGCCATGCAGGACCTGCACCGCGACGGCCTCGCCAAGGCCATCGGCGTGTCCAACTTCCACCCCGACCGGCTCGTCGACCTCACCGAGCACAACGAGATCACGCCCGCCGTGAACCAGGTCGAGACCCACCCGTTCCACCAGCGCACCGCCGACCAGGACCTGATGCGCGACCGCGGCGTCCAGATCGAGTCCTGGGGTCCGTTCGCCGAGGGCCGGAACGGCCTGTTCACCCACCCGGTGCTCAGCGAGATCGGCGACACGCACGGCAAGTCGGTGGCGCAGGTAGTGCTGCGCTGGCTCATCCAGCGCGACGTGGTCGTCATCCCCAAATCCGTCCGCGCCGACCGGATGTCCGAGAACCTCGACGTCTTCGACTTCACCCTCACCGACGACCAGATGGCCCGCATCGCCACCCTGGACACCGGGACCTCACAGTTCTTCGACCACCGCGACCCCGGCATGACCACCCAACTCGGCAACCACCGCCTGACCGACTGACCCCTCACCCTGCCGCGGTCAGCGGCAGGGTGGCCTAGGTCGTGCGAAGCGCATGCCGGAGGGGCGTTCGTTGTTCGCGCGCTAGCGCAGGTCGGCACCACAACACCACTCCGCGCTAGGCGACTGGATCCGGACTGAACCGAGCCGTCCTCGGATCGCGCTCGGTGCCCAGCCGCTGTGCCAGCGGTCCGTACAGCTCGGGGCGACGCGCCGCCAGCCACCGGCGCCCGGTGGACAGCGGGACCAGGTCCAGGTCGGCGTCGGCCAGCACCAGTTCGTCACCAGCGGCCCAGGTCTCCGCCACGATGCGGCCGTAGGGGTCGATGATCATGCTGTTGCCGGTTCGGACCTCGTCGTCGTCGCGGCCGACGCCGTTGGCGAAGACCACGAACAGGCCGTTGTCGTGCGCGCGGGAGGGCAGCCACCGCAGCAGCCACTCCCGGCCGTTGGCGCCGCGGAAGGCGTCCTCGACGGCGCGGGGGTCGCTGTCGCGGTTCTCCCACACCGGCAGCGGGATGGGCTTCATGCCGTGCGGGCTGCGCGAGTGCGTGCCCCCGGTCTGGTGCGGCGCCAGCAGCACGGTCGCACCCGCCAACGCGCAGGCCCGCACGTTCTCGACCAGGTTGTTGTCGTAGCAGATCAGGATCGCCATCCGCGCGGACCACGGTGTGTCGAACACCGTGTAGCCCGCCCCGCTGGAAATGGCCTCGTGTTCGAACGCGTGCAGTTTGCGGTGCACGTGGACCGCGCCATCGGGCAGGCACACGGCGTAGGAGTTGAACAGCTGCTCGCCCGCGCTCTCCAGGAAACCCGCGCCGACGCCGATCCCCAACTCGGCGGCGAGCTCCCGCAGCGCGCCCACCAGCGGTCCGTCCGCGGGCTCGGCCAGGTCCCGCAGTTCCCCGACCGTGCGGCGGCGCAGGTGCCAATACCCCACCAGGCACATCTCCGGGCAGACCACCAGCCGTGCCCCCGCCTCGGCCGCGGCGACGGCGAACCGCGTCACCTGCGCCAGGTTGTACGCCTTGTCGCCATCGCGGTGCTCGAACTGCACCGCACCCACCCGCAGCACCTCGGTCATGGCAGCAGCCAACCGCACCCCCGCCACCGCTGTCGACCCACCCGATCGTCCTAAGAGGACGCGCCCTGCCGCGGAAGACTCGTGTCCACCCAGGTGGGCGGTGGACGCCAGCACTGTGGTGCGGTGTGATGCCGGGGTCCGCTTGCCTGCGATGAGACGGGTGTCCGATGAGTGACCAGCTGACCCTCGACCCGACCACCACCGCCGTGGTGCTGATCGAGTACCAGAACGACTTCACCTCACCCGGTGGCGTGCTGCACGACGCCGTGTCCGGCGTGATGGACGCGACCGGGATGCTCGCCAACACCCGCGCCGTGGTCGACGCCGCGCGGGCGGCCGGGGTGACGGTGATGCACGCCCCGATCACCTTCACCGCGGGCTACAACGAGATCTCCGCGCACCCGTACGGCATCCTCAAGGGCGTGGTCGACGGCAAGGCGTTCGTCAAGGGCGGCTGGGGCGCGGAGATCGTCGACGACCTGGCCCCGGCCGAGGGGGACATCGTGGTCGAGGGCAAGCGCGGGCTGGACACCTTCGCCAGCACCAACCTCGACTTCATCCTGCGCAGCAAGGGGATCACGACGATCGTCCTGGGCGGGTTCCTGACCAACTGCTGCGTCGAGTCCACCATGCGCACCGGCTACGAGAACGGCTACCGGGTCATCACCCTGACCGACTGCGTCGCGGCCACCTCCGCCGCCGAGCACGACAACGCGATCACCTACGACTACCCGATGTTCTCCCTGCCGGTCCGCGCCGCCGACGTCGTGGCGGCACTCGGCCGCTCCTGATCTGTCCATTCAGTGGGCCCGGACACCCGGGCCCACTGAAGTGACCCGCGTCACTGCCGATTGTCGGCAATCGACAATCGGCCTAGCGTCACCCTCCTCGGGGGCTGGTGAGAGGAGCCGGGGATGGCGCGGGACAGGGTGCGGGTCGCGGTCGTGGGAGCGGGGCGGTGGGCCAGGCGGGCGCACATCCCCGGGTGGTCGCGCGATCCGCGGGCGGAGGTCGTCGCCCTGGTCGACACCGACCGGGACGCGCTCGCCGGGGCGGGGCGCGACTTCGGGATCGACCGGCTGACCACCGACTACCGCGAGGTGCTCGACGACCCGACCATCGATGTCGTCGACGTGGCCACCGCCAACACCGCGCACTTCGAGATCTCCGAGGCCGCGCTGGTCGCGGGCAAGCACGTGCTGTGTGAGAAGCCGGTGCACCGCGACTACCGCGAGACCCGGCGCCTGTCCGCGCTCGCCAAGGCCAACGGCCTCAAGACCAAGCTGGGCTTCACCTTCCGCTACGCCCCGGCCGTCCAGTACGCCAAGCGCCTGATCGACGAGGGCTTCGTCGGCGAGCCCTACCTGTTCAACGGCTTCGAGCAGAACAGCCAGTGGATCGACCCGCGCACGCCGATGCGCCAGGTTGACCCCGACGCCGACCCCGACGTGCTCGCGGTGTCCTCGATCGAGGGCTACGGCGCGCCGATCATCGACATCATGCACTGGTGGGCCGGGAGCGAGCTGACCTCCGTGGTGGGCACGATGCGCAACTTCGTGCCGGAGCGGGTCGTGGCGAGCACCGGCCGGTCGCAGCGGCTCAACATCGACGACGGCGACATGTGGATCTGCGAGTTCGGCCCCGGCCTGCTCGCCTCCATCCAGTCCTCCTACGTCGCGGTGGGCAACCTGCCCGGCATCGAGGCCAGGGTCTACGGCTCGGCGGGCGCGGTGATCATCCGATTGGTGGCCGAGCACGGCACCTGCCAGAGCATCCGCACCGCGACGAAGGACGCGGTCGAGTTCGTCGAGCGGGAGATCCCCCGCGAGTTCTTCCCCGAGGGCGGCACCTCGCGGGAGGACTGGGACTCGCTGTTCTACGCCAACCTGTGCGCCGACTTCGTCGGCGAACTGCTCGACGGCACCCCCGCCAACCAGGGCGACTTCGGCCAGGGCGCGCTCGTGCAGGAGACGATCAACGCCTTCGAGGCCGCGCACCGCACCCGCGCCTGGGTCGACTTCCCGCTCGGCGGTGCCGCGTGAGCGCGCACGGGTGGGGCGCGCTGGCCGATGACGCCGCGGCCCGCGAGATCGTCGAGGTCGCGTTGGACGCGGTGGACGGTCGCGCCGAGTACGCCGACGTGCGGCTGGTCGAGGCCGAGGAGACGCGGGTGTACCGGCAGCTCGGCGCGGCCACCGACGCGCGGGTCGAGCACAACGTCGGCATCGGGGTCCGGGTGCTGGTCGACGGGGTGTGGGGCTTCGCCGCCCTGCCGCTCGCCGACTCCGCCGACGCGGCCACCGCGGCGCGCCGGGCGCACACCCTCGCGGTCGCCTCGGCCGGGACGTCCGCGCCGATCCGCCTGCCGCAGGTCGAGGCGCGCAGCGGGCGGTACGAGACCGCGGTCGAGCAGGACCCGTTCGCGGTCTCGGCGGACGAGCGCCACGACCTGCTCTCGGCCGCGCTGGCGGCGGCGAGCGCGCCGCCGGAGATCGTCTCGGCGCAGGCCGGGGTCAACGCCAAGCGCCAGCACCGGCACTTCGGCAGCTCGATCGGGTCCCGCCAGCACCAGCACTTCGTGGAGACCGGCGTGCTGGTGCTGGTGATCGCGGCAGGCCACGGCGACGTGCAGCGGCGCAGCTACCCGAACTCCTTCCACGGTGACACCGGGGCGGCGGGCTGGGAGTTCGTCCTCGGTCGCGACCTGGTCGCCAACGCGGCCAGGGTGGGCGAGGAGGCCGTCGCGCTGCTGACCGCTCCGGTCGCGCCGTCGGGCACCGCGGACGTGGTGATCGGCGCCCAGCAGTTGTCGCTGCAGATCCACGAGTCGGCCGGGCACGCGCTGGAACTCGATCGGATGATCGGCGACGAGGCCAACTTCGCGGGCACCTCGTTCATCGGCGTCGAGGACATCGGCAGGCTGCGCTACGGCTCGCCCGCGGTGAACATCACCAGCGACCCGACCGTCCCGGGCACCAGGGGCAGCTTCGCCTACGACGACGAGGGCACCCCCGCGCACCGGCGCGCGCTCGTCGAGGGCGGCGTCATCCGCAACGCACTGTCCAACCTGGACTCCGTTGCCCGCACCGGCGCCGCGCTGACCGGCGCCGCGCGCGCCGACGGCTGGGCCTACTCGCCGGTCTGCTTCGCCACCCACGTCCACCTCGAACCCGGTTCCGGTTCCCTGGACGAACTCTGCGACCGCCTCGGCGACGGGTACTACATCGAGGACAACCGCTCCTGGTCGATCGACGAGCGGCGGCTGAACTTCCAGTTCGGCACCGAGGTGGCCTACGAGGTGCGCGGCGGCAAGCGCGGCAGGCTGCTGAAGAACTTCTCCTACGGCGGGATCACGCCGCGGTTCTGGAACTCCGTCGAAGCGGTGGCCGGACCGGAGGAGGCGCGGATCTTCGGGTACCCGTGCGGCAAGGGCGAACCCAAGCAGTGGAGCTTCCTGAGCCACGGCGCGGCGCCCGCGCTCGTGCGCGACCTGCGGATCGGGGTGGCGTGATGACCGGGTTCTCCGCACCGCTGAGCGCCGAACGCGCCATCGCGACCGTCGAGTCCGCCGCCCGCGGTGGCGGCGCCGACCAGGTCGAGGCCACGCTGCTGGCCCGCGCGGGGGAGTACACCCGGTTCGCTGGCGATCGGGTGCACCAGCCGCAGGACATCACCGAGGTGCAGGTGCTCGTGCGCGCCGTGGTGGACGGGCACGCGGGCACGGTGTCCACCAGTCGACTCGACCGCGTGCCGGACGCCGTGCGCTCGGCCGCCGCCATGGCCCGTGACCTGGCCCGCGCCGCCGGGCAGTCAGGGACCGCCCGGGTCGGTGACCCCGCGCCTGCCACCGACCCGGACCTCTGGCACGAGGACACCGCCGCCTTCGACGCCGCTGCCCGGGTCAGGTTGGCCGGGCGGGCCATGCGCGCTGCCGGGGCCGCGGGCGGGTCGGCGGCGGGCATGATCGGCCGGGCCGCCACCCGGATCGCGGTGGCCACCAGCACCGGGATCAGCAGGCACGCGGTCGCCACCGAGGCGACCGGCAGCCTCACCGTCGCGACCGGGACCGGGAGTTCGCAGTGGACGGACCTGCACCGCTCCAGCGACGCGCTGCGCACCGGCGCGGCGATCGACACCGCGCTCGCCAGGGCGTTGGCGAGCCGTGGCCGGGTCGACCTGGCGCCGGGCAGCTACACCGTGGTGCTCGGCCCGCAGGCAACCGCCGAACTGCTGGGCTTCCTCGGGGTGCTGGGGTTCTCCGGTGATCTCGCGGCCGCGGGGGTCGGGGTGTGCGCCACCCGGGCGGGCCAGGCCGTCGCGTCCCCGCTGGTGACCGTCGCCGACGACGCGCACCACCCGTACGGCCTGCCCATCCCGTTCGACGTCGAGGGCACCCCGAAGACCCGGGTGCCGCTGCTGGCCGGGGGAGTGGTCGGCGATCCCGTCACCGACCTGGCCACCGCTTCCCACCCGACCGGCCACGCGCACACCGCCAGGGAGGCCGCCCCGGCGCCGGTGCCCGCGAACGTGGTGATGGACCCAGGGCAGGCGACCGAGGCCGAACTGGTCGCGGGGGTGGAGCGCGGCGTGTACGTCGAGCGGTTCTGGTACACCAGGCTGGTCGACCGCCAGGCGAGCACGATCACCGGCGTCAGCAGGGACGCCTGCTTCCGGATCACCGACGGCGCCGTCGCCGAACCCCTCGCGGGCGCCAGGTTCACCCAGTCGATCTTCGACTTCCTGGCCACTGTGGACGGTGTCGGCGACGTGCTCCGGTCGCAGCCGATCATGAACGTGTGGAACGGCGCGGTCAGCGCCCCCGCGGTGCGGGGCCACGGCTTCCGCTTCGGTGTCGCATGAGGACCAACGCCGACCGGCTGCTCACCCAGGTGCTCGTCGGCGAGGTCTGGCCACCGCTGTCGGACCGCTTCGCCTACCGGGTCGACGGTGACGGTGCCGCGTTCCTGCTGCCGGGCATGGGCGGGGTCACGCTCGGCGCCGGGATCGGCACCCCGGTCACCGGGCACCACGCCGACCACCTTGAGCCAGGTCTGTCGGTCCGCCACCGCGACCAGGAAGCCGACAACGCCCTGCAGTTCCTCACCTGCGTCGGGAATCCGGTGACCGTCCTGAGTGGACCCGCGACCGGCGCGACCGGTCGGGTCATCGGCCAACACGCCTACGTGCTGGTCGACCTGCCGCAGGACGCCATGGCGGAGATGGCCCCCGGCGACCGCGTGGCGATCCGCGCGCGGGGGCAGGGGCTCCGGCTGCTGGACCACCCGGAGGTCACGGTCAAGAACCTCGACCCGACGCTGCTCGACCGGCTGCGGATCACCACAGGCCCCGACGGCAGGCTGCGCGTCCCGGTGGCGGCCCGGATCCCGGCCACCGCGGTCGGCGCGGGCACCGGCATGGTGTCCGAGTACGCCAACACCGACCTGATGCTCCCCACTGCGACTCCCCTGCGCATCGGCGACCTGGTAGCCCTACTCGACCAGGATCACCGCTTCGGCCGCACCCACCGCCCCGACTGGCTGGCCATCGGCCCCCTCACCACCGGCGACTGCCGCCTGTTCGGCCACGGTCCCGGCCCGAGCACCCTGCTCACCGGCCCCACCCACGCCTTCGACCTGGTCGACGACCCACAGGCAAGCGATGCGGCTAGCGGGACACAGCGTCCCGACGATTCGGAAGGACAGCGACTGTGAACGGTGATCGAACGCCGGTGGGTGGTGCGCTGGTCGCCACGACGCTGCTCGGTGTGGTGGAGACGCCGCGGATGGCGGGGTATCCGTATCGGGTCGATCGCGATGGGCGGCCGTTCCTGCCGGTTGCCGACGCGGGGGTGGTGTTGGGGCTGCGGCTCGGGGACAGCGTGTTCGGGTTCGATGCCGATCACCCCGCTCCCGGTGCCACGCTCGGTCACCCGGATCCGGCGGCCCGCCATGCCCTGACCGCGTTCGCGTGCCTGGGCAACGAGGCGGTCGTCCGCACCGGTGCCGCCGCGGGCGCGGTGGGCCGTGTCCTGGGCAAACGCGGCGGGGAGGGGCGGGTCATCACGGTGTTCGACCAGGATGTGCTGGCTCGGTTGCTGCCCGACGACCAGGTCGCCATCCGCGCTGTCGGGCAGGGCGCGCCCGCCGCCGACGGGGTCACCACCCTCAACATCGACCCCGCGCTGCTGCCCGCGCTGACCGCCCCGCTGTCGGTGCGCGCCCGGGTCCCGTCCCAGCTGATCGGCAACGGTGTCGGCAGGCCCGCCCACCAGTGGGACATCGACCTCCAGCTCGACCCCGAGACCGCGCCGCGCCTGCATGCCGAGCACCTGCGGTTGGGCGATCTAGTATGCGTCGATGACGTGGACGTCCGGCACAACGTCGGCCGCAGGGAGGGGTGGGTGACCGTGGCGGTGGTGGTTCACGGGGCGAGTCCGCTGCCCGGGCACGGCCCCGGCGCGATGCCGGTGCTCTGCGCCCCGGCCGACCTGCTCGACGTCGTGGTCGAACCGGAGGACCACGTCGGGGTCACCGCGGCGCTGCTGGGGTTGACCGATGCCTGAGCCGCTGGAGCACCTGTCGCTGCCCGACACCGTGCACCGCCTGCTGCGCACCCGGATCCTCAACAACGAGCTCCGCGCGGGCAGCCGGGTCGTCGAGGCGACCATCGCCGCCGAGCTGAACGTCAGCCGCTCGACGGTCCGGCTCGCGCTGACCCGTTTGCAGACCGAGGGCCTGGTCGAGATCAGCCCGCGCCGTCACAGCGTGGTCACCCGGCTGTCGCACGACGAGATCCAGGACGCCTGCTACGCCAGGTACGTGCTGGAGGAGGGCGCCGTCCGCGCCGTGCTCGCGCGCGGCGCCGGGGGTCTGCTGGGACCGCTGACCGAGATCATCGACCGGATGACCCACGCCGCCTCCGCGCACGACATGGCCGCGGTGGTGGACCTGGACACCGAGTTCCACGGCACCATCGTGCGCGCGGCGGGCAAGGCGCGATTGACCTCCCTCTGGTCCACTTTGGACGGCCAGATGGGCGCGGTGATCCGGTCCTCGCTGGAGGAGCAGCAGCTGGACCTGGCGGACATGCCGAAGCTGCACCAGGACCTGCTCGACACCCTGGGCGTCGGCGACCCCGAGTCGGTCGCCGACACGCTCTACCGCCACTACCTCCGCCCGGACTACGAGCTGTGAGCACGCCCGCGGCTCAGTACCCCAGCTCCGCCCGGTAGACGTTGCGCAGCGGCATCCCGGCCAGCCACCGCCGCAGGTTGTCGCAGAAGATGTCGGTGATCAGCCCGTTCTCACCCGCCACCGTCGACGCCGAGTGCGGGGAGATCAACACGTTCGGCAGGTCCCACAGCGGCGAGTCCACCGGCAGCGGCTCCACGGCCGTCACGTCCAGCGCGGCTCCCCGCAACTGCCCGGCCCGCAGCGCAACCACCAGCGCGTCCTCGTCGACCACCTCGCCCCTGGCCACGTTCACCAGCACCGCCTCCGGTCGCAGCGCGGCGAACTCGGCCGCGCCCAGCAGCCCCCGGGTCTGCTCGGTGAGCGGGCAGGCGAGCACCACGGCGTCCACCGAGGGCAGGACCGTCCCGATGGCACCGAACTCGACCACCGACGACACCCCGGGCGCACCCGAGGTCCCGCCTGGGCGCACGGCACCCACCACGTCCACCCCCAGCGCCGACAGGGTGATCGCCACCTGCCTGCCCACCGATCCAAGCCCCACGACCAGTGCGCGCTTGCCGTGCAGCGTGCCGGTCGTATACCTGGTCCACTCGTGCGCCGCCTGCCACCGGCGCAACCCGGGGACGTCCTTGACGAAGTACAGCAACCCCATCAGCGTGAACTCGGTCAGCGGTCGCGCGTGCACGCCCGCCGCCGTGGTGACGACCACCCGGTCCAGGTCCAGCGGGAACCGGTCGGTGAACCGCCCCAGCCCGGCGCTCGTGCCCTGCACCCACCGCAGGCGGGGGAAGTTCCCCGGCATCGACGCCGGGTCGCGCCGGTCGAAGTCGAAGGCGATGTCCGCCGAAGCGGCCAGTTCCCGCCACCGCGCCTGTTGGTCGGCGCTCAGCTCGGGCAAGACACCGCCGTGGTCGCCGTCGTAGCGGGGGACCGGCAGCAGTTCCGGTTCGTACAACACCTCCACCGAGGGGTCGACCGCGGTGATCCGGTCGACGTGTTCGCGTTCGAGCGGGGAGCAGATGAGGACGCGCACGGTCACGACGCGGCTCCGTTCAGGGCGACGACCATCCGGTCGAGGGCGGCGCTCCACACCGCCTCGTCGCGGGCGAAGCACACCCGGAACCTACCGATGCCCGACGGGCCGAACTGGTAGCCGGGGCTGACCACGACCCCCGCGTCGACCTGGAGCGCCTTGGCCACCTGCACGTCGCTCAGGCCCAGTGCCGAGACGTCCGGCCACAGGTAGGCGGTCCCGTTGCCCGGCTCGACGACCAGGCCGTCCACCTGGCGCAGCCGCTCGGCGGTCATCTCGCGCAGGGCGCGGAGTTCGAGCACGCGGTCGCGGACGAACTCGACGTCGTCGGTGAGCCACCGGGTGAGCACGTGCTGGGCGTAGGCGGGCGCGCGCAGGCAGGAGATCGCCATGACCTGCTCGACCGCGTCGATCACCTCGGGCGGACCGACCACGACGCCGACCCGGTACCCGCTGAGCGACTCGGTCTTGGAGCCGCCCAGCAGGGTGATGGTGCGGTCGCGCAGTCCCGGCTGCGCGGCGAGGTGGAAGTACGGGGTCTCGTCGTAGACCAGCCTGCAGTACAGCTCGTCCACGACGACCAGGAAGTCGTGCGCGACGGCCAGCCGCCCCAGGCCCGCGATCGTCTGCTCGGTGTAGACGGTGCCGGTCGGGTTATTCGGGTTCGAGGTCAGCACCAGCCGGATCCCGCCGCGGGCCACTGCCTCCAGGGCCGCCAGGTCGAGTTGCGGCCCGGCCGGGTCGTCGATCATCGGGACCCGCACGACCTCGGCGCCGAGGAAGCGAAGCATCCGCTCCACGAACAGGTACTCAGGATCGGCCAGCGCGACCACGTCACCGGGGTCGACCAGCGCGCTCAACGTGGCGAACAGCCCGCCCTGGGTACCGGTGGTCACCGCGATGTCGTGCTCCGGGTGCACCTCGACGCCGAGCAGGGTGGACACCGACCGCGCGCAGGTCCGCAACACCTCGGCACCGCCGCGGTAAGCGGTGTAGGCGTTGTCGCCGTCCTCGGCCGCCGCGGCGAACACCTCGGCCGCCCACACCGGCGGCGGGAACCGCACGGTGTCGAAGTGCGTGGTGTCCAGCAACCCGTGCCCGGCCCCGTCGAGCCGCAGGCTCAGGTCCGCCTCGCGCACCGACATGCCCAGTGCGTCCGAGCGCTCCGGCAGGTGGGTGCGCAGCAGTCGCCGCGCCTCGACGCGATAGCGGGTGGCCGCCATGTGATTCGCTCCCTCTTGTCGCGGCGCGAGGTCCTCGCGCCGGTCTGTCACACCCATCTCGACCCCCGGTCGACCACCGTCGAGGTCCCGGTGATGTACCGGGACTCCTCCGAGGCCAGGAACAGCACCGCGTCCGCGACGTCCGCGGCCGACGGTCCCGGTGGGCCGAGCGCGCCGGGGTCCACGCTGTTGGCGCGGACCCCGAAGTCCAGCAGTTCCAGGGCGAACGCGCTGACCAGCCCGGCAACGCCGTGCTTGGCGGCCGCCACGTGCGCGTACCCGGGCACCGCGCGGTGGGCCAGCGCGGAGCCGATGAACACGATCGACCCCGACCCCTGCGCCACCATCACCGGCGCGACCGCCTTCGCGGTCTGCCACACCCCGGTCAGGTTGATGTCGATCATCGTGCGCCACTGCGCCTCCGGCATCTCCCACGCCGTGCCGCGCGAGCGCACCCCGGCCGCGGGCACCGCGATGTCGAGCGACCCCAGAGCCGCGACCCCGGCCCGCACGGCCGCGCCCAGTGCGTCGCCGTCGCGCACGTCGACCAGCCGGGACACCACGGTCCGGCCCAGCGCGCGCGCCTCGGTGGCCGTCCGGTCCAGCTCGCCCGCCGTGGCCAGCGACTCCGGCACGGTCTCCACCCGGCTGACCACGCCGATGTCGAGCAGCACCAGGTCGGCGCCCTCCTCGGCCAGCCGCAGCGCGCAGGCCCGCCCCACCCCGCGCGCCGCGCCGGTGACCAGCGCGACCTTCCCGGCGACCCGGCCGCCGCGCCCGCTCATCGCGGGCCGCCGAAGTGGCAGGCCACCGGGTGGCCCTGGCCGCGCTCGACCAGGTCGGGGACCTCGTCGACGCACAACGAGCGCTCGACCTCGGTCAGCGCGCCGAGGAACTTCGGGCAGCGGGTCCGGAACCGGCAGCCCGACGGCGGGTCCACCGGGCTGGGCACGTCGCCGCTGAGCAGGATCCGCTCGCGCACCCGTTCCTTGCGCGGGTCCGGCAGCGGCACCGCGGAGATCAGCGCCTGGGTGTAGGGGTGCGACGGGTGGTCGAACACCGCGTCCCGCTCACCCACCTCCACCACCCGGCCCAGGTACAGCACCGCGACCCGGTCGGCGATGTGGCGCACCACCGACAGGTCGTGCGCGATGAACAGGTACGACAGCCCGAGCGCGTCCTGCAGGTCCTCCAGCAGGTTGATCACGTCCGCCTGCACCGAGACGTCCAACGCCGACACCGGCTCGTCCAGGATCAGCACCCGGGGCCGCAGCGCCAGCGCCCTGGCGATCCCGATCCGCTGCCGCTGCCCGCCGGAGAACTCGTGCGGGTACCGCCCCGACCGGCCTCGGCCGAGCCCGACCGAGGCCAGCAGCTCCAGCGCCCGAGCCCGGGCGTCCTGCCTGGCCAGGCCGTTGATCCGCAGCGGCTCGGCGACCAGGTCGGCGGCGGTCATCCGCGGGTCGAGCGAGCCCATCGGGTCCTGGAACACCATCTGCAGGTCCCGCGCGTGCTTGCGGCCGCGCACCGGGGCGCCGTCCAGCTCCACGCGCCCCGCGGTCGGCGCCTCCAGCGACATCAGCAGCTTCGCGATCGTCGACTTGCCCGAGCCGGACTCGCCGACCAGCCCCAGCGTCTCGCCCGCCGACAGCGAGAACGACACGTCGCACACCGCGTGCAGCTGCCCGACCTGGCGCCGGAAGAACCCGCCGCCGCGCACCGGGTAGTGCTTCACCAGCCCGGTGGCCAGCAGCAGCGGCCCATCAGTCCGAACAGGACGCTCCGCGGTCAGCGCCACGGGGCTCTGCGTTGTCAGTGCCACGGGGCTCTGCGTTGTCAGCGCCACGGGCGCGATGACCGGGACGAAGACGTCCTCGGGGCGCTTGTCGACCAGCTCCTCGGCGAAGTGGCACGCCGTGAGGTGCCCGTCGACCTCGCGCAGCCCCGGTTCCTCGATCAGGCACCGCTCGCGGGCCAACGGGCACCGGGGGGCGAACGCGCACCCGCGGATCGGGCGGTCGAGCGCCGGGGGAGTGCCCGCGATGGGCGTCAGCCGAGCACCGAACCGCCCGTCGAGCCGCGGCAGGCTGCCCAGCAGACCGAGGGTGTACGGCATCCTGGGCCGGTAGAAGACATCGTCGGCGGTGCCGGACTCGACGACCTTGCCCGCGTACATGACCACCACCCGGTCGGCCTGCCCGGCCACCACGCCCAGGTCGTGGGTGATGATCACCGCCGCCGCCCCGGTCTCCGCGCGCGCCGTGCGCAGCGCGTCGAGCACCTGGGCCTGGATCGTGACGTCGAGCGCGGTGGTCGGCTCGTCGGCGATGATCACGTCCGGGTCGTTGGCCATCGCGATCGCGATCACCACCCGCTGGCGCATGCCGCCGGAGAACTCGTGCGGGTAGTCGCCGACCCGGTCGCGCGCGTTCGGGATGCCCACCAGCTCCAGCAGCCGCACGGCCCGCTCGACCGCGTTGTCCCTGCTGGTGCCCGGGTGGTGCGCGCGGACCGCCTCGGCCACCTGGAAGCCGACCGAGTACACCGGGTTGAGCGAGGACAGCGGGTCCTGGAAGACCATCGCGACCGAGCGGCCGCGCACCGAGGACATGCCCTTGTCGCCCAGCCCGGCCAACTCCTGCTCGTGCAGGCGCACCGACCCGCCCATCCGCGCTCCGGGCGGCAGCAGCCCCATGACCGCCAGCGCGGTGGCCGACTTGCCGCAGCCGGACTCGCCGACCACGCCGAGGACCTCGCCCTCGCGCAGCGACCAGGACACCCCCCGCACGGCCTGGACCCGGCCGCGCTCGTCGGGGAACTCCACGGTGAGGTCGCGGACGCTGAGCACGTCCGCCGTCGTCTGGTGCGTCGTCGGGCTCATGTGCGGCTCCGGGACCGAGTGTTGTCGAAGGCGTCGCGCAGGCCGTCGCCGATGAAGTTGACGCACAGCGCGATCACCACGATGAAGAGCCCGGGGAAGTAGAACAGCCAGGGCCTGGTGGACACCGCGGTCTGGTTCTGGCTGACCAGCAGCCCCAGCGAGGTGTCCGGGGCGCGCACCCCGAAGCCGATGAACGACAGCGCCGTCTCGGCCAGGATGGCCACCGCGACGATGATCGTCACCGCCACGATGATGGTGCCCATGGCGTTGGGCAGGATGTGCCGGAAGATGATCCGCCACGACCCGGCGCCGAAGGTGCGGGCGGCGGCGATGAACTCCCGCTCGCGCAGCGACAGCACCAGCCCGCGCACCAGCCTGGCGACGTAGGGCCAGGTCAGCGCCGCGAGGACGACGCCGATGAGCAGCCAGCCCTGGCCGCCGGTCGCGACGTTGTTGGCCAGCACCGCGGCCACCGCGATGGCCGGGAAGATCAGCACCAGGTCGGCGACCCGCATCATCAGCGTGTCGACCCGGCCGCCGTAGAGGCCCGCCGCCGCGCCCCAGACGCTGCCGAAGATCCCGGATGCCGCGGCAACGAACAGTGCGATCTCGATCGAGCGCTGGGTCCCGCGCAGCACCTGGGCGAACAGGTCGTAGCCGGTGGCGTCGGTGCCGAACGGGTGCGCCGCCGACGGCGGCTGCGAGTTGTCCGGGGTGAACGTGTCGTACCCGTAGTGCCACAGCGCGCCGCCGACGAAGGCCAGCAGCACCAGCAGCACGAACAAGACCAGGCTGGCGGTGGCGAGCCGGTGGCGCAGGAATCGGCGCACCACCAGCCGCGCGCGGCTCACCGAGACCGGGTCGCCGGTCGCCGGGTGGGATGTGTCAGCCAAGGCGGATCCTCCGATCCAGCACCGCGTACAGCAGGTCCGCGACCAGGTTGAACAGCACGACGATCACCGACACCAGCAGCAGCCAGGCCATCACCGCGTAGATGTCCTTGTCCCGCACCGCCGAGAGCAGGAACGAGCCCATCCCGCGCCACTGGAACACCGTCTCGGTGATCACCGCGCCGGAGAACAGCACGGCGAGGTCCATGGCGACCACGGTGGTCAGCGGGATCAGCGCGGTCCGCAGCGCGTGCCGGATGAGGACCGTGCGGCGGGGCAGGCCCTTGGCCCTGGCCAGCCGCACGTAGTCGCTCTGCTGGACCTCGACCATCGACGAGCGCACGAACCGGCTCCACGGCGCGAAGGTGGTCAGCGCCAGCACGATCGTCGGTAGCACGATGTGCCCGGCGATGTCGGCGACGGTCGGCCAGAACCCGACCGGTGGCGGGATCGAGGCGTCGCCGACGGTGTAGAACAACGTGCTCCCGGCTGCCTGGTTGACGTCGATGGCCTGCTGCTTGAGCAGGATCGCCAGCCAGAACGCGGGCATCGACAGCAGCAGGAACCCGGCGAAGGTGAACAGGTAGTCCACCCACGAGTACTGCTTGACCGCGCTGATCACGCCGATCACCAGCGACAGCAGCAGTGCCAGCAGCACCGCGAGCACCACCAGGCGGACCGAGACCAGCAACCGGGGCCAGATCTCGTGCCCGATGTCGATCCGGCTGACCGAGGGTCCCCAGTCGCCGCGGACGATCCCGGTCAGCCACCGCCAGTACTGCTCGAGCAGCGGCAGGTCCAGCCGCAGCCGGTGCCGCTCCGCGGCCAGGATCGCGGGCGAGACCGGCGGCTGCTTGGCCAGCAGGTCGCCGAGCGGGTCACCGGAGGCGCTCACCATCACGAAGGTGATGAACGACCCGACCAGGATGATCGGGATGGTGTGCAGCAGGCGCCGCAGTACGTAGGCCAGCATCCGGACTCCTCCAGCCACAGGTCGGGCGCGGCGGTGGTACCCCACCCCCTGCGAGGGGGCACCACCGCCGCGCGGTCGGTGCTATCCGCCGATGCCCCACTCGCCCGCGTTGTACGGCGGGCCGAAGTAGGTCCCGTTCGCCCGCACGTTGACCAGGTCGGCCTTGTAGGCGAGCAGGTCGGGGACCTGGTAGAGCGGCAGGATGTAGGCGTCCTCGGTCATCTGCGCGTCCACCCCGTTGAGGTATCCGGCCACATCGGACTCCTCGGTCGCGCCGAGCGCCTTGGTCAGCAGGTCGTCGACCTTGGCGCTGCTGTAGCCGCCGAAGTTGAGCCCGCCCTTGGTCATGAACGCCTGCGAGTACTGCGTGGAGACGAAGGTCTGGCCGATCCAGCCCATCGCGAACAGGTCGAAGTCCTTGCCGGGCTGGTGGGTGACCGTGGCGCCGATCGAGTCGGTCGTCTGCACGTCGATGGTGACGCCGAGCTGCTTGGCGTTGGCGGCGAACAGCTCGCAGACGGTCTTGAGGATCTGGTTGTTCTGGATGTAGCGCATGGTCAGCGTCGGCACCGGGGTGCCCTTGGGGTCGACGAGCTTGTCGCCGTCGACCTTGTAGCCCGCGTCGCTCAGGATCGACTTGGCCCTGGCGATGTCACCGGTGCCCAGCGTCCCCAGGTTGTCCTTGTAGCCGGGCTGCTGCGGCACGTAGATGCGGTTGCGCAGAGGTTTGGCGCCCTCGGAGAACTGCCCGACGGTCTTGGAGATCGTCTGCTGCACGTCCGCCGCGGTGAACAGCGCCTTGCGCAGCGCCACGTCCTGCATCGCGGGGTTGTTCATGTTGGGCAGGATCATCTGCTTGCGCAGGCCCTCGACCAGTTGGTACTTGACGCCGTTGAGCGCCTGGACGTTGCGCAGCAGGTCGACCTGCGGGTCCGGGTTGATGATCTGGACCTCGTTGTTCTGCAGGGCGGGCACCTCCTGCGTGGTGTCGGTGATGACCCGGAAGACCAGGCTGTCCAAAGTGGTCGGTTTGCCGTACCACTTGGGGTTCGGCACCAGCGTCGCCGCCTGGTTGGTGGTCCACGACTTGAACATGAACGGGCCGCCGGACCAGTCCGGGAAGGAGTCCTTGTAGCGGAAGCCGTCGTTGAAGGACTTCGCCAGGCCCTCGGGGGTGCCGTCGTCACCCAGTTTCTTGGCCACGTGCGCGGGCAGGATCGGGCCGAACAGGGCCTTCCAGTCACCGAACGGCTTGCTCAGGGTGACCGTGACGGTCTTGCCGTCATCGGTGCCGACCAGCGAGGTGATGGCGTCGTAGCCCATGGTCGACGCGGCCTCGCACTTCGGGCAGACCCTGGGGTCCGACGCGCGCCAGACGTAGTCGAAGTCCGCGGCGGTGATCGGCGTGCCGTCGTTCCACACGGCCTTGGGGTTGATCTTGTAGACGAGGGTCTGCGGGGACGCGCCGGTCTGCTCGGCACTGACCAGCAGGTCGCGGTTGAGCTCGATCGTCTTGAGGTCGGGCAGCGTGACGAACGGCGCCGGGTCGTAGGCGTCGGCGACCAACTGGGTCGCCACGCCGATGTCGGCGCCGAGCGGGTTCCAGTTGAGGATGTTGCGCTCGAGGACGTAGGTGATGGTGCCGCCCTGCTTGGCGGTGCCGGAGTTGGCGGAGTTCGCCTCGGCCTTGACCTGGTTCGTGGTGTTCCCGCCGCCGTCCGCCGCGCCACCGCCGCAGGCGGGGACGACCAGGACGACGGCCAGCACACCGACCAGGCTCCGGGAATGTTTTCGATAGTCCATGCTGCGTTCTCACATCTCTCGTCCGGTTCCCTTGCCGCGGTCCACAGAGTGAACAGGCAGGAATGACGGACAGACAAGCGAGAGTTGCTACACGGCCGCTTTAAGATCTGCTAACCGCACCCTGACCAGTGGTGATGAGGTTTAGCATACCTAACAGCGCGCGTTTGCGACTTCTGTCTTGTGTTCGGCGAGGCTATCCGCGCAGAATCCCCAGGCACCGATTCGCCGACATATCTCGGCAGGCAAGGAGCGGATATGCAGCCCAACCCCACAACCCTGGCCGGGGCGATCTCGTGGACCGACCACCCGGTCACCTCGTCACTCGCCTACGGCACCGTGGACGTCCGTGTCGGCACCGTGGGCACGGGTGGCCCGGTCGGCCTGGTGGTGGCCAGCGTGCACGGCGACGAGGGGCCGTGGGGCACGCTCGCGGTCAACCGCCTGCTCGCCGAGACCCCGCTGGACGACCTCGTCGGCACGCTGCGGGTGGTCCCGGTGGCGCACCCCCTGGCCACCGAGGCCGACGCCAGGCAGACCCACCTCGACCTGCTCGACCTCAACGGCGTGTTCCCCGGCGACCCGAACGGCTCGCACACCCAGCGGCTGGCCGCGGTGCTCGCCGAGCACGCCGTCGACGGCACCGACATCGTCCTGGACGTGCACGGCGGCGGCAGCTGGAACATCAACTGCTTCACCTACCGGTTCCCCGGCGGCGAGCACGTCGCCGAGTGGATGGGCACCCCGCTGATCATGGACGGCCCGGACCGCGCCACCAGCCTCACCGGCCATGCCCGGTCACGGGGAGCGGTGGCGGTCTGGATCGAGATGGGCGGGCGCGGCGAGCACGAGGAAGACCGGGCGGCCACCGTCACCAGGGGGCTGCGCCGCGCGCTGGGCAAGGCGGGCGTGCTCACCGACGCGGGCCTGCCCGACGAGCCCGGTCTCGTCGGTGGCGAGAAGCGCCCCCTGTCCACCTCCGCGCCGGGCATCTACCAGCCGGTCCTGCGCGAGGCCGCTCTCGGTACCGTCGTCGACGAGGGCACCGTCATTGGCCACCTGCTGCACCCGGTCACCAGCGAGGTCGTCGAGACCTTCCGTGCCCCCTTCCCGCGCACGGCCCTCGCGCTGCTGCGACCCACCCTGGCCAGGATCGAGGCACCCGGCCAGGTCGTCGCCCTGGTCACCGAGATCGCCTGAGCCACCCCCAGTCCGAACAGGAGCGCCACCACATGATCGACCCCACCGGCAGGCTCGCGATCGTCGCGGGCGACGCCGAGGACATCGGCTACGCGGTCACCCGCGAACTCGCCGCCGCGGGCATGGTCGTCGCCGTGCTCGACGACAAGGCCGACGAGGTGACCGCGCTGGCCGAGCACCTGCGCGCGCAGGGTGCCCAGGTGCACGCCTTCGTCACCGACTTCACCTCGGCGACCACGCTGTCCGCCACCGCCGAGGAGGTGCTGGCCCGCTTCGGCGCGCCGCGCCTGCTCGTGCACAACTCCGCCGTCTTCCGCATGGTGTCCGTGCTCGACCTGGACTTCGCCGACTTCCGCGCCGAGTGCGACAGCATCCTGCAGAGCGCCTTCGTGCTCTCCAAGGCGGTGTGGCCCGCGATGGTCGACGCCCGCGACGGCAGCATCGTCTACGTCTCCTCCGGCTCGGCCACGCTGGGCTTCGCCGACGAGGCCGCCTACGTGGCGGGCAAGCACGGGCAGGAGGGCCTGATGAAGGTGCTCGCCCTGGAGGGCAAGGAGTTCGGCATCGCGGTCAACTCGATCGGCACCGGCGCGCCGATCGACGGCCCGCTCGCCTACACCTACTCCGACGCCCTGCGCGCGGTCATGGTCCCGCCCGCCGCGCTCGCCCCGGCGTTCGCGTTCCTGGCCGGGATCGACGCGGACTTCGCGACCGGGCAGCGGTTCAACGCCTACCAGGTCTCCGAGGCCATCCGAGTCGCCAGGGAAGGGGTCTCCGCATGATCGACATCAGGGGTCAGGTGGCCTTCCTGACCGGTGCCGCCGAGGGGTTGGGCCGGGAGATCGCCCGCGAGCTCGTCGCGGGCGGCATGCGGGTCGCGCTGCTCGACGTGCAGGCCGACAAGCTCGACAGGCTGGTCGAGGAGCTGCGCGGCGGCGGTGCCGACGTGTTCCCGGTCGTGGTGGACCTCGCCGACGCCGAGGCCACCCGGGCCGCCACCGAGCAGGCACTGGCGCACTACGGCACACCGCGCGTGCTGATCCACAACGCCGCCGTGCTGCGCGAGGTGTCCATGCTGGACGTCACCTTCGACAACTGGCGGCGCGAGGTCGACATCATCCTGCAAGCCGCGTTCGTGCTCACCAAGACCGTCTGGTCGGGCATGGTCGAGGCCAAGGGCGGCAGCGTCGTGTTCATGTCCTCCGGCTCAGCGCTGTTCGGGTTCGTCAAGGAGACCGCCTACACCCCGGGCAAGCACGCCCAGGAGGGCCTGATGAAGGTGCTCGCGATCGAGGGCAAGGAGCACGGGATCGCGGTCAACACCATGTCGACCGGGCGGCCCATCGACACGCCCATGTCGGACTCGCACTACACCGAGGAGATGCGGATCGGCATCGTGCCGCCGGACCGGCTCGCCCCGGCGTTCGCTTTCCTGGCCGGCATCGACGCGGACTTCGCGACCGGGCAACGGTTCAACGCCTACCAGGTCTCCGAGGCCATCCGGGCGGCCAGGCGATGATCTCCACCGACCGCGCCCCGGCGCCCGCGGGCCACTACGCGCAGGCCGTCCGGGCAGGCGGGTTCGTCTACGTCGCGGGACAGGTCCCGCGCGCGCCGGACGGCACGTACACCCCGGGCGACATCACCGCCGAGACCGACCTGGTGCTGCGCAACCTGGCCGCGGTCGCCGAGGCGGCGGGCGGTGGGCTCGGCGACGTGGTCAAGGTGACCGCGTACCTGACCAGGACCGAGGACTTCGCCGAGTTCGACGCCGAGTACGCCAGGCACTTCGGCGCGACCAGGCCCGCGCGCACCACCGTGGTGGCCGGGTTGCGGTCGGTGCTGGTCGAGGTGGACGCGGTGCTGTACCTGCCGGGGTGATCGTCGGTCCACTGTGTCCCGTGCCGGGTGTGCCACCATGGCTGGACCGGCCGGGGCGAGACGGGGTGATGCGGGCGTGCTGACGGTGAGCCTGGCGGGGCTGCGCGCGATCGAGGCCCTGGCCACCCACGGGTCGATGACGGCGGCGGCCAGCGCGCTCGGCTACACCCCGTCGGCCATCTCCCAGCAGATCGCCCGGCTCGGCCGCGACGTGCACCAGCCGCTGGTCGAGCAGCAGGGCGGGCGCACCACGCTGACCGTGGCCGGGCGGATCCTGGCCGAGTCGGCCAGCCGGATCGTGATCGAGCTGGAGAGCATGAGCGCCGAGTTGCAGGCGCAGACCGAGACGGTCACCGGCACGCTGCGCATCGCCGCGTTCCCGACCGCGGCCCGCGGCGTGATCCCGGCGGCGATGCGCGAGCTGTGCCTGGCCTGGCCCGAGCTGGAACCCCGGCTGATCGAGGCCGACTCGCACCGCGCGGTCGAACTGGTCGCCAGGGGCACGGTCGACCTCGGCGTCGCGCACGACTGGCTGGCGATCCCGCTCGCGCTGCCCGACGGCCTGCAGGCCAGGCACCTGGGCAACGACTTCTCTGACGTGCTCGCCCACCACACCCACCCGCTGGCCGACCGCGCCTCGGTCGAACTCGACGAGCTGGCCGACGAGTCCTGGCTCTACGAACCCGGGTCGGTCGCGCACGACTTCCTGCTCAACACCTACCGCCGCTCACCGCACCCGGACCGGTTCACCCACATCGTCAGCGAGTACGCCAGCCAGATCGAGATGGTGGGCGCCGGACTGGGCCTGGCCCTGGTACCGCGGATGGGCCGCGGCACCCTGCCCCCCACGGTCCGCGCCCTCACCGTCAAAGCCCCACCCCTGCGCCGCATCTACGGCGTCTGGCGCACCCCCACCGGCCGCCGCCCAGCACTCTCCGCCGCACTCGGCGTCCTGGAAGCGACCTGCGCCAGGCTTGAACAGGAGCGGTGAGCGTCGGGTCCCGTCGACGCCTGCCGGTGGTTGGCCGCTGACCCGCACCCATCGCAGGGGCACGTCCGGGCGTGGGATGGCGCGTTTGGGCGGTGCCGGTGCGGCTGGGGGTCGGCTAGGGTCGGGGATGCCGATGGTTCGCCGGGTGCGCGGGAGCGCGTCCGGCGAGGCAACAGGGAACCCGGTGGGAATCCGGGACTGCCCCGCAGCGGTGAGTGGGAACGACCGCCGTCAGATGAGCACTGGGCGCGAGCCTGGGAAGCGACGGCCAGTAGGCGTGAGAGTGGTGCCCACGAGTCCGAAGACCTGCCCTCGGTGCGCGCGTCGCTGTGGCGCGCGCTGGTCTGGGGCCTCTCGGGTGGGCCGCCGCCGCTGTGGTCGATGGTGGTCCTCCCGTGCCCTGGGCTGTTCGCCGAGCTCACGAGGAGAGAGCTGTGAACGTTCCCATCGGGTCGACCGTGCTGGGGTACCCGCGCATCGGCGGCAGGCGTGAACTCAAGCGGGCGGTGGAGCGGTACTGGTCCGGCCGTCTGGACGAGGCGGGTCTGCACGACGTGGCCGCCGGGCTCCGCGCGCAGGCGTGGCGCGAGCTGTCGGGGCTCGACAGCGTCCCGGGCAACACGTTCTCCTACTACGACCAGGTCCTCGACACCGCCGTGCTGTTCGATGCCATCCCCGCGCGGCACCGTGACCTGGGCCTGAACGCGCTGGACACCTACTTCGCGATGGCGCGCGGCACCGACGAGGTGACGCCGCTGGAGATGACGAAGTGGTTCGACACGAACTACCACTACCTGGTGCCCGAGGTCGGCCCCGACACCCGGTTCGCGCTGACCGGGGACAAGCCGGTCGCCGAGTACCGCGAGGCGGCATCGCTGGGCATCAAGACCCGGCCGGTGCTGGTGGGCCCGGTGACCTTCCTGCTGCTGGCCAAGCCGTCCGCCGACGCGCCCGCGGACTTCGCGCCGCTGAGCTTGCTCGACGGGTTGGTCGAGCAGTACGCCGAACTGCTGGAGACCCTGCGCGCGGCAGGCGTGGAGTGGGTGCAGCTCGACGAGCCCGCCTTCGTCGCCGACCGCACCCCCGACGAGCTGGCCGCCCTGCAGGATGCCTACTACCGGCTGTCGAACCTGTCCGACCGGCCGAACATCCTGGTCGCGGGCTACTTCGGCGACTGGGGCGAGGCGCTGCCCGTGCTGGCCGAGAGCTCGGTCGAGGCCGTCTCGCTGGACCTGGTCGCGGCCCCCGAGGCGATCGAGCGGGTCTCCCTGCTGCACGACAAGATCGTCGTCGCCGGTCTGGTCGAGGGCCGCAACGTGTGGCGGACCGACCTGCACCGCGCCGCCGAGTTGGGTGCCCGGATCGCCGACACCGGCGCCGTGCTGGCCGTGTCCACCTCGTGCTCGCTGCTGCACGTCCCGCTCGACCTCGACGCCGAGACCGACCTGGCGCCCGAGGTCCGCTCGCGGCTCGCGTTCGCCAAGCAGAAGGTCGACGAGGTGGTCCGGCTCGGCCGCGTCCTGCTCGGCGGGGAGTCCGCCGACCTGCTCAGCGACACCGCCGCGGGCACGGCGACGCGCGACGAGGCCGTCCGGGCGCGGCTGGCCGAGGTCACCCCCGAGCACCGGACCCGCGTGCCCTACCCCGACCGGGCCGACGCCCAGGAGTCCCGGCTGCGGCTGCCCGCCCTGGCCACCACGACCATCGGGTCGTTCCCGCAGACCGGCGCGGTGCGCCAGGCGCGGGCCGACCTGCGCACCGGCGCGATCGACGAGGCGGGCTACGAGCAGCGGATGCGCGAGGAGGTCGAGCGGGTCATCCGGTTGCAGGAGGAGATCGGCCTCGACGTGCTCGTGCACGGCGAACCCGAGCGCAACGACATGGTGCAGTACTTCGCCGAGCGGCTCGACGGGTTCGCCCACACCGAACTGGGCTGGGTGCAGTCCTACGGCTCCCGCTGCGTCCGCCCGCCGATCCTGCACAGCGACCTGTCCCGGCCCGCGCCGATGACCGTCCGCTGGGCCGAGCACGCGCAGTCGCTGACCCCGAAGCCGGTCAAGGGCATGCTCACCGGCCCGGTGACCATCCTCGCCTGGTCCTTCGTGCGCACCGACCAGCCGCTGGCCGACACCGCCGACCAGGTCGCGCTAGCGCTGCGCGACGAGGTCGCCGACCTGGAGGCCGCGGGCATCGGGATCATCCAGGTCGACGAGCCCGCGCTGCGCGAGACGCTGCCGCTGCGCGAACGCGACCGCAAGGCGTACCTGGACTGGGCGGTCGGCGCGTTCCGGCTCGCCACCGGCGGCGCGGCGCCGTGGACCCAGGTGCACACCCACCTGTGCTACTCGGAGTTCGGCGACGTGATCCACGCCATCGACGGCCTCGACGCGGACGTCACCACCATCGAGGCCGCCCGGTCCCGGATGGAGATCCTCGCCGACCTCGCCGCCATCGGCTACGCGCGCGGGGTCGGACCGGGCGTGTACGACATCCACTCGCCCCGGGTGCCCGGCACCGACGAGGTCGCCGGTCTGCTGACCGAGGCCACGAAGGCGGTGCCCGCCACCAGGTTGTGGGCCAACCCGGACTGCGGCCTCAAGACCCGCGGCTACGCGGAGGTCGAGCCCGCGTTGCGCAATCTCGTCTCGGCCGCTATTCGCGTGCGCGCACAGGTCTGACGCCTTGCCGGGGCGGGGTCCACGCGACCCCGCCCCGGCGGGCCCGGATTGCCGAAGAACTTTCGCAGCCGTGCCAACGGTTGTGCGCACGTCACACCGGTGCGGAGACCATTTGGTGGTGTGGAGCCCCGCGATCCGGGTGTTACGCTGCCCGCGCCCGGCTCCACCCGGGCTGTCACAACCGAATAGTCGTTGCCCGCGATGGGGAAGCCGGTCGGAATCCGGCACTGTCGCGCAACCGTGGGCCACACCAGTGGCGAGTCGGACCACCGCGCGGGCAACCAGCAGTCGAACCGCTGTCGCGAGAGCAGAGGTGACATCGGGCGCTGCCGCGTCGGTCTCCCTCCGTGCTCGTCAAGGAGGATGGATGACCGGGGCGTTGAGCAAGGGCCTCCGTCGAGTTGCCGCTGTCGTGGCCGTCGCCGCGCTGGTCACCGCTGGTGTGGCCACCGTCGCCGCGGCCGATGCCGACCGGACCGCCGCGAAGTCCAACTCCCACTGGCTGGCCCGCCAACTTGCCGCCGACGGCACGATCGAGAACCCGCTCGGCGGCAGCCTCCCCGACCACGGCTTGATGATCGACATCCTGCTGGCCGGGTACGCCTCGGGCAACGGCGCCCTCGTCGAGCCGATCGTCACCTACCTCGACGACGAGAAGTTCGCCAACGACTACTTCACCTGGGACGGTCTGCTGCCCGACATGGGCTACGACGCGATCATCCGAGGTGGACAGACGGCCAAGACCCTGGTCGCCGCCGAGGTGTCCGGACGGAACCCGCGCGACTTCGGTGGCTACGACATGGTCGCCGAGACGAAGGCGTCGATCGCGCGCTCCGGGCCGCACAAGGGCCGGATCAGCGACTACTCGAAGAATCCCGAGTGGTCGGAGATGGTCAGCAACGAGGCCAACATGTTCGGCCAGTCCCTCGGCGTCATCGGGCTGGCGGGCGTGGGGGAGAACGACCAGCTCGCCATCGACCGGCTGCTCACCCAGCAGTGCTCCGACGGCTACTTCCGCATCTTCTTCGGCGTCATCCCGACGGCGCAGACCCCGGAGCAGGACGAGGACGTGCTGCCCAACGGCTACAAGTTCTCGACCTGCGACGAGGGCGAGCCGTACGACCAGTCCTCACCGGACGGTGACACCACCGGCCTCGCGCTCTCCGCCCTGCTCGCCGCCCGGCACGCGGGCGCACCCGACCTCGACGACCCCATCGAGCGCGCCGTCGCCTGGCTCAAGCAGAACCAGGCGAGCAGCGGCGGCTGGAGTGGCGGGGTCGGCACCGAGACACCGAACGCCAACAGCACCGGGCTGATCACCCAGGCCCTCGCCGACGCGGGCGGGGCGGACGCCGAGGTGGCCAAGGGCGTGCGGTTCCTGAAGTCCGCGCAGGTCACCGCCGCCGACAAGGACACGCCCATCGCAGGCGAACTCGGCGGCATCGCTTACACCCCTGCGGGCTACGACAGCGCTCGGCGCAACGGGATCGGGAGCGACTTGCCCACCTGGATCCGGGCGAGCGCGCAGGCGTCGTTAGGGCTCTCCCAGGTCGGCTTCTACGACCTCACCAAGGGCAACATCCCCGATGGGGGCGAGGAACCCACGTCTCCGTCCACAACGCCCACGCCCACGTCGACCACCACGCCTGCCCCGACGACCACGCCCGACGTGACGACGCCCAATGTGACAACGACTGAGCAGACGACATCCACCACCGTGGCGCCGGAGACGAGGACGGAGACCGTCACCGCCGCCCAGCGCCCACGCACCAGGACTCCGCGCCCCGTCAGCTCGCGTGCGGGTGCCCAAGCCCCGCCGCCCGCTACCGCGCCGCGGACCGATGTCATCCCGGTTGTCCCGCCACCCGTGGAGACCCCGGCGAGCACCCCCGCGGCCAAGCTCGCGGCCTTCCTGGCAGGCAGGCTCGTCGACGGCGACCACATCGAGGTGAACCAGGACGGAAGGTCCTTTGTGGACTATGACGCCACGGCGGACCTCGTGTTCGGGTTGCGCGCACTGGGCGGCCAGGATGACGCGGTCCAGCAGGCGACGCTGTTCCTCCTGAACGCCGACTCGGTCAAGGCATACGCCCACGGCGCGCCCTACGAGAAAGCCGACGCCGCCTACGCCGAGCCGCTGGCGAAGCTCCAGTTGCTCGGCCGCTTCCTGAAAGCCGACGGCGGAGCACCAGCCGACGTCGACAAGACCGTCAGCGACCTGGCGATCAGCCTCAACGCCCTGCGCGAACCGGACGGGACCTACGTCGACACCGGTGCGCAGGGCGACGCCTCGCAGTCGACCGAACGGCACGTGTGGGTCACCCTGGCCGCCATCGCCGACAACGACGGCACCGCGGCCCTCGGGGCCCTGCTCGGCCGCCAGTGCCGGGACGGCACGTTCCCGGTCGACCTCAGCATCCAGGGGTGCGGTTCCGGTGACCTGGCCGCCACCGCGAAGGCGGTCGTCGCGCTGAATGCCGCTCCGCACAAGGCAGGCACGCCGAACGGCACTGAGTCCACCAGTGCAGAGCCAAGCACCAGTCCAGAGTCAACGAGCCCTGAGTCGACACCGAGCGAGCCGTCGTCGAGCAGCGTCGCCCCGGCAGGGGGCGCGAAGGGGCCCGCGATCCCCACCGGGTGGTCGACCAAGCGGCTCGACGGGCTCGTCGCCGCCGCGGGTGCGCTCAACGCCAAGGTCACCCCGGAGGGCGTCGTCCTGGACGGCAACGCGGGCACGGACACCGTGCTGAGCGCGGTCGTCGCGAGTGGACGGCAGGCGGCGGGCCTGGACGTCAAGTCGACCGCCGCCACCCTCGGCAGCCTGCTGCACCCCGACGGCGGGATGCCCAAGCTGCCCGACGGCGAGAGCGAACTGGTCACCAGCATCGCGGTGGCCCAGGGCGTCGCCGGGACGTCGTGGGTCGGCCTCGACACCGCGCCGATCGCCCCCGTGCTGCGCCTGCCCACGGTCGCGTCGGTCAAGACGGACACCGCGGAACGCGCGCGGGCAGCGGGGGTGGCGAACACGACCGCCGTGTGGGTGGTCGGGATCGGCGCCCTGCTCCTCGTCGCCGCCATTGTCGGCTCTCGCCAGATCACCCGTCGGAACACGACCCGCAAGGCGGTTTCCCCATGAGAAGACTCCCCACCCTGGCCGTCGTGGCGGCGGCGATCGGCGTCGCCGTCCTCGCGCCGACCTCGGCATCGGCGATCGACCCCACCAAGGGGTACGCCGGGATCTGCACCGGCGCCGACGCGCTGAGCGGGGTCACCGTCGTCATCGACTTCAACGAGCTCGACGGCAACGGCGGCACCGCGGCGCCGACGATCACCCGCTGCTCGCCCAACGCGAGCCCCGGCACCCAGCGCACCGGCATCAAGGCGTTGCAGGACGCCGGGATCGCGGTGGCGGGCACCCTGCAGTGGGGGCTGGGCTTCGTGTGCCGCATCGAGGGCAGGCCGTCGTCGACCGAGACGATCCCGCGCACGTCGGCCCCGACCTACAAGGAGTCCTGCGCCATGACGCCGCCCGCCGAGGCGTACTGGGGCTACTGGCACGCCAACGGCGCGGGCAGCACCTGGACCTACAGCAGCTACGGCGCGCTCAACCGCAACGTGACCCCGGGCGGGTTCGAGGGTTGGTCGTACTCGCTGAACAAGACCTCGACCACCAACCCGGCGCCGGGCGTGACCCCGACCAACCCGGCGGTCAGCGCGAGCAACCCGACGGTCAGCCTGTCCGTCGACGATCTGGACCGCAAGATCACCCTCGGCCAGAGCACCTCGCTGACCTGGACCTCCACCAACGCCACGGGTGTGACCGCGTTCTCCACCGCGCCCGGCTCCGGCGGCGGCACCTGGACCGGCTCGCTCGCCAACCCCGGTGGCACCCAGTCGATCACGCCGACCGCGAAGGGCACCTACGTGTACACGGTCCAGGCGACCGGAACCGGCGGGTCGGTCTACTCCACCGCGACCCTGACGGTGCAATGACCCGCAGGCTAGCGAAAGCACTCTCGGCCGTGGCGGTCGCCGTTCTGGCGACCGCCACGCCCGCGTCCGCCATCGACCACAGCAAGGGCCGCCCGGGCTTCTGCAGCGGCGACACGGGTGTCACCGTCGTGGTGGACTTCCAGCAGCTCGGCGGCACCACCATCGTCCGCTGCTTCCCGGGGGCGACTGCGGGGACCGGCCTGGATGCTTTGAAGGGCGCGGGTTTCCAGGTTGCCGGGGTGCAGCGGTGGGGCGAGGCGTTCATCTGCCGGGTGGAGAACCGTCCGTCCGCTGTGGAGGTCGTGCCGGTGAACGGGCGCGAGAAGTACCGCGAGCTGTGCCTCGACACCCCGCCGGCGGGCGGCTATTGGTCCTATTGGCACGCGGGCAACAACTGCTCGTGGACCTACAGCCAGTGGGGCGTGAAGAACCGGCAGTTCATCCCCGGCGGGTTCGAGGGCTGGTCGTACTCGCTCAACGCGACCGCCGACTCCAACCCGGTTCCCCGCGTCGCACCTGTTCGCCCTGGCACGGAAGGGCGGCTGTGCAACGCGCCCGAGGAGGTCAAGCCGAACACCAACGACCCGAACGAGCGCCAGCAGCCCGCGCCACCGGCGGGGGAGCGGCCCCGCGCGGAAAGCCCGGCGACCACTCCAAAGCCTGCCCCAGGTACTCCGGAGCAGGCTCCCGCCCCGACTGAGGCGCCGGTGTCGAGCGAGCGGGTGTTGCCGCCGCCCAAGCCGCGACCGTCGTCCGCCAAACCGGATCCCGCGCAGAACGTGGCCTTCACCGGCGGCGAGGGCGCGGCGGACGTCAACCAGCTCATCAAGGACCAATCCGGCTCCAGCGACTACGCGCCCTGGGTCGCGGCGGGTGCCGTGGTGCTCCTGGCGGGTGCGACGGTGTTCACGGCCAGGCGGCGCCGACGCGCCAGGGAGAGCTAGTGGCCGGTGCCAACTACTTCCTGCCCCGCGACCTGCACCCCGGTGCGTGGTGGCTGTGGGCGCTCGGCCTGGCGGTGGCGGCCGGCCGCACCACGAACCCGTGGCTGCTGCTGACGATCCTGGCCGTCGCGAGCTACGTCGTGGTGGCGCGGCGGACCGACGCGCCGTGGGCCATGGCGTTCCGGATGTACCTCTACCTCGGCGCGTTCATCGTGACCTTCCGGGTGCTGTTCCGGATCGTGTTCGGCGGCGCCGAGGGGTCGACGATCATCCTGCGGTTGCCGGAGATCCCGTTGCCCGCGTGGGCGGCGGGGATCCGCCTGCTCGGTGACGTCTCGGCGGAGTCGGTGCTGGGTGGGCTCTACGACGGGCTCAGGTTGGCCACCATGGTGATCTGCCTCGGCGCGGCGAACGCGTTGGCGAACCCGAAGCGGCTGCTGAAGGCCATGCCGCCCGCGTTGTACGAGGTCGGAACGGCGGTGATCGTGGCGATGTCGGTGTTCCCGCAGTTGGCCGAGAGCGTGGTGCGGGTTCGGCAGGCCAGGAAGTTGCGCGGTGGTCACGGCGGCAAGCGGTTCCAGGCGCTCCGGGCGGTGGCCATCCCGGTGCTGGCTGACGCCTTGGACCGGTCGCTGCGGTTGGCCGCGTCGATGGACTCCCGCGGATACGGTCGGGCGGGTGTGGTGGCGGCACGGACCCGGCTGGTCACCGGGACGTTGATGATCGTGGGGCTCATCGGGGTGTGCGTCGGTGTTTACGCCACTTTGGACGGTTCGACGCCGCGCTACCTCGCCGCTCCTGTGTTGTTCAGCGGTGTTGTTGTCGCGTTGATCGGGTTCCGGACGGCGGGGGCGAGGGTCAAGCGCAGCCGGTACCGGCCGGAGCGTTGGCAGCTAGCGGAGGTCGTCGTGGCGGCCAGCGGTATCGGGGTCGCCGTCGCCCTGTTCGCCACGTCGAGCGTCGACCCGACGAACCTGAACCCGTCGCTGGTGACGTTGTCGTGGCCGATGCTGTCCTGGTTGCCGCTCGGTGGCGTCCTACTGGGACTGGCACCCGCCTTCCTGAGCCCGCTGCCGCGGCCCGAGCTGGAGGGTATCCCCGCGTGATCGACCTGGACGGTGTCTCCTTCTGGTACCACGGCCAACCCGAGCCGGTGCTGTTCGACATCACCCTGTCGATCGGGGAGAGCGAGCTGGTGCTGCTGGCCGGGCAGACCGGGGCGGGCAAGTCGACGCTGCTGGGGACCATCAACGGACTCGTCCCGCACTTCACCGGCGGTCACCTCGAGGGGGCGGTGTCGGTGGCGGGTGTGTCCACGCGGTCGGGGCCGCCGCGTGAGTTCGCCCACCTCGTCGGCATGGTCGGTCAGGACCCGTTGGCCGGGTTCGTGACCGACACGGTCGAGGAGGAGTTGGCCTACGGCATGGAGCAGTTGGGGGTCACGCCGCCGGTGATGCGTCGCCGGGTCGAGGAGACGCTCGACCTGCTTGGCATCGCCGAGCTCCGGCGGCGGGCGTTGCGAACGTTGTCGGGTGGTCAGCAGCAGCGGGTGGCGATCGGCTCGGTGCTGACCATGCACCCCAGGGTGTTGGTGCTGGATGAGCCCACCTCGGCGTTGGACCCGACGGCGGCAGAAGACGTGCTGGCCACCCTGTCGCGGCTTGTGCACGACCTCGGTACGACGGTTGTGCTTGCCGAGCACCGGATGGAGCGGGTCATCCCGTTCGCCGACCGGATGCTCTACATCCCTGGGGATGGCACTGTGCGGGACGGCACGCCCGCCGAGGTGCTGCGGGAGACGCCGGTCGCCCCGCCGATCGTGGAGCTCGGGCGACTGGCGGGCTGGGATCCGCTGCCGATGACGGTACGGGACGCGCGCAAGCAGGCCGGTTCGCTGCGGTCGCGCCTGCCCGAGACTCCTGCCCAGGGCTCGGTGGTGGTCGGCGAACCGTTGCTGAGCAGCACCGGTGTCGTGGTCCGATATGGACAGACCGTGGCCGTGCGGGGTGTGGACCTCGATCTGCGCGCGGGGGAGGTCCTGGCCATCATGGGCCGCAACGGATCGGGCAAGTCGTCGCTGCTATGGGCCTTGCAGGGCTCTGGCCCCAGGCAGGGCGGCGCGGTTCATGTGGACGGCTCGGACCCGAAGGCGTTGCCGAGCGCTCGGGCTCGCAAGCTGGTCGGGCTTGTGCCCCAGACCGCGAGTGATCTGCTGTACCTGGAGACCGTGGCTGATGAATGCGCCGCGGCTGACCTGGAAGCCGGTGCTGAAGCGGGCTCCTGCCAGGCCCTGCTGTCGCGGCTCGCCCCGGGGATCGCCGCTGATCGGCATCCCCGCGACTTGTCCGAGGGCCAACGGTTGGCCTTGGTGCTCGCGGTGCAGCTGTCGGCGGCGCCACGGGTCATGCTGCTGGACGAACCGACGCGCGGTCTGGACTACACCGCGAAGGCTTCTCTTGCGCGGATCGTGACCTCGCTGGCCGCTGAGGGGCACGCGGTCACCATCGCCACGCATGACGTCGAGTTCGTCGCCACCGTGGCGCACCGCGTGATCGTGATGGCCGAGGGGGAGA
This sequence comes from Actinokineospora cianjurensis, assembly GCF_003663795.1. Classification (NCBI taxonomy): domain Bacteria; kingdom Bacillati; phylum Actinomycetota; class Actinomycetes; order Pseudonocardiales; family Pseudonocardiaceae; genus Actinokineospora; species Actinokineospora cianjurensis. The sequence goes on from NZ_RCDD01000002.1 coordinate 59,772, forward strand.
TCGTGTCCGACGGCTCGACAGCCGAGGTGCTCACCGGCTCGCCCGCCTTCGCCACCCAGGTCGCGAAGATCCTCGGCCACGGCTGGTTGACGGTGTCCGAGGTCGCCGCGGCGTTGCCGCAGGTGCTCCGATGACCGCCATCCGGCAGTGGGGGCGTTCCGACCAGGTTGTGCGGGTCGGGCCGCGGTCGGCGCTGGTGCTGGGCTTGGCGTCGCTCGCCGGGTTGATGATGTTCGTGTGGCCGCTGCTGGTGCGGGTCGAGCCGCAGAGCATGCAGCACGGGCCCGACGCGCCGTTCCTCTTCATCGGGATCCTGCCGGTGCTGATCGTGGTCGTGCTGGCGGAGCTGTCCGAGGGCGGGATGGACTCCAAGGCGCTGGCCATGCTGGGGGTGCTGTCCGCGATCAACGCGGCACTGCGCCCGCTCGGCGCGGGGACGGCGGGCATCGAGACGGTGTTCTTCATGCTGGTGCTCTCGGGGCGGGTTTTCGGCGCCGGGTTCGGGTTCGTGCTCGGGTGTACGTCGCTGTTCGCCTCCGCGTTGCTCACCGCTGGGGTGGGGCCGTGGTTGCCGTTCCAGATGCTGTGCTCGGCGTGGATCGGGATGGGCGCGGGGTTGTTGCCGCGCAGGGTCACCGGCAAGGCCGAGATCGCGATGCTCGTCGGGTACGGAATCGTGGTCGCCTACGTGTTCGGGTTCCTGATGAACCTGTGGTTCTGGCCGTTCATCACCGGCGCCGAGGTGCCGTACCACGACGGCCACATCTCCTACGTACCAGGCGATCCCGTGTGGGAGAACCTGCACCGGTTCGCGGTGTTCACCCTCCTGACCTCCACGGCGGGCTGGGACACCGGGCGGGCGATCACCAACACGGTCGCGATCCTCGTCGTCGGCCCGGCGGTCCTGGCGACGTTGCGGCGGGCCGCGCGCAAGGCTTCTTACGGTGTGGCGCCGACTTTCGGCACGCCGTTCCTGCCGGAGGGTGAGCGACGCCACCGGATGGCCGATTGACCGTGGCGGTGGGACTGCGAGACTGACCGCACAACCGAACAGCGCTCGGCGGCGGGGGAAGTCCGGTGGGAATCCGGCACTGACCCGCAACGGTGAGCCACCGCACAGGTGGCGAGTCCGACTACCCGTCCCGAGCGTCAGAACTCCCTCACCCGTCGTGGTTCGCGGTCCGGGGAACCGGCGCCGGTGGCGCCTGTTCCGGTCCGCGCTGCCCGGAAAGGTCCACATGAGACTCCGTTCCGCCGTGCTCGCCCTCGCTTGTGCCGCCGGTGCGGTGGTCGCCGCGCCCACCGCGCAGGCAACCACCACCCACAACCGCGCCGACGCCGCGTCCGGCTGGCTCGCCCGCCAGTTCGTCAACGGCGACCACCTGGAGACCGACTTCGGCGGCACCAGCTACCCCGACGCGGGTCTGACGATCGACGCCGTGTTCGCGTTCGCCTCCTCGGGCACCGCCAACGACTACGGTGCCGCGGCGCTGACCTGGCTCGCGCAGCCCACCGTGCTGTCGGGCTACATCGGCGACGGCACCGAGGCATACGCGGGCGCCACCGCGAAGACCGCGCTCGCGGTGCAGGTCCGCGGCGGCAACCCCACCAGCTTCGGCGGCGTCAACCTCATCACCCGGCTGAACTCGCTGCTCACCCCGTCCGGCCGGTTCTCCGACCAGTCGATCTACGGCGACTACAGCAACGCGTTCACCCAGTCCCTCGCCGTGATCGCCCTCGACCGCACCGCGGCAGGCGCCCCCGTCTCGGCCGTGAACTTCACCGCAGGCACCCAGTGCCCCGACGGCGGCTTCCCGATCGTCTTCGGCGCCCCCACCTGCGCCAGCGACACCGACGCCACCGCCGTCGTCGTCCAGGCGCTGCTCGCCACCGGCCGCACCGCCGCCGCCCAGCAGGGCCTGACCTGGCTCAAGTCCAAGCAGCAAGCCAACGGCGGCCTCGCCTACGGCGACGGCTCCGGCACCCCCAACACCAACACCACCGGCCTCGCAGGCCAGGCGTTCCGCGCGGGCGGCCGCCTCCCCGCCGCCCTCAAGTCCCGCCAGTACGTCCTCTCCCTCCAGGCAAACTGCACCGCCCCCGTCCCCGACCGCGGCGCCATCGCCTACGACTCCACCGGCCTCAACCCCAGCACCGTCACCCGAGCGACCGCCCAAGCCACCCTCGCCCTGCGCGGCGCCCCCTTCGCCACCCTGACCTCGACAGGCTCCACGAACGGCGCACCCACCCTCGCCTGCTGATAGCACACTCGCTCCCCGATGCCTGGTTCCGCCCGACTCCCGGAGCGGAACCAGGCATCGCGATTCCTAGGCGTCGTCGGCCTGAACGGTGGAGCCTGCGTCAAGGCTGACGGTTGCTCCTATCGCGAGTTCGTTCAGCGCAGGCACCGGAGGACACCGGCGACCATGTCTGAGTGCTCGCCACTGAACCATCCGATCGACCCGGACAAGCCTTGGCGGTGGCGTGTTCAGCCACGACGCCTTCGCGTCAGCCGGCCTTCGTGACCCGACCTGGGTCAGATGCCCGTTCACCGCCCTCGCCTTCTGCTGCGGAACACGCCTTCGGATCCACCGACAGCGGGCGATCGTCGAGCAGCAGGCGAGACTGGTCAGTCAGGTCGGGGCCTGTTCTGCTCGTGTGTGAGGCGTCTCGGTATTCGGGAGCCGCCGGGTGTTGGGTAGTCTTTGTCCGACCGGTGGGTTGAGCACACAGCCTGCGTAGCGTGGCCAGCCATCGGGGGTTCGTGTGGAGTTGTTCAGTGCCAGGATCGAGGACCAAGGCACCCACGTCGTGTTGAGTGCGGTCGGTGAGATCGACATGGCCACGGCGCCGGATTTCCGGGTGGCGCTGGCTACCGCGGCGGCGCGGGCGGAGCGGTTGGTCGTGGATCTCACGGGGGTGCGGTTCCTGGGGTCGGTGGGGATGACCGCGTTGATCGAGGCGTACGACCACGCGCAGCGGGACGGGGTGGCGATCACGTTCGTCATCGCGGCGCGCAGCACCGTCCAGCGGACGTTGGAGATCACCGGGCTGCTCGGGTCGTTGCCGGTCGTGCACACCCTGAGGCAGGCTGACGGCTAGCCATGGGCCAGAGGTGGCCATTCGCCTACACTGCCGTGATGGACACGTTCGACGTCGGGTTCCTGGAGCCGATCGGGCTCGGGCGGGTCGAAGGGGCCGTCTACCTGCGGCTTCTTCGGTCGCCGAGGGCTGATGCCAGTGAGCTCGCCGCCGACCTGGACGTGTCCGGGAGTCGGTTGGGGAAGGCGATCGGGAACCTGGTCGCCGCTGGGTTGGTCGCGAAGCTGGCGGTGCGCCCGGTGCGGTACGTGCCTGCGCCGCCGCAGGTGGCCATTGACGCGTTGGCGTTGCGCAGGGCGGAGGAACTGGACCGGCTGCGAGCGACGGCCCGGGATCTCGCGGCGGCGTACGAAGAAGCGCCGCGGGGGCACGCGGCGGACCTGATCGAGCTGATCGAGGGTGGATCGGCGGTGCGCCACCACATCGCGCAGCTGCAACTCGCCGCGCAGGAGGAGGTGCTGATCATCGACTGCCCGCCGTACCTGGGCGGCACCCCGGAGTTCAACGTCACCGAGCTCCAAGCCCTCCAGCGCGGCGTCGCCTACCGCTCGATCTACCACATGCCACTGCTCGACGACCCGGCCCGCCTGGCGCAGGTCGCCACCTACACCGAGGCGGGCGAGCAGGCCCGCGCCCTGGTCGATGTCCGGATGAAGATGATGATCGCCGACCGCCGGGTGGCCCTGCTGCCGCTGAGCTCGGACGAACCCGACACCGGCGCCCGCATCGTCGTGCACCGCTCCCCGCTGCTGACCGCGCTGGTCGCCTGCTTCGACCTGCTGTGGGACCGCGCCACCCCCATCGGCACCGCCCTGCGCGGCACCCGCCGCGACAAGGAGATGCTGGCCCTACTCGCCTCCGGGATGAAGGACGCCGCGATCATGCGCTCGCTCGACATCACCCAACGCACCATGACCCGCCGCATGACCGAACTCCTCGACGAACTCGGCGCCGCCACCCGCTTCCAAGCAGGCATCCAGGCCAACCGCCGCGGCCTGGTCTAGCGGCCGAACATCGCTTCTGCCAGGTCACGCACCGAGGCCATCACGGAGCGGTCTTGCTTGGGGCGGGGGAGTGGCAGCATGAAGCGGATGTCGTCGTCGGAGGCGGGATGGGCGGACTGGGCGGCGGTGCGAAGGGTGTCACGGTCCACGGTGCGGGAGGCGCTGATCTGAGTCTCCTGGGTGCCGATGACCCGGATGTACTGCTGGGTGTCGTCGAAGAGCTCGTAGCGGAGCGTGGGTGACTCGGTCTCACAGGTCAGCGCCCCGTAGGTGCACTGACCCGGGGTGGTTCCCAGCGGCGGGCCGACGGCGATGTAGCTGGAGCCCGACCTCGACGAGAGGTACCAGGTCCTCTGCTGGGGCACAGGTTCGTAACCGGGCACCGCAGTCACCATGAGCGACGACCGGTCCACTTGCGCCGCGGCGATGCGCTGGTCCACATCGGAGGGCACGGCCCCGGCGAGCGCGTGCAGTAGCACCAGACTGACTGCCACGAACACCACCAACGACCCAAGCGCCAGGTACCAGCGCCGCAACAACACCCCCGCCACCAGCGCGAACGGGACGACCCCAAGCAACAACCACAGCGGCTGAGACTGACTGATACCGAGGTGCACCTCGTCGGTGATGTCCCACGCGAGCAGCCACAGCCCGAACCCGATGCCGCCCACGAGAGCAGCCCATACAAACCGTCCACCCCGACTCGACGGCAACCACGACGCCTCGGGTGCCACGCGCGTCACCGCCATCAGGACCACCACGAACACCGCGAACAGTGCTGGGCCTGCGATGAGCAGCGCGGAGCCACCACCGAACATCGCGACAACCCCGAAGCTGACGGCGAGCGGCGCCAGGAAGGCACCCGCCAGCCCCGCCAACCCGACCCGCGCCAGCGACCGCTTGACAGACTCCCCAGCCCCGTTCACGCGGTGACTGTCGCATGTGCACCTTGCTCGGGCATCCGTGGAACTACTCATGTGGTGGCTCTCGTGCTCGCCTGCGGCGTCGACGAAAACGCCTCGCCTGCGGCATTGGCCTGGCGCGAGTTTCGAACTTTGCTCGATGCGGCGAACTTGTTTTGCGCGGGGCCCCTGAACTACCCGTGGCAGGACCGCAAAGCAGGGGCCGAAGAGCTATGGCCCTGTCCGCGAACGACGCTACGGGCAGTCCTCCCCCACACAAAACAAGTCCGCCCCATCGAGCCGGGTTGGCACCAGCGGATCCGAGGAGCGCGTGGTGGCCAACGTTGTAGAGGAGGCGGTTGTAGGCCAACGTCTGGGAGGGGCGTGTTGGGACCAATGCCTGCGATGGGCGCGTGGTTGGCCAACGTTGCAGAGGGCATGTGAAGGCCGCTGCGTCGGCAAGCTCGAACGCGGTCACATTCGTTGGCCACAACTGGCCTACCGGAAGGCATTGCGAGCGATTCTCGGCGTTCGGACGGACGCGGAGATGGGCTTCAGCCGAAACCAGCTCAAGAAGGCTAGCCCCGAAGGTGTGAAGCGCAGTGACTTCCTTCGTGCGACCGCAAGCGTGGCGGTATGCTGTTGACCGCCCGCGCCCGCGCACTGGCCAAGCTCAAGCAGGTGCCCGACACGATCAGGACGATCGGGCTCGCCGATGAGCAGTTCGCCAACTCGACGCCCCACAACGGCCCGGCGTGGATGGCGTACTACGACGCGGCTCAGCACGCCGGAGACACTGGACACGCCCTGTTCGACCTCGCCATCCACGGCCGGTTCGGACAGGAAGCGACCACCCGGCTGGGTGCGGCAGTGCACGGGCACTCCGATGCCTACGCCCGATCACGGGCCATCTCCGGCATCAAACTCGCCTCGCTGACCATCCGCGTCGGTGACCCGGACGAGGCCGTTCGGATCGGGTCACGTGCTCTCGGCGCGATGGGCGCCATCACGTCACGCCGCGCCTCCGACGATCTCCTGGAACTGCGCGACTTCGCGATCACTCACGCCCACCGCACCGACGTGGACGGACTTCGGCACGCCATCAACGAACGGCTGATGATCACCCGGTGACCGGGGACAGCGAGGTCATCCGGGCGGCACTACAACGCGCCTGCGCACACCTCACACTGGACGCCGTGGGTGCGACCTTGGTGCACTCGGGCGAGAACACGATCTTCGCGCTCCCGTCGCGGGTTATCGCTCGCGTCTCGCGGCCCGGTCAGGTAGCGGCAGCCCGCAGGGAAGTCGCGGTCGCGCAGTGGATGCTGGAAGCGGCGATACCAGCGGTCCGCCCGCTGGAAGACCTCGATCACCCCGTGGTGGTAGGCGATCGCGCGGTCACCTTCTGGCACGAACTCCCGCCACACCGCCACGGACAACCAGCCGAAATCGCCCAAGCGCTCCAACGACTCCACAACGCCAAGCCACCCGAGGAACCACGGCTCGGCGAGATCGACCCCTTCGTCCGACTGCCGGAGCGCATCCAGGCCGCCATCACCCTGACCCCCGACGACCGCGCCTGGCTCGACACGCGGCTCGACGAACTCACCCGTCGCTGGGCCAAGCGCCCCGCCGGGGACCCGCTCTGTGTCGTGCACGGCGACGCCTGGAGCGGCAACGTCGTCGCCACCGACTCCCACGTCCTGTTCCTCGACCTCGAACGCACCGCCCTCGGACCACCCGAGTGGGACCTCGTCCACACCGCTCTTCAGCGCCACTCGCTCGGCAAGATCCCAGCCTCCGACTACACCACCTTCTGTGAAACGTACGGCCGAGACGTCACCGAATGGGCCGGGTACCCCCTCTTGCGAGACATCCGCGAACTCCGCATGACCACCATGGCCGCACAAGTAGCCGCCAACCACCCCGACATCGAACAGCAGGCCAACCACCGAATCGAGTGCCTACAAGGCAAACACGGTCCACGACCGTGGTCCGGCTGGTCCCCGGTGACCTAGCCATTCACCGAGGTCACGACCGGTGCGACGCTCCCGTGAACCGAGTCACGACCGGCAACCACGCGGATCACGAATCCGGGCGACTGGGACTAGACGATTCCGGCGGCGATGAGTAGTTGCCAGATCTCGCCTTGGTCCACGACCGCCACCTCGTGCTTCTCCGCCTTGGTCAGCTTGCTCGCGCCCACGTCCGCGCCGGTGATCAGCATGTCGGTGCTGGCGGACACAGAGGACGCGGTGGTGGCGCCCGCCTTCTCGCACAGGCGCTGGAATGTTGGGCGGGGCACCTTCTCGCCGGTGCGCGGGTCGTTGATGGCGCCCGTGACGACCACTGTCTTGCCCGCCAGCGGGGCGTCCGAGGAGATGACGGGGGGTAGGTCCTCGTCGCGGACGTCCAGGGAGACGCCCAGGTCGCGCAGGCGCTCAAGCTCGGGGCGGAGTCTTGTCAGGTGCTCGGTCAGGGAGGCGGCGACGCGGGGGCCGATGTCTTCGACGGACACCAGGCGCTCCACGTCGGCGTCGGCTACTTCTTCCAGGGAGCCAAAACCGGCGCGGCACAGGCGGGTCGCGGTGCCCTCGGATGCCATGGGGATGGCCAGGCCGATCAGGGCTCGGCGGAGGCCGACCGGGCGGCTGGCGGTGATCGAGTCGATCATGCGGGTGGCGGAGACCTCGCCGACGCGGTCGAACTCCAGGAGTTGTTCCCTGGTCAGGGTGTAGAAGTCCGAGGGGTGCTCCAGGATCCCGGCCTCGGCGAGCCGTTCGATCCACACCGGACCGACCGCCTCGATGTCCGCCGCCGCGCGGGACGCCCAGTGCACGAGCCTGCGGACGGTCTGCGCGGGGCAGGCGACGTTGGTGCAGAACAGTTCCCGGCTGTTGCCCTGCTCGATCAGCCCCTGCCCGCACGACGGACACTCCGACGGCGGCACGATCTCCCGCTCCGCGCCCGTGCGCCGGGACTCGTCGAGCACCCCGGCGACGAACGGGATCACGTCCCCGGCCCGGCGGACCAGCACCGTGTCGCCGATGCGGATGCCGCGCGCCTTGATCACCTCCTGGTTCGCCAGGGTCGCGCGGGTGACCGTCGTCCCGCCGACGAACACCGGTTCCAGTTGGGCGACCGGGGCGATCTTGCCGGTCTTGCCGACGTCCCACAGCACGTCGGAGAGCACAGTGGACTTCTCCTCGGCGGCGAACTTGAACGCCAAGGCCCCTCGCGGCGAGTTCGACCGCGTCCCCGCCGCGGCGTAGGCGCCACGGTCGGCGAGCCGCAGTACCGCCCCGTCGAGGTCGTAGTCCAGGTCGTTGCGGTGCTGCTCGATCCCGGTGATCACCGCCTGCGCGGCCTCGGCCTCGTCGCAGTGGCGCATGTCGGCCGCGGCGAACCCGAGTGTGGTCAGCCCCAGCTCCAGGTCCGCTTCGGCGGCGGAGGCGTCCAGGTCGAACGCGAAGAAGGTCAGGTTTCGGCCCGCGACCGTGGCCGGGTCCTTCGCCCGCAGGGTGCCCGCGGCGGCGTTGCGCGGGTTGATCAGCGGCTTGTCCGGGTGCGCGGCGTTGTAGGCGGTGAACGTCGACCGCAGCATGACCGCCTCGCCGCGCACCTCCACCACCCCGGGCGCGTCGATCCGCGACGGCACCCCGGCGACCAGCGCCCTGACCAGCGGCGTCACGTCGTCGCCGGTCGTCCCGTCACCCCGGGTGACCGCCCGCAGCAGCCCGCCGTCGCGGTAGACCAGCGCCAGCGACAGCCCGTCCAGCTTCGGCATCACGACCACCGGCTGACCGGGGAACCGCGCGAAGAACGCCGCGACCTGCTCGGCCTTGGTCGCCTTCTCCAGCGACAGCATCGGCCGCGAGTGCCGCACCGGCGCGTGCAGCACCGCGGGCGCGCCCACCTGGTCCAGCGGGTTCGGGTCCGGTGTCAGCTCCGGGTTGGCCTCGATCAGCCCGCGCAGCTCGTCCTCGATGCCGTCGTACTCGGCGTCGGCCACCAGCGGCGACCCCCGGTAGTAGGCGTCCCGCAGCACCACGACCTGGTCGGCGAGCTCCCGAATCCGTCCCTCAACGTCCACGCCCCGAACGCTACCCACCACCCCCGACACCGCACGACTCCGATGAGGCCGTGCACGCGCCCTCACCCGAGGACGCGTGCACGGGTCACAGGTCAGGAGCTGGTGTAGCCGAGCAGGCCCTCCGAGGTCTGGCCCTCGCAGTCGCTCTGGTTGGACTCCATGTGGTCGCCGTTGGCGCGGACGAGGCAGCGGTAGAGGCCGATGGTGAAGGTGCCGGTGGGTGCCGAGTGGACGTAGCCCAGGACGCCGAGGCGGCCGCGGCCTTCGCAGAGGGGGTCGAGGGAGGTGAAGTAGTCGATGTAGCTCCAGTTGACCTGGCAGCGGTACAGCGCGTGCGTGCCGGGCTGCGGGGTGACGTAGACGCCGCCGAGGGGGCCTTCGTAGCGGTAGCCCGCGCCCTGGGCGGTGGTGGCGGTGACGTGGTCCTTGCCGTTCCAGTAGCGGCCGAGGGACTTGATCGTGGCGGTGGGCGGCGCGGTGCCGGTGTAGAGCAGCCCGGAGACCGCTCCGCCGTCGGTGATCTTCTCCGGGGTGGCGGCGGCGAGGAGACCGGCCTGCACGGCGGCCGGGGTGGCGCCGGGGTTGGCCGCGACGTACAGGGCCGCGGCCCCCGCGACGTGCGGTGACGCCATCGAGGTGCCGTCGAGGGACGTGGCGTCGGTGTCCGAGGTGTACCAGGACGAGGTGATGCCCGCGCCGGGTGCGTAGATGTCGGTGCAGGTGCCGAAGTTGGAGAAGCTCGCGCGCCGGTCGGCGGTGTCGGAGGCGTTGACGGTGATGGCCTCGGCGACCCGGGCCGGGCTGAAGCCGCAGGCGTCGGCGGCGGAGTTGCCGGAGGCGACCGCGTAGGTGATGCCGGAGTTGATCGAGTTCCGGATCGCGTTCTCCAGCGGCACGCTGGCCGCCGACGCGGTGCCACCCAGGCTCATGTTCGCCACGGCCGGGCGCGTGGCGTTCGCGGTGACCCAGTCGACGCCGCTGATGATGGCCGCGTAGGAGCCGGAGCCCGCGCAGTTGAGGACCTTGACCGCGACCAGCCGCACGCCCTTGGCCACGCCGTACTGGGCGCCGCCGATGGTGCCCGCGACGTGCGTGCCGTGCCCGTTGCAGTCGGTGTTGTTGGTGTCGACCGCGTTGAAGCCCCAGCTCGCGCGGCCGCCGAAGGTCGTATGTGTGGTGCGGATACCTGTGTCGAGGACGTACGCGGTCACACCCGCGCCGGTGCCGGTGTACTCGTAGGTGCCGGACAGCGGCAGGTTGCGCTGGTCGATCCGGTCCAGCCCCCACGACGGCGGGTTCGGCTGGATGTCGGACGCCCGGACCACGCCGTTCTCGCTCACCGACGCCACCGCCGGGTCGGCCGCCAGCCTGCGCGCGTTCGCCGCGTTGGTGGTGACGGCGAACCCGCGCAGCGCGTGCTGCCAGGTCTGGGTGACGCTACCGCCGTAGCGGGCGGCGAGGCTCGACGCGGTCTGCGCGGCGGACACGGCCCCGGTGTCCTTGAGCACGACCACGTACTGGTCCGGCACTGCCTCCGCGGCACGGGCCACGGTGGCCTCGGCCGCGTTCGCGCTCACCGGCCCGACGGCCAACGCCGCCGTCACGACGGCCGCGGTTCCCACCGCCCGCCACAAGAACCCGCCACGCCGACGCCCGATCCGTTGTGCTGACAACACTTCCTCCTGTGCCTGGGTCACCGACCACCCGGCCTCGGGGCGGTCCGGGCACCGAGCCTGCATCAGTCGGGGACCACTTCCATAGCGCCCATCCGACTCACACCACCGGCGGCAGGACACCCCTGACGGCGCAACGCCGTCGCACACCGCGACCGCTCAAACCGTTGCCTGCAAAGCAAAACGCCCGCCGCGGCCGCCGACCCCTAAAGGACTGGACCACCACGGTGATTACGGCCCGGTACCCGTAACACGACGCCGCGCTGCCGCATGCCAATCCGTGCCGCCGAGAGGTCGTCATACCACGCGTTCACCCCGCCCGGGCGCTCTGGAGTGGCCCGTTCGCCAGCCCGCGAAACCAGCCTTGAGCCACGATGGCTTGCACTGGTGCCACGCGTGTGCCACAGTGGTGCCATGGATCTGACCCCGTACGTGAGCAACCTCGGCCGTGAGTTCGCCACCCTCGCCGAAGCGGGTGGCGACGAGGCCCGCGCGCTGGTCGAGCAGCTGACCGGGGCGCTGGAGTCGGCGATCAGGATGACGCTGCTCGACGCGCTCTCGGCCGCCACGGACGAGATCACCCGCGACCTGGCTCCCGGGTCCGTGGAGCTGCGCCTGCGTGGCCGCGACCCGAACTTCGTCGTGACCGCGCCACCCGTCGGTCCGGCCCAGGACACCACCGAGGACGACACTGTCGACGGTCCGCTGATCGCCGAGGACGGCCCAAGCTCGCGGATCAACGTGCGCCTGCCCGAGCTGCTCAAGACCGCCGTCGAGGAGGCCGCGGCCAAGGAGGGCCGCTCGGTCAACGCCTGGCTGGTCCGCGCCGCCTCGACCGCCCTGCAGCGCTCCGAGCAGCGACCGGAGCCCCGCACCGGCAAACGCACCCAGCAGCGCATCACCGGCTGGGTCCGCTGACCACACCGCTTTCCACTCACCCCCACTGACCTGCGGTAACGCGCCACCGACACCCGACTAGGGGACAGCCATGCCCACATTCGACACACCCGAGCCCATCGCCATCACCCTCGAGCTCGGCACCGGAACCGTCCGGATCACCGCAGGCGACCGCGCCGACACCACCGTCGACGTCCGCCCCACCGACCCCAACGACGAGTCCGACGTGCAGGCCGCCGAGCGGGTCCGGGTCGACTACGCCAACGGCGTGCTCCAGGTCGTCGGCCCGAAAGCCCGCGTTTTCGACTTCTCCCGCAAGACCAGGTCGGTCGACGTCACCATCGAGGTCCCCACCGGGTCCCGGCTCTCCGGCGACGTCCGGATGGGCGACCTGACCACCACCGGCGTGCTCGGCGAGTTCCGCTACAAGACCTCGGTGGGCAACGTCCAGCTCGAGCGCACCGGACCGCTGCGGGTCGACACCTCCGCCGGTCACGTCACCGCCGACGGCATCGCGGGCGACGCCGAGGTCCACACCGGCACCGGGCGGGTCCACCTGGGCAGCGTCGACGGCTCGCTGGTGGTGAAGAACTCCAACGGCGGCACCGAGATCGGCTCGGTCACCGGCGACGTCCGGGTGCGCTCGGCCAACGGCGACATCACCGTCGAGCAGGCGGGCGCCGGCGTCGAGGCGAAGTCGTCGCTCGGTGCCATCCGGGTCGGCCGGATCGCCCGCGGCTCGATCGAGCTGGGCACGGCGATGGGCGACCTGGAGATCGGCATCGCCGAGGGCACCGCCGCCTGGCTCGACGTGAGCACCGGGTTCGGCCAGGTGCGCAACCTGCTCACCGACGCCACCCGGCCCGAGGAGTCCGACGAGACCGCCGAGGTGCACGCGCACACCTCGTTCGGCGCCATCACCATCCGACGTTCCTGATCCCCGAGGAGTCCGACCATGACCACCCACCCCCGGCCCGCGATCGCGGCGACCGGCCTGCGCAAGTCCTTCGGCGACCACGTCGTGCTCGACGGCATCGACCTGACCGTTCCACAAGGGACAGTCTTCGCCCTGCTCGGCGCGAACGGCGCGGGCAAGACGACGGCGGTCAAGATCCTGTCCACTTTGATCGGTCCCGACGCCGGTGACGTCCGCGTCGCCGGGCACGACGTGGTGCGGGAAGCGGACGCCGTGCGCGCCGCGATCGGTGTCACCGGCCAGTTCTCCGCTGTGGACAACCTGCTCACCGGCCGCGACAACCTGCGGTTGGTGGCCGACCTGCACCACCTCTCCCGGGCTGACGGCAAGCGGCGCGCCACCGGCCTGCTCGACCAGTTCGACCTCGTCAACGCGGCCGACAAGCCCGCCTCCAGCTACTCCGGCGGTATGCGGCGGCGGCTCGACCTGGCGATGACCCTGGTCGGCAGCCCGCGGGTGATCTTCCTCGACGAGCCGACCACCGGCCTGGACCCGCGCAGCCGCCGGGACATGTGGCAGATCGTGCGCGATCTCGTGGCGGGCGGCGTGACGATCTTCCTCACCACGCAGTACCTGGAGGAGGCCGACGAACTGGCCGACCGGATCGCGGTACTGGACAAGGGCCGGATCGTCGCCGAGGGCACGGCGGAGGAGCTCAAGCGCCGCATCCCCGGCGGGCACGTCCGCCTGCGGTTCGCCGACACCGACGGCCTCGACGCCGCCCAGCGCGTGCTGGGTCAGGCATCCCGGGAGAACGACACGCTCGCGCTGCGGGTGCCCAGCGACGGCAGCCTGCACTCGCTCAAGACCCTGATCGGCCTGCTCGACGACCGCGCCATCGAGGTCGACGAGCTGTCCGTGCACACCCCCGACCTCGACGACGTCTTCCTCGCCCTCACCGACACCAGGAAGGTGGCCGCACCGTGACCACCCCCAGCCAGGCGCTGCGCTTCCACCCGCTGCGCGACTCCGCGACAATGCTCCGCCGCAACCTCAAGCGCATGGTGCGGTACCCGTCGATGACCGTCACGCTCATCGCGATGCCCGTGGTCTTCCTGCTGCTGTTCGTCTACGTCTTCGGCGGGACGTTGGGCGCGGGCCTGGGCGGCTCGGGCGGGCGCGCCGAGTACGCCAACTACGTGGCCCCCGCGATCATCCTGATGACCGTCACAGCCACCATCCAGGGCACCGCCATCTCGATCGCCATGGACATGGCCGAGGGCATCATCGCCCGCTTCCGAACCATGCACATCGCCCGCGTGTCAGTGCTGACCGGCCACGTCCTGGGCAGCATGGTCCAAGCCGCGATCAGCCTGACCGTCGTCACCGCGGTCGCCCTGCTGGTCGGCTTCCGCCCCACCGCGGGCCTCGGCGGCTGGCTGGCCACGGCTGGCTTCCTCGCCGCGGTCACTTTCGCCCTGGTGTGGCTCGCCGTCGCCCTGGGCCAGGTGAGCAAGAGCGTCGAGACCGCGAGCAACCTGCCGATGCCCCTGGTGCTGCTTCCCTTCCTCGGCAGCGGTTTCGTCCCCACCGACTCCATGCCGACCGTCCTGCGCTGGTTCGCCGAGTACCAGCCCTTCACCCCCATCATCGAGACCCTCCGCGCCCTCCTGATGGCCAAGCCCCTCGGCTCCAACGCCTGGATCGCCCTGACCTGGTGCGCCCTCATCGCCCTCGGCGGCTACCTCTGGTCCAAGCGCCTCTTCAACCGCCCGGCCTGAGCCGGTTGGCGCAGCCCGATCGGCCTCCCGCAACAGGCGGTACACGGGGGAGGGGCGGTCGGTGAGGATCGGCTCGGCACATCGAGACAGGAGTTGAGACGGATGTCCCGACGTATGACAGGTGCGGTGCTGGTCGCGGCAGCGATGGCGCTCGTGGTCACCCCCGCCCAGGCGAGCACCACCACCCCGTCCGCCTGCCGGTGGACCTGGGTCTACCAGGTGACCGACCCGGCTGGCGCCGACACCTACTCCCGCAGCGGCCAACTCCTCGACCACGCCGCCCGTTACGACCTGATCAACGTCACCGAGAAGGACACCCGCTACTACGGCACCAACACCCGCACCGACATCTGGGGCGGCCTCAACCCCACCCAACTCACCTACACCGGCACCAGCGGCTGCTTCCCCCTCGACTGACCCACCCCGATCGCCCGGCCCGGATCTCGAAGCCATCCGGGGCGTGGATAAGGTCGCTCGGATGACTACCCCAGCCGTGGTGCCGGTCGAGCAGTACGTAGCGAGCCTCAACCGCAAGCGCACGGCCGCTGGTGTGCTGTTCCGGGACGCCCGAGACAAGGTTCTGCTGCTGCAACCCTCCTACAAGCCCAACTGGGAGATCCCCGGCGGCGCTGGTGAGGCCGACGAGTCCCCCTGGGACACCGCGGCCAGGGAAGTCGCCGAGGAACTGGGCATCACCGATCGACCGGTGGGCGCGCTGCTGGTCGTGGACTACGTGCGGCCCCAGGACGGCCGTGACGAAGGCGTGGTGTTCGTCTTCGACGGTGGCCTGCTCGACGAGGCGGACCTGGTCGGGTTGTCCTTCATCGACGGGGAGATCCTCGCCGCCGACCTGTGCACCGAGGACGAGGCTCGCGCGTTGGTCAAACCGCTGCTGGCTGACCGGATCGCCTCGGCGTTGCGCGCGGTGAAGACGAATAGGACCGTGTTGTGCGAACAGGGCCGTCCGATCGGCTGATGACGACGGCCCTGCCCAGTGCCGAGGTCACGCACCTGCTGCCAAGGCACCCTCACTCTCTCTCGTTGCGGGACGGATGTGCTGCTTGCCCGCGGTGCGGTAGAGGGTGTCGTGGATGCCATCGGCGTAGAGCAGCCCGCTGAGATCTCGGCTGGTCTTCACAGCCTGGCACGAGACCTGGAAACCCGCCGCGCCCAACAGGACCGCGAGTTCTGCCACGACCCGGTGCGCGGTGTCCACGCCGTGCGCCTTCATCGCACACCCCCACAGTTCGGCGCGTTCGTCCCCGGCGACCGCGAGCCGCGAGGCCGTCGCGGTGCCCAGTAGCGCGGTGACCAGTCGGGCATGGCCGCGGCCGAGACTGACCAGGCTGGAGTCCCGGATCCGCGCTATCCGGCCATCCGCGCGGCGGTCGGCCAAGTTCGTGGTCACCGTGTCGAACACGGCGGCCGCGGCTCCTAGGGCTGTCGCGGTCACCAACGACCGGTAGACCGCGAAGTGGCCGCGCAACATCGCCATGCCGTCCTGGGAGAGCACGTCGTGCGGGTGGACGGGCACCTGGTCGAGGTCGAGCACACCCCACGTCCACCCCGCCAACCCTGCCGGGGACAGCGTCCGGCGGTGCAGCCCGGGATCGGCCGCGTCCACCACCGCGGCGGCCAAGCGGCCATGCGGCGCACGGAAGAACACCACGAACAACTCAGCCTCGGTCAGCCTGCTGATCCAGGTCTTGCGGCCGGTGAGCAGCCACGTCCCCGCTTGGTCTGCCATGGCACGGGTGCTCGTGCGGGCGACCTGGGAACCGCCGTGCGGTTCGGTGATCGCGATCCCTGCCAACGCGCCCGCGCGCAACCTCGGGAGCCACCGTCGCCGGGTGCGCTCGGTGCCATGGCGCCTGATCAGGTCACCGTGCCCCAGACCGGTCGCGTCACGCAGGTCGATGTCGCGGTACCCGGCCACGAACTGCGCGAGAAGCTGGAACGCCGGCGAGTTGTCGGCGAACCCCGCGGCCGCGAGTACGGCGCGCACCTCCAGCAGTCGCCCACTGCGTGGCGGTCCCGCGGGCAGGTCGGCCCCCACCGGGTAGCGGCCGAGCGCGCTGTCCAGGCAGTCCGCGAAATCCCGCAGCCGCGGCCAGCAGACCTCGTCCGCCGGGTCGAGCACCGCACGCAGCGGTTCCAGCCAACTTTCGATCGCCGCGCCGCTCATCGCGTCACCTGCCTGTGAACCCTGGCCGGGTTGCCGTAGACCACCACGCCGGGCGCGACATCGCAGGTGACCGTTGACCCGGCGCCGACCAGGGCGTGCTCACCGATTACGACGCCTGCCAGGATCGTGGACCCAGAGCCGACCTTGGCGCCGAAGTCGAACCGCGGCGGGGCCAGCACCGGCTCCCGGTGGGCGTCTCGCCAGGTCAAGGTCTTGTCGTTGACCGTGCGCACCCCGGCTCCGAGGAACACCCGGTCGGCGATCACGGTGGACCCGGTGATGTGCGAGCCTGGCGAGCACCGAACCGAACTGCCGATAACACTCGCGCGCTCCACGGTCAGGTTGTGCCCCAATTGGCTTTCTTGCCCGACGCGCACCTTGCTACGCAGCAGGGTGCGGTGGCCGATCACCGCGCCGCTTCCGACGCGGACGTCGGCGTAGAGGATCGCGCCCGCTCTGATCACCGCGCTCTCCCCGACGATCGTGTCCGCCCCTGCGCCGGGGTAGGTAGCGCCGACGGCGTAGCCGAGTTCGGGCTGTCCGACGATCGCGTGCTCCTCCACGCGCGCCTGCTGTTCCAGGGTCGTCCCGCCGTGCACGACCGCGAACGCGCCGATCACCGCGTCCGCCCCCACGACCACCGGCCGCGCCTGCCCGGTGGCGTCGACCGGTACGAACACCGCCAACCGGCTGATCCGCGCCCCCGCCTCGACCACCAGGGGCATCTGGCGAACCGAAGGCGTGGCCACCGCGGTGGCCACGGGCGCCGCCGGGACCATCGTGCGCGCACTACGCCAAGCCAACAGACTGACCCTGGCCGACCTGGCAGGCCGGTGCGGGTACTCGATCTCGGCGCTGTCGCGGATGGAGACCGGACGGCAACCACTGCGCGACGTCGAGATCTTGCGCAGGATGGTGGACGCCCTCGGAGTGCCCGCGTTCCTGTTCGGGTTGGTCGAGCACCGGCCCGGCACCACCTCGACGGCGACGCCGGTGGCTAGGGTCGGGACGGCGACACCGGCTGACGAAGGAGACGCGATGCGGCGAAGGGCGTTCCTTGCGGTCGCGGGTATGGCCGGGGCCGCCTTCGCCCTGCCACGCCGAGCGGACGCGTTCGCCTCCGCGGACCCCGCGACCGTGCTCACCGAGCGCCTCGGCGACGTCTTGCTCGGGCCGATCGCGCCGGGCGAGCCCGCGCCGCTGATCGAGGTCCACCGGAGTCTGCGCACCGTCCAGGAGGACTTCCTCGCCTGCCGCTATCTCGACCTCGCGCGACGCTTGCCGCTGGTGATCGCGGCGGGCGAGGCCACCAGCCGCGAGTCCGACACTCCAGCCGCGCATGGACTCCTGGCCACCGCGTACACCCTCGCCAGTCGGGTACTGACCAAACTGGACCCTTCCTCCGGGCTGGAGTGGATCGCGTCCGATCGGGCCATGCGCGCCGCCGCCGGTGCCGAGGATCCGCTGATCTCCGCTGAAGCCCAGCGCATGGTGGCCTCCGCCGCCCGCCGCGCGGGCCACCACGACCGTGCCCAGACGCTCACCCTCGCCGCCGCCGACCACCTCACCACCGCAGGACCGGACCCTTCGCCAGCGCATGTGGCGATGCACGGCATGTTGTATTGTTCCGCCTCCTACGCTGCGGCACGGGCAGGCGACCGCGACCGGGCGACCGAACTGCTTGACGACGCCGCCGCGACCGCTCGACGGCTGGTCGACGATCCGTTGCGGCACAGGGCTTTGACAGCGAACATCGTGAGCCACCGGGTATCCACCAGCTACCTGCTTGGCGACGCCGGGACCGCGCTGCGCCACGCTGCGAGCGTGCCCATCGCGCAGATCCCCAGCGTCGAACGCCGGGCGCGCTTGCTCGTGGACACCGCGCTCGCCGCCGCGCAATGGGACAAGCCCGCTGACGCTTATCGAACCCTGCTGGAGGCGGAACGCCTCGCACCGGACGAGGTCCACACCCGCAGCACCGTGCGCACACTGGTCACCGAACTGATGGGAGTTCGACAGCAGGCAGCGATGCCCGGTCTGGCCGGATTCGCGCAGAGAGTGCACGCCACCAGCGGCAACTGAAGACCGAACCTCGCCAGAAGCGCTGCCCTCTGGTCAACCCTGGCCGCGTCCGCCCCATCAGCCACCAAGCGGGCATGTCCGGCGCCCGATGCAGGCCGACAGGGGTCAAGGCTGGTTGACGTTGTCCTCGAACACCGAGTCGTGGAGGCGGCGTAGGTGGGTGGGGAGGGAGTCGGTGGGGGAGTCGAGGAGGTAGGCGAGTTCTGCTTGGACGCGGTTGCGGGCGGCGGTCGCGGTGAGGGCTGTGGTGAGGTGGCGTTCGAGGGCCTGGGTGTGGTCGCGGTGCAGGGCCTCGATGCGGGCGTCGGCGGCGTGTTGGGCTTGGGACTGAGCCTGGGTGGCCTGGGTGTGGGCGTCGGCCAGGGCGGTTCGGGTGGTGGTGAGGTCGGCGCGGAGGGTGTCGAGTTCGGTGCGGGTGGCCGCCAGGTGGGCGGTGGCGGTGGCGAGGTCCTGCTGGGTGGCGGAGTGGGCTTCGGTCGCGGCGGTGAGGTCGCGCTTGGCGGTGGTGGCGTCGGACTCGGCGGCTTGGCGGGCGGAGTGGGCCTCGGCTGCTGCTGACTCGGCGCGGGTTGTCTCGGTGGTGAGGCGGTGCCAGAGGTCGCGGCGTTCGGTGGTGAGGGTTCGGACGCGGGTGGCGAGGCGGGCGGCGCGCTGATCTGCGGATTCGGCGCGGGACCGGTCTTCGGCGGCGGCTGACTCGGCGCGGTCGGCGCGGGAGGACTCGAGGGCGCGGGCCTCGACGGCTGCGGCCAAGTCTCGGCGGGCGGTGGTGGCGTCCGACTCAGCGGCGCGGCGGGCCGAGTGGGCTTCGGCGGCGGCCTGGTTGGCGGTGTTGGCGCGGGTCACGGCGGTGTCGCGCTCGGCGGCCATCCGGGTGGAGTGGTCCTTGGCCTCCGCCGCCTCAGCCACAGCCTGGCGGGCGCGGGCCTCGGCGTCGGCGATGCGGGCGGTGGCGGCGGCGTCCAGGTCGGTGAACCCGGCGACGACGGTGTTGAGCGCCGTGGTCAGTTCGGCGGCCGCGGTGGTGAGTTCGGTGGCACGGGGTTGGAGCGCCGTGAGGGTGTCCTGGCCCAACTGCCGGAGCGCGCCCAGGTAGTCGTCCACCCCCAGGTCTTCCACGGCCCGCCGTCGGGTCCGCGCGTCGGCCGCGTGTTCGGGAGAGCAGTAGCGCTGCCGGTTGCTGCGTGGTGAGAACCGGTTCTCGCACCCCGTCAGGGCACATAGTCGTTCGTCCGCGCTCATCCTGCCTCTTTTCGCCTGAACCGAACCTAACATGTTCAGATTAGCATGCAGTCCAAACATGATTACGTTAGAGGTAGCCGACAGAACACTCCTTTTGTCGGTAACCTAACCGCATGGACCAAAGGACACTTCCCGCCCGCACCACGGACCTCGCCGAGGGCACCCTCTGGCCTGGGGTGGGAGATCCGATCCGGCTGCTCACCGAGATCACCGCCTGGCTCCGGTCGTACGGCGCGACCTCCACCCGCCGCACGTACGCCGAGGGCCTGGGCCTGCCCACGAGCGTCACCGACCTGCGCGACTGGCTCAGCCGCGCCGACCACACCTGGGTCCACGTCCTCCGCGCCTACGCCGACACCCTCGACCTCACGGCCGCCCTCCACGCCGACATCACCGACCCCGAGCGAAACCGCCCCCCGACCCGCCCCGGCCGCTTCCGCCCCCTGCACTGGCTCCGCTGGTGCGCCTCAACCGGCCTCGACCCCGTCACGGCAGGCTCCATCGACGTCCTGACCTGGCAAGACGCCCTCCGCGCCGCCGGTGCCGCCCCCGCGACCCGCACCCGCATGCTCGCCACCGTCCGCACCCTCTACCAACACCTCGCCGCCGCGGGCCTCGTCACCGCCAACCCCGCCGACCTCGACCGCCGCCGCCTCGGCCTGCGCGACCCCCAACCGGCCAAGACGATCCTCACCCTCACCCCCGCGGAGGTCGCGGCCCTGCTCAACGCCGCCGCCAGACCCCGCCCCGGCGCATCCCCCCGAGACCGCCTCCGCGCCCGCGCCGTCGTCGCCCTGTTCACCCTCGGCCTGCGCGTGTCCGAGCTGTGCGACCTCGACCACCCCGACCTGCACACCACCCGCGGCCGCCGCGCCCTGCGCGTCACCGGCAAGGGCGGCAAGATCCGCACCGTCTACCTCACCGACCTCGCCGAGTCTGCCCTCACCGACTACTTCGACGCCCTGCCCACCGCCCCGACCACCACGGTCACCAGGGCAACCGCGTCCGGCCGCGCCCCGCTCCTGATCACCCGAACCGGCACCCGCTGCGACCGCCGCGACATCTGGAGCCTCTTGCGCCGCCTCGCCACCGCCGCCGACCTGTACGAACTCGCGGGCGCGATGCACCCCCACGCCCTGCGCCACTTCTACGTCACCACCGCGATGGAACAGGGCGCCCACATCACCGACGTTCAATCCGACGTCGGCCACGCCCGCGTCGACACCACCCAACGCGTTTACAACCACGCCACCCGTGACCCTTCCCGCACCGCCGCCACCCACGTCGGCGACACCATCACCCGCCACCTGGAGCAGACCCCGTGAACCCCGCCGACCTCGACACCGCCATCACCTGCGTCACGACCGCGCTGACCCCCATGACCAGCCGGAACTGGTCCGAAGCGCCCGGCACAGGGGAGTGGACCGCCTGGCACACAGCCGAACACATCGGCGACTGCCTGCTGTCCTACGCCGCCCAGGTGGTCGCCCAACCCACCACCCACTACGTCCGCTTCCTCGCCAAGGCCGACGAGGACGCCACCCCCGCCGACCTGCTGGAGTTCGCCACCGCAGGCGCGGGCATCCTCTCCGCCGCCCTCCGCGCCACCACCCCGACCGCCCGCGCCTACCACCCCTCCGGCCTCTCCGACCCCGAAGGCTTCGCCGCCATGGCGTGCGTCGAGATCCTGATCCACGGCACAGACATCGCCCGCGGCCTGGGAACCTCGATAACCCCACCCGGCGACTTGTGCACCCGTGTCCTCTTGCGACTGTTCCCGCACGTAGACGTAAGAGACCTAGACCCGTGGACAGCCCTGTTGTGGGCGACCAACCGGATAGACCTACCAGGCAAACCCCGCCAAACCGCCTGGCACTGGCAGGGCGCCCCTCTCAACTGACACGCAGCGGAACCGTAGGTGCGATGCTTCCCGCATGGGTGAGTTGCGTGTGGTGGTGGACGACCTGTCAGGTGCGGAGGTGGCGCGGTTCCTGGAGGAGCACGTCGAGCAACTGCGGGCCGTGACGCCGCCGGGGAGTTCGCATGCTCTGGATCTTGAGGGGTTGCGGAAGCCCGAGGTGACGTTCTGGGCTGTCCGCGACGGGGATGTGCTCGCCGGGTGCGGTGCGCTCAAGGAGTTGGCGCCGGGGCACGGGGAGGTCAAGTCGATGCGGACGGCGGGGGAGTACCGCAAGCGCGGGGTGGCGTCGTTGGTGTTGCGGCACATCGTCGAGGTCGCGACCGGGCGCGGGTATGAGCGGCTGAGCTTGGAGACGGGGTCGTTCGAGTTCTTCGCCCCGGCGCGGACCCTCTACGCGAAGTACGGGTTCACCTTCTGCGACCCGTTCCCGCCCTACGTCGAGGACCCCAACAGCGTGTTCATGACCAAAGAGCTGGCCTGAGCGATGAACACGAACTCCTTGCCCAGCCGGTCCGGAGCCTCGCGGACGTCCAGCACGCGGTACCCGTGCGCGGCGAGATCACGCGAGACCTCGTCCAGGTCACGGAAGCGCAGGGTCGAGTCCGAGGGGATCACCGCGCCGTCCGGGAACCGGTAGGTCGAGCGGAAGGACACCAGCGGCAGTCGCACCTCGGTGACCTCCCGCCGCTGCGAGACCGCCCCGATCCCCGGCACGTCCAGCACCACCTGGCCGTCCCACTCCTCCCACGCCCGCCGCTGCGGTCGCCGGGTCTCGAACACCAGGTACCCACCCGGCCGCGTCGCCGCCCGACAGCCCGCGAGCACCCCAGCCCACTGCGCGTCGGTCAGGAAGACCTGCGCGACGTTGCCCGTCATCACGACCAGGTCAACGTCCGAACCCGCCGCCGACTCGACGTCCCCGTGCACCCATCGCACCCGCTCCTCCCGGCCGCGCGCCACCGCCAGCGACGCCTCCGCGGGGTCGACGCCGATCACCTCGACGCCGCGTTCCGCGAGCCGAACGCCCAGGTTGCCGGTGCCGCAGCCCAGGTCGAGCACCCGCCGCGCGCCGAGCTCGCCGACGAGGGCCACGTATGCGTCGAGGTCGTCGCGCGGGGCGTCGAAGGTGTCGTAGACGGCCACCAGGCGCGGGTCGACGAAGACCGGGTCCGGCGTCAGGGAGCCACGACCTTGTGCAGTGCGCGCAGGCACGAGTCGAGGGCTTGGTGGCGGGACGCGACACCTGTCCGGGACTGCTGCCAGGCGACGTAGAGCAGTGCCCAGAGGACGTCGCGGATCCAGGGGCCGGTCAGGGTGGGGTCGATGCTGCCGTCGTGGTGGCCCCGGGTGATGAGGTCGAGTACGGACTGGTTGTCGGGGTCGCAGTCCCAGGTGACGTCGCCGTCGGGGTCGGAGTAGTTGAACACCAGCATCAGCACGTTGCCGAGGTCGAAGTACTCCTGGCAGAGCCGGTCCAGCCCGTCCGCGCCGGTTCCCTCGGTGAGCCGTGCCCGCCGGGTCGCCTGGACCACGTGCTCCCAGCCCATCTGCTGCAGCGCGGTGGTCAGGTCGGCGCGCTCGGGGAAGTACCGGTGCACAGTGGTGCGCCCGACCCCGGCCGCGGCGGCGATGTCGGCCAGGCTCGCGGCCGGGTCGGCGGTGAGCACGGTGACCGCGGCGTCGAGGATCGCGCGGCGGGTGCGGGCCTTGGTCCCGGTGTCGGCTGCTGCGGTGCGGAGATCCACCGGCCCAGCCTAGGTCCCCTCGGCCCACAGCGGTATTCCACTTGACCGTGGTGGAACATGGATGTTCCACTATCGAGCATGAGCGTTCCGAAAAGTGGGCGGCTTCGCGTCCTCTGGTCCTTCGCCCGTCCCCACCGCGCCCGACTCGCTCTCGGGCTGGTGCTCGCCCTTGCCGGGTCCGGCGTCGGCCTGGCCACCCCGCTGGCCACCAAGTGGGTCCTCGACTCCCTGGGCGCCGACGGCGGCCTGCGCGGCCCCATCGTGCTGATGGCCGTGCTGCTCGTGGTCGGCGCCGTGATGTGGACCTGGCAGTCGATCGTGCTGGGCACCCTCGGCGAGCGCGTCGTCCTCGCCGCCCGCCAGGGCATGGTCGACCGGTTCTTCCGCGCCACCGTCCCCGCCATCAGCTCCAGGGCGCCCGGCGAGCTCGTCACCCGGGTCACCTCCGACACCCTGCTGCTGCGCGACGCGGCCGCGTCCAGCGTCATCGGCCTGATCAACGGGGTCGTGATGCTGGTCGGCACGCTCGTGCTGATGGCGGCGCTCGACCTGGTCCTGTTCCTGACCACGGTCGCCTCGGTGATCGCCATCGCCATCCTGTTCGGGCTGCTCATGCCCGCGATCGCGGTCGCCAAGGAGAAGGCGCAGGCGCACGTCGGCGCGCTCGGCGGGACCCTCGAAGGCGCGCTGCGAGCAGTGCGCACAGTCAAGGCCAGCCGCGCCGAGGAGCGGCAGAGCGCAGCGATCATCACCGACGCCCGCGGCGCGGCCGAGCAGGGTATCCGCGCGATCCGGCGGGAGGCGATCGCCTGGGCCATCTCGTGGAGCGGCATCCAGCTCGCGATCATCCTGATCCTCGGGATCGGCGCGTGGCGGGTGTCCGACGGGGACATGGCGGTGTCGACGCTGATCGCGTTCCTGCTCTACTCGTTCGGCCTGATGGGGCCGGTGACCACGCTGAGCCAGAACGTCACCGCGCTGCAGAACGGCATCGCCGCCGCGGGGCGCATCCGGGAGGTCGACGACCTACCGGTCGAGACCTCGGGCGTCAGCACCAACGCCGCCGCGCGCATTACCGGGCCGGTGTTGGAACTACGGGGCATCACCGCCGCCTACGGGCCCGACTCCCCGCCAGCCGTGCGCGGGATCGACCTGGACGTGCCGCGCGTGGGCCATGCCGCGATCGTTGGGCCGTCCGGCGCGGGTAAGACCACGTTGTTCTCCCTGATCCTGCGGTTCCTAGAGCCCCAGGAAGGCTCGCTGCTCGTCAACGGTGTTCCTTATCGGGACCTCACCCACGCCGACATCCGAGCCCACCTCGCCTACGTAGAGCAAGAGACACCGGTTGTCCCCGGCACGATCCGCGACAACCTGCTGTTCTCCCACCCCGACGCCACCGACGACCAACTCCAGAGCGCGCTGGCCGCCGTCCGGCTCGACACCCTCGCGGACACGCTGCCTGAAGGTCTGGATACTCCGCTGTCAGGCACGTCTGTCTCGGGCGGTCAACGCCAACGCATCGCTCTGGCCCGCGCGGTCCTGACCAACCCCGACGTGCTCTTGCTCGACGAGGCCACCGCCCAGGTCGACGGCTTGACCGAGGCCGCCCTGCACGACGTCATCCGCGCCCACGCCTCCCGCGCCGCCGTGGTCACCATCGCCCACCGGCTCTCCACGGTCGTCGACGCCGACACGATCATCGTCATGGCCGAGGGCCGGATCCGCGCCCGCGGCACCCACGCCGAACTCCTGGCCACGGACTCGTTGTACCGCGACCTGGTCGAGTCCCTCCGCATCCCCGACTCGGTGGCTAAAGTGGGTTCCATGGGCCATTGACCTCGCGCACCGCCGCTGCCTCCTTCGCCTTGTCCACTCACGCGAAGGAGGATCCAGCCGTGCCCATCCCTGTGCCTGACGCCCTTGCCGCGTACTACGCGAAGCAGAGTCCTGAACACCTGCCGTGGTTGCGCGCCCTGCCCACACTGGCCGACACGATGCTCGACCGGTGGTCCCTGAAGGTGGACGGCCCCGCACGCCACGGCATGGTCGCATTGGTGATCCCCGTCGTCCGTCCCGACAGGACACCCGCAGTCCTGAAGCTCCAGCCGCGCGACGAGGAGAACGACGGCGAGCCGCTTGCATTGCGCCACTGGGCAGGCAACGCGGCGGTCCACCTACTCGACCACGACGAACCAACCGGCTCCATGCTCCTGGAGCGCCTCATCGCCTCACGCCCCCTGAGCGCCCTCCCAGCGTCAGAGGGCATCGCCGTCATCGCAGACCTGTTGTCCCACCTGCACGTCCCCGCCCCACCAGGGATCCGCACCCTAACCGACATCGCCACCGCGATGCTCGCCGAGCGGCCCCTATTGAACCGCCTGACCAACCCCTCCGAACGCACCCTGGCCATCACCTGCGCCGACGCAACCGCCGCAGCCATCAGCGAACCCGGCAACCGCCTACTGCACTGGGATCTCCACTACGACAACGTCCTCGCCAGTTCCCGCACCCCTTGGCTGGCCATCGACCCCAAACCCATCTCCGGCCACCCCGCCTTCGACCTGATGCCCGCCCTGGACAACAACTTCCACACCCCCACAGACCTGCTGCACCGCTTCGACCACCTCACCGAGTCCCTCTCCCTGGACCGCCCCACCGCCGCCGCCTGGACCCTGGCCAGAACCCTCCAGAACACCCTCTGGTCCCTCCACGACGGCGACACCACCCTCGACCCGGTCCAAGCCGCCATCGCCCAGACCTTGCTCTCCCGCTGACCGCGGCGAAGGTCGGACCGGCGAGGTGACCTGCCTGGTGTCCAACGGGTCTGGCACCCGGTCCAGCCGGGTGGTGTTCAGGGGGTGGAAGTGGCCTGGCGGCGGAGTGTCCTCTTGTCGGGTTTGCCGACGTCGGTGAGGGGGAGCGAGTCGACGAGGTGGATGTGGTCGGGGACGTACATATCGCCCCGGCCGTCGCGGACCATCGTGCGCAAGGTCTCCGGGGTGGTCGTGGTGTCGGGTGCGAGGACGACGGTGGCGTGGATCCGTTCGACGCCGCCGTCGTCGGGGACGCCGTAGACGGCGGCGGCGCGGACGTCGGGGTGGGTGGTGAGGAAGTCCTCCAGTTCGGTTGTGTAGACGTGGCCGCCGACCACGACGATCATGTCTTTGAGGCGGTCGACGACGGTGAGGTAGCCGTGGTCGTCGAATCGGCCGAGGTCGCCGGTGTGCACCCAGCCGTCGCGGACTACCTGGGCGGTGAGTTCGGGGTTCTTCCAGTAGCCCTCCATGACCTCGCCCGCGCGCACGCAGATCTCGCCGACCCGACCGGGCGGTAGTGCTGTGCCATCGGGGTCGCGGATCTCGACCTCGACGCCGGGGACGACACGGCCCGCGGTGCGCAGCAGGTCGAGGCGGTCGGGGTCGTGTTCGGCGGCGGGGAGGATGGTGATGGCACCCGCCTCGAACTGGCCGTAGCCCTGTTGCAGGACCCGGCCGAACCGGCGGACCGCCTGGGCGATGCGGACCGGTGCGGAGGGCGTGCCGCCGTAGGTGATCCGCGACAGGCTGCTGGTGTCGTGATCGCCGGGGTGGTCGAGTACCCGGTACAGCAGCGGGGGCAGCAGGAACACGTGCGTGATCCGTTCCCGCTCGATCGTCGCCAGGACCTCGCCGGGATCGAAGGCGTAGTGCAGCACGACGGTGCCGCCCGCGGCGAGCGTCGCGTCGGCGAGGAATCCGCCCGCGTGCGAGAGCGGGGTGCAGACCAGGTCACGGGGTTCGTCGACGTCGTTCGTCGCGCGGACGCGGTGGAAGTTCCGCATTCGGCCGAAGGTGCTGCGGATGCCCTTGGGGTGGCCGGTGGTGCCGCCGGAGTGGCGGATGAAGCACAGGTCGCCGGGGCGTGCGGTGCTTTCCACCGGTAGGTCGGAGTGCGGCGCGGCGGCGGCGAGGAGGTCCTCGCCGTCAACGCCGCCGGTGGGGCCGAGTACCAGCACGTGGGTCACCGGCACCGCCGCCACCAGGATCGCGGCGCGGTCGGCCAGGCTGGGGTCGACGATGAGCGCGTAGGTCTCGACATCGGCGATCATCTTGGCCTGGACGTCGGGTCCGAGGCGGTTGTAGAGGTGGTTGAAGTGCGCGCCGAGCAGGTTGACCGCGTACCGGGCCGCCATGGTCTCCGGCAGGTTGCCGCACAGCAGCGTCACCGTCTTCCCACGGCCCACGCCACGCTCCCGCAGTGCTCTCGCCAGGCGGTACACCAACGAGCGGAACTCCTCCGCCGACAGGCGGCGGTCACCGCTCACCACCACCTCGGGGCCGGAAAGCCCGTCGAGGATGTCCTCGACGTAGTTGCGGAACCCGGGCGCGGTGGTGGACATGGCGACGTTCCTCCCACGGTCGGCTGCGCCACGATCACATCAGAAAGATCACCCTCGTGGTACCGGTGCCACTCGATCAGCCGCCACCATCGTGTTACCAGGCCACCTCGTCGGGGGATTGCCGACGGCAGGAGGGCCGGAACTGCTCGCGTGGGTAGCGGCGCGGGCGGCGGTTCGACCGGTTCGGGCGCTGTCGCCGTCCGGATTCCCTTGGAACGGTTGGCCGGGGCCCGCGATCCGCGGGCGTCCACACAGGACACCGTCAGGGGATGTGGGACAAGTGGTACGAGGAAGGCTTGGCAGGACTGCGGCGCTGGTCGCCCTGGGCTTGGCGGCGGCGGGGCTGACCGCGATCACCGGTGCCGCGCGAGCCGCCGCGGTGGCGCCCGGTCCGGCGCTGACCTGGGGGGCCAACTTCTACGGCAACCTCGGCGAGGGCACCACCACGCACCGGTCGAACCCGGTGGCGGTCTGCGCTATCGGCGCGAGCGCACCGTGCGCGGCGGAGCTGACCAACGCGAAGTCGGTCTCGGCAGGGGAGCGGCACACGCTGTGGCTGCTCGCCGACGGCACTGTCGCCGCCGCCGGGTACAACACCAACGGCACGCTCGGCGACGGGACCCAGACCAACCGCACCACCCCGGTCCGCGTGTGCGCCGTCGGCGCCGTGGCCCCGTGCGCGTCGTTCCTGTCCGGGGTGACCGCGGTCGCGGCAGGCAACCGGTTCTCCCTGGCCCTGCTGTCCACCGGGTCGGTCGTGTCCTGGGGCGAGAACAGCGGCGGCTACCTGGGCGACGGAACCACCACCAGCCGCTTGGTCCCCGGCCCGGTGTGCGCGGTCAACGGTGTCGCGCCGTGCGTCGCGCCGTTGACCGGGGTCACCGCCATCGCCGCGGGATCCACCCACGCGCTGGCCGCGGCAGGCGGCGGTGTCCTCGCGTGGGGATCGAACTACCGGGGCAGGCTGGGCGACGGAACCACCACCGACCGCCCTTCGCCAACCAGGGTCTGTGCCGTCGGCGCGGCCGCTCCGTGTACCTCGTTCCTGTCCGGGGTCACCGCCATCGACGCGGGCAACCACTCGGTCGCGGTCGCGGGCGGCGTCGCCCATGCCTGGGGCAACGGGCTGACCGGGGAGTTGGGCGACGGCGCGAACGCCGACAGCGCCACCCCGGTCCGGGTCTGCGCGCCCGGCACCACCGTGCCCTGCGGCTCGTTCCTGTCCGGGGTCACCGCCATCAGCGCTGCCGCCGACGGCGCGTCCTTCGCCGTGGTCAACGGCGTCGCGCACTCGTGGGGGTCCAACTTCCGGGGCCTGCTCGGCGACGGCACCGCCACCAACCGCGCCACCCCCGTGCGCGTCTGCGCTGTCGGCGCGACGGCCCCGTGCGCGTCGTTCCTGTCCGGGGTCACCGCCATCGACGGCGACAGCCACGGCCTGGCCCTGATCGGCGGGGACGCGGTCGCCTGGGGCTCCAACACCCGCGGCCAACTCGGCGACGGCACCACCACCAACCGCACCATCCCCGTGCGCGTCTGCGGGGTGGGCACGACGGGCCCGTGTACCTCGTATCTCACCGGCGTCGCTGCCATCGACGCCGGTAACACCAGCAGTGCGGCCGTCATCGCGGGTCCTCCGTCCGCTGACCTCGGCGTGACGCTGACCGCCACCGCACCACTGCTGGGTACGACGATCAACTACGCCACGACCATCACCAACAACGGCCCCGACGCCACCACCAGCGGCACCGTTGTCCTCACCCTGCCCGCCGCCACCACCAACGCAGCCTCGGCCACCTGCGCCTACAACCCGGCCACCAAGTCCGCTGCCTGCCCGATCGGCGCCCTGCAACCCGGTGCGAGCGCGACCTACACCGTCCGAGCGTCCTTCGGCGTCCTCACCACCGGACCGCTCACCGCCACAGCCACCCGCACCACCAGCACACCGACCGACCCCGCACCCGGCAACGACACCGCCACCGCCGCGTGCACCGCGATCACCAGCCTCGTCATCGTCTGCTGACCGCACGCTCACGGGGCCTTTCTCCGGATGATCCGGGGGAAGGCCCTTCGCGGGCACGAAAGACGAGGGTCAGCAGGAGATGAGCAGGCTGGTGGTCGCCGAACAGGTCGCCGTGGCGGTGTCGTTGCCGGGGGCCGGGTCGGTGGGGGTGCTGGTGGTGCGGGTGGCTGTCGCGGACTGGGTGCCGAGGGCCACGGGGCTCAACTGGGCGGCGAAGGTGTTGGTGGTGGTCGCGCCGTTGGCCAGCGCGGTGAGGTCGCAGGCCACCTTCTTTGTGGCCGCGGTGTAGCCGCAGTGGGCGGGAAGGCCGGTGACGCCGGTGGCCTGGGCGGGCAGGGTGGTGATGACGGTGCCCGCGGTCGTGGTCGCGGGTCCGTTGTTGGTCGCGGTCTGGGTGTAGGTGATCGTGCCCGACAAGGCCGGGCCCGGGACCGCCGTCAGGCCGACCGCGATGTCGGCTTCGCTGAGGACCGTGAACGGGAAAGTGGCCGGGGTCCACGGTTCGAAGTCGTGCAGGCCGCCGCTCGGGGTGACCGTGTGGACGCCGGGCGCGGCGATGGCGGCGACGGTGGTGGTGATCCGCGCGCGCAGCGCGGTGCCCGCGGGGATGACGCACCCCGGGGCGCATTCCACCACCGCGGCCCGACCGCTGGAACCGATCTGGCACGAGGTCGGCGTGGGCCCGGTGATCACGGTGCACGTGCCGGGACTGTCGAAGAGGGTCGTGTCCGCGAACACCCCCGCGAACGCGGTCGACCCCGAACCCGAGTCGTTGGTGACGGTCACGGTGAACGTGACCTGGTCGCCCGGGCGGGCCGAGGTCGTGGACGCCTCCACCGTGACGTGCTCACTGCTCGCGACCAGGGTGTCGGCCAGCGCGGGCCGCTGGAGCGAGGAGAAGACCACCACAACGGCGGCGGCCACGGTGCCGCTGCCCTTCAGAACCGCGCGGAGTCGGTCACGCATCAGCGTTCCTTTGTCCTCAGTGGAGATACGGCTGGATGGACGCGCGGGTGGGCCGGGGCAGGCGTCGCGGGTGTCGGCGAGGTTCCTGGAACACGGGTGCCCGAGACGATCGGGCCGGTGGCCACCACGACCAGAGCCTAGGCACCGACCGACTCCACCGTCGACAAGCTGTCCGGGTGAACGCCGGGCTGCCGCGGCCTGGAGATCTCGGCGGGAATACGCCGAGATGGGCCTGCGTGGAAACGCTCCCAGGCCATCCGCGATGCGGTTCGTGCGACTGCCACGCCGTCACGCGCTCGGCCGGGCGACACCCCCGGAAACTCGGCCCGAAAGGGGAACGCTCATGACACGGTCCACCCGCGCTCATGTCCGACGACCCATGGCGATCGTCCTCGCGGCTCTCACCGCCGTGGCGATGATGGTCTTCCCCGGCGCTCCCGCGGGCGCCGTCACCGTCGACGCGCACTGCCTGGGAGGCTTCTCGCGGAACTTCTCCCCGGCCATCACGGTGACTCCGCAGACGGTCACGGTGAGCGGGACCTACGACTACGGCACCTGCCTCGTCGGTGCCACCGCGACCGGTAGCGAGAGCGTGACGCTGTCACTGGGGTGCGTTCCGGTCACCGCGGGCCCGGCGTTCACCGAGACCGTCACCTGGCATGACGCCACCGGGGGAACCAGCACGATCGACTGGGCCGCACCCACCATCGCAGGCCAAACCGTCGTCTACACCGGCACCGTCACCGCGGGCCGCCACGCGGGTGACACCGCCACCAAGGTGACCTCCGGCACCAGCTACCTCGGCAGCGTCGTCGGCTGCCTGCTCGGCACGCCCATCTCCGACACCACCGGACTGGTGGACAGCTTCCTGCTGACCCACTGACACCGAGCCCCGCGCCGACCACCACTCCCACCCGGCTACCGACGCGGTGGAGGGCCTCGACGGTGACCACGCACCCTGCCCTGTGCCGGCGACGCGCGTGGTCACCGATAGCCCTGTCGTTGGTGCCATTACGGTGGTGCCATTACGGTGTTGTCGTCAGGCGAAGTCGCGGTAGGTCGCCATCTGTTGCCGCATCCGGTCGATCTGGCCGCGGGTGAACTCGGTCATGCAGGCGTCGTCGCTGTAGTCCATGAAGTTGTGGATCGGGTCCAAGCCCGGCTGCGGGCACGTGTCACGGTCGTTCGGGCAGCCGAAGGCGGGTGACGCCTCGTACGGGGTGTCGTCGACGTAGTCCCCCGGAGAGGTGCACCCGTTCAGGAAGGTGTTGTACAGCCCCATCCAGCCACCGACCCCGTGGGTCGCGCTCCTGCCCTCGCCGAAGGGGCCTGTCGAGCCGCCAGGCAGGGCGGAGAACAGCACCCCGACCCCGTCGCCAGACCGGTCCGCCTTGTACTCGGCTGGCATCGTCGACCAACCCAGGTTCCCGCCCGCGATACCGCCGACGATGTACAGGTTGAGGTCGGCCGCTCCGCCTGTGCGCAGGTCTCGGGTCAACTCCTGCCGGTTGGTGCCGCTGGCGTCGCTGGACCACGCCTCGTTGACGGTGCGGGTGATCTCCTGCACCGCGAAGCTGAACCCCGTCGAGCCGAAGTCGGCGTTCAGGACTTCGAGCTGTTTGTCGATCACCGAGTCGGGGACGTTGCCGCCCTCCGGTGTCTCGTCCTTGGCGATGACGTGGACGTAGACCTTGGTGGCTTCCGGCGCCAGGGTGGCGATGGCGCCCCGTGCCGCCAGTCGCGTGTGGAAGTCCCGCTCGTTCGCGGCGGCCTCGGCGGCCGACGGCGGACCGTCGTCCCGCGCGGGCCGCTCCACGGGGTACGCCGCGCGGGTGATGCACCCCTCGACGGTGCTCGCCGCACTGACGGGCGTGAGCACCCCGGGCAACACCGCCGTGCAGGCGGTCACCAGCCCGATCCGACGCAGGCGGTGGCTCCACAGTGGTCGCATGGCACGACTCCTCGGCTATCCGGTGACATTCCGGCGCGACAGCATCCACGCGTGGGGACAGTGGATCGTCCCTCTGCGACAGTGCGACCCCTGAGAAGGGCATCCGCCGGTGA
The DNA here is from genome assembly GCF_003663795.1 of Actinokineospora cianjurensis. NCBI lineage: Bacteria > Bacillati > Actinomycetota > Actinomycetes > Pseudonocardiales > Pseudonocardiaceae > Actinokineospora > Actinokineospora cianjurensis. The sequence continues at coordinate 92,746 of NZ_RCDD01000002.1, forward strand.
CCGGCCCAGCCTGCTCACCACCACTCCGAGCGGCAACACAGCGTCAAGGACACCACTCGATGGAGTACACCCCGAGGTCGATACCGCAGGTCGACGTCACCCTGTTCGGCGGCGTTGGGTGCGGCGCCGGGTGGTGGCGAAGGGGCGGCGGCCCGATGGGCGAGGGCACCATCGGGCCGCCGGGGAGCGGTCGAGCGGAACGGAGATCGGGACCGGGTGAACGGGGGCGCGACGCGACGCGTGCCCGTTCACCGTCCCGGTACCGCTGACCGCGGGCTCGAGGTCCGTCAGGGGAAGAGTTCGACGGGGTTGGTACAGCCGTTGGCGGTGCGCAGGCGGTGGATCTCGGTGAGCAGGTGGGGTTGGCGGACCAGTTCGGTGACCTGGCCGCTGTCGGGTTCCATCCCGCCGGTGTCGGTGTTGAGGTAGCGCCACGACCGGCCCCACAGCGCCAGCACGGTCTCGCGCCAGGCGGGGCTGGTGACCAGGTAGTCGTGTTGCTCCGGGTGTTCGACCCTGATCTTGGCGAGGTAGCGCTCGACCCACCACAGGTAGGTCAGCAGGGCGTGCCGGTCGCTGGTCCGGGAACCGCCGCCGGTCTGCAGGGAGTAGGTGACGGCCATCGAGTTGATGTACTGGTTCCACTCCTCGACCAGCATGTTGAAACCCTGGTCGCCGGAGTCGAACGTGGTGTTGGTCGGATCGCCGTTGAGGTAGGTCTCGGCGTAGGTCGGGTCGCTGCCGTGGGATCCGGAGCCGTACTCGCGGCTGGTGGTGATGGTGCCCTTGACGGCGGGCGGCCGCTTCTTGTTCTCGGCGTCGGCGAGCAGCAGGGATCGTGCCATCGAGAACATCGGGCTCGACGAGGTCGTGCCCTTGCCGTGCATTCCCGGCGCGGTGAAGGTCACGTCGGCGCCGTTGCTGCCGCGGGCGACGAAGTACCGGTTCTCCGGTGTGCTCTTGTCGATCCCGTGCCCGACCTCGTGGACCACCATGCTCAGCTGACCGAGGACCTGCGCCGCCGTGTCCTTGCGCCAGAGCCAGCGGTCCACCGCCTGCTTGCCGCCCGCGATGTCGATGACGCGCTTGCCGGTGGGATACCTTCGGGAGAGGACTCCGTTGATGAAACCCATGTAGTCGGCCGAGTTGTAGCCGTTGACGAGGTCCTGGATGCTCGGCAACCGGTCGGGTTCGCGGAAGTCCTCGACGGTCAGCACGAACTTCCCGTCGGCGCAGTTGCGGTCCACGACAACGGGTGTGCCGGGTGGGGTGGTCGTCGGCGGCGACGATGTGGTCGAGGTCGGTCGCGTCGTGCTGGTCGGTGCGGTCGTGGTCGGTGTTGTTGTGGACGGTGCGGTGGTGGTCGGTGGCGTGCCGCCTGCGGTCGCCGTGATCGTGTAGGTGTGCGGTTCGAACAGGAACCGGCCCGAGACCTCCAGGTACCACAGCCCGGCCCGGGGCAGGGGGACCGAGACATCGGCCGTCCCGTCCGCGGTATCGGCCTTGAGGTCGTGGGTGAACACCGTGGGCGCGGCCCCGGCTCGCCCGATCAGGTCGAGGTGCGCACCGGCACCGTCCACGGTGACCGCGAGGTTCGCCGTGTTCATCGGGACCTCGACGGTCCACCGCTCCCGGGTGTTCCACTCGACCTGGCCGGTCGTGGGAACGCCGCTGACCAGGCGGCCCCCTGACCCGCTGGGGACCGGTGCGCTCTGCGCCGCCCGGACGACCATCGAGCCGGAGCACAGGGTGATCAAGGCGGCTCCCACCGCCAGCAGTTTCTTCATGGACACTCCCGTTCCGGGGAGCAGCAGGGGCTCCCGCGTCGTGGCGATGCACAGGGTGAGGATGTGGGGGAACTCCGCAGACGGGCGGGATCACCGTGATCCGGTCGAGCCACGCAGCCATTCGCGCTGGTACGCGTGCGTGCCTGCCTGGAACCGGGAGTCCGCCCCCAGCGCGGTCAGCAGTTCGTGGACGTGCCTGCTGACCGTTCGCTCAGTGACGCCCAGTGAGCGGGCGATGGCGCGGTCCTTCATGCCCGCCGCCATCATCGCCAGCAGTCGCCGCTGGCGCGCGGTCGGTCCCACCGGGACCTGGGTGGCGACGCAGGCGGGAACGGCCAGTGACCACAGCCACTCGAAGGACTCCACCAGCGCGTCGAGCAGTGGGGACGCACGCACCACCAGCGCGGACCGCACCGGAGTGGTGCCGAACGCCGTGGGGACGAACGCGGTGCGCCGGTCGACGACCACCATCTTCATGGTGGCCGGGGTCAGGGTGCGTGCCTGCTCGCCCGCCCGCACGCATTCGGCCATGTAGTCCCAGCGGTGGGGCAGGTCCAACGAGGCGCGGTCGTAGATGGTGCGGTACCTGACTCCCCGCCGCAGCGCGGTCAACTCCTCGACGTTCTGGGCGGGAGCGCGGTCGAGGTAGGGCGGCGCGTCGACGAAGAGCACCTCCTCGGTCGCGCCGAGTTGTGCCCGGGCGAGGTACCTGCTGGTCGGTTCGCGTCCGTCGACGACCTCGACGATGTCCTGGCGCGGGGTCGCCTCCAGCGCCCGGGTCAGCTCTCCTGCCCGCGCGAGCACCCTGTCCAGGTCCTGTTCACGTCGACTGGCGATCGCGTCGACGGCGATCCCCGGGGGTACGGGCGCGAACTGGGCGGGCCGGGTGCGCAACCGGGTCAGCAGGCCCACTTCGACGAGCCTGGCCAGACTGCGGCGCGCGGAGGCCGGGGCCAGACCGGCCAGCACGGCCACCCTGGCCTGCGTGCTCTGCTGCGTGCCCAGGACCGCGAGGTAGACCGCGCTGTCGGTGTCAGCCAGCCCGATACTCGCGAGCAAGTGGGTCATCGATGTCCTCCACCCTCGTGATCCGTTGTGCGCGGGGGGTGTGGCGCCGGGTGCGCCGGACCGATGACAGCGGTCCGGCGCACCCGGCTGGGCTCAGCAGGTTCCGTTGTCCTGCCAGGGGTTGCCCCACGGGCCGGGGACCCCGGGCTCGTCGTCGTAGGAGAACATCATCGCGGTCCACTTGCGACCGTTGTGGCTGACCTGGCTGCCCGCCCAGTACAACTCGCCCGAGGTCCACGGGGGCAGGGAGCAGGTGGGGGGCGGGGTCGTGGTGTTCGTCGTGGTCGGTCGAGTCGTGGTCGGTGTCGTCGTCGGGCCGCCGTCAGCCGCGCCGGTGAGCAGCCAGGCCCCGTGCGCCGCGGCGTCGGCACCGCGGTCGAGCACGGTCGGGTTGATGTTGGCCTTGGTGTCGCACGCCTGGTGGTAGCACTTGTCGAAGGCGACGCCGGACTGGCCACCCCACTTGCCCGCCTGGGCCGCGGTCATCCGGTTGCTCGCACCAGCCGCGACACCGCTGGTCGCGATGCCCGCGTCCTTGAAGGACTTGTCGTCCGAGCGCCCGGCCCCCTCGGTGTTCTCCTCGGTCTGGACGCCGATGGCGTCGTAGTGCGCCTTGAGCGCCTTGCCGGACTCGGTGGTGATGTTGTTGATGAAGTAGCCACCGTTGGGCGAGCCGACCATGTCGAAGTTCAGGTAGTTCTTGATCTTCGCCCGATCCGCGCCGGACAACGACCGGACGTACTGGGCCGAGCCGACCAGCCCGGCCTCCTCGAAGTCCCACCAGCCGAAGCGAATGGCCTTGTCGCCCTTGGCGCCGCTCGCGGCGTAGGTGAGCGCGACCTCCAGCGTCACGCTCGAACCGGAGGCGTTGTCGTTGATGCCCGGTCCGGCGGACACGCCGTCGAGGTGCGACCCGAGCATGACGACCTGGTCCGGGTCCCCGCGCCCGGGCAGGTCGGCGACGAGGTTGCGGCCGGTCCGGCCCTGGTAGCTGAACTCGTGCACACGGGTGGTGTACCCGGCCTTGTCCAGTTCGCCCTGCACGTACCGCAGCGATGCCTGGTGGCCCGCCGAGCCGCCCGACCGGTTGCCCGAGTTCTGCTCGGCGATCGCCTGGAACTGGTCGATGTGCGCCCGCACCCTGGCCACGTCGATGTCCGGGACGGTCGTGGTCGGCGGCTTGGTCGTGGTGGCGGTGGGCGGGGTTGTCATGGTGGTGGTCGTGGTCGTGGTGGGTCGTGTCGTCGTGGTCGGCGGTGTCGCGGTGCAGGTCGGCTCACCGGACTGCGCGGGCACGCTCACCGCCGTCCACGCCGCCTTGGCCGTGTCGAACTCGGCGCAACTGTTCGGGTACAGGTCCTTGGCGGCCTGCAGCGTCGCGGTCCGAGCCTTGGCGTAGGACCAGTTCGAGGTCTTGCGCAGCAGGGAGTGGTAGAAGATGTCGCCCGCCTTCCACACCCCGATCCCGGTCACCGACGAGCTGTTGCAGGTCGGGCTGTTCGGCTTGCCGCCGCCGGGGGACGATCCCTCGGCGAGCAGGTAGAACCAGTGGTTCTGCGGGCCACCGGAACCGTGCTCGGCGGGCAGTCCTGACTTCCAGCAGCTCGGGTCGCCGAGCTTGGCGGGGTCGTACATGTTGCGCAGCGCGCTGCCGTTCCCGGAGAAGTCGACCTTCTCGCCGACGAGGTAGTCCGGCGCGTCGTCGGGGTTGTTCGCGTAGTGCTCAAGCAGCGCCCCGAAGATGTCGCCCATCGACTCGCCGATGCCGTACGCCTCACCCTGCCTGCTCATGCCACCGGGTGTGCGGCAGTCGACGCTGTGCCCGTTCTCGTGGCCGACGACGTCCATCGCCGTGAGCTGCAGGGTGCTCCTGGAGTTGCGGCCGAAGCGGGTGTAGTCGGTGGCGGCGCTGTTGGTGCAGAAGGAGTACGCGTTGCCCTCGTTCATGCCGACGTGCGCCTCGGGCCACTGGCCGCTGCCGTCGTGCCCGTCGCGGCCGTACCTCTCCTCCAGCATGTCCCACATCTTGTTCTGGGCGTACTGCACGTCGACCGCCGCCGAGGGCAGGTCGTTGGCCCCGCCGTTGCCCCACATGTCGTCGGAGTCGGTGTAGATCACCTTGCTGCCGTCGTTCGCGACGGACTGACCGCCGCGGTCCGGGTCTTTCAGCTGGTAGCCGGACCCGGATTGCTGGGTGCCGATCTGGACGGTGCCGTTGTGGTGGCCCTTGCCCTCGGCGTGCGCGACCGCGTCCCAGGACCCGGTGACCACTCCGGTGTTCGCGTCGACGAAGACGTGCAACGCGCTGGGCGCCAGGTCCGCGGCACCGCGGGTGCTGTCGTGCCGCTCGCCCGTGACAACCACCTCCCACGTCAACCGCGGCTCGGCCGAGAGGTCGACACCCAGGCGGGGTGCGGAGATCGAGCGCACCGCCGCGGTGAAGTGAGCGCGTGCGACGGCCTCCGCGGTGCGCGCGGTGACCCCGGGACGGGTCGACCGGGGCGCCGCGCGGCGGTTGTCGCCGCCGACGTCGCGCACGGAACCGGTGGCGTCGACCACGACGACGACGTCGCCGCCGTTGAACACCGGTAGGCCCTGGAACTCGCGGGTGTAGCTGACGTAGGTCAGCCCCTGTCGGGTCGCCTCGACATCGGCGCGGACGAATCGGTCGTCTCCGCTGATGCCCGCCAGGCCCGCTCGCCCGCCGAGAGCGCGGTCGGCCGCGGCGATCGCGACCTCCTCCGGCGTGTCGACCGGCCCCGGCGGGGCTTGTTGGGCGAGTGCGACGGCGCCCAGGGCGGCTGTGCACACCGCGACCCCGAACGCGGCGGTGAACCGGGATGCCCGGCCCACCGTCTTCTTCGTGTCCATGGGAGATCCACTTCTTCGCAGGGTGTGCCGGGTGGCCGCGTCGCGGCTCGCGTCGGCACGATGTCGTGACCGTAGAAGTGCTTGATCGTCGAGAAGAAGGGGCGGGACCGGTCATTGACCGGTACTCGCCACGGCATCGGCCGCCGTCATCGGGCCGCGGGCCGCCCGCGGCGGGCGGCCTCGACGCCCGCCTAGAACCGGGTGTCCGCGCCGAGCCCGGACATCAGCCCGCGCACCCGTCGGCTGAGCGTCCGACCGGTGATGCCAAGGGTCCGCGCGATCGCCCGATCGTCCATCCCCGTGGCGAGCAGGTCGCGCAGGGCTTGCTCGCCCGGTGCACCGCCACCGCGGGTCGGTCCGATCGGGGTGGCCCTGTGCCACAGGGACTCGAAGCACAGGACGAGCGCGTCGAGCGCGGGTGACGGGTGCACGAGGAGCCTGCTGTGCGTCTCGGCGGCGTCGAAGGAGATCGGGACCATCGCGGTACGGCGGTCGACGACCTGCATCTTCATCGACACCGACGGGAGTGCCCTCGCCTGTTCACCGGCGCTCACGCATTCGCTGACCTGGTCGAAGTGCCCGGGCGTCGACAGCGCGGGCCGGTGGTAGACGCAGCGGTAGCGGACCCCGCGGGCCAACATCGCCAACTCCTCCGCATTCCGTTGCGGCGCCCCCGACAGGTAGGGCGGCGCGTCGACGATCAACACCTCCTCGTGTGCCTCGAGTTGCGCCCGGGCGAGGTGGTCGATGATCGCCTCGTCGCCCTCGATGACCTCGACCACGCCCGCGGGCCCGGTCACCGCGAGCGCGGCCAGGCGCCGGTCGAACGCCGCGGCGGCGGCTCGCAGGTCCCGCAGTTCGCGTCGTCGCGCCCCGACGAGCGCCGCGACCGCGATATCGGGCGGCACAGCGGTGAACAGCGTTGGCCGCGACGCGGTCCTGGTGACCAAGCCCGCGCGCGCCAGCCGCGTCATCGTTCGCCGGAGGGTCGCGATGGGCATCGCCACCCGGTCCGCGATCTCGTCGACCGGCGCTTCGCCCACCCCGAGGAGCGCGATGTACACGTCGTTGTCGGACTCGCGGATTCCCACCGCTTCTAGCAAGTACGCCATGGATACTCCACTGTGGATCGACATCCGCCGCGGGCGCGCGGCCGACATTGTCGAGTGACCGCCAACCACACCCCCGGTCCCCGATCTACAGTTGGCGCGGCCGCTGGTCACCGCCTGGCGGCGACGTCCGGATCCGGGACGAACTGGTTGTCAACAGGGCAGGGGGCAGCCAGGTCGTGGTGTCCGCCCGCGCCTCGCGCGGGTGGACACCCGTCCGGTCGACCCCGTCGCCCCCGGGAACCGGCCGCCCGCGGCGCCATCCGGACGAATGCCGCGCAGGGCCACGAACCGTACAGTCGCTCCCGCGCTCGACGATGTGGGGAAACCCCCACCGCCGCTGGATCGGGTGCCCGCTCCGCGCGGGCGCGTGTCTCGACGGTCGAGAGGGTGGCGGTTCCCCGGGACGGCTCCTACGGTCTGCTGCATGCGAGTGCGAGCAACCGTTCACCATCCGGGTGCGGTCGGGCGGGCGGGTGGCCGAGGATGACAGCGCGACCGGAACTCCTCGCCCGGGTGCACGCGGCGCTGGTCGACGGGGTCGTGCTGGTCGACGGCCCGTGCGGCATCGGCAAGTCGACCTTGTTGGAGTCCGTCGCGGCGGCCGCGCGCACCCGGGGCGACAAGGTGCTCACGGCACGTGGCCACCGCGCCGAGCGGTGGCTGGCGGGCCAGGCACTCGCGGATCTCCTGGCCGGCGAACAGGCCGACGGCGAGGTGCGATCGCTGGCGCGGTTGGCGCGCCGCGGCGCCCGGGTGCGCGCGGCTCGCGGCACCCGGTTCCTCGCGGTGCTGCGGCGGTGGGCCGACACGCGACCGGTGCTGGTGGTGGTCGACGACCTGCAGTGGATCGACGCCGCGTCGGCGGACGCCATCGCCCACGCCGCTCGCCGAGCCGGTGGTCGGGTCCGGTTCCTGTTCTCCGGCGCGGCGGAGGCGATCCCCGGTGAACGAGCGGCTCGGCTCGCGGTGCCGCCGATGACGGCACCGGAGGTGGTCGACCTGCTGGAGCCGCACGGGGTGGCCGAACGCGCCGCGACCCGGATCCACAGCGAGTCCGCGGGAAACCCGGCCGTCGCCCTCGCCGTCTGCACCGGCCGGGTTGGTGAGCTGGTCGACCTCGCCTGGTCCAGGCTGTCGGCTCCCGCCAGGGAAACGGTACTGGTGTGCGCGTCGGCCGCCAGGCCGACGGTGTCCCTGCTGTCGCGGTCCGGGCGGTCGAACGCGGCCGCGGACATCGCGGAGGCGGTGCGCTGGGGCATGCTCGTCGTCGACGGGGACACGATCCGGTTCACGCCGACCGCCGCGTCCGCCGCGCTCGCGCTCAAGTCGGGGCCCGCGGCCCAGCGGCGGATCCACCGGCGGCTGTCCGCCGTGGTCACCTCCGCGGCCGAGGCGGTGCGCCACCGGGCGCTGGCCCGGCCGGAGCCGGACCTCGCCGTGGCCAGGGCGCTGACCACCACCGCCCGTGCCACCCCGCGCCTGCCGGATCTCGCGGCGGAGCTCTACCTGCTCGCCGCGGACAGGTATCCGCCGCACGCGGTGGCCGAACGGGCCGAGTCCCTGGTCGCGGCGGTCGAGGCGGGTGTCGGCGCCGGTGTCCCCGAGCTGGTCGAACGCGCGGCGGGCGCGGTCATGGCCGAGTCGCCCACACAGGCGCACCGCGTGCGGGTACGCACGGCCCTGGTCCGCCACGCGGGCCAGAGCGCGCCGTTGATGGCCGACGTGCTCGCCGCCGCCGAGTCCGACGCGAGCGGGAACGCGAGTGCCCTGGCAGCGGTGCACCTGTGGTGTTCCTACTCGGCGACGTTGGCGGGGGACGCGCGCGGCGCGGACGAGCACGCGGTCGACGCGGTGGACCACGCCCGGTCCGCGGGGGACAGGCGCACGGAGGTGCTCGGGCTCACGCTGCGTGCGCGCGCGTCGCGGTTGCTCGGACGCGGCGACTGGGGTGCGTACCTGGACGCGGCGCTCGCGGCACCCGTGCCGGACACCGCGGGGATGCTCCACCTGACTCCCGCCTACCTCGCGGCCCGGTTCGCGGCGTACGACGACCGGCTCGAGGACGCGCGCACGGCACTGCTCGGCATGCTCGGTGCCGCCGAGGCAGGACCGGTCGAGGACCTGATGGGTCCGCTGTGCAGTCTGTCGGACGTGGCGACCAGGCAGGGGCGGTGCGTGGAGGCGATGGCCTACGCCCGCCGTGCCGTGCACGTCGCGGCGCGTGCCGCGCTGAGTCCTGGGCCCGGGTGGTACGCGATGGCCACCGCCGAGTTGGTCGGGGGCGATCTCACCCGGGCCAGGTCCTACGCCGAGCACGGGGTGCGCTCCTGCGTCCAAGAGGGAAACGTCGTCTTCCGGATGCGACACCTGCACGCCCTGGGACAGGCGCTCACCCGACTCGGCGAGACGAGTGCGGCGATCGCGGCCCTGCGCGAGATCCAACACGTGGAGTCCACCCTCGGCCACGCTGATCCCACCTCGCTGCGCTGGCAACCGGAGTTGGTGGTATGCCTGGTCCGCACCGGCGAGCACGCCGAGGCCGAGCGCTTGGCGCGCACCGCTCGAGACCGCCTGGGCGGATCGGGAGAGCGCGGTGCCGGAGCGGGACTGGACCGCGCGCTCGCGTTCGCCGCCGCCGCGGCAGGCGACACCGAGACGGCGCTGGCGCTCACCAGGCGAGGAGCCGCCGTGTTCGCCTCGCTCGGGCAACCGGTCGAGCAGGGCCGGTGCCTGCTCGTGGAGTCCACCATCGAACGCCGTCGACGGCACTACACCGCCGCCGCTGGCGCGGCAGACGCGGCACTGGACCTGTTCACGGGGATCAGCGCGCGACCGTGGGCAACCCACGCCCGCGTCGCCGCCGCGGCCATCGCCGGTGTCGGCACCACCAGCAGGGAACTCACCGCGACCGAACAGCGCGTCGCCGACCTGGTCGTCCAGGGCGCGTCCAATCGCGAGATCGCACTGCGCCTCTACGTCAGCACGAAAGCCGTGGAGGCGACACTCACCCGCGTGTACCGCAAACTCGGTCTGAGGTCCCGGGCTCAACTCGTCCGGCACCTCAGCGGGCAGGCATAGGGATTTCCCCACATCCCGAGCCGGTACCCACCTCTAGCGTGGGGATCCCTGTGACCGCGAACGAACACGGAAGAGCCACCGTTGACGAACACGACGCGCCCCTGGTCGCCGATCCACTCCCAGCCCTACACCCCAGTGCCCTACCGGCCGCCCAGGATGCCGCTGCTGCGGTCGACGCACGTCGCCGCGGCCCTGCTCGCGCGGATGCGTGAACGCCGCACGGTGCGGTCGTTCTCCCCGGACCCCGTGCCGGAACAGCTCGTCCGCGACGCCGTCGCCGTCGCGGCCACCGCCCCCTCCGGTGCCCACCAGCAGCCGTGGACGTTCGTCCTCGTCACCGACCCGGGCGTCCGCGCCCGGATCCGCGAAGCCGCCGAGGCGGAGGAGCGCGCCGCCTACGCCGGGCGCCTCGGCGACGAGTGGCTCTCCGCCCTGCTGCCACTGGGAACCGACAGCGACAAACCCCACATCACCGACGCGCCACACCTCCTCGTGGTCTTCGAACAGCGGTACTACCTCGACAGCGAGACCCAGCACAAGCACTACTACGTCGGAGAGTCCGTCGGCATCGCGGTCGGCATGCTCCTGACCGCCCTGCACCTGTCCGGCCTCGCCGCGCTCACCCACACACCCAGCCCCATGCGCTTCCTCGCCGAGGCACTCCACCGCCCCCGCAACGAGAAGGCATTCGCCGTCATCCCCATCGGCTACCCCGCCGACGACGCCGTGGTGCCGGACCTCGTCCGCAAAGACCTCGACCAGGTCCTGGTCCGCGTCTAGCGGTGCGCGGGCCGGACGAACGCGTCCTGTGGGATCACCCCGATGGGCGCGATGTTCACCCGGATAGCTTGTCGATCGCGGATATGTTCGGTACCTGGCCTCCTGGTGTAGCGGGGTCCTGGCGTCGTCATCTCGCGAAAGGTCGTGTGGCCGTGGGTGTTCGTCGGAGCCGCCTGCTCGTTCTCCTCACGGTGCTCGGCGTGGTCGCCGCCGGTGTTGTCGCGCCGATGGCCGAGGCCGTGCCGCCTGGTCCGGCCGTGGGGTGGGGGCGCAACGGCCAGGGGCAGCTCGGGCAGGGCACGGTGGTCAACAGCCAGGTCCCGGCGAGTGCGTGCGCGGTCGGCGCCGCCCCTCCTTGCGCACCGGCACTGGACAACGCGACCGCGGTCGCGGCGGGTGCGCTGCACACCTTGTGGCTGCTGGCCGACGGCACGGTCGTCGCGGCCGGTCTCAACGACCAGTCCCAACTGGGCGACGGCACCACCACTCAGCGGGACGTCCCTGTGCGGGTGTGCGCGGTTGGCGCGGCAGTGCCGTGCACGTCGTTCCTGTCCGGCGTCGCCGCGATCGCCGCGGGGGAGAACCACTCGCTGGCACTGCTCTCGGATGGTTCGGTGGTGGCGTGGGGCAACAACAACCAGGGGCAGCTCGGCAACGGTGCCGTGCCCACGGACAGCGCCGTTCCCGTGCGGGTGTGCGCGGTCGGTGCGGTGGTGCCGTGTGCGTCGTTCTTGACCGGTGTCACCGCGATCGCCGCCGGGGGGTTCGACTCCGTGGCGGTCAGCGGAGGTGTCGCGCACACGTGGGGCGACAACGGCGACGGGCACCTCGGCAACGGCGCGGCGCCCACCGACAGCGCCGTACCGGTGCGGGTGTGCGCGGTCGGGGCCACGGCGCCCTGCACGTCGTTCCTGTCCGGGGTCACCGCCATCGCGGCGGGAGAGGATCACATGCTGGCCCTCGCAGGCGGTGTCGTGCACGCCTGGGGCGACAACGACCAGGGTGAGCTCGGCAACGGAGCGAAACCCACCGACAGCGCCGTACCGGTCCGGGTGTGCGCCGAGGACACCACGGCGCCGTGCGCCTCGTTCCTGTCCGGGGTGACCGCGATCGCGGCGGGGCAAGAGCACTCGCTCGCTCTCGTGGGCGGTGTCGTGCACGCCTGGGGCGACAACAACCGCGGCCAGATCGGCAACGGGGGCGGCGCGGACCGGGTCACGCCGACCAGGGTGTGCGCCGTGGGGGCGACGGCGCCGTGCACGTCGTACCTGTCCGGGGTCATCGCCATCGCGGCCGGGGAACGCGGAGACCACTCCGCCGCGCTCATCAGCGGTGGGGTCAGCACGTGGGGCGCGAACGGCTCGGGCCAACTCGGCACCGGCACCACCGTCGACAGCGCCGTGCCGGTGCGGGTATGCGCGACCGGGACCACGGCGCCCTGCACGACGTTCCTGTCCGGGGTCACCGCGATCGACGCGGGCGACGCCACGACCTTCGCCATCGTCGCCCCACCCGCCGCCGACCTCGCCGTGGACCTGCGCGCCACCGCGCCGCCGCTGGGCGCGGCCATCGACTACACCCTGACCGTCACCAACACCGGCCCCGCCACCGCGGGTGGCACCATCACCGTCACCCTCCCGCCCGCCGCCACCGGCGCCACCTCGACATCCTGCGCCTACACCCACGCCACCCGCACCGCGACCTGCCCGATCACCGCAGTCGCCGCGGGCACCCAGGTCACCCACGGCCTCCGGGCCACCTTCGGCCTGCTCACGCTCAACCTCGCACTCGCCGCCACCGCCACCCGCACCAGCAGCACCCCGGCGGACCCCAACCCCACCAACGATTCCCGCACGGCCACCTGCACCGCGCTCACCAGCCTGCTCATCACCTGCTGAGCGCACCGACACGGCCACGGCGGACTTCTCGGTCCGGACCGCGCGGTACCCGCCCGGTGCGAGATCGCGGGTCGGCTGGGCAGCGACCCAGTCCTCCCGGGGAAGTGGACGCCACCCACCGCACGACCTCGGCGACCGCCGTCGGCGCCGCCCACGCGAAGTCCGTAGTGGATCCATTGCCTCCTGCCGGAAAGGCTTGACCCATGTCCTTTCGCGCCCAACCGCTGCGCGCCTTGACCGCCACGACGGCACTCTGCCTGCTCGGTCTCCTCACCCCGACCCCCGCCCAGGCGACTCCCGCGCTCGTGGCCTGCGTCGGGGACGTCGAGGTGAACTTCACCCCCGGCCTGACCTACACCACGCAAACCGTCGCCGTCAGCGGTAGTGAGAACGCCACGACCTGCACCAGCCTGACCCACCCGAACCTGCGTTCCTTCTCCGCGCCGTTCTCCGGCAGCACCGAACGCTCCTGCCTCGCCCTGCTCGCCGAGGGCACCGGGGACGAGACCCTGTTGTGGGACAACAGCACCACCAGCCACTGGGAGTGGACCAGTCACCCCACCCAGACGGGCAGCGCACTGGTCGTGGCGACCACCGGCCTCATCACCTCCGGAACCCTCGCGGGCGCGACCGTCACCCAGGAACTCGTCGTCACCGCCAACACCCTCGACGCCTGCACCCAACCCGGCGGCCTCACCCAACTCGACGGCGCGTCGACCTGGCAGTTCACCCGCCTCTGACAACACGACGGCAGGCACGCCGCGCCCAGCTCGGGCAAGCGGGTGACGCACAGCGATCACCACAGGCGCGAAGCGGTTGCCGCTCACCCACCTCGCACCAACACCGGATCCCGACGCGCCGACTACCGCGCCGAGCGTGGCGACCACAATCGCCGAGCCGGGCAGCGGACCCGTTCGTCGACGACGTGGGCGCCCGGATGGTCGACGAATCCAGGTCTTCGGGCATCAAGCCGCCGCTGGCGAGAACGCGCCGAGAAACGTGGGAATCACCTTGTGTTGGGAGTAACGGGCGCTACAAGTACAGGGTCAAGCCACGGGAGAGAGGTGACGACTGTGTCCCTGACCGCCCAGTGGTGCGTTGGAAGCGTGGTGCGCGTCCCGGCTGCCCGGGACCGCGACTCTAGCCGCTGAGATCAGCGCCGCCGCTCGACAACGGCAACCGGTTGCGCCCCGCGAGCCGACGGGTCGGGCGCCGGTGGTGGGCCGAGATCGGGGGCGCGTTCGGGGCGCGCCTGGCCGCCTTGGTTGAACCGCCCCCCCGTACTACGCCCTTTATGGGCTGGTCAACGCTGGTCTGGTGTCGCGGGCGTGGGCCGACGCGCAGGCCGGGAAGTGGCGACGCACAGCGGCTTGCGACCGCAGGAGCTGCGGCGGGCTCTGGAACAGCGTCCGAGTCCGACCGGGTGGCGGGACCTCGGCGGGCCCACTGGCACCAAGGTTGCCCGTGGCCACGCTGAACCCCTGCTGGGAGAGTGGTTCGCCCGTGCTCGGCGCTATCTCGCCGAGCACGCCCCGCCGGGCCGGCTGGGCACGCCTGGAGCCGAGGCCGGACTGGCGCGTGTGTTCTGGCTGGTCTCGGCATTCGAAGACGCATACAGCAGCGGTGATCCGGGTTCTCTTGGTGACGTGGTCGGTGCGTCTTCGTCGGTGGACGCTCTGCGCTCGGTCGCGCCTGCGGCCGGGGTGGAGGAGTTGGTCGACCTTGCCCGGCTGCTGCACGAGAGTGGCAGCCTGGACCGGTTGCGTGGCCTCGCGGGCGGCTCGGGCCAAGAGCACGCGCTCGGTTGGGCCGGGCCGGTGTTCGCACACCACTGGGCCGATGGTGACCTGGTGATCGGTGACACCCTGCTCGATGTCAAGACCGTCATCCGCACCGACGATCTCGAACGCGCCTGCCGCTGGCTGTGGCAGCTGCTCGGGTACGCCTGGCTCGATGTCCACGATCGGTGGCGCATTCGCGCTGTGGGCTTGTACTTGGCACGCCATGGCCTTGTGCCCACTTGGCCCGCCGACGAGTTCGCGGCACGGCTGCTCGGCGGCCGCAGCGTCAACCAGCTCCAGGCTCGCGACGAGTTCCTGGCCATTGCCACCCACGTCCTGACCGCCGACGGCTCACAGCTCCTGGCATGACAGTCCGAGTCGACGACATCGACTGGGGCGAGAAGATTCAGGTCTCCACCCTGGGGATCGCCACCGTGGACTGGCACAAGGCCGGCGTCGAACCCCGGTGGTTCGGGGCCGAGACAGCGGGCTGTGTAGCTGTGCTGGAGCCCGGCATCCACAGCGGTTTCACCACGGAGCGAAGTCGCGTGAACTCGGCATCCCCCGCATTGCCCTGATCGCGGTGCACACCGCGAACGGCGCCGCACCGGAAGACGTGCTGCACCGCCCGGCAGCGCACGCGGTTCTGCACGCCATCGTGCGACAAGACCGCGCGAACGCCGCCCGTCAAGGGGCTGCGCTCGCCGAATAGCTCGGCATCCCGGTCTGAGGGACAACTCGGTCTGAGAGACCGGATTACCGATCGGTACTGCCTAGGTTCCGGTATGACCGACTACCGGAAGTTGGCCGGACCTGGCTTGCTCGCCGATCTCGGCTGCCACTGGGTCGGGCTCAACGTTGAGGCGAAGGAAGCGGCCAACGTCAACGGCATCACACCGGAGGTCGACCAGGCCCAGCGCTTCTGGCGGGACACGTTCGAGTGGGCCGCGGAGCACCCGGACATGACCATCCGGGAGATCGACAACATGGCCAAGTTCCTGTCGTACGACGCCGAGATCTGCAAGGCGGACGGCCGTCACGACCTGATCCCGACGATCAGTTGGAACGGCGACGTCGTGCTGCTGTCCCCGGAACTGCTCGGTGTTCGCGACAAGCGGTACAACGAAGGCTTTCCAAGCGCCTGCCCTGGCGCTTGCCGAGTTGCTACGAGAGGACACTCATGACCGTTCTTGGCGAACTCCTGCACAGGCCCAAGCCGCCCGCGCTGGCGCGGTTGATCGCTCGGCACCAGGTGCCGAGAAGCGCCACCGGTACCCGGATGACAGAGTGGGGCCGACGGGGCCAGAGCCACTACAAGGACGGGCAGTTCACCAAGAACCAGCCTGCGGAAGGTGATCGGTGTTGACCGACGAAGAAGTAGACCTAGGGATTCTGGCCACGAGTGCAGGCCATCGACCTGCACTCGGACAAGGTGGAACTCGGCTTGCCGGTCGGCTACCGCCCGTGCGCCTGCCTCGACGGCGACCCGGTCAAGGACCGGTGACTGTGGTGATGGTGGCGGCAAAGGTGTTGTATGGCCGTCGGTAGTCGGTGTGCGGTATTGGCCATGTCTTGAGTTGGGCGATGGCTCGTTCGACTGCGACGCGGATCTTGTTGTGGCGGAAGTTGTGTTCTTTGAAAGTCATGGTGACGACCTTCGACAGGTTTCGATACCCAGGCAAGGGCGCCGTCGAGTGTGCGGGCCGACCATCGCCGACCTGATGGTGAATCGCGGCGAAGAGGTTCTCGACGGAATCGCGCGTCAACCCGGTGGCACGGTACATGAAGGCGGTCCGTCTGGTGAGTTCCTTCGGCGTGGTAACCAGATTCTCTCAAACGGACCGCCACCTGATTTCATCTACCCCTACCCTGGCGATCATCCAGTCGCCGGTGGACGACGTCCTGAATACGCCTCACAGTACTACCGGATGACCTTCGTGTCATAGGCGGGCGCCATCCTTGGAGAGCCTGCTATTTCTGGAAGGCTCGTGGCGAGGACGATAGAGGCGGCTATTGTCGCTGCCTTCATGAACGATTTCATGAAGGCAGGCAAGGTCGCGGATCGCGACACCGCCTTCAGCGCGTCCTTCAAACACTGCCTGGCCCGCGCCACCGGGGTCCGCCTCCGGCTGCCAGACGACCCGGACCCGATCGCGGTGCTCAGCGACGAGGTCCCCGCCTGTGTGCTCACTGACATCGCGGTGACCCCTTCGGCCGCACCCTCTAGCTGCCGGGCTGGACCGACCGGGTGTGGTGACTGGGCCGTTTGTGGTGTGGGAACGACGTCTGCGGGCGTGGGTGTTCCGCGGACCGCCAAGCGGCGCGTGCCGTACGGGTGGTGTTGTCGGGACGCGTGGGTCGGAATAGCGCGCGGGTGTGGTCGTGCCCGGGCGGTCTGCCGCCGATCGTGCGCTTCAAGATCATGTCGACAGTCGTCTCCGACACTGTCCGCGATGGTCGGCGAGGTGGTGGCGAGCGGGGTGTCCCGGCCACTCGTTCGGGGTGTGGTCGCGGTGTCGCCCGCGGAGCAGGCTTGCCGGGCTCCTCGAAGACCGCGCGGACCCGGTTCAGCGGAAGCACTCGGTCTCCCACCGTCGCGCGGCACCGAGAAAGGGATACGTCGATGTCCTCATTCGCGCGTGCTCGGCACCGGCTGCTGGCGGTGGCGGCGACGTCCGCCCTCGCCACCGGCGGACTCGTGGCGCTGGCCGCCCCGGCCTACGCCGACGGGGCGTGCGCCGACCCGGTCGTGGTCGGCACCACCATCACGATCACCTGTGCGGCGGGTGGAACCGGCAGCGTCACCGTGCCCACCGGGGTGAGCAGTGCCGCGGTAACCCTCGACGGCGCCGGGGGCGGGAACGCCGCCGACGGCACCCCCGGCGGCAAGGGAGCACACATCGTGGCGGCGCTGCCCACCACGCCGGGAGAGGTGTTCCAGGTCGCGGTCGGCATCCGGGGGAACAACGGCCAAGCGAACCCCAACAACGGGATCGGCGGCGGTGGCGGCGGGCTGGTGGCGGTCACCACCGCGGACGGCACCGCGCTGCTGACCGCGGGCTCCGGTGGCGGCGCGGGTGGTCCGGGTGTCGGCACACCCGGCTACCCGGGCTCCCCGGGCGCCGACAGCGGCAGTCCGGGCGCCGACGGCGCGGGCCTGGCGGACGTGGCCCAGGGCGGCGGCGGTGGCGGCCAGGGAACCGCCACGGCGGGTGGACCCGGCGGCAGCGGGGGAGTCGGCACCCGCCCGGGATCATCCGGCGCCGCAGGCGGTTTCCCCAACGCACTGGGTGGTACCGCGGTGTATCCCGTGCCGGTGCGGGCGGGCGCTGGTGGGCGCGGGGGCGCGGGCTACGGCGGCGGTGGTCGGGGCGGCTCGGGCGCCGCCTCGGGCACCGGCACCGCGGGTGCGGGCGGTGCGGGCGGCGGCGGGTCCAGTTTCGTCTCGTCCACCGTCCCCGGTCTGACGGCCACGGTGACCGACGGTGCCAACGCGGGCGACGGCCTGGTCGTCTTCGTCTTCACCCTGGACCCGCCGACGGTCACCTCGATCACCCCCACCAGCGGCCCTGAGGCGGGTGGCACCGCGGTCACCATCACCGGCGCGAACCTCGCGGGCACCACCGCCATCACCTTCGGCCCTGGCAACCCGGCTATCGGCGTGTCCTGCACCGCGACCACCTGCGCCGCCACCGCACCGCCCGGGACCGGCACGGTCGACGTCCAGCTGACCACCCCCGGCGGCACCACCGTCGCCGGCCGGTTCACCTACATCCCCCCGGCCGCCGACATCGACGTCGACGTCACCGCGAAGCCGCACCTGGGCATCCTGGTGCCCTACCTCACCTACACCCTGACCGCCCACAACACCGGCCCCGACGCGGTCACCTCGGCCACCCTGACCGCCACCCTCCCGCCGGGCACCCACGCCACGAACCTCTCCGCGGGCTGCACCACCACGACCGGCACCGTCACCTGCGCCTACGACCCCATCGCCAACGGCGCGGCCACCGCCAAGTCCTTCCGCGTCCCGCTGCACCTGTTCTCACTCGGCCACGTCTCGGTAACCGGCGTGCGAACGGCCTCCGCACCCGCCGACCCGAACCCGGCCAACGACCGGGACACGGCCACCTGCACGGTGATCTCCTTCGTCCTGGCCACCTGCCCCTGATCCCGACCCCGAGCCCCGGGTGGTGCCGCGCACGGCACCACCCGGCCGGTTCAGGAGATGATGAAGGTGCGGGTGCGCAGTGACGAACTCCGCGACCAACCATGCCACGGCCGTCTACATCGGGAGGATGCTGGACCTCGACGGCGAACGGACCGAGTGCAGCGACACGGTGGCCGAGGCCGAACGACAGCTCGCTGCCCGCTTGCTGGCCATTGCGCAAGCCCTAGAGGCCAGAGCCGCAGGGCTGGTCAAACCTAGGACAGCATCGGGTGTGATCGCACCTTGCGGCCCTGGGGCACCGCGTTCTCCCTAACCCTCGTCGTGCGTCAACAGTGAAGTCTGCCAGTCGCGACGGGTGTTGTGGAGGATCATGGCCAGGTCGACTCGAAACCTGTCGAGGGCGTCGGCCATCTCGCTTTGGGTCAAGGCGAGTTCGGAGAGGCGTTGGTCGATGCAGCGCCCGACTGCTTCCCAGTCCTGGGGTGGTTGACTCATTCGGCGTCCGCTTCGAACTGAAGTTGCGTCGGTATGCGAGGTCGCGCGCGAAACCCGGTCGGACCGGTGTGGGTCTGCGGCGTGGTCATGGTGTCCAGAGTGTGGACGCACGGCCGAGGACCAGCCTTGGTGCCAACGGATCGTTAGGGTCAGGCAGTGCGGTGAGGTGGTCGATGACGAGGAGGTCTGTCCAGCCGTCGGGCCGGTGGTGGTGGCCGTGTCAGGTGTGTGCGCTGGAGACGGAGGGCGTGATGGACGCCCAGTGGATGACTTCGTCGGGTTCGGGTCTGTCCAGGATCAGGTCGGGCATGCCGTGGATCCGGACCGCGTGCATCTGCGAAGTCGTTGAGCGCCAGGAGTCTGCTCATCCGGATAGGTGACCCGCGCCCCAGGGGAGCAGGACCGGCGAGTCGTGGACGATGCGCAGGGCTGCGACGATGGCGTTGATGTTGCGCAAGTCGACGATCCCCAGTCGTGTGGAGCGGCTGGCGGTCAGGTGCGACCAGCGGGAGCTGTGGATCAGCAGCCGTCGCAGCATTCGTGCCGCTCGTCTGGCCTGAAGCCCGTCCGGCCAACTCATGTCGTCGGGGTCGGGTAGGTCGATTCGGCGTAGGTGTCCTGACACGCGCAGCAGGTCCACCGCCGTGACGTCGGCGTTGCGCCAGTATTCCCTGCGGGTGAGTCCGCGACTCTGCAGTTGCAGACCGGTGGCCGCGGCGGCCCATTCCAGCAGGCGGCGCAGGCCCCAGCCGTCGAGGTGCGCGAGCCGGGTCTGTTCCCGCACTGTCAATGCGGGTGGTGGCTGCTCGCGGATCACGCCTTCGCAGAGGACTTCCGCGTCGAGATGCGTGTCCAGGATTCCTTCTACAGCGGCGTAGTAGTCGGTTTCACCGACGTGGCACAGTCCGATAAGGATGATGGAGTGGCTGTCGGCACGGGTCCAGGTCTGCACCGCGGTGTGGAGGTCGCCACCGATGACGCGCACACCGCGTGTGGGCCGGGTCATGCGGAGACCTTGTCGGCGAAGTAGGTAGCCAGGTTTCCGAGCACGGCGAGGGAGTCGGTCACGTTGACGGCGCGCTGCTTGAGTGTCTCGATCACGGCCTGGAACCTGTTGATGTCGTCGAGGTAGAGGGTGGTGTCGAGGATGTCGACCTTGACTGTTTTGTAGCCGCCGTTGAGGACGAGTAGCTGGAACGGGTGGATGTGGTCGTGTTCGTCCACCAGGCGGATGGTGATGCGGTCGGATGCCGCGTGGCGGTAGAGGCACTGGGCTTGGTCATGGGCTGCTTGGTTGCCGTGCCTGAGGCGATCGAGTGCTGCTCGGCCGATGAGGTATTGACCGGCGATGGGCTTTGCGGGGCGTCGGTGTGGTGTCAGGTCGGTGGGGATGGTGTGTGGCGAGAAAGATGTGGTTGTCGTGGTGAGGCTGCGGATCACCGTGGTGATCGCGTCGGCCAGTGGTGTGGTGGTGTCGCTGATCCACCACTCGGGTTCGTCGTGGTCGTGGTTGATGTCGACGAGGGCACGCCTCGTCTCCCGGGAGGTGAGGCCGACAGCCCATGCCAGCACCGAGAGATCGCCATCGGGGAGTTTCCTGGTGCCGTTGAGGAAGCGGGACAGGCTGGCCGGGTCGATTCCGCCTGCGTCGGATACTTCTCGTTGGCTGCGTCCGGTGTCGATGATGTGGTTCTGGATGAGCTTGCCCATGGCCAGGCCACGCAGGCTCTGAGTTGGTGTCATACGAGGACCAGTTCAGGAGGCTCGGGTGGTGGACTTGTTGGCGGGCCACAACACCTGGTGCAGATCGCGCGGTACCAGGCTGGCCACGTGCACGCCGTGGTCGGTGATGTGTTCAGCGGCGTCGAGGAACGGGCGGCAGGGCCACCCCGCCGCCAGGCAGAAGGGACATGCCCTCGGCTGACGTGATGTGGGCAGGTGAGAACTCAAGACATCCACAGCACGGGCCACCTGACCCAGCGGGCTGTCGGCGGCGGCGACGGTGGCCACGATGTCTCGTCCCAGGTTCATGACCCGACCCCCGCCCCGGCCAGCCGCGCGTTGGCGAATGCCACCGTGCGATCCAGTGCAGCCTGGTGGCCGTCGGAGTGCAGTTGCTCGTGCGGGAGTTCCAGGTCGAGCAGGACTTGGTGGACGTGCCGGTCGGCGAGTGCGCGGAAGTCCAGGTTCGGGTCGCGGTGCTTGTTGCGGCCCAGCGGCAGGTCCGGGTCGAGGGTGGTGCGCAGGAGTAGGTCGTAGTGCTCGCTGTGGGAGCGCACCATCGACTCCAATGCTGAGACAGCAACAGGGTCGGGCTGCTCGTCGCGGTAGGCGAGTGCAGCGCGGTAGTAGCCGAGTGCGTCGGGGACGGCACGGGAGTCGGGTGAGGATGAACTCGGAGGTCGACTCCGAGGTGTCGTCCTCGACCTCTGAGATCGGGAGGCTGCGATGTCCGTTTCGGTGGACAGGCGCAGCCACTTGGTCGGGTTCTCGCGTTCAGGGGCCTCATCGGTCGCGGGTGGGTAGGCGTCGAGTACGAGCGGGAGGTTCAGCTCGGCGCACCGGGACAGCAGGTCGGTGGGCAATGGGAACGATTGGGCTTCGCGGGTGTCGGGGGAGAACAGGCCGAGGAATAGGTCCGCGTCGGGAAGGTGTCGATCTCTGCGGTCAGGTGGGTGATCGCCTGGCCGAGCAGCGCGGCCGGGGCGTCGCCCGTCGAGCCGAGTTCCACGACCAGCACACCGTTGTCGGCGGAGGTTGGCCAGGATCGCTTGTGGGCCAACGAGGTCAGCCGGTCGGTGAGGTGGCTTGGGCGTCGAAGACCCGGAAGCTGACTTCGCTGCGCGCGGCCCCGTTGTCTTGTGGTGTCAAAGGCTGATGCTCCGAGGGGGCGGTTATTCGGCGTGGAGGACGAAGAAGAGGAAGCTGGGGGCGGTGGTGAGCAAGGGGTAGCCGTCGGGGTAGAGGGGGGCGGCGGTGGGGAGGGGTTGGGGTTCGGCGATGGTGGTGAGGCGGAAGTGTGCGGTGGTGAAGGCGTCGGTCATGGCGTGGAGGGGGCGGTTCCAGAAGGTGACTTTGATGGTCTGGCCGCCGGTGGTCCATTCGGCGGGGGAGGGGTAGGTGGTGAAGTAGTCGGGTCTGCGGCCGGAGAGGCGTTCGAGGCAGTAGTCGGCGGTGGGGTGGTTTACCGAGGCGATGAGGCGGCCGCCGGGTTTGAGGATGCGGTGGAGTTCGGCCAGGGGTGGGGCCCAGTCTTGGAGATAGTGCAGCACTAGGGAAGCAACCACATCGTCGAAGATGTTGTCGGGGTAGGGCAATGGTGAGGCGAGGTCGGCGACTCGGAGGTCCACATCGGACCCGAGGCGGCGGCGGGCCAGTGCCAGCATCTCGGCGCTTTGGTCGAATCCGGACACATCGGCGCCTCGGGAGATCAGCTCCGCCGACAGTGGGCCCGCGCCGCACCCGGCGTCGAGGATTCGCCTGCCTGTCACGTCTCCGGCGAGGGCCAGGGTCGCGGGGCGTTCGTAGTAGGCGTTCTCGAGGCTGGTCTCGTTGCCTGCCGCGTATGCCTCGGCGAAGCCGTCGTAGTCGGACATGCACCCCATCGTGGCATCAGCGCGCGCGATGTCCCCCGCCCCCTCCAACATATAGCGCACAGGGGGTCTTGCGGCAAGGCCGGGGTGGTGCTGCACAATCTCCCGCCGAAGCCAGGACCTGCACAAACAATCGGGGGAACCGTTGAGTGACGTGATCGTTGTCGGGGCCGGACCCACCGGCGTCATGCTGGCCACCGAACTGCGGCTGCGCGGCGTGGACGTGCTCGTGGTCGAACGCGACACCGAGCCGACCAAAGTGGTCCGCGGCATGGGGTTGCACGCGCGCAGCATCGAGGTCATGGACCAGCGCGGCCTGCTGGAGCGGATCCTGCCGCTGGGCACGACCTACCCGTTGGGCGGTTTCTTCGCAGGCATCCGCAAGCCGTCGCCCGAGGGGGTGAACACGACCTACCCGTACGTCCTCGGCATTCCGCAACCCGTCGTCGAGCGCGTGTTGCTGGAGTACGCCGACGAGATCGGTGTCGAGATCCGGCGTGGACTGGAACTGACCGGCCTCGACCAGGACGGCGACGGCGTCAACCTGGAGTTCGCCGACGGCACCCGGCTGCGGTCGCGGTATGCCGTGGGTTGCGACGGGGGCCGCAGCAAGGTCCGCAAGCTGCTCGGCGTCGACTTCCCCGGCGAGCCCACCAGGGTCGAGACGCTGCTGGGCGAGGTGGAGCTGACCGAGGACTGGCCGACGATCGTCGCCATCGTCGAGGAGGTCCGCAAGACGCAGCTGCGGTTCGGGGTCGTGCCGCTCGGCGACGGGGTGTACCGGCTGGGCGCGCCCGCCGACGGTGTCGCCGAGGACCCGACCGTGCCGCCGACCCTGGACGAGCTGAGGAAGCAGGTCCGGGAGCTGGCGGGCACCGACTTCGGCGCGCACTCGCCGCGGTGGCTCTCGCGGTTCGGCGACGCGACCCGGCTGGCCGAGCGCTACCGGGTCGACCGGGTGCTGCTGGCGGGCGACGCGGCGCACATCCACCCGCCGCAGGGCGGCCAGGGCCTCAACCTGGGCCTGCAGGACGCGTTCAACCTGGGTTGGAAGCTCGCCGCCGAGGTCGACGGACGCGCGCCGGAGGGCCTGCTGGACAGCTACCACGCCGAACGCCATCCGGTGGCCGCCGCCGTGCTGGACAACACCCGCGCCCAGGTCGTGCTGACGTCCCTGGACGCGGGCGCGCAGGCGGTGCGCAAGCTGGTCGCGGAGCTGATGGACTTCGAGGAGGTCAACCGGTACCTGCTGGAGAAGATCATCGCCGTGGACATCCGCTACGACCTCGGCGACGGCCCCGACCTGCTCGGCAGGCGCCTGCGGGACGTCACCCTCAAGCAGGGCCGCCTCTTCGAGCTGCTGCGCGGCGGCCGCGGCGTGCTCCTCGACCGGACCGGCACGCTCACGGTCGGCGGCTGGTCCGACCGCGTCGACCACATCACCATCACCGAAGAGCTCGACGCCCCCGCGATCCTCGTGCGCCCCGACGGCCACGTCGCCTGGCTCGGTGAGGACCAGCAGGACCTCGACACCCACCTGGCCAGGTGGTTCGGCGACCGCTAGTCCTGCGGGACCAGGGCGGCGCGGCGTTCCCGCATCTCCCGCAGCTGCTCGTCGGTCATCGCCGCGGTCGCCTGGCGTCGGCGTTCCGCGTGCTCGGCGAACTGCTCGGGCGACAGGCTCTCGCGCCACGCCTGGCGTTCCCGGTTGAGGGCGTCGAACTCCTCGTGGGTGAGGCGGCGGTCCATGGTGGTCATCCTTTCCACTAGGTCGAGCAAGGTCTGGGCGGACGGTTCGGACAGGCCGTCGAGCACGTCGACCAGCTTGCGGCGCACCTGCTCGGCGGCGGTGATCGTGGCTTCCACCTGCTCGAGTTGCTGCCGGATGAGTTCGCGCGGGTCGGCCAGGTCACCCGCCAGCAGCCGCGCCACCTCGGTCAGCGTCAGACCGAAGCCGCGCAGGGCCACGATCTGGTGCAACCGGCGGACGTCCGCGTCGATATACAGGCGGTGTCCGGCGGTGGTGCGGCGCGACGGGGTCAGCAGCCCGAGCTGGTCGTAGTGGTGCAACGCCCGCACGCTGAGCCCCGTGGCCTCGGCGAGTTCACCCACCCGCCAGGTCCGTTCCGTCATGCCTGCCACGCTACGACCTGACGTCGCGTCAGGCGCAAGCCCTCACGGGCGGCGTCCGGACAGGTCGAGCAGGCGGTCCTGCAGCGGGCTGTCCTCGGTGAGCGCGCCGCTGGGGCCGGAGCCGAAGATGCCGAGGGTGCCGATGACCGGGGCCAGGTCGCGCATCGCCGCCCAGGTCCGCTCGACGAGCACCGGGTCGAGCTTGTCGTCGACGTCCACGGCGCGGGCGAGGTCCCAGGCGTGGACGAGGTGCTCGGCGACGCGGAACTCCAAAGCCTGCTTGCCGGGCACGGCGCCGACCGGGTGGGGGACGACGCGGTCGAGGGCGCCCGGGATGGTGATCGCCTGGTCGAGGGCCTCGCCCGCGGCGGTGAACGCGGCCAGCGGGTCGTCGCCCAGCCAGTCGGTTCCCATGGCGGCGATAGCGTCCGCGCCGGTCCCGCCGTCGAGCAGCAGCGCGGTCATCCGGTCACCGGCGACGACGTGGTTGACCAGGTCGCGGGCGGTCCAGTCCGGACAGGGGGTGGGCGCATCGAGGGACGCGGGGGAGAGGTGGACGAGGCGGCGGTGGAACTCGTCGCGGGCGGCGGACAGCACGGGGTTCTCCTAGTGGGGGTGACGGGACAGCGGCCAGCAGACCTCGGTGCGCCGTTCGGCGACGTCGAGGTGGGGGTCGAGGTAGATCTCGCGCAGCGGCCCGGGGACGGCGAGCCCGAGGTCGGCGACGTGCGCGCCGAGCGGGCCGTAGGTCTCGTCCAGGTCCTCGTACCGACCGCGGTGCACGGCGACGGCCAGCTCGGCGGCGGGCACGACGAGGGTCGCGGTGAGCCTGGTGACGGGCCGGAACACCGTCACCTCGCCCTCGCCCTCGGTGAACAGCTCCTCCGGGAACAGCGCGGTGAGCGGCCCGGTGCCGTCATCGGGCAGGGTCACGAACGCCTCTTGGCAGAACGCCCCGACCTCGGTGCGCACGACGTGCCTGGTCATGCCGACCGCGGGGGTCGCGGGGACGGTCCGGTAGCGCACGACCGCCTCGGCCGCAGGTTCCTCCAGCAGCCTGCGCAGCCCGTCGATGGCGACCCGGGTGCGGTCGAGCTCGCTCTCCAGCCGGTCCAGGTGCGAGAGCAGGACCCGGTCGCGGTCGGCGGGTCGCGGGGCGGTCAGCAGTGCCTTGATGTCGGCGAGCGGCATGTCCAGCTCGCGTAGGCGCCGGATGGTGCGCGCGGGGACTACCTGGCCCGGTTCGTAGAAGCGCAGCCCGGTGTAAGGGTCGACGCGGGTGGGTTCGAGCAGACCTAGCCGGTGGTAGTGGCGCAGCGCCTTCACCGTCAGGTGCGTCATCTTGGCGAACTCGCCGATGGGGATCGTGCCGGGCATGCGGGTGAGCATTCCCGCTCCCCCAGGGGGAGGCACAAGCGGCACTCAGACGCCGACGGGCTTGTCCCCCCGCAGGGTGATCCGGTGCATGACCCGGTGCTGGTCGCCGTAGTCGTCGACCGCGTAGTGCGCCGTGCTGCGGTTGTCCCACACCACCACGTCACCCGGGGACCACCGGTGTCGCACGGTGAACTCGGGGCGGCCGATCGCGGCGAAGAACACGTCCAGCAGCGCCCGGCTCTCCACCTCGGTCACCCCGAGCAGTTGCGTGGTGAAGCCGGGGTTGACGAACAGGCTGTGTCGACCCGTCTCCGGGTGCACGCGCACGACAGGGTGCTCCACGGGCTCCAGCGAGCGGATCCGTTCACCTTCCCAGGTGTTGCCCTCGCCGCCGAGTCGGTCGCGCAGGTACTCCTCGAAGTCCTTGCGGCCGTCGTGCAGCGCGGTCAGCTTGTCCGCCAGCTCTTGCACGAACGGCGACAGCGACCGGTACGCGGCCTCCAGGTCTGTCCAGCAGGTGTCACCGCCGGTCGGAGGTAGGGCTACCGCGCGCAGGACCGATCCGAGCGGGGGGTGGGTCATGAAGGTGACGTCGGTGTGCCAGACCGGGGCCTTGCCGCCGTCGCCCGCGTCGAGCACGTAGATCTCGGGGTGCTCGGCGTCCAGGCCGGGCACGACCGGGTGGGCGCGGGTGGTCTCACCGAGCGCGGCCGCGAAGTCGCGGTGCGCGGTCGGGGTCAGGTCCTGGCCGTCGAACACCAGGACCTTGTGCTCGGCCAGCGCGGCGCGCAACGGTGCGCCGTCGGCCCTGGTGCGGACATCGTTGAGGTCGATGCCGCTCACCCTGGCGCCGATGGTGGGGGTCAACTGCTCCAGCACGGTCATGCCCTGGTCCTTTCAGGCTGCGACGGAACGCACGGCGGTCGCCACCTCGCCGCGCAGCGCGGCGTACTCGGCCGAGCCACGCAACTCGTCGGCCGACACCCCGGTGCGCGGCAACGGCACGGGCAGGTCGAGCGCGATGCGACCGGGCCGGTCGGTGAGCACAACGATGCGACTGGCCAGGAACACCGCCTCGTCCACGCTGTGGGTCACGAACACGACACCACGGGTGGCGTCGTCGGTCAACGACCGTACGTCCTCCTGCAACCGCTCCCTGGTCATCGCGTCGAGCGCGGCGAACGGCTCGTCCATGAGCAGCAGCCGGGGCTGGGCCGCTAGAGCCCGCGCTATCGCGACCCGTTGCTGCTGACCACCCGAGATCTCCCACGTCCGCCGCGGCCCCAACGAGCCGAGGCCGACCTGGTCGAGCAACTCCACTGTCCTCTGTGGACGATCCGCGCGCGCGACACCGGCCCACCGCAACGCGGTGCCGATGTTGCCGCCCACGGTCTGCCACGGGAACAGCCTGGGCTGCTGGAACACCACACCGACGTCACGACCGGGCACCGGCGCGCGGCCCAGCAGCCGCACCGCGCCGCCGCTGGGGTGCTCGAACCCCGACACCACGCGCAGGAACGTGCTCTTGCCCGACCCCGACGGCCCGACGACGACCACGAACTCGCCCGACTCGACCCGCAGGTCCAGCGGCCCGAGCGCCGGGACCGCGCCGCCCTTGGTGCGGTAGCTGTGCTCGACGCCGATCAGCTCGACCAGCGCCTCACCCACGGGGCACCCGCAGCGCCGCCTGGAACGTCGCCAGGTCCGGGACAGTGTCGACCTTCTTCTGCGCCTTGAGGAACTCCGCCGCCGACCGCAGCTGCTCGGCGAGCTGGCCCGGCGCCTCCGGCGTGCCGAAGTACTCGGGGGTGCGCTGCTGGGCGTGGTCGAGGTAGATGTTCTGCTTGAGCTGCGAGAGCGCGTCCTCGACGCTGGCACCGATCTGGCGGGCCACGGCCTCGGCGACCGGCTTCGGGTCGGCGTTGATCTGCTTGAGCGCGGCGTCGGTCGCGGCCAACCACTTGTCGATCACGACACCGTTGCGGTCGATGAACTCCCTGCGCGCGACGGTGAAGGTCAGGGTCGGCTTGCCCGCCTTCGCCAGCTTCGCGCTGTCGGTCAGCGTCAGGCCGTCCTTCTGCAGCACGCTGAGCACCGGCGTCCACACGTACGCGCCGTCGATGTCGCCGCGCTGCCACGCCGCCTGGATGTTCTGCGGCTCCAGGTCCACCAGCGTCACCGACGCGGGGTGGACACCGCCCTGCTCCAGCGCTGCGAGCAGGCTGTAGTGCGCGGTCGAGCTGAACGGCGCGGCGACCTTGCGACCGGCCAGGCCCTTGATGTCGGTGACGCCGCTGGCCTCGCGCACCACCAGCGCCTCGCTGTCGCCGATCACGTTGAGCAGCTCGATCACCTGGTACGGGATGCTCAGCGGCGGGCACAGCGCGGCGGCGGCCGGGCTGCTGCCGATCACCGCGATGTCGATGGCGCCGCCGAGGAACGCGGTGTTGATGCTCGCGCCGGAGTCGAACGAGGTCCAGCTGATCTCGTGGTCGGGCAGCGCGTTCTCCAGCGTGCGCTGGTCCTTGAGCAGCAGCGTGCTGTCGGCGAAGCCCTGGTAGGCGACGCGGACCTTGGTGCGCTCACCGGACCCGGACGACGAGCCGCCGCCCACCCCGCACGCGGCCAGCAGTGGCGCGGCGGCGAACAGGGACAGCACGGACCTGCGGCTGACGGACATGCGGTTCTCCCGGTTGTTCATGCCAGTCCCCGCCACGGCGAGAGCGCGCGTTGCCCGGCGAGGATGGCGGAGTCGATGATCAGCCCGGTGACGCCGATGACGACGAGCCCGAGCATGACCACCGCGGTCTGGTTGTAGCGCTGGGCGTTGAGGACCATGCCCCCGATGCCGTCGGCGCCGTTGACGGTCTCGGCGGCCACCACCGAGCTGTAGGCGATGCCCACCGCGAGCCTGATGCCGGTGAGGATCTCCGGCGCGGAGGCGGGCAGCACCACGGTCGCGACCACCCTGGCCCGATTGGCGCCGAGCGCGGCGGCCGCTTCCACGTACTGCTTGTTGACCCCGGTGACCGCCGCTGCCGTGGCCACCGCGACGGGCGGGAAGGCGGCGACCATCAGCAGGTACACCTTGGGTTCCTCGTCGATGCCGAACCAGATGACCAGCAGGCTCAGGTAGGCCAGCGGCGGCAGCGCGCGCAGGAACGTGACGAACGGCTCGGTGATCGCCCGGATCACCGGCACCAAGCCCATCAGCAGCCCGAGGCCGACGCCGAGCAGGATCCCGTAGGCGGAGCCGTAGCCGACGCGGCGGAGGCTGACACCCAGCCGTTCGACCAAAGTGGACCCGGCGTAGCCGCCTTGCCCGTTGGACGCGTTGGAGGTGGCGAGCAGTTGGTCCCACACCTGGGCGGGTCCCGGTAGGACGGCAGGTGGCCAGAACTCGGCCAGTACCAACAATTCCCAGATCGCGATCAGCACGGCTACCGCGGCGAACTGCACCGCGACGGCGTGCGTCCCGGATAGCGGACGCGCTCGCGTGCGGGACTCGACCATGGGGAACTCCGTGTGCCAGCGGGGAAAGCGATCTCGGCGAGGAATGTACAGAGGTACACTCGGCGCTCCTGGCCCGTTCCGCACGTTGGACGATCATGGGCGAACCCCTTGCGCGGGAGGAGATTTCATGGCATCACCGCGCAGGCGCGACCCGGACCGCCGCGCCAGGATCGTGGCCGCGGCGGTCGAGGTGATCGCGGAGTCCGGCCCGCAGGCACTCACCCACCGCGCCGCCGCGCTGCGGGCCGACGTGCCGCTGGGGTCGACGACGTACCACTTCGCCGACCTCGACGAGCTGCTGGAGGCCGCCCTGCACGCCGTCGCCGACCGCAACGTCGCCCGGCTGCGCCACTGGGCCGCTTCACTGACCCCCGGCGCCGACCTCGCTGTCGAGTTGGCCGACTTTCCTGGTCGACCTCGCCACCAAGCACCGCACATCCAGCGTCGTCGCCTACGAGCTTTACAGCGCTGCTCTGCGCCGCCCGGGTTTGCGCGCGGCCAGCACGGCGTGGGACGCGATGCTGACCGAGGTGTTCTCCGCGCATGTCGACAGCACCGTTGCGACCGCTTTGACGGCGATGTTCGACGGCTTGCTCCACCAAGCACTGGTGTCCCCGACCCGGCCGGTGCGCGCCACCTTCGAGGACCCGTTGCGTCGGGTGCTCATGGAGGCCGGCGGATGACGACTTCGGGATCGAGGGGTATCGGGCTTGCTGGATGAGCACCTCGGCGTCCACGGCGCGCGGCTGGCCGGGCTGGTGGGACGCACGTTCGAGCGGGGCTGGGTGGTGTCGGGTCAGCCCGGCGTCGGTGCTCGACCTGGCCACCGGGGCACAGTACCGATGGCTACAGGGCTTGCAGCAGGTCTTCGACGCTGACCATGGCGGCGAGGGTGCCGCCTTCGTGGACCACGGGCAGCGCGGTCTCGGTGGCACTGAGCATGAGCCTGGCGGCCTCGACGCAGGTGGTGTGCGGGGTGAGGGCGGTGGGCGGGTTCATCAGATCGGCGGCGGTCTCGGCGACGGTGGCGGACCGGACGCGCTCGCGGAGCAGGTCGGTGGCTGAGACGACGCCGACGAGCCTGCCGTTGTCGACGACGGGGACGACTCGGTGCCAGGTGGCGAGGACGGCGGCGCGGACCTCGGGCAGGGGCGTGTCGGGGTGGACGGGGGTGACCTGGGTGTCCATGACGTCGCGGACGAGCACGGGGGTGTCGCGCGGGGTCAGCTGGCCGTGCCGCCGGGTGACGCGCTGTCGTGGGATGACGCCCCTGCTCGTGACCGCGCTCATCGAGCCGCCTCTCCTTCGCCGACCCCTCGACTGTGGACCCCGGGGCGGCACCGGAACAGGGACCAAAGCACCGTCCGACCAGGGACCCTGGCGAGTCGTGTCGTGGCGCCGGGGGATCGACGCCACGACACGGCCGTTACCAGGCGCTGGATTCGACGGCGATGACGGGGACGAGGCCGTTGCCGAGGGTTTCGAGGAAGGTGATGATCTCGGCGGCGACGGAGCGGTGTTGGCGGTCGTTGAGGACGTCGTGGTGGGCGCCGCGCACGACCGAGAGGCGGGACTTGGGGGATGCCTTGACCGCGAGGGTCAGGGCGGTGCGGTCGGCGAGGGGGTCTTCGTCGCCGATGAGGAATAGGTGGGGGAGGTCGGTGGTGTCGTTGTAGGCGGCGGCGGTGAGGTCTGGGGGTAGGGGGGTGTGGAGGGCGCCGCGGGAGACGGCGGGGTCGTTGGTGAGGACTTCGCGGTGGGCGGGGCAGGAGGTTCTGATCTCCAGTTCCTCGGCCCAGTCGACGGCGGCGGCGGTGTGGCCGGGCAGGCCCGCGAGGACGACGGCGTCGGGCCACCACGGGGCGGCGGACGTCTCGTGGGACAGGAGCGCGGCGATGGCGGCGGCCCCGGAGTCGGCGCCGATGAGCACCAGCGGCCGGTCGGCCCCGTCGACGGCCTCGGTCAACTCGTCCGCCAACCGGGTCAACGAGGTGACGTCGGGTGCGTCGAGGACGCGGACACGGTAGGCGTCGGCGGCCAGGCGGGTGCCGAGGCGGGTGTAGGTGGCCTGGGTCTCGCCGCGGCCGGGCACGACGATGACGGTGCCGCGCACGCGCAGGCCGACGGGTTCGGGGAAGTCGGTGTAGCGACTCACCTCACGCTCCTTCCGATGAGGGCTTCCAGCCCAGGGCGGGGGCGACCTCGGTCGCGATGAGTTCCAGCGCGCGGATCGTGGCGTCGTGATCCGGGACGGCCGGGTTGAACTGGGTGATCAGGTCGGTGGCGACGGGCAGGACGAGTTCGCGCCGCAGCTCGGCGACGATCTCGTCGGGGTGGCCGTAGAACGAGTGGAACCGCCGCAGTGCCTCGTCGACGTCGAGCCCGGCGGGAAAGCCCGGGAACCGCAGTGCCGCTTGGTGCAAGTCCTCCCCGATCTGCGCGAGCGCCGTGCGCCGGTCCTTGGCGGGGTAGACGAACCGCGACAGCCCGATGCGCGGTGTCCGGGGCGAGTCCCAGGCCGCGAGGTACGCGTCGGCCCACGGGCGTTGGACCTCGTCGGTGGGTTCCTCGTAGCCGTAGGCGGCGCGGTTGATCAGCAGGTTGGACCCGGCCCGCGCCGCGTGTTCGGCCCCTGCGCCGCTGAAGATCCCCTGCCAGATCCGCGAGGTGAAGTCCCCGGCGGGCGGTTGGATGGTGAACCCGCTGGTGCCGACCTCCTCGTTGGACAGTGCCGCGCGCAGCACCGCCAGCCCCTCGGTGGTCAGCTCGCGCCTGCGGGTGACGTCGCGGCCGAACGCGGCGTACTCGGCGTCGCTGCCGCCACTTCCCACCCCGACCTCGACCCGGCCGCCGCTGAGGGTGTCGACCACGGAGATGTCCTCCGCGAGCCGGATGGGGTCTTCCAGCGGCAGGATCGTGATGGCCGTGCCGAGCCGGATCCGTTTGGTGCGGGCGGCGGCGTGGGCGAGGAACGTCCACGGCGAGGGCAGTCCGCCGCCGCCGAGCGGGACGTGGTGCTGGGCGACCCAGCCGACGTCGAAGCCGAGCTCGTCGGCGACGACGAACAGGTCCTGGGCGTCGCGGTAGGTCTGGGCGAGGTCGCCGCCGCGGCCTTGGACGTGGGTGAGGAACCCGAGCCGGATGCTCATGCCCGGCTCCCGACGAGTTCGGCGGGTTGCGGCACGCCGAGTACCCGGTCGAGGACCGCGGCCGCGCCGCCGTCGGGCAGGGCGGTGCCGCGCCAGGCGACGTGCTGGTCGGGGCGGACGAGGACGTTGCCGTCGCCGTAGAGTTCCCGCGCCGCCGCCTCGCCCAGGTGCACGACGGTGAACGGCAGCGACCGCGCGGACGCCTCGGCGGCGAACGCCTGCTCCACGGCCCGGTCCTCGGCGAGCACCACCAGCGCCCAGTCGTTGCCGATGCGGTCGTAGAGGGTGCCGCCGTAGGGGTCGACCAGCCCGTTGGGCGCGCGGTGCCCGGGCCGCGGGTCGTCGACGTACACATCCGAGCGCCACTCGGGTTCGGTGTCGAGTTGCCCGTCCTCGTACCAGATGGCGGTGGAGTCGTCGTAGCGCTCGTCGAAGGTGACCCCGTCGGCGCCGACCCGCCCGGAGGCGATGAGTTCACCGATGGCGGCGCGCCGGGCTTGGGCTTCGGGGCCGAGGTCGGTGTCGTCGGGGACGCCGATCTCCCGGATCTTGGCGAGGGTGGCCTGGGATCGGTGGGAGCGGTCGAGGGCGTGGTCGCCGATGCGCCAGTTGTGCCTGCGGCGTTCCTGGTCGTAGCTGTCCAGGAGGGTGTCGGAGGCGTGTCCGGCGAGGACGGCGGCGAGTTTCCACCCGAGGTTGACCACGTCGCCGAAGCCCTCGCCGAGGTTGCCGCCCGGGGTCCGCACGTGCGCGGCGTCGCCGGCGAGTAGCACGCGGCCCGCGCGGAAGGTCTCGGCGATGCGGGTGGCGTGGTAGAAGGTGGTGGCGGAGATGAGTTCCAGGTCGAGGTCGAACCCGAACGCGGCCTGGGCGGTGGTGAGCAGTTCCTCTTCGGACGGTTCGTGGTCGAGGGGGAACGGTCCGGCGTAGACGCGCCAGTCGCGGGTGCTGACGGCGGCGAGGAACCCGTCGGCGCGGTGGTTGAACACGATGTTGGTGCCGCTGGGGGCGGGGCCGACGCGGTCGGAGATGTCGCCGGTGCGCACGATCAGCCGCAGCCGCTTCTCCGTGGCGTGCTCGCCCTCGCGGGTGATCCCGGCCAGGCGGCGGACGGTGCTGTTGCCGCCGTCGGCGCCGATGACGTAGCGCGCGCGGATCACCCGCCCCTCGCCGACCACCGCCTCGACGACGTCGGCGTCCTGGCGCAGTTCGGTGAGCCGCCACCCGCCCGCCACGGGCACCCCGCGCAGCGCGAGGTGGCGCAGGAACACCTGTTGCAGCGCGCTTTGCGGCCTGCGCAGCGCTTCCTCGGCGGAGTGTCGGGCGGTGCCGGTGAACGCGGGGCGCCGGTTGGGCACGAGTTCGTGGCCGACCAGCGAGGTGATCAGCCGGATCCCCTGGTTCCACTCGGGCGGGAACGTCCACTCGTCGCGGACCGACTGCAACACGCCCCAGCGGCGGAAGTGCTCCACCACGCGGGGTGTGTGGCCCATGGCCCCGGCACGCACCAGGGTGGCGCCGGGCGCCTGGTCGACCACGGCCACCTCGACACCGCGGGCGCTGAGTTCGAGCGCGGCGGAGAGCCCGACGGGTCCGGCGCCGACGACGAGCACGTCGACCCGCTCAGGTGGGGTGGTCTCGGGGAACCGGACGGTGTGGACGTCGCGTCCGCCGGTCATCGCGCGGCCACCAGGCCGTCGGCGGGGCTGTCAGTGTCGGCCACGACGGTGTTGCTGTCGGCCACGACGGTGTTGTTGTTGGCGGGGATGGTGTTGTTGTTGGCGGGGATGGTGTTGTTGTTGGCGGGGATGGTGTTGTTGTTGGCGGGGATGGGCAGGCCGAGGTTGCCGCGCAGGGTGTCGGCCTCGTACTCGGTGCGGAACAGGCCGCGCTGTTGCAGCAGCGGGATGACGCCGTCGACGAAGCGGGCGAGGTCGTCGTTGTTGCGGAAGGCGAGGTTGATGCCGTCGAAGGTGCCCGCGGCGAACCAGCGCTCGATGGTGTCGGCGACGGT
The DNA here is from genome assembly GCF_003663795.1 of Actinokineospora cianjurensis. Taxonomy (NCBI): domain Bacteria; kingdom Bacillati; phylum Actinomycetota; class Actinomycetes; order Pseudonocardiales; family Pseudonocardiaceae; genus Actinokineospora; species Actinokineospora cianjurensis. The sequence goes on from NZ_RCDD01000002.1 coordinate 127,566, forward strand.
GCCGGGGGCGCCGACGAACGGGGAGACCTTGTGCTCGTTGACCGTCTCGACGACTTGCCGCAGGGTGAGGCCCTGCTCGGTGGCGCGGCCGATGATCCGCGCGGCGCCGGTGCGGCCGCCCTTCTCGGCCAGGTGCGCGACGTCGGGGAAGGGGGCGTCGGGGTCGTACTGGCTGAAGTCGTGCGCGCCGAACGCCCGGCCGAGCAGGCCGACGTTGCGGTCGAAGTCGTCGTCCTCGGCGAAGATGTCCTTGGCGCGGCGCTGGGCGGCCTCGTCGGTGCCCGCGACGACGGGGCCGCCGTGGATGAAGATCTTGATGTGGTCGGGGTCGCGACCGGCCTCGGCGGTGCGGCGCTTGATGTCGGCGTAGTAGGCGCGCGCGTCATCGAACGAGCCGCCGGGTGCGTAGATGCCCTCGGCGACCTGCGCGGCGAGGTTGCGGCCTTCCTCGGACACCCCGGCCTGGAAGATCACCGGCTGGCCCTGCGGCGAGCGGGACAGGTTGAGCGGGCCGTCGACGCGGAAGTGTTCGCCGACGTGGTTGAGGGCGTGCAGCTTGCTGGGGTCGAGGAACACCCCGGTGTCGACGTCGGCGGGGAACGCGTCGTCCTCGTAGGAGTCCCACAGCCCGCGGATGACGCGGACCGCTTCGAGTGCGCGGCCGTAGCGGGTGGCGTAGTCGAGGTGTTCGTCGAGGCCGTAGTTGCGGCTGGTGCCGGTGTCGAAGCTGGTGACGACGTTCCACCCGGCGCGGCCGCCGCTGATGTGGTCGAGGGAGGCGAAGCGGCGGGCGAGGTTGAACGGCGAGTTGTAGGTGGAGCTCGCGGTCCCGACCAGCCCGATGTGCTTGGTGTGGGTGGCCACCGCCGACAGCAGCGTCAGCGGCTCCAACCGGTTGAGGTAATGCGCGGGGTAGGTGGCGTTGATGAACTGGCTGTCGACGATGAACAACGCGTCGAACAGCGCGTGCTCCGCGGCCTGGGCCTGGGCGATGTAGTAGTTGATGTCGATGCTGGCGTTCTTGGCGACGCCGGGGTCCTTCCACAGGCCGTGCTGGCCGGGGCCGCCCACCCCGTACGGGTGCAGGGCGAGACGCAGTTTGCGGGTCATGGGGTGTGTCCCTTCACGCGGTGAGCAGCGCTCGCAGCGCGTCGCGTTCGGCGCGGTCCGCGGCGGCGGTGCGCAGCGTCGGCGCGGAGCTGATGAGCAGGCGGGTATAGGGGTGCCGCGGGGTGGCGACGACCTCGCGCGCGGTGCCGACCTCGACGAGTTCGCCCTGGTAGAGCACGGCGACCCGGTCGGCGATCCCGGCGACGGAGCCGAGGTCGTGGGAGATGAACACCAGCGCGATGCCGGTGGCGCGCAGGTCCTTGAGGATCTCCAGGACGCCGACCCGGTTGGCGGCGTCCAGCGCGCTGACCGGCTCGTCGAGGATCACCAGCTTGGGTTCGGTGATCAACGCGCGGGCAACGGCGACGCGCTGCCGCTGCCCACCGGAGAGCTGCGCGGGCAACCGGTCCAGGAGTTCGGTGTCGAGCCGCACCTTCGGCAGGAACGTGCGCGCCTTCGCGACGGCCTCCTCACGCGCGACGCCCTGGATCAACAGCGGCTCGATGAGCGAGTCGACGACGGGCAGGTCGGGGTCGAGACTGCGCAACGGGTCCTGGAACACGTACTGCACCACGCCCCGGCGCCGCAGCGACCGCCACTGCCGGTTGCGGTAGCCGCTGACGTCCTCGCCGTCGATGACGATCCGCCCACCGGAGGCCGGGACCAGGCCGAGGACGGCGCGGGCCAGGGTCGACTTGCCCGACCCGGTCTCGCCGATGAGCCCGAGGACCTCGCCCGGCTCCACCGCCAGCGACGCGCCCTTGAGTGCTTGGCGGCGGCGACGCCCGAGTCCGTAGTGGACGTCGAGGTCGGTGATCCGCAGTACCGTCATGGCCCCTCCCGGGTGAGGAACTTCTCCAGGCCGTACTGCTCGTGCTCGGTGATGAGCAGCCGGGTGTACTCGTGCCGGGGTTCGTAGAGCACGCGGGTCGTCGGGCCCTGCTCGACGACCTCGCCCTCGCGCATGACCAGCACCTCGTCGCACAGCTGCGCGACCACGGCCAGGTCGTGCGAGACCACCACCAGCGCCAGGCCCGCGGTCTCGCGCAGGTCGGCCAGCAGGTCGAGGATCTCGGCCTGCACGGTGACATCGAGCGCGGTGGTGGCCTCGTCGGCGATGAGGATCCTCGGGTCGGCGGCGATCGCGGCCGCGATGAGTACTCGCTGCAACATGCCGCCGGAGAGCTCGTAGGCGTACTGCGAGTACACCAACTCCGGGTCGCGCAGGTGGGCCGCGGCGAGCAGCTCGACCGCGCGGCGCCGTGCCGCGCGCCGCTTGAGGCCCTTCTTCACGCGCACGACCTCGGCGATCTGCGGCCCGACCTGGATCGACGGGTTCAGGTAGGACGCCGGGTCCTGGAACACCGCGCTGATGGTCGACCCGCGCAGGTCGGTCAACTGCTCACGGGTCGCCGAGGCGATGTCGAGTCCGGCGACGTGGATCTGCCCGGCGGAGACCTCGAAGTGCTCGGGCAGCACCCCCAGCACGGCCCGGCAGGTCAGCGTCTTGCCGCTGCCGGACTCGCCGACGATGCCGACCGCCTTGCCCGGGGTCAGCTCGAAGCTGACGCCCTTGACGAACTCGCGGTCGTCGACCTGCCCGCGCACCCGCACGTCGCGCACGGACAGCACCGGGTCCAGCGCGGTCAGGTTCGCGGGGGTCTCGGTGAGGGTGGTGGTCATGCCGTACCTCCTGCTGCGGCGGCCTGGTTGGCGCGGACCTTGCGGCTGTTGAGCAGGGCGCGGCCCGCCTCGCCGGAGACGTCGCGGATCGCGTCGGCGAGCAGGTTGCTCGCCCACACCGTCGCCATGATCAGCAGTGCCGGGGCGAACGGCGCCCACGGCCGGTAGTCGAGGTAGCCCAGGTCGGAGGCCAGCAGCCCACCCCAGGTCGGCTCGGGCGGCTGCACGCCGATGCCGAGGAACGACAGGCTGGAGACGATGATGAACCCGACCCCGAGGGTCTGGGCGAGGGCGACCGCGATCGGCGGCAGCACCTTCGCCCACACGTGGCGGCGGATGATCCACCGCAGCGACGCCCCGGAGATCAACGCGGCCTCGACGTACTGCGAGCGGGCCACCGCCAGCGTCGCGGCCCGCGACACCCGGAAGAACAGCGGCGACACCAGCACCCCGGTGACCAGCATGGCCTGGGTGATGCCGTTGCCCAGCAGCGCGGTGATCGCGACCGCGAACAGCAGGAACGGCAGGGCGATGAGGGTGTCGGCGACCCGCAGGGTCACCCACTCGAACACCCGCCCGAGGTAGACCGACAGGATGCCGGGGATCGCGCCGACGACCAGCGCCATCAGCGTGACCTCCAGCGCGCCGACGACGCTGGCGCGGGACCCGTCGAGCAGCCGGGAGAACACGTCACGGCCGAGGTAGTCGGTGCCGAGCCAGTGGCTGCCGGAGATCCCGGCGAGGGTGTCGTCGCTGACCGCCAACGGGTCGAGCGGGGCCAGCAGCGGACCGAGGGCGGCGAGCAGGGCGATGCCGAGCAGGATCGCGGCGCTGACGCGACCGGCGGTGAGGGACAGGACACGGCGGACCACGGTTCACACCCCCCGCAGCGCCGCGGGCGCCACCTTGCCGAGCACGATGTTGATGACCAGGTTGAAGGTCACGACCATCACCACCGACACCACCAGCACCCCCTGCACGGCCGGGACGTCACCGGCTTGCGCCGAGTCGTTGGCGAAGCGGCCGAAGCCCTGCAGCCCGAAGATCCACTCGGTGACCACCGACGCGCCGACCAGGGTCGGGAACTTGATGCCGAGGGTCGCCAGCGCCGGTCCGATGCCGTTGCGCAGCACGTGCCGGAAGAACACCCGCCGCGGGCTCAGGCCGCGCACTACGGCGCCGAGGACGTAGTTCTCCCGGTAGGCCGACACCAGCCCGGTCCGCAACTGGCGGGCGACGTCGGCGACGATGTCGAAGCTCAGCGCGAGCGCGGGCAGGATGACGTGCGCCAGCCACAGGTCGACGCCCTCGGTGATCGGGATGTACCCGCCGGAGGGCAGCAGGTCCAGGCCGACGGCGAAGATCTCGACGAGCACGATGCCGACCACGAACGCGGGCATCACCGACACCACGGTGACGAACCCGGTGATCGCCCGGTCCACCCAGGTGGAGCGGCGCAGCGCGGCCAGGGTGCCCAGCGCGAACCCGAGCACCCCGCCGAGCACCAGCGCCAGCAGCGCCACCGACAGACTCACCCCGAGACCGAGGCCGATCAGGGTGGCCACGTCGGCGCCGTTGACCCAGCTGGTGCCGAACTGGCCGTGCAGCACGTCGGTGAACCAGTCCCAGTACTGGACCAGGAACGGCCGGTCCAGGCCCCACTGGCTCTCGATGTTGTGGATCGCCTCGGGGGTGGCGCTCTCACCGAGTTGCAGCCGGGCGGGGGACAGGCCGCTGAGCGAGCGCAGCGCGAAGGTCACAAAGGTGGCGACGAAGAACACCGGCACGAAGATCGCGACCGATCTGCCCAGGGTGGTGAGGACCCGCCACCCTGCCTGGCGAGCCCGCACCGCCGTGACCGTCCGGCCCGCGAGCGGGTCAGCGGCCACTGATCCTCACCCCGGTCCAGTCGATGTGCGCCGGGTTCTTGGGCAGGTTGGACACGGACTTGTTCTTCACGAACAGGTTCGGCGCGGAGTAGGTGAACACCAGCGCCTTGCTGTCGAGCCCCGCGCGGGTCGCCGCGCGCAGCGCCGCGGGGTAGTCGGGGGAGTCGAGCGGGGTCTGGCGGACCTTGGCCACGGCGGCCTCGAACCCGGCGGGCTCGTACGGGGTGCTCAGGTTGAGCGGGCCGTTGGGGCCGAAATGCGCGGTCAGGGTCTGCACCGCGGAGTCGCGGCCGGTGGTGCCGTAGATCGACAGCGCGAGTTCCTTGGCGAAGAACGGCTTGGACCAGTTCTTGTCGACCTTGATGGTCAGCGTGATGCCGACCGCCGCGAGCTGCGACTGCACGATCTCGGCGGCGGGCTGCGCGTCGGGGATCACCAGGTCGAGCTTGATGTCACCGGGCTTGAACCCGGCCTCGGCCAGCAGCGCCTTGGACTTGGCCGGGTCATAGGCCCAGCGGTTCTTCGACTCGGGGTCGTAGGCGATGTAGCCCTCGGGGAACGGCTGGTCGGTCGGCTCGCCGAGACCGAAGGTCAGCTTGTCGACGAACTCCTTGCGGTTGATGGCGTGACGCACCGCGTCGACGACCTTGGGGTTGTCGAAGGGCGCCTTGTTGACGTTGATGCTGATGTTGGAGGCGTTGAAACCGGGCTGCACGAACACCCCCAGCCCGGCCTTCCTCGCCGCGTCGGCCTGGCTGGGGGTGAGGTCGGCGAAGTTGTAGACCCCGGTCTGCAGGCCGGACACGACGGTGGAGGCGTCCGGCGCGGAGGTCAGCTCCACGGTGTCGATGTGGATGTTGGCCGCGTCCCAGTAGTCCGGGTTCTTCTTCAGCACCGCCTTGGTGCCCGGCACCAGCTGGGTGACCACGAACGGGCCGGCGCCGACCGGGTTCTGGTCGAGCTTGGCCGGGTCCTGGGCGGCCTTGGGGCTGCTGACCTGCAGCACGCGCTGCCCGAGCAGCTGCGGGATCTGGTGGTCGACCTGGGCGAGCGTGACCACGACGTCGAGCCCGGACGCGGCGACCTCCTTGATGGAGGTGAGGTCACCGAACAGCGCCGAGTTCTTCTGGGTCTTGGCGCGCTCGATGGCGAACTTGATCGCGGCGGCGTCGACCGGCTCGCCGTCGGTGAACTTCAGCCCGGGCCGCAGGTGGAAGGTCACCTGGTCGCCCGCGGTGTTGTACTCCCAGTCCTTGGCCAGGTCCGGCACGGCCTTGCCGGTCTCGTCGGTGCGGGTCAGCGAGGCGTGCACCAGCGACAGCAGCCGGAACTGGGCGCCGCTGCCGCTGACGACCGGGTCCCAGTGGGTGGGGAAGTAGGAGGAGGCCCACTTGAGGGTGGTCGGGCCGCCTGCGGCGGCGGAGGCGCCACCGTTGCCGCACGCGGAGACGGTGGACGCCAGTGTCGCCGCGACGGCGATCCCGATGACGGCGCCGCGCAGACGGCGGGCGGTGGTGCGTGCGGACATGTGCTGTCTTTCTCTTCGGGGGGATCTCGGGGAGCGCGGTGACGCGCCCGCCGTGGTGGCGGGGGTGGTCGTGGGGGCCGGGGTGGGCTGGGCGGGGGTCATGGGACGAGGGCGGCGGTCGGGGCGGGCTCGTCGGCCTGCTGCTCGGTCGGCTGTCCTGCCTGCTGTCCTGCCTGCTGTTCGGTCGCGGTCTGGGTGCGGGCGGCGGTGTGGCGGTTCTCGGGGATGGGCAGGCCGAGGTTGCCGCGCAGGGTGGTCGCGTCGTACTCGTCACGCACGACGCCGCGTTCGCGCAGGATGGGCAGCACGTGCTCGGTGAACAGGGCGAACTCGCTGGGGGCGTTGACGGTGACGTTGATGCCGTCGAAGCCGCCTTCCTCGAACCAGTGCTCGATGGTGTCGGCGACGGTCCGCGGGGATCCGACGAAGGGGGAGCGGGCGGCGGCGCTGAGGTGCTCGACGACCTGGCGCAGGGTGTAGCCGTTGTCCTTGGCGAGCTTGGTGATGCCGTCGGCCTGGGTGCGGAAGCTGCGCTGCCCGAGCTCGGCGACGTCGGGGAAGGGGGCGTCGAGGTCGTACTGGGTGAAGTCGTGCCAGCCGAACGGGCGGCCGAGTTCCTTGAGTGCCCGCTCGAAGCTCTTGCCGCCGAGCTTGGCGTCTTCCTTGGCGCGGGCCGCCTCGTCGGTGTCGGCGATGACCAGGGAGATGCCGGGCAGGATCAGGACCTCGTCGGGGTTGCGGCCCTTGGCGGTGGCGCGTTCGCGCAGTTCGGTGCGGAACGCCTTGGCCCGGTCCAGGGTGGGGGCGTGGGTGAAGATCACCTCGGCGACGGCGGCACCGAGGTCGCGGCCCTCCTCGGAGTCACCGGCCTGGAAGATGACCGGCTGGCCCTGCGGCGAGCGCTCCAGGTTGAGCGGGCCGACCACGGAGAAGTGCTCGCCCTTGTGGTCGAGGGTGTGCTGCTTGCTCGGGTCGAAGAACACGCGGGTGTCGCGGTCGCGGGGGAACGCGTCGGCCTCGTAGGAGTCCCACAGGCCCTGGGCGACGCGGATGTGTTCGAGGGCGCGGCCGTAGCGGGTGGCGTAGTCGTAGTGCTCGTCGCGGCTGTAGTTGCCCGCCGTGCCCGCGTCGCCGCTGGTGACCACGTTCCACCCGGCGCGTCCGCCGCTGATGTGGTCTAGGGAGTAGAGGCGCCGCGCGAGGTTGAACGGCTCGTTGTAGGAGGTGGTGAGTGTGCCGACGAGCCCGATGTGCGTGGTGTGGGTGGCCACCGCGGACAGCAGTGTCAGCGGCTCCAACCGGCTCAGGTAGTGGTGGGGGGAGTTCTCGGTGATGAACTGGCTGTCCACGATGAACACCAGGTCGAACTTCGCGGCCTCGGCCTCCTTGGCGCGGGCGATGTACCAGCCGATGTCGACGCTGGCGTTCGACGGGATCTCGGGGTCGAGCCAGGTGTTGTGCTGGCCGGGTCCGCCGACCCCGAGGAGTACGGCGCCCAGCTTGAGGGTGCGACGGGACATGGGGGATCCACTCTTTTCTGGCGCGCGGAGACGAACACCCCCGCGCGGAAGCCAGGGGTGTCGAGGGGAGGGGGCACGCGGCCCTGAGCGGGCGGCGGCTCTACCGAACTACCGGGGGCGGGGCGAACAGATCGCGGTGCCGCAGCGGGCGTTGTCCAGCCAGCGACGACAGGTGAGCAGCGTGCTCAGCGCGTCAGCGGCGTGGTCCATGGTTTCGAGCATGACCGCTGCGACCCGCGGTGTCCAACGACGTTTCATGATGCGGATACATCACGGTTCGCGATGGTTGCTCGGGTAGCTTCGCCAACCATGGCGAAGGTTCTCGACATCGTGCCGTTGCGCAGCCTCGTCGCGGTCGCCGACCGCGGCGGTTTCCAGCGGGCCGCCACCCATCTCCACCTGAGCCAGGCCGCGGTCAGCCAGCACGTGCGCCGCCTGGAGGCCGCCACCGGCAAGCGACTGGTCGAGCGGGACGGCCGCGGGTCGCGGTTCACCACTGACGGCGACCACCTGCTCGGCTACGCCCGCCGCATCCTGGCCCTGCACGACGAGTCGCTGCGCGGCCTGGGCGTGGAGAGCGAGGCCGCGGTCCTCATCGGCTCCACCGAGCACGCCGCCGCGCAGCTACTGCCCCGGCTCACCGCGACGTTGGAGAAGTCCCTGCCGGAGCACCGGGTCCGCTACCGCCTCGACCGCGGCACCGCCCTGCGCGAGGCTCTGGGTGCCGGCCGCCTGGACCTCGCGCTGCTACTGGGCGCCACCGACAACCCCCGCGCCGCCCTCGTCGGCGAACTCGAACTGACCTGGTACTCCGCCCCCGGCTGGATCCGCCCTGCGGGCCCGGTGCCCCTGGTCGCCTTCGACAACCCCTGCGCCCTACGCACCGCCGCCCTCAACACCCTCACCACCCACCACATCCCCGCCGAGATCGGCGCCGAAGCCAACCAACTAGCAGGCGTCCACGCCGCCACCGCCGCAGGCCAAGGCGTCGCCGTCCTGGCCACCTTCGGCACCACCCCCCAGGGCTTGATCCCCCGCAGCGACCTCCCGCCGCTGGAGCCACTGCCGCTCTACATCTGGCGCCGCGAGAACCTGGATCCGGTGGTCACCCAGCACTCGATCGCCTCCCTACGCCACCTGCTCTCGGAGAACATCCCCTTCGCCCAGGGCGCTTGACGAGAAGCAACCGAAATCGGCGGCGACGTGCCGGAGACGAGTTGATCGTGTTCTTGGGTGCGGTCAGCGGTGGAAGACATCGCCGTAGGCGCCTTATGTAGAGCAGCCGCAAACCGCGCTGATTGGCCTTCTCCTCGTTGAGCGCGGCGATCTGCCGGTCGTGGTCTTCGCCGATGGCGACGAAGTCCTCCGCGACGGTTCGCTGTCCGCTGGACATCGGTACCTGCCTTCCGGCTTGTCCAGTGTCAACCAGACAAGCTAGCGCCCGCCGCAATGCTGTCTGGTTGACACTGGACAGAGGCGTCATGGCATCCGTCGAGATCAGGCGGATATGCCTGACCTGCGGACTCCGCATCAGCCGTGATCGGGCTGCTGCTCGCCGCCTGCCGGATCCGGCTGGGGTGGTGTGCCGAAGACGAGCTCGTCGTGGCGTCTGCACAGCAGGCGGATCTTGTGGCGGCGGCCGGGGAGCTTCTCGCCGCTGACGGAGGTCATGCCGCAGATCCAGCACCGCCCGCCGGCGGCGATGAGGCGTACGACTCCGGCCACTGATACCTCCCCGCGCGCGGCTGACTGCCGTGTCGATCGTGGCTTGCGGCCGGGTGGCGGCGCACGCCGAGGACTCGGCGCGGACGGGTGACGAGCGCTGGCGGCCGAGCAGGCCGGGCACGAGGTGCACCACTTCCGCAAGCGGGTCGAGCCCAAGCTGCTCACGACGCTGACCGCGGAACTGATGGCCGACGCGGACCGGTTCACCCGCTCGCCGCTGATCGCGCCCCGGCTCGCGCCCGTCATGGCCCGACAGCCGGTGCTCGCCGACCCGTTCGCCTGGGAAGTCGCCGAGCAGGAAGAACAACTCAGCCTGTTGTGGTCGGCGGTCTACGCCGCCCGCGCCGAACTGCTCGCGGTGGAACGGCTGATCAGCCTGCGCGCGGAACGCGTTGACGTCAGCCGCGCGGCGGTGACCGCTGCTTGGCGCTGGGCAGGCGCCCGCGCGGAGGCGATCAGTTACACCACGGCGTTCGCCCAGGACCTCGCCGTCGACGAGCTGGTGGCGCTGGCCGGGTGGACCCCGGCGCTGACCCCCGCGCAGGCATCGCGGCTGACCGAGGCCGCCGCCGGTGGCGCGAGCCGCGAGGAGTTCGTCGCGCACCTGCACGGCGAGCCCGGCCGCGAGATCTACCGCAAGCACCGCGAACGTCTCGGCCGCCACCTGCTCCGCGAGGACCGGCGCGAGTACTCCCTCGAAGTGCTGGAGGCGTTCGTCGCCGAGTACACCGCGCACGTCCACGGGATCCGCTTCTACAACCGGGGCATCCCGGACGGCTACGGCTGGGAAGGCTTCTTCGGCCTCAAGCCCACCCCAGAGCTGGAGGACGCCACCAACCGCTACCGTGACGACGCGATCTTCGTGCTGGATCCGCTGGACACCTTCGAGGACCCCGACGACATCATGTGAGCCAAGGACCGGGAGATCCGCCGGGTACACGAGCTGGTGGTGCAGGGCTACTACGACGCAGGCTACGAGCCGGTGTTCGTGGCCGCCGACTCCGCGCAGGCGCGGCTGGACTTCATCTGCGCCAATCCGCGTACGTCGACGCCGACCGCCGGCCAGAAGGCGCGCAACTCTGCGAGGTGGTCGCCGAGGGTGTGCCAGCTGAGGCCGGGGTGTCCTATTCGCGAGGTGGCGAGCCCGGCGCTGGCCAGACCACAGCGCTGGTGCACCGGATCGGTGTAGGGCTACTCGACCCAGGCCAGGCGCCGCCGACACCCTTGTCCGGCACGAAACCCAGTCGTCCAACCTGCGCTGGCATGTCGAAAGGGTTCGGACTCCGGCGGACGAGTAACTACCTGTTCATCCGCCACGCGACTTGTGCCTGTCCACCCGAGCAGCTGACTTCAGGCTCTTCTCCACGAGGCGCTGATCCGGCGCAGCATCTCACGGTCGGACCGCTGCCGAAATCACATGGGCTCGACGACAGTGTCAGGGCAGCAGCAGTGGCTCACCGGCGAGCAGGCGGGTATGCAGGGCGTCGGCGTCGAGGGTGCCGGTGGGGGTGAGGAGTTCGGGGGTGAGCAGGGCGGGCAGGGGAGTGGCGGTGTTGTCGACCCGGGCGGCGTTGAGGGTGGCCGGGGTGAGGCTGCCGGAGGCGGTGCCGCCGATTTCGTCGGGTTCGCTCTCGGAGCGCCACACCTGCACGGCGGCGCGTAGGTCGCCGCGGAAGACGAGGTACTTGTCGGAGTACTCGCCGTAGAGGACCTCGGCGGTGGTGTTGCCGGTGACGATGATCTTCGGGTCGCAGGTGGTGTGCAGGCCCGCCATCTTGAGGTCGCCGAGGACCACGAGGGCGGCGGCACCGTCGTCGACGTCGTAGAGGGCGCCGGTGATGGTCAGGTCGCCGTCGACGATGTAGCCGATGTCCCAGTCGGCGACGTCGTCCCACGGGGCCGGTTCGTCGCTGTTGAGCGGGAAGTTGCCGTCCACGACCGCGTCGCCGGTGTGCAGGGCGTACCCGCCCTCGTAGAGGTTCTCCCAGATGGACTCCGGCAGACCGCGCCGCTCGAACAGCTCGGTGGCCTCGTCCCAGGTGATGTACCGCGTGCTCACACCCAGCACCCTATCGGCCACCGTAGTGCGAGTTGACGCCCGGCTGCCCGGTGTAGTTCGGACCGGCCTGATCGTCTGCGCCCAGATACCGGTACGGCCACCGCACCTCACGACGCCCGGCCAACCGGATCCGATGCCGCCGCGTGTCGTAGTCGAACCCCGCCGCCCGTAGTGCGTCGGTGACCCTGCCTTGTTCGGTGAGGACTGTCCGCCAGTCGAGGTTGGCCACGAACAGGCCGTCCTCGGTGAGCCACGACGCGACCTTCGCCAGCAACCCCAGCTTGTCGCCCACATAGTGCAACCCGTGCACGCACGTGATCAGGTCGAACGCCCGCCCCGGCACCCACTCACCCACCGGCGCCGTCACGAACTCCACACCGTCCCGCGCGGGCCCGGCATAGAAGTCGACCAGATCCACCCCCGTGATCCGCACCCCCGGCACCCACGCCGCGCACTCCAACAACGCCGCGCCACTGCCACAACACAGGTCCAACCACGCCAACCCCGGCCGCGCCAACGCACCGACGTCGACGCCCAGCTCCCGCGCGTACCCGGCGAGCCCCCGCTCCCGGTTCATGTCCCGGTTGGCCACCACCGCCGACCGAGCCAGCGCCTGATCCCCCAGCAACCGAGCCACACCCGACCCTACCGCTCGGATTCCCCGCTCTCCGCCCGCCTGGACGGCACCAACAACACCGCCACCGCCGCGACCATCCCCACGAACACCAACAACGGCGCCCCCAGCACGAACCCCACCACCGCGCACACCCCACCCGCGGCCACCGCCAACCCCAACGACGCCAACGTCGGCGCCATCACCTGCTCCCGCTCCCCGAGCAACGACGCCAACCGCGGCGAGTCCGCACTGAGCCTGCCCGCGATCTCCTCGAGCGCCCGCCGCTCATGACCACTGAGCTCCCGTGGATTCATCCCGAACCTCCCTCATCACCGCGGCCCGCCGCCACCCCGCACCGGGACCGACCCATGCCCCTGACATACCCGGCCGACGCCCCGAACACACAAACCCCACCCACGCCCGCCCCGCCAACGCGATCGGTGGCGCGGCGATCACGCTGTGGCAGCACCAGCCACCCTGTCCGCGACACTCATCCACGCCGACCGGGTGGTGCTCCGCAAGGCCCACGCCACCGACCGGGACGCACTCGTCGAGGCGTCCACCGACCCCGAGGTCAGAGCACACTTGGGCCGCCCCACCCCCGCGAGGCCGTCGAGTCCCCGGGCGGACGATCGCTCGGGGACTCGACGGGGGAGTCAGCAGGGCCGCTGTCGGTCTAGGTGGTGGTGGGTGGGGCCGTGGTGGTCGCGGGGGGAGTGGTTGACGGGGGCCGGGTCGGGGGGATGCCCGTCGGCGGGGTGCCGGAGGGCGGGGTCGGGCCAGGGCCAGGCCCCGGGCCGGGTCCAGGACCGGGGCCCTGGCTGTCGTCGTCGCCGACGGTGGGGTCGGACAGGTCCAGGGCGATGGTGAAGTCGGCGGTGTAGCCGTGGCGGGCCCGGTGCGGGCGCAGGGTCAGCTGGTCGCCGCCCTGCCGGAAGATGAAGTCGGTCGCGTTCGTGGTGTCCGGCGTGCCCTTCGCCTTGTACGGCGGCTGCGCCAGGTACGCGGTGTTGAACGCGTCGGTGAAGTACAGCTGCGAGGTGAACTCGTAGGGCTTGCCGTCGGTGCCGATCGTGCGCACCTTGATGTGGATGTGCACCGTCCGACCCCGGTACCAGCCGGGCAGCACCGTGGTGAACCGCACCCGGCCACCCCGGTCGCTGACCTGCAGCCCCCGCAGGAACTTCTTCCCCGCCGACCCCTCACTCGCGATGTCGGAGTACACCCCGGTCGCGTCGCAGTGCCAGACGTCGACCACCGCGTCCTTGAGCGGCACACACCGCTCACCCCGGATCGACAGCACCGACAACCCCAGCACCAGCGGGATACCGGGGGAGGCCACCCCCGTCGCCGGATCGGTCCGGATGTCGGACCGGTTGAGGTTCTCGTCGACGAAGTACGGCCCCTCGACCTGCTCGGGCCGCGCCACGCAGTCCACACCGCAGTCCCCGACCGCGACCCCGTCCGACCCCGAGGTCGCCGCCACGGCAACCCCCGACCCGACCGCCGTCAACGCCGCCCCCGCGATGCCCAACAGCGCCAACGCCTGCCGCCTACCCAAAACGCGACCGACTGGCTCGTCGTCATCGTGCATGGTGAAAGCTCCTCACTCACTGTGTCAGTTCGGATACCAGCGGTGAGCAAGCTAGGAGCGCACCCTGGGAACGCGGTGTGCGCGAGCTGTGAGCTCCCTATGTGAACGCCATCCCCACTTGCCAGAACGCCACGCACACCACAACGGATGCCTCCGCCCGGCCTTCGCGGTCGCCGGTCCCTGCGCCCCCGCCACGGTCGTTGGTCCCAGCGCGTCCCTCTCAGACGGTGGTCTCCACCCGGCCCTCACCGGCGTTTGTCCCCACGTGCCCCTCACAGGCGTTGGCCGAACCGCGCTCCTCGGAGTCGCTGGTGCCAACTGCTCGATGCGGTGGACTTGTTTTGTGTGGGGGAGGACTGGCCGTAGCGTCGTTCGCGGACAGGGCCATGCTTTTCGGCCCCTGCTTTGCGGTCCTGCCACGGTCTGTTCAGGGGCCCCGCGCAAAACGAGTCCACCGCATCGAGCAAAGCTCGAAACTCGCGCCCCACCGCAATGCCGAAGGCGAGCCGTTGATCGTCGACGGCGCAGCCGAGCACGAGAGCCGCCCCCTCAGAACCGGATGTGCCGAGCCCCCACCGCCGCCCGCCGCACCCAACCCCTCAGCGCCGAGTCCGTGTCCGGCCGCACCGCCACCCCCACCTCCGCCGCGATCAACTCCACCACCTCCCGCAACGACAACGAGTCAGTCCACACCTGCGTCGCGAACCGCGGCTCCCGCAGCCGCTCCAGGCACCGGTCCAGGTTCGACAACGCGAAACTCTCCCGCCGCAACGCCGCCCCACGCCCGGCCACCCACGCCACCGCGTGCCCGAACCCGCGCTCCACGAGCCGGTCCACGATCGTCTCCCGGGCAGCCAGCAACGCGAAGTGCCGCACGTCGTGCCCCAACTCACGCAGCCCGCCCACGACCTCGTCGAAGTACGCGGGCTCCACCAGCGTCATCGGCGCCACCACGAGCCCCTCGTGCCGCCGCAGCACCAGGTCCAGCACCTCCACGACGCCCGCCCGCCACGACCGCAGGTCCTGGAAGTCCTCCCGCAACCACGGCGGCATCGTCCGGTGCAGCCCGAACCCCACCACCTCCGGGTCGCACAGCACACTGCCCGGCACCCGGCGCGTCAACTCCCACGCCGTCTGCGTCTTGCCCACCCCGAACGGTCCGTTCACCCACACCAGCATGCGACCGGTTCTACCAGGACCCCGGCGACTCCCACGCCGCCAGCCGCAGCCCGCTCTCGAACCGCCGCCGCACGCCCGTCACCGGGTCGGGGAACTCCAGCACCCGCGCCAGCAGCTGCAACGGCCGCGTGAAGTCGTCGAGCGCCTTGTCCCGCAGCTCCGGGTAGAAGTCGTCACCCAGGATCGGCACCCCCAACCCCGCCATGTGCAGCCGCAGCTGGTGCGTCCGACCCGTGACCGGCACCAACCGGTACCGCCCCACCTCGCCACGCCGCTCCAGCAGCTCGACCCACGTCTCGGCGTTCGGCTCACCGTCCACCTCGAACGCCCGGATCACCCCGCGCTCCTTCACGATCCGCGACCGCACCGTCACCGGGAACCCGGCCCCCACCGGCGCGACCGCCTCGTACTCCTTCGACACCAGCCGGTCCCGGAACAACGTCTGGTACCGGCCCCGCGCCTCCGGCCGCACCACGAACAGCAACAACCCCGCCGTCACCCGGTCCAGCCGGTGCGCGGGGGACAGGGTCGGGATCCCCAACTGCCGCCGCAACCGCACCAACGCCGTCTCCACGATGTGCTTGCCCCGCGGGATCGACGCCAGGAAGTGCGGCTTGTCCACCACCACGATGTCCTCGTCGCGGTGCACCACCGCCACCTCGAACGGCACCGGCACCTCCACCGGCAGATCCCGGTGAAACCACACCACCGCCCCCGGCACGAACGGCGACCCAACCCCCAACGGCCCGTCGACCCCGACGATCCGCCCCTCCCGCAACATCCCCTCGATCCGCCCCGGCTCCACCCGCGGCAACCGCTCCACCAGATGCTCCAGCGCCGTCCCCCACGACCCCACCAGCGGGAACCGCACCTTGGCCGCGTCAAGACCATGCCGCTGGGGGAGGGGGGACACGAGCTTGCGCCTGACCACCCCCGCAGCCTAAACCGCCCCCACCCACCAGACCCCACCCCGCCGACCTGGCCCCCACCGCCCGGCGAGGTCAACCAGCCCACCAGGCCCCGGCGCACGGCAGGTCCACAGCCTCACCCCCTCCGCCTGGCCCCACCCCGCGCCGGGGCCAGGCGCCCCTGCTCCACTCCGCGCGCACGGAGGCGACAGCGGCAAGGGATCAGGAGAGCGAGGCACGGAGGTCGGCGAACACCTTCCGGTCAGGGAAAGCCTGCTGCGGCCCCGGCTGACCGAACCACCCGTCCCGCAACCGCGACCACCACAGGACGGGGTCGGCACCCGCGCCCTTCCACACCATCACCAGGTCACTCGTGCCCACCACACCCAACGCGGGACCGGCCGAGGTCCGCCGATCAGTCAACACCCGGGGCTCGAACCAGTTCCCGCTCACCGACATCGACCAGGAGATGTGGTCGTCCTGGGCGTTGCGCCACGCCAGGTACATCGCGTTGCCGTCCGACACCAGCGTCGGGGGAGCACTCGCCTGCGCGTGCGGCACCGTCCCGCTCTCCTGCCACAGGTAGGAACCACTCGCGGTGCGGTCGTCCAACTCCCACCAGGACACATCGGTGTTGGTGCCCGGTCCCCGCCACGCTATGTACAGCGCGTCCTCATGGGTGTTCCAGGTAGCGGCGACACCATCGGTCCTGATCCCCAACACGGCCTTGTTGGCCACCCGCGGACCACCCAGCGGGTTCACCCAGTCACCGCCGACCAACTCCGACCACACGATCCGACCCAGGCCACCGTCGTCACGGGAGTTCTTCCAGAACATCAGGGTGTGCCCGCGGAACCGGACCACGGTCGGAAAGGTGTCCGTCTCGAACCCCGACCCGACCTGCGGCCCCCAGCCACCGGCGGCCGCGTCCCACAGCGAGTACCAGATGTGGGTGTCACCACCGCTGCCCTTCCACGCCATACACGCCCCCGGCCCGGCACCGGAGATCGACGGCGTGCCGCTGGTACGCCGGTCGAACAGCACCTGCGGAGCGGGCCACCGCACGTCGGGGCCGACCACCCGCTCACTGGGGGACCAGTACACGTGATCGTCGCCGTTCTCGTGCCTGCACCACGCCATCGCGGGCACCCTCGTGTCGACCACGTCCGGAAGATCAGCCATGCGATACCCCCTCCTCCCAGATCGGACCGGAAGCGTCCACCGCGGCCGCGCACCAGGACAACCGAACGGTCCGCTCACCGAACCGGGTCACCCCACCGACAGGTTGCGCGTGATCTCCGAAGACGCCCGCCGCACCACCTGGTCCACCCCCTGCGGCACCCGCTCGCCCACCACCATCACCCCGACCGCGGCGACGAGCGCGCCATCCGCCCCCAGGACCGGCGCCGCCACACAGCACAACCCCGCGATCACCTCATGCCGATCGACAACCACCGACCCACCCCGCCGGAACTCCACACCCGCCCGACGCCACTCACCCGAGGTGACCCCGTCCGGAGCGGCCCCAGCCAACCGGAGCACCCTGCCCGTCGCCGTCGAGATGGGGAACTCGTCAGCCGGATGGATCCGCGGCAACTCCGTCACCACCCCACGCGTACCGAACACAACCCGCACCCGATCCCCATGCAGCACAGTCACCACGACAGCGGCCGACGTCAGCGCCGACAACACCCGCACCGGCTCCCGCGCGGCACCCTGAAGCCCGGGGATCGGCTGCCAGCAAGCACCCAACCGAGACAGCAGAGGCCCGACGAAGTACCGCCCCCGGAACCGCTGCACCGCCCCCAACCCCACCAACTGCTCCACCAACCGGTACACGGTCGCCTTGGGCAAACCCGACTCCCGAGCCAACTGGGACAACCCCATCCCGTCCCCCGCGCGGGAGAGGAGATCAAGCAGCCGAAACCCACCCTCCAACACCCCACGCCCAGCCCCAGACTGGTCGTCGACGCCCAACAACCCCACCTCCCGGCTCCACCCGCACACTCGCCAACCGGTCGACCGCCGTTACCCGCGCACACCGACCCAAGCGTCCGCCGCCCGACGCGCAACGGCTACCCCCGCCCCACCAGCACGCCTGTATCAGGGCTCAGCAAGCCACTGTGCTGTCGAAGCCGACCGTGTCCGCGGCCATCCACCCACCTCGGACACGGTCAACCACAAGCGTCGGGCCACGCGAAGACAGTGTCGACACCCACGGCCAGGCGGCTCCCGAACACAGCCTCGGACAGCCCAGCCACAGTCGCCGACGCTCGCCCTCAGCATCGACCCATCGGAAGCTCTCGGGCCCTCGCAATGCGCCCACTCAAGCGGCCCGCCGCGCCCGTGCCTGCCTCCGAAACCACATCCCGTTTCACCAGCGGCAACAACGCGGCGCAGGTCGCAACGACGACCCACCCGCCCCGCTCGACAACGCCATCGACCCCGTCGCGCAACAGCAACCGCCCGCGCGAGCCGCCCAGCAGGTCCCCGCAGCGCGTCACCCCTGGCCAGGCCGTCCGCTTGAGAGCGGACAGAAACCCACCCGAGCGGCACACCCCACTACTCGGCCCGGAACCGCGACACCAACCCGTTCAACCGCGCCGACAACAACGACAGCTCCCGAGCCGCCCCCTTCGTCTCCCCGGCACCCTCCGCCACCGACTCCGCGACCGCCGCCACCTCCCGGATGTGCACCGAGATCTCCGACGACCCCTCCGCCGCCGCGGCCAGACTCCGGTTCATCTCACCCGTCGTGGCCTCCTGCTGCTCCACCGCCGCCGCGATCGTCAGCTGGTGGTCGTTGACCTCGGCGATGATCCCGTTGATCTCCGTGATCGCCGCCACCGCCGCGCCCGTGTCCGCCTGGATCGCCTCAACCCGCCGCGAGATGTCCTCCGTCGCCCGCGCCGTGGCCTGCGCCAAGTCCTTCACCTCACCCGCCACCACAGCGAACCCCTTACCGGCCTCCCCAGCACGCGCCGCCTCGATCGTCGCGTTCAACGCCAACAGGTTCGTCTGACCAGCGATCGTCGAGATCGCCTTCACCACCGCCCCGATCTCCTCACTCGACGCACCCAACCGACTGATCGTCTCCGACGTCCCCCGCGCCGCCACCACCGCGCGCTCCACCACCCGCACCGCGTGCCCCGCGCTCTGCGCGATCGCCCCCACCGCCGAGCTCATCTGCTCCGACCCCGCCGCCACCGACTGCACGTTGCGCGTCACCGACGCCGCCGACCCGGTCACCTCACCCGACCGGACCCGACCGCTCTCCGCGTCCTTCGCCATCCGACCACTCGCCGCCGCCACCCGACCCGACGCGCCCCGCAGCTCCGACGCCGACCGCTCGATCTCACCCAACGTCTCCCCGACGGCCCCCACCGCCTCGTTCACCGTCTCCGCCACCACCCCCAACTCGTCACGACCCGACACCACCACCCGCGCCGACAGATCACCCCGCGCGAACGACCGCAACACCTCCGACACCCGCCCCAAAGACCCCACGATCCGCCGCGTCACCACCAACCCCAGCCCCAACGCCGCGATCAACGCCAACACCGCCACCAGCACCGTCACCAACCGACCCGACGAGTACGCCTCCTCCGACGCCACCCGCCACGCCGCGTTGTCCGCGCCCCGACGCGCCTCCAACTGGTCCAACGCCTTCGACGCCTGCTCCACCGACGACGCCACCTGACCGTCATACGCCGACCACCACGCCGCAGCGTCACCCGCACGCGCCGCGGGCAGCAACACCTGCGCGTACTGCGACCGAACCCGACCCCACGCGGCCACGAAAGGCGCCAGGTCCGACGAACCACCCACCAACGACCCGTACCGGGCGACCGCGGCATCCACCCCGGCCTCGTCGTCGGTCACGGACCTCTCCCACACCGCCCGCTGGGCCGGGGGAGCGGACACCAACGCCACCAGGTCCATCCGGACCTCGGTCTCGAACCCGCGCACCAGCGCCAACTGCTGACCGGCCGCCGTGCCGTGCTCGGCCAGCGCCACCACGCTCTCGTCCATCGTGCCCATGGACCCCTGCGCGGCCACCGCGGCCGCCACGATCCCCACCGACGCGACCGCCACCACGGCCAGGACCTTCACCCGAACCGAACGGTCGTCGAGAAACCCCATGACCCAGCCCCATCTCCACCGACCCGCGGACGCAGGTGATCACCTCATCGGCCGGGCACCGGGGGAGCTGAGCCATCGTCGTCCGGCGTCGTCAACCCGGCCAACACCTGGTACGTGCGGTTGCTCGCCGCCGCCGCCCGCCGCTGCGCCCCGGTCGCGTCGATGTAGTTCTGGCTGGTGTTCAGGCTCGCGTGCCCCAACAACACCATGATCTCCACCGCGTTCGCCCCGTCCTCGGCCAACCGCGTCGCGAACGTGTGCCGCAACGCGTGCAGGTTCGCCCCCGCCGGGACCCGGTCCCGCATGCCCGCCGCCCGGAAACACGCCTTCACCAGGTAATCCAGCGCGCCCCGACCGATACCGCCGCCGTCGGAGCCCAACACCAACGGCGACTCGTCACCGAAGCGCGCCACCGGGAACCGCAGGTCGACCGACACCAGGTACGCCTCGATCACCCGCTCCAACGGCACCTCGATCGGGATCGACCGCTCCCGGTTCGCCTTCCCGTGCACGAACAACCGCCGCTCACCGGGCCGCCCCACCACCGACGACCGCTTCAACGCCCGCATCTCCGAGGCCCGCAGCCCCGCCACCAGACCCAACGCCAGCACCAGCAGGTCCCGCTCCGGCCACGGCGCCCGAGCCCGCCGCGCGCCACCGGCCACGGCTTGCAGCAGCTGCTCCGGGGTCTGTTCACCGCGCAGCGGCTTGGGGGAGAGGGGAGCGGGTCGCGGGCGGCCGATCGCGCCCATCGGGTTGCCGAACACCACCTCGTCGGCCACGCAGAACTGGAAGAACTGGTTCCACGTCGACCAGGCGCGCGCCACCGAGCTCTTGGCGTGGGTGTCGGCGAACTTGCCGAACGCCTCCCGCAGCACCTTCGCGTTCACCTCGTCGAGCGCCACCTGCGGCACGTCCTTGCCCACGGCCTCGGCCACCAGGGCGCTGACCCCGGCCAGGTCCCGCTGGTAGGCCACAGTGGTGTGCGGCGAGTCCTTCCTGGACCGGCGAGCGAGGAAGAAGGCGTCCTGCGCCTCGATCAACATCACCCCGTGTGCTTACCGGATCACTCCGACAGTCCCGACATCGCATGGATAATCGCGGTTATCCATCAAACAGGTGTTCGAGAGCCCGGGGAAGCGGCGAACCCTGGGGAGCAGAGTCGACACGCGCTCGTCCCGCACGCCCGAACCCCTGGAGCCGCCTGGCCTCGGCTCGGGTCTTCGGCGGGCGCTCTAGGGGTCGCCCAGCGGGCAACTCGATGCCCGCGGCTTGATCACCGGCGAATCGTCACTGTGACGTATGCAGGCGGTGTCCAGGCCCTCTCGGCGCCCGGAATCCCAGGTCGGCGTTTGGTTGATAATCTACATTATGTCAAGTAGCGCTGATCCGGCCCTCTCCTGGACGGCCGCGATCGGCTTGATGGCGTGGGGCCGCTCGGCCGACGGGGCGCGGACGAGTTCCTCGAGTTGCTTGATGTTGACCGCGGGCGGGATGGCCTGGGGTCGGGCCAGGACGGCGAGCAGGCTGTCGACCGACTGCGCCACGGTGAACCTGGTCCCCGCGTCCTGTCGGCTCGCCGCGGTGAACGGTCTGCCCGCGATGACCTCGCGGATGCCCAACGCGAGCGCCTCGGCGTTGTCCGGGGCGATGAGGACGACGCCGCCGCAGTCGGTCTCCGGGAGGCCGCGGTCGTCGGAGGCGATGACCCAGCAGCCCGCGTGCCGAGCCTCCGGGTGGTGGCCCAGGAGCCGCTCGATGATCCTGCCCTGCGGTCTGTCGGCGCCCGCGGTGGTCGCGGTGAAGGTGAGGTCGGCGTCCTGCTCGATGATGTCGATGTGCAGGGTCTCCAGCAGGGTGTGGACGCCCTTCTCGGGGCTGAGCCTGCCCGCGAACAAGGACCCTGGTCTTGCCCACCGGTCCCCTGGTTCGCGCCTGGGCGGCGAAAACCGGTTCGGTGAAGGGGTAGATGACGTTGATGGTGGCGATGTCGACGTTAGGTCACCGGTTGGGTGTTCCGCAGGACGAAGATCAGCAGCAGCACGAGGACGATGGCGATCCACAGGGCGCTCGTGTGCGAGCGGCGTAGTGGGTCCGCGGCGGGTGGTGGTGTGGCGTTGTCCGCGGGCGGAGGGATCGACCCCTGCGGGCCTGGCGGCTGGCGTATCGGTCATGTGGCGCCCCCTACGCCCTGCGGCGGGCCGGGACCGGGTGCGCCGTGGTGCGGCTCCCCCGGGCATCCTGGCTGGTGTGGCCGTGGAGATCGCTGTCGTGGGCGCTGTGGACGGTGCCAGGTTGGTCGAGTTGGACCGCGCGGGCCTGACGCGTCTGGGGTCGGTGGAGGGTGCGGCGTTCGTGATCGGTGGGCGTGGGTCGCCGGATGTCGACGCGGTGGTGTCGTCGGTGGAGGAGCTTGAGGCGTTGTGGGTGGGTCGGGTGGAGCCGTTCGCGCGGAACGTGGCGGCGGGGCGGTTCGCGGCGGCGGTGGGCCCGCCGAGGTTGAGTGCGTGGGATCCAGGGTGGGCGGTGGTCGCGGGTCGGTTGCTGGGCAGGTTGGGTCGGCGGGTGGGTGTGGCGGGGGTGGTGTGGGATCACATCGGGTCGACGTCGGTGCCGGGGTTGGCGGCGAAGCCGGTGGTCGACCTGCAACTGGGGGTGCCGTCGCTGGCGGAGTTGCCGGGGTTGGCGGAGGCGTTGGCTGGTGCCGGGTTCGTGGACGTGGCGCCGCATGTACCGGGGTCGCCTGGCGTGCTGCGTGACGCGCCCCGGGGTCGGGTCGGCGCGGGGGCACGGTGGGACAAGCGGCTGTTCGCGTCGGCTGACCCGGGTCAGCGGGCGATCTTGCACGTGCGTGAGATCGGGTCGCCGTGGTGGCACTACACGAGGTCGTTCCGGGACCTGCTGCGCGCCGACCCGCGGTTGCGGCGGGACTACGAGGCCATCAAGCGCGACCTGGCCGCCGCACACGCGGGCGACTCGGGCAACGACGCCTACACCGTGGCCAAGACCGCGTTCTTCGACACCATCCAGGACCGGCTCGGCACTCCCCCGCGATGTTGATCTACGCGGAGTCCTCGGTGTCGGGGCGCGCACCTGCTCGGCGCGTCGATGATCGCCAAGACCACCGCGATCGAGCACCCGGGCCGACCGCCGATCCCTGACCTCGCTGATGCCCACGACCGGCGGTCGGCCATCCGGTTCTCGCTACCTTGCCGGTCTCGGCTCCCCCACCGTGACAATCCACGGCACTGCCGACCCCAGGTGCTCCCCCACCGGCGCCCAGGCCATCGCATCGCCACCGTGGTCCACCGGGCACGGTGACCAGCCGGGGGCAGGGCGTGGTGCTCAGGGGTGGATGTGGTGGAAGTCCTGGGTGCAGGAGAACAGGTAGCCGTTGGCGGAGCGGAAGCGGTGGGTGAGGTAGTCCTCGACGAGGTCTCGGGTGACGGGGAGGGGGGCGAGGCCGAGGATGAAGGCGGCGATGTCGAGGGCGGTGGTGAGGTCGTCGGTCTGGACGAAGGCGGGGACGGTGGTGGTGTCGGCCTTGGTGGTCTTGGGGAGGGGGTAGTGGGGGCCGCCGAACTCGCGGAGCATGACCATGCAGTCGCTGTTGGGGTTCTGCAGGGCGATGACGCACTCGCCGTCGGGGGCGGTCCAGGACCTGAGGGTGTCGATGTGGTCCTGCCAGAGGTCGGGGTCGATGTAGTAGAGGACGTGGCCGCAGTAGACGAGGTCGGCTTGGTGGCCGGGGTCGGCGGCGAGGATGGGGACGTCGACGATGGTGGCGGTGGGGGCGTTGCCCGCGAGGTGGGCGCGCAGGGCGGGGTTGGGTTCGATGGCGATGGTGTGGTCGAACTTCCCCGCGAGGTGGGCGACGGTGTCGCCGGTGCCCGCGCCCGCGTCGATGAACGTGCCGCGGCGCGGGAGGCGCGCGGTGAGGTCGTCGAGGTAGCGGTTGGCCTTGCGCTTCTGGTCGGTGTGGGCGAGGAAGGTCGCGAAGGGGCTCTCGTACTGGCCGCTCAGGGCGTCCAACTGGGGGAAGTCCACCGATCCACCCTGCGGTGGTCGGCGGCGGGCTGCCAGTCGGGGTTCACCCGGTCAGGCGATGAGCCAGCCGGAGCAGGCGCGGGGGCGGGTGCTCTGGACGGGCCGCAGGGTGGGGGTGACGGTGATGTCCTCGTGCAGGCGGGTCAGGTGCAGGCCGGTGAGGACGGGTCCGCAGGCGAGCACGCGCAGGGCGCGGCCGCGGCGTTGGCAGGCGCGGTGGGCGCGGAGCAGGACGGCGGTGCTGGCCCAGCTGAGGAAGGTGACCTCGGTGAGGTCGACGGTGACGCGGGTGGTGTCGTCGGTGGCGGTGCAGGCGTGCATGACCTGGTCGTGCCAGGGGGTCTCGGTGGCGAGGTCGATGCGCCCGGCGGCGGCGACGGTGACGTGGCGGCCGGTGCGGTCGACGGTGATGTCGAGTCTGCGGTCGGGCTTGGCGAACGTCAGTGCCACGGTGG
Organism: Actinokineospora cianjurensis; assembly: GCF_003663795.1. NCBI lineage: Bacteria > Bacillati > Actinomycetota > Actinomycetes > Pseudonocardiales > Pseudonocardiaceae > Actinokineospora > Actinokineospora cianjurensis. The sequence goes on from NZ_RCDD01000002.1 coordinate 152,022, forward strand.
GTTCCGCGCCTTCCGGTGGGTGGGGTGGTGCCTTACTCCCCCCTTGATCGCGGTGGTGGGGGAAAGGTTGCCGGGTGGGTGGGAAAACCGGGAGCGGTCTCGGGTGGGGGCCTTTTAACCTGGACGGGTGCGGGATCTGGTCGGGTTGCCCAAAGCGCACTTGCACGTCCACCTGGAGAGCACGGCGCGGCCGGGGCTGGTGGCGGAGTTGGCTGGGCGCGAGGGGGTGGCGGTGCCGTCGCGGGGGCCGTTTCGGGGTTTCCGGGAGTTCGCGGACCGCAACTCGGTGCTGCGCGGGTGTTTGCGGTCGCCGGAGGACTTCCGCCGGTTGGCGGTGGAGTTCTGCGCGGATGAGGCGGCGCAGGGGACGCGGTACGCGGAGGTGACGTTCACGGCGGCGTCGCACGGTGAGCGGCTGGGCGACCTCGGTATGCCGCTGGCGGCGGTGATCGCGGGTCTGCGGGAGGGGCAGCGGGCGCACGGGATCGTGGTGCGGGTGTTGTTGGACCACTCGCGGCGGCAGTCGGTGGCGCGGTTGGAGCGGACCGTGGAGTTGGCGTTGGCCCACGAGGAGGTGGTGGGGGTCGGGTTGGCCGGGGACGAGGCGTATCCGTTGGCGCCGTTCGCGGGGGTGTTGCGGGAGGCGCGGGCGGCGGGGTTGCGGTTGGTGCACCACGCCGGTGAGTCGGCGGAGGCGGCGAGTGTGCGGGAGGCGGTGGAGGTCGGGGGCGCGGAGCGGGTGGGGCACGGGTTCCGGGCGTTGGAGGACCCGTCGGTGGTGGCGTTGCTGCGGGAGCGGGGGGTGGCGGTGGAGGTGTGCGTGTCGTCGAACGTGGCGCTGGGGTTGGTGGCGTCGGTCGAGCGGCACCCGTTGCCGGGGTTGGTGGCGGCGGGTCTGGTGGTGACGGTGAACACCGATGTGCCGGATGTGACGGGTCGGGGTTTGGCGGCGGAGTACGCGGTGGTGCGGTCGGCGTTCGGGTTGTCGGACGCGGAGGTGGCCGGGTTGGCGGTCGCGGCGGCGGGGGCGTCGTTCGCGCCCGGGGTGGTGCGGGACGGGTTGACGCGTGGTGCGGGTCGGTGGCTGGGGTGAGTCGGGGGCGGGCCAGGGGTGGTGATTGCTTGGCCGCCGCGCGAACCTGCCGATAAGGCCGGTGATCGGTACCACGCGGCCCGCGGGGATCTGGGGAGGTCTGGGATGACAGAGGACGAGACACGCGCGTTGCGGCACGCCGCGGAGGGCGCGGTGTTGTTCCACTCCGGTCTGTGGGGTGTGCCGATGGGGTTCCTGTGGGCGGGCTCGGATGGTGGTCCGGCTGGTCGGGTGCCGCAGTGGGTTGCGGAGGCGTTGACGGTGCTGGAGCGGCGTGAGTTGGTGGTGTTCCGGGTGGTGTTGGGCACCAGGGACGTGGCGGTGCGGGTGACCGAGGCGGGGTTGCGGGTGTTGGGCCGGATGAACCCGGCCTAGGACCCCCGACGCCCGGCCCATGGTCGAGCGCTGACCACCGGCCTCGCCCTGAGGAGCAGGCCCCTGGCGGCCGTCGTGATCCACCGAGCGGACCGGCGGGCTATTCGCCGGTGGTGCCGTCGAGGTGTTCGCGGAGGAGGTCGAGGTGGCCGATGTGGCGGGCGGTTTCCTGGATGACGTGGGTGAGGGTCCAGCGGACCGTGCGCGTGGGGTCGGCGCGGGCCGGGTCGTCGGGGGTGAGGCCGGACATGGCGGTCTCGGCGGTGGTCCACTCGGCGCGGTAGGCGGTGGTGACCGTGGTGAGGGTGTCGGTGGGGGTCGGGCGCCATTCGGCGTGGACGTCGTCGGGGTCCCACAGCAGGGGGGCGTCGGAGCCGCCCGCGACGCGGGTGAGCCAGTAGCGCTCGACGGCGGTGAGGTGTTTGAGCAGGCCCAGGACGCTCATCGTCGGGGAGCCGGGCAGTGGGGTCTCGGTGGCCTGCGCGGGGGTGAGTCCGGTGGCCTTGATGAGCGCGGTGGCGCGCAGGAAGGCGAGGAACTCCCACTGCAGGCGCAGCTCGTCGGTGGCGTCGGTGCGGGGCCAGGCACGATCCGACATGTACCCGACCCTAGGGCATCCGCTCCGGATAACCGTGAGGTCGAGGGTTCACCAGCCAACCATAAACCTCAAGTCGAGGTCGAGAGTCGCCGCGAGCGCGATGGCTAGGGTGGTGCCATGTCTGATCAACAGCTGTGGACCGCCGTCGACGACTACCTGGTCTCGGCCCTGCTGCCGCCCGACCCGGCCCTCGACGACGCCCTGCGCCGCGCCACCGACGCCGGGCTGCCCGAGATCGCGGTGGCGCCGAATCAGGGCCGCCTGCTCAACCTGATCGCCCGGGTGCGCGGCGCCCGCCGGGTCCTGGAGATCGGCACCCTCGGCGGGTACAGCACGATCTGGCTGGCGCGGGCGCTGCCGCAGGACGGGCGGGTGGTGACCCTGGAGTTCGACCCGCGCCACGCCGCGGTCGCCAGGGAGAACATCGCCGCCGCCGGGCTCGCCGGGGTGGTCGAGGTCCTCGTCGGCCCGGCCCTGGAGACGCTGCCGACGCTGACCGGGCCGTTCGACGTGGTGTTCGTCGACGCCGACAAGGACAACAACCCGGCCTACTTCGAGTGGGCGATGCGGCTGACCGCGCCGGGCTCGGTGATCATCATCGACAACGTGGTGCGCGGCGGCCGGGTCGCCGACCCCGACGACACCTCCCCCGCCGTCGTCGGCACCCGCCGCATGCACGAGCTGATCAGGGCCGAGTCCCGGGTGGCGGCCACGGCGGTGCAGACCGTCGGCGAGAAGGGCCACGACGGGTTCACCCTCGTCTACCGGGAGGCGTAGCGGACCTCGACGGCCTCGGCGTCCGGGTCGGTGACCGCGAGCAGCCGCCGCGCCTCGGCCTCCACCGCGCGGCGGCTTCGGGCGGTGAGGGTGCCGAACGGGATGACCTCCAGCACGGCCGTCCCCTTGGTCCGCTGTGTGCCCCACATGCCGACCACCCGCCCGTCGACCAGGACGGTGGGGCGGACGTTGCCGTTGCCGGTGCCCATGATCACCGGTGTGCGGTGCTCGTCGTCGATCACCCGGGACCGGTCGGCGTGCGACAGGACCAGGTTGTCGAACGCCGCCACCAGCCGCACCGGCGCCGGGGTGTCCTCGTCCGGGCGGGGCGCCTCGGGCAGGTCGTAGAGGGCGCGGCCGGACTCGTCGCGGAAGGCGAGCAGGTCGGGTTGGCGCTCGAACACCTCCCGCAGCCCCGTCAGACCGGACCACGCCTGCGCGTCGGCGGGACTCGCGGGCCCGAACGCGGCCAGGTAGCGGCGGACCAGCGTGTCGACGCTCATCGGCGCGGCGACCGGTTCTCCCAGCCAGGCGGACAGGGTCGTGTGCCTTGCCTGCCCGGATGACCCCCACAGCCCGCGTGGCGGTACCTGCACCAGCCCCGCACGCGCGCGGACCACGGCGGCGAGCCGGTCGGGTTCGTGGTCGGGCCACCGCGCGGACAGACGCCTACCGAGCTCGGAGGCGGTAAGAGGCTCCTCGGCGAGGATGGCCGCGCCGGTCGCGGTGATCTCGTCGGCGTCGGTGAACTCTCGGCCCACACCGCGCTCCAGGGCGGGTTGCAGTACCGCGCGCAGGGGGTCGGCGTCGGTGGCGGCGACGAGGTGGATGGTGGAGCGCATCAACGCCAGCCGCACGACCTGGCGGCCGCTGAGCAACTCGGCCAGGTCGGCGAGGGCGAAGTCGGCCAACCGCGACCACAGCCCGATGTAGGGCGGGTTGGGGGCTTGGGCCTGGAGGCCGATCAGGTGGGTGATCGCCGCCAGGGGCGACAGCGGGGCCCGTTCCAGGAGGTGCTGGCGGGCGAGCAGGGCGCGGTTGAGGGCGCGGCGGGTGAGCACCGGGGTCGTCACGGGCCAGAACCTACCCACCATTGCGGACCGGTGTGGTCCGCAACGGGTGCCAGACTGGGGCTATGTTGGAGACCTCCGCGCGGCTGCTGCGACTGCTCTCGCTGCTGCAGACCCGCCGTGACTGGTCCGGCGCCGACCTGGCCGAGCGGCTCGGCGTCACCGGCCGCACCGTGCGCCGCGACGTCGACAAACTCCGCTCGCTCGGCTACCCGGTGCACGCCTCCACCGGCACCACCGGCGGCTACCGGCTCGGCGCCGGGGCCGCGCTGCCGCCGCTGCTGCTCGACGACGAGGAGGCCGTCGCGGTCGCCATCGGGCTGCGCACCGCCTCCGGTGGCACGGTCGCCGGGATCGAGGAGACCTCGGTGCGGGCCCTGGCGAAGCTCGAGCAGGTGCTGCCCGCGCGGCTGCGCGGCCGGGTCAACGCGCTGCACTCGGCGATGCTGCCCCTGCCCGGCCGCGGCCCCACCGTCGACCCCGACACCCTGTCGGTCATCGCCTCCGCCTGCCGCGACCACCACCGCCTGCGCTTCGACTACCGCGACCGCGACGGCTCCGAGACCCTGCGCGAGGTCGAACCCCTGCGCCTGGTCAACACCGGCCGCCGCTGGTACCTCGTCGCCTTCGACACCGACCGCGACGACTGGCGCACCTTCCGCGTCGACCGCCTCACCGCCCGCACCCCCACCGGCCCCCGCTTCACCCCCCGCGATCCCCCCGACCAGGACCTGGCCGCCTACACCTCGTACAAACTGTCCAACTCCGCCTACCGCTACCAGGGCGTGTTCACCCTCCACATGCCCCTCGACGCCGCCGCCGAACAGATCGGCCCCACCTCCGGCGTCCTCGAACCCCTCGACGCCCACTCCTGCACCCTGCGCGCGGGCTCCAACTCCCTCGACGGCCTCGCCATCTGGATCTCCCTCATCGGCTGCGAGTTCGAGGTCCACTCCCCACCCGAACTCACCACCCGCCTCGCCACAGTCGCCGCCCGCCTCACCCGAGCAGCCCACAACTCCCCCACCCCCGACTAGCCCCGGTGATCCGCCAACGACACTGATCGACACTGGGTAGCGCAGCCCAGCGTCGCGATCACCCTGCTGGTCACCGTGGTCGTGGCCTCCCCGCCGTGACCGGGCCTGGCGCACGTCCATCGACCGCGACGGGGGCGAGCGGAACTCCGTCGTCTGGCACAGGAACCTGCAGGACCCGGCGATCCCCGCCACCGCCGAACAGGCCGCGACCAGCCTCTAGCCCCCACCAACGCCGCTTCGCGCGCACGCGGTCCCGACCCTGCCCAGCCCCCACCCACACCGGGGGGCGTCCCAGTGCCAGTCTATCGGGGGGCACCGACAGTGGATCTTCAAACAGGCCGCCGAAGATCCACATGTGGATAACTTCTGTCGCTGGGACGGGTGAAGTTCGGAAGGGCCGAACCAGCGGCGCCGACACGCCTTCACCCGGCGGATAGGGCTGGTGCACTCGAACGGCGGTATCCGCCGTGAGAGCCTTGTGCCGATGGCCACCTCTCCCCCGGCGTTGCCCGCCGCCGCGTGTTCCGCGGTGTCGCGCGCGCTCGACGAACCCTTCGCGGGCAGTGCCGCGACGGCCACCACCTGGTTGTGCGTCGAGCAGCCGGGGCCGTGGGGCCGTGACGCGCTCACCCAGAGCCACCTCGACACCGGCCTGGCCGCCGAGCTCGCCGCGCGCGCCAAGGGCACCGGGGTGCGGGTCGTGCTGATCCGCCGCCCCGGGCCGCACCCCGACCGGCACCGCCCCACCCCGCGCCGCGTCTACCTCGCCCACACCGCCCCCGGCCGCGCGTTCCTGCGCCGCGACACCTTCGCCGACCCCAAACTGCTGCTCGACCTGGACTTCGCCGCCGCGGGCGCCGGGGAGGTCGGCGGGTTCGGCGACCCGGTCACCTGGCCGGTGCTGCTGGTGTGCACCAACGGCCGCCGCGACCTGTGCTGCGCCGTCCTCGGCCGACCCGTCGCCGCCGACCTCGCCGCCACCCACGGTGACGCCGTGTGGGAGTGCACCCACATCGGCGGACACCGCTTCGCCCCCACCGGGCTCCTGCTGCCCACCGGCTACACCTACGGCGACCTCGACACCGACCGGGCCCGCGCCCTGCTGACCACCACCACCGTCACCACCGACCGCTGCCGAGGCCGCTCCACCTGGGCCCCCGCCGGGCAGGCCGCCGAACTCGCCGTTCGCGACCTCACCAACACCACCCACCCCGACGTGCTGCGCGTGCGCGACCCCGAACTCGACGACGACGGCCACTGGCGCATCGGCGTCCGCCACGTCGACGGCCGCGGCTGGCGGGTCACCGTCGCCGAACGCGCCACCGGACCCGACCGCCCCGCCAGCTGCGGCGCCAACCCCGGGCCCGTCACCACCCACGACGTCCTCCGGATCGACTGACCGTGGACATCACCCGCGCCCAGGTCCTCGCCTACCGCGCCGCCACCCACGGCCTGCACCGCGACCAACCCGACCCCGCGCGCCTGGCCGTGTTCGACCTCGGCGTCCAGGACGCGGGCAGCCGCTCACCCCAGGTCGCCCTCGCCGCCCGCCTGCCCACCGACACCCCGCTCGACGGGTTCACCACCCTCTGGGCCCACCGCGGCGCACCCCACCTGCTGCGCGCCACCGACATCCCCGCCCTCGCCGCCGCCCTGTGGCCCCGCACCGACGCCGACGCCACCGCCCGCCTCAACGCCTGCGGAACCGCCCTGCGCCGCGCCGGGATCCCCGGACTCACCGCCTACACCGCCGCCGCCACCGCGATGCGCGAGGTCGTCGACACCGAGAAACCCCGCGGCCAGGTCAGCACCGAGATCACCGCCCGCCTACCCGCCCCCTACGGCTACGACTGCACCGTCTGCGCCGCCACCCACATCTACGGCAGCCTCTTCCAGACCATCGGCCTGTTCGCCGGGGTCACCGTGCACGCCGAGTCCCGCCCCACCCGACTACGCCCCCTGCCCCACCGGCACCCCATCCCCACCGAGCCCACCGGCGCGGGCCCCGTCATCGACGCCTACCTGCGGCTGCACGGACCCGCCACCCGCGCCGAGGTCGCCGCGTTCCTCGACACCACCCAGACCCACGTCGCACCCGTCTGGCCCGACGACCTGGTCGAGATCGGCGACGGCCGCTGGTTCCCCGAGGCCCACCTCGACGCCCTGCGCACCGCCCCCACCGCCGACCTCGTGCGGCTCCTGCCACCCCTGGACCCGTGGCTGCAAACCCGCGACCGCGCCCTGATCGTCCCCGACGAGACCCACCGCAAACAGCTGTGGCGCATGATCGGCAACCCCGGCGCCGTCCTGGCCAACGGCGAGATCGTCGGCACCTGGCGCACCAAGACCTCCGGCAAGACCCTCACCCTCACCATCGACCCGTTCACCACACTCACCGTCGGCGAACAGATCGAGGCCGAGGCCCACCGCGTCGCCGCCGCCAGGGGGATGCGCGACGTGCGGGTAGTCCAGGCTTGACCCGGGTCACCGCACAAGTAGCCACACGACCACGGGTGAACCGGGACCCAACCGAGCACACGTAAGACCTGGCACCGCCGGCAACTCCAAGCGCCCACGTCCGCCCGCGGCATAACCACCACCCCGCGCGAGCCCCCGCACCTACCGTGGCCGTATGCGCCCACCGATCACCGGAACCGCCGGGAACGTCCCCTTCACCGCCCTGCCACCCCCACACGACGGCCCCGCACCGCTGATCGTCACCTGGCACATGATGGACCCACCGCGCTCCGACGCCGCCTTCGCCGCCGCACTGCCCATGACCGACGTCCCCGCCTGGCGCGTGCACCTCGCCATGCCCCTGTGCGGGGCCCGCATGGTCAACGGCACCACCGACGCCATCGTCGACCTCGCCAGCCAAGACCCCCTGATGTCCTTCCTGCACCCCTTCGTCGAACAGGCCACCGACGAGTTCCCCGCCGCGCTGGCCGCCCTGCGCACCCACCTCACCACCGACGACGGCCCCATCGGCATCCTCGGCGCCTCACTCGGCGCCGCCGTCGCACTCCGCGTCCTCACCGGCACCGACACCCCGGTCCGCGCCGCCGCCATCGTCAACGGCGCCATCCGCATGCGCTCCGTCGTCGCCCTCTTCCCCGGCGACTACCCCTACGACACCCACACCACCGCCATCGTCGACGACCTCGACTTCACCACCAAGACCGACACCATCACCACCCCCCTGCTGATCATCACCGGCGCCCACGACCACCCAGCCCTCCACGCCGACGCCCACCACCTCGCCACCACCCTGGGCGACCGCGCCGAACTCCACACCATCCCCGACCTCACCCACCCCCTCGCCGAGGAACCCGGCATCGTCCCCGCACCCCAACTCCCCCAGGCCCGCGAGGTCGACACCCACCTCACCACCTGGTTCCGCCGCCACCTCGCCTAGCGCCCCGCCACAAGAGCTGAGGGCATCTCACCCCGCTGAGCCTGCTGGGCCCTGTCCACCACCGCCCGCGCCAGGGCCCGCACCACGTCGGCATCGGCTGTACTGAAGCTGTCAAGGGAGTCCACAGTGGCCACAACGGTGCCAACGCGCAGCACGACGCTGATCCCCCGGAACTCTTCCGACGACAATCCCCTGCCCAGCTCGAGGTACCAGGTGATCGCCTCGTACTCGTCGCCACCGGTTCCCTGCAGCGTCGTGCGTGAGTGGTCGGAGGCGGAAACCTCCGACAACGAAGGCTGCTCGTCCGCTATGCGAGCCGCCCAGGTCTCGGTCCTGCTGCCCAACTGGTCCTTCACCGCGGAATAGCCCGACTTGGCATCCTCGACACTGCCGAAGGTGTGCACAGTCATCCCCACCCAGTCGGTCAGCGCGTCCGGGTTGTACTCGGTGGTCACCGACACCAGCGCGTCCCGGCACCCGGGTGGGCAGGAGACGTCCTTCGGCGTGCCCTGCACCAGTCGCCAGCCGCTGGGCACGCTGTCCAGGTCCGGCAGGATCCTCACGGCCGCGTCCCGCTCGGCCACCACCCGGGACTGACTCGGCGATCCGCCTACCCCCACGAGTACGAACGGACTCTCCTGCGACGCGGCCGAGCCGGGATCCGCGATCTGCTCCACCGCTGTCCAGTACCCGGCGGCGCCACCCAGCAGAGGGCCTGCCACGACCAAGGCCAGCAGGCCGCCCATGCCCACCCGCACGGTGCGGTGCCGGGACTGGTCGACGTCGCCGGAGGCGATGGCGCCGCCGGTCATGCTGAACATTCCTGCCTGGATCGCCGGACCACCGATCACCGCGTCCTGGATGGCGTTGCGGATCACCACGTCCACCCCGTGCGACGACCGCCCCACCTCGACCAACGCGGCCCCCACCGCGGCCGCGAAACCCGCGTCACCAGCGCACATCGCCACAACCACGTCGACCACCGACTCCCGCGCGGCCTCGTCGTCCGGCGCGTCCACCAACCGCCGCACCGCCACCGACCACGCGGGTACCTCCCGCGCCCGCGCCACGACCAGCCCGTACAGCCGCTCCGCCGCACTCCCCGGGGGCCACGGCTCACCACCAGCGACCCGGAGCACGTGCCCGGCGACCACTGCGACCACCTGATCAGCCCGAACACCCGATGTCATGACCGCCCCCTCCGCGCACCAAACTCCCACCTGATCGTGGCAGCCCGTACGCACGGCGAGACCGCAGAACTGCGGCATGTCCAACTACTGTCTCGCCGGAACTCCCCGCCACACCAACAAACCACCGGCACCACCACCAGGTGGCACAAGATCCCAATATGGATGACTTCTGTCGTCTGTCGACGAACCCGGTGAAGGAACGGGCTCCGACCGAGACGCGCCAGGTCAGGCGATCGAGCAGTACAAGGACTCCCCCGAGTCCCGAGCAGCACGAGCAACGCCCACCAGAGCCGCCACCCACCGCTGCCACACCCCGGCATCCGCCGGGCCATCCAGCTCCTCGCCGCGCATCCACGCCGCCGCCACCGACGGCAAGTCCTCATCGGACACACCAGCCAACGCGTCCCGAGTACGAACGTCCCACTCGGACACGAAAGGCCCCGTCATCCACGGATCACCAGCCGACACCGGGCCGTCCGGCTCCGCGGTCGCGGGCCACACCTGGCGCTCCTCGATCACGTGCTCCGCGACCCCCGACGCCAGCGCCACCAACCGGTCCAGGGCCGCGTCGACACCCACCCACTTCGCGTCCACCCCGTCGAAATCCGGGAATGTCGCCAGATCAGCCAACCCCCGCAGCACCGCCGCGTCCCCAGGCGCCCGGAAGTACGACAACTCCACTACACACACATCCAGCAGTACAACCGCTCACTCGCCGCCCGAGCCCGACGCGCCAACCCCGCCAACTCGGCCACCACCGGCTCCCACTCCCCGGCCGACGAACCCGCCAACTCCTCCGCGAGCACCAACCGCGCCGCCACCGCCCCCGGGTCCGTGATCCCGGCCAGGGCGTCGTGCGCCTCCAGGCCCACCTCGTACACCCACGGCCCCTCCGCCCACGGATCCCCATCCCCGGGGAACTCCGTCGGCTCCGCCGTCGTCGGCCACACCGCCTCGTGCTCACCACTGCGGTACGACACACCCGACGCCGCCGCCACCAACCGTCCCAACACGACCAACACCTCAAGGCCCTTGGCCCGCACACCGTCGAACTCGCCCACCGGGGACGCGGCATCCGACCGTTCCAGGCAAGACACCACGACCCCGGCACCCGGCGCCCTGAAGTACTCCGTCAGCAAACCCATGCCGCCAGTACAGCAGCACCCACCGACACACTCAGACCTGAGGCGGCAACAGCGGGTCGACCGGCTTCTGCGCCACCGCCTCCGCCGCCCGCACCGCCCGCGCGACCTCCGGGTCGGTCGAGGTGTCGAACCAGTCCGACACCTCCTCGTCGTCCACCTGCGACACCGACGACGCTGGCTCCTCCGACGGCTCGTACCGGAACACCCCGTCGTCGGACTTGATGCCGAACTGGCGCGCGAAACCCTCCAACGCCCGGCTGAAGTCGGTCGGGATCATCCACACCTTGTTCGCGTCGCCCTTGGCCATCTCCGGCAACGTCTGCAGGTACTGGTACGCCAACACCTCCGGCGTCGGCCGACCCGCCTTGATCGCCGCGAACACCTTCTCGATCGCCTTCGCCTGACCCTGCGCCTGCAGGTACCGCGCCGCCCGCTCACCCTGCGCCCGCAGGATCCGCGACTGCCGCTCCGCCTCGGCCGCCATGATCGTCGCCTGCTTCGCGCCCTCGGCCGCCAGGATCTGGCTCTGCTTCGACCCCTCCGCGGTCTTGATCGCCGCCTCCCGCTGGCCCTCCGCGGTCAGGATGATCGCGCGCTTCTCCCGGTCCGCGCGCATCTGCTTCTCCATCGAGTCCTGGATGGACGGCGGCGGGTCGATCGCCTTGAGCTCCACCCGCGCCACCCGGATGCCCCAGCGACCGGTCTCCTCGTCCAACACCCCGCGCAACTGCCCGTTGATGTGGTCGCGGGAGGTCAACGTCTCCTCCAGGCTCATCCCACCCACCACGTTGCGCAGCGTCGTCGTGGTCAACTGCTCCACCGCGATGATGTAGTTCGCGATCTCGTACACCGCGGCCCGGGAATCGGTCACCTGGAAGTACACGACCGTGTCGATCGACACCGTCAGGTTGTCCTGGGTGATCACCGGCTGCGGCGGGAACGACACCACCTGCTCGCGCAGATCGATCCGCGCCCGGATCCGGTCGAAGAACGGCACCAGCACGTTGAGCCCCGGCTCGGCCACCGTCCGGAACCGGCCCAACCGCTCGATCACCGCCGACTGCGCCTGCGGGATCACCTTGATCGACTTGGCCATCACGACCAGGACGAAGAACACCACCACGATGCCCACGATCAGCGGCACACTCACAACACCCTCCAACCTCTCGCGGGCCTACTGGTCGGCCCACACCACCGCGGTCGCCCCGGCGATCTCCATGACCGTCACCGACGACCCGGGCTCCAACACCTGAGTGGCGTCCAGCGTGCGCGCCGACCACTCCTGGCCGCGCAGCTTCACCCGCCCACCGTGCTCGTCGACCCGCGCCACCACAACCGCGCGCTCACCGACCAACGCGGCCACATTGTCCCGCACGTGCGCCCCACCCAACCGGCGCCGCAACACCGGCCGCGCCACCGTCGTCAACCCCAACGAGACGACGGTGAACACCACGAAGCTGAGCACCGGCTCACCGAACAGCGCCTCGGTACCCGCGCCGAACAACCCGGCGACGCCCAGCATCACCAGCACGAAGTCACCCGAGAGCACCTCGGCGGCGATCAGCAGCAGTCCGCCCACGAGCCAGATCAGTGCCGCCATGCGATCATCCTCCCAGATCGCGGCGCCCACCGGGCACGATCACCCGGAACCGGGGTCGGTCACGAAGTCGATCAGCCGCTCCACCGCGCCGACCAGCGGCGCCTCCAGATCGCGGAACCCGCGCACCGACCCCCGCACCCGCCGCCACCCGTCCGCAGGCTCACCCCAGCCCAGCGCCGCGCACACCCCGTCCTTCCACGGCACGCCGCGCGGCACCACCGGCCACGCCGCGATCCCCAGCACCGACGGCTTCACCGCCTGCCAGATGTCCACATAGGGGTGTCCGGTCACCAGCACGTGCTCGTCGCGCACGCCGTCGACGATCCGCGACTCCTTGCTGCCCGCCACCAGGTGGTCCACCAGCACGCCCAGCCGCCGGTCCGGGCCGGTGCCGAACTCCGCGACCAGCTCCACCAGGTTGTCCACACCGTCGAGCGGTTCGACCACCACACCCTCGACCCGCAGGTCGTGGCCCCACACCAACTCCACCAGCTCCGCGTCGTGGATCCCCTCGACCCAGATCCGGCTCGCCCGCGCGGTACGGGCCCGCAACCCCTGCACCGCCGTGGACCCCGACGCCGACCGTGACGGCGTTGTCACTACAGGCGTAGGCGCGGGACGCACGAGCGTCACCGTCCGTCCTTCCACGGTGAACCCCGCCGGGGTCAACGGGAACAGGCGGTGCTTGCCGTGCCGGTCCTCCAGCACGACGTTGCCGTACTCGAACCGCACGACGGCACCGCAGAACCCGGTAGCCGCGTCTTCCACCACGAGACCGTTCTCGGCCACCACTTCCGGGATCTGCCGACGCGGCTTACCGGACAGGATGTCGCCGTAATCCTGAGAGCGCACACCGCCACGCTAGCGACCCAGCCCCTCCCCCGGCTTGAGGCACGCCGAGACCACGGCCCCATCGGCATCCTCGGCGGCTCACTCGGCGCCGCCGCCTCGGCAAGGGCCAGCCCTGTCGTGTGCAGCTGCTTTTGATGCTCTGCTGCTCCGTAATCCGGCTAGCCCCAGAGGGGTCATCATCGGTAATCTTGATAGTCAATAGCGGATAGTGAGACACAGGGGAGAGGCTTCGAGGACTGACGGGTGGCTCAGCGGGCCTGGCCCTCGCCTGCGAAGAAGCCGACCAGGCTGTAGGGCGCGTCGTCGTTGAGGTACAGGCCGAGGATGTCGTCCGCGGCTGCCTCTGCCGCCCGCGGGAACAGCGCCTGCTCGTACTCGGCGAGCGCGGCCTCCACGTCATCCGGGTGCGCCGCGAGGGCCAGGCCGAGCTCCGAGCCGTCGTACATCGCCACGTTGGCGCCGTCGCCGTTGGGGACCATGAGGTGGGCGGCGTCGCCGAGCAGGGTCACCCCCGGCACCCGGTCCCAGCGGTGGCCGATCGGCAGGGTGTTGATGGGGCGCGGGACCGGCGGGGTGTCGGTGTCGGTGATCAGCGCGGTGAGCTCGGGAGCCCAGCCGTCGAACTCTCGCGCGACCTGCTCGGTAGCGCTAACGGTGTCGGTGAAGTCGATGGCGTCGAGCCAGTCCCGCGGCTTGATGAGCTGCGTGTAGGTGTGCAAGGTCCCGCCGCTCTCCCGGTGGGCCGCGATCCCCTTCCCCGGCGCGAGCGCGAACAGCGATCCCCCACCCACGGCCTCGGCACTCGCGGGGTGGCGTGTGTCGCTTTCGTACAGGTACGTCTCGACGAACGAGACGCCCGCGTACTCCGGTTTCGCGTCCGACAGCAGCGGGCGGACCCGCGACCACGCGCCGTCCGCGCCGACGAGCAGGGTCGTGGTCACGCTGGTCCCGTTGGCGAAGCTCACCTCGTGCCGGGTGTCACCGAGGCTCTGGACGTCGGTGACCTTGTGCCCCCACACCACGGTGCCCGCCGGGAGTGAGTCGAGCAGTACCTGGCGCAGCGCCCCGCGGTGCACCTCGGGGCGACCGCCGGTGCCGTCGTCGGGCTCCTCGTAGAGGACCTTGCCATCCCGGTCGAGGATCCGGATCGCCTCGGCGCCGTGGTGGATGAGGCCGCGGAACTCCTCGGTCAGGCCCGCCGCCGCCAAGGCGGGCTGGCCGTTGCCCTCGTGGATGTCCAGCATGCCGCCCTGGGTGCGCGCGGTCGGCGATGCCTCCGCCTCGTAGACGGTGACCGGGATGCCGTGGACGTGCAGGACGCGGGCCAGGACGAGACCGCCGAGGCCCGCGCCGATGATCGTGACGGAAGTGGACACCGTGGCTCCTCCGGGATCGGGCGACGCGGTCAGGTAGGGCCAACCACGGTTCCACGATGGAACACCCGCCGGGCTGTGTCGACACGACCGCGCGTCAACCCCACGGACGGGTCCGGGAAGAACAGGGAGCCGCGACTGGTTCCCCTTGCCGGGTACTCGGGAGATCAATCGGAGGTGTCCGCTCGTGGAGCAAGGCGCGTTCGGGTTGAGCGCGAAGGCGACGTTGGGGCCGGTCGAGACGGCGCGACTGGCCACACTGGCCGAGGACCTCGGCTACCGGTCCTGGTGGTGCGGTGACCACGTGGTGCTGCCCAGCCCGCGGGTGCCCGACTCGCCGATGGCGCCGGAGGACCCGATGCTCGACCCGCTGGTCCACCTGAGCTACGTGGCGGCGGTGACCGAGCGGATCGAGCTGGCCACCGGCATCGTCATCCTGCCGCAGCGCAACCCGCTGGTCCTGGCCAAGCAGGCGGCCAGCCTGGACGTGCTCTCCGGCGGCAGGCTGCTCCTCGGTGTCGCGGGCGGCTACCTGGAGCCGGAGCTGTCCGCGCTCGGTGTGCCGCTGTCGGAACGCGGCAGCCGCACCGACGAGTACATCGACGCCATGCGCGCCCTGTGGAACGACCCGGCGCCGGTCGCCTTCACCGGCAGGCACGTGTCCTTCCAGGACGTCGACGCCAACCCCCGGCCGATCACCGCAGGCGGCCCCCGCGTCGTCGTCGGCGGGCACAGCCCCGCCGCGTTCCGCCGGGCCGTCGCCCGCGGCCACGGCTGGTTCGGCACCGGCTCCTCCCCCGACGACCTCGCCGGACACCTGCGCGGCCTGGCCGAGGCCGCGGGCCGGGTCGAACGCCCCGCCGCGCTCGGCGCCCTGGAGATCAACTTCATGCAGGTCGACCCGGTCGAGGTGACCGCGGCCGCCGCCCACCGCTACGCGGAACTCGGCGTCACCCGGCTCGCCCTGTACCCGCTCCCCCTCGAAGACCCCGACGACGTGGCGAGGTTCCTGGAACGCCACGCGACCCTCACCAACTGAGCCCCCTCTCGTCCCGGCTGCTCTTCTGCCCTACGAGCTGGCGCCGATCTAGACCCGCTACTGGTAATCTTGATAGTCGATAGTGAATAACTAGTTCATGGGGGGAGCGGCAAGGGAAGTGCCAGGTGGGATGGGTGTCTAGCCCGAGTGGGCTAGAAGGCGGGCCACGGGATCGGGCGGCCGTCCTCGTCCGGGACCGGGTACACCGGGGCGGCCAGCACGGCCTTCACCCGGGTCGTCAACGCCGCGATCTCGGCGCGGGTGATGTGGGCGGACAGCTCCCCCGGCAGCGGCCCGCGCAGTGCGGCGTTCAGCGTGTGCAGCGCCTCGACGGCCTCGTCCGGCAGGGCCTCCCCCGCCCAGCCCCACAGGACGGTGCGGAGCTTGTTCTCCTGGTGCAGGCAGATGCCGTGGTCGACGCCGTAGACGCCGCCGTCGGTGCCGTGCAGGACGTGGCCGCCCTTGCGGTCGGCGTTGTTGAGCACCACGTCCAGCGCGGACATCAGCGCGACCGGCGCGGCGTCGGAGTGGGCCAGGACCGCGGGGTCGCCGAAGCGGTCGTGGGCGTGCAGGATCGGCCGCCACCCCTGCGGGACCTCGTCGGGGGGCAGGACGTCGACCAGGTCGTCGCCCTCCTTGGTGTCGATCCAGAGCTGCGCCATCCCCGGCCCGAACGGCCCCTCGCGCAGCACCGTGGGCGGGATAAGAGGCAGACCTGCCGCGGCGGCGACGAGGTACGCGGCGACCTCGCGGCCCGCCAGGGTGCCGTCGGGGAAGTCCCACAGCGGGCGTTCACCGCGCACCGGCTTGTAGACGCACTGGGCGGCGACCCCGTCGGCCTCGATGGCGCAGAGCAGGGTGGCGTTGGAGGCGTCGACCAGCCTGCCCTCGATCTCCAGGGAGCCGCGCAGCAGGAACTCGCCGACGCCGGCGTCGGTGGGCAGCACGGGCGCCTCAGTCCTCGTCGCTGCGGCGGTACCCGTTCTGCCGCGGGCACACGTGGTTACCGGCGTCGAGCGGCTCGGCGCACAGCGGGCACGGCTTGCGCCCGGCGTTGACCACCCGGTCGGCGCGCTCGGCGAAGGCCCTGGCCTCGGTCGGGCTGAGGAACACCCGGACCGCGTCGGGGCCCTCCTCGGTGTCGTCGAGCACGACCGACTCGTCGACCTCGCCCTCGGTGGCGGCGAGCAGCTCGATGACGACGGCGCGGGTCTCGGCGTCCCAGCCCAGGCCCATGGTGCCGACGCGGAACTCCTCCTCGACCGGGACGACCAGCGGTTCGGCGTCGACGTCGGTGTCGGGCACCCCGTCGGGGACCTCGGCGCCGAAGCGGCGGTGGACCTCCTCGAGCAGCGAGCCGATGCGCTCGGCGAGCACGGCGACCTGCTGCTTCTCGATGGTCACGCTGACGGTGCGGGCGCTCTCGACGGCCTGCAGGTAGAACGTGCGGTCACCGGGTTGCCCGACGGTCCCGGCGACGAACCGGTCGGGTTGGCGGAAGACGTGGATGACACGGGCCATGGCACCTCCGACTTTATGGGACATCCCGGCGGCGAGCAGGCCGTACCCACCGCTGTCCCCGCACCGGTCCACCGTATCGGGCCACCACAGCGGGGTCTGTAGGGTCCTGCCTGTGGTGAAGATCGCTCCATACGGTACGTGGGTGTCCCCGCTCGGCGCGGCCGACGTGGCCAGGGCGGGCACGGCCCCGTCGTGGGTCCGCCGGTTCGGCGCCGAGGTGTTCTGGACCGAGGGCCAGCCCCTGGAGGGCGGCCGGTCGGCGCTGTTCCGGCACGACGGCGCGCGGGTGCGGCGCGTGCTGGAGGCGCCGTGGAACGTGCGCAGCCGGGTCCACGAGTACGGCGGGTTGCCCTACCTCGTGCTGGGCGAGCGGGTGGTGTTCACGAACTGGGATGACCAGCGCGTCTACCTGACCGACCGGGACGGCACCGACCCCACGCCGATCTCCGCTGAGCCGTCGACGCCGCAGGGCTGGCGGTACGTGGACCTGGTCGCCGGGCCTGGCGACGCCGAGGTGTGGTGTGTGCGCGAGGACAGCTCGGACTATCGGGAGTTGGTGGCGCTACCTCTCGGCGGTGGTCCTGCCCGGGTGTTGGGCCGTACTCACCACTTCATGACGTCTCCGCAACCGAGTCCCGATGGGCGTCACGCGGCGTGGATCGGGTGGGAGCACCCGAACATGCCGTGGGACAGCAGCGAGCTGTGCGTCGCGGCGATCACCGAGGACGGGACGCTGGGTCCGCACCGGGTCGTCGCGGGTGGTCCGCGCGAGTCGGTGTGCCAGGTGCGGTGGGAGGCAGCGGACTCGCTGCTGGTGATGACCGACCCGGATGGTTGGTGGAACCTGCACCGGATCGGGTTGGACGGCTCGGTGGTCAACCTGGCGCCGGGCGAGCACGAGCTGGGCGGGGCCCTGTGGCAGCCGGGCCACCAGTGGTTCGCGCAGCTGGGGCGCGGGCGGTTCGCGGTGCTGCGGACCAACCGGCTGACGGTGCTCGACGAGCGGTCCGGGACGGTGACCGAGGTCGAGTCCGACCTGCCGGTGTGGTCGAACCTGGACGCGGACACCGACGGCGTCGTGGTGGCCACGGCCGCGGGTCCTCGGTCGGACTGGACGGCGGTGCGGTTGGACCTGTCGACCGGGGAGCTGGAGGTGCTGGGGACGCCCGGGGAGCTGCCGTCGGTGGAGTACCTGCCGGAGCCGCGGTCGGGGATGTTCGACGCGCCGGAGGGGCACCGGATCCCGGCGCACTTCTACCCGCCGACGAACCCGGACTTCGAGGGGCCTGCCGGGGAGCTGCCGCCGTTGCTGGTGTGCGCGCACGGTGGGCCTACCTCGCACTACGTGCCCGCGTTGGACGTGGACATCGCTTACTTCACCAGCCGCGGTTTCGCGGTCGTCACGGTCGACTACGCGGGCTCTACCGGTCACGGTCGGGCCTTCCGGGAGCTGCTCAAGGAGCAGTGGGGTGTGGCGGACGTGCGTGACTGCGCGACGGTCGCCACCGCGTTGGTCAAGGAGGGGTTGGCCGACCCTGGTCGGATCGCGATCCGCGGTGGCAGCGCCGGTGGGTGGACCGCGGCGGCGGCGATCACGAGCGTCGACACGTTCCGGTGCGCGACGCTGCGGTATCCGATCCTGGACCTGACGCCGTGGGCGGACGGGGGCGTGGAGAGCCACGACTTCGAGTCCCGGTACGTGGAGGGCCTGGTCGGGTCGCTGCCCGAGCACCGTGACCGCTACCTGGAGCGCTCCCCCATCTCGCACATCGACCACTTGGCCGGTCCGGTGCTGTTGCTGCAAGGGCTGGAGGACAGGGTGTGCCCGCCCGCGCAGGCCGACCGGTTCGTGGCCGCGCTCGATGGCACCGGTGTCCCCCACGCCTATCTGACCTTCCCCGGTGAACAGCACGGGTTCCGGGCCGCGGCGACGATCGCGGCGGCGGCCGAGGCCGAGTTGTCGTTCTACGGGCAGGTCTTCGGGATCGAGACCGACGCGCCAGAGGTGGGGCTGCACCGATGAGACGTGTCCACCCACCGCGGCTGCGCCGTGGTTCCACCGTCGCCGTGGTGGCCCCGGCTGGGCCGGTCGACCCGCGGCTGCTCGCCGAGGGCATCGCGGTGCTGGAGTCCTGGGACCTGACCGTGCGCGTCGGTGACCACGTGCTGGGCCACCACCCGAAGCTGCCCTACCTTGCCGGGAGCGACGCCGACCGGGCCAGGGACTTCCAGCGCGCCTGGTGCGACCCGGCGGTGGAGGCGGTCATCTGCGCGCGCGGCGGCTACGGCGGCCAACGCGTGTTGGACCTGCTGGACTGGTCGGAGTTGGCGGCGGCCGGTCCGAAGGTGTTCGTGGGGTCGAGCGACGCGACCTGCCTGCACGACGCCATCGGCGCCCGGCTGGACCTGGTGACGTTGTTCGGGCCGATGATCGCGGGCGCGTTGTTCGACGTCGACGCGCAGCGGCACCTGCAGGACACCCTGTTCTACCCGGAGAGCGCGCGGCGGCTGATCGGTCCGACCACGGCCACCGCGGGTCACGGTGTGGCGCGGGGGATCACGGTGGGCGGGAACCTGTCGCTGATCACCGCCGGGTTGGGTGCCGCGGACTACTTCCCGCCGCCGGACGGGGCGATCCTGCTGCTGGAGGACGTCAACGAGGCGCCGTACCGGATCGACCGGATGCTCACGCAGCTGCTGCGGGCCGGGTGGTTCACCGGGGTGTCGGGCATCGCGCTGGGCTCGTGGGCCGGGTGCGGGCAGCTGGAGGAGGTCTACACGGTGACCGAGGACCTACTCGGTGGCCTCGGGTTGCCGATGGTGTGGGAGCTGGGGTTCGGGCACTGCCCCGGCCAGCTCACCGTCCCGCTCGGGGTCGAGGCCGTCCTGGACGCCGACGACGGCACCCTGACCGTGGACGAGGCCGCGCTGGCCTGACGGGCGGGCCAGGGCGAGCAGCACGGCGCCGAGCGCGGCCATGATCATGCACATGAGGTAGGCGTCGCGGTAGCCGATCTGCTGGGCCAGGCCGAGCAGCGGTCCGGCGACCATGGTCCCGGCGACGGTGGTGTTGCCGAACAGGGCGGTGACGGCGCCGGGCCTGCCGGGGTCGAGGGACTGGAAGTAGGAGATCCCGACGCCCATGACCGCGGCGATCACCACGGCGTTGAGCAGCTGCGCGACGGCGACCTGCCAGATGGCGCCGGTCGCGGCCATGACGGCGTGGTAGGCGACGGCGACGACCATGCCGACCAGGACGAGCCGGTGTTGGCTGGTGCGGACCGCGAGCGCGCCGAACCCGATCATCAGCGGGATCTCCAGTGCCGCGCACAGGCCCATCACCAGGCCCGCGTCGGCCGCGGTGCCGCCCAGCTCGGCGGCGACGAACAGCGGTAGCGCCATGATGCCGAGCGCGCCCGCGGCCTGGATGAGGGCGAAGGCGGGGACGGCGAGGAGCAGTTTGCGCCGGGGTGCGGGTGCGGGGCGGTCGGTGCCGTGCTCGCGGTGGTCGGCGGCGGGTTCGGGCAGGAACCAGGTGACGACGGCGACGAGGGCGTAGCAGGTGGCCACCGCGGCGAACAGGCCGGTGAACCCGGTGACCGAGACCAGCAGCGCGGCCAGTGGCGGGCCCGCGACCCAGGATACCGAGACCAGCATCCGCAGGGTGCTGATGACGAGCGGGGCCCTGGTGGAGCCGGACCGCTCCAGGACCAGGCCCGCGTAGGCGAAGACCTGGGACATCAGCGAGGTGCTGGCGGCGACCAGGGTGATGGACACGGCGAGGAGCAGCCAGTAGTCGCGGGTGACGGTGTAGAGGCCGTAGCCGACGGCTCCCGCGAGGCCCGCGCCGATCATCAGCAGGCGGCGGATGGCCCTGCTGTCGGACAGTCGCCCGAGCAGGCTGCTGGTCAGGACGCTGGCGATGGGGCCAGCGAGGAGGAACCCGCCGAGGGCGACCGGGTCGGCGGTGACCTCCTCGGTGAGGAACAGCGGCAAGAACGGGACACCGAGGGCGCCCGCGACCCCCACGGCGGCGGCGGTGGTGGCCAGCGGGGCGAGGGACGGGGTGCGGACAGGGGCGGAGGGAGTAGCCACACCAGTCACGCGATCATCCTCACCGCCGGGTGGGGGTCAGCGCGAGCCGTTTTGGGAGCGTTCTCCGCCACACTCACTCCAAACGGGACACCGCCGCCCGCAGAGCGGACGCCCCGCCGGTCACCAGGGGTTCCCCGTGTCCGAAACACACCGTCTCGGCGCCGAGGTCGGCCTGCACCCGCATGGACGCGACCGCCCGCTCCGGATCGGTGTTGAGCACGCCGAGGATCGTCCGGCCCTCGTGGAAGGCGATGGTGTCCCCGGTGAACAGGACACCGTGCGCGGGCAGGAACACCGCGACACTGCCGTCGGTATGCCCCGGCACCGGCACGACGTGCGCGCCACCCCCGAAGTCGAGCACCTCTCCACCCACCAACTCCACATCAACCGGACACGGCGGCGCGGGCGGCACGTGCGGCAGGGTCGCGACGAAGATCTCCACCTCCCAGTCCGCCATGACCGGAATCCCCGGCGGCGCGATCCCCCGCACGACATCGGCCTCGGCGCGGTGGGCGAGCACCTGGGCACCGTGCCATCCCCGGACCTCGGCGGCACTGCCCATGTGGTCGTTGTGCGCGTGGGTGATGACGACCCGCTCGATGTCAGCCGGATCCAGCCCGAGCCCGGCGACGGCTTGGGCGATCTGCTCCCCGGAACCCGCGATCCCGGTGTCGATAAGAGTCAGTGACGAGCCATCCCGCCACAGGTAGCCCTGTCCAACGGGGAAGGTCAGCATGGTCAGACGCTCAGAGATCCGCATACCGCCGACGCTAGGACCACGCAGCCGCGGTTGGACTCTATGTTCGCTCTGAGCGGGTCCGCCCAGAGCGAAGGTTTCAGACCTTCGCCGGGGTGTCCACCGTGATGAGTTCGTCGTGCTTGGTGAACAGGTGCAGGGGGTCGTTGCGGACCAGGGAGACGCCGGACAGGATCGAGACGGCGACGGCGCAGAGGATGAAGGGCCAGTTGTAGAGGAGGTCCTCGCCCGCCGGGGAGTACGTGAGGACCAGGAACACCGCGGCGCCGACCAGGATGGCGAGTTGCCTGCGCTGCCAGGGCAGGGCGGCGGCGATGACGAAGCCCCAGGTCAGGTACCACGGCAGGGTCGCGGGCGAGAGCACGGCGACGGCGAAGAGCACGTAGGACATGCGGCGCACCGCGTCGGCGCCGCCCTCGCGCGAGAGCCACCACTGGCGGATCGCGATGGCGAAGAACAGCAGGCCGCCGATGACCCGGGTCGTGTTGACGAACCAGCTCTTGTTCGCGTCGAAGAAGATGTCGACGATCGAGTGCGCGACCTCGCCGACGGCGGTCGGGATCGACAGCCAGTTGACGATCATCGTGGGGGCCTGCAGCGCGTTGAACCAGCCGAGGTTGACCCCGGCGATCAGCGTGACCGCGGTGAACACGACGGCGGTGGTGGCGACGGCGGCGGCCACGGCGCGGGTGAAGTTCTTCCAGAACGTCGACTTCAGGTGCCCGGCCCACACCCACACCAGGAACGGCAGCGCGAGCGCGGCGGTGGCCTTCACGGCGGCGCCGAGGGTGACCAGGGCGATGCCGAGCACGTGCTTGCGGTCGAGCACGCAGAGGGTGCCCGCGGCGAGGAAGCCGACCATCAGCAGGTCGTTGTGCGGGCCGCCGACCAGGTGCACGACGGTCATCGGGCCCGCGACGGCCAGCCACAGCGCGGTCGGCAGGTGGCCGCCGAGGTGGCGGACCAGGCCGGGCAGCGACCACAGCAGCATCGCCAGGCCGCCGAGCAGGACCAGGCGCATCAGGATGACGCCGAGGATCATGTTGGTGCCGGTGATCCAGGCGACGCCCTTGGCCAGCAGGATGAACATGGGGCCGTACGGGGCCGGGGTGGTCTGCCAGAACGGGTGGACGTTCTGCACGACTTCCTGCAGGCCGAGCACGATGGGGCCGACCGCGTACGGGTCCTGGCCGTAGAGCGGCAGGGCTCCCTGCGCGATGTAGGAGAAGACGTCGCGGGTGAAGATCGGCGGCGCCAGCAGCAACGGGGCGATCCAGCAGGCGGCGCCGACGAGCACCGGCCGCGATCCGACCCGACCGGCCAGCACGTGCCTGCCGAGGCGCACCCACGCCCAGACCACCAGCGCGAACCCGATGTAGAGGGTCGCGGTGGCCAGCATCTTGCCGTGGCCGTAGCGGATCCAGGACAGGGGACCGTGCCCGAGCACGGGGTCGCTGATGAGGACCCCGGCGGCGCCGAACGCGCTGAGCAGGATCATCAGGCTGCCCGCGGTGCCGAGCGCGATCGTGCGCACTGGCAGCGGGTTCGGCCGCCGGTCGACCTGGTCGTCGCGACCGTCGGAGACGGTCTCGGCCTGGTCGGACCGGGTGTTCGCGGTGCTCGCGTCGTCAGCGCCCAAGGGGTGATCCACGTGTGGGGACGGTTCTGTGCTGGTGGCCATCGGGAGATGAGATTACACAGGCGCGCGTGGCCGCATCCGCGCGATGGCCGTTGACGGTCGTACCAGCCGCGTGCGGATGGTCACACCTGGTTGCCGCCGATCGGCCCACCGGGTGCGCTGTTCGCGTTGCGCGCCCCCGTCGACAGCGACCAGGGTGGAGCCGAACGGCCCTGGCGCACCCCGACCAACGAGGAGAACCCGCCCCATGACCGAGCCGGTCGAGGACCTGTGCGCGCGGTTGATCCGCTTCGACACCACCAACCGCGGCCATGGGCAGGGTCGGGGTGAGCGCGACCTGGCGGAACTGGTCGCGGACCTGCTGACGGACGCGGGCCAGAAACCGGTGCTGCTCGAGCGCGCGGCGCGGCGGTCGAACGTGGTGGCGCGGGTGGCCGGGGCGCGGTCGGACCTGCCCGCGCTGCTAGTGCAGATGCACCTCGACGTGGTGCCCGCCGATCCCGCCGAGTGGTCGGTGGACCCGTTCGCGGGTGAGATTCGCGACGGTTTCGTCTGGGGTCGGGGCGCGGTGGACATGAAGGACATGTGCGCGTCGGTGCTGACTGTGCTCGGTAGGTGGTCGGAGGAGGGGCGAGTCCCTCAGCGCGACATCGTCGTGGCGTTCGTGGCCGACGAGGAGGACACCAGCGACTATGGCGCTCACTGGCTGGTCAAGGATCACCCGGAGCTGTTCGAGGGTTGCGTTGTCGGGATCGGCGAGTCCGGCGGGTACACCGTGCCGGTGCGCCGTGCGGACGGGGAGCTGGTGCGGCTCTACCCGGTGGGGACGGCCGAGCGCGGCACCGCCCACCTGCTGTTGACGGCCACCGGTAGGTCTGGGCACGGCTCTAGGCGCAACGACGACAACGCGGTCGTGAAGCTTGTGGACTCGCTGCACCGCTTGGCGGCCCATCAGTGGCCGGTGGTGCTGACTCCGGCTGTGCGCGCGTTCATCGAGCAGACCGCGGCCGCTGTGGACGTTCCGGTCGACTGGGACGATGTGGACGGCACGATCTCCCGGTTCGGCCCGGCGGTGAAGCTGGTCGAGAACACCGTCCGCAACAGCACGCGCCCGACGGTGTTGTCAGCGGGCTACAAGGTGAACGTGGTGCCGGGTGTGGCCCAGGCCCAGGTGGACACGCGGGTGCTGCCGGGCACCGAGGAGTGGATGCTGTCGGACATCGACAACCTGCTCGGGCCGGGCGTGCGGCGGGAGTTCATCGCCAACCAGCCGCCGGTGCAGTCGCGGGTGGACT
Source organism: Actinokineospora cianjurensis (assembly GCF_003663795.1). Lineage (NCBI taxonomy): Bacteria > Bacillati > Actinomycetota > Actinomycetes > Pseudonocardiales > Pseudonocardiaceae > Actinokineospora > Actinokineospora cianjurensis. The sequence goes on from NZ_RCDD01000002.1 coordinate 176,893, forward strand.
CGCCGTGGTTCGACACACTGGCGGCGGCGATCCACTCGCAGGACCCCGACGGTGTGGTCGTGCCGTACTGCATGGGCGGCGGCACCGACGCGAAGGCGTTCAACAAGTTGGGCATCGAGTGCTTCGGGTTCGCGCCGTTGCTGCTGCCGGAGGGGTTCGACTACCGGGCGATGGCGCACGGGGTGGACGAACGCGTGCCGGTAGCGGGGCTGCGGTTCGGCGTGGAGGTCCTGGACCAACTGCTCTCCGGGTGACCTTGCCCTGGTGCGCGGCTGGCAGAGGCGTGTGGTCCTGGGTGTGCGCTTAGGTGGCGTAGTGCGCGAGTTGCTCGTGGGCACGTTCGGCGTCGAGCAGCGGCGGGCCGCTCGGTCGGTGGCTGGTGCCGATGAGAAGCGCTGACCGGACCTGCGGCGCGGTCGCGGTGGGGAACATCGACCAGAGCAACGCGGCAGTGGCGGCGACGACGGCCGCGGCGACTCCGTTGCCCGTAGTGGGTCCTTGTGGTCCTGGCACCTCTTCGCCTGGCGCGAAGAGGCCGCGTGCGTCCGGGTCCGGGTCCACGAACCAACTCGGGCGGCCGGACGAGGTGCAGGACAGGACGGGGATGGTCCAGGGGTGATCCGCGACGGCGGTGTCCCCGGCGGTGACCACGAGGATGTCACGGGTGGCGGTGTCGTCGAGTGCCGCGCGCAACGGGTGCTCGTCACCCTCGCCGACCGCCAGGCTCACCAACGCGATCCTGGCCGTCACGGCCCGCAACACCTCGGCTAACTCCTCCGGCGGCCGCGCCTGCCCCACCGCCCGCGTCACGACCGGCGACATCGGGTTGATCGCCAACCCGCCCTCACCCCCCACCCCGCTGAGGAACGGCGTGTCCGCCTCCGTCGCGATCACCTCGACCGGCTCGGCCCCGCTCCCCCACCGCACGACCCGGGTCAACCGCACCAGGTCCAACAACGGCGACCGAACCCGCCCACGCACCTCAGAGATCACGGCCGAACCACCCTCGCCAGTGCACGATCGAGTGACACCCGAGTGCCGACTGTATCCCGCCCGTGCAGATTCACGTGCACGCCAACCGAGTGACGGTCACATCCACGCTGCGTGATCACGACCGGGGTCGGATTCCCACCACGGGTGACCCTCGATCGGCGCATAGATCACCTGAAGCAACCGGCCGCCGCCGTGCTGCGGCGCGAGCACCTGGCCAGGGCGATCGAGCCCTCAGCCGGTGATGCGGATCGAGTCGTGGGAGTAGGCGCGGAGGGCGGTGATGATGTCGTCGCGGTCGCGGGTGAACAGGCGGGTGTCGAGGGGGAGGCCGGGGCCGGAGGCGACGGGCCAGGCGTCGCGGCGGTGCAGGCCGGTGACGCCCGGGGTGGTGGGGGTGACGCTGGGGCGGACGCGGAAGCGGAGGGTGGGGCCGTCGACGACGACGGCGCGCAGGGTGTCCCAGGGCAGCAGGGCGGGACCTTGGGCGGTCGGCAGCGTGACCCCGGCCAGGTCGATCATCAGCGGGCTGGAGCGGCGTTTGCGGCGGGCCACGTACCCGCCCACCTTCGCCGCGAGCGCCGCCAGGCCCGCGAGCGCGACCACCAGCCCGAACCAGCCCACGAACAGCAGCGCCAGGCCGGTCGCGGTGACGACGGCGCCACCGACCAGCCACGGCACCAGCGGGCGGCGCCAGGCGTCGTGGTCGACCTCCGCGATGAACAGCTCCCCGACTCCCGGTGGCACCAGCCCCTCCTCCTCGCCCTGACCGGGCACCCTACTGGCGCGGCAGTCGGCGGATCGGGGGAAATGACCACCGTCACGATCGGCCATCCGGGCAGAAGATCACTTGCCTGCGGGTGCCCGGGCGTAGCGTGAGCCGCATGCACGGGTTCCGCACCTGCTTCGAGGCGGCCGATCCGGTCCCGACCTGGACCGACACCCCGGAACTCGGTGCCCGCTCCCCCGTCGTCGCCCTGCGCACGCACCTCGGTCCCGGCCCCCGTGCGGCGCCCGCGGCCAAGGCGGGTGTCGGGTTCACCGGCCTGCGCGCGCTGCGGTACGAGGGCGAGGCGGGCGAACCGGGCGCGGCGGTGAACCGGCTGTTCTGGTCCGACCAGCAGGTGATCAGCGGCGATGTCCTGTCCTACGTCGTGTTCCCCGAGTTCGACGACCGCTACCTGGGCACGCACGTCGCCCTGGACCTCGCGTTCACCGACGGCTCGCGGCTCTCCGACCTCGGCGTGGTCGACCAGCTCGGGTACGCGGTGACCGCCCGCGCGCAGGGCGAGTCGAAGGCGCTGTTCCCCAGCCAGTGGAATCGGCGCGCGGTGCGACTCGACCCGGCCGCGGGCAAGACGATCGCGCGCGTGCTGCTCGCGGTCGACATCCCGCACGCCCCGGCGTCGTTCGCGGGGTGGGTCGACGACCTGGCCATCGGCCCGGTCCCGGCGCCGCCCGCGAGCGCGGTCGAGCGGATCGTCACGACCAGGGGCACGCACTCCAGCGGCGCGTTCTCGCGCGGCAACACCATCCCGGCGACCGCGGTGCCGCACGGGTTCAACTTCTGGATCCCGGTCACGAACGCGGCGGTCACGAACTGGTCCTACGAGTACCACCGGGGCAACACCGACTCGAACCGGCCCGCGTTGCAGGCGATCGGCCTGAGTCACATGCCCAGCCCGTGGATGGGCGATCGGCACACGTTCCACTTCATGCCTACAACCGGGACGCAGGTCGGCAGGCAGGCGCGCGCGCTCACGTTCGACCACGCCAACGAGCACGCCCACCCGTATCACTACCTCGTCGAGTTCGATAACGGCGTGCGGGCCGAGGTAGCGCCAGCGGATCACGCTGCCGTGCTCCAGTTCACCTATCCCCCGGGTCCGGCGCATCTGGTGCTGGACAACGTCGGTTTAGGCGGCAAGGTCAGCGTCAACGGGGACACGATCACCGGCTACACGGACGTCCGCAGTGGACTGTCTGTGGGCGCGGGTCGGATGTATATCCACGCGAAGGTGGACGTACCGATCACGCGCGCGGATCACCGGTGGCGTGGTCTTACCCGCAGCAGCACGATGCTCGTGCGGTTCCCGGAGGGCACGCGGCAGGTGACGCTCCGGGTCGCGACCTCGTTGATCAGCCCGGAGCAGGCCGCCCGCAACCTCGACGAGCGCGACTTCGACGCCGTGCGGGACGACGCGAAGGCCCAGTGGGCGGCGATCACCAACCGTGTCGAGGTCGAGGGCGCCACCGAGGACCAACTCACGTCGCTGTACTCGTGCCTGTACCGGCTGTTCCTCTACCCGAACTCCGGCTTCGAGATCACCGAGGCCGGTCCGCGCTATGCGAGCCCGGTAAGCCCGCCTGCGGTCGAGGACGGGCAGATCTATGTCAACAACGGGTTCTGGGACACCTACCGCACCTGTTGGCCCGCCTACGCGCTGCTCGACCCTGCCCGCTGCGGGGAGCTCATCGACGGTTTCGTGCAGCAGTACCGCGACGGTGGCTGGGTGTCACGGTGGTCCTCCCCCGGTTACGCGAACCTCATGACCGGCACGAGTTCCGATGTCGCGTTCGCGGACGCCCACGGCAAGGGAGTGCCCGGGTTCGATGTGCGGGACGCCTACGACGCGGCTCTGCGCCACGCGACGGTGGTGCCGCCGGACGAGAGTGTCGGCCGCAAGGGGCTCGATCGGTCGATCTTCCTGCACTACACGCCGATGACGGTCAACGAGGGCATGTCGTGGGCGCTGGAAGGTTGTGTCAACGACGCCGGTATCGCCAACATGGCGGCCGCACTCGGTGACGCTGACAACCACGCCTACTTCCTGGACCGCGCCCGTCACTACGTCCACCACTTCGACCCCGCCGTCGGGTTCTTCCAGGGCAGGGACAAGACATGGCGGTGGTCCCCTCAGCAATTCGACCCCCGGGTGTGGGGTTACGACTACACCGAGACCAACGCCTGGACCGCCGCGTTCGGCGTACCTCACGATCCGCTGGGTCTTGCCGCGCTCCATGGCGGCCCCGCTGCCTTGGCCGACAAGCTCGACGAGTACTTCGCGACCCCTGAGACCGCCGCATACCCCGGCTCTTACGGGCGTGCGATCCACGAGATGATCGAGGCGCGAGACGTCCGACTGGGGCAGTACGGACACAGCAACCAGCCCGCGCACCACATCGCCTACCTCTACACGCAGCTAGGCAGGCCCTGGCGCACCCAGGAGATCGTGCGGGACGTGCTCGCGCGGCTCTACCAGGGCAGCGAGATCGGCCAGGGCTACTGCGGCGATGAGGACAACGGCGAGATGTCGGCCTGGTACCTCTTCAGCGCGCTGGGCCTCTATCCCCTGCGCGTCGGATCGCCCGTGTACGCCATCGGCTCTCCCCTGTTCCGCCGTGCCGTAGTGCACCTCGACGGCGGGGACCTCGAGATCGTCGCCCACGACAACAGCCACGACAACGTCTACGTCCAGAGGCTCCTGGTCAACGGCGAGCCCCACGAGCACGCGTGGATCGACCACGACGTCATCGCGGCGGGCGCGCGGCTGGAGTTCACGATGGGGCCGACGCCGTCGCTGTGGGGTGCCGACCGGCTACCGGAGCCGTTGGGAACGGGGCTACCGCTGCGGGACCTCACCGCGAGCCTGCCCGGCCAACTGTTCGACGACACCGCCCGCACCGAGACCACCGTGGACGGTCCGGTGACCGTGGACGTCGCCGGCCGGGTCGTGCTCTACACGCTGACCTCGGCGTCGACCGGTCCCGATCCGACCGCCTGGACCCTGCTGGGGTCCTCCGACGGACGTGACTGGCGCGAGCTGGACCGGCGGGTGGACCAGGTTTTCCGGTGGCGGCGGCAGACTCGCCCGTTCCAGGTAACAACACCCGAACACCACCGGCATTACCGTCTCGTGTTCGACGGTCCTACCCGGCTCGCCCAGGTCCAACTGCTGGCCGACCACGAGGACCCCGGCACGAGCTGAGGTGGCCTCATGCTGAGCGTGGAGGCAGTGAGCAAGCGCTACGGCGGCGGCAACTGGGTGCTGCGCGAGGTAGACCTGACTGTCGAGCCAGGCGCGGTGGTCGCGGTCGTCGGCGGCAACGGGTCGGGGAAGTCGACGCTGCTGCGGTTGATGGTCGGGGTGTCCCGGCCGACGGTCGGCGCGATCACCGGGCGCCCGGACGTCGTCGGGTATGTCCCGGAGCGGTTCCCGCCCAACGAACGCCTCTCCGCGGTCGCCTACCTGGGGCACCTCGGGCGCATCCGGGGCATGACCACGGTCGAGGCCGCGGACCGGGCGGAGGAGTTGCTGGAGCGGCTCGACCTGCAGGGCGGGTTCGACGCCCAGGTGCGGACGCTGTCGAAGGGCAACGCGCAGAAGGTGGCGCTGGCGCAGGCGCTGCTGGTGCCGCCCGGGTTGCTGGTGCTCGACGAGCCGTGGTCCGGGCTGGACTCCGACGCGCACGGGGTGCTGGCCACGATCATCGCGGAGGTGGCGGCCGCGGGCGGCGCGGTCGTGTTCACCGATCACCGCGAGTCAGTGACCAGGGCGAACGCCACCCGGATCCACCGCATCCACGACGGCAGGATCGCCGAGGCCACCCCGCCGGGGCGCGCCGTGGTCGAGGTGGCGCTGACCCGGTCCGCCGAGGACACCGAGGACCCCGGCTGGGACGAGGTGGGCGGGGTCCTCACCGCCGTCACCCACCAGGGCCAGTTGTTCGTGCGCGTCGACCGCGACCACTCCGACGCCCTGCTCACCATCGCGTTGCGCCACGGCTGGTCGGTCGACAGCGTGACCCCGGAGAAGGCGGCCCCATGATCGCGCTCGTCCGCTACACGCTGGCCACGACCATCCACGGTCAGCGCTACCTGGCGCCGGTCCTGCTGTTCTTCGCCGGTGTCGGTATCTCCGCGGGCAGCGACTCAGGGCCGCTGCCCGGCGTTTACGCACTCAACTCGGGCATCCTGTTGGTCTGCGCGACCTGGGTGACGATGGCTGTCATCAGCGTCGAGGACCCGACCCACCGCGCTATCACGGTCGTGGCCGCCCGCGGTCCGGTCAAGGTCCTAGCGGCCGCGGTCGTGGTCAGCGCGTTGATCGCGGTGGGGCTGACCATCGTCGGTCTTGGCCTCCCCCTGGCCATGCACCCACGTCCGGTGACAGCGGCCGACCTCCCTGCCGGAGCGATGGCGCACCTGCTGTGCGCGGCGCTCGGGCTCGCGTTCGGCCTGCTGTGCTCCCGCCTGGTGATCCGCCGCCAGGGCCACGCCCTCCTCGCCGCACTGGTCCTGGTGACCGCCGCGCTGCTGACCACGGGGTCACCGCCCAACACCCTCTTCAAGCGCATGGCCAACACCAGCCACGCCGCCGACGTCCTCCCCACGGCCGCCGCGATGCTCCCCATCGGCCTGGCAGTCCTGGCCCTCGCCGCCGCCCTCACCCACATCGTCTCGGTCCGCAGGGACTGACTGCCCTCCCACGCAACCAAGCCTGCTGCCCCTCAAGCCGTCCCCAAACGCAGCCAGGCCCTCCGAATCCGTAGCCGTCTCCCCAGCGCACCACCAATGCCCTTGACCTCCCCAGCGCGACACCAAGCCCCCCAGCGTCCGCCGCTGCTGTTGGCCCGTGGCGTTCCGCTGTTCCCGGAGCCACCCCTGCCTGCCAGCCATCGGTTATCTTGATAGTCAATAGTTGATAATTTGTTCATTGGTCATCGGTGCGACGGTGGGCAGATCCTCGGCCGGGTGGGATATCCGCACGATCGTGTGGTTGGCCGGGTCGGTGCGACCGGCGGCACAACGGGGCGGGTACGCAGGAACGCGGAAGGTGAAAGTCCGAGACCCCGGGATGTGGTTGTCCATGCGCAGCACCGTGCTCACCAGCGTGCTCTTGGCCGGGATGGTCGTGGGTAGCGCCGCGGCCGCCACCGCGACGACGGCGGTGCGGGACGAGGCACCGAGGGTGGCGGTGGGGCCAGGGGCGTCGTTGGTGTTGACGACGCAGTGGCTCAGCAACGGCAACACGAAGGCCGCGATCCTCAACTGCGACCCCACCAACGGCAGCACCCACGCGGACCCGCAGGCGGCGTGCGACGCGCTCAAGGGTGTCAACGCCGACTTCGCGGCGTTGCCCGACACCAACCGCCCCTGCACGTACAACTACGACCCGGTGGTCGTCACGGTCAAGGGCGATTGGTACGGCGAGTACGTCACCTACCGGGAGCAGTTCTCGAACCAGTGCGTCGCCATTGTCAGCAGCAACGACGTGTTCGGGTTCTAGCGCCCGGTAGTGCCACCCACGGTGGCGTCTCCGCTGGGGGCCTCGTCCGGCTTGGGCTCGGGCGGCACCACGCTCGCGAACTCCTTGCCCGCGTCGTTCATGCGCAGCACGAACGGGCGGGTCTCGGTGTAGCGGATGACGCTGACCGACGCCGGGTCCACGACGATGCGCTGGAACGTGTCGAGGTGCTGGCCAAGAGCGTCGGACAGGATCGCCTTGATGACGTCGCCGTGGCTGCACAGCAGCCAGACAGCGCGCTCACCGTGCTCGGCCGTGATCCGCGCGTCGTGCGCCCTGACCGCGCGGACGGCACGGGCCTGGACGTCGGCGAGACCTTCCCCGTCGGGGAACACCGCGGCGGACGGGTGCTGCTGCACGACCTTCCACAGCGGTTCCGCGAGCAGGTCCTTGATGGCCTTGCCGGTCCAGGCCCCGTAGTCGACCTCGGCGAAGGCGTCGTCGACGACGGGGGTGATGCCGCGGGCGGCGGCGAGCGCGGTGACGGTCTGCTCGCAGCGCGGCAGCGGGGACCGGACGATCCCGTGCAGGGTCACCTCGGCGAGCCGGTCGACCAGGTCGGCGGCCTGCCGCTGCCCGGTCGGGTCGAGGGTGACGCCTTCGCTGCGACCCGCGAGCACACCGGAGCCGTTGGCGGTGGAGCGGGCATGGCGGAGGAGGACGAGTGTTGCCATGGGCGATCAGCCTAGGCAGTGGGTGATCACGTCGGTGCGACGACCCCGGTGGCGAGCAGTCCGCACAGGACCGCGCCGAGGGCGATGCGGTACCAGACGAACACCATGAAGTTGTTCTTGGACACGTAGCGCAGCAGCCACGCGACGCAGGCGTAGCCCACGACGAAGGACACCGCGGTGGCCACGACGGTCTGCGGGATGCTGGCCTGCACGCCGGGTCCACCGCGGTCCATCACGTCCGGGATGCTGAAGATGCCCGCGCCGAACACCGCCGGGATGGCCAGCAGGAACGAGTACCGGGTGGCCGCCTCGCGCTTGAGGCCGAGGAACATGCCCGCGGTGAGCGTCCCACCCGAACGGGACACGCCGGGCACCAGCGCCATGGCCTGGGCGAAGCCCATGACGATGCTGTCGCGCATGGTCAGCTGGTCGCGGCGCTGCTTGCCGAGCTCGTCGGCGATGGCCAGGATGACCGCGAACACCATGAGCACGACGGCGGTGATCCACAGGTTGCGCAGGCCGGAGCGGATGAGGTCCTTGAACACCACGCCCAGCAGCGCGATCGGCGCGGAGCCGATGATCACGTACCAGGCCAGCTTGTAGTCCGGGTCGCTGCGGGCGGCCGAGGTGAACAAGCCGACGAACCAGGCGCGCAGCAGCCGCCAGATGTCCTTGGCGAAGTAGATGATGACCGCGGTCTCGGTGCCCAGCTGGATGACGGCGGTGAACGAGGCGCCCGCGTCACCGCCGAACCACAGCTCCGAGACGATCCGGATGTGCGCCGAGGACGAGATCGGCAGGAACTCGGTGAGCCCCTGCACGATGCCGAGGACGATTGCTTGCAACCAGGTCAACTACCGACTCCCGCGAGATCCAGAGCGTCCACGGCCACCCTGAGGGCCGCCTTGCTGCGCTCCGAATCTTGCAGGATGGGGGAAACGGTCAGCGTGGTGACCCCCGACTCCGCGAGCGCCTGCATCTTCTCGGCGATGCGCTCCTTGGGGCCGAGCAGCGAGGTGGAGTCGATGAACCCGAGCGGCACCGCGGCGGCCGCGCCCGCGTAGTCCCTGGCGAGGTAGCGGTCCTGGCACTCGGCGGCCTCGGCCTCGTAGCCCATGCGGCAGGCCAGGTTGTTGTAGAAGTTCTGCTCGCGGCTACCCATGCCACCGACGTAGAGGGCGGCGTAGGGGCGGACGGTGTCGGCTGCGACGCGCCAGTCGTCTTCGACCACGAGTGGGGTCGTAGGCACTACGTCGAAGCCTTCCAGGGTCTTACCCGACTTCGCGCGGCCCTTGGCGATGAGCTCTAGCGACTCACGGCCGTGTTCCGGGGAGTAGAAGATGGCCAGCCAGCCGTCCGCGATCTCGCCGGTGAGTTCGAGGTTCTTCGGACCGATGGAGGCGAGGTAGATCGGGATCTGGTCGCGCACCGGGTGGACGGTGAGCTTGAGCGCCTTGCCCGGCCCGTCCGGCAGCGGCTGCACGAAGTGCGCGCCCTGGTAGTCGACCCGTTCGCGGCGCAGCGCCGAGCGCACGATGTCGACGTACTCGCGGGTGCGGGCCAGCGGCTTGTCGAACTTGACCCCGTACCAGCCCTCGGAGACCTGCGGTCCGGACACGCCGAGGCCGAGCCGGAACCGGCCGCCGGAGAGGGTGTCGAGGGTGGCGGCGGTCATCGCGGCCATGGTCGGGCGGCGCGCGGGGATCTGCAGGATGGCGCTGCCGACGTCGATGCGCTCGGTCTGCGCGGCCACCCAGGCCAGCACCGACGGGGCGTCGGAGCCGTACGCCTCGGCGACCCAGGCCACCGAGTAGCCGAGCCGGTCGGCCTCGCGCGCCAACTCCAGGTTCGCGGCGTCGTTGCCCGCACCCCAGTAGCCCATGTTCAGTCCGAGTCGCATGACGGCAGGTTACTCATCGGTAGCACCGGTTGGCCAGTGGGCCTCCGGTGGCGGTACCCGGGTGGCCGCCTAGGCTCGGTGATCGTGGAGCAACGACACCTCGGGCGCAGCGGGCTGCGGGTTTCCCGGTTGGGCCTGGGCACGCTGACCTGGGGCGGGGACACCGGCGCCGACGAGGCGGCCGCGCAGCTGGCGGCGTTCACCGAGGCGGGCGGCACCCTGGTCGACACCGCGGACATCTACGCCGACGGCGAGGCGGAGCGCCTGCTGGGCACGCTGCTGGGTGACCTCGTGCCGCGGGAGCGGGTGGTGTTGGCGACCAAGGCCGTCGCGCGCAGGCACGACGGGCCGTTCGGCGGGGGCGCGTCGCGCGGGGCGTTGCTGACGGCGCTGGAGGAGTCGCTGCGGCGGCTGCGAACCGACCACATCGACCTGTGGCAGTTGCACGCGTGGGACGAGGCCGTGCCGCTGGAGGAGACGCTGGCGGCGGTGGAGGGGGCCGTGCGCGCGGGCAAGGTGCGGTACGCGGGGATCTCGAACTACTCGGGTTGGCAGACCGCGACAGCCGCGGCCCATCAGGCGTCGACAGGGCTACCGCTGGTGAGCACGCAGGTGGAGTACTCGCTGCTGGAGCGCGGGGTAGAGCGGGAGGTCATCCCGGCGTCCGTGCACCACGGGCTGGGAGTGCTGCCGTGGGCGCCGTTGGGGCGGGGTGTGTTGACCGGCAAGTACCGCACCAACACGCCCGCGGACTCGCGTGGGGCGTCGCCGGTGTTCGCGCGGTATGTCGAGCGGCATCGCACGGAACGGGCGGCGCGGATCGTTCAGGCAGTGGTTACCGCCGCTGACGGGCTGGGGACGTCACCGTTGGCGGTAGCGCTGGCGTGGGTTCGGGACCGTCCTGGCGTGGTGGCGCCCGTGGTGGGGGCGCGGGACACGACGCAGTTGAAGGGGTCCCTCATCGCGGAGGAGTTGACGCTGCCCGCGGCGATCAGGTCCGCGCTCGACGACGTCAGCGCGGTGGAGTTCGGCTACCCCGAACGGCGTCTGCACTAGCCGCGTCGCCGGGTACGTCGTCGGTCTCGGAGTCGAGGTCGCTCTCGTTGTCGGCCACCTCGTTGTCGGCCACCTCGTTGTCTGCCAACTCGCTGTCGGCCATGACGAAGTAGTCCCGCACGTCCGAGCGGTACATCAGGTGCGCCGCGGAGATCACCAGCAGGGTCGAGAGCACCAGGGCGGCGGTCCCGAGCACGCCCTCGGCGATGCCCAGCATCAGCAGCAGCGCGAGTCCCGCGACCAGCAGTGACGCCACGCGGGCCCAGTCGCGGCCGCCGCGCAGGGCCAGCGCGAACCCCATGGCCAGGCAGATCGGCACGACCGAGAGCGAGACGTCGTGGTCGGAGCGGGCGGAGACGACGGCGAGGTGGGCGGCGGTCACGCCGACGTTGAGCAGCAGCAGGACGCTGGCGGCGCGCACCGGGGCGGGCGCGTCGGTGGGTTCGGGATCGCCGAAGATCGGCAGGTGAGCGGGGTCGATTGCCATGGCTACCTCCCTGCGCTGGTGCCTGCAACGTCGGCGCCACCACAGTCGGTGTTACAACTTGGTTTCGACATCACCCTCCCGGCGCAACAGTTTCCCGGATCCGGTGAACCTGACCAGCTTGTTTCGTAGTGCGCCGAATACTGTCCATGGCGATAGTATCCATGTACTGTAGTTGGTGTGCGTGACGCGGAGACCCCGGTGTCGGGGCTGGTCTGGCGGGTGTCGACCCGGTGGCGGGCGGCGATCGACCGGGCGGTGACCCCGTTCGGGCTGACCCACGCCCAGTACTCGGTCATGGCCCCGCTACTCACCCTGCGCCGTTCCGGCACTCGGCCGAGTCAGCGACGCCTGGCGGACTTCACCGGGCTGGAGCCGCTGTACGTGTCCAAGCTCGTCCGGTCGCTGGAGCAGGCCGGGCTGCTGACCAGGACACCCGACCCCGACGACAGCCGGGCGATGCTGCTCGACCCCACCGACCACGGCCGCGACCGCACCGAGCGGGCCGTCGCCGCGGTCCACGCACTCCAGCACGACCTGACCGCGCCCCTCGGCGGAGTCGACAGCCCGCGCACGCGGGCGCTCGTCGAGGCGTTGCGCGCCCTGCTCGAGGAGGAGAAGACATGAGCCACCCGTTCAACGGACTCGTCATCGGCCAGGCGGGCCGGGCCACCCGCGCCCTGCTCGACCGGCTGCTCGCCGACGCCGCCACGACCTTCCCCGAGTGGGTCGCGCTGGTGCTGCTGTCCGACGGCGACATCGCCGAGGATGACCTGGTCGGGCACCTGACCGCGCGCCTCGGTGACGCGGAGGCCGGGCACGCCGTCGCCGCACTGGCCGCGAATGGCCTGACCAGCGCGGGAGTGACTCTCACCGACGCGGGCCGGGCCAGGTTCCAGCGCATCGGCGACGGCGTCGACCGGATCGCGCAGAAGCTCTACGGGGACCTGTCCGCCGAGGACAAGGCGATCGCGGGGCGGGTGCTGGCGGAGGTGACCGCGCGCGCCGAGGCGGAACTGGCGGCCTGAGCAAGCGGCTTGCGGCCTGCGGGATCGTGGGCGGACACACCCCACCGGACGTGGCCATGGCGTGCTCGGTGCGGGATGCTGGGGGGACGCCCCGTCCCCGCCGTCCGGAGGTCTGCTTGCCCCGCGTCGTCGTCCTGGTCGCCGCCACCGCGCTCTGCGCCGCGTTCACCGCGGGCTGTTCGTCGGATGACCAGCCGAGGGACGAGTTGATGGTCACCGACAACCCGGTCGCCGCGACCCCCGCCCACTCCCCCGTGCCGACCGCCACCCCCGCAGGCACCGTGCTGCCGTTGGCGACACCGGTCACGGCTGTCGCCACAGACCCGACGACCCGGACCTTGACCGTGGCCTCGGGGACCGAACTACGGCTCTACGACCTCGACGCACTCGACAAGGCACCTCGTGCTCTTACCCTGCCCGGCGCGGCCGAGTCATTGACGCTGGCGGGCGATGGTGGCGCCGTGCTCGCCGCGGTTCCTGGCCGCGTGGTTCGGGTAGCGCTACCCGGTGGCGCGCTGGACGAGTCTGCTGTGGAGGGATCGCCGGTGGCCACCGCGATGTTCGGTGGCGACACTCTCGTCGCGGTTCGTGACCGCAAGCAGGTGGCCGTCCTCGACGACGGGCAGGTGCGGCGCGTGATCTCGGGCAGCCTGCTCAGTGCCGACCAGGTGTTCAGCACCGGTCCCGGCGCTCTAGTGCTCGACCGGCTGCGCAACGCGGTGTTCCAACTGGACGTCGAGCAGGGCACCTTCGGGCAAGGACTGCGTGCCGGACAAGGCTCCACCAACGGCGTAGTGGACCGATGGGGGCGCGTTCTGGTCACCGACACCCGCGGCGGCGCGCTGTTGGCGTTCTCGCTAGACCCACTCCTCATGCGTCAGCGCTACCCGGTGGCGGGTTCGCCCTACGGGATCGCTTATGACGCCAAGCGCGACCTGGCGTGGGTGACGTTGACCGAGACCAACGAGGTGGTCGGCTACCAGGTCGGCGGCGAGGAACCGGTCGAACGGCACCGGTACCCGACCGTCGCTCAGCCCAACTCGGTCGCGGTCGATCCAGAGACCGGGCGCGTGGTGGTCGCGTCCGCGAACGGAGGTGGTGTGCAGGTGGTGCGACCATGAGCGAGAGCCAGATCGAGGGCGACTGGGAATACCTACCGCTGCGCCTGCCACCCGGGGTCTCCCGACTCACGGCAGCCACGCAGCTGGCCATCCAGGCCGAGTTCAACGGCTGGGAACTGTCCCGCGTCCGCCTCTACGCCGACGGCACCCGCAAGGTGCTGCTCCGGCGCAAGATCCGCAAAGCAGGACTTCCCAAAGTAGCGCTGTGACACTTCCTCCCGCCACCCGCCCCCTCGTCCCCACCCGGCATCGTCCCCGGCCTGGCACGTTATCGCCCGGCCTCGTACCCGACTCGGCATCGTCACCGCTCGGTCTCGTGCTCGCCTGGTGGCGGTTCCGACTTGGCGGCCTCGGCGGTCGCCTTGGTATGTCGGTGAGGGGTGTGGACCTGCTCTAGTCGCGGTCGGCGAGGAGAGCCGCTAGGCGCGGGCGGTCGAGGGGGCCGCCGGGGGCGGGGAGTAGGCCGGATAGGCCCCAGACGCGGCCGCGGGCCCAGGTGGCGTCGTCGATGTCCAGGGCCGTGCGGAACAGGTCGCGGCCGTGCGGGGTCAGCACGGTCCAGGCGGCGATGAGGTCGCAGGCGGGGTCGCCCACGGCGAGCGTGCCGAAGTCGATGACGGCGGTGATCCGCGCACCGTCGCCCAGCAGGTTGCTCGGCGCGGGGTCGCCGTGGATCCACACACCCGGCCCACCCCACTTGGGCGCGGCCAGTCCCAGCTCCCAGATCGCGGCGATGGCGTCGGTGTCGACCACCCCGGCGAGTGCGTCGATCTTCTGCTGGAGCACCCACGCGACGACCGGCGAGTAGCTGACGTCGTCGAGGTCGACCCCGCGGAACCCGTTGCTCCACTCCGGCGGTGGACCGCCAGTGGTGTCGATGGACCAGAGCGCGCCCAGGAAGTCGGCGAGGTCGGCGGCCGCGCGGGTCTCGTCGAGCCGGTCGGGGTCGACCCGCTCGCCGTCGAGCCAGCGGTACACCGACCACTGCAGCGGATACCCCTGCCCCGGCGCGCCGCGTGCGATCGGCTGCGACACGGTCAGCGGGAGGTGCGGGGCGAGTCGGGGCAGCCAGGTCTGCTCGCGGTCCACCTGACCTTCCCAACGGGCGAACCGGGGCAGGCGCACGGACATGTCCGCGCCGAGGTGGTAGGTCGCGTTGTCGACGCCTTGCGTGGCCACGGGCTCGACGGGCAGGTCGGCCCAGTGCGGGAACTGCGCCGCGACGAGGTCCCGGACGAGCGTGGACGGGATGGTCAGCGCGGTGTCACCTGCGGGCAAGTCGCCTCCCGATCGGTTGGATCTCTCCATACCAACCGATCACCCGGTGACCTGTCCACCGAGTTTATCGGGCGGGCTGCTGGTCGATCCCGTCCCACACGGCGCGCGCACCCGCGTCACCGACGCGGTAGGTGTGTACGCCAGCGGCAGCGCCAACTCCGACGCACAGCACTGCCAGCACGATCACCGCGGGCTTGGTCCACGACTGGGCGGTCCGCGTGCTCACGACCATCAGGGCGGTGACCACCACGAGCAGGCCGAGCACGAACCAGATCAGCGTGTCCCCGAGCTCCTCGTGCGCCTTGATCAGGTCGTTCTCCGGCAGCCGCTTCTCCAGGTCCTCCCCGCTGGAGGTCGCGATCGGCGTCAACACCGCCCCCACCGCCGCGAACCCCACGACCAGCCACCCGAACCGCGCCCGCGCCGCGGGCCACACCGCGATCACGATGGCCCCCAGCACCGCCAGGGGCACGAGCACCACGACCGCGTGCACGACCAACGCGTGCACCGGCAACCCATTGATGAACTCCGGCATACCCACCTCCGACTAGGCGATACAACAGGTACGCGCCACATCCCTGACCGGTTCAGTCAACCGCGCCTGCGCCACCTCGGCCACGCGCGACGCGCCCAACTCACAGCCAACGGGTTCCTGCTCAGGGGGTTCGTCGGGGTTCCCGTGCGTGCTGAGGGCGGCCGCGACGGCGGGAATGGGTGAGAGGCACATCAGGACTGGGTGGCCATGGAGGTGGACTCCCAGGGGAAGCCGTCGGGGTCGGTGAAGGGTGTGGTGGGGGCGTTGAGGGCGATCCGGTGTGAGCCAGTGCCCTCTTCGGGCACGCCCGCGTCCTTGGCGAGCGCTCGGCGTCGGTACAGGGCCAGCTTGACGGCTCCACCGGCGAACTCGACGTACATGCGGGCGAAGCTCTTACCCACAACGAGGCCCTGCTCCAGGTAGAACCGCCTGCTCGCGGCCACGTCGGCGACTCCGAGGAGCAGCACGACATCGGAGACCTCGCGCGTGGCAGGCCCGGTGTCCTTCTTCGCCGCCGTCGCGACCTTCCAGATCGTCCCGTCCGGCGCCCGCACCACCCCGCCATACCCCCACATCGACTTCGCGGCAGCCTTCACCACCGTCGCCCCGGCATCGACAGCAGCGTCGACGAGCGCATGAACATCAGCAGGCTGCGCCACCGTGAGCGACAACGTGAACCCGCGAAACCCGTCCGTCGGCTCCTGCGAGGCCCGCAACCGCACCCGGTCGCCCAGCCCGAAAGCAGCGGAGTAGAAGCGCTCGGCGGCCGCGAGGTCGGCCACCTCAAGAGTGATGCTGTCCAGTGAGGTCATGCCGACAACGCTAAGGCCGCCCCGCTGACCTGCGCTTCTCCATTCGTGACCACTGACCGGACGGGTCAGGCAACTCGCGGGCGTCGGTGGAGGGTGTGGTGGGTGATGGCCACGGCGGTGGCGGTGGCGGCGAATAGCGCGGTAGCGGTGGGGCTCAGGAACTTGGACAGGCTTGGGGCGGTGCTGGGGCCTGCCAACCACGCGGTCACCAGCACGGCGTAGACGGCGGTCAGGGCGCCGGTGGACCAGCGGAGGGCTTGCTGGGCCGGGTCTCGCAGTGCGGCGACAAGGGTGATGGCGATGGGGATGATCGCCACGAAAGCGAACTGGCCGAGCACGAACACCGGAACGGCCCAGGCGGCGACGAGAACGGGCAGGGAGGGGCGGTGGGTGGTCATCGTCTTGCTCCTCTGGTCGGGGTGGGTCAGTGGTGGCAGTGGCGGGATTCGGCGGCGGTCTTGAGGTCGGCGAGCCAGTAGTCGAGGCCGGGGGCGAGGTACTGGATGGCGGTGGCCGGGTCGGCGTCGATCTGGGGGCCGCGCCAGCTCTCCTCGGTGCGGACGATGACGCCGCCGTTGGCCTCGGTGAAGGTCCAGACGTGGACGCCCTCGTCGATGCGGAGGCCGTCGCCGATGGCGGGGCCGGTCCAGCGGACGCACGTGCCGGGCTTGATCTGCCCGACGGTGGAGGTGATCACCAGGGTGGTCGCCGGGGTGGTGAGGGTGGGCGGGGCCGGGGTGGTCCAGCGGAATCGCGAGCCCGGCCGCAGCGGGCCGGGGTCGAGCCGCTTGAGGCTGGTGACCGCCCGCTGCCACGACGGCCAGTGCTCGACGTCGGTGTGCAGCCGCCACACCGTGCTCAGCGGCGCCTCGATGAAGGTCTCGGTCTGGTGGTGGATCTGCGCGGCGGGGTTGATGCCCTTGCCCTGGCAGGTCAGCGGCGCGGGCGCGGCGGCGGCGGCCTGGGCGGGCGCGGAGAGCGCGAGCAGCGCCGCGGCCAGCGGGATGGTGAGCAGGGCGGAGCGCAGCCGGGCCGGACGGCGGGCGGTGCTGACCTGGTTCGACGGGGTCATGACTTCTCCTGATCGCTAGGCGTTGTTGCTGTAGTTAGAACCTATAACGCCGATCGCGAGAGAGTCAATAACGAGAGTGATAGCCTCTAACCACGTTGAGCGGAAGGAGCAGCCGATGACCGACCCAAGCGGGCAGAGCCCACGCGAGCGCTACCGCGTCCAGGTGCGCGAAGAGGTCAAGCGCCACGCCTGGGAGCAGATCGCCACCGCTGGCGTACCGGCGCTGTCGCTCAACGCGATCGCCAAGCAGGTCGGCATGAGCGGACCCGCCCTCTACCGCTACTTCGCCAGCCGCGACGACCTGATCACCGAGCTCATCCGCGACGCCTACCGCAGCCTCGCCGACACCGTCCACGAAGCCGCGACCGACGGCGCCGACCTGTCCCGGCTGGCCTGGACCATCCGCGACTGGGCCCGCGCCGACCCCCAGCGGTACTTCCTCATCTTCGGCACCCCCGTCCCCGGCTACCACGCCCCCGACGACATCACCGCGATCTCCGCCGAGGTCATGACCGTCCTCCTGGACGCGGCCACAACCCACAACCGCGCGGCCACCACCAAGCGCACCCCGCTCGACATCCACCTCGACATCCACCGCGACTGGGTCGGCGACCACCCCGCCACCGCCGACACCATGCGCCGGGCCCTGCTGTTCTGGACCCGCCTGCACGGCATCCTCTCCCTCGACCTCGCGGGCCACTTCGCGGGCATGAACCTCAACCCCGACCTCCTGATCGTCGAGGAAGTCGACGCCATCACCGCGCGCTGACCCTCAACAACGGACATATCAACCCCTGGCTCTTCACCGCAGAGCCCCGCCTAGCTCCCATCCAGACGCCGGCGCGACTCCCCCACCAGGGACGCCATGACCTCGGGCGGCAACGACGGGTTGGCGGCCGCTGCCTGGGCCGTCCACCCGTCGTCGTCGGTGAGGAGTTCGGAGATGGTCTCGGGTGGCAGGGCGGGGTGGGCGGCGGCAAGCGGCCTTGCTCTGTCGTCGTCCAGGCACGCCAGCAGTGCGGGCGCGGTGGCGTTGGGGTGTTCGGCGATCGCGCGGAACGCCTTGTGCGATGGGGGTAGGTGCCGGACCACGTCCTCCAGCAAGGCCGAGGAGGCAGCCGGGTTGCGCGCCACGGCGCCGAGGACCTGCGTGCCATGGCGGTCGATCATCGCGCGGAGCTGGGTCTCGGACAGGCCCGGGTCCGGTGCGATGGCCTTGACCACCTTCGCGTCGTGGTCGGCGGCGAGGACGTCCCGCACCCGCGCGGGCAGATCACGTCGGTGAGCCAGCAGCATCCGCAGCGCCGCGGTCGGGGACAAGGCCAGGTTCTGGACCTCGGCCTGCGTCGCGGTGGCTATCCGGGGCACCAGGGTCGGACCGATCTTGGTGGTCACGGCCAGGTCGGCGAGCACGTCGAGCGGGACACGGGGGTTGAGGGCGACCTGGCGCCGGACGTGGGTGTCCTCCCGGGCGAGTTCCCGGATCACGGCGTCGCCGATCGCGGGGTTCTCGGCGAGCGCCCACCGGACGCCAGGGACGGGGTCGGCGGCGAGGCGCCGGTACGCCTCGGGTGGCAGGTCGGGTCGGGCGGCGAGGCGTTCGCGGAACAGCCACATGGGATGGTCGAGGAAACCGATGACAGCGTCGAGCGGGGTAGTCGGGTTGCCGAGTGCGAGCAGGTGCGTCTCCCAGACCGTGGACTCGTGCGAGCCGTCGCAGGAGGCGCCCGTTCGCAGATCGCAATCGGCGCGCGGGCACTCCCGGTCGTGCACGAACGGCACCGTCTCGCGATCGCACACCAGGCATCCCGTCAACGGCGGGAGACCCTCGCCCGTGATCAACGACGCCAACACCGCTGGAGGCGCCACCTCGTTGCCTGCCAACGCTTTGCGCACCTCGGCATGCGGATGCCCAGCGAGCCGCGCCACCACCTCCACCGAGGTCGTCGCCTCCGCCAGGCCCGCCACGACCACAGCCTCGACGTCGCCCGCGAGCACCTCCACGACATCCTCGGGAAGTCCCGGACAGGCCGCCAGCCTCACCCTGTGCTCGACCGCCGGGTCGACCGCGAACCGCCGCGTCCACTCGGGATCGCCCGCTCCCCGCCCGAGCAGGGCAAGAGCGACCACGGGCGCCACCAACGGATCGACACTGTCCACAGTGAGCACTCCAGCCTCGGCGAGCTCGACCGCGGTCTCCGGCTGCCTCTTGACCAACTTCAGCGCC
Source organism: Actinokineospora cianjurensis (assembly GCF_003663795.1). NCBI lineage: Bacteria > Bacillati > Actinomycetota > Actinomycetes > Pseudonocardiales > Pseudonocardiaceae > Actinokineospora > Actinokineospora cianjurensis. Next base: position 196,378 of record NZ_RCDD01000002.1, read on the forward strand.
TGCCCCGCACTCAGGTCCCCGCGCTCCGCCAGCGCTCCAGCCATCTCGGCGTCCGCGACATCGATCAGCCGCTCGACCAGCGCGGCAGGCAGGGCAGGGTTGACGGCAAGCCCGTAGAGGAGGTGGTCCACGCCAACACCATGCCCCCGCTCCCCCGCGTCTGCCACTCAATAGCGTCGCGCCCCTGTGGGAGACTCGGTGCCATGACAGTCCTCGAAACCAGCCGCTTGCTGCTCAGGCCGTGGCGGGTATCCGAGGCCGCCATCCAACGCGAACTGTGGACCGAACGCGACCCCCGAGTCCCGCCGCACCGCCGGATCGACGCCGACGGACACCCCACGATCGCCGAGCTCGAGGACGCGATCCGCGCCTCGTCCACCGACTTGCTGGCCATCGAACGAAAAGCCACCGCCGACGTCATCGGCTACTGCGGCCTGGTCGGCAGTGGATCCACAGAGGACCCCGAACTCGCCTTCGAACTCCTGCGCCGGACCTGGAACCAGGGCTACGCCACCGAAGCCGCCCGAGCGGTCCTCGACTGGGCCAGATCCTCCGGCCACCAGAGCCTCCGAGCCACAGTCTGGCCCTGGAACACAGCCTCCCGCCGCGTCCTGGCCAAACTCGGCTTCATCGAGATCGCTCCAACCCCATCGGACCCCACCCGAACCTTGCGGACCACACTTCGCCTCTGAACGCGTTCCGGCACACGATGTAGCAGGCCATGTTGACCTACAAGCTGGGCGCGCTGGCGGGGCAATCATGGTCCGCGCCCTCGGACTGCTCGTGAGCGGTAGGCTCACGACGTGATCCAGGCGGGACGGCGGGTTCTCGCCGTGTTGGTGATGACCGCCGCTGGGGTGGGGTCGTGTGTCACGGCGTGCGACCCCACCCCGCTCGCGGCGGGACTGTACGGTGCCTGCCAGGACGACGGCGGGCGTACGGCCGAGCGACTGTTGGCGCGGGAGGAGCTCGACCTGGCCCCGCCCGACGTCGAACCCGAGGAGAAGGCCAGCAAACAGCCCTGCGAGGACGAGGCCGGGATCGGCACCGTCTCCCGGGGCTTCGCCACCAAGGGCCAGAACGACGAGATCCGGGCCTACTACAAGACAGCCTTCACCGATCACGGCTGGCAGCAGCGCTACGAGGCCCCCCTGGAACCCCTCGACGTCTCCAAGCCCTACACAACCAGCGTCCACGTGTGCTTCGAACGCCCGGACATGCCGGGCGTGATCCTGGGCCTGCACTTCAGCCCCTTCGACCCCTTGTCCTACTCGATCGGCTTCGACTACGGCAAACCGGACCTGACCTGCCCCACTGGTTGAACCAAGGGCGGCGCGGGGCCTCGCTCCCGCGCCGCCCTTCTTCGCATCCGGGGTGAGCACCAGCGCTGGCCGTGCCGTGGCGGATCAGCGGAGGGTGTAGGCGTCGATGGTGGTCAGGTCAAGCGGGTGGCCTGCGGGGTCGGTTGTCTTGGCGCGCAGGGAGACCGTGCCGGGGGTGTCGGGGTGGCAGAGCAGGGCGGTGCCCGCCAGTACCAGAGCTCGGCTCCAGGTCTTGCCGCTGTCGTAGGAGACCTCGACCGTCGTCGACCTGTTCGCCCCGGTGATCGGGACCGGGAAGACGCGGCCGCGGGGGGCTGTGTTGTCGCCCGCCAGGCGGGGGGTGAATCGGATGGTCGGCAAGGGGATCGGCTGGGTCGAGTCCGGGTGGGTCGAGGTGAAGGTCCAAGACGCGGTGACGTGGGTGGAGAGCGTGGCATCGGGGGTGCGGACCGCGTCGGCGACCAGCCGGTAGGTGGACCGCCCGGCGGGGATGGTGAAGGTGGCGGTGGGGTCGGTCGACTCACCCACCTTCACGTCATCGCGGTAGAGGGTGGTGACGCGGCTCGACAGGGGGACGTCGCCCGCGTTGCCGTCCGCGTCGCCGAACAGGGGTAGTGCCGCGCTCAGGGTGTCCTTGGTGCGGCTGACGAACGACTGGCCCTTGGGCAGTGACGGGAAGGCAGGGCCGAAGACGCCGCGGTTGTACGTCTCGGTGTAGTCCCGACCGGGGCGGTAGTGGCGGACCGGGCTCAGCGCGGTGCCGTCCGGTTGTCCTGTCGCAGAACGTTGTACCAAGAGGGACGTCCACAAGGCGCCGTCGGCTTCCGTTGTGTAGTACTCGTCGCGTACCCGCGGCAGGACCGCGGTGTCGTAGCCGGGGCTGGAGTCGAGCACGCCGCCGGTTGTCGGGAACGGCACGGCGGCGCGCGAGCCGAGGCGGTCAGGGCCGGTGGCACGGAGGTCTGCCCGGACGTGCGCGAGGTCGCGGACGCTGGGCCGCTTGGTGAGCCCGTCCGGTAGGCCGCCGTGCCCGAAGTAGGCCAGTCCGTAGAAGGCGCCGTTCTCGGCCAACCACTGGGTATGGACCTTTGTGGTCAACGCCGTACCCGGCACACGGGCGCCTGCTGTGCCGGTCGCGGTCCGCGTGATGTCAGTGCCGGCGATGCCGGTGGAGTAATCGCCGTAGGACAGGGCAACGTCCGCGAAGCGGCTGGTAGCCCGCACTGGCGGGGTGATGCTCAACGGCTTGGTGCGCCGGTAGTCGATAACGAGCTCGGAGTCCCCGCTGACCGTGAACGACGGTTGGAACAGCCAGTTCAGGTTGTCCCCGACCAACAACGAGTCGACCGAGTACTCGCCCTTCGGCAACCGGAGCCGTCCCGTGCTCGGCACCTGGTACTGCCGCGCGCCCGCCGCCCGCGACACGATCCGGGCGTACCCGCCGATCGCGGGGGTGCCGTCGAGGCCGAGTTGGCTGACGGTGATCTCGAAGGTCGGCTCGGACCGGGCGAACACGATCGGCGTGCGCACCCCACCCGCGACGACCATCCCCGCGTACAGACCCTGCGGCCCGGTCGCCGGGGCGGCCACGGAGTAGGTGGCGACGGCGGTGCCGCCCGCCGGGACGGTCAACCGAGCCGGGGACACGGTGACCAGGTTCGCCTGCTTGCCGTCCGGGCCGTAGAGCACCGCCTTGGGTTCGACGGTCGCCTCGGTGGTCCCGGTGTTGCGGTAGGTGACGTCACGGGTGAGGGTGCGGCCGGGGTCGGGGAGCCGCTGGGTGCCCAGGTGCACGGACGCGGGTTCGGTGGACAGGGTCTGGGTCATCGCGGCGGCGACGTCGACCCGGCCGGTGCCCTCCTCGAAGATGGTCTGGCCGGTGCCGGGGTGGGCGCTGGCCACCAGCACGTCCTTGAGCCGCTCCCCCGGCCAGTCCGGGTGCTGCTGGGCCAGCAGCGCGGCGGCCCCGGTCACGTGCGCGGCGGCCATCGAGGTGCCGAAGTCGGCGACGTACGGACCCTCGCCGGGCGAGGTGGACGAGCGGGCGGCGACGATCGCCATGCCCGGGGCGGTGATGTCCGGCTTGACGGCGCCGTCACCGACGCGGGGGCCGTGCCCGGAGAACGGCAGGATCTTGTCGGCGCGGTCCACCGCGCCGACGGTGAGGGCCGTGTCGGCGCTGCCGGGCGAGCCCACGGTGCCGCCGGTCGGGCCGTCGTTGCCCGCGGCGACCACGAACAGGGTGCCGTGCTGGGCGGAGAGGGTGTCGACGGCCTGCTCCAGCGGGTCGCTGCCCGGCAGGTCGGGTCGGGCCAGGCTCAGGTTCACCACCGCGGCGCCCGCCCCGGCCGCCCACTGCATGCCCGCGATGATCCACGAGTCGCGGGCCGACCCGCTGTCGTCGAACACCTTGCCGTCGAGCAGCCGCGCGCCGGGTGCGACGCCGCGGTACCGCTCGCCGTTGCCCGCGATGATCGACGCGATGTGGGTGCCGTGCCCGATCCGGTCCAGGCCGTCCGGGGCGTCGGAGAAGGTGCGCGCCTCGGCCACCCGCGACACCAGGTCGGGGTGGGTGCGGTCGATGCCGGTGTCGAGGACGGCGACGGTCACGCCGGTGCCGGTGTACCCGGCCTTCCAGGCGGCGGGGGCGCCGATCTGCGCGGTGCTCTTGTCGAGTTGGGGCTTGCGGACGCCGTCGAGCCAGATCTTGCGGACGCCGGGGTCGGCCAGGGCGCGCATGCCGTCGCCGCGGACCGCGGTCGCGTAACCGTTGACGGCGGGCAGGCTGGCCGCGCCCGCGGGCTCGACGGTGGCCAGGCCGGGTTGGCGGGTGACGATCACCGGTACGGTGGCGCCGTCGTGGGCCGCGGCGAGCAGCGCGTCGACGTCGAAGAGCCGCTCGTCGAGGCGGTCGTCGGCCAGTGGGCGCAGCGCGTCGACCGGGACGACGAAGTGGTGGCCGTCGCGTTCGTAGTAGGAGAACGCGGTGCGCTCGCGGTCTGGTCCCGGGTGGATGGTGCGGTGCCCGAGGGTGTCGACCTCGACCCGGTCGCCGGTGAGCAGGACGACCGTGCGGGAGCCGGGCGGCACGGGGGTGGCGGCCGCGGTGGTCAGGTGCGTGCCGCTGAGCACGACGCCGAGCACGGCGGCGGCGGTGGTGGCGCTGCGCCACGGGGTTGTCCGCATTGTTCCTCCTACGCGAGTTCCGCGCGGAGGCACTCGGCCACGGCGGCGGGGGTGGGGTGGTCGAACACGAGGGTGGGTGGCAGGGCGACGCCGGTGGCGACGCTGAGCCGGTTGCGCAGTTCGACGGCGGTCAGCGAGTCGAACCCGAGGTCGCGCAGCGGGGTGCCGGGGGCGATGTCGCCTCGGTGGCCCAGTACCGCGGCGACGTGCGCGCGCACCAGGTCGAGCAGGTTCTCCGCGCGGACCTCGACCGGCGCGACGTGGGGCAGCAGGTGCCGCAGCGGGGCAGGCACGGTGGGCCACACGCGCAGCGCGGCGGTGTCCCACTCGACGGCGACTTGGACCGGCTCGGGGATCCGCGCGGCGGCGACCACCAGCGCCCGCTTGTCCTCCGTGGACAGTCGGGTGATGCCGAGGTGGCCGTCCTCGTCCGGTCCCCACGCGATCGAGAGGGCGGGCAGGCCGAGGTCGGCGCGTCGGCGGGCGAGGGCGTCGAACGCGGCGGCGGGCACGGCGCCCGGGCCGCCCAGGACCCCGGTGGCGGAGCCGGAGAGCACGAACAGGCCGAGGTCGGCGGTGAGGTCGTGCAGCGCCAGCGCCTCGTCGTAGCGGTCTCCGGCGTAGACGACCCCGGCCAGCGGGTGCGCCTCGGCGACCGCGCCGGGCAGGTCCAGGTCGGCGAAGCGCACCGCGGGGACGTCGGCGAGGTCCGGCAGCGGGGCGCCGAGGACGAGGACGGCCTTCGCGCCGAGGTCGAGCACGGCGTGGGCGAACAGCGCCCGGTCGGCGTCGGTGCCGCCCGCGACCAGGACGGTGCCCGCCGCCAGGTCGGGCGCGGGGCTCGCACCCGTGGCGGGCACGAGCCTCGGCTCGAACAGGCCGTCCTGGCCGACCACCAGTTGGTGTCCGGCGCCGACGACGGCGGCCACGGTCGCGATGGGCTCGTCAGGTCCGATGTGGACGATGCGGATCCGGTCCGGGTGCGCGAGTTGCGCCGAGCGCACGTAACCCCAGACGGCGGCGCAGGCGGGGTCCGACGGCGAGGCGCCGCGGGTGACGACCACCGGGCAGGCGTTCGCCCAGTCGGGATCGGTGCGCCACCGCGACAGCAGCGCCGAGACCTCGCGCAACGCGGCCACCGTGTCGCGCCCGGTCACCGGCAGGGCGAGCGGCCCGGTCGGGGTCTCGCCTGGTGCCAGGTCGTCGAGCAGCCGCAGGTCGGCCGGGACCGGGGCCAGCTCCTTCCACTGTGGACACCACAGCCGGCCGCGGGTCGCGCGCTCGGCGGGGATCCAGTACCGCGCGCGGTCGAACGGGTAGCCGGGCACCGGCACCGGGTCGTCGGGCAGGTGGGCGAGCAGGGCGGGCCAGTCGACGCCGACGCCGTGCGCGTGCGCGGTCGCGAGGTTGGTGAGCAGACGCGTCGGCGAACCGTCGTCGCGCTGGATGCTGGGGATCACCGCCGAGCGCCCGGCGGCGCCGTGCAGGTTCTGGTGCAGGGCCGAGGTCAGGATGGGGTGCGGGCTGCAGTCGACGAAGGTGGTGTGCCCGAGGCCGAGCAGCGTGGTGACGGCGCGGTCGAGCCGGACCGGTGCGCGCAGGTTGCGGTACCAGTACGCGGCGTCGAGCAGGTCGATCTCGTTCCCGGTGACCGTGGAGACCATGGGTGTGCGGGGCGGCAGCGGGGTGATGTCGCGCAGGGCGTCGAGCAGGTCGTTCTCGACGGCGGCGACGTGCGGGCTGTGCGAGGCGTACCCGATGGGGGTTCGACCCGCGCGGACGCCTTGGGCTTCGCAGTGCGCCAGCAGGCCGTCTACCACTTCGGGCGTGCCCGAGACGACCACAGACTCCGGCGCGTTGACCGCGGCCAGCCACACCCCCGCGCACCCGTCCGGCGCGCAGTCCGACCCGGCGCCGTGCACCGCCGCGTGCACCCATCCCCACGACGCGTGCACCCACGCCATGGCGCCGCCGGTCAGCCCCGCGACGAGGCGGGAGCGGGTCACCACGACCCGCGTCGCGTCCGCCAGGGACAGTGCCCCGGCGACGACCGCGGCCGCCACCTCGCCCTGGGACTGCCCGGCGACCGCGTCCACCCGCACCCCGCACGCCTGCCACAGCGCGGCCAGCGAGACCATCACCGCGAACAGGGCGGGTTGGAGCACGTCGACGCGGCGCAGCGCGACCGGGTCGGACAACGCCGCGCGCACGTCCCAGCCCACGAGCCCGGACAGTTCCCCGGCGCACTCGGCCATCCGGTCGGCGAACACCCGGGACGCGCCGAGCAACCGCTCCCCCATGCCGACCCACTCCGAGCCCTGGCCGCCGAACACGAGCACCACGCCCGTGCCGCCGCGACCGACATCTCCGGGACCGCGGACCACCGCCGGGCCGTCGAGGGTGTCCAACCCGTCCAGTGCGGACTCCGGGGAGTCCGCGAGCACTACCGCGCGGTGCCCCAGGACCGACCGGCGTGACAACGACACCGCACATCCGCCGATGCCGTCGGATAAGCGCTCACGGAGCAGATCCGCCTGCGCGCGCAGGGAACGGGCTGACGCGGCCGACAGCAGCAGTGGCACCGTCCTACCCACCAGACCCAGCCCGGGGTCGACCGGAGCGGGGCACGGCGCGGGTGGTGGTGCCTGTTCGAGCACCACGTGCGCGTTGGTGCCGCTGATCCCGAACGCCGACACCCCGATGCGCCGCGGTCCACCGGTCCGCGGCCACGGCACCGGCTCCCGCAGCACCGCCACCGGTCCCCACTCGACGCCCGCGCACAACTCGTCGACGTGCAGCGTGCGCGCGAGCACGCCCCGCCGCAGGCAGCCGATGGCCTTGATCACGCCTGCCACCCCGGCGGCGGCCTGGGTGTGGCCGATGCCCGACTTGACCGACCCGACCCACAGCGGCCGGTCCCTGCCGGGGCCGTACGCGGCGGCCAGCGCCCGCACCTCCACCGGGTCACCCAACGGCGTCCCGGTCCCGTGCGCCTCCACGGCGTCCACATCGGACGGTGCGAGGCCCGCGTCGGCGAGCGCGGCGGCGATCACCGCGGCCTGCGCGCCCGCGTCCGGGGCGGTGAGCCAGCCCGACGCCCCGTCCGAGTTCACCGCGCTGCCGCGCACCAGCGCCAGCACGCGGTGCCCGAGCCGCCTGGCCCGCGACAGCCGCTCCAGCACCAGCGCGCCCACGCCCTCCGACGGGCCGAACCCGTCGGCGCCCGCGCCGAACGCGCGGCACCGGCCATCCGCCGACAGCGCGCCGAGACGGGCGAACTCGGTGAACGTGGTCGGCGTGGACATCACCGTCACCCCGCAGGCCAGGGCGAGCTCCGACTCCCCCCGCAGCACCGACTGCGCGGCCAGGTGCAGCGCCACCAGCGACGACGAACAGGCCGTGTCCACGGTCAGCGCCGGTCCGGAGAGCCCGAAGGTGTGCGCGACCCGACCCGACACGACGCTGGTGGCGCTGCCGAGGCCGAGGTGGCCCGCGAGGTCCGGCGGCACGGTGCGCAGCCGGGTGGCGTGGTCGTGGTGCGCCACGCCGACGAACACCCCGACCGACCCGCCCGGCGCGATCCCGGCGTCCTCGAACGCCGACCAGCACACCTCCAGCAGCACCCGCTGCTGCGGGTCCATGCCCAGCGCCGCGCGCGGGCTCACCCCGAACACCGCGGCGTCGAACTCCAGCGCGTGGCGCAGGAACCCGCCGCCGGTGACCCCGGCCAGGTCCCAGCCACGGTCGGTCGGCGGGCCGGTGACGAGGTCGTGCCCGGCGGCCACGACGTCCCACAGGTCGTCGGCCGAGGCCACGCCGCCTGCGAACCGGCACCCGGTTCCCACCACCGCGATCGGATCGTGCACGGTTTCCCCCACGGTCAGGCCGACAGCATCCGCTCGACAACCGACTGGAACGAGGCGGTGTCGTTGAGGTGCGGGAACGGGTCGTCCGGCACGGGCACGTCGAGGAACTCGCACAGCGGTTCCCAGCCCTGGCCGACCTGGTAGACCAGCAGCCGGTCGGCCGGGACGGCGGCGCGCACGACCGCGTTGTGCGCCTCGAACGCGGCGAGCACGTGGTCGCGGTCATCGATGCGGCCGTCGAAGGTGTGCTGGGCGATGGCGGCGACCAGGCGCCCGTACCACTCGAAGCCGGGTCGGGTGGACGCCGCGGCCATCCGCCACACCGGCAGCAGGGTGCGCGCCATGCTGGCGTACCAGCTCTGCGGGTCGCGCACGGTCAGCACGACCTTGGCCGCCGGGTACCGCTCGACCAGCTCCGGCCAGAACGAGCAGGCAGGCCAGTCCATCGTGGAGTCGAAGCCCGCGAACAACCGGTCCCAGTCGACCGGGTCGCCCGCGAACGCGGCCAGCCAGCGCTCGCCGTGCTCGGGCTGGGCGGTGACCTCGAACATGTGGTAGCAGGGGCCGAAGCCCAGCTGCTGCACCGCGGCCTTGACCGAGGCGGTCCCGGTGCGACCGAGTCCGGCGCCGATGAGCCTCATACCCGTCCTTCCCTGGTTCTGGTGTGGGTGACCGAGACCGCGCGGACGGCGGCGAGCACCCGGTCGGCGTCGTCGGGCCTGCACACCAGCAGGTCCGGTAGCCAGGCGTCGGGGCGGCCGTAGACCAGCGGGGTGCCGTCGAGCCTGCTGGCGTGCAGGCCCGCGGCGAGCGCGACCGCGACCGGGGCGGCGGAGTCCCACTCGTGCTGCCCGCCGCCGTGCACGTACAGGTCGGTCGCGCCGAGCAGCACCGAGACGATCTTGACCCCGGCCGAGCCCATCGGCACCAGGTCGGCGTCGAGTTCCCCGGCGAGTGCCCCGGCCAGCGCGGGCGGCCGGGTTCGGCTGACCGCGATCCGGAACCGGCCGGGTTCGCGCGGGCGCGCTACCGCGTCGCGGGTGGTCAGCAGCAGGTCGCGTCCGGGTACCGCCACCGCGCCCGCGGCGAGCCTGCCCTCGCGCCACAGCGCCACGTGCACGGCCCAGTCGACGCGGTCGGGCTCGCCGAACTCGCGGGTGCCGTCGAGCGGGTCGACGATCCACAGCCGCGCGCCGGTCCCGTCGCCGGGGGCCTCCTCGGAGCGCAGCGCGTCACCGGGGCGGTGTTCGGCGATGCGGTCGGCCAGGAAGCGGTGCGCCCGCACGTCCCCGGCCGCGCGCAGCGCGTCGGGCGCGGCGAACCCGTGTTCGGCGCGCAGGTCGAGCAGTCGCCTGCCCGCGGCGGCGGCGAGGTCACCGGCGAGGATGTGGTCGCTGTCGGTGTCGGCGGGCGCGCGCAGCAGCGCGAGGAGCCTGGCCACGGCGGCGTCGGGGGTGCACCGGTCGGTGTCGATGACGAGGTCGGGGTGCAGCGGCGCCTCGTAGGGGTCACTGATGCCGGTGAACCCGCTGATCTCGCCCGCGAGCGCCCGCCGGTAGAGCCCCTTGGGGTCGCGGTCGATCAGGTCCTCCAGCGGGGCGCGGACGTGGACCTCCAGGAACGGCGCGAGCCGGGCGCGCATGGCGTCGCGCGCCTCCCGGTACGGGGAGATCAGGGCGACGACGACGGTGACGCCGTGGCGGGCGAGCAGTCCGGCGAGGTAGCCGACGCGGCGCACCTGGGTGTCGCGGTCGCGTTTGGCGAAGCCGAGTTCGGTCGAGAGCGCGGCGCGGACCTCGTCGCCGTCGAGCACCTCGGTGGGGACGCCCTGGCGGTCGAGTTCGGCGGCGAGCAGCCGGGCGATGGTCGACTTCCCGACCCCGGACAGGCCGGTGAGCCAGATGACGGTTCCGGGGGCGCTCACCCGGCACGCACCTGGGTGACGGGCGAGGTGCCCAGCACGGCGCCGGTCGACGACACCGCCCGCACGGCCGCGTACCCCGCGTCGCCGGGAGCGGTCAGCACGGTCTCGAACCCGCCGCGGGCCGTGTCGGCGGCCACCGCGAGGTGGGTGCGGTCGGGGCCGGTGAGCAGTTGCCAGCGGCTGACCTCGGTGGCACCGTTCCAACTCGCGTAGGCGGTGACGCCGCCGCTCGTGCGGCGGGCGAGGAGGGCGGGCGGTTCGGTGGGGGTGGCGTGCCAGTCGACCCGGTTGGCGACGTAGGTGTCGACGGTGGGGCTGGTGAAGTGCGCGTCGTAGATCATCGTGCCGTCGGCGTCGAACTCGCTGAAGCGGCCGCGGTCGCCCCAGCTGACGAAGGCGTGCCCGTCGGGCAGGGTCTGGTTGCTGCCCTGGGCGCCGGTGCCGAGGCCGTCGGGGGTGCTCAGCGAGCGGGTCATGGTCGCGGTGCGGGTGGCGGCGTCGGGGTGCAGCACGATCGCGCGGGACGCGGGGCGGGTGGGTGGGGTCGGCGGGAAGGTGGCGCCCTGTTCGTTGTCGAACATGCTGATGTCGCCGTTGGGGAGCACGCGGACGTTGTGCTGCCAGGCGAACACCGCCGCCGGGGGCAGGGTGTAGTCGGAGCGCTTGCCGCCCAGCCGCGACAGGACCCGGCCGGTGCCGCGTTCGAGGGTGTAGACGGTGTGGGTGTTGCGGCCGCTGACCACGATGTTGCCCGCCTGGTCGAGGTCGACGGCGTTCACGTGCAGGTAGTCCCAGGCGACGATGTCGTTGGAGCGCAGGTAGGACTCCGACACCGGGATGTGCTCGAGGCTCGACCAGGTCATCAGCACCCGGCCGGTGCCGATGTCGATCTCCCGCAGCACGTTCTCCACCACCGGGCGCAGCGTGACCTGGCCGGGGACCGCGGTGGTGGTGCGGTAGGAGACGACGATGATGGTGTTCTGCGGGGTGATCCGGATGGCGTGCAGGTCGACGCCGCGGTCGAGGCCGACCTGGGCGATGGTGCGGTAGCCCTGGTCGGCGATGGTCACGGTGCCCTGGCCCCACCCCAGCGGCACGAACGCGCCCTCCCACCAGACCAGCACCGGGCGGTCCCGGTAGGTCTGGACCTGGGCGTTCATCACCAGCCGCAGCTTGTCGCCGCGCGGGGCGAACCACACCGGGCTGCCGGTGTCGTCGACCAGCAGCGGGCCGATCTGCTCGTCGGTGGTGTCCTTGGGGGTCAGCAGGATCCGGCCGGGCGAGGTGGGCGCCGCGGCGAGGTCGACGGTGATCGCGGGCGGCACCAGGTCCGGGCGCGACAGGTAGCGCACCGGGGCTGCCGGGGCGGCGGTCGCCACCGGTACCGGGATACCGGATAAAACGAAAGCAATAGCCAGGAAAACAATGCGGGAAGGACGCTTCGACTGTACACGCGTCACGTCACTGACAAATTCAGGCAACATGGTCATTCCGACATCCATACGGCCGGGGGTGGCTGCCGAAGGCGCCACCGGTGGGGACGGAATCCCAGTCAGGGTCGCACATGCCGCGACCGGGGCCAAGGTTGGGACATTCCCGGAGTTCATTACCAACCGACGTTATAGCGATTTCTTATAACGTCATCCGGGGTGCGGTGTGGCCATTTGTGCGACGTGCGGCTTATGGTCGGGCGGTGGACTACGGAACGCGGTTCGACCCGGTCGCGGTGATCGGCATCGGGTGCCGCTACCCCGGCGGCATCAGCTCGGCGACGGACCTGTGGACCGCGGTGGTCGCCGGCGCCGACGGCATCGGCCCCTTCCCCGCCGATCGCGGGTGGGACCTCGCGGGGTTGCACGACCCGCGACCGCGCCGCCCCGGGAAGACCTACACGCGCGAGGCCGGTTTCCTCCACGACCTGCCGCTGTTCGACGCGGACCTGTTCGGCATCAACCCCCGCGAGGCACTGGCGATGGAGCCGCAGCAGCGGCTGTTGCTGGAGGTGACCCGGTCGGCGCTGGCGCACGCCGGTATCGACGCGATGTCGTTGTCCGGCAGCGAGACCGGGGTGTTCGCGGGAGTCGCCTACCAGGACTACGGGATGCCGCTGCACCTGAGCCCGCCCGCGGTGAGCGGCAGGCGCATCACCGGCGGCGCCGCCAGCGTGCTGTCCGGGCGCGTCGCGCACGTGCTCGACCTCGCCGGTCCGGCCATCACCGTCGACACCGCCTGTTCGTCGTCACTGGTGGCCCTGCACCTGGCCTGCCAGTCACTGCGGACCGGGGAGTCGGAGTTGGCGCTGGCGTGCGGGGTGAGCGCCATGTGCACGCCCGGCGCGATCGTCGACTTCGCCCAGTTGCGCGGCCTGGCCCCGGACGGCCGCTGCAAGGCGTTCGACAGCCGCGCGGACGGCACGGTGTGGGCGGAGGGCGCCGGGGTGCTGGTGCTGCGGCGGTTGACCGACGCCCGCGCGCGCGGCGAACGGGTGCTCGCGGTCGTGCGCGGCAGCGCGGTGAACTCCGACGGCGCCACCGAGGGCCTGCGCACGCCCAGTGGTCCCGCGCAGGAACGGGTGATCGGCCGTGCCCTCGCCGCCGCCGGGCTCACCCCGGACGAGGTCGACCTGGTGGAGGCGCACGGCACCGGGACCCCGGTCGGCGACCGGATCGAGGGCCGGGCCGTGGTGTCGGCCTACGGGCGGGACCGGACCGCGCCGTTGTGGCTGGGGTCGGTCAAGTCGAACATCGGCCACTCCGGCGCCGCGGCGGGCGCGGCCGGGGTGATCAAGGTGGTCGCCGCGATGGCGCACGGCGTCCTGCCGCGCACGCTGCACGTCAGTGCGGTGTGCGACGGGGTCGACTGGTCGGCGGGCCGCGTGGAGGTGTTGCGGGAGAACGTGCCGTGGCCGGATCGCGGCCGCCCGCGCCGGGCCGGGGTGTCGGCGTTCGGCATCAGCGGCACCAACGCGCACGTGCTGCTGGAGCAGGGCGACGCGTCCTGGCCCGCGGAGCCCTCGATCCCGCCGGGCCGCCGGACCCGGTACTGGCTGCCCGACCACGCGCCGCTGAGCACCGGGACTCATCCCTTGGTGACCGGCGACGGCGCGGAGTTCACCGCCGCCCTCGACGCCCACCCGTGGCTGGCGGAGCACCGGGTCGCGGGGATCGCGATCCTGCCCGCGGCGGCGCTGGTGGAGTGCGCGCTGCGCGTTGGCAGGCACACCGGTCACCCGGTCGTCGCGGAACTGGTGCTGCACAGGCCCATCGCGGTGGGCGACCAGGTCCGGCTCACCGCTGGGCGGCCGGTCGGCGGCGCGCGCGAACTGCGGGTCGAGTCCCAGGACGACAGTTCACAGTGGAGTCTCCGGGCCACCGGCGTGCTCCGTGCCGACGAGGAGGAGCCGGGTGAGTCGCCGTGGGCCACCGCGTGGCCACCGCGCGGCAGGTCGATCGACCTCGGCGAGCTCTACCGGGCGCTGGAGGACCGCGGTTACCACCACGGACCGGCTTTCCGCGCTCTTCGGCGCGCGTGGCGCGGAGCCGATGGGTGCCTCTACGCCGAGACCTCCGCGGACGAGACCCCCGTCCACAGGACGGACACGGACTTCTGCGTGCACCCGGCCCTGCTCGACGCGGCGCTGCACGTACTGGGCGACAGCGATCTGCACGGGGGCCTGCCGCACACCTTCGCCGACGTCCGGTGTCCACTCCCCGGCGCGCGGGCACTCCGGGTCCGGATCACGCCGCGCTCGGACGCCGCGGTCGCCGTCGAGGCGGCTGACAGCGGGGGGCGAACCGTGCTGGTCATCGGGTCACTCGGCCTTCGCCCGGTGGACAACGGGGTCGCGGGCCTGTTCCGTCCCGGATGGACACCCGCGGTGCCGCTGACGGCACCGGGCCGGGTCGCGGCACTGGGCGGCTCCGCCTGGGTCGGTGGCCCGACGCACCAGGACCTGGCCGCCTTGGCGCGCGCCGTCGACGCGGGCGACCCGGTGCCGGACCTCGTGCTCGTCGGCTGCCACGGGTCCACCGCGACCACGGCCGTGCTCCGGGCACTGGAGTCGATCCGCTCGTGGCTCGCGGACCCGCGATGGCGGTCCAGCACCCTCGTCGTGGTCACCGGGCGGGACGACCTGGCCGGTGCCGCGGTGGCCGGGTTGGTCCGCTCCGCGCGGGCCGAGCACCCCGGCCGCTTCGCCCTCGTGCAGCGCGACGGCCCGCTCGACGTCCCGGTGGTGGCGGCCGCCGCTGTCGGTGAGTCGAGGTCGAGTGGGGACACGGTCCTGGTACCGACGACGCGACCGCACACGGCGGGCGGGTTCACCCTGCCGGACGGACCGTGGCGACTGGCGCCCGGCGTGCTCGGGTCGGTCGACGACGTCGCGCCCAGGCCGGTCGAGCGTCCCGCGCCGGGCCCCGGCCAGGTGGAGGTCCTGGTCCGCGCGGCCGGGATCAACTTCCGCGACGTGTTGCTCGCCCTGGGCGAGTACCCGGGACCGGGGTTGCTGGGCGCCGAGGCGGCCGGGGTGGTCAGCCGGATCGGGCAGGGCGTGTCCGGGTACGCGCCGGGCGACCGGGTCTTCGGCCTGGTCCCCGGCGCGTTCGGCGGGCACGCGGTGACCGACCGGCGACTCCTGGCGCCGATGCCCCGCGGCTGGTCGTTCGCCACCGCCGCGTCGGTCCCGGTCGCGTACCTGACCGCCCGGCACGGCCTGTTCGACCTCGGTGGGTTGCGCGCCGGGGAGACCGTCGTCGTGCACGCGGCGGCGGGCGGTGTGGGTTCGGCCGCGGTGCGGTTGGCGCTGCGCGCGGGCGCCCGCGTGCTGGCCACGGCGGCACCGGACAAGCACGGGTTCGTGCGGTCCCTCGGCGTCGACGCGGTCGCCTCGTCGCGCGACACCGGGTTCGCCGACCGCTTCCGCGGCGCCGACCTGGTGTTCAACTCGCTGACCGGTCCCCTGCTCGACGCCTCGCTCGACCTGCTCGCACCCGGCGGCAGGCTCATCGACCTCGGCAAACTGGACGTGCGCGACCCCGAGAGGGTGGCGGCCGAGCGCGGCGTCACCTACCGGGCGTTCGACCTGCTCGACTCGGCCGGGCCCGACCGGATCGCCGAGATGCTCGCCGACGCCGCGCTGCTCGACCCGCTGCCGCCGCGGGTGTGGGACATCCGCGAGATCGCCGAACCGCTGCGCCGCATGCGGGCGGGCGCGCACACGGGCAGGCTCGTCGTGTCGCTGCCCGGGTCCAGACCGGGCACGTGGCTGATCACCGGCGGGCTGGGGGCGTTGGGCCGGGTCCTGGCGCGGCACCTCGTCCGCGCACACGGGGTGCGGCACCTGGTGTTGCTCGGCAGGCACGCCCGCGAGGACGACCCGCTGGTCGGCGAACTCCGCGCGGACGGCGCCGAATCGGTGCTGGTGCGCGCGTGCGACGTCGCCGACCGGGCCGCGCTGGCCACCGTGCTCGACGACATCGACACCGCGCACCCGCTCGTCGGTGTGGTGCACGCGGCCGGGGTGCGCGCCGACGGCGTGGTCGACTCCCTCACCGACGAGCAGGTCGAGCGGGTGCTGCGGCCCAAGGTGACCGGGGCGTGGAACCTGCACGAACTGACCGGCGACCTGGACCGGTTCGTGCTGTTCTCCTCCGCGGCCGGGGTGCTGGGCGCGGCGGGTCAGGGCAACTACGCCGCGGCGAACGCGTACCTCGACGCCCTGGCCCGACACCGCGCGGCGTTGGGTCTGCCCGCGACGGCCCTCGCGTGGGGCGTGTGGGAGCGGCGCGGCGCGATGACCGCCGACCTCGGCGCCGCCGACCTGGCCAGGATCGCCCGCTCCGGCGTACTGCCGCTGTCCACTGTGGACGCGCTGGCGTTGTTCGACCTGGCGCTCGGCGATCCGGCGCCGGTGCTGGTCCCGTTGCGGCGCGGCACCGACCCCGGTCCCGTCGTCGAGCCCCCATCGGCGCCGCACGGGGTGCTCGCCCTGGTGTGCCGGGAGGTCGCCACGGTGCTCGGGCACCGCGACGCGGGCGCGGTCGACCCGACCCGCCCGTTCCGGGAACTCGGTTTCGACTCGCTGGCCGCGGTGGAACTGCGCAACCGACTCGGCGCGGCCACCGGTCGGGCGCTGCCGCCCACCCTCGTGTTCGACCACCCCAGCCCGGCCGCCCTCGCCTGCCACCTCGACGTCCCGGCCGGTGTCGAGGTGGCGGGTACCGGGTCGGCCGGTACGCGAGTGACCATGCCGGGGGTGGACCCGGTCGGGCCAGACGCGGTGAGGGCGGGCTCGGTGGGCGTGGGCTCGGTCGTGGAGGCCGACATCACCAGCGGATGGGACTACCCCGTCCCGTGACCCCGGCCCACCGCGAAGGAGGACCCGTGCCGACACCACGCCCGACCGCGCCGGACCGCTCGCCGTCCGGCCCAGGCGCGCCGCCGGGGTCGGCGCGCGTCGAGGTCGTGGACCTCGGGAAGAGCTACGGGCCGGTGACCGCGCTGGCCGGGGTGAACCTGCGGGTGGCCGCGGGGACGGTGGTGGCGGTGCTCGGGCACAACGGGGCGGGGAAGACGACGCTGGTCGACATCCTCGCCACCCGCACCAGGCCGACCACCGGGACCGCGGCGGTGTGCGGGTTCGACGTGCGCGCCGACGGGCACGAGGTGCGCAGGCGGATCGCGCTCACCGGCCAGTCCGCGTCCGTCGACGAGACGCTGTCCGCGCGCGGCAACCTCATGCTGGTCGCCCGGCTGCTCGGCGCCCCGGCGCGCGCGGCTCGGGCCAGGGCCGAGGAACTGCTCGCCGCCTTCGGCCTCACCGACGCCGCGGACCGCCCCGCGATGACCTACTCCGGCGGCATGCGGCGCAGGCTCGACCTGGCCGCCTGCCTGGTCGGGGCACCCCAGGTGCTCTTCCTCGACGAACCGACCACCGGCCTGGACCCGGTCAGCCGCACCGGCCTGTGGGACACCATCCGGTACCTGGCGAGCACCGGGACCACCGTCGTGCTGACCACCCAGTACCTGGCGGAGGCCGACCACCTCGCCGACCGGGTGGTCGTCCTGGCGGGCGGCACCGTCGTGGCCGACGGCACCCCGCGCGACCTCAAGGCCCAGGTCGGCGCCCGCACCGCCACCATCACCTTCCCGGACACCTGGTCCGCCCACTGGGCCGTCGGGCAGTTCCACCGGATCGGCCTGCCCCCCACGCTGACCGCCGACGCGCGCACCGTGACCGCGCCGCTGCCGAACGCGGCGCTGGTGGTCGACCTGGTGCGCGCCATCGACCGCCACGGACTGTCCATAGTGGACCTCACAGTCACCGAACCCACCCTCGACGAGGTCTACCTCGCCCTGCACGACACCGGCTGGACCCCCCGATGACCCTCCCCCCGAACCACCCACCGATGGCGGGAGTGGCGCGATGAGTCACCGCGCCTCGGATGAGGAGCGGGCCCGGTGGTCGGGGAGCCCGCTGCGCACCCAGGTCTGGGTGTTGACCACCCGGTCGTTGCGGGCCGCGTTCGGCGACTACCGGCTCGTCTGCCTCGGACTGCTGCAGCCGGTGGTGCTGCTGGTGCTGTTCAGCCAGGTGTTCGCGGGCGTCGGCGCGCTGCCCGGGATGGTCGGCTACGACGGGTACGTCAACTACCTGATGCCCGCCACGCTGGTGAACATTGCCATGATCACGGCGATGGGGGCGGGTGCCGGGTTGCTCGCCGAGACCTACACCGGGGTGGTGGGGCGGTTGCGGACCCTGCCGATCAGCCCGGTGTCGGTGCTGGTGGCGCGGACCCTCGCCGACACCGCGCGGTTGGCGGTGCAACTGGTCGCGATCGTGGTGGCCGCGGTGCTGGTGCTGGGGTTCGACCCGGACGGCGGCGTGGTCGGGTTGACCGCGGCCGTCGCGCTGACCCTGGTGGTGGGCTGGGGGTTGAGCTGGGTGTTCGTCGCCATCGCCACGTGGGGCCGCGACATCGAGCTCATGCAGGCGGTGTCGTTCATCGCCGTGTACCCGCTGATGTTCACCAGCAGCGCCTACATGCCGCTGGAGCACATGCCGCTGTGGGTGCGGGCGGTGGCCGCCGCCAACCCGCTCACCTACGCCATCGACGCCACCCGCGCGCTCGCGCTGGGCAGGTCACCCGGGTGGGCGCTGCCGTGCGCGGTCCTGCTCGCCGGGGTCGCCGCGCTCGTCGGGAGTGCCGTCGCCGCCCGCAACTTCCGCCGGTCGGCCTGAACGGGGAACACCATGACCATCCGGATCGAGATCGTCGGCGCGCTGCGCGCCCACCTGCACGGCACCCCGGTCACCCCGTCGCAGCCCAAGCTGCGCGCCCTGCTCGCGCTGCTGGCGGCCACCCCGGACGCGGTGGTGCGGCACGAGACGATCGCCGAGGAGCTGTGGTCGGAGCCGCCGTCGACCAAGCGCGCCCGGATCGTGCAGACCTACGTCTCGCAGCTGCGCAAGCTGCTCGGCGCCGCGGGGGTGTGCGCGCACACCCCCAAGGTCGGCTACCGGCTCGACCTCGGCGCGGCCGACTACCTCGACACCGCGCACCTGCTGCGCCTTCGCGACACCGCCGAGGCGCACCTGCGCGCCGGAGACCCGGCCACCGCAGCCGAGGTGCTGGGCGCCGCGGTGGACCTGTGCCGCGGCGAGGTCCTCTCGGACGTGTCGCTCGGCACGGTGCTGCGCTTGGCGAAGGCCCGCCTGGACCTGGTGCGGGTGGGGGTGCTGGAGCGGTACCTGCGGGTGCAGCTCGACCTCGGTCGCCCGGACGCGGTGCTCGCGCAGGTCGACCGCGTCGTGCGCGAGGACCCCCGGCACGAGCAGCTCTACGCGTCGCTGCTGCTGGGTTTCGCGGTCGCGGGGCAGCGCGCGCGGGCCACGGACCTGTTCCACGACGTGCGCGCCAGGCTGGCCACGGAGTCCGGGCTGGAACCCGGGCTGGCCCTGCGGTCGGCGTTCGAACGGGCGCTGAGCGACGACCCCACCGCCGGGCGGGCACCGGTGGCGGCCGTGCGGCGGTTGCGGGGGCACCAGCGGCCGGAGCAGGTCCTGCCGGTCGGCACCGTCGTCGGGTACGGCCCGCAGGCGGAGTTCGCGCGGGTCGAGCTCACGCGGCGGCCCCGCGCGACACCCGCCGTGCTCGCCGTCGTCGGGGCACCCGGCGCGGGCACCACCACGTTCTGCGCCCGGCTGGCCGACGAGACCCGGGCCGCGTACCCCGACGGGCGGGTGCTGGCCGACCTGGCGCAGGTGGACACCGCCGAGGCGTTGGCCGGTTTCCTGCGTGCGGTGCGCCCGGGTGCGGCGGTGCCGGACGGGCTGGCCGAACGGGCGCGGTTGTGGCACCGGCACACCGGTGCCGCGCGGCTGCTGGTGGTGCTGGACAACGTGACCAGCGCGACGGACCTGGCGGCGTTGTCCCCCGTCTCGACGGGGAGCGCGACGCTGCTCGGTTGCGCGGAGCGGCTCACGACCCCGGTCGCGGCGGTGTCGCTGCCGGGGCTGGCGACGGAGGACCTGGTGGCGCTGCTCGCCGCGCGCGTCGGCCAGACCCGGGTGGATCGCGAACCCCGGGCGGCGGACGCGCTGATGGCGCGCTGCGCGGGACTGCCCCTGGTCGCGGCGATCCTGTCGGAACTGGTCCGGCTGCGCCCCCACTGGTCCCTCGGCCGCCTGGCCGCCCGGTTGGGCACGGACCTGCCCATGGCGGCGGGCGGACTCGACCTCGCGCAGAGCGTCTCCCGCGCCGCGGCCGGACTGGATCCGGTGCAGTGGGCCGCCTTGGTGGGCCTGGCCCACCGCGACGACCGCCCGGACATCCTCACGGCCGAGTGGACGACCCGGACCCTCTCCCTGCCCCGCGCCGAGTCCTTCCTCTGGCGCCTCACCACCCTGCGCCTGGCCGAACCCGCCCCCCGAATCCGCCAAGGCACCCCACCGCGCTACCGCGTCGCCCCGCTGTACCTGCGCGCGGTCCGCGCACTCGTCGCCAGACCCCGCCCCACCCTCGGCTGGCACGCCACCGAACCCCACCCCCGCAGAGCCGTGTCCACCTAGGTGGATCACCCGGCGGCTCGCTCGGCGGTCCGGGTCGCGCCCTCGTGGACGCTCGCCAGTCGTGCGCCACCCGCGTGCTCGGGGCCGCGTCCTCGGCGAAGTTGGGGTGGGCGAGCGCTGGGGTGGCGGTGAGGTCCTCGGCGCGGGCGGGCGAGCGGCACCGGTGGCGGGCGCCGCCCGCTGGTCGAGCACGTGGGCGTGGTGCGGGCTAGCGGGGTGGGTCGATCAGGTCTTCCAGGCGGGAGACGACGGCGTGGGCGCCACCCGCCCGGTGGAAGGAGGTTCGCACTCGGGTCGCGCCCTCGGTGAAGGTCGGGTCGGTGAGGACGGTGCGCAGGGCGGCGGTGATGTCCTCGGCGCGGGCGTGGTCGAAGCGCAGGCGGATGCCCGCGCCCGCGGCGACCACCTGGTCGGCCAGGGCGGGTTGGTCGTCGCGGATCGGGGCGACCACGAGGGGGACGCCGTGGGCCAGGGTCTCGCACACCGTGTTGTGCCCGCCGTGGCAGATCACCGCGGCGGTCAGCGGGAGCAGGTCGAGCACGGGCGCGGAGGCCACCACCACGACATCTCCCGAGGCCGCCAGGCATCCCCCGGGATCGACGACCACCCCCTGCACCGCGGGGAGGTCCCCGAGGGCCAGCGCGCACTCGGCGAGGAACCGCCCGCCCTCCTCGGAGTTGGTGGTGCCCAACGTGACCAGCACGACCGGTGTGTCCGGCCGCAACCGCGCCCACGGGAACTCCACCGGGCGCCGCGCCGCCAACGACGGTCCCACGTACCGCGGGTCCGCCACCGCGACCACCGGCTCACCCGCCAACTCCACGGTGCTGAACACCACCACCGAGTAGGGCGAGAACCGCAGGTCGTCATCTCCCTCGACGCCGTGGCGCACCCGCAACCCGCGCTGCTGCTCCCGCACCCACGCCGCCACCCGCGGCATCCCCGCCAACGGATCGGCCAACTCCGCCGACGTGCTCGCCGACGTCACCCACGGCAGCCCCACTTCCTGCGCCACCAACGCCCCCGCGAACGCCTGCTGGTCGACGACCACCACATCCGGGTCGAAGTCCGCCACCGCCGCCCGAACCCCCGGCACCATCGCGTCCGCCAACGGCACCAGGAAACCCGCCCACAGGAACCGCAACGCCGCGAACGCCCGCAACCCACCCGGCCTGCGCCACACGGTGGACCCGGCTGGGTACACCCTGCCCCCCACCAGGTCCCGCACCACCGGGCACGGCCCGACCCAGGCCACCTCGTGCCCCCGCTCCCCCGCCACGGCGGCGACCCCCACCAACGGGTGCACATGCCCCGCCAACGGCGGCACCACGAACAACACCCTGCTCATCGCACCCGACCACCCGTCCTCATCGCCACAGCCCACCCACCCCGCTCACCCCGTCCCACCCACCCACCCCGCTCATCCCGTCCCACCCACCCGTCCTCGACACCCCCCACCGTTCGCCCCCGGCGTTCGACCTCGAACACGCCCCGCCACCGTCACCCACCCCCATGCCGCCGAACCCACTCGACCAGCAGCCCCCGCACCGCCCGGTGCCGCTCCACCAGCACCGAGTGCCCCTGGTCCTCGAACACGAACGCCTCCCCACCCGGCAACGACGCCGTGACCGCGTCCAGGTCGTCGGCCTGGTAGCCGTGGCGGCCGAGGATGGACAGGACCGGGCAGGTGATGGCGGCCACCTCGGGGGCGGTCATCATCGGGCCGGTGGCGACCTCGTCCGCCATGGTGGTGGCGGTGAAGCGGGCGGCGGCGAGGCGGGCGAGGCGGCGGTGGTGGGCACCGAAGGTGGCCTCGATCCACTCGTAGTTCTCCTCGACACCCAGCATCCGGGTGGTGGCGGCGAGGATGCCCGCCATCTTCGCCGCCCAGATCTCGGTCGGGGGTTCGGACTCGATGGCCACGACGCTGCGGACGCGGTAGGGGTGGGCGGCGGCGTACGCGTAGGCGATGGTGCCGCCGAAGCTGTTGCCGACAAGGTGCACCGGGTGGGTGACGGTCAGCGCGCACAGCAGTTCGTCCAGGTCCGCGACGAAGTCGGCCAGTGCGTAGCCGCTCACCGGGCGCTCGGACCGGCCGTGGCCGCGCAGGTCGTAGCTGATCACATCGATGCCGGCGGCGGCGACCGGCGGTGCCAGGGTCAGGTAGAAGCTGGCGAGGCTGTCGGTGCCCATGCCGTGGATGAACACGACCGTCTCGTTGGCCCGCCACGGGTCCGGGCCGACCGCGCCGGGCAGCAGCTGGTAGTTGGTGCGCAGGCCGTTGACCTTCAGTTCCGGCACGTCACCGCTCCCCGAGGGCGGCGGCGACGTAGTCGGCGATCCGGCCGACGGTCAGGCCGATCACGTCGTCGAGCTCGAACTCGGCGAGGTGCTCGGCGAGGTTGACCCGCGGGCCGTACCGGTCGGCAAGCAGCCCGCCGAGGGTCACCAGGTCGACGCTCTCCAGGCCGAGGTCCTCGTGGAAGGCGGTGTCGCGGCGCACCTCGACACCGAGCAGGTCCAGGTCGTCGCCGACCAGGGCGCCGATGAGGTCGACGACCTCGTCGAAGACGCTTTCCGGTGCGGTGGTCGTGTCAGGCATCTCCAGTGGTCCTCTCCACTCGGGCGGACACCGCTGCCGCGCCGCGCGCGAGCTCGACCCGCAGCGGCGGCAACGACGGGGTGTGGTGGCCGCGAACCAGAAGTCGGTCGCCGTCCCCGGTCACCCGGATCTGGGCGGGGAAGAGCCGGTCGGGCAGCCGGTCGCGCACCGCGTCCTTGGCCGCGATCCGCCCGAGCAGCCAGGTCCGCCGTTCCCGTGGCGGTACCTCCGCGTACTCGGCGCGTTCCGGCGCGTTCAGGTACACACCGGCGAAGACGTCGCGGGAGGCGACCGTCGTCCACCGGTCCTCGGCCGACCACCAGCCGTCGGCGAGCGGCCGCGACAACGCGTTGTCCCTGGGGAAGGCGTACACGGCGTGGTCGGCGTGGTCGCAGTCGAGCCGGATGTCGTGCCAGCCGGTGATCCGCGCCCACACCCGGTCGCCGTGGCGGACCTCGGCGTCCATCTCGACGGCGGTGTCGTCGGGGACGCGCGGTCGCACCACGCAGTCCACCTCGGCGCCCACCGGCGGGGGCGGGCCGTGGAAGGTGATCGCCGCGACGCGCACCGGGAACGCGAGCACCCGGCGGTCGGCGCGGGTCTGCAACCAGCACCCCAGCAGTTGGCCGACGTTGTCCAGGACGGCTCCCGGTGCCGGGAGGACGGTGACACGACCGCTGGCGAGCCCACCGCCGTGCGAGGCGACCCCCGTCAAACCCTGGAAGCGCGGACCGTGGAACATCTGCCTACCGCCGTAGATCGTCGACGGGGTCAGCACCTGCCCCACAACGGGCCCCGGCTCCAGCGGTGACCCGGTGGCGCGCGGGTAGCTCGCGGCCACCTCGACCGACATCGTGGCGAACTCGCCGATGCGCACCGAGATCGACCCCCCGGCGACCGCCCGCTCCAACCGGATCTCCACGTCCCGCGCGGGGGCGGCGACCAGCCACCGGGTGAACCTGATGTCGCGCACCGCGATCACGACCTCCGCGGGCCACTCCCGCTCGGCCGCCTGCCGCGCCCACTCGACCAACGTCGTCGCGGGCACCACCGGCCGGTAGTCGCTCTCGTCCGGCCAGTCGGGGCGCTGCCGGAAGAACCGGTGGCCGCGCAGGTACGGCATGTCCCGGACCGACACCCGCGTCCGGCCCACTCGCGCGTCAGGACCAGTCTCGGCCCGTGCGCCGGTGTCGGTGACCGCGTCAACGGCGGGCGGCGCGGTCGTGGCGGCGACCACCGCGCGCACGGTGTCCTCGGTCTCGGCGACCAGAGCCGCCAGTTCGGCGGCGACTCCCCCGGGCGCTGCCGGAACGGCACGCCGGTCGAGCAGACCCCGCGCGGACTCCGCCACCGTCAGCACCGGCGCGCTCACCCGAACCGGGACGCGGACCGGGGCCCGAGCGGGCGCGACGTCCACAACGGACTCGTCCGGTTGCGCGCCGTGGACCCACAACGCCGTGGTCAGCCTGCGCAGCTGGGCGATGCCGGGGCGGGTTGCCGACGCGGCGTTGACCACCAGGTGCGGCCGATCGCCCAGGGTGTCGGCGACGAAGGACCCGAGCTGACCCGCTCCCATGTGGACGAACACCCGGTAGCCCTCGGCGTACATCCGCTCGACGAGTTCCCGGAAGCGGACCGGGCGCACCAGGAAGTCCTCGGCCAGCGCGAGCAGCGCGGCGGGGTCGTCCGGGTAGCGGTCGACCGTGGTGGCCGACCACACCGGCAGCGCGCCGGGGCGGGTCCCCGCCTCGGCGATGGCGGTCAGGTACGGCGCCAGGTAGGGCCGCATCATCGGGGTGTGGAACCCGGTCGCGAACGGCAGCGGACGGGCGATGACCCCGGCGGCGCGGAACCTGGTGGCGAGTCGGCCGATCGCGGCCCGGGGCCCGCACAGCACGGTCTGGCGGGGTGCGTTGTCGTGCGAGACGACGACGTTCGGCTCGTCGGCGATCCCGGCGGTGGCGTCGTCGACCGAGCACCCCAGCGCGAGGTAGTCCACCTCGGGCATGGGGAAGCCGTCCAGGCCGATCACCGGCCGCGCACCGGCTCGGGTGTCGGCGGCGACGGCCGCGGTCCACTCGCCGATGCTGTGCCCGGCGACGCCGTCCGGTCGCACCCCCAGCGCGGTCAGCGCGCGGTGCAGCAGCATCCCGACGTCAGCCACCGCGGCGACGTGCCGGGCGACGGTCCCGGTGTCGGTCGACGGGGCCGTCTCGCCGAGCAGCGCCGCGATGTCGTCGACCTTCGGCGCGAACCCGGCCTCCAGCCCCGGGTACACGAACGCGGTCTTGGCGCCCGGCTCCCGCAGCAGCGGTGTCCCGGTGAACCAGACGTCGCCGGTTCCCCAACTCCACCCCGGTCGGCCCGCGCGGGTCAGCAACCGCCTGGCCAACGAGAGCCGCCGCTCGGTCGGCCCGACGAGCCCCAGCCGGAAGCGGCCCCCGGTCGGCGCGACCCGTTCGCCGCGCTCGACCGCGTCGAGGAGCCGGGTGAGCCCGGTCGGATCGTCGGCGGCGAGCCGCAGCACCGGCTCCGAGGTGTCCACCCGCACGGCCCCGGCCACCCGGGCCGGGGCCGCTCGACGGGGTGGGACGTGCTGCTCGAGCACGACGTGGGCGTTGATGCCGCCGAAGCCGAAGGCGTTGACCGCCGCGCGGCGGGGCTCGACGCCCTCCCAGGGTTTCGCGGTGTCGATGGTGTGGAAGCGGGTGCGCTCCAGCAGGGGGTTGGGGTCGGCGCAGTGCAGGGTGGGGAGCAGGACGCCGTGGTGGATCGCGAGAACCGCCTTCACCAGGCCCGCGATGCCCGCCGCGGGCATGGTGTGGCCGATCATCGACTTGACCGAGCCGATCACGGCGGAAGCGCCAGGGGGTGCGCCGAACACCTCGGCGAGCGCGGTCAGTTCGGCCACGTCGCCGACGGGGGTGCCGGTGCTGTGCGCCTCGACCATGCCGACCGCGTCCGGCGCCGCGGGGTCCAGGCCCGCGGCGGACCAGGCCCGCAGCAGCGCGGTCCGCTGGCCCGCGGTGTCGGGGTTGAACAGGCTCTGGGTGCGGCCGTCGCTGGCCGAGCCGACGCCGCGGATGACGGCGTAGACGCGGTTGCCGTCGCGTTGGGCGTCGGCGAGCCTGCGCAGGACGACGACACCGGCGCCCTCGCCGATCAGCAGTCCGTCGGCGGTGGCCGACAGCGGCCGGATCCGCTGGGACGGCGACAGCGCCCGCAGTTGGCTGAACACGGCCCAGAAGGTGTCGTCGTGGCCGTGGTAGACCCCGCCCGCGAGGACCGCGTCGCAGCGGTTCGCGGCCAACTCCCCCACCGCCTGGTCCACGGCCAGCAGCGAGGACGCGCACGCGGCGTCGACGGTGTAGGCGGGGCCGCGCAGGTCGAGCCGGTTGGCGATGCGGGACGCGGCCAGGTTGGGCACCAGGTTGATCATGGACTCCGGCCGCACCGGTCCGAGCGGCTCCAGCAGCGCCGCGCGCACCACCTCGAGTTCCGCCGCACCAAGGCCGGGGCTGAGTTCGGCGAGCACCCGCAGTACCGTGCGGACGGTGCGGACGCGGTGCTCGAGACCGACCATGCGCGGCCCGATGTAGCCGCCACGGCCCAGGATGACCCCGACGCGGTTGCGGTCGCCCAGTGCTCGCGCGCCGCCCGCGTCGGCCACCGCCGCGGCCGCGACCCGCAGCGACAGCAACTGGTCGGGTTCCACGGTGTCGACCGCGTTGGGCACGATGCCCAGCCCGGCGGCGTCGATGGTGAACGGGGCGAGGAACCCGCCGCGGTGGCAGTAGGTCCGGTCCGGCGGCGGTGTCGCGGTGGGGTCGGGCACGCCCGCGTGGAAGTGGGGGTCGCGGCGATCGGCCGGGACGTCGGTGATGGCGTCGTACCCGGTGCGCAGGTTGTGCCAGTAGGTGTCGAGGTCGGGGGCGCCGGGCAGCATCACCGCCATCCCGACGACCGCGACCGGCTCGCGTTCTGCCTCGGTGACAGGCATCCCGGTCACACCCACGCCGTGTACACGACCGCGCGGGAGCCGCCGTCGGCGAGTTCGCGCAGCAGGCAGTCGGTGGCCGCGTCCGGGTCGATCAGGCCGATGCCGCGCCGGTCGAGGTCGCGGGCCAGTTCGCCCGACACCATGCCGCCGTGCTCGCCGACCGGCGCCCACGGTCCCCAGTGGACGGTCAGGACCCGGCACCCGGTGTCGGTGGCGAACGCGGTGCCGAGGGTCTCCAGCGCGTCGTTGGCGGCGGCGTAGTCGACCTGGCCGCGGTTGCCGAACACGCCTGCCACGCTGCCGAACAACACGGTGACCGCCGGTCGGATCCCGGCCCCGGCCAGCCCGTCGAGCAGGGCCCGCGCCCCGTCGACCTTGGTGGCGAACACGCGCTGGAACGAGGCGTCGTCCTTCTCGAGCATGAGCCGGTCGTCGAGGACCCCGGCGGCGTGGACGACGCCGTCGAGCCTGCCGTGCCTGGTGTGGACATCCTTGACCAGGCTGCGCACCGCCGCGCCGTCGCGCACGTCGACCTGCCGGTACTCCACCCGGCCGCCCGCCGCGCGGACCTGGGCGACGGTCGAGGAGATCTCCCGCTGTGCCAGCAGGAGCCGGGCTGTGCGGTCGACGTCGGCGAGTGACCGGCCGTCGGCGGCGAGCGCGGCCCTGAGCCCTGTCTCGTCCAGGTTCGCGAACTCCGGCGGCGGCGCCGACTCCGGGGGCCACGGTGTGCGACCCGCGAGTTCCAGGTGGCACCCCGAGGCGGCGGCCAGCGCCGCGCTGCACCAGGCGGTGATCCCCCTGGCGCCGCCGATGACCAGGACGACAGAGTCCCGGTCGAAGCCGAGCGCGCCGCCCCCGGTCAGTTCCGCGGGCACGACGTCGAAGCCGAGCCGGTCACCGCGGGCGTACCGGACGACGGGCAGTTCGGCGTCATCGGACAGTTCGACGGCGAGGGCGTCCGCGAGCGCGGCGGGTGTGGTGTCCGGCGCGATCTCGACCAGCCGGACCAGCCGCTCCGGGTGTTCCTGGCACACCGCGCGGACCAGGCCGCGCAGCCCGGCCGCGTGCGCGGGTGCCTGGCCGTCCTCGTGCGGGGACACGACCAGGACGGTGCTCACCCCGGTGGCCACCGCGTCGCGCACGGCGGAGAACACCTGGGGCGCGACCGGTTCCTCGGCGGGGGTGAGCGGGGTGAGCAGGACCAGGGTGTCGGCGGGTTCGCCCGCTCCGGCACCGTCGGCGCCGTGGCCGGTCACCATGGCCAGCACGGCGTCCGCGTGCGCGGTGCCCGCCGGGTCGTGCGCCACGCGGACCAGCCTGCCGGTGAGGTCCGGGACCCCGCCGACCGGTGCCGCGGGGACGGTCCGCGCCAGGAACCGCCGCGGCCGCGTGCCCGCGACACCGCCGGTCGGGACCGGCTCGGGACCGGTGCCGACGCCCAGGCGTTCCCGCAACCAGTCGGCCATGCCCCGGGCGCTGCGCCTGCGGTGCAGTTCGTCGTGGACGGTGCCCTCGGCGCTGACCCCGAGCCGCGCGATCAGGGTCCCGGCGATCTCGGTGCGCTTGATGGAGTCGATGGACAGGTCGGCCTCCAGGTCGAGGTCGCCGTCGATCATCTCCGGCGGGTAGCCGGTGCGGGTGCTGATCACCTCGACCACGGCGGCCAGCACGTCGGTCGGCTGGTCGACCGGCACCTCGGCCGGGGGTTCCGGTTCGTCGACCACCGGCATCAGCACCACGACCGGCTCGGGGGCGGCGGGGGCGACGACCGGGACGGGCGCCGCTGCGGCGTGCCCGAGGTAGCCGAGCAGCACGTCGCGCTGGGCGGCGACGATCTCGCGGTTGGTCCGCAGGAACGCGGAGACGACCTCGTCGCGCGCGGTCTGCGGCGGGCCCGACGGGTGCGGTGACATGGAGGACCTCGTGATTCGTCTGGCGGGGACCAGCGCCCCGCGGGGGATGGTGCCGTCGGCCAGCCGGACCAACTGCCCGTCGACCGTCCACGGCGCGGCAGCCGACCGGGTCCCGGCCCGCCCGCGCACCAGCCAGTCGGTGTCGACCGGCACCCCGACGACGGCCAGTCGCGCGAGGGCGGTGAGCACGCCGCGCACCCCTGGCGCCCCGGGGTCGCACGCCACAGCGGTGTGCGACCGCCCACCGGCGCCCGCGGGGTCGGGGCCGAGGATCGCGTCGACGAGGCCGGTGAGGACCGATCCGGGGCCGATCTCGACGAAGGTCCTGGCACCCGCGGCGTACATGGCGCGGATCTGGTCGACGAAGCGGACCGGGGCGGCGACCTGGGCGGCCAGTTCCGCCCGGACGTCCGATGTGGACGTGTAGGCGGTGGCGGTCCGGTTGGCGTACACCGGGAGCCGGGGTGGCCGGATGTCCTCCGCCGCCAGTGCGGTGGCGAACAGTTGGGCCGCGGGTGCGACGACGGCGCTGTGGAAGGCGCAGGCGACCGGGACGCGCTTGGCCGACACCCCGGCGGCGCGCAGCCGGTCCACCGCGGCGAGCACCTGGTCGGTCGGCCCGGAGAGCACGACCTGCTCGGGCGCGTTGTGGTTGGCGACGACCACGTCGGTGTCGCCGAGCAGACCCGCGACCCGGTCGGCGTCCGCGCGCACCGCCGCCATCGCGCCGGGATCATCCCCGGCCGCGGTCATGATCGCGTCGGCCCGGCAGGCGCTGAGCCGCGCCAGCGTCACGCGGTCGAACGCCCCGGCCAGTGCCAGTGCGGGCAGTTCGCCGTAGCTGTGGCCGCCCAACAGGTCCGGCCGCACGCCGACGCGGTCGAGCAGGTCCGCCACGGCGACGGCCGCCATGCCCAGGGCCGGTTGCGCCACCCGGGTGTCGCGCAACGCCGCATCGTCGGCCACCACCGTGTCGGGGTGGAACGCGGCGGGTGGGAACACCGCGGCGGCGACCGCGGAGTCCAGGCCAGAGCGCAGGTCGGGGAAGGTGACGAACAGGTCGGCGAGCATGCCGGTGCGC
Organism: Actinokineospora cianjurensis; assembly: GCF_003663795.1. Lineage (NCBI taxonomy): Bacteria > Bacillati > Actinomycetota > Actinomycetes > Pseudonocardiales > Pseudonocardiaceae > Actinokineospora > Actinokineospora cianjurensis. Next base: position 226,344 of record NZ_RCDD01000002.1, read on the forward strand.
TGGCTGCCCTGGCCGGGGACGAGGAACGCGATCTTGCCGGGGTCCACGTCCGGATCGGCGGTGAACAGCGCCCGGTGTGCCGTGCCGTCGAGGGCCGCGCGCAGCGCGTCGGCGAGTTCGTCGTGATCGCGCGCGACGACGGCGTGCCGGACAGGACCCGCGTCGGGCCAACCCGAGACGTCGGCAGCGAGGGCGACCAGCGTGTCCCCGCCGTGGGCGGCCGCGAGCAGGTCCCGGACCGCGTCGGTGGAGCGCAGCAGGAACAGCTCGGCGTCCCAGTCGCGCAGCGTGTGCCGTCCCAGGGGCGCGCCGGGGCCGGTGGTCAGCACGGCGTGGAAGTTCGTGCCGCCGAACCCGAACGCGCTGACCCCGGCCACCCGCTCGCCGCGGGGCGTGAGCCACGGCCGCGCGGTGGTGCCGAAGGTGAAGGGGCTCCCCGGGCCCCACGCGGCGATCGGCTCGGACAGGTGCAGCGTGGGCGGCAGGACGCCGTGCCACAGCGACAACGCGGCCTTGATCACCCCCGCGAGACCGGCGGCGCACTTGGTGTGCCCGACCTGGCTCTTGACCGACCCGAGCGCGCAACTGCCCGCTCGGGCGCCCGCCGCGGTGAAGAACTCGGTGAGGCTGGCCAGTTCGGTGCTGTCGCCGACGACCGTCCCGGTGCCGTGCGCCTCGACCATCCCCACGGCGGACGGGGAGATCCCGGCGGCCGCGTAGGCGCGCTCGAGCGCGCGCCGCTGGCCCTCGGGGCGGGGGGCGGTGAGGCCGAGCGACCGGCCGTCGCTGGAGGCGCCGACGCCGCGCACCACCGCGTACACCCGGTCACCGTCGCGTTCGGCGTCGGCGAGGCGTTTGAGGGCCACGCAGGCCACCCCCTCGCCGAGGGCGATCCCGTCGCCGTCGCGGGCGAAGGGCCTGCACCGGCCGGTCGGCGAGAGCGCGCCCGCCGAGGCGAACATCAGGTAGTCGTTGATGCCGTTGTGCAGGTCGACCGCGCCGCACAACACCATGTCGGCGCCGCCGTGCGCGAGGTCGCGGCAGGCCAGGTCCAGCGCGGCCAGCGACGACGCGCAGGCGGCGTCGACGGTGAAGTTGGCGCCGCCGAGGTCGAGCCGGTTGGCGACCCGACCGGAGATGACGTTGGTGAGGGTGCCGGGGAACGAGTCCTCGGTCAGGCTCGGCAACAGGTCCAGCAACTCCTCGGGCACCTCACCGAGCCACGACGGCAGCAGCGAGCGCACGACGGTCGCGTTCGCCAGGTCACCGCCCGCCTCGGCGCCGAAGATCACCCCGGTCCGCTCGCGGTCGAACCCCCGGTCGAGGTAGCCCGCGTCGGCCAGCGCCCGCCTGGCCACCTCCAGCGAGAGCAACTGCGCCGGGTCGATGCTGCCCATCGACGCGGGCGGGATGCCGAAGGACACCGGGTCGAACCCGACCTCGGGCAGGAACCCGCCCCACTTCGACGGTGTGGTGCCCGCTCCGCCACCGCCCGCGCGGAAGAACACCGACGGGTCCCAACGCCCCGGGGGCACCTCGGTGACCTCGTCGCGGCCGCGCAGGATGCCGGACCAGAACCCGTCGAGGTCGGCGGAGCCGGGGAACACGCAGGCCATGCCCACGATCGCCACGTCGACCGGTGCGGGCCGGACCCGGGGCGCGGTGCCAGCCGGGCGGCGGCCGCGCGACAACGCCGCGGCGCCGTCGGTGACCGCGTGGTGCAGGGTCGCGATGTCGGTGCGCTCGCCGCGCAGCACGGCGGCCTGGCCGACCATGTACATGCCGTCGGCGAACTGACCGTCCTCGTCGACGGCCACCAGGTCGGGGCCCTCGCGGCGCAGCCCCTTGCTGGCCACCCGCAGCCTGCCGACGTTGAGCGCCTCCAACGCCCGCCAGCGGTCGCGGGCCACGACGCCGCGCGCGGTGAGGTCCTCGGCGGCGGCCTCGAACTGGGTGACGAACGGCGTGGGCAGGCACCGGGTCTCGTGGCCGGGCGCGGTGCGGACGGTGACGGTGCGCACGGCGGACATGACCTCGCGCTGGTACCGGTCGGTGATCGCACCGTGCCGCACGGCCTCCTCGGTGAACAGGTACGCCGTGCCCATCACCACCCCGACCCCGACGCCGCGCCCGGCTTGCGGTGCCGCCATCGCCGCGACGGCCGCCGCGGACACCTCGTCGTGCACGCCGCCGGCGAACAGGACCTGCACGCCGTCGACGTCGGGCCGCTCGGCGAGCACGCCCAACTGGGCCTCCCACAGGGAGAAGCTGGTGCGCGGACCGATGTGGCCGCCGCACTCGGCGCCCTCGAAGACGAACCGGCGGGCACCCTGGTCGAGGTACTGGGCGAGCAGGGTCGGCGACGGCACGTGCAGGTAGGTCGCCACGCCCTCGGCCTCCAGGGCGGCGGCCTGCGCCGGGGTCCCGCCCGCGATGAGGACGCTGCGGGGGCGCACGGCGCGGATCGCCGCCAGTTGCGCGGCGCGCAGGTCGTCGGGGACGAAGCCGAGGATGCCCGCGCCCCACGGGCGGTCACCGAGCAGGTCGGCGGTGCGGCGCAGCATGTCCTCGGTGCGGGGGCCGTCCGCGAGGGCCACCGCCACGTACGGCATGGCACCCTGCTCGGCCACGGCCAGCGCGAAACCCGGCTGGTCGCTGACCCGGGTCATCGGGCCCTGGGCGATGGCGTGCCGCACGCCGAGGGTGCGGCGCACCGGCGCGCCCTGGGGTCGGGGATCGGCACCCGCCTCGGCGTCGACCATGGCCCGGACCAGCGCTGTCGCGGACGGGTAGCGCCGTGCCACCGTCGCGGCCAGGTGCGCGTCCTCGCCGAGCGGCAGGTCCGTGCCGCGCAGGAGTCGCCGCCCCGCGTGGGGCCCGGTGTCGGTGCCGTCGGCGGCGGCCAGCCGGGACCGCAGCGCGGCGGGCAGGTCGGACTCGGGGAACAGGCCGAGTTGGCTGTCGAGCACGACACCGGCCGCGCCCGCGGCGACGGCGCCGAGCGCGGTGTGCGGGCCGATGCCGCCGCGCACCCAGACCGGGGCGCCGAGCCGCAGGAGCCGTTGCAGCAGCACGAACGAGGACAGCTCGCCGACCGCCCCCGCTGCCTCGCTGCCGACGGCGACGACCCCCAGCGCGCCCGCGTCGAGGGCGGCCCGGGCCTGCTCGACCCCGGTGACCTCGACCAGGCACGGCAGGTGTGCGGCGGTCCCGCGGATCGGCGCGTCCGGCCCGAGCAGGGCCAGTTCCACGCCGTGCGCGGCCAGGTCGGCCGGGGTCAACGGGCAGTCGGCGCCCACCCAGGCGCCGACCCGGTCGGTCAGCGCCCCCGCGCGGGCCAGGACGGCGGCCGCGTCGGCACCGAGTTCGAGGACCCCCAGCCCACCGCCACGGCTCACCGCGGCGGCCAGCCTGGGGTCGGGCAGGCCGAGCGGGCCGCGGCCCAGCACGCGCCACCGGGCACCGACCTGCGCCTGGGACATCGTTCCTCCTGATTCTCCGGTCGGGCACGACCCGACCCGTTGCCAATTCGGGAAATGTGAACGCTCCCTCGGCTCCTCGGCCGACAATGCCCGCGCCCGGCCGGGGCCGCCAGATTCCAAGAATGGGTTTGAGTGCCGCTTGAGCGAGATTTCAGCGGCCCGACCCGGCCCTCGGGACCGTGTTAGCGTCGATCGATCGGAACGCATTCCGCGGCGGCTTTCGCGCCCGGCGGACCCGACATCGCCGCAGGTGCGGCGCGAGGGGGGACAACCATGGAGTTGACCGGCCGGGTGGCCGTGCTCACCGGTGCGGGCCACGGGATGGGCGCGGCGATGGCCGCCCGGTTCGCCGCGGCGGGCGCGCGCGGGATCGTGGTGTCCGACGTCGACGGCCGGGCCGCGAACGCCGTGGCCGCGGCGATCACCGCCGCGGGTGGGCGGGCGGTCGCCAGACGCGCCGACGCCGCGTCGCGCTCCGACCTGCGCGCACTGGTCGAGGTGGCGCTGACCGAGTACGGACGGCTGGATGTGTTCTGCAGCAACGCGGGTGTGGCGTTCGGCACCGGCGTGCACGCCTCCGACGAGCACTGGCGGCGTTCGTTCGACCTCAACGTCCTGCAGCACGTCTACGCCGCGCAGGCCGCGTTGCCGACGATGCTGGCCGCCCGCGACGGCTACCTGGTGATCACGGCATCCAGCGCGGGTTTGCTGACCCTGCCGGGTGACGCGCCCTACTCGGTCACCAAGCACGCGGCGGTGGCGCTGGCGGAGTGGCTGGCGGTGACCTACCGCACGCGCGGGATCCGGGTCAGCGCGTTGTGCCCACTCGGTGTGCGCACGCCATTCCTGGTCGACGGTGTGCGCGCGAACCACCCGGCGGCGAACGCGGTGGTGGCCATGGGTCCGTTGATCGAACCGGACGAGGTGGCCGAGGCGGTGGTCGCGGCGATGGCCGAGGAGGCGTTGCTGATCCTGCCGCACGCCGACGCGGGCGACGCGTACGCGCGCAAGGCGGCGGACCCCGACGGATGGCTGCGCGAGACGGTGGCGGGGTTGCCATCGGTGCGTTCCGCCGCGCCGAACGGGGGGCGATGACGCCGTGCGGTACCGGAACCTGGGGGCCAGCGGCCTGGTGGTGAGCGAGATCGGGTTCGGCAACTGGCTCACCCACGACACCCGCGACGTCGCGCAGGAGTGCGTGCGCACCGCGGTGCGGGAGGGGGTGACGCTGTTCAACACGGCCGCGGCCTGGGGGCGTGGCGCCGCGGAGGAGTCGCTGGCTCGCGGGCTGGTGGGAACGCCACGCGACGACGTGGTGATCAGCACGGGGGTCCACTGGCCGCGGGAGAACGGCCAGGCACCGGGCGGGTTGAGCCGCAAGAGCCTCTTCGCGTCCCTGCACGGGTCGTTGCGCAGGCTCGACACCGACCACGTCGACCTGTTCCACCTGCTGCGTTTCGACTACCAGACCCCGCTGGAGGAGACGTTCGTCGCGCTGTCGGACCTGGTGCGGCAGGGGAAGGTGCACTACGTCGCGACCTCTGAGTGGACCGCGGCCCAGATCCAGGAAGCGGCCGGGTTGGCCGAGCGGCACCGGGTCCCGCTGGTGGGCAACCAGCCGCAGTACTCGATGCTGTGGCGGGTCCCGGAATCGCAGGTGATCCCGGCCTGCGAACGGCTGGGGATCGGGCAGTTGGCGGCGGTGTCGCTGGCCCAGGGCGTGCTCGCGGGCCGCTACGCCGACGGGGTGTTCCCGGCCGGTTCCCGTGCCGCGGGCGGGGAACTGTCGCGCGCGCTGGTCTGGCCGCTGCTGCACCACGACCTGCTCACCCGGATCGAGCCGCTGCGCGGGATCGCCGCCGCGTGCGGGCTGACCATGGCGCAGCTCGCGCTGGCGTGGGTGCTGCAGAACCCGCTGGTGGCCACCGTGGTGGTGGGGGCGTCGCGGCCGGAGCAGGTGCGGGAGAACGCGGGCGCCGCCGGGGTGGCGCTCGACCTCGACGTGCTCGGCCAGATCGATCAGCTATTGGGAAGTTTCGTGCAAACAGACCCAAGGCTGACATTCACGCCACCGCAATACCGCGCCACCGACCCGCTGCCGCTATAGCAGGCGGCTATGTAAAAGTGGGATAGACCATTGTGCGGCGACCGGCCCTATAGTGGACCGGCGGTCCGACCGACCGCTATTTCTTCGGTGAGCGGTGAATCCGCCGCCCCGCGCCTGCGGCGGGGTGCGCGCTGGCGGAGGCGGCCGTTCCTGCCAGGGGTGCGCCGTGCCGACCGGACCTCGGCGGGTGGCGTCCCTGCCCTGCGGACGGAGACAACACATGGAGGTCGAGATCCGCCACCTGCGCGTGATCGTGGCCATCGCCGAGTCCGGCAGCCTCAACCGCGCCTCGAAGGTCCTCGGGCTGTCCCAACCCGGGCTGACCAGCCAGTTGCAGCGGATAGAGCACAGCCTGGGCGGACAGCTGTTCTTCCGCGCCGAGGGGGGCTCGAGCCCCACCCCGTTCGGCCACAACGTGCTCACCGAGGCCCGCGCCGTGCTGCGCGGCCTGCAGGGCATCCGCAGCCGGGCCGAGTCCCAGGCCAGGCACCGCACCGCGCCGCCGACCAGGGTGGGCGGCAACGCCGGGTTCGTGCACCTGGCGCTGAGCCGCTGGCTGGTGGGCCGGGCGTGGGTGCCCGGCGTGCGGCTCACCGAGGAGACCGACCCGCGCGCCAGCATCGAGATGGTCACCAACGGCGCGCTGGACCTGGCGGTCGTCTACGAGTGGCCCGGCTTCAGCCACCGCCTCGACGACAGCGTCCGCGCCCAGGTCGTCGTCCGCGACGAACCGGTCCTGGTCATGCTCTCCCCCACCCACCCCCTGGCCGCCGAGCACACCCTGCGCCTGGACACCCTCGCCGAGTACCCGTGGGTCGACGAACCGCCGCAGATGAGCCAGTGGCCGGTGTACCTCAGCCAGACCAGCCACCGCTTCGGGGTGAGCATGGACCAGCAGCACGAGGTCCTCTTCGCCCCCACCGCCCACGACCTGGTGGCCACCAGGGCCGCCCTCGCCCCCGCCCTCATCACCGGCCGCGACGTCGCGGGCAGCATCACCCTGCGCCCGCTGACCGACAACCCCCTCCGCCAGCGCCTGCGGGTCGTCTACCGCCCCGACACCCTGGTGGGCGCGCACATCGAGGAGATCACCGCCGAGGTCATCACCCTGTACCACGACCACGGCGCCCGCAACGCGCACTTCCGCGCCTGGTGGGCGGCGGAGGGCAGGCACACCACCCCGACCTTCTGACCGCCACCCGCCGCGGCCACGGGTCAACTGCTGCGCAGGAACCGGTCCAGCACCCGGGTGCCGAACTTCAGCGCGTCCACCGGCACCCGCTCGTCCACCCCGTGGAACAGCGCCGAGAAGTCCAGGTCCGCGGGCAGGCGCAACGGTGCGAAGCCGAAGCAGCGGATGCCCAGTGACTGGAAGGACTTGGCATCGGTGCCGCCGGAGAGCATGTACGGCAGCGTCACCGCGCCCGGGTCCTCGGCGATGATGGACGCGGTCATGGCGTCGACCAGGGCGCCGTCGAAGGTGGTCTCGACCGAGGGCAGGTTGGTGACGTACTCGCGCTCGATGTCCGGGCCGAGGATCTCGTCGAGTTCCCGCTCGAACGCCTCCCGCCGCCCCGGCAGCACCCTGCAGTCGACCACGGCCTCGGCGACCGACGGGATCACGTTGGCCTTGTACCCGGCGTTGAGCATGGTCGGGTTGGCCGTGTCCCGCAGCGTGGCGCCGACCATGCGCGCGACGGCGCCGAGCTTGGCCACCGACCCGTCCAGGTCGGCCTCGTCGAACTCCATGCCGGTGAGCTCGGTGACCGCGGCGAAGAACTCCTTCACCGAGTCGGTCAGCACGACCGGGAACTTGTGCGTCCCCAACCGGGCGACGGCCTGGGTGAGCTTGGTGACGGCGTTGTCCTCGTGCACCATCGACCCGTGCCCGGCCCGCCCCCTGGCCCGCAGCCGCAGCCAGGCGATGCCCTTCTCGGCGGTCTCGATCATGTACGCCCGGACCCCGTCCTTGACGGTGATCGAGAACCCGCCCACCTCGCTGATGGCCTCGGTCGCCCCCTCGAACAGGTCGGCCCGGTTCTCCACCAGCCACTGCGCCCCGTACTCGCCCCCGGCCTCCTCGTCGGCCAGGAACGCGAAGATCAGGTCCCGCGGCGGCACGATCCCGTCCCGCTTGAACCGCCGCGCGGTCGCCAGGGTCATCCCCAGCATGTCCTTCATGTCGACCGCGCCACGACCCCACACGTAGTCGTCCTGCACCGCCCCCGAGAACGGGTGCACCGACCACTCCGCCGGATCAGCGGGCACCACGTCCAAGTGCCCGTGCACCAACAACGCCCCCCGCGACGGATCCGCCCCCGCCAACCGCGCGATGACGTTGCCCCGCCCCTTGCCCCCCGACTCCACGTAGGTGGTCTCGTACCCCACCTCAGCGAGCTTCTCGGCCACGTACTCCGCCGCCGCCCGCTCCCCCACCACGGTCGCCGGATCCCCGGTGTTGGTCGTATCGATCCGAATCAACTCACTGGTAAGCGCGACCGCCTCCTCCTCAGCCACCAACGTGTCATGGGACTCGGCCAACGCGCTCTTCTGCTCACTCACCCCGCCTTCCTACCACTCCCCGCCACCGGTGACAGCCCCGGTTTGGGACCATCCCACAGCATCGGATAAGGTATGCCCACACCACGCGGGGCCAGCCCCCGCGAGTCCGGGTGGCGGAATGGCAGACGCGCTAGCTTGAGGTGCTAGTGCCCTTAACGGGCGTGGGGGTTCAAGTCCCCCCTCGGACACGCACACTATTCACCCGCAGAGCGGCCGTCATCTCGACGGCCGCTTCGTCGTTGAAGTACCTGATCTCCAGGCCCATCGCGTCGTACAGGGCGGCCAGGTTGGCCGGGTCGGCGTTGTCCACCATGGCTTGGACGTCGCCGAGTGAGTCGATCATGGCGTAGATCTCCGCCGCGCTGACCGTGCCCGGCTCTGGTGCTTCCCCTAGCTCCGCCTGTGCGGCGAACTTCTCGGCTTGAGCCTGGTTCATCGCGTCGACCAGCGCGGCGGGGTCGATCCCGGCGCCGATGGCCTCCTGGTAGCGCCGCAACCGCCCCTCGGCGTCCCTGAGCCGCTTCCGCGCGGCCTCGTGATCGGCCGCACCGGTTGCCGTGCCTTGCGCTTCCAGGAGGGCTTGTACGGTGGCGTCGACCCGCGCGGGGTGCAGGACTTCCATCAGCCACTCGTTGACGATCTTCTGCAACGGCTCCTCACGCAGGTACACCGTGGGCGGATGACTGGCCAACGCCGGTGAGCCGGGCGCCAGGGTGCGGGCCGGGCAGCGGTAGTACATGCCGTGCTTGCGCGGGCTGCCTTCCATCTTCCGCGTGCACACCGCACAGCGAAGATGCCCCCGGAACAGGTAGGTCCGCTTCGTCGGGCGTTCGGCGCGTTCATTCCTAGCGGTGGCCCGTAGTCCGCCTGCGCCCTTGCCGCGCCTGCGCAACTGCACCTCGGTAAACACCTCCACGGGCACGATCACCGGGTGCGCCTGCTCCCGAGAGCGCACCACCTTGTCCGCGTCCGCGCGCTTGAACCGCACCACATGCCCAGCACCCACATCGTCGGGGTCGAGCAGCATCTCCCGCCGAGTCCACCGACCGAAGAACGCATAACCGGTGTAGCGCGGATTCTCCAGAATCGACCGGACCGTTGTCGCCTGCCAGCCATCGGCGATCCGGTGCCGGTTCTGCTCTGGCCGCGCTGCCGACGGGCACGGGATGGCTTCCCGGTTGAGGGCGTTGGCGATGGCCCGGTCGCCCTTGCCGTTGAGGTAGTCGGCGAAGATCCGTTCCACCACCTCAGCCGCCGACTCATCCAGCGCCAGCACCCGCAGCCGGAACCCCTCGGCTGCCTTCCTCGGGTTCGGGTGAGGACCCGCGTCCACCACCCGATACCCGTAGGGCGCCCGGCCGCCTTGGTGGCGGCCCTCGTTGACCACCTGCGCGTCCATCGCCGCTCGGACCCGCGCCTGGACGTGCTGCCGCTCGGACTCGCTCATCCCGCCCAACACGCTCATCAGCATCTTGTGCGACGGGTTCCGCGAGTCATACTTGCCCCCAAGCTCCGGCACCCACAGGTCCACCCCGTACGCCTCGAACCGAGGTGCGATCAGCGAGAACTGGTTGCCGAACCAGCACCGGGTGCCCTCACCAACCACCACACCGGTCCAGGTGCGGCGCGGGTCCTTCAACGCCGCCAGCAATCGCGATGCCTCGTCCCTGCGCTCCCAGGGCACCGATCGGGACTGGCCGATGTCGAAGAAGCCCGCCACCAGCCGCCCACCGAGCGGTCCGACGAACTTCTCGGCGTTGCCGCGTTGCCAGCCGTGGGAGGTATCGGGGTCCTGGTTGTCTTCGGTGGAGCACCGGCCATAGAAGGCCAAGTCCCCAACACCGTCGTCCACAGGTCCGGCGTCGACCTCGACCCCGAACAGCTCGTCGAACCGTGACCACGGGCTAGCACTCATGCTGGCCCCCCTCTCCGGATCTCCCATGCTGGTGTAGTCGACGAGAATCGCAAGCAGAATCCGGTAGGCCCTCCCGTTGAGCACAGGAGGTTCACCCGGACGACGCACCGTGAGCCCGTATCGGGACACAGTCAGCATTCGGGGCTCTACCTGCCTACCGCCCAGGTCAGCGCCACCATGGCGGGGTCTACCTGCCTCTACCCGGGTAGACCTCACCGGCCGCCCCTGTACTGCTCCCACGCGTCCCGCAGCGCGGTGCGGCGGTACCCGTTGCGGTTGCGGCTCCCGATCTTCACCTGACCTGGCCGCACCTCCAACGGCACCAACACCGCCGCCAGATCCTCAGCAGTCCACACCCGGTACCGCTCATCCAGCGTCCCCAGCCGAGACAACAGCGTGTCGGTCCACAAGCGATCATCTGTGCCGAACGCGGTCAACACATCCACCACAGCCGCACGGTCCACTGTGTCCACCTCGACCAACGGCACAGGCAGGCTGTCCACGTCGACGCGCGGCAACCCCCGAGCAGCACGGTGCGAGCCGTTCAGCCGAGCCCGCGCGGCCGGGACAGGCCGGATCTTGTTCAGGATCGGGTCTCGTGCCCCGGCAGCGTGGACGTAGCAGACCCCGGCATCCTCGGGAGCCTCACCGGTCGCGGGGTTGAGCCGGTCCGGCCGCCACCCCTCCGCGATCATGTTCGCCCCGAGCACCAGCCGCACATCCGCGTGACGGCACGCGTGCATGATCTTCAGCGCCGCGATCTCCGCCACCGCGGCCCCGAGCGCGTCCGACGTGGCCTCACTCGCCGCCAACACCAACGTCACCCGCGCCTTGCGGCCGATCCGGATCAGGTCGATGGCCAGTGCTTTCGCCTGATCCGACAAGCGCGGGTACTCGTCGCAGAACACCACCACCGCCGGACGCTCCGGAGAGGCGTCCCACGCGTCACCCATGCCCAACCGCGTGAGCAGCTTCGGCCGGACCTGCGCCATCGCCACCGCGTCGGACAACGCCCGCTCTATCCCGGCCTGGTCCCGCTCGGTGCGTGCGACCCCGCCCCCAAGCACCTCCAGCCCGTTCCCCGCCGGGTCCAAGTCCCACACCACCGCATCCGCACAGGCCGACACAGCGTCGGCCAGCGTCCGCAGAGTCTGCGACTTGCCCGCACCCGGCCCACCGATCACCACCGCGTGCACGCCGTAGAGCGACAACCGCAGGTCATCGCCACTCATCCGCGACCCGACCACGTGCGCGTCCTTGATCGACAACGACCCGGGCGCATGATCCGGCGCAACGGGCACGCCAGCGAACGGGTCCCGCTCCGCCAACCGCAACACCACCCGCGCCCGACGCCCTCGATCCGGCGCGGCTAGAACCCCACCCGACGGCAGGTCCAGCGTGGTTTCCAACTCCGCCACCTTGGCCACCAGACCAGCCGGAGTCCCGCGCTTGAGCACCACCGCCGCTTCCCAGCCCCACGGTGTCCGCCTGGTGCTCTCCACCCCACGCAGCTCGATCCCCTCAGCCGCCACCGCCCGCGCAACACAGTCCGCCGCCTGGCCTCTGGTGTGGGCGTCCGCGATCGGGAACGGCTCCAACGGTCCCCGTTCCGGCCCAGCCTCAGCGCCTGCCCGCGCTGGCACCCGCGTGCGTCCGACCAGCGCCAGCACGGTGACCACCACCAGTCCGGCCGACCAGGACGCCCACGTCCCGTACTGCCTCGCCAGCACGGCCACGCCACCTGTCAGCCCAGCGATCAAGCCCGTGACCAGCCACAACCGGCGGTAAGCGGCGCGCCGCCAGGCATCCCGAGCCCGCTTGACCCGGTGCGCACGAGCCCCTTCAACCTCCAACTCCCGCACCAGCGGCCCGTACTCCCGATAGGCCAGCAGGTAGCGCCCCACGCACCCGGCCAACCACAGGCCGCCGACCACCGCGAGCCACAGCACCCGCAGCAACCACGGCACCCCGCGCACGACCAACCGCCGCAAGCCCCGCACCGACCCGCGCCACAGCAAGCGCGGTGCCACATGCAGCACCCAGCCCCGGGCATCCCGAGCCCACGACAGCACGGCGCGGCCCACGATGGCCGGATAAGCCAGAGACGGCCAGTACGCCACCTACTTGCGCCCGGCCTTCATAGGCCACTGTCCGCGTAGTAGGTCGACGCCTGCTCAACCTCGCCCGCATTCGCCCGGGCGATCTCGGCAACCCGGGCCGTTTCCTGCGCGATCTGCCGGTACAGCCAGGCACCGCGACTGGTGCCCGCGAAATACTCCAACTCCTCACCCAGGTAACCCAGGTGGAAGAGTCGGCACTGAAGATCTTCCCAGCGTCCCATGGTTCAAGGCCCATCTACTCGGTTTCGAACCGGCGTATTCGCCAGCCCGTAGAACCGAGTAAACGGCGCCACCAACCACAGCAGGACTTATGTCGCGCATTATGTGTATGCGCGCGAGGTCTCCCTTATCGCGCATACGACCTATGCGCGACGCGCATTCAATCGTTCAACGCATCCAAGAGTTCACGAAAAGACTCCGTCAACGAGTCGAGCACCAGGGCACCCTTTGCGGCTGTCGCCCGGGACGGGTAGCCGATGATCCCGGACTTCGTGTAGCCCGCCATGCCGGTCAGGTGCAGGTGCGGACGAACCGGGGCGTCGTGGTCCGCATCGGCGTAGCCCTCGCGCACCAGCTCGGGGTGGGCGTGAAGCAGGATCGACGTCTCCCACTCGCCGCCGTGCATGTCCTTCTCCGCGCTGCTCTCCATCCTCGCAGCCGTCCGAGCAGCGGAGACATCGTGCTTGCCGGGGAACAGCGCCACCGACGGACCGCCCACGTTCGCCTCCTGGGCGATGTTCGACAGCACGTAGTTGCCGCCATGCCCGTTCACCAGCACCAGCCGAGTGATCCCCAGTCCGGCGAGTGACGCCCGCACGTCGTCGATGACCGCGATCAACGTGCTGGCCCTGATGCTCACAGTTCCAGCGAATCCCGTGTGCTCATGAGAACAGGACATCGTGATTGGCGGCAACCTGAACAGGTCGTAGGCTTCAGCGAGTCGCGCCGCTATCACCTCGGCTACAACCGTGTCCGTGGCCAGCGGCAAATGCCCGCCATGCTGCTCGAAACTCCCCACCGCGAGAATCGCCACCCGCGCGTCCCGCTGCGCCTCTTCGGTGGACGTTGCCGCGGTAATCATGCGCACCCTCAATCGCAGACTCTAAGACCCCAACGACTTTACCAGCCGCCGAACTTGGTACGCCTCTTCGTCCGCGCCAGCCGACTCCAACGCCGCCGGAATCCGCCGCAACTGCGTCACGATCCGGTGCGAACGTGTCTCCATCGCGATCCCGGTCGAGCTGCGCGCCACCTGCACAGCGTGGTCGGCCTGGGCCTCGACCGCGTGCGCCATCGCCAACCGCGCCAGACACAGCCCCAGGTCACGCCGAAACTCCGCCTGCCACCCAGCCAACCCCTGCCGGAGCGAGTCGATCGCCTCGTGCGGACGCCCCAACTCCACCCAGCACTGGGCCGCTTCCATCTCCAGGTACTCCGGCGTGCAGTAGTGCCCTAGATCCATCTCCGAGTCACCCGGCCGCTCAGCCAGCCGAAACGCCGCCTCCAACACCCGCGCGCACGCCGCGGCGTCGCCCTTCTGCGCGTACACGTGCGCCTGCTGCCGCAGCGCTAGCGCCCGCAACCGCGCAGACAGCCGGTTGGACTGCGACAATGCCGCGTTGGCCAACTTCAACGCCAGGTCATGCCTGCCCGCGTCCGTCGCGATGTTGCTCCGCCGCATGAGGATGTAAGAGGCCAACTCGTCGTCCTCGGCCTCCTGCGCGAAGTCCAACGCCTCGCCTGACACCTGCATCGCCGTGGCCAGCGTCCCGGTGTCCTGATAGATCCACCCCGCGAACTCCGCGTACCGGGCACCCACCCGCAGCAACTGCACGCGATCCTTGCCACGCGCCTTACGCAACAGCTCCTCGATGAACCTCAACTGCTGTGGCGCAACCTGAATCAGAGAATGCGGCCCCGCAAGATTGTCCGTGCTGGCGTAGTGGTCCAACGTCTTCAACAACGAATCCGCGATCGCCGAACCAGTGTTGATACTCGCGGCCGGGACCAACGGCCCACCTGGCAGCGCCAGCACCTCATCCGCGCGCGGAAGGGGAATCGCATCGGGTTCTTCGGGCAACGAGAACCACAGAAGATCCGACGGCATCTTGAGCGCCCGAGCGTAGTGAACCAACTTCTCCAAGGTGTCCACTTTGTTACGCCCAGACTCAATGCGACTGAGCTGCGATTGAGTCACCGTGCCAAGCCACCGACTCACCGTCTCCTGCGGCAACGCCTTGTGGCCATGCGCCGGGTGGTAGCGGTAGGTGCGCACCACCACGCCCATGTCCCGCGTCGCGAACGCGTCGCGCATCTGGTCAGTGGTCCAGAACTCCATGCCCAGGTCCGGCGCGTGGTCGGTCCCGATGCCGCTGACCTGCCGACAAGGCGCGCACATGCTCACGCGGGTGTCCCGCGCCAGCCTGCCGCCGCACCTCATGCAGTACCGGCCAGACATCGACTCTCCCAACCCACTGCGGTGAACTCAACGCCACTCTAGACCGGGCACATCCGTTATATGCGTGGCGCGCATAAAGATCATGCCATCGGGGTGCAGCAACCAAGTCGGCCGGTTCATACCTTCACATCAGTTCCCGTTGACAACCCCCGAACAGGTCCTGATGCGACACCACAACAACGCGCTACGCGACTATCGCCTCGCGTTTGCACTCACTCTAACGGAGTATCGAACTGCGGCTGGGGCCACTTTCCGCGAGCTTTCCGAGATCTCACGGATACCCGAGCAGACCTTGCGCGCCTACGAGAAGGGCACGCACCACCCGGGCCTCTCTCGGATCCTGGCCCTCGCTCCCACCCTCGCCACGCAACCGGCCGCACTCCTGGTCGCCGTCGCAGACCGCGTCCACCGTGCGAACGGCCACCTGCCGGACCCCTCCCACCAGGCGGTGCATGCCCTACTGCTCCACGGCGGGCTTGCGCTCCACGAACTCGGGAGCTTCGATGCCTGACCTTGTCGTCCCGCACGTCACCAAGTGGAGCACCGAGCACACACCTCTGTCCAAGGTGACCCGTCATCGCTCCGGCCGCGGCATCGCCTACGTAGACGAGACCATTGGCGACCGCGACAGCCAGGGCGTCCTGTGGGCTCGGGCCAACTTGGCCCCGCAGGTCGGCCGCCCGTTGTTCGGGCAGGTCCACCCGCTACGCCAGCGCCGCGCGATGCGTCGCCTGCTGTGCCAGGTGTGTGGCGGGCTTGCCGACCGCACGGACGACGGCGTGCTGTGGCTACTCCCCGACCACCGCGACGACTGGTCCGGATGGCCGGAAGACATGTTCGCCACCGAACCGCCCATCTGCCGCCCCTGCGTAGACGTGTCCACCCGGCTGTGTCCGGCGTTGCGGCGCAGTCACGTCCTGTTCCGCTCCCACGTCCACGAGATCGCGGGTGTCCGTGGGCCTCGATACCGACCAGGCAAACGCGGCGTGGTCGAAGACGGTCTAGTCCTGGTGCCCTACGGCGATCCGCTCA
Organism: Actinokineospora cianjurensis; assembly: GCF_003663795.1. Lineage (NCBI taxonomy): Bacteria > Bacillati > Actinomycetota > Actinomycetes > Pseudonocardiales > Pseudonocardiaceae > Actinokineospora > Actinokineospora cianjurensis. The sequence goes on from NZ_RCDD01000002.1 coordinate 242,020, forward strand.
TCCCGTGGACCCTGGCCCACGACCTCGCCCGCGAACTCCGCGCCTGCGTGATCGTGGACTAGCCATGCCCCCGCGCGGACGCGAGACGTTGATCGTGCGGCACGGGCCGGTCTACGACCACTTCGCCCACCGCTGGTGCCTCAAAGGCGAACTCCTCGACGGCACCCAGGCGACCACGATCATCGACCTCGCCCCGGACCGACACACCGCGCGAATCCACCCCGCCGCCATCCCCACCTACAGCCTCACTCTCATCCCCACGGACATAGCCCGCCTCGCCACCGTCTGCCGAACACCCAGTACCGCGGCATTCACCAGCGCGAGTACGTCCCTCACCGTCACCCACACCACCGACTGCATCGTCATGGCCAGCGCCACCACCTCCCACGCCCTGACCATCACTTACCGACACAACACCGCCGCAGCCCTCGCCGTCATCACAGCGGAACTACAGGACATGTTGCCCCGCCCCCATGCGGTCGCCTCGTGAACCGGAACTGGCAGGCCGTAGGCGCGGTCATCACCAAACGCCTTCGTGACCTGCGCATCACCCAAGCCGAACTCGCCAAACGAGCCTGCGTCTCCAAAGCCATCGTCCGCGAGATCCAACACAACACCATCCAACGCCGCCGCAGCGCCAGAACCCTAGAAGCCCTCTCCATCGCCCTCGAACTGCCACCGATCTACCTAGCCACCGTCCTCACCGGCGGCCCACTCCCCACCATCGAACCCCTAACCGACCCCGACAACACCCTCGGCGAACGCCTCGACGCCGTAGAACAGATCCTCGCCACCCTCGTCCTACGCCTGGACCAACTACTCACCCCACGTCGCCCCATCGCCCATCCACAAAGGCCACCCCATGCCCACCAACCCCCGCGGCCCCAGCCCCGCCAACACACTCCGCACCTGGATCCTCGGCCGTGAAATCCACCGAATCATGCAAGCCGCCAACCACACCAACACCACCCTCGCCGCCACCCTCGGCTGGGACCGCTCCAAACTCTCCCGCCTCACCGGCGGCCAACGCCGCGTCCCACTTCCCGACCTGGTCCACCTACTCGTCACCTGCGGCCACACATCCAAAGCCGACCGCGACCAGCTCCTAGCCCTCGCCACCCATCACCGCGTCCCTCACCACTGGCAAAACCACCTCAACACCGACCTCTACGCCACCACCCAGACCGACCTAGAACACGACTCCATCGCCATCACCTACTACGCCCCCACCGCACTCCCCGACATCCTCCACACCCCCGAACACCACCACGCCCACCTCACCGCGTCACCTCTGGTCCCCACCCAGACCATCCTCACCCGCCCCAACCCACCCAAGATCACCATCATCCTGGGCACCCCTGCCCTCCACGCCCTAGCCGCCAACCCCGACCGGCTCCGCCACCTCGCCGCTACAGGCCGCCGCCCGCACATCAGCCTCCGACTAACCACAGACCTGTCCACCGGCCCGTTCACCCTCCTGCACACCCACGTCTGCGGAAAGGTCCTACACCTACCCCTACACACCTCAAGTCTCTACACCGAGCACCCCGCCACCCTCCGCGCCTACGACGCCATCACGACCCATCTACTCCACAACACCACCGGCCCAACCCCCATCCTCAACCGCCTTATCGCCGTCCACGAACGCATCCCCGCCTGATGTCCACACCACCATCGGCCACGCGCTGACAAGCCTGGCCAACTATTGCGGTTGTGACGATTCCCGTAACCACGGATTCTCGATCGGAGTATTTGATCGCCAAGCCCAGTCGAGTTGGATCGATGCCTCCCTGACTTCGTGCTCGGCACGAATGGCAGATAGCCGTTCGCGGCACACTGAGAGCGTGGCGGCGAAGCTATCCAGGTAAACCCGGACCTGCTCCGGCAGCAGCGAGGCGGCAGCCATGGCGCCACGGGCAAGGTGTCGTAACGCCGCAGAAAGCTCGGCTAGGGCCGCAGGCTCGGCAGACCCCCGCGGCAGCAGTCGATCTCGCTCGCCGATCGCCTGGGACGAAGCCAGCCCGATCACCGACCTGACGATCCTGTCAGGTGCGAGCCCGTGATTGAACAGGGCGCCCGCGTACAGAACCGGCTCGATGGCATACACATGTCCTGACGGGCTTGCGTCGTGTTCGGACTCAGCCAGGCTGCGGGCGGTGGCGAGAGTGGTGGCGTCGAGCAGCAGATCAAACCGGTCAGGTGAGGTGAGTACCCAGTCGTCGATGTGCGGCACAACCCAGTCGGCTTCATATACTCCGACGAGGTAATCACGCAGAGTGGCAGCGGTCAGGTGGGGTACGTCGATGTAGATAGTGCGGCCATGCCGGCGCGCGCGGGTCGCCTCGATACCATGCGAGCCAAGGATCTCAAGCAGGCGGCCATCCCACACCGAGTGGTCGTTAAGTGGCGGTCGGTAGTGGTGCGGGTTGCCCGCCTGATTGAGCGCTACCGATATCCCGGCGTGCAGCCCAGTGCAAGTGCTATGTGCCTGCAAGGTCATATAAATCAAGTCTTGTGGTGTGACCGCCCTGCCATCAAGCACCATGCACTGGTGCTCGGCATCCCACTCCATGCGGGAGTGGGCGACAGCATTGCGTAGATGGGTATCGATGCACGATACGAGCACCGCGCACGCCATGCTGCCGCGATGGGCAGCTAGCCGGATACGCAGCGGATGTAGCGTCGCTTTCTCGGGAACCTCTTCCCCAAGCAGAGCCAACACTGTCACTGCCGCCCGTCGAACATCGCCCTCCATCATCGCTAGGTAGACATTGGCCGCTGGATCAGCGGCGTCTTCGAGGTATTGAGCCGCATTCACCGCAGCGATAGCCTTGATGACCCGAGTATGGGTGAAGTGCATTTCGCTCTGCCGTTCAACAGACTCGGTGATCACGTCTAGACAGCGGTCGGCGTCGGCGGCCAATGCAGCCAAGACCAGATCACGAGCCGCGACTGCGGCGACGTGAGCCCGGAACGGGTGTTCCCGCAGTAGCAGCCCGGTCAGGTGCAGCCGGACCTCAAACGTTAGTGGCATCGAGTAAGCCAGCAGGTGCGGCAGCATCACTCGCAGACGACCGTCAAGAACGTCGGATTGTCGCGTCCAAGCAGCAGATACCCTGGCCGCTGAAGTCAGACCGTCACCGGCATCGCTCACCGAACCAGGCAGCCCTAACGCCGTCTCCAGCAGCAGTTCCTGTTCCTGAGGCATATTGGCGGCCGCCGACCGCAATTCATCGATCAGAGCGTCCCGTGTCGCTGTGTAACTCAGGACTTCGCGCCAACGCTGTTCCGGCAGCCCCTCCGCCACCACATCCACAACATCGCGCACGAATCCATACATCGTCTCTTCTAGTCGATCGACGGTCGCCGCCGTACCCGCTAAGTGTTCGGGCGGGGCAAACCACCCCACCACCTCGAACGTTGTCGCGACCAGGCGACAGACCTCTGCCACTTGATCCAATGCGCCAAAGACGCGGCGACCCAGGTCAGCCATGTCTGAGGATGTCGCTGCGCCGATGAGCTCTACGACTGCGGTATCCAGATCCTGGAGTCCAGTAGTCAGGTGGCTGTCTTCGAGGATGGCCCACCACTGCCGTGTGATCACTCTGACCGTGCGGGGATGGCGCACCGACACCACCGACACGTGACCGCGACGCCGCAACCAACCCCGGGCACATCCCGTCACCGCGCCACGTTGCCTCAGTGATAGTCCCATGACGCTGTCCACGGTTTCCTCTAGCATCGTTCCATGGTGCCAGCGGCGCTGGTCAGTACCCTGCAGCACGCTAGGCGTTGGCCGCCCTGTGTGGCTATGACCGCTAGACTGCAGCTAGTCAGCTATGCGGCGGCCACCGCTTGCGGGTGAGTAGCGTGTCCCTCGCTCCTCGGACACGCTTACTACCCCTACCGGACCGGATGCTGACGTTGAGCATCCGGTCTTCTGCGTTGTAGAGCAGTTCCAGGTCAAGGGCGGTGTCGAGCTGTTGCAGCTTGGCGAGGCTGGCGTCGTTGACCTGGCGGCCGATGGTATCGAGGTAGTTGATCATGGCGTCGACCCTGCCGGACTGATCTCGCGGCCGGCCGGTCGGGAGGGCGTCCAGCTCTGTGTGGGCGGCGTCGCGTTCGGCTTGTGTGCGGTTGAGTGCGTCGACGAGGGGCGGCGGGGTCGGCTCCTGGCGAGGCCGTGGGTTCGGAACACGCCCTAGGTGGGGTCGCGATCCGTTCCTGTTCGCCATGGGTGTCCGCCACTTGCCAACTGTCAGAAGTTCCGCATGGCCCGGTGTCCAGCGGCGGCGAGGTCGGGTCGGCGGCGTAGAGGGCGAGTATGAGCAGCAGCAGGGGTTGGATGGCGAGATGGGCCTGGTGCATGGCTTCGTCGAAGGACAACGCACGGACCGCGCCGGAGCGATCCCGGCGGCATTGGCCGACCGCCAGCGCCCCAGCCAGTGGGCGACCTGGTCGTGGCCGAATGCGGCCAATTTGATCACGACGGTTCCGTCGACCAGCGAGACGCGGTCGATCACCACGGTCCGGCAGGTCACGATGACCACCACCGGACGACCCGCCGATGCGCCCCATGAAGCGGCCGGCTAGTCGGCTGCGATGTAGAACGGGTCATTGTCGATCACCCGGTTCTCAGAGTAGGGGGTCTGCAGACTCCGCACCGAGGACAGTGACGCGAAGTCGGAGTACAGCAGCGTGCACGAGGCACCTCCGCGGATCGACGGACCGGTCGCGGTTCCCCGGATCCTGGTCGGCATGATCGCGACTTGCGACTGCCGGTTGATGGTCAGATCGTGCCGTGCCCGAAGGTCTCTGGCGGAGATCGGACCAGAGCGTCCTGCGGCAGGTAAGGACTAGGCCGTTCGGGCGTATTCTGGTGCGGCGTGAAACGTGGGCGACGTCGCTTGTGATGTGAGGGGGAAGTGTGTCGACGGCTGTGGGGTGAACATCGGTGGGGGGCGTGGCCGGTTGGGCGACGGTGTGGGCCAAGTCGGGGTTTGATCGGGGGGAGTCCAGTGGGGAGTGGTTGCCTCTGTGGCAGCACTTGGATGACACCGCGGGGATAGCCAGCCTGTTGGTTCGGGAGTGGTTGTCGCCGCTGGTGATCGCGCGGGTGGGGCGCGAGGTGGGTGGCGGGGTGGATCGCGTTGTGGGGCTCGCGCAGTGGTTGGCGGGGGTGCATGACGTGGGCAAGGCGAGTCCCGCGTTCGCCGTGCAGGCTCCCGAGTTGACCGATCGGATGCGACCGGCCGGGTTGGTCGTGGACCTCCGTCTGCGTTCCGATCCCGCGCGTGGCGCGGTCAGCCATGCCCTGGTCGGGCACGTGGCTGTACGCGCGTGGTTGAGGTCGCGTGGATTCGGGCGTCGGGTGTCGGACCAGCTCGGGTCGATCGTCGGCAGTCACCACGGCGCCACCCCCGAGGTCGACAAGCTTCTCGTGGTGGACAAGCGGACCGACCTGGCGGGCGGGGACGTCTGGGTCGATGCCCGCAACGCGTTGCTTTCCCGTGCCGCTGAACGGATTTCCCGGTTCGATGACTATGCCGCGCTGGATCTCAGTCTTCCGACGCAGGTGCTGCTGACCGGTGTGGTGATCGTCGCCGACTGGATCGCGTCGAATCCGGACTTGTTCCCGCTGTGGCCGGTGCACCGCCTTCCCGGTGCGCCGAACGACGAGGTCACCGCGGCGCGGGTGGCGGAGGGGTGGGATCGGTTGGCGCTGCCGCGTGGTTGGCGTCCACCCGCTGTGGCCGGGGATCTCGACGCGGTGTTCCGCGCCCGGTTCGGCAAGCCGTCGATGAGGCCGGTGCAGCGCGCCGCGGTGAGCGAGGCCATCAGGCAGGCCGAGCCCTGGATCGTGGTGATCGAGGCGCCGATGGGGTCGGGCAAGACGGAGGCCGCGTTGCTGGCGGCCGAGGTGTTGGCCCACCGCAGCGGGGCGGACGGGTGTTTCGTCGCGTTGCCCACCCAGGCCACCAGCGATGCGATGTTCACGCGGGTGCGCCACTGGCTCGACCGGTTGCCGGGGCAAGGAACCGTGTCGGTCACGCTCGCGCACGGCAAGGCGCACCTCAACGACGAGTACTCCGGACTGGTCCACCGCGGCCGGTACTCCGGCGTCGGGGAGGTCGGAGACGACGGTGCCGCGATCGCGCACCAGTGGCTGAGCGGACGCAAGAAGTCCGGGTTGGCCTCTTTCGTGGTCGGCACCATCGACCAGGTCCTGTTCGCCGGGTTGCGGAGCAGGCACCTGATGCTGCGCCACCTCGCGCTCGCGGGCAAGGTCGTCATCATCGACGAGGTGCACGCCTACGACGTGTACATGTCGCGTTATCTGCATCGAGTTCTGCACTGGCTCGGGGCCTATGGCGTGCCCGTGGTGCTGTTGTCGGCGACGTTGCCCGACGCCCGCCGGGTGGAGTTGGTGCGCGCCTACGCCGAGGGCAGAGGCGTCACGCCGACCGTCGACGAGGGACACCCCGGCTATCCGGCCGTCACATCGTTGTCTGGTTCGACGGTGATCGAGTCGGTTGGCGAGCCGACGGTGGTCAGAGTGGACCGCTTGGCCGATGATCTCGACACCCTCGTCCGATACCTCAAGACCTGTCTTGCCGACGGCGGCTGCGCTGTGGTGGTGCGCAACACGGTCACCCGCGTGCAGGACACGGCGCGACGGCTGGCGGAGGAGTTCGGCGCGGACGCGGTGACCATCGCGCATTCGCGGTTCCTGGCCTGTGACCGGGCGGCGATCGACCGGTCGCTGGTCCGGCGGTTCGGTCCACCCGGCGCCGATCGTCCGGCATCGCACATCGTGGTGGCCTCTCAGGTCGTGGAGCAGTCCCTGGACATCGACTTCGACCTCATGGTCACCGACCTCGCGCCCGTCGACCTTGTCCTGCAACGGTTGGGCAGGTTGCAGCGGCACGACCGCGCCCGCCCCACGAGGGTGCGGACCCCGCGGTGCGCCGTGGTCGGTGTCGAGGACTGGGGTGCGGCGCCGGTGGTCCCGGTCTCGGGGTCGCGCCGTGTCTACGGCGACCACATGCTGCTGCGGTCCGCCGCCCTCCTGATCGACCGGGACACGATCATGCTCCCCGATGACATCGCCCCGCTCGTACAGGCCGCCTATGGTTCCGCCGCCCTGGGACCGGCCTCCTGGCAGCCCGCGATGCACACCGCCGCGGCGGCAGCGGAGGCATCGGCGCGGCAGCGAACCGACTCCGCTGGTCATTTCCTGCTTGGCCGGGCGGTCAACCCCGGCACCCTGGTGGGATGGCTGGTCGCGAGCGCGGGCGACGCCAGGGACGAAGCACGGGGCACCGCGCAGGTGCGTGACGGTGAGGAATCGTTGGAGGTCCTCGTCGTGCAGCGCGATGCGGACGGCGGGTTGCTGCTGCCGGACTGGATCGACGGCGGTGGTCAGCAGATTCCGTTGTACGACACGGTCTCGTGGGCACAGGCGAAGGTCATCTCCGCGTGTTCGCTGCGCCTGCCGATGGCCTTGAGCCACGGCGGGGTCGTCGACGCCGTCATCGCCGAGTTGGAGCGAACCCGGATCACCAGTTTCGACCTCACCCCTCTGCTCACCGGGCAGCTAGTTCTGGTGCTCGACCGCAACCGCCAGGCCGTCCTGCACGGCTACCGCCTCACCTACGACCCGCGCAGAGGACTGCTGCACGAGCCGGACCAATGACAGAAGAATCGACGATCATGCCGCTTCGGGAGACCGCTGCGCTCCCGATGGGTGACGGGTGCGCCCCGTCGATACGAGGAACCCGGACTGTCCGAGTTCCAATGATCAACTGGTCGCCGCTGTCGCACTCGACGCACCAGGAGAGGGCGGCCCTGTCGAACGAGCCGCGCCCCTCCCGTGACCGACGGCAGCCCCGCACGGGCGGGGAGCAAGCGCTCAAGCGCCATGCCGTTGGGTCAGCCCGCATTGGCGGGACGTGCGCCCCCGTCCAGGGACACACGGCGGGGATGGTGCCGTGCGTGCGTCGCAAGCGCAAACTTGCCTGAAATCATCGCTTAAACGCCACGCCGTGTTGACAACTTCTCGGCACAGGTGACATCCTCGAGTTTCGTCAGGGCTCGGCAACTCGCGTCGACGAAGCCTCAGCGCGGCGCGGTCCGCCGCCGGGTGATCGACACCCCGTCGAGCCATCTCCGCAAGTCCCCGTCCCCCGAACAGTGCAGAGGACTGCTGCATGAGCGAGCCTGACCCGTCCTTCGATCTCGTCGACCAGCCCTGGGTCATGGTCAGGATGAACGACGGCCGGGTGATCGAGCTGTCGTTGCTGGACACTTTCCGTCGTGCACGGGAGATCGCTTGTCTGCTCGGCGACGTCCCCACTCAGGTGTTCGCCCTGACGCGCCTGCTGTTGGCGATCCTGCACCGCGCCGTGGACGGCCCTGCCGATGTCGACGCGTGGGAGCGGTTGTGGGCGGACGGGTTTCCGGTCGGCACGGTCGAGACCTACCTCGACCGGCACCGGGACCGGTTCGACCTGCTGCACCCGGTCACCCCGTTCTTCCAGGTCGCCGGTCTGCGCACGAGCAAGGGCGAGGTGTCGGAGCTGAGCAAGCTCATCGCCGACGTGCCCAACGGTCGCCCGTTCTTCAGCACCCGGGTCGGTGCCCCGCTGCGGTTGTCCTTGGCGGAAGCGGCCCGCTGGGTGGTGCACTGCCAGGCGTTCGACATCTCCGGCATCAAGTCCGGTGCGGTCGGCGACGACCGCGTCACGGGTGGCAAGGGTTATCCCATCGGGCAGGGGTGGTCCGGGCACCTCGGTGGGATGCTCGTCGAGGGCCACAACCTGCGGGAGACGCTGCTGTTGAACCTGATCGCCGCTGACTTCGAGCCCGCGGACGGTGCGCGCGACGACCTGCCGGTGTGGGAGCGGGTCGCACCGGGGGCAGCCGAGGAAGTGCCGGGTGGACGTGCCCCTGCGGGGCCGCTGGAGCTGTTCACCTGGCAGAGTCGGCGCATCCGCCTCGCGGTCGCCGCGGACGAGGTCACCGGTGTGCTGGTCTGCAACGGTGACAAGCTCACCCCGCAGAACCTGTTCGCTGTCGAGCCCCACACCGCGTGGCGGCGCAGCAAGGCCCAGCAGACGAAGCTCAAGTCGAGCACCCCGGTCTACATGCCACTCGAGCACGACCCTTCTCGGGCGATCTGGCGCGGCCTGCAGGCCATGCTCCCGACCGCCGCTGTGTCCACCAGTGGTGCCGAACCCGCAGCCAGGCTCTCCCCGCAGGTGATCCGCTGGGTGGGTCACCTGCGGTGGGAAGACGCGCTGCCGGCGGACTTCACCGTCGGCCTGCACAGCACAGGTGTGGTCTACGGCAGTCAGAACTCCGTCGTGGACGAGATCGTCGAGGACCGGATGTCGCTGGCGGCGGTGTTGCTGGCCCAAGGCGCGGCCGACCTCACCGAAGTGGTCGTGTCCTGTGTGGCCGCGGCGGAGGATGCCGCCAAAGCGTTGGGAGCACTGGCCGCGAACCTGGTCGAAGCGGGCGGTGGGGAGCATGCCGGACCGCGCAGCCGGGCGATTGAGTCCGCCTACGACGAGTTGGACCCGCTGTTTCGCGCGTGGGTCCGTGAACTGGGGCCCGCGTCTGATCCGACCACCTGCCAGCAGCATTGGCACGAGACGGCGGATCGCGCGGTCCGCCGTCTCGGTCTGGAGCTTGTCGCGCAGGCACCAAAGGTGAGCTGGGCGGGTCGAGTGCGCACGGGCCGTCCGGTCAGCGCCGTGCACGCCGATGAGTGGTTCGACTCCGCGCTGCGCAAGGCCCTCCCGATGTCCCACCTGCCCGACCGCATGACGACGAGAGAGGCCATGACCACCCCGACACCCGAGAAGTCCATTCAGGACTCCGGCCCCCTGCGCGGCATCGTCGCCGACCGGGCGGGTTCCCTGCAGGACGCGTACCTGCGCAAGGTCTCGGCCGGTGTGGCGGCGCTGGCTCGGCTGCGCCGCGGCGCGGGCAAATCGCCCGGCAGCGTCGTCGACATCCTCGAACACACGTTGCACCCCGTGTTCGCCTGCGGTAGCCGTGACGACGAGCCCACCCGCGACGAGATCGCCGCCCACCACTGCCTGACGATGTTCGCCCTGCACCAGCAATCCCAGGCGCAACGGATGCACCGGCCCGGGATTCGACTCGGCACGGCGATCCGGCGCCTGGTCCCCACCGACAGCCGACCGGACAATCCCGTCACCCGCCGGTTCGCGATGCTCAGCACCGCGGACTCCCTCGACGAACTCGTCCACCACCTGCGCGGCGTCGTGCAGTTGCTGCGCGGCGCCGGGACCCCGCTGGACTACGGCTGGTTGGCCCAAGACCTGTCGAACTGGCAACGAGGCGGTGACCCGCGCACAAGGGTCATCCTCGCCTGGGGGCGCGCGTTCCACTTCGCCACCGGACCGGCAACCGCCGCAACCCCCGTAATCGAACAAGCCTGACCACATCGGAGGAACGGCACAGTGCCGCGCACGATCATCGACATCCACGTCATCCAGACCGTCCCGCCGAGTAACCTCAACCGCGACGAAACAGGCAGCCCCAAGAGCGCCGTCTACGGCGGGGTCCGCCGGGCGCGGGTCTCCAGCCAGGCGTGGAAACGCGCCACCCGCGACGCCTTCGGCACCCTGCTCGACCGTGCCGAGCTCGGCGTGCGCACCAAGCGCGTGGTCGAACTGCTGACCGAGGAGATCACCCGTCAGGACGGGTCCCTGGCAGGTTCGGCGCCCGCCCTGGCCAAGGACGTGCTCACCGCCGCCGGTATCAAGACCGTCGCGGCGAAGAAGAAGGACGAACCCGACGAGGCCGGTTACCTGTTCTTCCTGAGCCACCGCCAGGTCGAGAACCTGGCGGCGCTGGCCGTGGAGGCCGCGCGCGCCGCGGGCGGCGGCAAGGTCGCGATCGACAAGAAGCTGGCCAAGGCGCGCGCGGACCAGGACCACTCGGTGGACGTCTCGCTGTTCGGCCGGATGGTCGCGGACGACGCTTCCCTCAACGTCGAGGCCGCCGCCCAGGTCGCGCACGCCATCAGCGTGCACGCGGTGGCCAACGAGTATGACTACTTCACGGCCGTGGACGACCACAAGAACGCCGACGAGGAGGAGGACGCGGGTGCCGGGATGATCGGCACGGTGGAGTTCAACTCCTCCACCCTCTACCGCTACGCCAACGTCGACGTCGACCAGCTGCACGGCAACCTCGGCGACACCGCGGCCACCACGCGGGCGGTGGCCGCGTTCGTGCGGGCGTTCGTGGCGAGCATGCCCACCGGAAAGCAGAACACCTTCGCCAACCGGACCCTGCCCGACGCGGTGCTGGTCGTGGCCCGCGAGACCCAGCCGATCAACCTCGCGGGCGCGTTCGAGGAAGCCGTCGTGGACGGGGAGAAGGGCGGTCGGGTCGCTGCCTCCGTCGCCCGCCTGGCCAAGCAGGCCGCCGACCTGCACGCCGCGTTCGATGAGACCCCGGTCGCGTGCTGGGCGTTCGGGGTGGGCGAGCGGATGGAGCCGCTGCACGAACTGGGCACGCGCTCCAGTCTCGACGCGACCGTGCGCGCGGTCGCCGAACTGGTCGAGCAGCGCGTGGGGCAGCCGTGACGGCGCTGCTGTTGCGGCTGGCCGGTCCGTTGCAGTCCTGGGGCACCAGCAGCCGCTTCGCCCGCCGTGAGACCGGCCGGGTGCCGAGCAAGAGCGGGGTGATCGGTCTGCTCGCCGCCGCCCAGGGGCGACGCCGGGTCGACCCGATCGAGGACCTGGTGGACCTGCGCGTCGGGGTGCGGATCGAGCAGCCGGGCAGGATCGAACGCGACTTCCAGACCGCGAGGTCGCGGACGGGTGCCGAGGCGATGCCGCTGTCCTACCGGTTCTACCTCTCCGACGCGGTGTTCCTGGTCGCGGTCGAAGGTGAGGACAACCTGCTCGCGGGCCTGCGCGACGCAGTCCGCAGGCCCGCGTACCCCTTGGCGCTGGGCAGGCGCTCCTGTCCCCCGGTGGGCAAACTCGAACACGGCCTGCACCCCGGCGACGCCGCCACGGTCCTGGCAGCGACGCCGTGGATGGCCTCCCAGCGCACCATGGACACCACGAGAACTCCGACGGTGGACCTGCACCTCGTCGCCGACTGCGCCCCGGACACCCCCGGCGCGGACCTGGTGCGAGACCAGCCGATCAGCTTCGACCCGCGCCACCGCTCCTACGGGTGGCGGTCGGTGACCCACACCCGGGTCACGGTCCCGAACCCCTCGTGGTCCGGTCAGAGCGCTCGGCCTTCCGACCACAACCCCATGGCTCTGCTGGGACACCCACTATGACCGCGTTCCTGACCCGCTTCGAGATCAATCCCGCCCGCCGCCAGGCCCGCAACCTGCTCGGCTCACCCCACCGGCTGCACGCCGCCGTACTCGCCGCATTCCCGGACGCGCACCGCTCCCCCACCGCGGCGGGTCGAGTGCTGTGGCGGCTCGACCAGGACGAGCACCGCACCGTGCTCTACCTGGTCAGCCCCAGCGCACCTGACCTGACCCACCTCGTCGAGCAGGCGGGGTGGCCCACCACCCACGGATGGGACACCCGCGACTACACCCCCCTGCTCGACCGTCTCAGGGCCGGTGCCCGCTACGCCTTCCGGCTCACCGCCAACCCCGCCCGCAGCCAACGCAGGAAGCCCACCGACACCCGATCGCAGCGCTACGCCCACGTCACGGCCGCCCAGCAAACCCAATGGCTGCTCGACCGGGTCGCCGGTCACGGCGCCACCATCTGCGACGGGTTCGACAAGGAACCCGACCTCGCTGTGCGCGACCGTCGCACCTGGCGGTTCCCCCGCGCGGGCAACACCGTCACCCTGGCCACCGCCGCCTTCGAGGGACGACTGGAAGTCACCGACCCGGCGGCGCTGCGCGCGGCGCTGGTCAGTGGCATCGGCCCGGCCAAGGGCTACGGCTGCGGCCTGCTCACACTGGCCCCTGCCCGGTGAAGGAGATACCCGGTGCTCGACCGGTCCCCATCTCCCAACTCAGCAGAGCCCAGGACCGGCTGACGTTCCTCTACCTCGAACACTGCGTCGTGCACCGCGACGCGAACGCCATCACCGCCAGGGACGCCCGCGGGACCGTCCACATCCCTGCGGCCACGCTGGGCGCGCTGCTGCTCGGCCCAGGCACGAACGTCAGCCAGCAAGCCATGGTGCTGCTGGCCGAGAGCGGATCGACCGCGGTGTGGGTCGGCGAGCACGGTGTTCGGTACTACGCCCACGGACGCACCCTGACCCGCTCTTCGCGCCTGCTGGAACGACAAGCCGAACTGGTCTCCAACCGCTCCGAGCGGCTGCGCGTCGCCCGCGCGATGTACGCGATCCGCTTCCCCGACGAGGACACCTCGGGCCTGACCATGCAACAACTGCGCGGCCGGGAGGGTGCACGAGTCCGCGCCATCTACCGCGCCCACGCGAAACGAACCGGCGTGCAGTGGGAGCGCCGCGACTACGACGCCGCCGACTTCGACTCCGGCACGCCGATCAACCAAGCTCTCTCCGCCGCCAACACCAGCCTCTACGGCGTCGTGCACGCCGTCACGGTGGCGCTGGGCTGCGCCCCCGGCCTCGGGTTCGTCCACACCGGCCACACCCGCTCGTTCGTGTTCGACATCGCCGACCTCTACAAAACCGAGATCACCATCCCCATCGCCTTCGACATCACAGCCCGCGAAGTCGGCGACATCGGCTCGGAAACACGCCGAGCCGTCCGCGACCGCATGAAGGACGGCAAGTTCCTCGAAACCTGCGTCCGCGACATCAAAGCCCTCCTCACCGCCAAGGAAGACGACACGATCGAATACGGCCCGGAGGCGTTCGACGACCCCGACATCGTGATGCTCTGGGACAACAACGGCCGCAACGTCGCCTCCGGCGTCGCCTACGACGAGGACGACCTGTGACCGTCATCGTCGTCGCCGCCTGCCCGGTCGGCCTACGCGGCCACCTCACCCGCTGGCTCCTGGAAATCTCACCCGGCGTCTTCGTCGGTCGCATCAGCACTCGAGTACGCGGACTCATGTGGCAGCGGGTGACCGAGATGGTCAACACCGGACGAGCAATCATGGTGCACCACGCCGACAACGAACAAGGTCTGACCTTCGCCGTCCACGCCGCGGAATGGATCCCCGTCGACTTCGAAGGAGTCACCTTGATGCTCCGCCCCTCCGTCGAAGGACAAGAACACCAATCAAGCGGGAACAAGGGCTGGAGCACAGCAGGCAGACGCAGGCGTTATGGGCAACGCTGACAATGGGCGCCGTGAAGACGATGGCAATCGTCCACACCAATATCACGACGGAGACGCAGAGTGACCACAGGACTACCGGAGCGCACCTCCTGAGCGAAAGTGATGCTAGAAGCGTCTCCCTGGCTCTAAAACCGCACGTCAAGAAGTGTCCTCCCCGCGCGAGCGGGGCTGTTCCCTCCTTGATGGCGTCAGCCGCGACGTCGGTGTCGTCCTCCCCGCGCGAGCGGGGCTGTTCCCGAGCACGCCACCGCGCAGTGGATGCTCGACCAGTCCTCCCCGCGCGAGCGGGGCTGTTCCCTCGTCCACGACCTCGCGGCTCGGCCCGGGGTGGTCCTCCCCGCGCGAGCGGGGCTGTTCCCTGCGCGGTGGTGTCGGTGGCGTTGGCGATGGAGTCCTCCCCGCGCGAGCGGGGCTGTTCCCTCGACGAGGACCCCGTCGAGCTCGGCCAGCTGGTCCTCCCCGCGCGAGCGGGGCTGTTCCCGCCGGATCAAGTCCGCCCGGTGCACCCAGTTCGTCCTCCCCGCGCGAGCGGGGCTGTTCCCCCCGGCATGAACGGGTTGTCCGGGCGGTGGGTGTCCTCCCCGCGCGAGCGGGGCTGTTCCCCGGCGTGCCCGGCCGTGCTGCGGCTGGTCGAGTCCTCCCCGCGCGAGCGGGGCTGTTCCCGTCGATGACGGTCTTGCGTTCCACCGCAAGGTGTCCTCCCCGCGCGAGCGGGGCTGTTCCCCGCGCGATCCGGTTCACCGCCCGCGACGAGTTGTCCTCCCCGCGCGAGCGGGGCTGTTCCCCCGAAGAGCCCGGTGAGGTCGACCTCGCCTGGGTCCTCCCCGCGCGAGCGGGGCTGTTCCCATGGCGATCACCGCGGCCATCCCGCCCTCGGCGTCCTCCCCGCGCGAGCGGGGCTGTTCCCCAGCCGGGCAACACCTTGAGCAAGCAGGCCCGGTCCTCCCCGCGCGAGCGGGGCTGTTCCCACCCGTCCCGGGAACCGGGCAGCATCCTGCGGGTCCTCCCCGCGCGAGCGGGGCTGTTCCCGCCCCATCGGCGTCGACCAACCGCACCACCAAGTCCTCCCCGCGCGAGCGGGGCTGTTCCCTGTCGAGCGACCGGCAGGTCGCCCATGATCATGTCCTCCCCGCGCGAGCGGGGCTGTTCCCGACGCGACGCCGCCGACGAACTTCGTCAGGCCGTCCTCCCCGCGCGAGCGGGGCTGTTCCCCACGGTCGAGCTGTACTTCCGACATCACGATGGTCCTCCCCGCGCGAGCGGGGCTGTTCCCGACCTCACCCGCGACCTCGGGCAGGCGTTCAAGTCCTCCCCGCGCGAGCGGGGCTGTTCCCTGGTACAGGCCGTTGCGCTGGTCGACGGTGATGTCCTCCCCGCGCGAGCGGGGCTGTTCCCGACAGCATCGCCACCCGGTCGTGGTCGCCGTGGTCCTCCCCGCGCGAGCGGGGCTGTTCCCTGCTCAACCACCCGGTCAGGGCATGGGACGGCGTCCTCCCCGCGCGAGCGGGGCTGTTCCCGGCGCGGTGAACGGCACGGTGAGTCCGCCGGTGTCCTCCCCGCGCGAGCGGGGCTGTTCCGGGTGCAGGTGCCTCATAGCGTGTACCCGTGCGTCCTCCCCGCGCGAGCGGGGCTGTTCCCTGCTTGATGTGCTGGATCTGAACCGGCACCACGTCCTCCCCGCGCGAGCGGGGCTGTTCCCGGCGCGGTGAACGGCACGGTGAGTCCGCCGGTGTCCTCCCCGCGCGAGCGGGGCTGTTCCGGGTGCAGGTGCCTCATAGCGTGTACCCGTGCGTCCTCCCCGCGCGAGCGGGGCTGTTCCCTGCTTGATGTGCTGGATCTGAACCGGCACCACGTCCTCCCCGCGCGAGCGGGGCTGTTCCCCGGCGCAAGCGCCACAACCTGGTCGGGGGGCTGTCCTCCCCGCGCGAGCGGGGCTGTTCCCTCGCCCGACTTCGTCCTGGCCTGCACGTCCGGGTCCTCCCCGCGCGAGCGGGGCTGTTCCCCCGCCAACGACGCCCTCGCCTGGCTCAACTCAGTCCTCCCCGCGCGAGCGGGGCTGTTCCCGACGGAGCCATCATTTCCGAGCTTCACGCCGAGTCCTCCCCGCGCGAGCGGGGCTGTTCCCTACGCGGCACCCGGCCCCCGACTTGGGGTGTGGTCCTCCCCGCGCAAGCGGGGCTGTTCCCTGCTCCGCCTGCTCGGGCGACATCCGCAGTGCGTCCTCCCCGCGCGAGCGGGGCTGTTCCCTCGTCGACGAGCTCGCGCGCCGCCGCCCCCGTGTCCTCCCCGCGCGAGCGGGGCTGTTCCCCGTCTGCGTGCTGACGCGCAGCATCTCCGCCAGTCCTCCCCGCGCGAGCGGGGCTGTTCCGTCGAATCCGCGCGTTGACCGGCTCGTGCTGAAGTCCTCCCCGCGAGCGGGGCTGTTCCCCAACTCGGTCCCCTGATCCGAGTCGAGGCTGTGTCCTCCCCGCGCGAGCGGGCTGTTCCCGCGAGGTCCACCGGCGCGAGGTCGATGCCGACGTCCTCCCCGCGCGAGCGGGGCTGTTCCCTCGTCGCAACTGTCGTTGGGGTTGTAGGCGGTGTCCTCCCCGCGTGAGCGGGACTGTCCCTCACATGAACAGCAGCAGATACTTCGCAGGCAACGGACGGGCTACCCGGTTGCGACTGGGTGTGGTTCGCCAGTGAGTGCCGCGAGGGCTGCGGCGATCTCCGGAAGGCTGGCTTTGGAGTAGGTGCTAACGGAGGTGTCCTTGCCGGATTGGCCGTCGGTGTGGGCCGCGTAGGCATTGGCGACAGCGGGGCCGAAGATGCGTTCGACCCAGGTCATGACGCTGTGGCGCAGCTAGTGCGCGCTGACGCCGGTGCTGTCCGCCCAGAGGTGGTGCTTGCGGACGCGCCCGTAGAGGTAGTCCAGCCGTCGGTGTGAGATCGGTTCACCGTCGCGGTAGCGCAACAGCTGGCTGTCGTGTGGGGCGTGTCGCTGCGTGGCTTGGTCGCCCACGGCGACCAAGCGGGTCGGGGACACCGGCTGCCAACGCTCGGTGCCGCCCTAATCCCGCGACACTGCTGCACGTCAAGTCCCTCGGTCGTATCGCTAGTAGGCCGCCAGTGTGGCAGGCGGTCTCGGTCTCGATCCGCACGATCAACCCGCCCAACTCCGGGTCGTTGCCCGTGGTCGTGGCGATCTCGTCGAGCTCGGCCAACTGCTCATGCGCCGACGCGTGCTGGGCGAGGGCACCCGTCGCGGCTTGACGACCTTCGCCGCCGAATGCGCTCGTCGCTGACCTGCTCGTCGGCCACCGCGACCCGGTATAGGCATCGCAGTGCGACCACTGTGGTCTCAGCCGTGCCCTTCCCGCCATGGGAGTTGCGCCGTCGCACAGCGTTGTCCTGCACCCACAGCACCAACCGGGCTACATCTGTCACCGACACCTCATCCAGTCGGCGGTCACCCCACTGCTGCTCCACCTTCTTCCAGTAGGTCGAGTACACCAACCGCGCGCCCGCAGTAGTGGCCTCGGCGACCACCGGGATGTACTCGGCGAACGTCGGCACTGCGCGCTGCGCGTGACTGTCGAGCAGGTCTTGGACGGTGACGCGAGAAACAGCGTGGTGAGCCGCTGCTGCCCGTCGACCAGCTCCCACTCGTCGCCGCGGAGTTTCACGACCACGGGCTGCAGGTAGTAGGGCTCGTCCTTGCTCTCCCAGATGTCGTCGAGGAGTCTACGCACCTCGACCGCGCCCCACCGGTACCCGCGCTGGTAAGCCGGGACGTGGAACGTGCCGGAGATCTCCCCGACGAGCAAGGGCTCCAACGTGGCGTCATGCGCAGCGACAACGGACAAAGCCAGCGACCTCTCTCCATCTCGAAGCAGGTATGACCACGGATCTAGCACACCTGCGGCCCCGCTCCGCAAGGGCCGCAACGTCTGGGCGCCTGGGTGCTCGGCCAGTCGGGGGGAACTGTCCGGCGCTCGGAACGGGGTTGAAGTCGGTCACGTCGCACGGCCGTGATTCGATTTGCTGCACTCGCCGCGTTTCTCTGCTGCCTTGCTGCGTGCACAACGTCGCCCAATCCCGGCGGGGGCGTCCCAGCGACCGCACCTGCGGCAGCGGGCACCGCGTCTCCGTCGACCGGTGAGGCTTCGTCGAATCTTGCCCGTACCGAACTGTGGAACCGGTAGGCAGGTTGGCGGACCCTGGCTCCGGTGTCGGTGGGCGAACCGAAGGAGCGCTGGCGCATCCAGGCCGAGCCGAGCCGGTTCGTGGTGGATGGTGATCTGATCGTTGTGCTCGATGGGGGCACGGTCCGGCGGCGGGGAAGGCGGTCTGGACGGTGATGCCTGCCGGGGTGCGTGCGCCGTTCTATGTGGAGATCTCCGACGGTGTGGTCGCGGACTACAGCAGCGAGCGCGGGAGCGACACCGGCACGGCTTCCTCGACGCCGCCGACGGGCACCTGATCGGCGAGGTGCTCGTGGTGAAAGATCTCTGCCCTGCCGCAGACCTGGTCGGTGCTCGACCCGGCCACGGGCACGCCGTGGTGGAGCGTGCCGCGCGTGCTGTTTAGTGACGCGGGCGTCGTGGCCGATCTGCTGGTGATCGGCCAGGACGAGGATGGTCCCGGGGACTCGGCGACCGCCTACGACCTGCGTACCGGGGCCAAGCGGTGGCGGGCCACGGTGCCCAGCTCGACCAGGAGAGTCCCGTCACCGAACTCTTGATGAAACGCGATCGGCGAGTTGTCGGATCGCACGGTCGCGTCCTTCACGGTGTCGCGCCGGACGGGCGGGGTGAGGCGGTCCTCGGGTCTGTCGACGGGGTGGTGACGCTGCTGGCGAACCCCTTGGCCCCGACGATCTCCTACGGGGTGCGCCGCGACAGCACGGTGGTGCGCACGCACCACGGCCACGCTCGAAGCGTCGCGGACAGTGCCGGTCTCACCCGAACGTGCCGAGTTCCTGGCCGCCGCCTTCGCCCTCTGGGCCGACTCACGCAAAGTACTGCCCCGGCGGCCGAGCGGCTACGGTCCTATGTGGATGAACGGGACCCAGTGGGCCGGGTCCAGGGGTGTGGCGTCCCTCAGGGTGCGGGTGGCGTGGTGGAGGGTGCGGGCGGTGTCGGTCAGGTCGAGGGTGTTGTTGGTGGTCAGGGCTGAGTACACGGTCGTCGCGAGGTGGGTGGCTGTGGTGTCGGGGATGGTCCAGAGGGTGGCGACGACGTGGCGGTAGCCGGCTAGTTGGAGGGCGGCGGCTAGGTGGATGGATTCGTCGGGGAGGGTGGTGGCGGCGGTGGCGGTGTGGCAGGCGGAGAGGTAGGCCAGTTGGGCGTGGGTCAGGTCCTGGGCGGCGATGTCCAGGACGGTGAGGGGGCCGTCGTGGAGGTAGAGGGCGGCGGTGGAGGGGTGTTCGGGGTTGTGGCCGCCGTGGCAGGCGAAGTGGGCGTGGGGGTGGGTGCGCAGGTCGGCCAGGACCGCGGATCGGGTGGCGGTCGCGGCGGTGCGGTAGGTGTGGGGCAGGGTTCTGGTGAGGAACTCGGCTTCCGCACGCGCTCCGGGTAGTGGGCTGAGGGTGGGGACCCCGGGCGGGCTTTCCGGCATGCTGACCACCAGGAGCCGCGGGTCGTCCACATGGGACGGAGCGCTCACGGCTCTGGCCAGTGCCCGCAGGGTCGGGGTGTAGGAGGAGACGACGCGGTCCAGCACGGTTCGGCCCGCTGGGGTGTCGTCGGGGTCGTGGTAGCCGGCGGCGTGCAGCGGCAGCATGGCGAGGGGGCCGGTCGGGCACCACCACACCCGGGGCAGTGGACCGTTGCCGTCGGCACCGAGACGTGCCAGTACCGGCTCGGCCACCCTGTCCCACAACCACTCCAGGGTCGCGTGCACGGTCTGCACCGCGCCAGGGGACCGGGACTCGAGCGCCGCGAGGTACGCCCTGGTCTGCGCCTTCGCCTCCGAGCGGGTCAGGTCGGGCAAGGGCACGTGGTCGACGTCGTGGTCGCGCGACACGATGAGCGCGTCGCAGCGGGTCGCGTCGAGGGTGATCAGCACGACCGGTCCCGCAGGCAGGCCCGCGCGGATCTCCGCCAGGGACGGGGTGTGCAGGAACCCCGCCATCCCGGGCAGCGCACGGGCCTCGGCCACCAAGCGGTCCCACTCCTCGGCGAGCCGGATGCGGCCGTCGGCCACGTTCGGGATGCCCGGCACCGGCGTCGCGGGATCCGCCTCCGCCATGGCCAGCGCGGTCGCCACCTCACGCAGGCGGGAGTGCAGCCCGGGGTCCCGGTCCCGCAGGTCGGTGAACTCGTCGCGGGTGCGCAGTTCGCGCGACCAGAGCACCGAGCGGCCCTGTTCGAGCAGTTCCACCGCCCGCCCCGGGTCTCCCGCCCACAGCGCGACCGCCGCCGCGCCCGCGACAAGACCGTCCCACCTGGTGAGCCTGCGCTCGCCACCGCGGTGGTCGACGCCGGGCGACACCACCCGCGACAGCAGGGCCACCGCCGTGGTGAAGCCCTCCAGCGCCGTGTCCCAGTCCTCCCGGTCGGCCGCCAACATCGCCCAGGACCAGGCGGCCGCCAAGCGGATGGCGACCGTCCCGGATCGGGTCTCGGCGGCTGAGCGCAGGGCGTCGACGGCGGTGGCGAAGTCCCGCGCGGTGCCGTGGCGCCTGCTCCTGATCCGCAGGACGTTGCCCAGCAGCAGGTATGCGGCGGCGCTGTCGGGGCTCTCCGGCGGCAGCGCCTCGGCTGCTCGGGCGGCCCAGGACGCCGCCGCCACGGCGTCCTGGTCATCACCGGACCGGGCGTAGCGACCCTGCAGGGCGTTCGCGAGGTCGAGCCAGAACACCGGCGCGAGGGGGTGGTCATCGCCCATGGCACCGGCGGTCTCGTGGTGCAACGCGATGGCCCGGTCGAAGTCGACCACCCCGGTCCCGGTGTGGTGTTCGGCCCGCGCGCGGGTCGCTCGCGCGAGGTTGGCCAGGTGCCGGAAGCGGTCCGGGTGGTCCACCGGGCACTCCGCCAGCCCCCGCTCCGCCACGTCGACCGCCTCGGCGATCTCACCGGGGCGCGCCCGGTCGCGGCGGAACAGCAGCGCGTTGCTGAGGTTCTCCAGCGCCGATCTCCGCTGCACCGTGCCGGTGGCGGCCGACTCGACGGCCAGCCGGGCGGTGGCGATGGCCTCGTCGACGTCGGCCGACGCGCCGTGCAGGTCAGCGCGCACGGTCAGGGCGCTGGAGAGGGCCATGACGAGGGCCGACCTCGCCACGAAACCGTCGGGGATCACCGCCGCGGCCGCGCGGAAGGTCTCGACGGCCTCGTTCAGGTCGTGGCGCGAGGCGGTGCGGGTGAACCTGACCATCAGCGCCATCGCCAGCGACTCCAGGTGCGTGCTCCGAGCCATCGGCACCTTCGCGGGGAGTACCAGGGCCAGCCTCGCGCACCGCATGGCCTCCTCCAGGGAGTCGGGATCGCCGTGGCGCTGGCTGGTGGTGGTCAGGCAGTTGGCGAGGATGGCCAGGCTGTCGGGCTCCCGCGCGGTGTGGACGGCCGAGCGTGCGTGGGTCACGGCCTCGGTCAGGTCCGCGCTGTCGCCGAGGCGCTGGTGGCGGGCCAGCAGCGCCGACGCGAGGGTGGCGCGGACCAGCGCCCCGGCGGCCTCGGGCAGGTCGTGTCCCGTGGCGGCGCGCAGGGCGGTCAGCCCGTCGGAGAGGCCCCCCAGGTCGCTCGTGCGCTGGTACCACGTGAACAGGAGGCTGCCGAGCACGGCCAGGGCCGTGCCGTCGACCGCGGGCAGTTCGCCGAACGCCCGGGTCACCACGCCGACGCCGCGGGTGAGCCGATCCAGGTCACCGGTCTCGAGGACGCCACGCGAGAGCGCGGAGGCCAGGTCGAGCACGAGCGCGTACCGGTCCGGGTGCCCGGCCGGTACGCGCTCGACACCCGCGGTGAGCAGGTCGATCGCCTCGGCCAGGTAGGCGTCGGCGCGCGACGGGGTGCGGGCCGCCAGGGCCGAACCGAGGGCCGCGGCCACCGGGTGCCCGGGGGCGACGGTCGCCGACCGCGCCACCGTGATGATCTCGTCCACATCGGACAGGTCACCGGTCGCCGTCGACCTGGAGCGCAGCAGCATGGTCAGCAGGCGGATGTGCTTGGTCCTGCTGGGCAGGTGCGGCGGGCACCGGTCGACCGCCCACCGCGCCTGGTCGATGGCGGAGTCCAGGTCGGCGCGGTCGCCGGTCAGGTCGTGCCGCTTGGCCAGCGCGAAGGCGATGGCGGCGGCGAGCTCCGGCCGCCTGCGGTGCTCCGGCAATACCAAGTCCACAGTGGACTGTCCAAGGTCCACGGCCTCGGTCACCCGGTCCAGGGACTCGTAGCGGGCGAGCACGCGGACCGTCTTGGCGACCACGGCGACGCGCTCGTCGGCACCGAACAGGGCGGCCGCGGCCCGCAACGCGGTGACGGCGTCGTCGAGGTCGCGCTCGACCCCGCTCCGCCCGAACCGGTGGACGAGGACGTCCGCCAGCACCAGCGCGGCCCGCCAGTCGCCGTCCGCACCCGCCGAGAGCACCGCTCGGCAGAGCTCGATCGACTCGTCCGGCGCCCCGGTGCCCGCCGCCTGGCTCTCGTCGAACAGCGCTGTGGCGAGGTCCACCAGCACCGCGTGGCGGTGCGGGTGCCCCTCCGGGACGCCGCTCGCGGCCGCGCGCAGCATCCGGGTGGCCCGGGCCGCGTCCGCCGGATCCGCGCTGATCCCGAAGCGGTCGGACAAGGCCCGCCCGGCGATGCCCTGCCGGGGCGCCAAGAACTCGTCGCCCGGCGGTGTGGCCTCCACCGCCTGAACGGCCGCTTCGACACAGTCGTTGACGCTGTCCGCGGTCTGCGTCTCGATCGCCTTGG
Organism: Actinokineospora cianjurensis; assembly: GCF_003663795.1. Taxonomy (NCBI): domain Bacteria; kingdom Bacillati; phylum Actinomycetota; class Actinomycetes; order Pseudonocardiales; family Pseudonocardiaceae; genus Actinokineospora; species Actinokineospora cianjurensis. The sequence goes on from NZ_RCDD01000002.1 coordinate 265,225, forward strand.
CGCGCAGCGCCTCCGCCAGACCGGACAGGGCCATGGCCCTCGGCCCCGGAGCACCGGCCAACGGGACGGCCGCACGCAGCACCGCCACCTGTTCGTCGACGTCGCCGGGTTTCGCGGTCCTCGTGAAGCGCTGCCCGAGCAGCAGTCCCAGCCTCCAGAGGAACTGGAGTCGGATCTGATCGTCGTGCAAGACCGGGACCGCGGCGCGCACAGCGGCTATTGCGTCGTCGAGCCTGGCGTCGGACTCATCGACCTCGTACGCGGTGACGCAGACCCGGGCGAGGTGTTCGCGTGCCGCCGACGGGTCGTCCCCGGCCGCAGCCGAGCGGAGCACCCGCGCGGCCTCGGTCAGCGGCTCGAGATCTCCCGACGCGACGGCCAGTTCGTACAGCGCGACGCCGAGCCGGACCGTGTCCCGCGGCACCTCCCGCGCCCGGCGCACCGCCTCGGCCCGGGTCCGGACCAGCACCCGCCACTCGTCGGCCGCGACGTCGTCCCACAGGTCCTCCTCGACGCCCAGCTCGCGGATCTCGGCGAGCAGGTCGGCATCCGCCCGGTCGCCGCCCGAGCGGGAAGCCCGTGAGGTCAGCGCGATCGCCAGCGCCCCGCGCACGAGCTCGGCGGCGTGCGGGTCGTGCTCGACCACGGGCAGCGCGGCCCTGGCCAGCCGGATCGCCTCGTCGGTGTCCGCCATGTCGTCGTGCAGCACCGATCGCCAGTGCAGGAGGTCGCAGAGGATGAGCGTCGAGCGCAGGACGGTCACCTCGTCCGGTGCCGCGTCCAACGCCTCCCTGGCGGACCGCTCGCACTCGTCGAGGTCGGCGTCGGTGGAGCCGAGCGTGACACCGGCGAGGAGCGCGTAGGCGAGGGCGCACAGGTAGTCGGCTCGTTCGACGGCTCCGGGGGCGACCGAGGCCAGGGCGGCACGCAGGTGCGGTAGGGCGGTGGCGAGACCGGGACGCGGGTCGTCGGAGAGTTCGGCGCGGGAGGTGTGGGCGCGGCCCAGGTTGAGGTGGATCTGCCGGTGCAGGGGGTGGTCGCCACCCCCGCGCAGGGTTGCCTCGGCGACGTCGATGATCTGGTCGAGGTCTGCCGGGTCCGCGGCGAGGGTGAACCTCTCCCACAGCAGCAGGGCGACGTTGTTGGCGTGCTCGACCCGGTCGACGCCGCCTGCTCGGGCCACCTGGACGGCGTGGTCGACCAGGTCGACGTCCCTGGCGGCCAGCGCCACCTCGCACAGGACCGCGGCGTAGTACCCGCTGACCGAGTCCACCAGCCGTGCCGTGCCGGTCGTGGCGTACCACTCGCGGACCGGGGCCGGGAGCCGCTCCGGCGCGTCCGCGACCACGGCGCCCGCGAGGGCCAGGCAGATCTCCAGTTCGGCCCGGTCGTCGGGCTCCGGGAGGGCTTGGTACCGCGACCAGTGCAACCAGGTCAGTTCGAGCACCACCAGGGGCGGCGGCTCGGCCGCGGCCGTCGGCAGGACGAGCCGGGCGGCGTCGACGAGAGCACCCGCGCCCAGGACCGCGTCCCGGTCGCCCGCGGTCTGCCACCGGTCGACCCGCTCGACGACACCGCTGGAGATGACGACCTCCCTCTCACCACGCTGTCGGTCGGGGCACCGCACTCGTTACCGTACGAGCGATGACGTGAGCGGAGGGTGGCTTTGGGAGACTTCGAGGGGCTCGACGAGGCCGCGGCCCTCGTGCTGTGGTGCGCCCGGCTGCCCGACCTGCGGGCCCAGGCCGCGGCGGGCCGGTGGACCGACCGACTCGAACGCACGGTGGCCCGGGTGCGCGAGCACGGGCGGGCTCTCGACGCCTGCGTGAAGTTCGGCCTCGTGGACGCCGGTGGCCAGCCAACGCCGATCCGGGGTCCCGGGGACGCCGGGGTGACGCGCGGCTACCCGGATCCGCACAGCGGGCGGCCCCCGATGACCGGTCGCGGCGACTACCGCTGCCCCCGTCGGCTGTGCTCCCGCCAGGACCGCCGCGACGACGAGGGCCGCCCGCCGGTGTGCGCGTTGTTCGACGACGAACCGATGCGTCCCCGGTGAACCCGTTCCTGTCCGCGCTGGGCGGCAAACTGGCCGAGCGGTGGGTGAGCGCGCTGCTGTTGCCCGGCGCGCTGTTCGTGGCCGCGGTCGTGTGCGCGGTCCGGCTCGGGCACCGCGACGCCTGGGACCTCGCGCGGGTGGTGACCGAGTTGACCACGGCGTTCCCCCGGGTGCCGGTCGCGTTGGCGGCAGTCGGGTTGGTGCTCGGTGCCGCTGCCGCCGCCTTCGTCGCCCAGGGCACGGGCCGGTTGATCGAGACCGTGTGGACGTCGCGGTGGTCCGGGCCCGCGGCGGTGCTGGCGCGACCGGTTGTCGCACTCCGCGTCCGCGCCGCCACGCGCACCGCCCGCCGGGCAGGCGTGGAGCCGGTTCCGGCGTACCTGCCGCAGCGGGCCACGTGGATCAGCGACCGGTTCCGGCTGCTGGAGGTCCGGATCGCGGCGCAGTACCACGGCGTTCGGCTAGGACTGCTGTGGCCGCGGTTGTGGCTGCTGCTCCCGGAACAGGTGCGCGCACCGGTTCAGCTCGTCGAGACCCAATTCCGCGCCGCCGTGACCCTTACCGGGTGGGGGCTGCTTTACCTGGTGCTGGGGGTGTGGTGGTACCCGGCGGCGCTCGCGGGTGCGTGCGCGGCGCTGATCGGGTGGCGCCGGACCCGGTTCACCACCAACGCCATCGCGACGTTGATGGAGGCCACAGTGGACACTCACCTGGACCTGCTGACAACCGCGCTGGGATACCCCTCGGGCGGACTGGACGGCGAGACCGCGCCACTGATCAACGACCGGTTCGACAAGGGTTCCTGAAAGCGCGTCCGGTGCCCGCGCCCGCCAGTATCGTCGGACGGGGCCTGGCTGTGCCCCGACATCGCCGCCGAGCAGGAGCAACCGCGCTCGGGTGGCCAGCACGGCGACCTGGGCGATCATCGTCACCCTCGGCTCGGCGAACGTCACGGTGCTCGGGGCGTGGCTGCTCAAACGCCGGTCGGGTACCAGCGTGGAGGTCGAGATCGAACGCGACGGGTCCGGCTGGGAACGCCAGACCATCAAGATCACCACGTCCGCCGAGGAGGCGCCGGAGGCCGCTGTGCTGCGGCAACTGCGGGCGTTCACTCCCCCAGTGCTGCCCGCCGATGACCCGGGTGCCGGGACGGTCTGAGGTGCGCGACTTCACCGAGGCGCCCGCCAACCACGTCGTGCTCTCCATCGAGCGGTTGCCGAGGCTGTTGGACGACGACAACGTCCCGCCCATCGAGTTCCTGCCACCGTTCCTGCACGAGTCGACCCACCACTGGTGTTTCTCGCCCCCGTCTACACGGCGCTCGTCCTGCTCAACATGCGCGCCCGGGTCGAACTGATGCTGGCCGTCGAGGCCACCGACCCGGTCGAGGTGGCGAAGTGGGAAGCGCGCGCCACCGACGACCTGTCGCGGTCACTGGTGGCCATGGAACTGTTGCGCCCGTTGGCCGAAGGGTTGGCGCTGTTCGCCGAGTTCGACGTCTCGCCGCCCGCCAGCCGACCGTTCCACCCGCCGCCGTTGAAGTGGGCCGCGCGGTTCCTGGGCGCCCAGGACCGGAGGATGCCGTGGACCGAGCTCGCCGGGCACCGCACCGGCGACGACGTCCGCAGGCGCAAGGAGAACCTGCTGGCGCAACCGCTCGACACAGGCGCGAGTGACGGGTACCTCGCGGGCTACCTGCTGGTGAAGTCGGTCATGCACGCGTTCCGGATCAGCGACCACAAGCTGTGGACCGAGGACAGGCTGCTCCACCAAGTGGTACCGCTGGTTCTTCGAGGACGGGGAGAGGGTCGAACTCTTCCTCGCCACCAACGTGGCCACGCCGGACGCACTGGTCGCGTTCGAGAAGTACATCTTCGAGAAGATCCACCGGCTGCCGAGCGCGTGTTGGCGGCGGACCAGTGGGAGCAGCACCCCGCGCGGTGGCGGCGGTGGGGACCTGTTCGCCACGATCGGTACGACACAGGTCGAGGCGTGGGAGACGCTCAAGGCGGTGGCGGATCAGGATGGTGTGTTCCGTGTGGACAAGACCGCCATCGAGGGCATCCTGTACTGCTCGGTCTGACCAGTGGCGTCGCACAACACCAGCGCCTGCCCGTGGTGGGCTCACGCCGCGGCTGGTCGGCAGCGGGCGGGAGCACAGTGGAGTGGCCCCCGCCCCCCGGACAAGGGGCGGGGGCCACAGTCTTCTACTGGCGGCGGCTGAGGGTGGCGAAGTCGGGGTTGGTGCCCAGGACGCCGCCCTCGGCCCAGCGGTCGGGGGCGATTTCCTGGACGTGGACGGTGATCTTGTCCAGGGGGGCGCCGGTGACGCGGTGCATGGTGGTGGTGAGGGCTTCCACGAGTTCGCGGATCTTGTCGTCCGGGGTCGGCCAGGTGGTGACGGACAGGATGGGCATCAGGGCTCCTGGGTGGTGGCGTACTCGTGGAAGGACGGGACGGTCAGCTTGAGCTGGGCGTGGATGTCGCCGCCCAGGCCGTACTGGCCGATGGCGCCGCCGTAGCTGCGCTGGTAGCTCATCCACAGCACGATGACGTTGATGATCCGGTTGCGGCCCGGGCGGTCGGTGGTCGGGAACGGGTCGGGCAGGGTGGCCGAGTACCGGGCCGCGCCGCAGCGGTCGGTGACGAACACGTTGGGGATGCCGAGCGGTCCCGGCCTGGTCGGCCCGGCGACCGGGTCGAGGTCGAGTTCGCGCAGCGACATCACCGTGTAGAGGCTGTTCGGGATGAGGTCGGCGAACTCGAAGTCGAAGTCGGCGTGGTGGCCGTCCGGGCAGACCCGCACCGACACCTCGCCCTTGGCCCGCAGCCAGCGGCCGAGGGTGATCGGTTCGGTGACCTTGCGGCCGTCCTCGGCGCGCAGGTCCGGGATGGGCACCTGGTGCAGCGGGTAGCTGGGCAGGACCCGGGCCGCGGGTGGCTGGTCCGGCGCGAAGGTCATGTCGTAGTTGTTGCACGGCAGCGGGGTGGGCAGCGTGTACAGCACCATGTCGTCGTCGGCCGGGGTGATCTCGCGCAGGACGTCGTGCGGCAGGTGCCCGCCGAACTCGGGCACCGGGCTCTTCGCGCTGACGATGGCCGACTCCCACGGGGCGACCACGCCGCCGTCGGGTGCTGGCCGGTTGACCCGTCCCACCACGACGAAGTCGCCGTCGGCGTTCATGATCTCGCTGGGCGGGTACAGCGGCCCCTGGGTGGTGGGTGTTAAGGCGACCATCAGCCCGTGACACGCTCGTAGATGGTGGTGAACAGCCCGCGCTCGCCACCGGCGATGTAGGCCGACCCGGCCTGCCGGACGATCTCCTGGTACTCGGCGCTGGTGAACACGGCCCCGTACCGCTCGGGGGTGGTGTCGAAGCCGGAGACGAACATGACGCCGGGCTCGGTGCTCAGCAGCGAGTGGTATGCCAGGAACACCTCGACCTCCTCGGCGCGGCGCACCACGTCGAAGATGGTGCCCTCCCGCCACTTCCGGTAGTCGGCGAACACGCCGGGCGGCACCTCGATGTGCCGCAGCTGCACGTACCTGGTCAGCGGCACCGCGTCCGCGGTGGACTTGGCGGCCTCGACGAAGGTCAACACCTGGCGGCGGAAGTCACCGGCGACGTACGGGGCCAGCTCGGCGAACTCGCGCTCGAACAGCTCGGTCTCGCCCGCCAGCGCCTCGACCCCGGAGAGCGGGGTGAGCCGCAGCAGCGTCGAGCCCTCCAGCGAGCGGAACAGGTGGCCCTCGGGGCGGATCTCGGCCCACTGCTTCGCGGCGGCGTCGAGCGCGTCGGCGGCGGTGGTGACCTCGGTGACCAACAGCGTGGTCGCGGCCATGGGACTTTCCTTTCGTCGGAGGGGGTTCACCAGCGGATGAGGGACATGCCCATGGCCATGCCGCCGCCGAAGGCGGTGAGCAGGACCAGGTCGCCCTCGGCGATCTCGTGCTGGGCGGCGGCCAGCGTGATGGGCACCGAGGCGGCGCCGGTGTTGCCGTAGCGCTCGAAGGTGACGTGGGTGCGGGCGGTCGGGAAGGCCAGGGTGCGCTCCAGGTCGGCCAGCATGTGGCCGTTGGCCTGGTGCGGGACGAAGTGCGCGACGGTGTCGTCGGCGTACCCGGTGCTGGCGAGGAACCCGCGCACCGCGCCGGGGACCTCGCGGTCGACGAACTCGCGCACGGCGCGGCCGTTCATCGTGAAGTAGTGCGCCCCCGCGGCCAGCGACTCCTTGGTCGGCGGGACGCGGCTTCCGCCACCGGCCACCTCGATCAGGCCCGCGTGCTGCCCGTAGCTCGACAGCGACGAGGCGACGATGCCGCGGCCGGGCCGGGTCGGGCCGACCACCACCGCGCCCGCGCCGTCGCCGAAGAGCACGGCGGTGCGCCGGTCGGTGGGGTCGAGGATCCGCGAGTACACGTCCACCCCGACCACGAGCGCGTGCCCGCCGTCGGCGACGAGCCTGCGCGCGGTCTCCAGGGCGTACACGAAACCGCTGCACACGGCGTTGACGTCGAACGCGGCCGCGTTGACCGCGCCCAGCTTGTCCTGCACCACGCACGCCGTGGCCGGTTGCGGCGAGTCCGGTGTGGACGTGGCGATGATGATCACCGACAGGTCGGTGGCGGCCAGCCCGGCCCGCTCGAGCGCCTCCTCGGCGGCGGGCACCGCCAGGTCCGAGGCCGCCTGCCACGACGCGGCCCGGCGCCGGGCCAGGATACCGGTCTTGCGCTCGATCCACGACGTCTCCACGCCGACCTCGGCGGCGACGACGTCGTTGCCGACCTCCTCCTCGGGCAGGTAGGCGCCGCAGCCGAGGATGCCGATGCCCGAGGTGGGCATGGGCGTCTGGTGCACGGCGGGGCCGTCGGTCGCCTCCGCCAGCGCGCACCCGCAGAAGCAGTCCTGGCTCACGCCGCCACCCCCGCGAGCCGCAACCACCGGTTGCTCTCGGCGTGCCTGCCCAGTTCCGGGTCGGCACCCACCACGACCGGGTGGCCGACCTCGCGCAGCAGCGGCAGGTCGCTGACGTGGTCGCCGTAGCCGAAGCTCAGCGGCAGCGAGAGGTCGAACCGCTCGGCCACCTCGCGCATCGCGACCGCCTTGACCGCGCCGATCACCGACCGGTCGACCGCACCGGTGAGCAGGCCGTCCGCGCCGACCTCGGGCCGGGTGCACAGCAGGTGGTGCGCGCCGAGCGCGTCGGCGAGCGGCCGCAGGCAGGCCGGGAACGACCCGCTCACCAGCACCACCCGGTGGCCCGCGAGCCGGTGCCGGACCAGCGCGCCGACCACCCGGGGGTTGATGAACCCCGGTGTGCGGCGGCGCTGCTCGAACCACTCCCGGCCCTGCAGGTCCACCAGGTCGGCGGGCACGCCGCGGTAGATCCGGTAGTACTCGCGGTTGGCCTCGGCGCGGGGCAGCCCGCCCCCGGCCGCGGCCTGCTCGAACGCGGCGAACCGCTCGGCCTGACCGAGCCGGGGGCTGCGGTCGTCGGCGAGGTGGAATCGCAGGAAGTCGAACATGCTCTTGCCGGTGATCAGCGTTTCGTCTATGTCGAAGAAGGCGGCGACTCTCATCGGTTCAGCACTCCTTCGCGGTGGTGCGACCGACCAGTGATTCGACCGCGCTCGTCGCGCGGCGCAGTTCCGAGCGCTTGATCCGGCGATCTTCGAAAGCGGCGAAACGGATATCGGCGTGCGCGGCCACCGCGCCGGACTGGGCCAGTTCCATCCGCACCCGGAATGTCATCCGCTCCGGGTCCTGCACAGCGGACTCGACGATCTCGCAGGTGAGCCGCGCGGGCAGCGGGAACAGGAACGACTCGAAGGTCAGGTCGATCGAGTTCCACACCACGTAGTAGTGCCGCTCGGGGTGGCGCACGCCGTGCTCGGCCTCGAACACGGCGATGAACATCTGCCGCATCGCCTCGGTGACGACCATGCCCTGCACGTGCTGGCCGGTCTGGTGGTCGAGCAGCAGCTCGTTCTCCCCGTGCACCACCAACCCGGCCACCCAGTGCCCGGCCGCGACCGGGCGCAGGTCCGAGAGCAGCACGTTCTGCTCGCGGTGCTTGTGCACCAGCGACCTGGCCACCGGCGCGCCGTCGATGCCGAGCACCACGGTCTCGTTGGCGTTGCCCCGCTTGGCGAGCACGCTGTGCAGGTAGTCGAGCTCGTACTCGCCGACGCCCTGGCCGACCACGATCGCCTCCGGCACCGGCTCGCCGCGGCGCAGGTCGGCGACGAGCTGGCTCAGGGTGTGCACCCCCGGCACCGCCCGCATCCCGGCGAACCGGTCCCCCACCAGGCAGACCACCGTGGCGCCGACCTGGTCCTCACGGCTGGCTAAGTCGATCCCGCTGCTCGCGCTGGACATGACAAATACCCCCTCAGGTATCACGTGCGTTTTCGTCGATGATTTCGATACCCGCGCCGGAACAGATCCGTCCGACGCTGGAACAATTCCCCGTGGGACGCGCCAACGCATCCCCTACGAGTTCGAACGTAACACGTACTTCGTGACACGAGTTGTGAAGTGCGTCAGGATGCTGCCAGTTGCCGCCTCGGCTCAGCCTTCGTTGTGCCGGGCTTTCCGGGAGACCAGCAGGACAATCAGCGCGGCGGCGACGAGAACCGCGCCGACCGCCGTGACGGAACCGACTCCGGCGGACTCCACGGCGATACCGCCGCCGAGCGCGCCGAGGGCGATCGAGGCGTTGAACACCGCGACGTAGACCGAGGACGCCGCGTCGGTGGCCTCCGGCGCCGACCGCAGCACCCAGGTCTGCAGGCACACCGGCAGCGCCGCGTACGACAGGCCCCAGGTCACCAGCAGCACGACCGCCGCGATGGTCGAGGAGCCACCGGTCAGCGAGATCACCAGCAGCGACGCGGCCAGCAGGGCCACCGAGCTCACCAGGGCCCGGCGCAGCCCCTTCGCGATGGCGCCACCGCCGAGGAAGTTGCCCGCGATGCCCGCCGCGCCGAACACCAGCAGCAGCACGCTGACCATGCCGGGCGAGATGCCCACCACGTCCTCGAGGTAGGGCGTGACGTAGGTGTAGGCGAGGTAGTGGCCGATCATGGTAAGTGCCGCCACCGCGATGGCCACCAGGAACGGGCCGTTGCGCAGCAGTTGCGGGATCGCGGCCAGACCGCCGCTGTTGCGGGCCTGCATGGACGGCAGCAGGACCAGCACCGCCACCAGGACGAGCAACCCGGCCCCGGCGGCCGCCAGGAACGCGACCCGCCAGTTCGTCGCCTGACCGATGGCCGTGCCCAACGGCACCCCGACCACCGAGGCGACCGAGATCCCGCCCAGCACCACGGACAGGGCGCGCACCGCGTTCCTCGGCTCGACCAGGCGGGTGCCGACCGCCGGTGTGGTGGACCAGAACACGCCGTGCGCGAAGGCGATCACGACCCGGCCGAGCATCAGCACCAGGTAGTTCGGCGCGACCGCGGAGATGACGTTGCCCAGGACCAGCAGCCCCAGCAGCGACACCAGCAGCGTGCGCCGGTCCATCCGCCGCACCCACGAGGTCAGCGGCGCCGCGGTCAGCGCCGCGATACCGCCGTAGACGGACACGACGAGCCCGGCGATGCCGACGGGCACACCCACGCCCGCGCCGATGGACGGCAGCAGGCCGACGGGGAGCAGTTCGGTGGTGACGAACAGGAACGTGCCGAGGCCCAGGACCCAGACCGCGGGCCAGGAGCGGGGGTCGGTGTCCTCGACCGCGGCGGGCGGGCGGGTCGTGTCGGGTTGGGCGGTCATGGTGTTGCCTCCTGGGAGTCGGCCGCCGCGAACAGCTCCTTCGCCTGGTACAGCGCGTTGAGCGAGCGGGGGATCCCGACGTACGGGGTGAGGTGGACGAACAGCGCGACGATCTCCGCGCGGGTGGCGCCCGCCCGCAGCGTGGCGGGGATGTGCGTGTCCAGCTGCGGCCCGCAGCCGCCCTGCGCGGCCAGCAGCGCCAGGGTGACGAGCTGGCGGGTGCGCAGGTCGAGGCCGGGCCTGCTGACGATGTCGCCGAAGGCGTACTCGACGATCGTGGTGCCGAAGCGGTCGTCGAGCGGGGCCACCGACGCGATCACCGCGTCCGGGTCGATGCCCAGGCCCAGCATGACCTCCCGGCCGACCTGCTCGCGCTCGCTCATGCCCGGGCCTGCTCGGTGCTTGCCGGGCCGGTGACCGGCAAGGTGGCGGCCGGGTAGCGCTGCCCGTGCACCTTGTCGGGGGCGAAGGCGGCGTCGAGCGCGGCCACCTCGGCGTCTGTGAGGGTGATCGCGGCGGCGGCCAGGTTCTCCCGCAGGTGGTCGAGGCGGCGGGTGCCCGGGATCGGGATGACGTCCACGCCCTGCGCCAGCACCCAGGCGAGGGCGATCTGCGCGTGGCTCGCGCCGTGGCGCTCGACGACCTGGTCGATCGCGCCCAGCAACGGCAGGTTCGCGGCCAGGTTGGTCTCGGTGAAGCGCGGGTTGGTGAAGCGGAAGTCGTCCTCGGCGAGGCCGTCGCGGTCGCGCAGTGCGCCGGTGAGGAAACCGCGGCCCAGCGGGGAGTACGCGACCAGCGCGGTGCCCAGCTCACGGGCGGCGGCGAGGACACCGTCGGTCACCACGTCCCGGGTCCACAGCGACAACTCGCTCTGCACCGCGGCGATGGGGTGCACGGCGTGCGCGCGGCGCAGCGTGGCGGCGTCGACCTCGGACAAGCCGATGTGGCGCACCTTGCCCGCCTGGACGAGCTCGGCGAGCGCGCCCACGGTGTCCTCCACCGGCGTGGTGCCGTCGAGGCGGTGCGCGTAGTACAGGTCGATGGTGTCGACGCCGAGCCTGCCCAGGCTGGCGTCGCAGGCGGTGCGCAGGTAGCCGGGGCTGGAGTCGTTCCACCGGCGCTCACCGTCGCGGCGGATGCCGAACTTGGTGGCCACGAACGCGCTGCGGGTGCGCAGGACCGCGCCGACGAGCCGCTCGTTGTGCCCGCCGCCGTACATGTCGGCGGTGTCGAGCAGGGTCACGCCCGCGTCGATGGCGGCGTGCAGCACCTCGGTCGACCGCGCGTCGTCGTGCGCGCCGTAGAACTCGCTCATGCCCATGCAACCGAGGCCGAACAGGCCGACCGGGTCCCCTCCGAGGATCCTGGTCCGCCCGGCCTCTGGGGGTTGTGCTGTCTCGCTCATGCCGCCAACCCTGCTGGCCCGCGCGGCGCGGCGGCAGGACGCGATCCACCCTGGGAGTCGGCTACCCGGGTGCGCCGTCACTAGGAGTGCGCTGCCTGGGTGCCGCACACCCAGGCAGCGGCCGGGCGCCCGTGGCAGCATGGGTCCATGGCGCAGCAGACGGACCTCAGCACCTTCCTGCGGTCGCGCCGGGCGAAGGTCCGGCCCGCCGACATCGGGTTGACCAACGGGCACACCGTCCGCCGCACGCAGGGCCTGCGGCGCGAGGAGGTCGCCGCGTCCGCCGGGGTCAGCGTGGACTACTACACGCGGCTGGAGCAGGGGCGCGAGCGCAACCCGAGCATCGCGGTGCTGGAGTCGCTGGCCACGACCCTGCTGCTGGAGGGCGAGGAACGCGACCACCTGTTCCGGCTGGCCGCGCACACGGGCAACCGCGCCCAGGCCACGCCGCCCGCCCCGCGCGCCGTGCGGCCCGCCGTCCGCAGGCTGCTCGACACCGTGACCCCGTCCCCGGCGTACGTGCTGAACCGGTGGAACGACATGCTCGCCGCCAACCCGGCCGGGCTGGCGCTGCTGGCGGGCCTGGACGAGTGGCCGCCCGCGCGCCGCAACACGGTCCGCTACATCTTCCTGCACCCGACGGCGCCGACCCTGTTCGAGGACTGGGGCTCGATCGCCCACAACGCCGTGGCGCACCTGCACGCGATGGAGGGCCTGCTGCCGGGCGCCCCCGCGCTGCAGACCCTCGTCGACGAGCTCAGCGAGCAGAGCCAGGAGTTCCGCGCCCTCTGGCAGCAGCACGACGTCCGCAGCCTGTCCACCGGCCGCAAACTGCTCAACCACCCCAACGTCGGCCGGATGGCCCTGACCTACGAGGTCCTCGACATCACCAACGACCACCAGCGCCTGGTCATCTACCAGGCCCCCGTAGGCACGGTCGACCACGACTCGATGATGCTGCTCAACCTGGTGAACCCCAGCGCGGAGACCACCGCGGAGCGCCCCAGGCGCCGGTCGGACCAGCGCTGATCGTCCACTGTGGAGCATCGCCGCGGGTGGTCCGCCGCGGTGCACCAGGTCGCCAGCACCGTTGGCAGTCTTGGCTCCTGGCTCGACCACTACACCTGCTCCACCTATAGAGCTTCTCCGCAGAGGCCGGTGCAGGCGCGGACAACCGCGACGGTGCCGATTCCTCTGTCTCGCGGTGGTGCTGGTCGCGGGGAGTCCGGGCTGGGTCGAGGTATCGCGACGGTGATGGAGGCCATAGTGGACACTCACCTAGACCTCCTGACAACCGCACTGGGGTACCCCCGGGCGCACTGGGGAGGAGTACGTGCGGGCAGGCGTCGGGGTTGGGTCAGGTTCCTGCTCGGCCGGTGTCGTACGCCCACATCGCGATCTCGACCCGGTTCCTGGCGCCGATCTTGGTCAGCAGGCTGGCGACGTGGGTCTTGGCGGTGGTCAGGCCGATGAACAGCTCCGCGGCGATCTCGGCGTTGGTGCGGCCACCGGCGACCAGGGCCAGCACCTGCTCCTCGCGTTCGGTGAGCGGCTCGATCGGTTGGGTCCGTCGGGTCGACGGGTCCCTGGCGGCGAGGGTGGCGAGCAGTCGGCGGGTGATGTTCGGTGCGATGAGGGCGTCGCCCGCGGCGGCGGCGTGGACGGCCTGGACGAGCAGGTCCTGACCGGCGTCCTTGAGGAGGAAGCCCCGGGCGCCCGCGCGCAGCGCGCCGTGGACGTACTCGTCGAGGTCGAACGTCGTGATCACCACCACCGCGATCGGGTCGGGGACGCCCCGACCGGCGAGGAGCCTGGTCACCTCGATGCCGTCGAGCCCGGGCATCTGGATGTCGACCAGGCACACGTCGGGGCGGAGCCGGTGCGCCAGCTCGACGGCGGCGTGGCCGTCGGCGGCCTGGCCGACGACCTCGATGTCGGGCCGCGCGTCGAGGATCATCGACAGGCCGGTGCGCACCAGGTCCTGGTCGTCGGCCACCAGCACGCGGACCGTCATCGGCGCACCTTCACGGGCAGTTCGGCGTCGACCGCCCACCCGCCCCCGGGAGCGGGACCGGCCCGCAGCGTGCCGCCGAGCATCTGCACGCGCTCGGTCATCCCCAGCAGCCCGAAGCCGTGGTTCACCGACCGCCCTGGGGTGATCTGTCCGTCGTCGGTCACGCGCAGTCGCAGCCTTCCCTCGGCCGCCACGACCCGGATCCGCACCAGCGAGGCGTCGCGGGCGTGCCGCAGGGCGTTGGTCAGCGCCTCTTGCGCCAGCCGGTAGACCGCCGCGTCGACCTGGGGTGGGAGTTCGTCCAGGTCGTCCGGCAACTCTACGTCGACGACCGGGGCCGGGGCGCGGCGAGCGAGCGACACCAGGTCGGCGACGCCGGGCTGGGGGCCGAACGCCGCGGGTGCCCCGTCGCGCAGCACCCGGACCATCGCCCGCATCTCCGCGAGCGTCCGCGACGCCTCCCCCTCGATGGCCGCCAGCGCCTCGAGCGCCGCCTCGGGTCGCTGCCCGGCCATCGCCTGGCCCGCCTGCGCCTGCACGGCGATCGCCGAGACGTGGTGGGCGACGATGTCGTGCAGCTCGCGCGCGAGGCCGACCCGCTCCTGACCGCGGACCTGGTCCGACGCCCGGCGCCTGCTCTCGGCGCGGTAGCGCGACGCCGCCCCGCACGCCGCCGCCGCGGCCAGGACGGCGAACCCGCCGTAGACCTCGGCGGGCCCGACGTGGTCGGGGACCATGCCGATCCCCGCGGCGACCGCCACCACCGCCAGCCCGAAGACGATCTCGCGCCCGGAGCCCCAGCGGACCAGCGCGTAGACGAGCACCAGGACGTAGACCATCGTGTCGAGGCCCAGGCTCGGGACCCCGCCCAGCAGGTCCGCCAGTCCCAGCGCCAACGCGGTGCCGAAACCCACCGCGACACAGGCCAACGGGTGGGTGCGCCGCCACAGCATGACCGGCGCGATCCCGACCGCCACGATCGTCGCGAACGGCCGCCAGGCGACGTCGTCCCGGAGGACTCCCTCGAGCAGCGCCGCCACCACCAGCACCCCGACCAGCACCCAGTCGCGCGACACCCGTTCGGGAGCGCTCGTGGCGCGGGGTTCGGCCCACAGCGACCTCAGGGCGTTGGTCATCACGCACCCAGCCTAGGGACCGCCGGGGCGCCTGGTACCGACCGAAAGAACGAGACGCCCGTCCTCCCCACGGTCGAGGCCGGTCCGACCTCGACGTCGATGTGCCCGCGGCCGGGCTCGGCGATCGTTGACCCACCGATCCGCACCACGACTACGGAGCCCATGATGAGCACACCCCATCCCACCACTCTGGACGACCCGCGGATCCCGGTGCGGGCCAAGCTCGCCGCCGCGTGGACGAGCTTCATGTTCCTGTACGTCTACGTGGACATCCTCAACTTCTACACCCCCGGCGTCATCCCGGAGATCCTCGCTGGCAAGATCTTCGAGTTCGACATCTCCCAGACCTTCTCGACCACCGCGCTGGCCCTCATGGCCATCCCGATCCTCATGGTCGTGCTGTCGATGGCGCTGCCTGCCAAGGCGAACCGCCGCACGAACCTCATCGTGGCCTCGGTACAGATCCCCTTCGCGGCGTTCAACCTGGCGGGCGAGTCCTGGACGTTCTTCTACGGCCTCGGCTTCGCGCTGGAACTGGTCGTTCTCGCCTTCGTCCTGCGGTGCGCCTGGACCTGGCCCCGCACCGCGCCGTCGGCGACCACGACGATGAGCCCCGACCGGGGAACCGTTCGCGCCCAGCACCCGTGAACCCGAGAACGGCCCCGTCCGGTTCGGAGTCATCCGTGACTGCCACCCGTCCGGCACACTTCTCCGCCGTCGCCTGAGACACGAGCAGGTCCGCCCACGCGTGCGTCCGAGCGTGGGCGGACCTGCTCGTCTGCTCCGGGCGCGCGGGTTCGGGCGCCACCCCCGTGGCGGAAGGCCGACGACCCGCTCAGCCCCTGGGCCCCTCGATCGCACCATGGTGGTGGCCGACGCCGAGCCGACAGGTGAGTCGAGACCTGTCGGGAGTCAGGTGGTGCTGGGTTTGGTCGCGAACACCCAGCGGTTGCCCGCTAGGGCGTCGTTGGGTTCGGGGTGGGGGCCGCGGCCGTGGTGGAGGGTGAAGTCGAAGGGGGTGTGGGTGGTGGTGGACCAGCCGCGGGTGTGGAGGTGAGCGGCGGAGTCGGGGCGGGGGTCGGGGTTGAAGAGGGCGAGCAGGTCGATGCCGGTGTGGTCGCGGGTGGCGGTGTAGACCGGGTTGGCGCGGGCTTGCGGTGAACCGAGGCCCAGCTTGATCTCGTAGGCGAGGTCGCTGCCCGGCGCGGTGAGCGAGTCCACTGTGGACATCAGGTGTCGTTCTGCGGCCGCCGGGAGGTAGAGCAGGATGCCCTCGGCCAGCCAGGTGCTCGGGGCGGTGGGCGAGTAGCCGCTGGCCAGCAGGGCGGAGGCCCAGTCGCCGCGCAGGTCGGTGGAGACGGATCGGCGGGTGGCGGGGGCCTTGGCGAGGACGGTGTCCTTGAAGGCGAGCACTTCCGCGCGGTCGACCTCGTACACGACGCAGCCCTGGGGCCAGTCCAGGCGCAGGGCGCGGGAGTCCAGGCCGGCGCCCAGCAGCACGACCTGGCGGCTGCCCGCGCGGGTGGACTCGAGCAGGAAGTCGTCGAAAACCCTGGTGCGCAAACCGAAGTAGCGGCACAGGCGGCCCCACAGCGGGTTCGCGTCGCCGTCGGGGACGTCGTCGATGCTGGTCGGCCACTCCGCTGACGCGCGGGCGGCGCGGACGAAGCGCTCGGCGTACTCGTCGCGGGCGAGGGAGTCGGGGCGGCGGGTCTCGATGGCGCGGCCCGCCGCGACCATCAGGGCGGTCAGGCCGACACCGTGTTCGACGCCTGCCACAGCTCCTCCTCCTCGGTCAGGGTGGTGATACGCGCGCCGTACAGGGCGGCCATGAATCCCAGGATCGTGTCGTTCGGAAGGCGCAGGGCGGTGACGCAGTCCGCCAGGACTGTGATGTGGAAGCCCTTCTGGAACGCCGTTCGCGCGGTGGAGTCGACGCAGACGTCGGTGTAGAGGCCGGCGAAGACGAGGTGGTCGAACGGGTCGGTGTAGGCCGCGAACCCCGGGGTGAGGAACGCGTCGAAGCAGGCCCGCTTGGTGAAGACGCGTTCGTCTGGGGCGGGGGTGAGGTTGTGGAACTCCGCGCCCCACGAACCGGTGCGGCACTTGGGCTGCTTGCCCAGGGCGGCGTCGCGCTGCCGCCAGCTCGGGCCCTGGTACGCGGCATCGCCCTCGAACCGGACGAAGACGACCTCGACGCCATGGGCCCGCGCCGCGTCGACGGCCCGCGCCGCGCCCGCCGCAGCCGACTCCACCGCCGCGGTGTCGCCGTTGAACTTCGCCGCGACCGCCGGACCGGTGCAGAAGTCGTTCTGCACGTCGATCACCACCAGCGCCGTGCTCATCGGGCGGACTCGACGCACTTGAGCAGCGCGTCCAGCATCGACGTGGTCGAGTCGGCACCGCCGAGGTCCGGCGTGGACACTCCGTGCGCCACGGTGGCGGTGATCGCGTACTCCATGGCCTCGATCGCGCCCGCGCAGCCGCCGTGCCGTTCCGCGATCGCCGCTGTCGCGCGCACTGTGGCCACGGGGTTGACGATGTCGCGGCCCTCGATGTCGTCGGCTGAGCCGTGGACGGTCTGGTATTCGAGCAATCCGCGCGCGCCGGGGTCGAGGTGCGCGTTCTCGGTGAAGCGGTTCTCCTGCCGTTCACGGCCGAAGCGGTCGAGCAGGAACGGGTGCATGACATCGGCCCACTCGTTGCCGCCGATGATCATCATCCGCGGGGAGAGGCCGTGTTCGATCAGGTTGCGGTTGACCGTGTCCGGCTGCGCGAGGACGATGTCCACGCCGAGGCGGGCCGCGCTCTCGGCCACCCACTCGCCGAGGGCGCCGTCGAGCAGGTGGAACTTGTAGGCCATGACGATCTGGTCGGCCCCGGTGTCCGGCCACTGCCGCCGCGCCCGCTCGACGGCGAAGGCGATGACCTCGTCGGTGATCTCCCGGCTGAACTGCGTCGTGCGGGACACCGCGCCGGGTGAGTGCGTGTTCTCCCCCGTGTAGAACCCCTGCGCCTCGTCCCGCACCAGCAGCAGCGCCGCACCGGTCGACTCGATGACGTCGACTTTCACGGCCCGCAGCCGCTGCCGGACCAGGTACAGCGACTGGGCGTTGATGGCGGTCCGGAAAACCGCCTGGATCCCGGCAGCCGCCTGGGTCCGGCAGAACTGCTCGTAATGGGCGGCGTCGCCCTCGGTCAACTCCCGAATCTGCTCAGGACTCAATTCCTTGAGCGAGAAATAGGAATGGTAGATCCGGGGCGAACGGACCACGGAGAACCGGGTTCCCCACACCTCTCCCAGTGTGTCGAGCGTCCGCTCGAACACCCGCGCCAACTCCAGACCGGTACCCCGGCCCACGGCGAGTCCGACAACCGATTTCACCGCACTCCCCACATCGACACTCCCCACATCGACACTCCCCCACATCGACTCGCATCGATCAGCATCGGACGGCGGGCCGGGGGCTGGTCAGGCGGACGGCGAGACCAGCCGGTCGCCCGCGATGCCCGCCTTCTCCGGCTGGTAGTAGTCCTTGATGCCCTCGACCCAGGTGGCCACCCGGACCTGATCGGCCTCCGACGGTCCGAACGCGTCGAACAGCGCGTGGATGTTCTCGCCGCGGAACCCGATGGCCGACATCAGCTCGGCGAACACCGGCCGCTCGATCAGACCGTCCCGGTCCGGGTCGCCCAAGGCCCCCAACGCCTCGGCGAACTCCGCCACCGTCGCGTCGAACCGCTCCGGCGACAGCGTGCACGCGGAGAACTCCTCGAGCGAGACCAGCCCGTCGCGGTCGGCGTCCAGCTCCGCCTCCAACGTTTCCCAGTACTTCCGGAATGCACCCGCCATCCGCTCCTTGTCGGCCTCCGCCGACCCGCTCGCCGCCGCGACCACCCGCCGCGCCATGAGGTCGAAGTCCCCGGAGTCGAGTTGGCCGCTGCCGTTCGCGTCGAAGAGCCGGAAGATGAGCTCGACCCGCTCGACTGCCTCGCTGCGCATGAAACCTCCGAGAACTCTGTTCGATACCTCATTCAACTATGTCAGAGCCCTCACCCATTTCTCGATCGCAAGTCGATGTTCATCAAAAAGGATGAGATCTTCCGCGGGTGATCGCGGACAGTGGTGCCGAATAGGCCGTCGGGGTGGCGCCAGGTCGAATCCGTTCGCCAGGTCGGCGCCTGCACCCGCTAGCTGCCCGACAGCCCACGCAGGCGCGTCAGCCCCGGGCCGGAGAGGGCGGGCAGGCCAGCGGGACGGCCGGTGGCGACCAGGAGGAGGTCGGCGATGGGGCCGTGGATCCGGGCGGGGTGGTCGGCGGTGGTGGCCGAGGTCCAGTCCCGGTCGGTGGCGGTGAGGGTGGCGCCGTTGAGGCGGCGCCGAACGCCGTAGAAGGGGCTGGCGAGGACGTGGGTCAGGGCGGCCTCGGTCTGGGGGCCTGCCATCGGGCGGGCGCGGTCCAAGGGGCGGGCGATGTCCTGGCCGTGGACCAAGGCGTCCACGAGGGGGTCGTGGAGCGCGGACAGGGGTGCGCGGCGCGGCGAGTGGGCGGTCTCGCGGAGTTGGGCGACGAGCTCCGCCGGGGTGAAGCGGGCGGCGCGGGCGCGGGCGGTGTCGGCCTCCATCCGGTCGAAGTCGCCCCTGGCGCGGATGATTCCCCCGAGGAACAGGGGAAGCGTGGTTCGCGTGGACAGGGTGAGGTGGGCGGCCAGGTCGTGCACGGTCCAGCCCGCGCACAGCGACGGGGCTCGCCACTCGGCGTCGGACAGGTCGTCGAGCAGGTCGGCGAGGCTGAGGCGTTCGGCGGCGGTCCAGGACAGGACCGTGCTGTCGGGGGTGGTGGGCATGTCAGTCCTCGAGGGAATCCAGGCGCGCTCGGAACAGCGCGCGGTCGGGCTCGGTGGCCGCGTGGTCGAGAGCGAGCCGGTAGGCGGCGATGGCCTCAGGGGTGCGGCCGAGGCGGGCCAGGAGGTCGGCTCGGGCGGCCAGGTAGGGGTGGTGGTGGCGTAGGCGCGGGTCGTCGGCGAGGTCGTCGAGGAGGGTGAGGCCCGCGGCGGGGCCGTCGCGCATGGCTATGGCGGCGGCGCGGTTCATGGCGATGACCGGGGACGGGACGAGGACGTGGAGGACGTCGTAGAGGGCGACCACCTGGGGCCAGTCGGTGGTGGTGATGTCGGCCGCCTCGTCGTGCAGGGCGGCGATGGCGGCTTGGACGCCGTAGCGGCCTGGTGGGCCTGCCAGGGCCTGGGGCAGCAGCGCGAGTCCTTCCTCGATCATGGTGCGGTCCCAGGTGCCGCGGTCTTGGTGTTCGAGCAGCACCGGCACGCCATCGGGGGTGGTCCGGGCGGCTCGCCTGGCGTGGACCAGCAGCATCAGCGCGCGCAGACCGATGACCTCCCGGTCGGGGAGCAGGCGGGCCAGCACGGTGATCAGCCGGATGGCCTCCTCGGCGAGGTCGAGGCGTTGCAGGTGCGGGCCGGAGCTGGCGGCGTAGCCCTCGGTGAAGATCGAGTACAGCACCTGCAGGACCCCGGGCAGCCGCGCGGGCAGCTCGTCCGCGTCGGGCACCCGGAACGGGATGCGGGCATCGCGGATCTTGCGCTTGGCCCGGGTGATCCGCTTCGCCATCGTCTCCACCGGCACCAGGTACGCGCGCGCCACCTCGGGCGTCGTCAGCCCGGCCAGGCAGCGCAGCGTCAACGCGCCCCGGTCCTGCTCGGCCAGCGCCGGGTGCGCGCAGGTGAAGAACAGCTGGAGCCGGTCGTCGGGCAGCCCGCCCTCGGGCGCGGGCGGCTCGGCGCGCTCGGCCTCGACCCGCAACCGCGCGAGCCGGGCGGTGCGGGTCTGGTCGCGCCGCAGCCGGTCGACCGCCTTGCGCCTGGCCGTGGTCATCAGCCACGCGCCCGGGTTGGGCGGCACCCCGTGCGCGGGCCAGTGCGCGAGCGCGGCCTCGACGGCGTCGGACGCGGCTTCCTCGGCCAGGTCCAGGTCACCGAACCGGCGGGCGAGCGCGGCGAGCAGGCGGCCGTGCTCCTCGCGGAACACGGCCGCCACGGTGGCCCGTTCGTCGGCCACCTCAGAACTCGGCGATCGGCCGGACCACCACCGAACCGCTGCCGAGCGCCCCGGGGCAGCGCGCGGCCCAGTCCAACGCCACGTCCAGGTCGGGCACGTCGATGACGTAGAACCCGCCCAGCACCTCCCGCGTCTCGGCGAACGGCCCGTCGGTCACCACCCGCGTCCCGTCCGCGGCGACCCGCACGGCGGTCGCGGTGACCAGGTCGGCCAGCGACTCCCCCGACACGAAGATCCCGGCGTCCTTGACCGCCTTGTCGTAGACCACCCAGTCCTCGACCGTGCACTCCGCGGCCCCACCGCTCACGTCGACCGAACCCGCGTTGATCAGCAGCATGTACTTCACCAGGGCACTCCTCATCCGACCGTCATGTCCCGCCCGGCAGTATCGCCGGACGACACCACTACGCACGGGACCCCGCCGGATGGACACCTGGCCCGAACTTCTCCGAGGAAGTCGTCGAGGACAGTTGACGAGGTCGCCTCGGCGACGCGGGCGGGCGAGTGGTCGCGGGCGCTCGCGATGTCGCGTGTTCAGGGGGCGATGCCTTGGGCGAACGGGATGTGGACGCGGTCGTCAACCGTGCGTTGTCGGCGGCCCGCACGTGGTCACCCACGGCACTCGGCCTCGGATGGATGGCCGAGAGGTGGGGTGATCAGATCGCCCGATCAGCTGATGGCCGGGGCTCGTGGCGTCGGTAGCGTTCGGGACTCCCCGGCACACTCGCACCTCACAGGATGGTCAGAATGAGCCGCACCCCGTTAGCCCGCGCGCTGGCGCTCGTCACCGCCGCCGCCGCGGTCACCCTCTTCACCGCCCCCACCGCGAGCGCCGCCTCCGGCGCGACGGCGACGTGCTGGGTCTACCCAGGTGCCACCTTCCTCTGCAACTCCGACATCCAGAGCTGGGACGACGAACTGGGCACCGTCACCTGGTACATCAACGGCGTCCCGAGCAGCTACCCCCGCGCCCGGCAGTCGACCGGCGTCCGGTCGTGCGTCCCGGGCACGGTGCTCAACGGCGTGGTCAAGTACTGGGACCAAGGCGGCGGCGCCAACGGCTACGCCACCGCGACCTGCCTGGCCTAGCCCTCGCGGCACGGCTTCCGGCCCCTGTGGGTGTTCGCGTCCACCGGGGCCGGACTCGTCGCCCGGGTGGTTGTAGGAGGCGACTACGGGACCGCGCAGGGGGCGGTGTAGTCGGTGTCGGGGAAGTAGTGGGTCCACTCGGCCGGGGTGATGGGGCGTAGGGCGCGTTGGCAGACCCAGCCTGCTGCTGTGGGGGTGTCGGTCGGCCACAGGAGGCCGGGGCCGGTGTCGGGGAGGATGGTGAGGGACTTGCTGTCCGGGGCGAAGGTCGCGCTGCCGAGGTTGAGGTTCGAGGCGGGGTGGATCGCGTGTTGGCGGGGGTTGTCGAGGTCGCTGATGTCCCAGACCTGGACGGTTTCGCGGTTGGCCAGGGCGAGGGACCGGTTGTCGGGGGCCAGTGCCAGCGCGACCAGACCGGGTATGCGGCCACCCGCGCGCGGGTGGAGGGGATCGGTGGTGTCCCAGAGGCGGGTGGAACCGCCCGTGCCGACCGCGAGCCTCGCGTAGCCGTCCTCGATCGAGGCGACGATCGGTGCGGAGGGCGAGAGCGCGGCGTACTTGTCGAGCGAGGGGCCAGCGGCCACGAATCGCTGTGACGGGTGGACAGCGTCGGTGAGGTCCCACAGGTGGACTCCCGCACCGGAGTCCTGCGTGACGAGGTTGCCCGCGCGGTCGAACCCGACGACGTCCTCCCCGACACTGAAGTGGGACCGTTCGACCGGGTGAGCGGGGTCCCGCACGTCGAGGACGCGGACGATGTGGTTGATGACCGGCGGGCCCGCGCCGCCGTCGACGATGTCCGATCTCTCGACGAGTACCAGGATCGGCTCAACGGGGCTGAAGTGCGGCTCCAGCCAGTCGGCCGAGGGTACGACGGCCACCACCGCCGGTGTGCCGGGATCGGCCACGTCCAGCAGGTACACCGGTCCCTGCGCGACCTCCAGCGCCAGCGTCCGGCCAGCGGTGTCGATCGCCATCCGGCCGACCGGCGGGAGACCCGGTACGACGTGGGAGAAGCTGGGGGTGGACGCTCCGTTGAAGTCGAAGACCTTGAGGGCGCCGCCGGAGGCGGTGTAGAGGTAGCGGCCGCCTGGGTGGAACAGGACCTGGTGCGTCTGCTGGAACTCGCCGGTCTCGTTGGCCTGGCTGAACGCCGCGACCACGTCGAACAAGCCCCCCAGAGTGTTCGGGTCCGGCCGTAGCCGGTAGGCGGCGAGCGCCACCTGACCGGCGAGGGACGGGTCGGCGGACCGAAGCGCACGCGCCTGGACCACGGCCTGGTCGACCACTGCCTCGGTCGCGCGGCGGTCGTTGTCCGCCGAGGTGCGCACGGCGTAGACACCGACCGCGGCGAGGACCACGACCAGGGCGACGGCGGCGACCACGCCCAGCCTCCGGCGGCGGCGGTTGGCGGTGCCCGCGGTGTGGGCCGCGGCGAGGAAACGGCGCTGGGGGGCGGTGACCAGGTTGGGGTGGGTGACGAGCAGTTCACGCGCCCGCGTGAGCAGGGCGCCCCGGTAGAGGGCGGCGGGATCGCGGTCGAGGTCCTGCCAGGTGCGGGTGGCGTCGACGAGGTGGCGGTGCACGCGCAGGGTGTCGCGGTCCTCGGCGAGCCAGGCGCGCAGCCGCGGCCAGTGGGTGATCAGGGCCTCGTGCGCGGGTTCGACGCTGTCGCGGTCGAGGGTGACGAGGCGGGCGGCGGCCAGGGTGTGCAGGACGGCGGTCGTGTCGGGGTCGCGGTCCCACTCGTCGCGCGGGACGCGGCGCTTGGTGTCGTCGCCGTCACCCAGGGCCACGAGCCGGGTGAAGGTGGCCTTGGCGATTGCCTGCCCCTGCTCGTCGAACTCGGAGTAGACGGTCTCGGCGGTGCGGGCGATGGCGTGGTCGATGCCGCCGGTGGCGGTGTAGCCGTCGAGGGTCAGCGTGATGCCGCGGCGGCGGTGCCACGTCTCGAACAGGGCGTGCGAGAGCATCGGCAGGACACCGCGACGGCCCGCGGCGTCGGCGACCAGGCGGGTCACAAGTTCGGCCTCCAGGCGATGCCCGCGCGCGGTGGCGGGCGCGACGATGGCCTCGCGCAGTTCGTCGACGCTGAGCCCGCCGAGCAGGACCAGCCCGTCGCGCAGGGCTTCCACCAGCGGTTCGTGCTCCGCGCAGTGCCCGTAGAAGTCGGCGCGCACCCCGAGCAGCACCCTCGTCCGACCCGAGGCGGCGACCAGTGCCCGCACGAACCACGCGCGTTCCCCCGGGTCATCGCAGAGGGTGAACAGCTCCTCGAACTGGTCGACGATCAACAGTGCACCCTGCACCGGCCCCAGGAGTAGTGCCAGGTTCGCCGGGTCCGCGCGCAACTGCTCGTGCACCTCGACCGTGGACCGACCCACCAGCCCGGAGACGCGGACCGCGCACTCCTCGACCGGGCGGGCGCCGGGGGTCAGCACGAGGACCGGGCCGGGCCAGCGCACGGCGACACCCGCCCGCAGCACCGAGGTCTTGCCCGTGCCCGACGCGCCGAACACGCCGACGAACCGCCGCTCCCCCAGGCGGTCGAGCACCTCGCGGACCGCCCGGTCCCGACCGAAGAACACCTCGGCGTCGCCCTCGTGGAAGGCGAACAGCCCCTGGTAGGGGACGGCCGGGTCGTCCTGGCGCGCGGGGTGGGTGTGTTGCGCTTCCGCTTCCCGCCAGCGCTGCTCCCACTCCCGCGCGTCGCCGCCGCAGGCACGGACGTAGGCGAGGGTGACGGCCAGGGTCGGCAGTTTCCGCCCGGCCGCGGCATCGGACAGCGCGGCGGCCGAGTAGTGCGCGCGGGCACCCAACTGGCGGTAGGTCGGAGAACCCGCCAGCCGACGCAGTTCCCGCAACGCCTCAGCGAACCCCACCAGCACCGGGTTTCCAGGCTCGATCGGACGTTCGTGTCGCGGCATGCGCTCGTCTCTGTTCGCAACCCGTTGACCAGGGATTCGAGGCAGATCGTGAACAACGCCGGACACGCTACACAGGTGGCCGAGACGGGCGATGGCGTGAAAGCGCCTCGGCGAGGGGAGAACCCGGTGACCACCGAACTCGAGTTGATCAGGAGCGCCCGAGCGGGGTGCGCGAGGGCGTTCGGCGAATTGGTGCTGCCGCACCACGCCGCGGCGTGCCTGCTCGCCGAGGCCATGGGAGCGGGTGAGGACACCGAGGACGTCGTGCGGGCCGCGGTGCTGCACGCCCTGCGCCGCGCCCACACCCTGCGCGCCGGAGCCCGGTTCCGCCCCTGGCTGCTGGCCATCGTGGCCGACCTGACGCGCACCCTGCACCGACGGCACCAGCGAGCCGCGGCCGCCGGTGGGTCGGCGTCGAGCGTCGAGCGGGTCGCCACCTGAGCCGCTAGGCGTCGGGGGCCGGGGTTCGGGCGGGTTTGGCGTCGAGCAGGGCGTTGACCCAGCGGGCGCGGGGGTCGACGTCGACCAGGAGGGCTTTCGCCAGCAGGGTGAGCGGGATGGCCAGTACCGCGCCGAGCGGGCCGAGCACCCAGCCCCACAGGATCAGGGAGAGGAAGGTGGCGGTCACCGACAGGCCGACGGCGTCGCCGACGAACCGGGGCTGGATCACCGACTGGAGCAGGAAGTTCATCCCGCAGTACAGGACGATGACCCAGGTCATCAGCGGCCAGCCGCCCTGCAACAAGCCGAGGACGGCGGGTGGGGCGACGCCGAGGATGAAGCCGATGGTGGGGACGTAGTTCGTGATGAAGGACAGGACTCCCCACAGGAACGGCAGGGGGATGCCGAGCACGGCGAGCCCGATCACGTCGTACACCGCGACCAGGAACCCGAACACGGTCGTGACCCACAGGTAGCGGCGGACGTCGCCAGCGAAGGAGACCAGCGCGGCGGCGACCCGCGGCCGGTCGGCGGCGACGACGTCGTGCCTGGCCTTGGTGGTGGCCGCGTCGATGCCGAGGAACAGCAGGACGGAGAGCAGGAAGACGATCCCGCTCAACAGGTCGAGCGCCGAACCCAGCCAGCCGAGCAGCTTGCCGGGATCCTTGATGTCCACCGCGGCCAGCAGGGTGTCGACCCGGTCGAGCAGCGCCTGCGCCCGGTCGGCGTAGCCGGGCACCAGGTCGGCCACCCCGGCCGCGGACACCACCAGCACCACCACCATCGCGGCGAACCCGAGGTAGATGATCAGCACCAGCACACCGGTCGCCGCCCACGACGGCCACCCCCGCGCACGCAGCCACTCCGACACCGGCCGCACCGCCACCACGATCATCATCGCCAGCAGCAGCGGTCCGACCAACCACGCGGCCAGCGACATCCCGGCCACCACAACGATCCCAGCCGCACCGGCGACCAGGATCACCACCGCACGGGGCAGTCCCCGCTCCACGTCATCCACCCGGCTGAAGTTAGGGACCACCCGCCCTCCACCGCCTCCCCCACGACGAATGAGCGCCACTGGCACGAGTGGCGCACCTGCCGCTTGCGGTAGCCACGCCTGCCGAGATCGAACCCGGTGGACAGGCGGCACGATCTCGACTCCTCTCCGCGTTCAGCGTCCCGGACGTCGAACCCGGTGGGCTCTGGCCCTGCTGGGAACGACGCAGCAGACTTGGTGGTGGGTGGTGCTTCCGCCGTGGGGACTGCCGATGTTGGCGCGTCGTGGATCGGGGGTGTCGGGTGACGGGCAAGGTGGTCGGGTGGTTGATGGCGGCGTTCGTGCCTCCCTCGGTGGCCGCTGGGGTCTGGCACGACTTGGTGCTGCGGCACCCGATCGCCGCGGCCGGGGTGGCTCTTGCTTATGAGTTCGTCGTGGGTGTGGTGGCGGTCGCGGGGCGGGTGGGGTCGGATGTGTTGGGGCGGTGGGAGAAGCGGGCCGCCGACGCGGTGGACGGTGCGGCCGGGCGGCGGGTGAGTCGGTTCGATCGGGCGTACCGGGACGCTCTGGCAGGCGGGTTGCGCTACATCGACCTCAAGGGCGTGCCGACGATCACCCCGTACGCGCCGGAGCTCGACGAGGTGTTCGTCCACCCGCACCTGGTGTCGAAGGCGCCGCACCAGGTGCCGGCCGGGTTGATCGGGGGGCCGCGGGCGGACACGGTGGAGCGGCAGTCGTTGGGGGACTTCCTGGACCGGCGGGCGTCGTCGTTGGTGGTGTTGTTGGGTGGGCCGGGGTCGGGGAAGACGACGTTGGTGCGGTTCGTGGCCAAGGCGTTGTGCGGGCGGCGGCGGGCGGTGCCGGTGCTGATCCCGTTGCGGGACCACGCGGCGAAGATCCTGGCGGAGCCGGG
This sequence comes from Actinokineospora cianjurensis, assembly GCF_003663795.1. Taxonomy (NCBI): domain Bacteria; kingdom Bacillati; phylum Actinomycetota; class Actinomycetes; order Pseudonocardiales; family Pseudonocardiaceae; genus Actinokineospora; species Actinokineospora cianjurensis. Next base: position 292,063 of record NZ_RCDD01000002.1, read on the forward strand.
GATCGCGCTGCCCGCGTTGATCCGGGCCACCCTCGGCGCCGGGTTGGTGGAGCCGGCGGGGTGGTTCGAGCAGCGGTTGCGCGACGGCGCCTGCACCGTGCTGCTCGACGGGTTGGACGAGGTCGCGGACGCGGGTGACCGGCGGCGGATCGCGGACTGGATCGAGGCGCAGGCGGGGCACTACTCGCGCAACGACTTCGTCATCACCGCCCGGCCGCAGGGCTACCTCCCGGCACCGGTCAACGGCGCCACCGTGCTGCACGTGCACGGCTTCGACGAGGAGCAGGTGACGCACTTCCTGAAAGCCTGGTACACCGCCGTGCTGGTGCGCGACCGCCGCGCCCAGGACGCCGGGGTGCGCGCGGCGGCGGCCGCCGAGGACCTGCTCGACCGGCTCGCCGCGGCCCCGGCGCTGCGGGACCTGGTCACCAACCCGCTGCTGCTCACCATGATCGTGATCGTCGACCGGCACCGGGGTGCCCTGCCCGGCTCCCGGGCCCGCCTGTACGCCGAGATCTGCACGATGGTGCTGTGGAGCCGGGCGGAGTCCAAGCGGTTGCCGACCAGGCTCTCCGGTGACGACCAGGAGGCCCTGCTGCGGGTCATGGCGTTCGCGATGATGCGCGCCCGCGTCACGCACCTGCCGCACGCCGAGGCGGTGGCCGCCATCCGGCCGGTGCTGCGGCGCATCTCCACGGCGATCACCGCGGAGCGGTTCCTCGGCACGGTGTTCGGCAGCGGTCTGGTCGCCGAGCCGGAACCGGCCACCTACGCGTTCGTGCACCACACGTTCCAGGAGTACCTCGCCGCCGCGCACATCCGGGAGACCGGCGACACCGCGACCCTGGTGGGTGGGGTCGACGACCTGTGGTGGCAGGAGACGACGGTGCTGTTCTCGGCGGGCGCCGATATCGACGCGCTGGTCGTGGCGTGCCTGGAGTCGAGCAGCGTCGCCGCCCTGTCGCTGGCGTTCGAGTGCGTCGCGGCGGGTGGGCGGCTCGCGCCGGAGTTGCGCGCGCGGCTGGAGCGGATGCTGGAGTCCGCGTTCACCGCCGACGCCGAGCCGGACCGGCGCAGGTCGATGGTGGGTGTCCTCGTGCGCCGCAACCTCAACCGGGTGGCGCGCACGCGCTCGGGCAGCAGTGTGTGCCTGTCCCCCGTGACCAACGGCATCTACTGGCTCTACGAGTCCGACACCTTCCAGACCACACCGGGACCCGGCTCGCGCGCCGACCGGGACCTCCCCATCACCGGGGTGCGGGGCACCGCGGCGTGGGCGGTGGCGCGGTGGCTGTCCGAGGTGACCGGGGTCGTGTACCGGCTCCCCACCGCCGACGAGGTCCTCGACCCGGCGGTCTCCCGTGCCGTACCCGCGCGCCTCGCGACCGGCGTCACGGCCAGCGTCTGGCTGGACCCCGCCGTGGCCGGTGCGCGGCCGACGCTGTTCGTCCCGCCCGGCGCCGGTCACCCGCACGCCGTCGCCCGCGACACCGTGGCCGACCACGTCCGCTCCGACATCGCCGACTCCTCCGCCAGCCTCGTCCGGCTGCTGGTGCTGCGCGCCGCGGTGTCGGCCAGGGTGCTGTTCAACGGCATCGGGCAGATCCCGGTGCTCGACATGGCCGCGGACGTGGTGCTCGACCACCTCTTCGACCTGTGCCGGACCCTGCGCCACGCCGAGGCGCTCGACACGGGGGCGGCGCCGCGGATCGACATCGGCGCCGCGCGCGTGCTGGCCGAGGCGCTCAACGACGGCAGGCAACCGCAACGCGGCCCGATCGCCGAGTTCCGGTCGCGCGCGCTCGACCTCGTCGCCCAGTTGGACACGGTGGTCGGGCAGGCGTGTGCCGAACTGTCGCCGCTCGACCGGGCGCTGCTGCTGGACCTGGCCCCGGCGCGCGTGCGCGACCAGGGCCCCTACGCGGGCAGCGCGCTGGAGGTGGAGTTCGAGTGGCGGCTGGACCACGTCATGGGCGGGGTGCTCGCCGCCGCGGCGGCGGCCGTGCTGCGCGCCGACACCGATCCCGCGCAGTGGCCGGGTGAGCTGGCCAGGACGCTCATCGCGGACGCGGGCATGCTGGAGCCCGTCCTCGTGGTCCCACCCGACGAACTGGTGGACCGGGTGCTCGGCGGCTGCGCCCGGTTGCTGGCCCGGCTGGACCGGGTCGCGCCGGGCGAGACCAGGTCACGGCAGGTGGTCGAGCGGCTCGTCGAGCGGGTGCGGGAGGCCACCGACGGCCGCGACACCGCGGCCGCGCCCACCGCGACAGCCATCCGGGTCGCCTCGCTGTGCCTGGCCGCGGAGTGCCGCGGGTTCGCCGATCACGGCCTGGTGGCGGCGTTCCAGGAGGTCGCGGCCGGGATCACGCTGGTGCAGCGCAGGGCATCGGGTGTGGAGCACGGGACGGAGACGATCGTCCTGGCGTCGGGGTGACCCGCTCACAGCGGCACGCCGCGGGTCTCGCGCGCGGTGGCGTACGCGACCAGGCTGATCAGGCACAGGACCATCACGTACGCGGTGAACAGGTAGGTCTTGCCCGCCTCCGCGAGCGCCACCGAGAGGTACGGCGCGGTGCCACCGAACAGGGCGACCGTGACCGAGTACGGCGCGCCGATGCCCGCGGTGCGCACCTGCGTCGGGAACATCTCGGCCATGGCGATCGGGCCGACCGCGCCGTAGCAGGCGAACAGCAGCATGCCCGCGGTCATGACGACCCCGAGGGTCCACGGCGAGTCGTCCAGCAGCGCCACGGCGGGCCCGATGCCCACGGCGTACCCGGCGGCGAAGACCACCAGCAGCGGTTTGCGGCCGACCCGGTCCGACAGGGCACCCAGCAGCGGCAACGCGCCGATCATGGCCAGTTGGGCGATGATCGCCGTCCACTGCACGACGCGCGTGTCCGCTCCCAGCGTGTTCCGCGCGTAGGACGGCAGGTAGACCACGAACATGTAGTAGGCGATCGTGGCGCCCGTGGTGAAACCGACGACTCGCAATCCGCTGGTGGGGTGCCTGCGCAGCACCTCCCAGGTCGGTCTGCGGACGCCGCGATCGCGGTTGGCGAGGTATGCCTCGGTCTCGTCCAGGCCGCGGCGCAGGTACAGGCCGTAGACGCCGATGAGCGCGCCGCAGGCGAAAGGGACGCGCCAACCCCACGCCACGAGGTCGTCGTGGGAGAGCACGGTGGTCAGCAGCATGTCGACGAGCGTGACGGCGAGCAGTCCGAGCATCGCGGTCACGTAGGCGAAGCTGGAGTAGAACGCCCGGTGGCGCGGTGGCGCTACCTCGACCAGGTAGGTCGTCGCGGCAGCGAACTCGCCTCCGGTCGACAGGCCCTGCGCGGCACGGGCCACTACGAGCAGAACCGGTGCCACCACGCCGATGTCGTCGTAGGTGGGGGTGCCCGCGATGAGCACGCTGCCGCCCGCCATGAAGAACACCGACAACGTCAACGCCGAGCGACGACCGTGCTTGTCGGCGAACCCGGCGAGCAGCACACCACCGAGCGGCCGGAAGAGGAAGCCGACCGCGAACACCAGCAGCGCCTGCAGTTGCGCGGTTCCCGGCTCCCCCGAGGGGAAGAAGCGGTCGGCGAAGTACACGGAGAACACGGCGTAGGCATTCCAGTCGAACCACTCCAGCGCGTTGCCCAACGACGCCGCCACCAGACCGCGCCGCGACGGCGTCCTGCGGCTGCGGTCCCGGGGCAGCGCGCCGCCGTGCGGTCTCCCCGGTGTGGCGGCACTGGCCACGCGAACCTCCGTGCACTCGAAGCAACTCCGCCACGCCCCCCGCGGCGACCTCGACAAGTGATCCAACGCACACCGTCCCACACCCGTTCCCCCACGTCCGCCACTCCACCCCTAAGGACGCAACTCCACGCGTTTGTCCACGTTCTGTCAGTTCCCGAGCGGCGCCCTCCCCCGGTATCCTTCAGCCGACGTGCTGGGGGTGCCGTGACCGATCAAGCACCAGTCCTCCACTACTACCGACTCGTCGACGCGGGCGACTTCGGCGCACTCGCCGCGTTGTTCACCCCGGCTGCCGTCTACCGCCGACCCGGCTACCCCGACCTCGCCGGACGCACCGCGATCGAACACTTCTACCGCCACGAACGCCTGATCCACCACGGCGAGCACACACTCCAGTCCGTGCTGCACGACGGCCCCCGCTACGCGGTACACGGCCGATTCGACGGAGTACTGCGCGACGGCACAACCGTCTCGATCGAGTTCGCCGACTTCTTCACGGTTGACGGGGATGGCGGGTTCGTCAGCCGGACGACGTTCTTCTTCACTCCCCTGGTTTAGCCGCCGAACGTGTGGCTCAGTGGTTGGCCGTCCACAACGGACTCAAGGAGCGTCGAAGACGACCCGCGCCGTGTTCTTGTGGTGAGCGAGAAGCACCGGGTCCACCGCGAGCAGCGGCGCGGACGCCGTGGACGTCTCGCTGACGGTGTTGCTCGACCACCCGAGGGCGGCTTCAGCACCGTTCAAGGTCGTCGGGCGCGATTGGTCCCAGGAACCGGGTACGGCCATCCTCGTCGACGACCTCGATCTCGTACCTCAGGTCCGGATCGCGAAGGATCGCGACCACCGCACCGATCGCGCCCGCGTCAAGTCCTTGTTCCGGCAGTGCCGTCTTGACGCGCACCACGTCGAACAGGTCAAGCATCATGACCACTTCACCGCCGGCGAGGGGTTCAGCGGCAGGTCGACGGCGAGACTCTCGATCACGGTGGCCGCGGTGGCGGTCTCACAGTGCCACAAGGCACACCGCCCACTGGATCGACAGCGTGCTGTCGCGCACTCCGGCCCCTCACATCGGTTCGGGCAACGACTGGCCAGGTGCGTACCTGCCGCGGCTTCGCTGGTAGTGCTGGACCCTAGCGATACTCCAACATCCGCGCCTGCCATCACGGTGCCGAACGGTCGTGATAGTCCCCTGGGCTGAGGATCGGGTCGCTGGTGGCCCGCACCGCCTGGTGACGGGGCCAGTCGGCTCTGGTTGGTCGTGCGGTAGAAAGGCGGCATGACCGTCATCTACGCCGTCCGGGTCCAGTTCACCGATGAGGCCGTTCGCGACAGCTACCTGAAGTGGGTCACCGGTGGCCACGCGGCGGCCGTGGTGGCGGCGGGGGCGCGGTCGGCTGAGGTGTTGGCGCTTGCGGATGGGGGGCTGGAGATGCGGTACACCTTCACCGACCGGGCGGCGTTGGCGGCGTATGAGGCGGGGCCCGCGGTCGCGTTGCGGGCCGAGGCTGGCGAGTTGTTCCCGGCGGACTCGTTGACGGCGACGCGGAGTACCGGGGAGGTCGTCGCCAGGTTCGGCTGATCACGAACCCCGGGGCAACGTCCGGCGGCGTGGGACGTCCCAGGGGATGACCCCGGTTCTGGGGGCCGGGCGGGAATCGGTGATCATGGGGTGGGCGCTGTGCGGCGCCCGCGGGTGGAGGGGTAGCGAGATGGCAGTGGCCGACCTGACGGTGAGTGCGGGCAACGACGGGCCGTGGGTGGCTGGGGGTACGGGGTCCTACACCCTGTCCGTCAGCGCTGACCTGGCGCACGAGCGGTCCGACAAGTTGGTCACCCTCACCCACACCCTGCCGATGGGCCTCACCCCGACCGCCGCGGAGGGTGACGACTGGAGTTGTGCCATCTCCGGGCACCGGGTGGTCTGCCTGTCCAGCCGGACCGTGGCCCCCGGTGAGTCCTACCCGCCGGTCACCGTGGCGGTGCGGGTGGGCAGGCACGTGACGGGGAGTGTCGAGTCGATCACCGGGCTGTCGGTCGCGGGGAGCGAGGCGAACACCTCCAACAACACCGCGGCCTCGGTGGTCCACATCGGGCCCGCGACCTCCTGACCCGGGGTCAGCGACCGTCCACGCCTTCCGCCCAGTCGACGGCGAGGTGTTCGAAGGTGTGCAGGAGGGCGGCCAGGTCGGCGCGCGGGAGGATGGCGGTGTCGGCCATGGCGCCCAGGCGGATCCGGGTGGGGGTTCCTCGGACGTCGAGGTAGAGGGCCATGCTCTCGGCGTTGGACGTGGCGGGCCAGGTCAGGGTGGTCGCGGACGGCGTCGCGGTCCGCGGTCCTGCGGGGAGGGTCGACCACATGTCGTTGAACTGGACACCCGGGGGTAGGTCACCGGCGCGGAGGACCTCGCGGGCGGCTCGGTTGTCGTAGCGGGAGTGGGCCCGGGCCACCGCCATCGCACGGGTGGCGGTGTCGAGCAGCTCGGTCAGCGACTCGCCGTCGAGGTCGGTGATGGTGTGGACGACCTGGTTGAGGGTCGTGACGCTGGCGGCGACCTCCGGGCTGGTGCGGTTGCCCTGCATGATGTCCAGGCGCAGCCGGGGTTCTGGCCAGAACGAGCGGACCAGGGCCGTGGTGAGCGCCAGCAGGACCACCGACGTGCTGGTCCGGCAGCGGCGCGCGGTTCGGCGGACCGCGACCGCGAGCAGGTCCGACTCCAGGTCCGCGCCGACGAACCGCGGTGACTCCGGGGTGGCCTGGGGCGGGATCGGCGCGGGCGCGCGGTCCAGGACCGAGCGCAGGTGCCGGATCGCGTCGACGTTGCGGCGCTGGCCCTCGGGTGAGCGCTCGGCCTGGGCGAGGTCCAGCGGCTGCGCGGCGGGCCGGGCCGGGGGCAGGGGCGTGCCGGACGCCTTGGCGTCGAGCATGGCGGTGAGCTCGCGGACCAGCGCGTCGGTCGCGGTGTAGTCCGCGGCCAGGTGCGAGAGCGTGAACGCGATGACCACCGGGATGCCCTCGTGCAGCGCGATCGACAGCCGCAACGGCAGCTCACGCGAGTGGTCGAGCGGCCGCGCGGTCCCCCGCTCCCAGCAGGTCGCGACGATGTCCTCGAACTGGACGGGGTCGTCGGCGGGACGGTCGTGGACGTCGACCGGCAGCGTGCCCGACGCCAGCACCCGCTGGGTCGGTTCGCCGCCGGGCGGCTGCGAGACGTGCGTGCGCAGCGACTCGTGCCGCACGAGCAGTTCACCGACCACAGCCAGCACGTCGCCCACCTCCAGCAGCAGCGGCACCGGGAGCCAGCGGGTCAGGAAGAAGAACGGCTTCACCTCCGGGTACCACTGGGCGAGGCTGTCCCACGTGCCCTGCTGCCCCCAGCAGAGCGGGCCGGTGCGCGCGGTGCCGCCGTGGAACTCCACGACGGCCCGGCTCTCGGTGATCACGACGGCACGACCTCCTTGTGGACCAGTGGCCCGAACAGCACGCGGCGCAGGCACAGCACCGAGTAGGTCAGCCCGGCGGTCCACCCGACGACCACCGCCCACATCACCGCCTCGACGCCGAACACGCCGTGGAACAGGTAGGCGAACGGGATCTGCACCAGCAGGAACGCGATCACCGTGCAGATCAGCGGCGCGGTGGTGCGGCGGGCGCCGTTGAGGTAGCCGTGCAGCACAACCATCAGCGTGTAGAGCGCCAGGAACGGGTAGATGATCAGCAGGTACCGCTCGGTCAGCGCCCGCGTCGCCGGGTCGTCGGTGAACAGCGCGGCGATGGGGCCGCGGGCCACCAGCACCACCGCGGAGGCGACCACGGTGAGCACGGCGGTCAGGCCGAGGGTCCTGACCAACCCGGTCCGCGCCCGCGGTGGGTCGTCCGCGCCGAGGTTCTGCGCGGTGAACGCGGTGATCGCGCCGGAGAAGTCCAGGAACAGCATGGCGGTGACCTGCTCGACCCTGGCCACGATGCTGAACGCGGCCAACACCACCGGCCCGAACGCCTGCAGGATCCAGACCAGCACCATGATCCCCAACGCCAGGATGATGTGCTGGCTCGCCAGCGGGAATCCCAACCGGACGGCGTCGACGAGCTCGCGCCGCACCGCGGGCCGCCCGCCGGTCCTGGCCACCGGGTACTTGCGCGCGGCCACCACCAGCCCGACGACCAGTGCCGCGGTGGACGAGATCGCCGTCGCCAGCGCGGCACCGGCGATCCCCTGGTCCCAGGCCGCGACCAGCAGCAGCACCAGCGCGGCGTTGGCGACGCTGCCGAAGCCCGCCACCCACAGCGCCGTCCGCGAGTCGCCGAGCCCGCGCAGGTACGCGCTGACCGCGGCCGTGCCGAAGATGCCGGGGAAGCCCAGCGACAGGGTGCTGAGGAACACCGACGCGTCGTGCGCGAGCTGCCCGCGCAGGCCCATCACCGCCAGCGCCGGGTCCACCAGGACCGTCGCCACGAGCACGCAGCCCACCGACCAGACCGCCGTGACCAGTGCCAGCGACAGCACCACCCCGCGCCTGGCGTCGGCGTCCCCGGCGCCGCGCAGGTGCGCCAGCCGGATGGTGAACGCCGTGCCCAGCCCGATGAACATCGCGTTGAGCAGGTAGAACAGCGGGCCGGCCGCACCGATCGCGGCGAGTCCGTCGACGCCCGTCCAGTGCCCGACGACCACGCCGTCGACCAGCAGGTACCCCTGCTGCAACAGGTTCGCGGCGGTCAGCGGCAGCGCGAACCCGAGGACCTTGCGCAGCGGCGGCCCGGTGGTCATGTCCGTGGCGTCGGCGCCCATCAGACGGCCTCGGGGTTCATGTCGGCGAAGGTGACCAGGTCCTCGATGTGGTAGGCGATCTCGCTCACCGTGCGGTCGGCGAGCAGGTCGGCCACGTCGTAGCCGACCCCGTGGACGGTGGCGATCGTGCTCGCGACGGTGGCCGCCATGATCGAGTCGCCGCCCAGGTCGAAGAAGTCGCCCTCCACGTCGAGTTCGTCGTAGCCGAACGCGAGCGCGAGGCACTGCGCGACGGTCCGCTCCACGTCGGTGAACTCGTCGCGGCCGGTCAACTCGACCTCGACCGCGGCGACGGTGGCCCTGGTCTTGTCGGCCGCGGCGCGCAGCCGCTCCCGCAGCGCGCGCATCTCGTGCTCCACCTTGGCCTCGATGTCGGCCGAGAGCGCGACGTCGTAGGACCGCAGCAGGTGGATCAGCTCGCCGCGGTAGTTCAGCTCACCGGCGAACAGCCGCGACCTGCCCGACCGCAGGCCCGCGTCGAGGACGTCGAGGCCGGTGGCGGTGGGCAGCGCCTTGAACATGGTGTCGCCGTTGGTGCCGAAGTCGACCGCCATGCCGATCTCCTTCCACGCCACCCAGTCCAGGGCGATGACGTGGCAGGGGCCGCCCGCCCTGGCCCGCGCCAGGTTGTCCAGGTAGTAGTTGGCCGCGGCGTAGTCGGCCTGGCCGGGGGCCGGGAACACCGAGGCCACGGACGAGAAGTGCGCGATGAAGTCCGGCTGGTCGGCCTCGGTCAGCCGGTCGAGCACGACGGCGGCGTGCAGCTTGGCCCGGACGACCGCGTCGAAGTCGGCCCGTTCGCGGAACATCACGGTGCTGCCGCCGGGCAGGCCCGCCGCGTGCACGACGCCGTCGATGCGGCCGTGGTCGCGCTGGATCTCGGTGATGGCCGCACCGAAGGCGGCCGGGTCACCCGCGTCCGCCGCGACGACGCGGACCCGCGCGCCGGTCTGCTCGATCTCCCGCACCGCGGCAACGCGCCGGGCCACTGGGGACCCGCTCGGCACCACCGACACGTCGTCCCACTGCTCGCGCCGCGGCAGCCCGGACCGGCTCAGCAGCACGAGATCGATGTCCGGCTGGGTGGCGGCGAACCGGGCCGCGACGGCGAGACCGAGGGCCCCGGTGCCGCCGGTGATCAGGTATGTGCCACCCGCGCGCAGGTGCTCGGCGGGGCCGTCGGTGTCGACCTCGGGCACCTCGACGAACACCTCGCGCAGCCGCCTGTCCCCACGCAGCACGGACAGCCCACGGTCCTCGGACAGCACCTCGGCGCGCAGGGCGGCCGGGGACACCGCCGGGTCGAGGTCGATGTGGCTGACCTTGATGTACGGGTACTCGCGCTCGACGACCTTGCCGAACCCGACCAGTGCCGCGTTCTCCGGCACCACCTGCTCCCCCGGCGCCGCGCACACCGCGGTCCTGGTGAGCACAACCAGGCGCGTCTTCACCCCGGCCGCCATGAGCGACTTGGTCAGCTGGAACAGGCCGTCGAGGTTCTTCGCCACCCGGTCGTCCACAACGGACACGTCGAGCACGGCCTTGTCCTCGAAGGCGGTGGCGTGCAGCACGTGCGTGACGCCCTCGTCGACGAGCCGGGCCACCTCGGCGCACCCGGCGGGGTCGGTGGGCCGGAACGGGGCGCCGCCGGGGACGACGGGTTCGCCGATCCGGATGAACCGCACGTCACCGAGCCCGGCGGCGGTCAGGACGTCCTCGGCGTCGGTGTCCGGGTCCACGATCGCGAGCGCCCGCACGGGATCCGCGGCGACGACCGACAGCGGGACCTCACGCAGCTCCACGTCGTGGGTCACCGGGTGCCGCTCGTCGTGGGTGGTGAGGTTCATCGTCTCGCGCCACGTGTCCGGGAACTGCACCCACGCAACAGTTTCGTCGAACGCGTAGCCGGGCAGTCGGACGATCCGCGGCTGCCGGTCCCCCGTCGAAACAAGGTCTACCTTGCCATCACGGAGGAAGCTGGTGGCTGCCTCGCCCAATGGCCCTTCCGGCAACGGATCGCGCTGCTCGGCCAGCAAGCCCACCAGCTGACGGCGCAGGTCGGCGGCGTCGGTGACGACCACCGCGATCCGGTGCCGGTGCCCGGCCCGGGAAACCCGGGTCGTGTGGCAGACGTCGGCGATGTCCACGCCGTCGAGCCCGTCCGCGTCGATGAACGCGACGTGCCGCTCCACAGTCCACGTCAATGACTTGATCGTCGCCGCGCTGAGCACGAACAGTTGCGGACCGGTGGACGCGGGCCGCTCGTCGACCGCGATGTGCTCCTCCAGCACGGCGTGCGCGTTCGTGCCGCCGAGACCGAACGCGCTCACCCCGGCGCGGCGCAATCCCCCCGGCTGCCACGGACGCGGCTCGGTGGGCAGGTACAGCGGCCCGGAGGTGAAGTCCAGCTTGGGGTTGGGCGTCCGGTAGTTGGCCTGCGGTGGGATGATCCCGTTGCGCAGCACCGCGATCGCCTTGATCAGACCGACCACACCGGACCCCTCGAACAGGTGCCCGACGTTGGCCTTCACCGTGCCCACCGCGCAGAACTGCCGGTCGGTGGTGTGCCGGGCGAACGCCCGCTTGATGCCCTCGTGCTCGATCGGGTCGCCGACCCGGGTGGCCGTGCCGTGCGCCTCGAAGTAGCCGATGGTGCGCGGGTCGACGTCGGCATCGCGCCACGCGCTGAGCAGCAGGTCGGCCTGGGAATCGCTGTCGGGGTTGGTGATGCCCTCGGTGTTGCCGTCGTGGTTGACCGCGCTGCCCTTGAGCACCGCGTACACCTGGTCGCCGTCGGCGAGTGCCCGGTCGAGCCGCTTGAGCACCACCGCGCCGGAACCCTCGCCGAACCCGGTGCCGTCCGCCGCCTCGTCGAAGGTGCGGGTGACGCCGTCGGACGACTCGATGCCGATGTTGGAGTGCTGGTGCCTGACCGGCGCGAACACGATCCGCGCGCCGCCGACCACGGCCAGGTCGCAGTCGCCGAGCAGCAGCGCGTTCTTGGCCTGGTGCACCGCGACCAGGGTCGCCGAGCACGCGGTGTCCACCACCATGCTGGGGCCGCGCAGGTCGAGCAGGTGCGAGAGCCGGTTGGCCAGCATCGCCGGGATGTTGCCGGTGATCGCCTGCTGGCCCACCGACGGGTCGACCCGGCTGATGTAGTCCAGGTAGGTCGAGCCCGGGTTGACCGCGAAGCCGACGAACACCCCGGTCCGGCTGCCGCGCAACCGCTCCAGCGAGTAGCCCGCGTCCTCGAAGGCCAGGTACATCGCCCGCAACACCATCCGGTGGTGCGGGTCGGTCAGCGTCGCCTGCCGCGGGTTCATACCGAACGCGGTGTGGTCGAAGTGGTCGACGGTGTCGAGGAAGTAGCCGTTGTGGTACTCCACGTCCGGCTCGTCCAGCGGGTCGATGCTGGTCGCGCGCAGGTAGGAGATGTACTCGGCGAGCTTGGCCGCCCGGTCGGCCGGGAACGGCCGCGCGGTGCCCGACCCGGTGCTGACCAGCCGCCACAGCTCGTCGAGCCCGGACGCGCCGGGCAGGTCGACCGATAAGCCGACGACGGCGATGTCCTTGTCGTGCCCCATGATTCCCCGCTCAGTGGATCCGGGTGACCAGCGCGGTCACCGTCCGGCCGTTGACCTCGTCGAACTCCGTGACACCCAGCGCGCGCAGGGTGTGCACGACCCGCACCCACTCGACCGGCTCGGCCAGCTGGCGGGCCAGCAGGTCCGCGCCGTCAGCGGGGTCGAACAGCTCGCCGGTGACGCTGGAGACCACCGGGACGGCGGCGGGCGCGAAGACCTGCTCGGCGAGCACCCCTCGCAACCGGGCCGCGGCGGGCGCCATCAGCGGGGTGTGGAACGGACCGCTCACGTTCAGCGGCACGACCCGCGCGCCGGGCAGCGCGGCGATCGCCTTGCCCGCCACGGCGAGTTCCGCGCGGTCACCGGCGATCGTGGTCTGGGTGTCGGCGTTGAGGTTCGCCAGGAAGACGTTCGGCAGGCAGGTCTCGGTGAGCGCGCGGCGCACGAACGCGGCGGGCACACCCTGCACGGCGGACATGCCGCCGCCGGTGACCTCGGCCATCAGCTCGGCGCGCCTTGCCACCAGCGCCAGCCCGTCGGCCAGGGTGAGCACGCCCGCGGCGACCAGCGCGTTGTACTCCCCCAGGCTGTGCCCGGCCACGAAGTCGGGCTGGGGCTGCTCTCTCGCCAGGAGCGCGTTGACGAAGAACACCGCGGGCTGGGCGAAGCGCGTGTCGCGCAGCCGCCGCAGCGGGTCGCGGGCGCACAGCTCCTCGATCGAGTAGCCCAGCACGTCGTCGGCCAGCGCGGTCGCCTCGGGGTGGCGGGCGAACAGGTCCGACCCCATCCCGCGCTTCTGCACGCCTTGACCCGGGAACAGCAGACAACGCACGGATCGCTCCTTCTCAGTGGACTCGTCCTCGGCGGGCTTGACCTCGGGTGGGCCTGTCTCAGTGGGCTTGTCGCAGGGGGTGGAAGCGGGTGGTCGGGGCGCACTCGCGGGCGAACCGGCGGGCGCCCGGGCCTGGGCCCGCGTCCAGCACGCGGTCGGCGGCCGAGTCGGCGATCGCGTGCTCGACGGCGGTGGCCCAGTCGTTCGGGTGCGCGAAGACCTGCCGCAGGTACTCGTCGACGAGGTCGTCCGCGGCCCGCAGGTCTCGACCGGCGTCGGCCGCGTAGACGGGCAGCGCCAGGTCGTGCGGCCCGGGCATCGGGCCGATGGCGGGCAGATCGGCGCGTACCCGCTCGGGCAGGTCGGCCAGCAGGGGGCTGTGGAACGGGATCGTCGTGGGCAGGTCGGTCCAGGTGCCCGGCTGGGTGCCGCGCAACGCGCGCAGGTCAGCGGGCGGTCCGGTGAGCACGTGCGCGGTCGGGGTGTTGACCAGGCCGATGACCACGGTGGGGTGATCGGCGAGCACGGCGCGCAGGTCCGCCGTGGTCGGGCCCGCGACGGCGGCCATCGGGGTGCCGCCGGGGGCGACCAGTTGGTTGGCGCGGGCCAGGCTGACCAGCACCAGCTTGACCGAGGCCGACGCCAGCGCGAGGAAGTCGTCCACCCGGCGCAGGCGCGCACCGGCCACGATGGCGGCCTGCAGTCCGATGCTGTGCCCGAGCGCGCCTGCCACGTCGTCGGGCAGGGTCCCCGGTTGCAGTAGGCAGAGTTGGTGCACGTGGACCAGCACGCCGGTCGCCACGGAGTCCAGCACGGGCGGCGCCACACCGTCGAGCCACTTCGCCAGCGGTAGCCCGTCGGGCAGCGCGGTCGGCCCGAGGTGGTCGACCGCCTCGTCGAGCGCGCGGTGCACCGACTCGAAGAACGCGGCATTCCCCTGGTGGCGACCCGCTTGCCGCACCACCGGGATCAACGACTCGGTGCGCGCGCCGAGACCGTCGAACAGGACAAGCGACCGCATCACACCTCGACCTTTTCCGACAACCGGGACACGGGGGCGAACATCGCATTTCGGGTGACCGCAATCACCAACTGGCAGCCATTCTCCGCCGTACACCGTCCCTTTATGACTTGCCCGATCCGACGGAGTTCTCCCAGGTCCGACCAGTACTCCGCCGCTCACGCTAATACCGCGCCCGGCCGATAGACAATTACCAACCTCCGCCCTCCACCCGATCGGCCCAGTTCTTCACCGATAGTCACCACCACACAATTCACCTCTCCGCTGTCCGAGATCTTCCGGCGACCCGCACTTCCGTTACCCGCGCCTGCACTGACGAAAGGCGCCATTCAGGGTGCGCCACAAGGGGGGTCGAAGTGGATATCTACGGGGTTTAGGGGTTGGCAGTTCGCCCGCCCGAGAGCCGGTGGCGCCGGGAGACGATGTCGTGGTATAGGGAAACCCTGGCGGCACGGCCCGGGCACGACGAACCCACCCCGATGCCCGGGTCCGGGCGGGTCCCGGCGGCCCGCCGGACCACAGTCCACAATGGTCGAACGGACCAGCGCGCTCGATCAACCGGCGGGCGATTGTCCACTTGCGACTTCTGGCGGAATGGTCAATTGCCAAGGGCCCGGCTCGGGAAACGCACGCGACTGATGCACGTGCATGTCACAACTATCGCGTCCTTACGTCACGGACAGTAGATCGAGCGCTTCTGCTCAATTCCGCTTCGGGCAGACGAACCCGCCCGGGTGAACGGGTCCGGATGGGCCAACAGCAAAGGGAGTGGCGGGCGGTTGCCTGTATTCCGAGTGGACGTTTATTGCCGGTGTGTTGCGTGTCGCCAGACGGGCGGACGCCGTCGACAGGTAGTGTGACCTGCGGTTATGACACAAGAGTCACCATCGAGAGCGGTGCGCGAGGTGGCGCGGTAACGAAATCGGACAGGAAGGCATGGGAGTCGTTGCGGTGCGGCAGGTTCCTGTGCCAGCATCAATCTCACGCGCATCGTCGCGTTTCGATGACGAGACCCAGGGGGGTAGCGCCATGACCACTACTTTCTTGCGCGGAGTCCAGGTGGCCCAACCGATCCGGTTGGTCGGCTAGTCCTTTCCTCCGCGCACTGGCGCCCGGCCGGAAGGCCGCGCCGACACCCGTGGACTCATTGACGGGTCCCTTCACCCTGCCCGGTCGAGCGGAACACGCATTCCGCTTGCCACCGGCGGGGCCATTCGCGAAACGCTACACCGAGGGGTTTCATGCTGGGCGGAATCAACCCCGCGGCGCCGCAGCGCCGCGGGGAAGCGGATCTGTACGCGTTGATTGAACAGAACCTGTTGTCGCACAACGACCGCGTCGCCGTGTCCGACGATCGCGGTGAGCACGACTACGCCTGGTTGGGGCGCCGGGTCGACGAGATCGCCGGTGCCTTGCACGGGCGCGGTTGTCGACCGGGAACCCGGGTCTGCCTCGCCGTGCGCCACGGGGTCGACCTGGTCGCGTCGGTGCTCGCCGTGCTCAAACTCGGGGCGACCTACATCCCCGTCGACACCAGGAACCCGGTGGACCGGATCGGTCACATCGTGTCCGACAGCGGGGCGACGGCGATCGTCCACTCGGGCGAGCACACCGAGTTGGCCGACCGGTTCGGGTTGGTCGACGTGGTCCTGCGCGGGCTGGGTCGACCGGCCCACCCGATCCCGACGGCCGTCGTCCAGCCATCCGACCTGGCCTACATCCTTTACACCTCAGGGTCGACGGGGAATCCGAAGGGTGTCGGCATCACGCACGCGAACCTGGCGAGCTACGTCCGGTGGGCGGCCCAACGCTACATAGACTCACCCGACGACCGGGTCGCGCTCTACACAACTCTCGCGTTCGACTTCACCGTCACGTGCCTGTTCCCGCCCCTGCTCGCGGGCGCGTCGATCGCCGTCTACGACGGTGTGCGCGATCCGATGGTGATCCAGCGGATCCTGGCCGACCGGTTCGTGACCGTCATCAAGATCACCCCGTCGTACCTGCACCTGGTGTCCCAACTGCACAGCGGCACCACGCACCTGCGGCGCGTCGTCGTCGGCGGCGAGGACCTGCCCGCGGAACTCGCGGCGCGCGTGCACCGCCTGCTGGGACCGGTGGAGATCATCAACGAGTACGGCCCGACCGAGGCCACCGTCGGGTGCGTCGTGCACACCTTCGACCCCGAGACCGACCGGGACGGATCCGTGCCGATCGGCGCGCCGATCCCGGGAACGCGGGTGTACCTGGTGGACGAGGACGACTCCCCCGCGCTCGAGCAGGGCGAACTCTGCCTCGCGGGCGCGGGCGTCGCCCCCGGCTACCTCAACCGCGAGTCGACCGCCTTCACCGACAACCCGTTCGAGCCGGGAACGACCCTGTACCGCACCGGCGACATCGTCCGGCGCGACCCGCGGGGCGACCTGGTCTTCGTCGGCAGGAAGGACGACCAGGTCAAGATCCGCGGCAACCGGGTCGAGTTGGCCGAGGTGTCGGCCGCGATCCTGAACCACCCCATGGTGGCCGCGGCGTACGTGACGACCGTCCGCGAGCACGGCTCCCGCACGCTCGTCGCCGTGGCCACCAGCACCGAGGGGCTCACCGAGTCCCTGCTGCGCAAGCACCTCGAGCAACAGCTACCGGGCTACGCCGTGCCGAGCAGCCTGGGGGTCGTCGACGACCTCCCGCTGACGCTCAACCAGAAAGTCGACCGAGCCGCCGTGCTCACCGTTCTCGGAAAACTGGGAGGCTGACGATGACCGCATCGACCACCGACGAGTACCAGCGCGCCGCCGGCGCGATCGCGCCGATCTGGGCCGAACTGCTCAACACCGGCGACGACCGGATCACCCCGTCGACCGACTTCTTCGCCGCGGGCGGGCACTCGCTCACCGCCATGCTGCTGGTCACCAGGGTCGCCACCGACCTGGGCAAGTCCGTCCCGCTGTTCGCGCTGGTGGAGAACCCGACGCTGGCCGCGTTCGTGGAGTACGTGCTGCGCGCCGAGGACGCCACCGCGGTCGTGGAGGAGCGGGCGCCGGACGGGTCGACGACCCAGACCGAGCGGCTGCTGGGCTACAACGAGCCCACGCGCCGCGAGAACCGCAACCAGCGGTTCGAGTACTACTACGCCAACGCCATCAGCAGCGCCGCGCACGCGGAGTTCTGCGAGCAGGTCTACGGCCGCAACCTCGGCCAGCACGGCATGGCCGACTTCGGCCAGATCGACCGGATGCTGGAACTGCTGGGGGCGAAGGAGGGCGACACCATCCTCGACCTCGGCTGCGGCTACGGGCTGATCTCGCAGTACATCGCCGAGAAGACCGGCGCGAACGTCGTCGGCGTCGACCTCTCCGCCAGCGCCATCGCCTACGCCCAGGGGTTGGCCGAGTCCGACGACCGGCTCAGCTTCCAGGTGCAGGACGCCAACGACCTGACCTTCCCGGCGGGCACGTTCACCCACATCGTCTCCATCGACACCATCTACTACGCCCCGTCGCTGCGGGACCTGCTGCGCCGGTTCCAGGAGATCGGCACCGCGGACCTGCGGGTCGGCATCGTCCGCACGTTCCCGATCCGCACGTTCACCGCGGACACCTGGAGCCCGGACCGCACCGAGTTGGCGACGCTGCTGCGCGAGCTGTTCGGCGGCTACGACACCGTCGACCTGTCGCGCGAGGAGAACGCGCACTGGAAGAAGAAGGTCGAGGTGCTCGACTCGCTGCGGGGCAGGTTCGCCGCGGAGGGCAACGAGGAGCTGTTCGAGTTCCGCTACGCCGAGGCCGCCTACGAGGCCGGGATCGAGCAGTACCGCTACATGTTCGTGTCGAGGACCGCGTGACCGCCGTCCGCACCCGACCGCGGATCTCCGAGCTCCCGCCCGCTCCCGGCGTGTCCTTCAACCAGGAGCAGATCTGCCTGCTGGAGGCGTTCTACCCGCGCAACAAGGCGTACAACGCCCAGGCGGAGATCCGCGTGCGGGGCGCTCTCGATCTGTCCACTCTGGAGCGGGCGGTGTCGCACGTGGTCGAGCGGCACGAGATGCTGCGCACCACGATCAGCCTCGGCGCCACCGGCTACCTGGCGACGGTGCACCCGCCGTTCCCGTTCACGATCAGGCGGCACGACCTGACCGGCCTCCCCGACGGGGAGGCCGAGCGGGAGTTGGCGGCGATCCGGTCGCGGTTGCAGGACCAGGTCTTCGACACCACCGTGCTGCCGCTGCTCACCCTCGACGCGGTCCGGCTGGCCGCGGACGAGTGGGCGCTGTTGCAGGTCGAGCACCACGCGGTGCACGACGGCTGGTCATTCGGCAGGCTCTGGGCGGAGATCCAGGACTGCTACGACGCCCTGGCCGGTGGCCGGGCGCCCGAGTTGGCGGCGTTGCCCGCGCAGTACCAGCAGTTCGTCCGCTGGCAGCGCGACCGGATGGCGGGCGAGTACGGCGAGCGGGCGGTCGAGTTCTGGTCCGACTACCTCGACGGCGCCGGGGAGGTGGTGCTCGGCGGCGAACCGACCGGGGCGGACAGCCTCGACGGCCACAACCTGGAGCTCACCGTCACGGCGGAGACCTTCGCCCGTGTCCGGGAACGGGCCGGGGAACTCGCGGTGTCGCCGTTCGTGGTGATGTTCAGCGCCTACGCGCTGCTGCTGGCAGGCAAGACCGGCGCGACCGACTTCTGCGTCGGGACCGCGGTGAACGCCAGGACCGAGGCCGAGTTGGAGCCGCTGGTCGGCATGGTGGTCAACACCGTCCCGGTGCGGGTCGCGGTCGGCGCGGGGGAAGGGCTGCCCGGCGTGGCCCGCGGCGTGCAGGGGTCGCTGTTCCGGGCGCTGCGCTACAACGACGTGCCGCTGTCGCTGATCGTGCGCAGGCTGGGGCTGGCGCAGCGGCGCGGCCGCAACCCGGTCTTCCAGCACTGCTTCAGCTTCCACGACTCGGACGTGCCACGGCTGCGGTTCGGCGGCGCGACCGCCGAGATCCGCGAGGCGCAGAACCAGTCGGCGAAGTTCGACATGAACGTGGTGGTGATCCCGCCGAGCCCGACGCGCGACACCGGGCACGCGCGGATGTTCTGGCAGTTCTCCCGCGCGGTGTTCTCCCGTGCGGAGGCCGTGGCCCTGGCCGCGGAGTACGAGCGGTTGCTGGTAAGGGTTCTCCATGAGCCATGAGACGACCAAGGCAGGGTACGTGCCCGCCGTGGTGATGGGCCTCGGCGGATTCATCGCCACCTTCGACGTGACCGCCGTGTCGCTGGTGCTCTCCGACATCGGGGCGCGCTTCGAGGTCGACCTCGCGGGGTCGGTCTGGGTGATGAACGGCTACAGCCTGGCCCTGACGATCATGCTGATCACCGCGGGCGTCCTCGCCGACCGGTACGGCCACCGGCGCTCGGTGGTGCTCGGGGCCGCGTTGTTCGGCTTGGCGTCGGTGGCGTGCGCGTACGCCCCGGTGTACGCGGTGCTCGTCGGCGGCCGCGTCCTGCAGGGTGTCGGCGGGTCGTTCATCGTCTGCGGCGGGCTCGCGCTGGTCGGCAGGCTCTACACGGAGAAGGCCGAGCGGGTGCGCGCGTTCGCCCTCATCGGCACCATCCAGGGGTCGGCGCTGGTGGTCGGCCCCGGCCTCGGCGGGCTCATCGCGAGCGCGCTGGGCTGGGAGTGGATCTTCCTGGTCAACGTGCCGGTGTGCGCGGTGATCATCGCGGGCTGCCTCACCGCGCGGGACCAACCGGGCGAGCGCAAGGACAAGCCGCTCGACGTGCTCGGACTGGCCACGTTCAGCGCGTTCCTGTTCGTGGCGACCTGGCTGCTGCTCTACGGCCCGGTCATCGGCTCGACCCGGCTGAGCGCGCCACTGGTCGGCGCGGTGCTGGTGGCCCTGTTCGCGGCGTTCGTGCTGGTCGAGCGCCGCGTCCGGTACCCGGCCGTCGACCTGGGGCTGTTCCGGGTACGCGGCGTGGTCGGCCTGGCGCTGGTCCCGCTGTGCCTGGCGGTCGGGTACTGGTCGCTGATGGTGTACCTGCCGCTGTTCCTGGAGTCCTCGCTCGGCCTGGGGTTGGCGACCACGTCGTACCTGATGCTGTTCTTCACCGTGCCGCTGTTCGCCGTGCCGTACCTGGTCACGGGGGTGGCGACGCGAGCCAGGCAGAGCACGTTCTTCGGCGGTGGCCTCGCCGTGGTCGCGGCGGGGTGCCTGCTCATCGCCGTGGGAGCGCAACTGCGCACGTTGGCCGTGGTGATCGCCGGGATGACCATCGCCGGGATCGGCGCGGCGACGGTGCAGAACCAGGTGACCGGGGCGCTCATCGCGAGCGCGCCACCGGAGCGTGCCGGGTCGATCGCGGCGGTGATGACCATCCTGCGCCAGGGCGGGTTCGCCGTGGGCAGCGCCCTGCTGGTCAACGCCACCAACGGCTACCCGACCCTGTTCGCGATCTGCGTGCTGGTGACCGGGGTCGGCGCGCTCAGCACGTTCCTGCTGATCCGTTCGGACGAGACGAGAGGGGTGACCAGTGCGGTGGGAACCGGCTGACCGCGCCGCGGCGGTGGCGGCGATCTGGCGGGAAGTCCTCAACCGGGAGGCGGTCGACCCTGACGACGACTTCTTCGCCGTCGGGGGGACTTCGCTGGCCGCGGTGAAGTTCCTGGCCGAGGTGGAGGAGGTGTTCGGCATCGACGTGCTGACGCCGGAGGACCTGTACCGGGGCCCGAAGTTCGCCGAGGTACTGGCGGTGATCGCGGCCAACTCCGGCGCCGCGGTCGAACCTTCCGCCGCACTCGGGCCGTCCGCGGCGACCGGCCCGGCACTGTGACCGAGTCAGCGGGCGTCATCGAGTCGCCAGGCGCTGCCGAGCCGTTGGGCACGGCCCAGCCGAACACCGTGGTCACGCAGGCGGACCTGGCCCAGCCAAGCGGCGCGGCCGAGCCGACCGGCGTCATCGAGCCTGGCACCGTCGGCCCCAGCGTCGTGATCGAGCCGGGCAGCGTGGTCGAATCGGGCAGCGTGGTCGAATCGGGCGGGGCGGGGTTTCCGGATCGGGCTGTTGGCGAGTTGGTCGCGTGGCAGGCGGGGCGGGTTCCTGGGGCGGTGGCGGTGCGGTACCGCGATCGTGTGCTGACGTACCGGGAGCTTGATCGTGCTGCCAATGCCGTTGCTTGGCGGTTGCGTGAGGCGGGTGTGCGGCAAGGGGCTGTCGTCGGGGTGGCGATGGGGCGGACGCCTGAGTTCGTGGTGGCGTTGTTGGGAGTCCTCAAGGCGGGCGGCGCGTATATGCCGATCGACGCCGGGTGGCCCGCGGCTCGGTTGGCGACGATGGTCGGATTGGCGTCCGTGCGGGTTGTCGTCACCGACGCGGCCACCGACGTGGCGCTGCCTGAGCACGTCACCCACCTGCGGTTCCACGCGTCGAGCCGTGATGACGGCCCGGAGGTGGCGGTGGATCCCGGGGGCGCCGCGGTCGTGAACTTCACGTCCGGGTCGACCGGGGAGCCGAAGGGCGTACTGGTCACGCACCGCGGTATCACCAGCCTGCTGTTCCCCGGAGACTTCCTCGACCTGTCCGCGGACACTGTGCTGCTCGCGCACATGTCACCCAGCTTCGACGGGATGACGGTCGAGCTGTGGGGTCCGCTGCTGCACGGCGGCACCTGCGTGCTGTTCGACGGCGCGTTCCCGAGCGCGGCGCGGCTGCGGGCGGCCATCCGGGACAACAAGGTGAACACGCTGACGCTGACCGCCGCGCTGTTCAACGTGGTCGTCGACAGTGCCCCGGATCTGCTGGATCCGTTGTCGGCGTTGGTGATCGCGGGCGAGCCGCAGTCACCGAGGCACGTTCGGGCGGCCCACGCGCGGGTTCCCGACCTGCCGATCATCAACGCGTACGGGCCGACGGAGACGACCGTGATCGCGACGACGTTCCCGATCGCCGAGCTGGCACCGGAGGCGACCTCGGTGCCGATCGGGCGGGCACTGCCCCACCGCGAGGTGGACCTGCTCGGGCCGGACCTGCGCCGGGTGGCGCGGGGCGAGGTGGGCGAGATCTGCGTGTCCGGGCCGGGGGTGGCGCTCGGGTACGTCGGTCGGCCGGATCTGACGGCGGACCGGTTCGTCACCGTCGAGGGCAGGCGGGTCTACCGCACCGGCGACCTCGGCAGGCTCACCGCGTCCGGCGACATCGAGTTCCTCGGGCGGGCTGACCGGCAGGTGAAGCTCAACGGTCAGCGCATCGAGCTCGAGGAGGTCGAGCACGCCCTGGTCGCGCACCCGGACGTGCGGCAGGCCGTCGCACTGGTGCACGGCGAGGGTGTCACCCGGGCGTTGAAGGCGGTGCTGGTCACCGCGGGTGGGGTTCCGGATGACCTGCGCGGTGCCGTGGGCGCCGTCCTGCCCGCGTACATGATCCCGGGGGACGTGCGGGCGGTCGACGCGCTTCCCCTCAACCAGAACGGCAAGGTCGACCGGGCCGCGCTCGCCGCCCTGTTCGACTGATCGTCCTTTTCGTACTCCCCGACCGCGAAAGAGGTTCAGGTGCCAGCGAAGTCCTTGCAGGTGCTGGTCGACTACGCCCGCCGCAACTCCCCCTTCTACGCCGAGCTCTACCACGACCTGCCCGCGGTGATCACGGATCTCGCCCAGCTCCCGGTCGTCGACCAGGAGGCTTTCTGGGCCGCGAACACGTTCCCGGACAACAGGCTGCTGACCAGGCCGCTGACCAACGGGATCGTCTACAAGTCCGGCGGCACGACCGGTGCGCCGAAGTTCTCGCCGTGGGACGAGGAGGAGAACACCGACGCCGCCGTCGCGTTCGGCACCGGGTTGGTCCGCGCGGGGCTGCGGCCCGGCCACCGGGTGGCGAACCTGTTCGTGGCGGGCGAGCTCTACAGCGGGTTCCTGTTCACCAACGACGTGCTGGCCAAGGCGTCGGTGGAGAACCTGCGGCTGCCGATCGCGGGCACCGCCCCGGTCGAGTTCGTCGCCGAGACGATCAGGGAGTTCGGCGTCAACGTCACCTGCGGCATGGCCTCCACCCTGGTCAAGGTCGCCGACCTGCTGCTGGAGCGGGGCGAGGTGGCCGAGTCGGTCGAACTGCTGCTGTTCGCGGGCGAACCCCTCTTCGACGACGTCCGCTCGGTGCTGGCCAAGGCGTTCCCACGGGCGGGCATCGGCTCCCTCGGGTACGCCGCGGTCGACGGCGGCCCGCTCGGCGCTCCCGTGCCCGGCGACGACGTCCGCGTGCACGAGACCCTCGCCCCGTACAGCCTCATCGAGATCCACGACGAGACCACCGGCGAGCCCATCACCGCCGCCGGTGTCCCGGGCAGGCTGGTGGCCACCAACACGTCCCGAACCCTGATGCCGGTCATCCGCTACCCGGTCGGCGACCGTGCTGAGTGGACAGACCCCGACCTCGGGCGGTTCCGCCTGCTCGGCCGGTCCGAGGACTCGGTCAAGGTCGGCCCGGACGTCCTGCGCCCCGGCGAGATCCGCACCGTCATCACCCGCGCCGACGTGCACGGCGCCATCACCGGCATGCAACTGGTGGCCCGCCACTGGGACGCCAAGGACGGCCTCATCCTGCGCCTGGCCACCCACACGCCCCCACCCGGCCTCGACCACACCATCGTCGAAGCGGTCTACGCCGCCAGCCCGCCCTACCCCACCGCCGTCCGCCGGGGCCTCATCCACCCGATCACCGTGGAATGGGTCCGCCCCTCGGAACTGGCCACGAACGCCCGGACCGGCAAGCTGATCGAGGTCGTGGACGAACGACCCACGTCCTGAACGGTCCGAGCGCCCGAACCGGCCTCGGTGGACACTCCCCTGCCCACCAAGGCCGCACGTGGCCCTATCGGCATCGGCGAAGATGGTGCCAGCGTGTCGCGTTGGACGGAGCAGCCGCGCCGGAGCGGCCCTGGTGGACGGGGCGTTGTCCACCAGGGCCGGTGGTCAGCGGCCGGTGGTGATGGTGGCTTCGAGGCGGGCGAGGGCCTGGTCGATGGTGAAGGAGGCGGCTCGTTGGCGGGGTGGGAACTGGGTGAAGGTGGCCAGGAAGCGGGTGACCAGCGCCTGGGCGGCCAGCACCAGGAACGCCTCGTTGAGGAACCAGTCGTAGTAGGTGTTCGAGGTCGTGTCGGCTCGTTCGAAGGGGTCGGTGCGGAGGTTGAAGAGCTTGGGCAGGCGGAGGGCGACGAAGGGTTCGGCCCAGAGTTGGAGGGTGCCGGTGGCCCGTTGCTCCATGAAGACCATCTTGAGGTTGTCGAAGCGCAGCGCCAGCAGGTCGCCGTCGTCGGAGAAGTAGAAGAAGCCGGGGCGGGGGCTGGAGTCCGCCGCTCCGGTGAGGTACGGGAGGATGTTGTAGCCGTCGAGGTGGACGCGGAAGGTCTTGTCCCCGGCCCGGTGGCCGTCGAGGAGCTTGGCGACGATGTCGGGCTCGCCCGCCGCGGCGACGAAGGTGGGCAACCAGTCGTGGTGGCTGATGATCTCGTTGCGCACCGTTCCCGGCGCGATCCGGCCGGGCCAGCGGATCACCTGGGGGACGCGGAAAGCGCCCTCCCAGTTGGTGTTCTTCTCCGAGCGGAACGGCGTCGTGCCACCGTCGGGCCAGGTGTTGGTGTGCGGGCCGTTGTCCGTGGAGTACACGACGATCGTGTCGTCAGCGATGCCCAGGTCGTCGAGCAGGTCGAGCAGCGACCCGACGAGCGCGTCGTGGTCGATCATGGTGTCGTGGTACGGGGACTGCCAGCGCCCGGCCTGGCCGACGCTGTCGGGCTTGGGGTGGGTGCGCAGGTGCATGTGGGTCGTGTTGACCCACGCGAAGAACGGGGTCCCCTCGGCGTGCTTGCGGTGGATGAAGTCGGCTGCGTGGTCGAGGATCTCGTCGTCGATGGTCTCCATCCGCTTCTTGGTCAACGGGCCGGTGTCCTCGACGCGCTGCTTGCCGACCCGTCCGTAGCGGGGTTCCTCGGTCGGGTCGTCCTCCTCGGTGGCCCAGCAGTGCAGGACCCCGCGCGGCCCGAACCGCTCGCGGAACTCGGGGAAGTCGGCGGTGGGCGGGTAGTCCGGCAGCTCGGGCTCCTCCTCGGCGTTGAGGTGGTAGAGGTTGCCGAAGAACTCGTCGAAGCCGTGCACGGTCGGGAGGAACTCGTTGCGGTCACCGAGGTGGTTCTTGCCGAACTGGCCGGTGGCGTAGCCGAGCGGTTTGAGCAGTTCGGCGATCGTCGGGTCCTCGGCCCGCAACCCCGTGTCGGCCCCGGGTATGCCCACTTTGGACAGACCGGTGCGGTACGCGCTCTGGCCGGTGATGAACGACGACCGGCCCGCGGTACAGCTCTGCTCGCCGTAGGCGTCGGTGAACCGCATGCCCTCGGTGGCGATGCGGTCGATGTTCGGGGTGCGGTAGCCCATCACGCCGTCGCCGTAGCAGCTGAGGTTGGTGATACCGATGTCGTCGCCCCAGATGACCAGGATGTTGGGCTTGTTCGAAGGGTCCATGGTTGCACTGTCCAATCAGGTGCCGGACCGCCGCATCACCTGCGGCGGAGCATGTTCGGTCACGGCCGGGCCACCAGGCGCAGGCCGACGTGGCAGGTCGAGGTGTCGACGGGCTGCCCCATGCGGGCGGCGGGGCGGTAGCGGCGGCAGTAGGCGGGTGCGCACAAGAAGGAGCCGCCCTTGACCACGCGCCGAGGTACGTCCGATGTGGACGAAGAGCAGCACGCGCGGACAGGTGCGGAGTGCGGCGCGTACCAGTCCGACGTCCACTCCCACACGTTGCCGATCATGTCGTGCAGGCCGTAGTCGTTGGCCGGGAAAGAACCCACGGGCGCGGTCCCCTCGAAGCGGTCCTCCACGGTGTTGCGATAGGGGAACGGGCCCTGCCAGGTGTTGGCCATGTGCACCCCGCCGGGAGCGAACTCGTCACCCCAGGCATAGGGCTTGCGGTCCAGTCCCCCGCGGGCGGCGTACTCCCACTCCGCCTCGGTGGGGATGTCCTTGCCCGCCCACGCGGCGTACGCGACGGCGTCGTCCCAGGCGAGGTGGACCACCGGGTGGTCCGGGATCCGCCGGATCGAGCTGCCCAGCCCTGCCGGGCGCCGCCAGTTGGCGCCGGGGACGTAGTGCCACCAGTTGTGGTTGTCCCGCGTGTCGACCGGCCCGGACGGGGGCACGAACACCACCGACGCGGGGACCAGCGAGCACGGGTCGACATCGGGGTAGGCGCTCGGGTCGGGTGCGCGTTCGGCGACCGTGACGTGCCCGGTGTCGCAGGCGAAGCGGGCGAAGTCGCGGTTGGTGACCGTGGTCCGGTCGATCCAGAACCCGGCCACGCCGACCTCGTGGACCGGCGCCTCCTCGGGGTAGTGGTCGTCGGAGCCCATCGCGAACGTCCCGGCCCCGATCCACACCATGCCCTCGCGGTGGGCGGTCATCGCCCGGTCGGGCGGGTGCGGACGGCCTCGACGGCGGTGACGGCACCGAGGACGACCAGGCCGACGCCGAGCGCGATCTCGAGCGCGGCGAGCGAGATCCCGGGCTGTACCAGGACGTAGATGCCCGCGATCGCGCTCAACACGCCCAGCGCGACCGACCAGCCTCCTCCCCCGCCGTCACCGAGGGCGGCCACGACCGCCAGGACGCCGCTGACGAGCCACCACGAGCCGATCAGCACGGCGAGCAGCGCCAAGGTCTGCAACGGCGCCCGCAGGCACAGCACGCCCACCAGCAGCGACAGCGCGCCGAGCAGGCCGAGCAGCACCCGACCGCCGCCGGACCCGGAGTCGGCGATGGCCTGCACGACGCGCACGACGCCGTTGGCCATCAACGTGATCGCGAACAGGACCGCCACCAGGACCAGTGAGGCGCCTGGCCAGACCAGGGCGGCCACCCCCACCCCGACCATCAGCACCCCGTTGAGCACGCCCCAGTGCCCGCTCGCGCGCCCCCGGGTCGGGTTCACTCGCGCTTCGGGCACACCTTGCTGTCGCGTCATGCGTCTCGACCTCTCCTCGACGAATGCCGCCAGAGTCGTTCGGCCGACCGGCTCACCGCATCACCCGGAGCGGGCGGGCCGGGCACGTCGCCGGGTCGACTCCACCTGCCGCGGGTGAGGCCCCCACCCGGCCGCGACCCGACACTGACGGCCGACCGTCGACAAAGGAGGGTGCATGGCCGCACTGGCCAAGCTGGTACCGGTAGTCGGATGGCTGCCGGGGTACCGGCGGGCGTGGCTGTCCGTCGACCTGCTCGCCGGGCTGAGCGTCGCCGCGCTCGTCGTCCCGGAAGGCATGGCGTACGCGCAGTTGGCGGGCATGCCGCCCCAGACGGCGTTCTACATCACCCCGGTCGCCCTGCTGCTCTACGCCGTGTTCGGGACCTCCAGGCAGCTGGTGATCGCCGACTCCGCCACGGTCGCGGTGCTGTCGGCGGCCGCGGTCGGCGCTCTCGCGGCGACGGGATCGGCGGAGTTCATCGCGCTCACCGGCGCGTTGGCCGTCGTGACCGGTCTGTTCATGGTGCTGGCGGGCGTGTTGCGGCTCGGGCGGTTCTCGCAGTTCTTCTCGGAGTCCGTGCTGACCGGGTTCGTCACCGGGTTGGCGCTGGTCATCGCCGTGAAGCAGGTGCCGAAGGTGTTGGGCGTCGACGGCGGCGGCGAGGGGTTCTTCGACCGGGTCTGGCTGATCGTCCGGCACCTGGGCGACACCCACCTCGCCACGCTGGCGGTCGGGGCGGGCTGTGTGGCGCTGATGCTCGTCGTGGAACGGTTCCTGCCCCGGGTGCCCGTGGCGCTGATCGCGTTGATCGCCGGGATCGCGGTCTCGGCGCTGCTCGGCCTCGACGGCCACGGTGTCGACGTCGTGGGCGACCTGCCCAGCGGCCTGGCAACTCCCGCCGTGCCCGATGTGTCCTTTGCGGACCTGGTGACCCTGGCGGGTAGCGCGGCGGGTCTGGCGCTGGTCACCTTCGCCGAGGCGATCGGTCCGGCTCGGTCCCTAGCTCGTAAGCACGGCAACACGATCGACCCCGACGCGGAACTGCGGGCGTTGGGCGCGGCCAACATCGGCGCGGGCTTCTTCCGCGGTTACCCGGTCGGCGCGAGCCTGTCGAAGTCGGCGGCGAACGACCTGGCGGGTGCCCGGTCCGCTGTCTCGCTCCTCACCGCGGCCGTGGTGACCGCGGTGGTCGCGTTGGTGTTGACCGGGTTGTTCGCCCCGTTGCCGGAGGCGGTGCTGGGCGGGATCGTGCTGGTGGCGGTGTCGCGGATGGTCAAGGTCGGGGAACTGCGCAGGTTGTGGCGGTTGCGCCGGACCGACTTCGTGCTGGCCGTCGTCGCGCTGCTGGGTGTGCTGGTGTTGGACGTGTTGCCCGGCTTGGCAGTGGCGGTCCTGGTGTCCGTGCTGGCGGTGATCTACCGGGCGGCCCGCGCGGGGATCTCGACGCTCGGGCGGACCTCGGACGGCACGGGACTGGTCGCCGACGGCTCGCCGGTGCCGGGCGTGCTCGTGGTTCGCCCGGATGGTCCGGTCTTCTTCGCCAACGCCGTCGCCGTCCACGAGGCCGTCATCCCGCTGTTGGGCGGTGCTCGTACCGTGGTCGTCGACCTTGAGTCCACAACAGACCTCGACGTCCCCGCGGCGGACATGCTGTCCGACCTCCACGCCGACTTGGCGAGCCGTGGGGTCGAACTACGCCTGGCCAGGGCTCATCGCGAGGTCCGGGCACTGCTCGCCGAGACCGGCTTCCTCGACCGGATCGGCGCGGACCACCTGCACACCACGACGAAGGCCGCCGCCGACGCCGCCCGGATCCGCTAGCCGGGCCAGGTGTGGCGACCGGCGCGGTAGCCGAGGTAGGGGAAGGCGAAGATCTCGGCGATGAACAAGTACATGTAGGTCTCCTCGAACGCGAGCAAGGCGACGAAGACCGCCGTCACCCCGATCTCGACGAGGAAGCCGATCGCCTTGCCCACCTTCCCGGCGAAGGTGACATCGCGGTCGAGCGGCGTGCCGGCGTCCACGTCCGAGCTGAGGTGACCACCCAGGTGGATCATGGCGTCGGACATCGCCCTGGCCACCCGCTCGGCCGCGACAGGGTCGGTGAGCCCCGGCTCCACGCGCCTGGCCCTGTCGATCCCCTTGAGGAGCCCGCCCAGGTGCAACGTGATCACGCGGTCGGGCACGCGGTGGTCGTGGATGTCCTCGCGCACCGTGCCCACCACGCGGACCCGGGTGGCCTCGGCCAGGATCCGGTGCACACCGAGCCTGCCCAGGAACCCCCGGAACGCCGCCATGTCCACCCGCACCGACTCGACGTAGCGCGGCAGTTCCAGGAGGTCGTCCCAGAGCGGCCTGCGGTCCTCGGCCACCTCGGTCAGGTAGAGCTCGACAACATCCTCCTGCTGCGCCATATCCAGTCCTCCCCCGTCCTCCGGAGAAGTGATATCAGCACCAGCGCGGCACCGTGGCCGGATTGATCAAGATCGCGCTCGACGGCCGCTGATCGGCCGAGACTCGGACTGCCCTGGTGCCCGAGCACCATTCGTCCTCGCTCGGGTCGGTCAGCGGCGCACCTGGTAGCGGAGGTGGAGGACCCGGTTGCCCTGGACCACGTCCGGGTCCTCCAGCAGGTGCCGCGCGTCGACCGACCCGAAGTAGCGCTTGCCGGACCCGAACACCACCGGCACGACGTCCATGCGCACCTCGTCGACCAGGCCGGCGGCGAGCGCCTGGCCACCGACGTCGCCCGCGGCGACCTCGACGACGCGGTCGCCCGCGAGGTTCTGCGCCTTGGCCACGGCTGCCTCGACGCCGTCGATGAAGTGGAAGGGTGCCTCGGGGTCCCAGCCGTCGGGCGCGGGTCGGTGCGTCACGACGACCACGTGGTCGATGCCGCTCGGCGGTGTGCCGCCCCAGCCGTCCGTGATGTCGAAGACGTGGCGGCCGACGACGGTCACCCCGATCCGGTCCCAATACGCGCGGGTGTGGTCGTACGACGTCTGGGACACCTTGAGGGCCCCGGTCTCGTCCAACGGGACGTCGCCGCTGGTCAGCCAGTCGAACAGCGGTCCGGGTTGGTCGTCGTCGTCCGCGATGAAACCGTCCACCGACACCGAGCCGTACATGACCACCTTGCCCACGGGGCACTCCTCTGCTTCGGAGTGCCCAAACTAGCGCGGGTCAGTTCAGCGGTCGGGTGCCCTCGGGGACGCCGCCCCCTTGGTGAACGGACTCGACCAGTTCGGCCAGCGCGGTGAGCGCGACCCGCTGGGACAGCGGGCCGAAGGACACCCGGGCCACACCGAGGCGCTCCAGGTCGCTCAGCGCGGGCGTGCCGGGGAGACCGATCAGGGTCAGGCGCTGCGGGCCGACGGCGTCCACCAGCGCGGTGACCTGGTCGAGGTCCAGCTTGCCGGGGACGAACACCACCGGCGCGCCCGCGTCGAGGTAGGCGCGGCCGCGCTCGATGGCGTCGGCCAGCACCTCGGCGGGGTCGCGGTCGCCCGCCCTGACGAACACGTCGGTGCGGGCGTTGAGCACGAAGTCCGGCACACCCTCCGCCTCGGCCGCCGCGATCACCGCCGCCACCTGCGCCGCGGCCTCGGCGACGGGCTTGACCTGGTCCTCCAGGTTCGCGCCGACCACACCCACCGCGATCGCCCTGCGGATCGTGTCGGCCGCGTCGCCGTACCCGCCCTCGAGGTCGGCGGTGACGGGCAGGTCGGTCGCGTCGACGATGTTCTTGACCTCGGCGATCATCTCCGCCACCGGGATCTTCTCGCCGTCGGGGTACCCGCGACTGGCGGCGATCGAGTGGCTCGCGGTGGCCAGCGCCTTGGTGCCGGGGATGTCGGCGACCACCTTGGCGGTGATGGCGTCCCACACGTTCACCACGGTGAGCAGGGCGGGCTCGCGGTGCAGCCGCAGCAACTCCCGCGCGCGGTCCGACTGGCTGCTGGACATCTGCTCTCCCCGTGCTGGGCGTGGATGGATCACTGAGCGCGATCCTGGCCGACTTCCCCCGACCGCGCCAGGTGGGCTGCGTTACGGCCCAGGTGCTGGCGATTGCGAGAAGAGCTGGAGGGAGCTTTACGCGGGCAGGGCGGGCGCATCGCGGCCGCTCGGCACAAAACGTGAATACTTGCACTTTTCGGGCAATAGCCGCTATTTTCGCCCCACCGTTTAACTCTATCCGTTTCGAGGGTGAATCATGCACATCGCGCTCTGGGTCATTGCCGTGCTCCTGGCGGCCGCGTTCGTGTACCCGGGGACGACGAAACTGCGGTACGACCGGGAGCAACTGGTCGAGGCGGGTCTCGGCTGGTACCGGGGCTGGCCGCCGGTGGCGATCAAGGTGCTCGGCGTCCTCGAACTGCTGGCCGCGGTCGGACTCGTGCTGCCCGCGGTGATCGACATCGCTCCGATCCTGGTGCCGATCGCCGCCACCGGCCTGGCCGTGACGATGGCGGGCGCGATGGCGGTGCACGCCCGGCGTGGCGAATTCCGTTACCTGGCACTGAATCTGGCGCTACTGATCCTCGCCGCGGCGGTGGCATGGGGACGGTTCGGCCCGTACGCCTTCTGACCCGCCCGCGTTGGTCAACCCGGCGTAGGCGGTGCCGCCGGGCAACGACGTGGCGACCCAGGGTCCGGTGAGGACTTCCCGTCAGCAGGTGGGCCACTCGCCGACCGGGAAGGTGCGGCCGACCGAGCCGCCGTAGCCCGACAGGCGGAGGGTGAGCCTGCTCTTGTTGGTCAGCGAGTAGCCGTGCGGTTCCAGCAGGACGCGGGTGCCCGCGGCGATCGGGGCGGGGTTGGTGAGGGTGACCAGGTGCGCGTTGACCGGGGTCGAGGTGATGACGCCGGGGTGGGCGACGACGTCGTACTCGGCCGGGACCTGGGAGGCGGCCACCCACTGCGAGGTCCACTGGCTGCCCGCGGGGATGTCGCCCGCGGTGGCGGTCACGGTGAAGGCGTACCACCCGTTGAGGCACGTGCTGCCGAGCACCGCGTTGTCGGCCGCCGCGGTCGGCGCGGTCGCGCAGACCAGTGCGGCGCACGCGGCCACGACCACCGCGGTTCTCCTGCCAGTAACCATTTCTCGTCCTCCCCGACGCGATTTCCCCGAGCCTAGGCAGCAACCCCGACGACCCGAATCAGCCGACCGGGTGACACGCGGATTCCTTGGCAGGCAAGGAAAGTCCACCCCGACCGATCAGCGGAGCCCGCTGGTTCCGACGGTGGTCCACCCGACCGCCCGGGAGGTCCGCGGTGGACCAGGGGCCGGGTGCGGCGACAATCACCAGACAGCGGCCGCTCGGTCCTGTAGGGTTCGGGGTGCGGCCTCGCCCTGCACCGCTGCGGGCTGCCTTCGCATCGCGTCTGCGACGCGCGCTTGGTTCTGGCGGCGCACGTCTGCTAGAGACGTCCCTCAACGTTCCGGAGTACCGTATGG
Source organism: Actinokineospora cianjurensis (assembly GCF_003663795.1). Classification (NCBI taxonomy): domain Bacteria; kingdom Bacillati; phylum Actinomycetota; class Actinomycetes; order Pseudonocardiales; family Pseudonocardiaceae; genus Actinokineospora; species Actinokineospora cianjurensis. Next base: position 324,491 of record NZ_RCDD01000002.1, read on the forward strand.
CGGCTCGCCGCCCCAGCAAGACCAGCCCGTCCACGACCGGGGTCACCCCGGCCGAGAGCCCGACCTTCGCGGGGCTGGGAGTTCCCGCCGCGCTGGTCGACGTGCTCGCCGCGCGCGGCATCGACAGTCCTTTCCCGATCCAGGCCGCCACCCTGCCGGACTCGCTGTCCGGCCGGGACGTGCTCGGCCGCGGCCGGACCGGGTCGGGCAAGACCTACGCGTTCGCCCTGCCCCTGCTCGCCCGGCTCGCGGGCAGCACCAGGGCGCGGCGCCCCGGCAGGCCGCGGGCGCTGATCCTGGCCCCCACCCGGGAGCTGGCCGACCAGATCGCCGCGAGCGTGGCCCCGCTGGCCGAGGCCCTGTCGCTGACCACGCTGACCGTCTACGGCGGTGTGCGGCCGGGGCCCCAGGTCTCGGCGCTGCGCGCGGGCGTCGACGTGCTGATCGCCTGCCCCGGCAGGCTCGCCGACCACATCGCCACCGGGCACGCCCACCTCGACGCCGTCGAGATCACCGTGCTCGACGAGGCCGACCACATGGCCGACCTGGGGTTCCTCCCGGTCGTCACCAGGCTGCTGGACAAGACCCCGCGCGGCGGCCAGCGGCTGCTGTTCTCCGCCACCCTCGACGCCGGGGTCGACGTGCTGGTGCGCCGGTTCCTGTCCAACCCGGCCACGCACAGCACCGACCCGCCGTCCTCGCCGGTCACGGCCATGACCCACCACGTGCTGCACGTGCAGCCCGCGGCCCGGCTCCCGGTCCTGGTCGACCTGACCGCCGCACCCGGCCGGGCGGTGGTGTTCACCAGGACCAAGCGCGGCGCGACGCGGCTCACCCGCCAGCTCGTGGCGGAGGGCGTCCCCGCGGTGGAACTGCACGGTGACCTGGGGCAGACGGCGCGCACCAGGAACCTGCTCGCGTTCACCGAGGGCCGGGCGAGCACCCTGGTGGCCACCGACATCGCCGCCCGCGGCATCCACGTCGACGACGTCGCGCTGGTCATCCACGCCGACCCGCCGGTCGAGCACAAGGCGTACCTGCACCGCTCGGGCCGCACGGCCCGGGCCGGGGCGTCCGGCACCGTCATCACCCTGATGACCGACGCCCAGGTCGCCGACGTCCGCGACCTCACCCGCAAGGCAGGCGTCGCCGCCACGATCACCCGACTGCGACCCGGCCACCCGCTGCTCGCCGAACTCGCCCCCGGGGAACGCACGTTCGTCGCACCGACCGCGAAACCGGTCACGGAGCGGTCGCCCCGCACCCCCCGCAAGCCCGCGACCACCAAGCGCCGCCAGGTGCCGTCGACCCCCAAGCAGAACCGCTCTACACCTGCGGCCGCCCCGGAGGTCGCGACGAAGACCACGGGCGCGGCGGCCTTCTCCGCAGGCACCCGCGCCGGTCTCCGCCGCGCCCGCTAGCGCCTTGGCCCAGCGGGTCGACCCGCATGCCGTCACGCCCTCCGGCGGGAAAGAGTGCTGGAGGGCGTGGCCCCGCAGGCAGTAGCCGGTCGGCACCCACGGCCAACCCGAAAGTCGCGACCAAGACCACCAGCGCGGTCGCTCTCTCCGCCGACACCCACAGCCACCCCGGAAATCGCGACGAAGACCACAAGTGCGGCTGCTTCTCTGCGTGCACCCGCGCCGGTCGGTGCTGCACCCGGTAGCGCCCTGGTCCAGCAGGTCGGCCCGCATGCCGTCATGCCCTTCGGCGGAAAGAGGTCTGGCACGCAGGGCTGCATCCGGTCGGCAACGCGGCCGCCCCGGAGGTCACGACCGCGAGCGCGGCGGCTTTCTCCGCAGGCACTCGCGCCGGTCGGCGCCGCACTCGATAGCGCCCCGGCCCAGCGGGTCAACTCGCGTATCGTCACACCCTCCGGCGGAAAGAGCGCTGGAAGGTGTGGCGCTCAGGCGGTAGGTTGATCTTTGGTCTGGACCATTACTCGGCTTCGGGGGCGCACCGGTGAAGAGGATCGTCGTGCTGGGGTTGGCTTTCACCGCTGGGATGGTGCTGGTGGCGCCGCCTGCTGGGGCGGAGTCAGGGCTGGACTGGGCGGCGACCTGGGCCACGTCGGTGCAGGAGCCGCATGCCCTGGTCAGCCCGGCGTGGGCGGTCGAGGGGTTCGACAACGACACTGTTCGACAGGTCCTGCGGATCAGCACGGGCGGGCCCGCGGTCCGGGTGCGGCTGTCCAACGCGCACAGCAGCACCGCGCTCAAGGTGGGCGGGGCGACCGTCGCGGTGGCCGCGGAAGGCGCGGCCGTCCGGCGCGACACGCTGCGGCACCTGACTTTCGGCGGCAAGCGGACCGTGGTCGTCCCGGCTGGCGGGGAGATCGTCACGGATCTCGCTCTCCTGCCCGTCGCCCCGTTGCAGCGGTTGAGCGTGACGCTCTACTTCCCCACCGGGACCGGGAAGGTCACCGGGCACACCTTCGCCGACGCGACGAGCTACCACGCTGCGGGCGATCACCGGGCGGACGTCGCGGCTGGCGCGTTCGGTGAGACGACGCAGTCCTTCTACTACGTCAGCGGTGTCGAGGTGGTCGACCTGTCGCCGCGGCGGAACGTGGTGGTGGCTTTCGGTGACTCGATCACCGAGGGGGCGGGGTCCGCACCGGACGCGAACAACCGATATCCGGACGAGCTGGCCGAGCGACTCAGGGGCCGGGTTCCCGTGGTGAACGCGGGCATCGGCGGCAACCGGGTGCTCAACGACTCCACCTGCTTCGGCGACAGTGCCGTCGACCGGTTCGCCAGGGACGCGCTCGGGCAGCCCGACGTGCGGACGGTGATCCTGTTGGAGGGCATCAACGACATCGGGTTCAGCGAGATCGACTTCGAGTGCGCCGTGCCCAACCCGCGCGTCACCGCCGCGGACGTGATCGCGGGCTACCGCAAGCTGATCCGGCAAGCGCGTGCCAAGGGCGTGCGGGTCATCGGCGGGACCCTGATGCCGTACAAGGGTTCGGACTACTACCGCCCCCAGGGCGAGGCGGTGCGCGACCAGGTCAACGCCTGGATCCGCACCTCGGGCGAGTTCGACGGCGTGGCCGACTTCGACCGCGCCACCGTCTCCCCCACCGACCCGGACGCCCTCAACCCCGCGTACGACAGCGGCGACCACCTGCACCCCAACGACGCGGGCCACCGCGCCATGGCGAACGCCGTCGACCTGGCCTCGCTGTAGCGGCTAACGCCGCTCGATCCTAGGCGTGCCAGGTCGGACCCCTGGATCCTCAGCGGCGTGCCCGACCGGACGGCGACGGCGAGCTCCACGGGTCGGCCGTAGGACACCCTGGTGTCGGGCAGGACCTTAGGGGAGAGCCCGGTCCGCTGGTCGGTGCCCCCGTCCTGGACGAAGACCGTGGCCCCCGCCGTGGTCCCACCCGGCACGTCGACCAGTCCGATCGTGGCGACGAGCCGCGCGGCGCCGGGCAGGTGGTAGTCGAGCCGCGCGGCCTCGGACGCGGTCAGCGAGAACAGGATGGAGTTCGGGTAGGGGCGTTGATCACGCGGGTGTGCGGATAGCCGGCACGTGGGCTCGCCACCGGCGCGATGCCGACCAGCAACTCATGTTCCGCGCCGACCCCCCGGAACGCGAACAGATCCGTCGCCTACCCCCGGGCGAACGAGCTGTCCTGGAAGCGGTGGCCCGGGGAGCGACCACCCGCCAGGCGGCGAGGCAATTGGGCATCAGTCCGCACACCGCGAAGAACCAGCTGGCCAGCGCCCACCAGAGGCTGGGTGCGCGGAACCGGGCGGAGGCAGTGGGCGTGCTCTACCGGAGTGGATGGCGTCACTAGCGCGAGAGGGACCTCTCACGCCGTGAGCGTCGCGATCGCGGTCGTGGCGATCTGGTCGAACGCGGTGACGTCGTTGTGGGCCCTGGCGACGAAGATGGCGCCTTCCAGGGTGGCGAGCAGGGTCGCGGCGTGGTCGGCGGGAGTCCGTTGGGGGTGCAGGACTCCTGAGTGCGCGCCGGTCTCGATGAGGGTGGTCAGCCAGGTTCGGTTGACGTGGAAGAAGTCCGCGACGCCCGCGGCGACGGCCGGGGGTACGGCGGCGATCTCGGCGGCGATCACGCCGCACAGGCAGGCTTCGCCGTCGGAGAGGCCCTCGCGGTACAGCACGGCGTAGCGCTCAAGGGCGTCGACCGGGCCTGCGGCCTGCTGGTCGATGTCGGCCAGTCGGGCCTGGAACCGCTCGGTGTAGCGGGCCACGAGCCGGACGCCGAGTTCTTCCTTGGTGGCGAAGTGGTGGTGGACGCTGGCCTTGCGGATCCCGACCGCGGCCGCGAGGTCGGCGTAGCTGAACGCGGAGTAGCCCCGGGTGCGGACCAGCCGCGTCGCGTGGTCGAGCAGGGCGCCTCGGGTGTCGACTCGGTCCATACCGGAAAGCCTACCTGTTGATAGGTAGGCGTGAGCACTCTCTCACCCCCTTGACGGCCCCGCGTCCCGACCGACAGGCTCTCCCTATCTACTAGTAGGTAGAGCACCGAAGGAGCACACGATGTCCCGACCGCGGCGGATCCTCGTCACCATGTCCTCCCACGCCGACCTCGGCGTGAGCGGCAAGAAGACCGGCACCTGGTTCGAAGAGGTCGCCACCCCGTACTACGTGTTCACCGAGGCCGGCTACCAGGTCGTCTTCGCCTCACCGCTCGGCGGGGAGGCACCCATCGACCACCTCAGCCAGCAGGCCCCCTTCACGACCGCGAACACCGAGCGGTTCGCCCAGGACCCGGCCGGGATGCTGGCCATCCGCGAGACCGCCGCGCTGGCCACAGTGGACCACCGCGACTTCGACGCGCTGTTCTTCCCCGGCGGCTACGGCCTGCTGTGGGACCTGGCCGTCGACTCGCGGGTGATCCGGATGGTCGAGCAGGCCCTCGCCGCCGACACCCCGGTCGCCATGGTCTGCCACGCCCCTGGCATCCTGCGCGACGTGAGGTCCCCCGACGGCGACCCGTACGTGGCCGGTCGCGCCGTCACCGGGTTCTCCAACACCGAGGACGACGAACTCGACCTGTCCCGCCACCTGCTGTTCTCGCTGGAGGACGACCTCACCATGCGCGGCGCGAACTTCACCAGGTCGGCGGCCAACTGGCAGCCCAACGTCGTGCAGGACGGCCCGCTGATCACCGGCCAGAACCCGGCCAGCGCCCCGGTGATCGCCAAGACCCTGGTCGACCACCTCGGCTAGCGGGAACGCGACCACCGCCCGGGCACCTGCCGGGCGGTGGTCGCGTCGCGGGCGGTCAGTCGCCGAGTACCTCGATGGGGGCGGCGGTCGTCGGGAGGGACTGGCCGTACTCGTAGTTCGCCGCGATGACCCGCCACTGCTGGTCCCGCTGCAGGTGAGCCGAGAACGGGTCGAAGTCGCGGACGTCGGGGCCGAGTTCGTAGACCTGGCCGCTGACCAGTTCGACCAGCAGGTAGGTGTCCACACCGGACTGGTTCGCGGTGGGCGCGGGCTGGGTCCAGGTGATCGGGTTGGCGCCGGTGAACACGGGCGCCGGGGGGACCTTGGCCGCGACGGAGTAGTCGCCGGGGGTGCCGATCTGGACCGAGAGGGTGATCGGCTTGCCGTCGCCCCAGGTCCAGCTGTGCGGGGTCAGGGTGAAGTCGTACCGGCCGGGGGTGAGCCGGGAGGTGACGGGGTTCACATCGAAGGTGGGCTGGGTCGCGGGGTTGACCACGGGGAGGGTGCGCTTGCGGCCCTGCAGGTCGATGAACGACACGAGGTAGACGTCGGCAGGGGCGTGCTGGCGGTAGCGGCCGAGCGGGACCATGGTGACCGGGTCGTCGCCGCGCGAGTCGTAGCCGAAGGTGATCTTCGTGTCGGTCACGTGGGCGGACAGCGAGCGGGCCGCGGTCGGCGGCAGCAGCGGCAGGTGGGTGACCGGCACAACGGCCTGAGCCGCCGTCCCGGACGGGTTGTGGTCGGTCAACGCCAGGATGAACCGGTCGCCGTAGGCCACACCGGGAACGGTGATGTCCACCCCGGGCTGCTCGGAGTTCACCCGGAGGATGGGGCGTCCACAAAGGATGTCACTGGGCACGCACACGCGGACCTCGGTGTCGTTCACCTCCGGCAGAGCCTCGGGACCTCTCTCCCAGACGACCGTGAACCCGGTCGAGGTCGACTCGACGGTGACGTTGCGGACCGGCGTGGGCGGTGGACCCGCGGCGACGTACCGGAAGTAGCGGTAGGTGATCGTCGACCCCATGGTGTCCATCCCGGCGGGCACCAGGGCCTGTCCGTTCGCGGTCTCCGGGAGCACGAACGCGCCCCACCGCACGCCCGCGGGCACGGCGAAAGTGGCCGTGGTGGCGTTGGTGCGCACCAGTTCGCGGTCGGCCGGGTTGTCCGGGTTGATCAGCACCGCGGTGTACGCCGTCACCGCGGGCACCGGCTTCCAGTCCATCCGGATCGAGTTCTGCGTCGCGGACGCGGTGAAGTCGGTGATCGCGGCGGGCAGTTGCGGCCGCGGGCCGAGCTGCTCGAAGGTCGTCCACCGGACCGCGGTCCCCACGACACCGCTGATGAAGGTCTTGGCCTCCGCGGTGAACTGCGGCACCCCACTGATCACGCCGGTCGAGGCGTAGGTCATCAGACCGAACAGGTGCCCGTTGATGTCACCGGGCCGGTGGTAGAACACCGGACCGCCGCTGTCACCCGGGATCGCCGTCGGCGGGTTGACCAAAGTGGACAGCATCAGCCCGCCGGTCGGCGACGTCCAGCCCGCCGTGAGCTTGCCGCCGCCCATGCCGACCGCGAGTGCCGAGCCCGCGAGGGTGTTGTCCACCCGCGGGATCCCGTTGTCCACCAGGTCGACGAACGCGGGCGCGGGCAGCGCCACCGCGAGGTGGGACAGGCTGAGGTCGCAGTTCGACCCCGGGCACGAGGTCACCGAGTCGATCCTCGCGGTCCCGTAGGCGTTGGTGAACGACCCGCCGACCGACCCCGGCGCGTGCCTGGTCGTCAGCACCCACTGCGGCGCCACCTGCACCCCGGACGCGCTCGCGCGCCCGGCGAGCTTCCAGTCGTCGACCGCCCGTCCGCTCACCGGCTCGCGGATCACCGTCGTTCCCGGATCCACCCCGTTGCCCACCGCCCCGGCCGGTCCGACCGCCACGAGCAGGGACACCACACCCATCGCGCTGGCCAGCGCGATCCGACGCACACCGATCATGTCCCGGACGCTAGAGCGCGCGGGGCCCGGGCGTCACGAACGCGAACCCGCTTTCATCCGCTGTTCGTCGGAGGTTCTCCGCGCCCGGCACGACTGTCCACGGCGGAGCGTCGCGGTCAGCAGGACGGCACGACGGCGATGCCGGTGACGTCGGTGAACCTGATGTCGGAGAAGGCATTGGTGCCCGGCAGGGTGATGCGGACCCGCCCACCGTCCGCGGACTGGAGCGGGCCGCAGGTCGTGGTGCCGCCGTGGGTGACCTTGAGCAGCTTGGGGGCGGGTGGTGCCCACCACGTCGCCGCGGTGCCCGCGAACAGCAGGCACAGGGCGACGGCCACGAGACCGCGGGCCTGACGCAACTGCTTGCCCGCCTTGACCGCCAGGGCGGCCTGGTAGGCGGCGACCGAACCGTGGCGGGTGTGGATGTCGGCGAGGGTGAGGGTGGTGGTGCGGGAGCCCGCCTCGGCGGCGAGCACCCGCCACAGGCCCGCCGCGCAGCAGGCCAGGCCGCCGCCGATGAGGACGGTGACCGCGAGCAGCCACCACGGGGTGAGGTCGGCGGTGGCGCGCCTGCCCTGCAGCACGACGGCGGCGGTGATGAGGGTGACCAGGGCGGTCAGGCCGGTGCGCCACGCGGCCGCGCTCGCCCGGACGGCGGGTAGCGACTCGGCGACCAGGGCGGCGAAGGCGGCGTGCTCCGCCCGGCTCACCGGCTCCGGTGGCGCGGCGGGGCGGCGGAACCCGCTCATCCGAGCACCAACTCGACGCGGAAGCTGACACCGCAACCCGCGACACCGTCCGGGGCCTGTGGGTGGGGATGGCCGCACTGGCAGGCGATGTCCACGGCGAGCGCGGGCGGCTCGTCCTGCGCGTCGGCCTCGCGGCTCGGACCGGTGATCACGGCGGTGTGGACCTGCCGGTCGTCGAGCGGGTGGGCGCAGCGCGGGCACCGGCCCCACACGTGGGTGGACACCACGCCATCGGCGGTGAACACCTTGCCGTGCAGGCGACCGCCCTCCAGTGCCTCGAATGCCCGGACTGTCCACTCGAAGTCCGCTGTGTCCTCGAAGTCGACCTCGCCGTCCAACCGCCCACCCTCCCCGGGACAGATCCGCCGCGTTCGGCTCTAGCCTGGCACAGCCGGGTCCGCCATGATCACCGAGTCATGGGGGTGTTCCGGCGGCGCGCCGCGGCCAAGGACGTCATGACCGCGCTGGTCGAGGCCGGGACCGCGGCGGACCTGGTCGCCCTGTACGAGGCGAACCCCGTCCTGGCCACCCCGGCGGCGCTGAGGCAGTTGACCGAGCTCATCCACTCCGCCCGCGACCGGGGCTCGCCGGGACTCGCGCTCGCCTACTGGTGGCGCAGGGAGTTCGTGTACCAGGCCCACCACGTCGGTGTGCCGGAGGCGGCGCGGGAACTGCTCAGCCGCGTCGAGTGGTACTCGCGGGCCGCCGGGGTCGTCCTGCTGGCGACCGAGTCCACGGCCGTCGAGCACCTCGTCCAGGTCACTTCGCGAGCGGCCGTCAAGCAGCGCGTGCCGTTCCTCGACGACCGGGGACGCGCGATGCCCGACGACCAGCGGTGGCGGACCGCGGGCACCCTCGCCTGGCAGATGGAGGTGCTGACCAGCGGTTCGTCGTCCGGGGCCAGCGCGAGGCGGATGGTGCTCATGACGAGGGCGCCGTAGTCGTCGATCGCGCTGTCGGTGGCACGGCTCGGTTCGTGGACGCGGGCAACCACTTCCTCGGTGAGTTCCGCAGGACCCGCGAGATGATCGACGCCGACCTGGGGCTCAAGTACGAGCGGCGGCTGGATGTGGTGGAGCTGTTGCATGTGACGGAAGCGCTCGACAGCTCCCTGAAACTCCTGCTTGGCCGGATGGGATCTATCTGGCTCACCTAGGTGCCAGCTTCTACTGCTCACCCGCACCATCCCTACGCTCTGCGGCTCAGGCTCATCAACTTGCGTCACGCGCCAGCCTCAACGCACTGCCACCGCAGGAGAGCACCAGCGACAGACGTCCCGTCCACACACACCCGTCGATCGCGATGCGAGGATGGTCTCTGTTGCTGTCCCTGCGCCCGAACCCGGGAGTCTCAAGGCCATGCCCACCAGCTCTGCCACCACGGTTCGCACCCTGGACGGCCTCAAGCTCAGCGCCACCGTCGACCAGCCAGACGGCCCCGCCCAGCACGCGGCTCTGCTCGTTCACGGCGCTGGCGTCACGCGGGAGGAGGGTGGCTTCTTCACGCGGATCGCCGCAGGCTTGGCTGAGGCGGGTGTGGCGTCGCTGCGCTACGACCTCCCCGGTCACGGTGAGAGTGAGGGTCGGCAGGAAGACCTGACCCTCTCGGTGGTGCTGAACACCATCCGGGCTGGTCGGGACGCGCTGATCGAGCAGACGGGGGTTACCTCGGTGTCAGTGCTGGCGGCCAGTTTCTCGGGTGGCGCCGCGCTGTACTACGCGGCCAAGCGGCCGGACGACGTTGCCCGCTTGGTACTGATCAACCCGCTGATCGACTACAAGCAGCGCTTCGTGGACGAGAAGAAGGCGTGGGAGGCGGACTACCTCAACGACCGTGGCGCGGAGCAACTGCGCGAGCAGGGGTATGTCGGCCACGGCCCGTCGTTCAGGCTCGGCCGCCCGATGCTCAACGAGGTGTTCTGGCTCCAGCCGCGGGTGGTGCTCGGCGAGATCACGGCCCCGACGCTCATCGTGCACGGCAGCGAGGACACGTTCATCTCGGTGGAGTCGTCACGGCAGGCTGTCCAGCAGCTGACCTGCGACCACCGGTTCATCGAACTGGAAGGTGCCCAGCACGGCGTGGCCGTCCATGACGACCCCGAGTACGCCGACCCGCAGACGCAGACCTGGCAAGCCGAGGTCATCGAGGCGATCGCTCAGTGGCTGAACGGTATGGCGGCCTAGATAGTCACCGCATGGCGCAGCTCCTGCACTGCGGAGCGGTGCTGCCACGGCTTCAACACGTCGAGCACGCGCACTAGCTCCTGTTGCGTCCGCCGGGAACTGGCCGTGTCGGCGCGGGCAGCAGCTTCCAGACCGGTCGCTGCTGCTTGGTCGGGCTCACCAGCTAGTGCCATCGACGATGCCTGCCACGAGAGGAAGAAGCCGTAGTCCCGGCTTGAGAAGGTGTGCGCCCGCAGCGCCTGCTCGTAGATGGCGAGTGCTCGGCGCGGGACCCCGGCTTCGGCGAAGCAGACGGCGGTCTGCATGTCGAGGAGCGCTGGGCCGTAGTGCGCACCGAGGCTGGAGTCATCGCGGGCATCGGTTCGCTCAAGCAGCTGGCGCGCCTCGTTGAGCTGGCGCTCGACCGCGGCCACGGGGGCGCCGAGCATGGCCTCAGCGCGGGCTCGTTGTTGAACAGCTTCGGCCTGGACTCGATAGGGCACCTGCCACGGGCCGGTCAGCGTGGCCTGCGCCAAGCCAAGCATGCGCGCTGGTTCGCGCTGGTCGTAGGCCAGTTGGGCCTTCTTGAGGAGCACGTACCCCTGAGCTGGCAGGTTGCCCACTTCCTGAGCCCACTCGACGGCGCGGTCGTGCCAGTACAACGCGCGGGGAAGGTCGCGGGCGTCGCGGTACAGCCAGCCAGCGAACTCCGCGCAGTCGATCCCGAGCGTGAGGAGCTCAACGCGCACGTCGGACGCGACCTGGCGGGCGTGCTGCTCGACCACCCCGAGTAGCTCCAACACGATCGGCCGCGTTGCGCCGGGCCCCAAGGTGCCGTCATCAGCTTTCACGGCGGCCAGCTGGTGGCGGAGCGCGGTAACGACAGAACCGTCGAGGTACCGACCAGCATCTACCAGTGCTCCAGCTACCCGTTCCAGGTCTTCGAGGCCGAGTGCCGGGAATACGGCGGTCAGCAAGCCCTGTTTCAGGAGCGAGCGACGAGACAGCGGGCTCATGGTTTCCCAATCACGGAGGGAGACAGCCGGGCGAAGCACGCGAACGCCACGCACGAGCGTCGCGTCAGTGTCTTCCGCCATCACGCTACGTCCGTCCGGACGCTGCAGCAGCGTGGGCTCGTTCACGCTGCTGGCCGGAATCCCGTTCTCGCTGGGGTTGAGCAACTCTGCTAGCTGAGCCGGTGACACCTGAAGTGCTCGAGCTAGGGCTGGCTGGAGCCAGGGCTGTGGAGTCGCGGTGCCACGCTCCCACCGCCGGACGGTTGTGGCATCGACGCCGAGCCGCTCAGCCAGGCCGTCCTGGGTGAAACCGAGTGCCTTGCGTCGCTGCGCCAACTGCGGTCGCTTCGCCATGCCGCCCCATTTCCCCCGGTAGTGCCTGTCGGTGCCCGGTTTCTGCCCGGATTACGCCCCTCAAACCGCCCTGTACCAGGGGGTTTACGCCCGGTTCGCTGGCAAGAGTACGGCCCGGCACACCCGGGCGACAACGGCCTCCAGGAGGGGCGATGGCCTACCCCGACCTCCCGGCATCGCTGGCCGGACGACCACGGGATGAGCGGCTACCTGTTCGGCTACTGGATCGTTTTCTTGGCGGCCCAAGGTCGGCAGCAGCACGCACCTACAGCGACCCGCCAATGCACGAGCCCTATGCCGACGCTGCGCTGAGGTCGTGCCCGCACATCGCTATCGACCACCACCGACCTGCGGCTGACCACCGCGTTGATGCGTCGATCTCGACGCCGACGGGTTGGCAGGCGGACAAGCCCTCGATCTGGCAGATGGGCATCGAACGCAGCTTCCGCTATGAGATCGGCACTGAGCACGTGGTGTTCTTCCCGGCCCCGTTCAAGCGCTTGTGGACGTTCGGCTACGACGCTGGCAGCTTAGCGGAGATGTCGTGATGACCGCGGCACGCCAGCGAGTGGTGTGGTGCGTCGTTCCGCTCGGAGATTCCGCTGACGCTGCAACGGGTTCGTAGCTGTCCCTACCCACTGACCCCGCAGGCCGCATTGGCGCGGCCGCGTTTCGTCGTCCGCTACAACCAGGAGGAATCAAAGGCCATGGCTGAACTACTGACACTCCCTCGTGCTCGACAACGCGCCAGTACCAAACGGGAGGGCAAACTCCGCGCCGCTGTGGTCGGGCTTGGCAAGCAGGGCCGCGAAGACCACATCCCGGGGCTGCTTGCCTCGGACGCGGCGGAGCTCGTGGCCATCTGCGACGACGACCCGACCACGCTGGCTGTCCAGACGGCAGAGCTGGGTGTGCCGGGCTTCGATGACGCGGTCACCATGTTCGACACCGTGCCGCTGGACTTCGTGGTGGTGTGCGTGCCGCACCATGCAGGCCACAGCGTCATCGTGGCCGCGGCCGAACGGGGCATCCACATCCTGAAGGAGAAGCCGTTCGCCACCACCTTGGAAGAGGCCCACGAACTGCTCGGCGTCTGCGAGCGCGCCGGTGTCCACCTGATGGTGACGCTCCAGCGGCGATTCAATCCGATCTACACCAGCTTCCAGCAGTTGGCCGACCAGATCGGCACGCCGTTCGTGGTCGACGCGGCCTACACGCTGCACATCCCGGATCCCTCCGAGGGCTGGCGGGGGCTGGCCGGTGAAGCTGGTGGCGGCTGTGTGATCGACATGGGCTACCACATCGTCGACATGATCCTCTGGTACTTCGGCTTGCCTGACCGCGTACAGGCGGAGTCGTCGGTCGCGGCACGCCCGGATCGGGACTACGACGCCGAGGACACCGCGCTGATCCACTTCAGCTACGACAGCGGCCTCTACGGCTCGCTGCTGCTGTCGCGGTTCATCGGGCCCAAGACCGAGGAGATCCGCCTGGTGGGCACCCACGGCATCGTCCACCTGGAGCGCGGACGGTTGCAGCGCCTGACCAATGACGGCCAGGTGGTCGAGTCGCTGGTGCGTGAGCAGTCCTGGCCCGCGGCGGCGGCCTCGCAGGTGAACTACTTCGCCCGGGTCATCGAGGGCCTCAGGCCGAACATCAGCAGTCCCCGCGACAACTTGGCGCACCACGCTTTCATCCATGCCTGCTACGAGTCGGCCCGCACCCACCTGCCCATCTCTCCCAAGGAGCTGCTGTGAGGGTCCTGGCCTTCCGTGGCGGCACGCCCGTCCTCGCGCCCGACAGCCGACCGCACTTCTCGTGGCCGCCGATCACGACCACCACGATCACCGCGGTGGGGACGCAACTGCTGAACGCCGTCTCCATCCCCGACCGCTCGGGCGTGATCACTGAGCTGGAGGCGGGCCTCCAGGACTACTTCGGCGTGCGTCACGCCGTCCTGACCAGCTCGGGCACGGCCGCGCTGCACTCCATGTACGTGGCGACCGAGATCGGCCCCGGCGACGAGGTGATCGTTCCGGCCTACACCTTCCCGGCTACGGTCACGCCACTGTTGCAGCTCGGCGCGCTCCCGGTGCTCGCGGACTGCGGCGAGGACGGCGGGTTGTCGGTCGAGGACGTCGAGGCCCGGATCACACCGAAAACCCGGGCGATCGTGGCCGCCCACCTGTGGGGTCTGCCGGACGACCTGGTGGCCCTACGCAAGCTGGCCGATGACCATGGCCTGATGCTGCTCGAGGATGGTGCCCACGCCCACGGGTCGGCCCGGGACGGGCACTTGGTCGGCACTGCGGGCAGGGCGAGCGGGTTCTCGATGAACGGGCCGAAGACACTGTCGGCTGGCGAGGGCGGCTTCCTGCTGACCGACGACGACGAGGTCTACTACCGGGCGCTGCTGCACGGCCACTACAACAAGCGGTGTCGTAGCGAGATCCCTCCTGACCACCCCCTGGCGCGCTTCGCGGTCACCGGCATGGGGCTCAAGCTACGCGTCCACCCGCTGGCTGCGAGCCTTGCGCTCGACCAGCTGGCGCTGCTCGACGACTACCTCGACGGCCGGGCGAAGATCGCCCAGATGCTGTGCGAGGCTCTCGGAGAGCTGCCCGGTGTCCAGGTGCCGCAGCTGCCCGACGGGGCACGGGCCAGCTGGTACGGCCTGCCGCTGTTCTACTCACCCAGCGAACTGGACGACGTGCCAATCGACGTCTTCTACCAGGCACTCCACGCCGAGGGACTGGTCGAGGTCGACCGGCCTGGCTCAACCAGACCGCTGAACCAGCTGCCTCTGTTCCAGGACGCTCGGGCACTGTTCCCGCACGACCCGCTACTGGCGCAGCTGGCTTACCGACCCGGCGACTTCCCCGTCGCCGAGCAGCTGCACGAGCGAACCATGAAACTGCCGGTCTGGCACCGGGAGGAAGATCTCCCCATGGTGCGCGCCTACATCGACGGGTTCATCAAGGTGGTCACCCACCACCGCGAACTGAAGGGGATCTAACGCGTGATCGACACCCAGCTGCTCATCGACCTGGTGAGCACCGCCGAAGCCGACGGCGTGCAGCAGCTCGTGGTCGGGGCGGTGATCATCCACGAGGAGCGGGTCCTGCTGCTGAAGCGGCCGGGCGACGACTTCATGGGCGGCATCCACGAGCTGCCCAGCGGCAAGGTCGAGCCGGGCGAGGCGCTCGAAGTTGGCTTGGCGCGCGAGGTGACCGAGGAGGCCGGTTTGGTCGTGTCGGCCATCGGCGCCTACCTCGGCTACTTCGACTACACCTCCGGCAGCGGCAAGCTCAGCAGGCAGTTCACCTTCGTGGTGGAGGTGGAGACCACCGAGCCGGTCGTCCTGACCGAGCACGACGAGTTCACCTGGGCCCCACTCGAGGAGGAGCTACCCGTGACCGACGCGGTAAACGCCGTGCTGAACACCTACACGGCAACCAGGTGACCGCGGAGGACTAGGGCAACCAGATCCCTGACAGAGGCAGCGGGCAGGACTGACGCGGGAGCCGCGTTGGTCCTGCCCGCTGCCTCGTCGACGCTCGGGGTGGGCGTGACAAACGAGGTCGAAACATGAAAGCGCATCCAGGTTTACCGGATCGCTTCTTGGGATCATCTCCTGATTCGCGCCCGAGCAGCACGCATTGCTTGAATCCAGTTGCCAAGTACTAGCGCAACACTTGCCACTGCGATCACACCAAGCGAAACGAGGATTGTCGCGCTGAAAGCGTTTGTGATCGCCGTGGTAACCAGGTTTACTAGACCACCACCCGCCAATCCGCCCAGCAAAATACCAAAGCCTGGCCGCTTGATTCCATCCAGAAACGATCCAACCAAAGTTGGCCTCTGAATAGCGCGAATTACCGCTTCCGCGGCAGGGACTTCATCATCCGCAACGCCGGCATTGATCAGTTTCGCCCTACATTGAGGATCCAACCAGCCCCGACGAAGTTTATGAACCTTGTCTGGCTTGTGCGGAACGAAATCGAACAGACACCCACGCACTTCATCGTGGACCAGGTCGGCCCACGTGTGCCCCTCGGAACTTTGACAGAATCTTATCTGAAGAAACTCCGACAGAGCGGACTGTGCAATGTACTCTTCCAGAGTCCGTCCGGACAATTCACACAGCTCATAGCTGCCGTGAAGACTCGGCACAATCTCCCCCACAGGGGTAGTCATACTGAATAGATTGCCGCTTAGTGGAGCGTGCGTAACGCCGATGAGGATCTCAGACTCCACCCTGTCGGGGAGAAGCGAGAAGATGCTCGCGCGGGTGTAGGCAATCCCGCTGATGTCTGGTTCACCGATTGTCGCGACACTTGTACCAACCTTTGCCTTAAGTGACTTCTGGGCCCGGTTGATGATCCTGCAAACCAAAGGCAGATCGACATCGCCCGCATACCCGAGTTCGACAAGCTTTAGCGTGGTCACAGCTAGATGATGCAGCATCAAGGTCGCGCCACCGAGGCCGGGGGCTGTCAAGCATTGGAGCCCTTGGTCAGATGCTGATGCGCTTTTGACATCAACAGCGAATCGTCAGTTGCGGGAAAAGGCGAAGTGAGTGATGAATAGGGGCAACCAACGTTCACTGTGGCGTTGGCGCACCTGGGCCTCGTCGGTGCCCTGCGGTTTCCTAGATGACCATCATTGGTCGTCGGCCGCACTCCACAGCGCGAGGGCCTGCGGCTGGTGGCACCGGACGACCCCCGCCGCGCGGGCATCGCGTTCAACCTGGGCTCGCGCACCGGTGACGCCGATCTGCTGGCGGAGGCCGCGACCCAGGACATCGCCCCACCGGACGTGCGGCTCAACGCGGCGCTGTGGTGGGCCGACACCGCCACCGACCTGGCGGCGAAGGTCGCCGCCCACCGGATCGCGGTGGACATGCTCGCCCGGCTCGCCTGGCGGGGGCGGGATCGAGACCACCAGCAGGCCCAGATCATGACCCGGCCCGGGGTGGCGTGCGACGCGGCGGCGCTGGAGGTGGCGGCGGGGTCCGCGGAGCGCGCGATCGAGGTGCTCGAACGGGGCCGCGCGCTGCTGTGGGGACAGCTGCTGCACCTGCGCGCCAACCTGACCCGGTTGGCCGAGAGCGCCCCGACGATCGCCGAGGGGCTCGACCGGCTGCGTGGCAGGCTGGACGACCCGATCGGCGAGGTCCCGCGCCCCGGCATGCGGCTGCGGTTGCTGGACGCCTGGGCGGACCTGCTGGCCCAGGCGCGCGCCATGCCGGAGTTCGAGGGCTTCCTGGCGCCCGCGGTGTTCGACGACCTCGACCTGGGGGTTCCCGGTCCGGTGGTGGTGATCAACGTCAGCCGGTTCGGCTGCGCCGCGCTGATCGTGACGCCGGGGCCCGCGGTTCGGGTGCTGCCGCTGGCTGTCACCGCGGTCGAGGTGGCCGCGCGGGCCCGGCGGCTGCGCGTGCTCGTGTCCGACCGGCGGCGGACGGCGTTGGAACGGGAGACCGAGCGCCGCGAGCTGCTGGACGTGCTGGAGTGGTTGTGGACGGAGATCGCCGAGCCGGTGCTGGCGGACCTCGGCCACCGCGGGGTCCCCGAGGGTGAGCCGCCCCGGATCTGGTGGTGTCCGACCGGGCCGCTGACCGCGCTCCCCCTGCACGCGGCGGGCAGGCACTCACGGACCAACACCCAGCCGACGGACCTCGCGCAGACCGTGGCGGGCCGGGTCGTCAGCTCGTACACGCCGACCCTGGCCGCGCTGACCGGACTGGAGCCCGCTTCCGGTGACTGCCTGCTCGTCGGCGTCGGCGCCGCTCCCGGTCGCTCGCCCCTGCCCGCGGTACCGGCGGAACTGGCCCTGTTGGGCGCCCGGCTCCCGTCCGCCACGACGCTGTCCGAGGCCGCGGCGACCACCGACGCCGTGCGCCGGGCGCTCCTCGAGCACAGCTGGGTCCACCTGGCCTGCCACGCCCAGCAGGACGAACACGACGCGGTGGCGAGCGGGGTCGAACTGTGGGACCGCCGGTTGACCGTCGCCGAGCTGATGGGCACGCGGACCGCGGGCGCGTTCGCGTACCTGTCGGCGTGCGAGACGGCGACCGGTGCCATCGACCTGGCCGACGAGGCGCTGCACCTGGCCGGGACCCTGCAGGTGGTCGGGTACCGCCAGGTCGTGGCCACCTTGTGGTCGGTGCGCGACGCCGTCGCCGCAGAGGTCAGCGATGTCGTCTACGGCGGGCTCGTGCCGGGTGAGCCGAGGCCCGCGGCCGCCCGTGCGCTGCACGCCGCCGTGGAGGGCGTGCGATCGCGCCACCCGGCGGACCCGCTGCTCTGGGCGCCGTTCCTGCACACGGGCATCTAGCTCCGATATGTCCAGTGCTGTCGATATGACTCGTGTTTTCGATATGACGGCGATATGCGCGGGCTCGTAGCATCGGGACATGCGTGTGCTGGTCGTCGAGGACGAGCTCTACCTGGCGGAGGCCATCCGCGACGGACTACGCCTGGAGGCGATCGCCGCCGACATCGCCGGTGACGGCGACACCGCGCTGGAGCTGTTGAGCGTCAACGCTTACGACATCATCGTCCTCGACCGCGACATCCCCGGGCCCTCCGGTGACGAGATCGCCAAGAGCGTCGTCGCGTCCGGCAGCGGCATGCCGATCCTGATGCTCACCGCGGCCGACCGGCTCGACGACAAGGCCAGCGGGTTCGAACTCGGCGCCGACGACTACCTCACCAAACCGTTCGCCCTGCGGGAGTTGGTGCTGCGGCTCAGGGCACTCGACCGCAGGCGCGCGCACAACCGGCCACCGGTACGGGAGATCGCCGGTCTGCGGGTGGACCCGTTCCGCCGCGAGGTGTACCGGGACGGCCGCTACGTGGCGTTGACCCGCAAGCAGTTCGCGGTGCTGGAGGTCTTGGTCGCCGCTGAAGGGGGTGTGCTGAGCGCCGAGGAACTCCTGGAGCGGGCGTGGGACGAGAACGCGGACCCGTTCACCAACGCCGTGCGCATCACTGTCTCGGCGCTGCGCAAACGGCTCGGGGAACCGTGGATCATCGCGACCGTGGCGGGGGCGGGCTACCGCATCGATACGGCGTCGAGCCACGTCGACACCGCGTCCAGCCGCGGTGAAGGGGATCGTGGGTAGGGCGCCGGGGTTGAGCGTCCGCCTCAAGCTCACCCTCAGCTACGCCGGGTTCATCATGCTGGCCGGGGTCCTGCTGCTGGCCGTGGTGTGGGTGTTCCTGCTGCGCTACGTGCCCGAGGTGATCTACACCGCGCCGCGTGACGCGCCGGGGTGGCCGGGTCCGATGATCGTGCCCAACCGCTCGGACCTGCTGCGGGCCTTCGTGCCCAAGGCGGCGTTGATGCTGGCGTTCCTGCTGCTGTTCGGCCTGGCGGGCGGATGGGTCCTGGCGGGCAGCATGTTGGCGCCGTTGACCCGCATCACGAACGCCACCCGGCTGGCCGCTGGCGGGTCGCTGTCGCACCGGATCCAGTTGGAGGGCCGCGGCGACGAGTTCCGCGAACTCGCCGACGCGTTCGACACCATGCTCGCCCGACTGGAGGCGCACGACGCCGAGCAGCAGCGGTTCGCGGCCAACGCCTCCCACGAACTGCGCACCCCGCTGGCCATCACGCAGGCGCTGCTCGACGTCGCCCGCAACGACCTGGACCGCGACACCGGCGAACTCGTCGAGCGCCTGCACTTCGTGAACTCCCGGGCCATCGACCTCACCGAGGCGCTGCTCCTGCTCAGCCGCGCCAACCAGCGCTCCTTCGCCCGCGAACCCGTCGACCTGTCCCTGGCGGCGGAGGAAGCCACCGAGACCCTCCTGCCCCTGGCCGAGAAACGCGCCGTCACCCTGGAGACCTCCGGTGACGTGGCCCTGGCCGACGGCTCGCACGCACTCCTGCTGCAGCTGACCACGAACCTGGTGCACAACGCGATCGTCCACAACATCCCAACCCGCGGCACCGTCTGGGTCACCACCACCGCCTCCCCCGACACGGTCACCCTCACGGTCGAGAACACCGGCACTCCCCTCAACCCACGCCTGGTCACGACCCTCACCGAACCCTTCCAACGCGCCACCAGCCGCCTGCACACCGACCACGCAGGAGTGGGGCTGGGCCTGGCCATTGTCAAGAGCATCGCCCACGCGCACGACGGAACCCTCACGCTCGCCCCCCGCGCTGCCGGGGGCCTCCGCGCCACGGTCCGCCTACCTGCCGCACAACCACATCCCGGCAGGTAGTTCTTCGGTGGGGTGGCGCGAGATCCGGCAGGACCCCGCGCCACCCGACATCACCGCTGCATCAGGGCGAAGGCGCCCCAGCCCAGGTACTCGCGCTGGTACCGCACGTGGTCGCGTGGTGCCGTGCGCAACTCCGCACGCACCTCGGCCACCATCTCGTCCGCCGGGTTGGCGTCCGCCCACCGGCGCAGGTTCAGCCACTGCGCCGCCGCGTAGCGGTCCCAGCTGTCCTTGTCCGCCAGGACCATCTCGACCAGGTCGTAGCCGAGGTCGTCGTAGCGCTCGAGGAGTTCCGGCAGCGATCCGAACCCGTCCTCGCGCGTCACGTGGCAGGCGGCGACAGCCTCGTCCGGTGGCTCGCTGAGCCAGTAGGGCTCACCGATCACCATGAGCCCGCCTGGCTTGAGACTGCGATCCAGCAGGGCGATGGTGCCTTCGAGGCCACCACCGATCCAGGTGGCGCCGAGGCAGGAGACGAGGTCGACCCGTTCCCGGGCAACGTGCTGCGACGCGTCCCCGTGGTGGAAGGCGACGTCGACGCCCAGTTCGGTGGCCCGCGCCCGTGCCCTCTCGATGAACACGCTGCTCAGGTCGACCCCGGTGCCGATCAGACCGTGGTCACGGGCCCAGGTGCACAGCATCTCGCCGGTCCCGCAGGCCAGGTCCAGGGCGGTGGCGCCCGGCTCGATGCCCAGCGCACCACCCAGCGTGGCCAACTTGGTGGCGTCTATCGGGTTGTGGACGCGATGACTGCTCTCACGGATGGTGAAGATACGGGGAATGTCCACTTCGGCAGGTCCTGTCGTCAGGAGGAACGTTGGCAACTGGTACCGCCGACACGACCGCCACAGGTCACCCCTCACCACGACACAGGAATCCGCACGCTAGCGGCGATTCGACCCGGCTGTCCAGCGATTTGCTCCTGCCTCCGCGACGGGTCTTCACGTGATGGGGAAGTCGAAGTAGGTGTTCGGGTGGGGTTCGTCGGTGAGGGTGTAGTGCCACCACTCGAAGGCGTAGGGGGTGAAGCCTGCGGAGTGCATGATGGTGCGGAGGTGGTGGCGGTTCGTTGCCTCAAGGTGGGTGATGTCGGGGGCGGTGTGGTGGGAGATGGGGTCCATCAGGTCGTGGTGGCCGCCCATCGCGGCGAGTTCGCCGGTCGGCAGGTGGTAGAGGGTCAGGTCGACGGTGCTGCCCCGGGTGTGGGCGGACCTGGTTGCCACGTAGCCGTTCTCGAACATGTCGGGGCGGTCGATGTTCGGGTAGTGGCGCGGTTTGGTCCGGCCGTCCTCGGGCAGCGTCGACCAGAGCAGGAAGTTGTCCACGGCGCGTTGGGGGCGGTAGCCGTCCCAGAGCAGCAAGCCGAAGCCGAGGGACGCGGCCCTGTCCCGCGCGCTTTCCAGGGCCGCGCACAGGGCCACTGTGCCGACGATCCGGTTGGCGAGGTAGCCGTCGACGGGTTTGCCGGTGAAGTTGTCCCAGGTGGCGTACTTGGCGTCCCAGCGGAGGCCGGGGACGAGGTCGTCCACGTAGGCGAAACCGTCCCTCACTGGACCTTGCCCGTCAACGCCAGCGCCACGGTCCGGTCGATCACCCCGGCAAGCGACCACCCCGCAGCGGCCATCATCCTCGGGTACCGGCTGTAGGACGTCAGGCCGGGCAGGGTGTTGACCTCGTTGAGGACCACGGTTGCGGCACCGGTCAGGAACATGTCCACTCGCGACAGTCCACGGCATCCCAGTGCGCGGTACACGGTCTTCGCGGTCGCTTGGACGAGTGCGCGCGCCTCGGCCGGGATGTCCGCGGGAACGGTGATAGTCGAGTTCTCCGAGCCGCTCTCCGGGTCCGCTTCCTGGTGGATCTTGAAGAAGCCGTGGGAGAGGGCGATCTGGTCCACCTCGCCCGCCACCAGGTCCAGGTCGCTGCCCAGGATCGCGCACCCGACCTCGCTGCCGACGACAGCCTCCTCGATCAACACCTTCGAGTCGTACAGCCGCGCGGTCGCGACCGCGTCCGCCACCCCGTCCGCGCCGGAGACCTTGGTGACGCCGAAGGACGACCCCGAGCGGGCGGGCTTGACGAACACGGGATAGGGGAGCCGGGCGGGGTCGGGTTCCTCGTTCGCCGCGAGGGTCCAGAAGGTCGGCGTGGCGATTCCCGCGCTCCTGGCGACGGTGTAGGTGAGGGACTTGTCCATGCACAGCGCGGAACTCTGGACGTCACACCCGACGTAGGGGATGCCGGAGAGCTCCAGCAGACCCTGGATCGCACCGTCCTCGCCGAGTGTGCCGTGCAGGACGGGCAACACGACATCGAGGCCGATCTCCGCGTACCGGCCCTGGTCGAGGACAAGCAGTCCGCGGACGTTGCGGTCCGGGGAGAGCATCGCCGGACGGCCGTCGTCCTCCCACCCCGTTTCGGGGCCCGCGCAGAGTGTCCAGGCGCCCTGCTCGGTGATCCCGATCCAGAACGGCTCGTACCGGTCGGGGTCGAGGTTGGCGGCGACCTCGCGCGCGGATTTGACGGAGACGGGGTGCTCCTCGCAAGCGCCTCCGAAGATGATCCCGATTCTCACCCTAGCCATGCTGTTCCCCGCTTTCGAAGTCCACGCAGTTGAGGAGGCTGTTCTCGACCATGTCGCCCAGGGCGCGGTCGGTGTAGTAGGCGGTGTGCGGGCTGATCAGCACGTTCGGCAGCCCGTGCAGCCGCAGGAGCGCCTTGTTCCCGATCGGCCGGGTTCGGCAGTCGGCGTAGAAGATCCCTTCCTCGCCTTCCACGACGTCCAGGGCCGCGCCGCCCAACTTCCCGCTCTCCAGCGCCGCGACGAGGGCCTCTGTGTCCACAAGCGACCCGCGGCCGGTGTTGACGAGGACCGCGCCCTGCTTCATCCGCGCGATACGGCACTGATCCATGAGGTGGTGGGTGTCCGCGTTGAGCGGGGTGTGGAGTGTGACGACGTCGCTCAGCCGCAGCAGTTCGTCGAGCGGCACACGGTCGGCCGTGGGGAATCGGTCGTGGGCGACTATGCGGCAGCCGAAGCCGCGCAACCTGTCCGCGACCGCCGAGCCGATGCGCCCGGTGCCGACCACGCCGATGGTCAGGTCGCGGAGTTCTTTTCCTCGCGCGCCGGTCAGCCGGTAGTCGTGGACGTCCACGCGCCTGACGGTGGCCCGCGCGTTTCGCACCGCCATGAGCATCAGCATCACCGTGTAGTCGGCCACTCCGTCCGGTGAATAGGTGACGTTCTCCACCGTGATTCCGACGCTCGCGGCGTACTCCACGTCGATGTGGTCGTACCCGATGCTGCGCGTGGACACATACACCACGCCTGCCCGGCTGAGGGCGAGAATGACGGGATTGGGGATTCGGGTCTTGTGGTCGACGCTGACGCACCGGTTTCCGATTGCCAGTTCGACGGACGCCCCGGACACCGCCGCCTCGGTGATGGTCGGCTCGACACCCAGGCGGGGCGCCACCGCGCGGAACAGGGCGGCCTCGTCCTGCGCACAGCCGTAGACCGTGATTCCCAGCTTCGGCGATACCGGCGACCGGCCTGCCGTTCGTGCTGGGTCGCTGTAGCTCATGCGCCCAGTCAAGGCGGAACGGCGTTGCGGGCCCGTATACGATTCCCGATACGCGGCCGACACATCGGCACGGTTGTCTCGACGCGCGAGTGATGTTTGACCAGCGGCAAACACTGTTGACGGTGGAGATAACTCCTCGCGGTCACCAACGCGCAGAATCTGACCGGCGCGAGTGGTCGTACTTCCTTGAGTAGATCAAGTGCGCCCGGAAAGAGTAGAGACGCTCCCCGACCGCGGGGATACGCTCATCGGGGCGCCGAATTCGGCGCGAGGCGGGTTGGGGATTCCGGTTGGGCGTTCGACGCCCGGCCGCCCCGCATCGAAAGGCGTGGAATCGTGTCCATTATGCGAAAGATCGCGGCGAGCGCGTGCGCCGTGTTGTCCGTGGCGGCGATCTCGGTCATCGGCGCGCCGAACGCGAGCGCCACCACCACCGAGCGGACGAACCGCTGCGTGAAGGTGTCGGTCGACTACACCCGCACGGGCCCGGTCAGCTGGTACGTGAACTCGGCGACCGTGGGCAACAACTGCTCCCCGTTCTACGGCCACTTCCAGCTGTACGGCCCCACCTTCAACAGCACCAACCAGGACGCCCCCGCCGCCGTCGGCTTCACCGTCACCCTCAACCAGAACTGGGGCAGCAACACCACCCCCTCGGTCTGCGGCATCGCCTGGCACAAGATCACCCCCACCTACTGGGCCGACTACGGCTACGTCTGCGTCCCCCTCGACTGACCCGATCGTGGGCCGGGTGCGAGACCCGGCCCATCCGGGCTCGGTCGGGTCCTCAGTCGAGCAGCACCACGAAGGCCAGTGTCGTGCCGGTGACCGTGTAGTGCGCGGTCTTGCCGTTCTTGCAGTAGCGCACCTTCGGACCGCTCTTGCGCAGCCCGGCCAGTGCCTGCACCCTGGGCCAGATCTTGTGCCCCTTGCCCACCTTGTACTTGGCGAAGTCGGTGGTGTGCGACCCGAACAGGTACGCGCCGCTGGACTTGGTGGTCCCCGCGTGGGTCGTCTGCCCGTACCGGCCTTCGAAGAACATGAAGAACGACGCGCTGTTGTAGACCTCGATCTTCTGAAAGCACTCGTAGCGCTCGTCCGCGGCCTCGGCGCTCGCCTCGACCGCTGACCCTGTCACCAGCACGCAGACGAGCGCCACGACGCCGACTGCCTTCCTCGCGAACAGCACCAGACAACCTCCAGTACCGGGTGCATCCACAGTGGTCCGTGCGCCACGCTACTGCGGTAGCCCCCACCATCCACCGAAAGTCCACCGTCAGGGTGACCGGTGCTCGGGGTGTGCGGTCTACGGGCCGGTGTAGCGGAGGACGGGTCGGCCGTCTGCTCTGGCTGGGGTGAGGTGGTGGTGGATGTCGATGAGGTCGGTCAGGTGGTGGTGGGCTTGGTCCGGGGTCATCTCGGCGGGGTAGGTGATGTGGGTGGGGACGCAGTCGTGGAGTTCGGCTCGGAAGGCGTGGAGGTACTCGGTCTCGCCCGCGTAGGTCAGGGCTATGCGGGCGGTCCAGTCGATTCGGTGGTGGCCGTCGGGTTGGCGGGTGATGACAAAGGTGTGGTCGGCGCAGGTGTCGTGGCCGAGGAGGTGGAACTGGAAGGCGTGGCGGGCGTCGGGGGGTTCGGGGAGGGGGTCGAGGGTCAGGGTTCGGGGTTCGGTGGCGGTGAAGCTGAACGGCGAGCCGGGGGTGGCGGCGAGGAAAGCGTGCTGGTCCAGGGGTTCGATCAGGCAGCCCTCGTAGTTGGTCCACAGCTCGGGCGAGTCCCATTCCCTGGTGCGGTCCGGTGGTTCCTCCGGCATCCGCTCCGCGTCGTAGTCCTCGGTGATGAGGACCGGGTCGAACCACAGGTGGCCGTTGTCGTCCAGGCCCGCCGTCCACTCGAAGGTCGCTATGGCGTGGCCTTCGGGCCATGGGTTGTCCTGGAACCAGATTCGTCCGCGCACCGACCCACCCTAGCGACGCCACCGCCGCCGGGAGCCCGGTTCAGCCAAGGTAGCCAACGATTCTGGCGCCCTTGTCGTCGTTGACGTACGCGACGAAGCCGTTGTCGATGGGGTGCAGGTACGCCATGGTCAGGTCGCGGTCGCTGATCGACCACTGCACCTTGAGGTCCTGCACCCGTACTGCGGTAACGTCCATGAAGTCGCGCAGGTACATCAGGCCGCTCGCGGTCACGGCGCGATCCGCCGTCGGCACGGTCGTCGCGGGGACGACCGGGGTGCCGGTGCGGGGGTCGTAGACGATCATCTCCTGCTCGCGGGACGACACAGACTTGCGCACGACCACGCGCGGCACCCCGTCGACGTGCTCGACCACGCCGAGGCCCGGCGCCTCCCACAGCCGCTTGCCGGTGGCCTTGTCGACCGCGACGGTCTGCTTGTTGGTGGAGATGACGGAGGTGGTGTCGTCCACCGGAGACATCCAGGGTTCGGACATGCCGGGCAGCGCGATCCGCCACCGCTCGTCGCCGGTGGCCAATTCGTGGACGACACCGCCGCCGTTGCCGGTCAGGAAAACCAGGTCGTCCATGACGTTCACCGCGGCGGGACCGGACGCGTGCGCGGACCACCGGGGCTTGCCGGTCACACGGTCCAGGAACGACACGGTGCTCGCGTCGTAGACCTGCACCGCCTCCTCGTAGGCGAAGGCCGCCAGGGAGCTGGTCCAGCGCTGGACGCCGGTGGCCCGGTCGAGGGCGTGGACCTCGCGGGCGAACTCGACCATCAGCAGGTCACCGCGCGCCTCCACGCCGCGAATCGCCTCGGTGCCCTGGTTGCGCCACACCTCGTGCCCATCGGCGGGATCGAGGACGACGGCGAACGGACTGTCACCCGAGTCGCCACCGCGCAGGACGAAGAGCCCGCCGCCGCCGGACACCCGGGTCTTCGGCGGCGCTCCGGGGACGGTGACTTCCCACATGGCCTTCCCGGTGGCCGGGTCGATCCGCCGCACCTGTCCACCAGCGGAGACGACGATGACCCCGCCCTCGACCGAGTAGCTGTCGCCGTTGATCTCCCACCGTCTGCTCGGAGCCGTGCGGGCGGGCACGGTCGACCGCGTCCACCCGGTCTCCTGCGCCCACTCGTCAGTCGCCACCAACGCGGGCAGGACCGTCGCGGACGGCGGCGCGTCGGTCGACGAGCACCCGGCCATGATGAAGGCAACCAGCACCAGCGGAAGTCGACGCATACCCGGTGCGACGACGTCCGCACCCCGGCGCGTTCCCCCGGGTGTGGATGATCACCAACTCGGCCGAACGCCGCCGCGGTGCGGAGTCATCCCGCGCAAGGAGGCGATCCCGCTGTGCGCCAACCGAAGCCTGGTCACCGCACGCGACAAGGCTGATGGGCTTAATCGGGCTGGTCCGGGGATCGGCGTTCGAGGAGGGCTGTGTTGCGCCAGGTGCCGTGGTGTCGGGCTATGCGTTCGCGGATGCCCACGGTGCGGAAGCCCGCGGCGTGGTGCAGGGCGATGCTGGTGCGGTTCTCGGGGAAGATGGCGGTTTGCAGCGTCCACAGGCCCGCGGCGTCGGCGGCGGTGGTCTGGTGGTGGAGAAGTGTTTTGCCTACGCCCCGGCCGCGGTGGAGTTCGCTGACGTAGACGGAGGTCTCGGCGACTCCGGAGTAACAGGCGCGGGTGGAGACGAGTGTGGCGGCGGCCCATCCTGCGACGGTGCCGTCGATCTCGGCTATCCAGCGGTGGTCGGGGAGCCACTTGGTGTCGAGGGTGCGTCGGGTGGGGGTCTCGGTTTCGAAGGTGGCGTTGCCGGTGGCGATACCCTCGGCGTAGACGCGGCGGACCTCGGGCCAGTCGGCGTCGGTCATCGGGCGGACGGTGACGTCGGCGGGCAGGTCCGGCGGGCAGCAGGGGCTGGTGACGATGGTGCCCATGACGGCGTCGGCGGCGTGCGGGAGGCCGGTGCAGCAGGCCGGGTTGATCGACACCAGGGTGGCGGTGCCTTCCCGGCGGAGGCGGAGGAAGCCCGCGTCGGCGAGTTTGCGGACGTGGTGGGAGCAGGTGGGCTGGGTGACCCCGACCGCCTCCGCGAGCGCGCCGACCGTGATCTCACCAGACGCGCCGGCGGCGACAGTGCTGGTAGCGACGGCGGTGTGAGTGCCTGCGACGGCGACGGCGTGCAGGAGCCGGACCCGGGTTGTGTCGGCGAGGCAGGCGAACCAGCCGGCGTAGGTGTCGGCGTCCTGCTCGGGGAGATGGGTCACCAGCTCAGTGTATAGACACTCATCGATGGTTACCTCCATAGATGAGTGTCTATACAGTCCGTGGCGGCAGCCGGAGGGTTACCCGACCGGGGCGGAGTGGGCAAGCGGATAGCGGTCGCGGGCAGTGGACACTCCGCTTTGACCGCCCTGATAGCGCTAACCGACCTGCACCCGAGCACGCACGTCACATGGCTGTTGCGTCGCGGAACGACCGGCGCGGTGTTGGGCGGTGGCGCTGCCGGATCTGTCGTGGCTCTCAGAGGTACGCCTAGAGCTGGATCCGGTGTTGCAGGCGCCGCCAAGGCCAGGCCCGCTCGTCAACTCTAAGGTCCACTCCTGCGGCGCCGGCTACCTGCACGACGTCGAGTTGGCCTTGCCGGGGATAGGTGTGTCAGGAGACGCTGCCTGCCTAGCTGATGAAGTTGGCGATCAGAGCTTCGACCAGTGCCTTGATCTCGTCGCGGATCGGGCGGACGGCGGTGATGCCCTGGCCTGCGGGGTCGGGGAGCGCCCAGTCCAGGTAGCGCTTGCCGGGGAAGATGGGGCAGGCGTCGCCGCAGCCCATGGTGATGCAGATGTCGGCGGCCTCGACGGCGTCGTACGTGAGGAGTCTGGGGGTTTCGGCGGAGAGGTCGATGCCGACCTCGCGCATGGCCTCGATGACGGCGGGGTTGACCTGGTCGGCGGGGGTGGAGCCCGCGGAGCGGACCTCGACCCGGTCGCCCGCGAGGTGTGACAGCCAGGCGGCGGCCATCTGGGAGCGGCCCGCGTTGTGCACGCAGACGAACAACACCGAGGGCTTCACGCGGTCATCTCCTCGTGGCGTACGGCCGGGTAGAGCAGGCGGATCAGCGGCAGGGCGATCGCCGCGGCGGCGAACTGCGCCACGATGTAGAGCGGAGCGGAGGACGGGGCGATGCCCGCGAAGCTGTCGCTGAACACGCGGCCGAGGGTGATGGCGGGGTTGGCGAAGCTGGTCGAACTGGTGAACCAGTAGGCGGCACCGATGTACGCGCCCACCGCGGCCGCGGCCTTCTCGCCACGGCCGGTGCGGGTCAGGGAGAAGATCACCAGCAGCAGGCCGAGGGTCGCGACGACCTCGGAGAGCCCGTGCGGCCAGGTGGCGCGGTCGGTGGTGGAGATGCTGACCGGCGCCGAGTCGAACAGGACGTTGGCCACGATCGCACCGGTCACGCATCCGACCACTTGGGTGGGTGCGTAGAGCACGAAACGGCGCCAGGAAAGCCCTCCGAGCGCAGCGTCCACAAGGGACACAACGGGGTTGAAGTGCGCACCGCTGACCGGACCGAAGACCAGGATCAGCGCGAACAACCCCACGGCGCTCGCGGCGGCGTTCTCCAGCAACTGCAAGCCGCCGTCGTCAGGCGAGAGCCGTTGGGCGGCGATACCCGAACCGATCACCAGCGCGGCGAGCAGCAGACTGCCCACGAACTCCGCGACCAGCGCGTGCGCAGGCGGCCGCGTCATCGTGGACCTGCGTGGACGGCCGGGGCGAGGCGGGAGATGCGGGCGGAGAGGTCTTGGTAGGTGGTGGTGAAGGCTTCCGGGGTGTTCACGGCGGCCGGGTCGGGGATGGACCAGTGGAGTCGGTCGGTGGCGGGAAGTTCTTCGTGGGCGTTGTCGCATACCGCTACCACGAGGTCGTCCGGCCGCACGACGTCGTCGATGTGGTGCGGGCGGGCTCGGGCGAGGGACAAGCCGTGGGCCTTGGCCGCCGCGACCGCCAAGGGGTGCACCTTGGCCGCCGGGTGGGTACCGGCCGACGCGGTGGGCAGGCTGCTGCGCTTGGTCCACAGTGCCGCCGCCAACTGCGAACGGGCCGAGTTGTGGGTGCACACGAACACCACCCGCCGCGCCTGCCGCGTCCCGGATGGCACCAGCCCCGCCAAGGCCGCCGGGCGGAGCCGCAGGTACAGGCGGCGGGCGTCACCCTCGGACCGCGACCGCTCGACGAGACCCGCTTGGGCGAGCAGCTTCACGTGGTGGGTCACCAGGTTGCTGGCCAGCCCCAACTCCCGCCCCACCTCACTCGGCGACGCGTCACCCAGCAGCAGCCGATCCACGATCGCCAACCGCGCGGGCTCCCCCAGCGCCGCGTGCACCGCCGCGCGCGCCACCAGCTCCGAAGACCACTCAGCGTCCATTGACTCAATGTTCGTTGAGCTATTGACCGGTGTCAAGTGCGGTCAACACCTGGGCTCCCGAACGACGGGGCAACCTGACCCCGCACACTCACCGCCCGACGAGCGCGATCGGGGCCCCACGGGACCCCCGGGCCGGCAGGATGGGGCGATGACGCAGGTCTTCCTCGTGGTGTCGGCGTTCGAGCAGAAGTACTGGCTCAACGAGTTCATCGGGCACGTGCTCGAGGCATTCGACCACGCGCAGACCGACGTCGTGCTCAAGCGTCCGCGCCGCAACTACGATCGGCGTGGGATGGTCCACCACCTGCGTCGACTGGTGGCGAGGGGGGCGGATTACTCCGGTGGGCTCATCATGCCGATAGACCCGGCACAGCTGCGAGAAGACCTCGTCGAGTTCTGTGCCGAGATCCCCGGGCCGGTGGTGTTCCTGGACCTGGAGCCGTTCGAGAGCGAGGCCGACTACCCGCCGAACACGGCTTTCATCGGCTATCCGTCCTGGCAGATCGGCGAGGCGGCGGCTCGGTGGCTTGCAGGCGCCCTGGCCAGGCGGGACCCGGCGGTGTTCGTCGCGGCGAGCCGTGAGCACTCCGACAGGCAGGACGGGTTCGTCGCGGCGCTGCGGGCCATCTCGCCCGAGGCGAGCGTGGTGGTGGACGACTCCTGCGACTACCTGAGATCCGCCGCGCTGGACGCGGTCCGGGCTCGGCTGCTGGGTGGCCACCGCCTGGACGCGGTGTTCTGCACCAATGACGAGATGGCCCTGGGCGCCGTCGAGGCACTGCGCTGGCAGGGGGTGACCGGCACGGTGGTCGTCGGCGTGGACGGGGCCGCCGAGGCGCGGGCGCACATCGACACCGGCACCGGGCCGCTGCGGGCGACCGTGGTCCAGGACGGCTACGAGATCGCCGCGGGGGCGGTCGACCTCCTGCACCGGTTGCGCACCGGCCGACCGGCACCGAAGCGGACACTGCTCGTGCCGCGGATGTACGCCAACCGCACTCGCGAGTCGACCCACCCCTCCTCCGGCCCTCAGATCCACAACGAGATGCGCGACGTCGGCGCGGGTGCCACCCTCGGTTACGCCCAGAACGTCTGGATCACCAACCAGGTCTCGGACTGAGCGTGGTTCGGGTGGGTAGCGCTTGACAGGTCCACAGTGGTTAGTCATGGTCGGGGTGTGGAATCTACTGACGGGCAGTCCATTGTGGGCAGTGAGGTGGGCGCGTGGCTTCGCGAGTCGGATGTGGCGTTGCGGTGGCAGGTGGAGCGGGATCTGCTGGGAGAGCCGTGGGAGGGGACTCGGGGGCGGGTTGGGGTGGAGGGGTTCGGGGCGCGGTTGTTGGCGCTTCAGGGGGTTGATGGGCAGTGGGCGGGTGGGGCGTACTTCCCGGCGGACTTCCGAGGTGGGGACGGGCAGCCGTGGACGGCTACTACGTGGGCGTTGCGGGAGTTGCGGGAGTGGGGGCTTGACCCGGGGGTGCTGCGGGAACGGCGGACGGGTGAGTTGCTCGCCGCGAACTGCCGGTGGGAGTACGACGACCTGCCGTACTGGGGTGGGGAGGTCGACTGCTGCATCAACGCCATGACGGTCGCCAGCGGGGTGTGGCTCGGGGTCGACGTCAGCGGGATCGTCGAGTGGTTCCTCGAGCACCGGATGGCCGACGGCGGGTGGAACTGCGAGTGGGTCGCGGGGTCGACGCGGTCGTCGTACCACTCGACGGTGAACTCGCTGGACGGGTTGCTCGCCTACGACATCGCCACCGGGGGCACGGAGGCGACGCGGGCGGCTCGGCGCTCGGGTGAGGAGTACCTGCTGGAGCGCGGCTTGTTCCGGCGGCTCGCCACGGGGGAACCGGTGGCGCCGTGGGTGGATCGCTTCGCGTACCCGTTCCGGTGGTCGTACGACGTCCTGCGCGCGGCCGACTACTTCCGCCAAGCCGCCGACCACGACGGCACACCACCGGATCCCCGCATGGCCGACGCGATCGACCTGATCCGCGCCGCCCGGCAACCGGACGGGACCTGGCTCCAGGCGGGCCGACACCCGGGGCGGGTGTGGCTCGAGGTCGACGTCCCGGCTGGGGAGCCGTCGAAGTGGCTGACGCTGTTCGGGACGCGGGTGCTGCACTGGTGGGACAGCGCGCAGCAGGCATGAAAGCCAGGTCAGCACGGCAAGGAGACCATCAGGCGCGGGTGTCACTGGTCAAGTCGGTCGCGGTGCAGGCGGTTGCCGCAACATGCCCCACCGCAACCGCTTCGCGCGCGCACGCCAGTCCTGCCCCAGCCCCCACCCTCTCCGGGGGGCGTCCCAGTGCCAGTCTATCGGTACCCCCCGACAGGCGATCTTGAAACCACCCCTCCGAAGATCCACATGTGGATAACTTCTGTCGCTGAACCGGGTGAATCCTCAAGCGCACCAAGGCGAAGGTGCGAGTCATCGGTCGAGTTGGTCGCGGCGGTGGGTCAGGTATGTGGTTTCGGCGGTGTTGCCTGGTAGGGCGATGGCCTTGTCGTAGGCGGCGCGGGACTCCGAGAGGTGGCCGGAGCGGCGGAGGAGGTCGGCTTGGGTTGCGTGGTAGGGGCGGTAGTGGGACAGGGTGGGGGCCAGCGGGGCGATGGCGTCCAAGGCCGGTTCGGGGCCGTGGAGTTCAGCGATGGCTATGGCCCGGTTGAGGGTGATGATGGGTGACGGGTCAAGGCGCATCAACTGGTCGTAGAGGGCGATGACCTGGGACCAGTCGGTGGTGGCGAAGGTCGGCGCGGAGGTGTGGACGGCGTTGATGGCGGCGAGGAGTTGGTAGCGGCCGGGAGGAGCGCCGGAAGCCAGGCGTTCGCGGACCAGGTGGTGGCCCTCGGTGATCAGGCCGGAGTCCCAGGTGCGGCGGTCTTGCTGGTCCAGTGGCACGAGGTCACCACAAGCGGAGACCCGGGCGGGGCGGCGGGCCTCGATCAGCAGCATCAACGCGAGCAGCCCGGCCACCTCGCCGTCATCCGGCAGTAGCGCGCGAACCAGTCGGGTCAGCCGGATCGCCTCTGCGGTCAGGTCCTCGCGCACGGGACTGGACCCGCCTGCCAGGTAACCCTCGTTGAACACCAGGTACAGCACGGCGAGCACGCCCGACACCCGCGCTGGCAGGTCCTCTGTGGACGGCACCCGGTACGGGATGCGCGCCGCCTTGATCTTGGCCTTGGCGCGGGTGATCCGCTGGCCCATGGCGGTCTCCTGCACCAGGAAGGCGCGGGCGATCTCGGGCACCGTCAGGCCGCCGACCATGCGCAGCGTCAGCGCCACGCGGGCTTCCACGGCGAGCGCCGGGTGGCAGCAGGTGAACACCAGTCGGAGCCGGTCGTCGTCGATGGCGCCGAGGGGCGATGAGTCGTGCACCAGCAACGCCGCCCCCTCCTTGTCGTCGCGCTTGTTCTCGCGCCGGATCCGGTCGATGGCCTTGCGGTTGGCCGTGGTCGTCAGCCAGGCCCCGGGGTTGGGTGGCACGCCGTCCACCGGCCACCGCGCCACGGCGGTCGCGAACGCCTCGGCGGCGGCTTCCTCGGCGGTGTCGAGGTCGCCGAACCGCTTGGTCAGCGCGGCGACCACCCGTGCCCACTCGGCGCGGTGGGCCTGGGTGATCGCCTCCCGCGCCCCGCTCACCGGAACGGCCGGACCTCGACCTTGCGGTTGCAGTGCCTGGACCCCTCGGCCGCGATCCCGAGCGCGACGTCCGGATCGGCCGCCTCGATGATCCAGAAGCCGATGAGGAACTCCTTGGACTCCAGGAACGGCCCGTCGGTGAACAGCGGCTCGCCGCCGCGGTTGTCCACGACCGTAGACGCGCTCGGTTCCGCCAGGCCACCGGCGAACACCCAGCACCCCTGCGCCTGGAGCCCGCGGTTGAACGCGCTGATGGCAGCCATCTCCTCGGGTGTGCTGGGTTCGGCGTTGTCGGTGATCACCGATACCAGGTACTGCATCTCAGGTCCCGCCCGTCCACGTTCGACACTCGTCGTAGAAGCCTGTCACGCGCTCAGTCGGTCACATAGCGCGGGCGCCCGGCAAGCCGGTAGACCTGGGCCATGGCGCCGGTCGGGAAGACGCGCGAGTCGACCAACTCCAGTGCGATGTCGCGACCGGCGGCGGGGAACAGCCGGGTGCCCTCCCCCACGACGACCGGCATGACGATGAGGGAGAGCTCGTCGACCAGGTCGTTCTCCAGCAGCCACCGGGCCAGTACGCCGCTGCCGTGCACCTGCAGCTCGCCCGTTCCCCGGTCCTTCAGCTCCTTGACGGCCGTCGCGAGGTCGCCGGAGAGCACGGTCGTGTCGGCCCACCCCGGTTCGGTGACCGTGGTGGACGCGAGGTACTTGGGTCGGGTGTTGAAGGCGTCCGCGATGGGACCGCTGCCCGGCGCCATCGTCCCCCAGTAGCCCGCGAACAGCTCGTAGGTGCGCCTGCCGAACAGGAACGCGTCGGCGCGCCGGCAGATCGATGCGACGTACGCCGAGCCCTCGGGGCTGAACAGCGGCCTGGCCCAGCCGCCGCGCTCGAACCCGGGGTCCAGGTCCGGGTGCCGCCCGCCGTTGCCCTGCATCACACCGTCGACGGAGACCTGGGTGGTGATCGTCAGCTTCATGCTCGGGGTTCCCTACTCCCGTGAGCCGCCACTGTCGGCAGCCCCTCACCCCTGCTACGAACGGGTCCGGCTCGATCCGACAACCCCGTCAGACTTTTTTCCGAGCGCGTGCTCGACGGAGTCGGCGACGGTCAGCACCTCGTGCAGGCCGGTGACGGTGAGCGCGCGCATGACCAGCGAGTCCGCCTCGGCGACGACCACCGACTCGACCGACGACCGGCTGGTCTGGCGGTGGGCCCGCACCAGCGCCGCGAGCCCGGCCGAGCCGAGGAACCCGGTGCCGGTGAGGTCGATGACCAGGGTGGTCAGACCACGACCGACGACGTCGGCGACGGCCGCGGTCAGGGCGTCGTGGAACGCGTCCGCCGTGGCGAGGTCGATCTCGCCGCCGACCCGCAGCACGACGGCCCGCCCGGCCCCGGCGAGCTCCTGGGTGGTGACGATCTCGGTTCCGCGTACGGTCACACCCCAAGACAAGCACGCGGGTCACCCGTTCGCTTGACGAAACGTGAATAGGTGCCCTCGGGTCTGCATAACCGCTGGTCAGGTGGTCGCGAGGCCATCGCCGGGGGTCAGTCGGACCACGAGCAGGGCCACGTCGTCGCGGGCGGGCGCGGCGCCCAGGAGCGTCTCGGTGACCTGCGTGCAGATCGTGTTGGGGTCGTCGTGGGTGATGGCGTCGAGGAACTGCCGCAGGTACGGGTCGAGGAGGTGGCCGGGGCGTTCGACCAACCCGTCGGTGTAGAGGGCCAGGACCGAGCCGGGCGGCAGGTCGATCACGGTCTCGCGGCGCGGCCACGGCGGGGTGAGCCCGAGGCCGATCGGGATGTCGGGGGGCGCGGTGAGCAGCGTGGCGGCTTGCCCGGGGAGGGCGAGCGCGGGCGGTAGGTGCCCGGCCAGCGACAGGGTGAGCCGGGAGGTGGCGAGGTCGATGACCCCGTACGCGACGGTGGCCATGCTGCGCTGCTCGAAGTGGGACACCTTGGCGTGCAGGTTGGTCAGGACCTCGGCGGGGCTGCCGTAGATCAGCGCGTACGCGCGCAGGGCGCTGCGGAGCCTGCCCATGACGACCGCGGCGGCCAGGCCGTGGCCCGCGACGTCGCCGATGACCACGCCGAGGCGGTCGCCGGGGAGGGTGAACACGTCGTACCAGTCGCCGCCGACGGTCATGCCGGTGCCGGGGATGTAGCGGGCGGCGAAGCGCAGGCCGTCGATGGCGGGGAACCGGGTCGGCAGCAGGCTGCGCTGCAAGGCGGTGGCCGCGGCGCGTTCGGCACCGCTGACCTCGGCCTGGATGGTCAGCGCGACCCGGTCGGCGACGAGGTGCAGCAGCCGGGTGTCCTCCTCGGTGAACCGCCTCGGCGTCAGCGATCCGACGTGCAGCACGCCGACGAGGTCGTCGCCCGCGAGCATCGGGACGCCGAGCAGGGCGCGCAGCCCACGCCGCCACAGCAGCGGGCTCATGACGGTGGTGTGGTCGACGCGGTCGAGGACCACCGGCGACCTCGTCGCGCCGACCCTGCCGGTGAACCCCACCCCCAGCGGCACCGTCACCCCGTGGCCGACCTCGTCCATGCCGACCGATGCCTCCACCGTCAGCACCTCGGCCGCGGAGTCGTAGAGCAGCACGGAGGCCGTGTCGACCTCGAACAGCTGCTGGATCCTGACCAGCACCGCCCGCAGGAACTCGTCGAGCTTCATGTGCCGCAGCGCGACGTCGGTGACCGCTTCCAGCACGCTCACCCGGTCAACGGGCTCGGAGATCCCCGGCACGGCAGGCAGCATACTGGCTCGTCGCCCGGTGATCCGGATGACGAGCCCGCGCCCACCGGGTCGGCGCGTCAAGCGGGCGCGAGGCGCTACCGGCATGATGTGCACCGTGTCGTTGCGGATAGAGGCCACCGCCTGCGCCCAGGCCGTGTCCGAGATCCGGTCCGAGGTCCGCGCGTGGCTCACCGCCAGGCAGGTCGCGCGCGAGACGGCCGAGGAGATCCTGCTCGCGGTCAGCGAGGCGGTCACCAACAGCGTCGAGCACGCCTACCCGACCGGCCCGCCCGGCCTGGTGATCGTGACGGCCGAGGTCGTCGACCACGCGGTGTCGGTGGTGGTCACCGACCACGGCCACTGGCGCGAGCCGACCCCGCCGCAGGGCGCCGGGATCGCCATCCGCGGCCGGGGGCTCGGCATCCTGCGGGCACTCGCGGCCCGGCTGCACATCGACCACGGGACCCGCGCCGCACCGGGCACGACGGTGGCGGCGGAGTTCCGCGTCCCCGGCTGATCCCATCGGGCGGCGTGCGTGGCCGCGGTGCCGAGTGGGTACCACTACTGACAATGGATACCGCCATGCTCCGGATCGAGATCCTGGCCCGCGCCGAGGACGTGGCCGTCGTCCGCGCGGCCCTGCGAGCCTGGCTGACGGTGCGCCGGGTCGCCGCCGAGGTCGTGGACGCAGTGCTGATCGGCGTCGGCGAGGCAGTGGCCAACGCGGTGGAACACGCCTACCTCGGCACGGCCCCCGGCCCGGTGATCGTCTGCGCGCACGAGGTGAGCGGCTCGGCGGGCGCGCGAAACCTGCGCTTCACCGTCGCCGACCACGGACGCTGGCGCGAACCCGCGGAACCCCCCACCGAACGCCTCTCCGTCCGCGGCCGCGGCCTGTTCCTGCTGCGCGCCCTCTCGGACACGGTGCGCGTGGACCGTTCTACCGGCAAAACGGGCACGACGGTGGTGGCCGACTTCAGGACACCTGCCGAGCAGACCCACGTCGTCGACCACGCTTGATCGGCCCGGCAACGCGGATCTCGCACTCGGGAAGCGACTTCGCACAACGCGCGGCCGAACCCACCTCGCCTAGAGGCCGGCCGCCGCGTCTTGCGTTCGTGTGGGGATCTGCAGGTAGGCGCGGATCGTGGTGCCGTCCTCGGTGGTGTGGACTCGGACGAGGTGGGCCAGGTGGTGGACCAGCCACAGGCCGCGGCCGGAGGGTTGGCCGACGGTGAGGGGGGTGGTTCCGGCGAGGGGGTTGGTGAAGCGGCCGGGGTCGCTGACCGAGCAGAGGAGGAGGTCGTCCTCGGGCCAGAGGGCGATCTCGCAGTGGCCGCCGCCGTGGGTGAGGCTGTTGGTGGCCAGTTCGGTGACGATGATCTCCAGGTCGGCGCGGCCCGCGGTGTCGAGTCCGGCGTCGGCCGCGGCGCGGGTGATGGCGGTGCGGGCGGCGCGGACCCCCGCCGGGGTGGTCACCGTGAAGGTGGTGGCGTGGGCGGGGTGCGGGATCGGCAGGTTGTACTTGCTGATCGCCTGGTCCGGGGCGTAGTGGTCGCTGGCGTCGCGGCCCGTGGTCGACCAGATCTCCGGGTGGGTGACGCGGGCGTCGGCCAGGACGTGCGGGGGCAGGACCGTGCCGTCGTAGGGGCACAGGATGGTGGCGTGCCGGTCGGCGAAGGCGAGGTTGGTCAGCGCCTCGTGCCGGACGCACGCGGGGTAGTCGGCGCTGTCGCGGGCGCCCCAGACCGGCTCGCCGACGATGCGGACGTGCCGGTCGGGGTGCCGGTCGGCGAACTGGGTGAGCACGCCGGACAGGATCCGCCCGGGGTTCGCGCCCACGACCGCCATGTCCTGCAGGTACACCTCGCGCGCGGTGCCGCCGAGCGCGTCGCGCAGCAGGTCGAGCCTGGGGGTGGGGACGGCGGCGGCGACCGGGTCGCCCGCGGCGAGGCCGTCGGTGATGAACGGCACCAGCGCGGCGAGGTAGTCCTCGTCGGAGGTGTAGAACCAGGCGGGGTGGGAGAACCGGGTCATGCCGGTCGCTCCACGCGCACCGAGCGCAGCCCGAGCAGGTCGACGACGCGGGAGGGCCCCGACCTGGGGGTCAGCAGCACGAGGGTGGCGTCACCGGCGCGCTCGGCGAGGGTGATCAGCGCGCGGTGGTCGATGAACTCGAGGTCGGTGCAGTCGAGGGTGATGGTCCCGTCGACGACCGGGAGGTCGGCCCGGTCGAGTGCCGCGGCGAACAAGTCGGCGTTGGCCAGATCCAGCTCCCCGCCGATGGCCACCGCGCACCCCGGCAGCGGCGACCCGCACAGCCGGAAACCCGGGCGGTCGAGGTTGGTGAACGGGTGCATGACCGCGATCTGCGCGACGGCCGGTTCGCCGAGGACGGTGAGGTCGTAGCCGCACAGCGCGGCGAACGGCACATCGGGCATCCGGCGGTCCATGAGGTGCTCGTAGCGGGCGAACGCGTCGAACTGGCCCGCGGTGCCCACCAGCGGCGTCGCCTCCCCCACCACGCGCAGCCCGGTGAACCCGGCGGCGACGGCGTCCTGCGTGGCGGCGACGTACCAGTCGACCTGCGCCGCGGGGTCCACCGCCGCCTCGCCCGCGTAGGCCGCGTCGATGGCGGTGACCTGCAGGACCCCGTCGCGCACGGCTCGGTCCAGCCGCGGGTCGCGCCGCAACCTGGCGAGGGCCCGGGGGGCGTCCTGGCTGGTGACGACGTACTGGGGGCGCTGCCCGATGGCCAGGCCGTCCACGAGGAACCCACCGGCGTGGTCGCGGAAGTCGTCCGGGTCGCGGTAGCCCCAGCAGACGTGGTCGTGCACCCCGAGTCCGCGCACGTGGTCCAGGACCCCGGATGACCTCACCCGAGCAGAATACGCGGGCTGGGGCCGCAGGTCAGGACGGGAGGCGGACGGTGGCGCTGAAGAACTCGTCGACCTTGCCGACCGCGGTCATGAACTCGTCGAAGTCGACCGGCTTGGTCACGTAGGCGTTGGCGTGCAACGAGTAGCTGCTGACCACGTCGTCGTGCGCGGCGGAGGTGGTCAGGACGACCACGGGGATCGAGGCCAGCGCGGGGTCGGCCTTCACCTGGGCCAGGACCTCGCGACCGTCCATCCGGGGCATGTTGAGGTCGAGCAGCACCAGCCGGGGTCTCGGCGCGTCCTCGAACCCGCCCTCGCGCCGCAGGAACGCCACCGCGTCGGCGCCGTCGTTGACCACGTGCAGCCGGGTGCGCTGCCCGTGCTGCTCGAACGCCTCCCGGATCATCAGCACGTCACCCTCGTCGTCCTCCACCACCAGCACGTCGATCGGCGCGGGCGGCAGATCGGTCGAGTCGCCCCGCGCGGTGTTCTGGTCGGTCATGTGCACTCCCGGATCAGGACTCAGGACGACGAGTGGGCCGAATCGTGCCACGCCGGGTGATCACGTGGTCCGACCGCCGAGCCCGCGGGTCGCCGGTGGTACCCGGATCGAGACCAAGCGCACGGGGTGTCCTGGGCTCGGCTCACCTGTCGTGACGGGCCGGTGGTCTCCTGGAGGGCATGCGTGGCTCAGGTCGCGGGGTTGTTCCCCGGCGGGATGCGGGCGGACGGCTTGCCCGCGGCGCTGTCGGATCCGGGGCGGTTGGCGGCGGTCGCGGCCACCGGGCTGGTGGAGACCGCCGGTGAGGACGTGTTCGACGACCTCGCGCGGCTGGCCGCCGCGCTCACCGGTGTCGGGCGGGCCTTCGTGACCCTGCGGCGGCGTCCTGCTTGCCCGCCACCGGTGACACGGCTTCGCTCGTCCTGCGCGTCCCTGACTGAATCACCCGTCCTCGGTGAGGTGTTCCCACGCGGCGGCGAGGACCGGGCCGCTGAGGAACAGGACCGTTGTTCGCGCACCAGAGCCCGCTATCAGCACTGGGCCGTACTGGTGCGAGACGGGAATGGCGAGGCTCACCGGACGGGCGAGGGTGAGCGTGGTGGTGGCGCCGTCGTCGAACGTGATGGTGATGTCGTTCGGCTTCTCGACGACCGATCGGCTGCGCCCGGTGCGCCAGCCGGTCCTCGCCGGGCCGAGGCGGATCGACCAGCGGACGGTGCCGACGAGGGAGCCGAAGCCGAAGCCCGCGAACGCGAGGAACAGCGGGATGCCCAGCCAGAGGTTCCAGGCGGGGAAGTCGTAGGGCGCGTCGGCCACCGCGGAGTCGTCGGGGTCATCCGGGTCGTGGACGACCTCGATCTTGACGCCCTCGGCGACGGCCCGGTCGACGGGGACGTAGTAGGTCTCGACGAAGGTCTCGCCGCGCACCGCGTAGCGGACGTCCATAGTCGGATTGGACGCCCTGTCCCCCTTGCTGTTCACGTCGTCGATCGACAGTACCGTGCCCTCCACGCGCGCGCCCTCGCGTTGCAGCGACTCGTGGTGAACACTGGGCAGCCACGCGATCAGCACGACGCAACCCGCGCAGACCAGTGCGATGACCCCGCTGACCAGGGCGCGTCGCAACAACCTGCCGACTCCCCAGGTCGCGGTACCGCCATCGACGGCAGCCCCCTCACCCGGTTCCCCGAGGTCGTCGCACCCCTGCAACAACAACGGCGCCAGTGACAACCGGCGAATCGGCCCGACCAACGCGTTTCCCCTTTCCCACCGGTGGTTGCGCGCATCCTGCCACGGGCGGTGAGATGATCACCGGTGTTTCCGTTGCCCACTACGGGGTCACCTGGTCGAGGCGGAACGCTCTCGGGCGGCGGCGAGGACGGGACCGCTGGTGAACAGGATGGTGGTTCGCGCGCCCGCGCCCGCGACCAGTACCGGGCTGTCCCGGTGGGGGATGGGGATGGTCAGGTTCACGGGTCGGGTGAGGGTCAGGATCGAGGTGGTGCCGTCCTCGAAGATGACGGCGATGACGCGGGGTTGCCCGATGACCGGGTGGCTGTGGCCGGGTCGCCAACCGGTCCTGGCCGGGCCGAGGCGGATCGACCAGCGGGTGGTGCCGACCACGGCGCCGAAGGCGAGCATGGCGAAACCCAGGAACAGCACGACGGCGAACCAGACGAACCACGCCGGGCCCTCGAAGGGCTCCCCGGCCACAGCGGAGTCCGCGGGGTCGTCGGGGTCGTGAACGAGTGAGATCACGCGGTCCTTGACGGCGACCTGGGTGCTCGGGCTGTCGTAGGTCTCGGTGAAGGTCTCGCCGCGCACCGTGTAGCGCACCTCGATGGTCGGGCGGGGCTCACCCCTTCTGCTGAAGCCCGGGTCGTGCACCGCCACCACGGTGCCCTCGACGCGGGCCCCTTCGCGTTGCAGCGACTCGTGGTGGGCCTCGAGCAGCAGCCGGACCAGCACGATGAGACCGGCGCACACCAGCGCGGCCACCCCGCAGAGCACCGCGCGCCGGAGCAGCCGGGCCACGCCTCGGGTCGCCGTGCCGTCGTCGACGGTCACGTCCTTCTTCGGCAGGCCCAGGTCGTCCTGCCCGCGCACCACCACCGACCGCAACGACAGCCGACGAATCCGCTCTGCCACGACGATTCCCCTCCCCGGCAACGGTTGCGCGCACCGTGCCACAGGCGCCGCCCGCCCACCAGGTGATCATCAGCAGGTTCCACCACGCGCACACCCGGATACGCCGATCGCCCGCCAGGTCACGCCCGAATGGTCCGGACCACGGCGGAAGCGGATCACGGGACGTCGAACAGCCGCTGAACCACCGATGACACCCCGTCCATCCGCGCGGCGGCGAGGATGGGGGCCCCGGTGAACAGGACCGTCGTCCGGGTGCCGAACCCGCGACGAGTTGTTCGCCACAGTGCTCCCTCCCTGACGCGGGAAACACCTTGCCACAACCGGGAACCGCGCATCCGGTGATGATCGCCAGGTTCCGCCGTTCGCGCCCCGTGCGGTACGCCGAACGCCGGCGGCGCCCGGGTTGGGGCGCCGCCGGCGTTCGGTGGGGTCAGCAGTTCGGGATGGTGGCGGTGGTGCTGATCAGGGAGGCGGCGACGTAGTCGGTGTCGGTGAGGCGGTACCAGGTGGTGTTGTTGTTGACCGCGCTGCCGGTGGTCTTGCAGCTGAGGGCGAGGGCGCGGCCGTTGGGGGCGGTGTACATGGTCGAACTGGTGGAGGAGTTGGTGTTGTAGCGAACGTTGGCGCCGTTGGAGGAGCTCACGGTGGCGGCGTAGGGGCCGTTGCCGGTGTAGCGGCCATAGTTGTAGAGGGTGCCGCCGTCCTGGACCTTG
Source organism: Actinokineospora cianjurensis (assembly GCF_003663795.1). Lineage (NCBI taxonomy): Bacteria > Bacillati > Actinomycetota > Actinomycetes > Pseudonocardiales > Pseudonocardiaceae > Actinokineospora > Actinokineospora cianjurensis. Next base: position 366,826 of record NZ_RCDD01000002.1, read on the forward strand.
GTGTTGCCGTGGGTGGCGTAGCCGTCGTAGTTGGAGCCGTTGGTGTGGAAGGTCCAGCCGCCGATGGTCTTGCCGATGACCGACTCGAAGGCGAGGTTGTTGCGGTCGCCGGAGCGGAGGGTGAAGTGGACGTGGGCGCCGTTGGCGCTGCCGCCGCAGACGGTGTTGGTGCCCGCGGTGCCCAGGGAGTAGCCGAGGTCGACCGAGGTGCCGTCCGCGGGGAAGTTGCCGCGCTGGTTGAGGTGGTAGTAGCCGGTGGTGTAACCGTTGGCGTGCACGATGAGGATCAACGCGGTCTGGTTCGAACCTGCGTCGACGCAGGCGCGGTAGACCTTGCCCGCCGCCGCGGCGCGGACCTCGGTGCCGCTGCCGCCGAAGTCCAGTGAGCTGTAGAGCGAGCCCGAGCCGTCGTTGGCGTGCGGGCCGCCGCCCCAGCCGACGTTGCTGGACGCGGTGACCGGCAACGCGAGCCCGGTCTCGACGGAACGGGCCGCGGCACCCGGACCCGCGGCGGCGTGGTTCTGCGCGAACAGGCCCTTCTCCGAAGCACTGACAACGGAATCCGGCGCCTGGCGGGTCAACGCGACGAAGGTGTCACTGCCGAGGACACCCACCTGCCACCGACCGGCGACCCGGTGCGCGACGTACAGACTGGCATCGGGCGCGTGGGCGGCGGCATCGCCCGGGATCGTGGCCGCGCCGAACGACCAGTCGGACACCTCACGCCGGGGCTCGACAACAGCGTGGCGGGCCACCGCGGCCACACCACGTTGCTCGGCAACAGCAGGACCGCGCTCGGCGAGGAGGGTGTCGGTGACGCTATCGGCGAGCCCGGCCTGCTGACCGGCCTCGGCGGAGAAGGGGACGAACGCCACGGCGGCCGCGGCTGCCGCCAGGGCGATCGCGGTGGCACGGCGACGATGGGGACGTGTCATGTGGTGGTCTCCGACTGCGGGGTGGACACCGAACCCCTGGCACGGACCGGTGGTCGCCACCCGCACCGCGGCTCGTTCCCGCGGGGACTCGCGGGAACCGAAAGCTAGCCGGCGACCTCCGACGACCTCAATGGTTTGGTTACGCGTCGGTGGTCGCCGTTGTTGCCAAACGAAACCGCGGGTCACCGGGCATGTCAGGAAACAGTTGTTCACTTTGCGCGCGCCCCGGTGCCCCCGGCCGAACGGTCAGCCGGGGGCTACCGGTGTGGCGAGCGGGACAGGGTGGAGTCCTCCCGTGTCCGAGTCCCCCGCGTCCGACTAGCGCGGTGCGATGGGGCGGAGCCAGCCCTCGGGGGCGGGGGTGCGGCCGTGCTGGACGTCGACCAGGGCCTTGCGGAGGGCGGTGGTGACCGGGCCCGCGGTGCCGTCGCCGATGAGCCAGTGGTCGTTGGTGTCGTGGACGCGGCCGACGGGGGTGACCACGGCGGCGGTGCCGCAGGCGAAGGTCTCGGTGATGCGTCCGGAGAGCGATTCCTCGCGCCACTGGTCAACTGAGATGCGTTCCTCGCTGACCGGGTAGCCGAGACCCGCCGCCAGGGTCAGGAGGGAGTCGCGGGTGACGCCGGGCAGGAGGGTGCCGGTGAGGGCGGGGGTGAAGACCTCGGGGCCGGAGAACCCCTGGCGGACGAAGAACATGTTCATGCCGCCCATCTCCTCGATCCACCTGCGCTCGATCGCGTCGAGCCAGACGACCTGCTGGCAGCCCGCCTCCTGGGCGAGCCGCTGGGCGACGAACGACGGACCGTAGTTGGCGGCGCACTTCACGTCCCCGGTGCCGCCGGGGACCGCCCTGGTGTGGGTGCGGCCGATGAGGACCGAGACGGGGGCGAACGGGTCGGCGCCGAAGAAGCCGCCCGCGACGAAGGCCATGAGCAGGAACAGGTACTCCCCCGACGGCCGCAGCATCAGGTTGGGCTCGGTGGCGAACATCAGCGGCCGCAGGTAGATGCTCAGGTCGGGGTCGTCGGAGAGCAGGTGCTGGTCCAGGCCGACGAGGTCGTCGACCGCGGCCAGGAACAGTTCCTCCGGCAGTTCGGGCATCTCCAGCCGCCTGGCCGAGGCGCGGAAGCGGGTGGCGTTGCGGTCGGGGCGGAACACCGCGACCGAGCCGTCGACCCGGCGGTGCGCCTTGAGGCCCTCGAAGATCACCTGGGCGTAGTGCAGGCCGATGGTCGCCGGGTGCAGCGGCAGCGCGGTGAGCGGGCCGACGCGGCGGTCGTGCCAACCGTCGACGGGGTTCCAGGCCAGGGTGACCATGTGGTCGGTGAACGCGTCCCCGTGGCCGGGCCCGCGCACGGGGGAGGGCAACGGCGTGGGGGTCAGCTCCAGCGTCATCTGCGGGCTCCTTGTCGGGTCTACGCCAGCGGCGCGAAGTAGTAGGTGGTGCGGCGGGCGAAGCGGCCGTCGGCGGCGAGTTCGAGGAACTCGGCGAAGCGCAGGTGGACCTCGTCGCCGGTGCGCAGCAGGCCGTGGAACTCGCCGTGCACGGCGACGTCGCGGCCGGTGGCCAGGACGGTCGTCAGGGTGTGCGCGCCGGAGCGGATCGAGCGGGCCTCGCGGTAGAAGGTGGCGAGCCCGGCGTGGCCGACCCACGGGTCGTAGCCGGGCCGGGTGTAGACGCAGTCCTCGGTGAACAGGGCGAGCAGGCCCTCGACGTCGTCGGCGTCGACGCGGTCGTACACGGCCCTGGCGAGAGCCGCGCCGTCGGTGGCGGTCATGGTCTTGTTCCATTCGACGCGGGGTTCGTCGGCGAGGGCGTAGGTGGCGCAAACGACGGCGGCGCGCGCGGCGGCGAGCGAACGGGCCATCGCCGCACGGCGGGCCGTGGAGCCGTGGGGTTCGCTGCGCGCGCGTTCGACGGACGCGGCGGCGATCGCGGCCGACTCGGCCAGGCACAGCACGGTCTCGTCGAGCGGGTCGGTGCGGTCACTGGCGGCGCGCACCGCCTCGACCAGACCGTCGAGCAGCCACAGCCTCGGGGGCCCGTCGAGTTGCGGGTGCGTGGTCGACATCAGTCGGCGCTGCCGGTGACGCACCACTCCAGGACGGCCATGGCGATGGTCATCTTGTGGTGGGCCTGCCGCCAGGCGCGGCTGCGCTTGCCGTCGAGCACCTCGTCGGTGACCTCCTGGCCGCGGACGGCGGGCAGGTCGTGCAGGAAGATCGTCCCCTCGTGCGAGACCCGCTCCAGCAAGGTGTCGTCCACTTGGTACGGTGTGAACACGCCGAGCCAGTCCGGGTCTGCTTTGGACACTCCCATCGTCTGCCACCGGCTGGTGTAGACGGCGTCGACGGTCTCGGGGAGTGCGTCGAGGTCGTGGTGCTGGGTGATGCGCGACGGCTTGCCCGCCAGCACGTCGGCGGGTACGCCGTAGCCGGGAGGGGTCACCACGGTGAAGGTCAGGCCGGGGGTCAGTTCGGCGGCGCGCACGAGGGCGGCGGCGGTGCTGTTGCCCTCGCCGATGTAGAGCAGGTGCCTGCCGGAGAGGTCGCCGAACTCCTCGCGGAGGGTGGCGATGTCGGCCAGGGCCTGCGTCGGGTGCTCGAACTGGGTGAGCGCGTTGACGACGGCGATGTCGCCCTTGGCCAAGGCGCGCAGTTCGGCGATGTCGCCGTTGGTGCGCACGACCAACGCGTCGAGGTAGCCGGAGAGGACCCTGGCGGTGTCCTCCAGCGTCTCGCCGGTGGTGAGCTGCAGGTCGTCGGGCCCGTAGGTGATCACCTGGGCGCCGAGCCTGGTCGCCGCGCGCCAGAACGAGGTCCTGGTCCGCGTGGACGACTTCTGGAAGTAGACGCCGACCGCGCGCCCGGCCAGGGCCGAGGACCGCTCGCCCGCGCCGAACGCGACGGCCCGGCCGGTCAGCGCGTCGACGTCGGCGGCCGTGAGGTCGTCGAGCGAAATCACACTCCGCATGTCTGTCCCACCCCTGCGTTGGAGGTCACCTGTGCCCGCTCAGTGTGGGTCGGCCGGGGGCGCCGGGGAGGCGCCCCCGGCGGCAGGTCATGGGCAGTTCTCCTCGGCGGTGCTGCCGTCGAGGCGCAGGTCGCGCACGTGCGGCCGGGACAGGGCGAAGCAGAGCAGCGCGGCGAAGCAGACACCGAACGCGGTGGTGGCCGTCGCCAGGCTCGTCACCTTGGCGAGGAAACCGAAGGCCGCCATGGCGACCGGGGCGAGCCCGTCGTCGGTGACGCTGAGGATCGCGCTTGCCCGGCCGACGTACTCTTCGTCCACTGTGGCCTGGAACGCGCCGGACAGCAGCGGGGAGGCCAGTCCCGCGACGATGCCGACCACGACCATCGCGCCCATGGTGACCGCGTACGACGCGAAGCCGACGAGTACCAGTGACGCCGCTTGGGCCAGCAGCAGGAGAAGGGCCGCGCGCAGTGGGCGGGCGGGGCGCCACTTCATGGCCACCGCCGTGCCCGCCGCGGCGCCGATGCCGATGGCGCCGGAGAGCCAGCCGAGACCCGCCGCGCCCCAGCTGTTGGCGCTGACGTGCAGTGCCAGGCCGATGGACAGGACCGGGGAGACGAACACGTTCAGGCCGGAGAGGGTGATCACCAGGTCGCGCACCCTGGGCGTGCGGCGCAGGTAGTCCAGGCCGTCGCGGACGTCGGCGCGCACGGAGACGCCGGTCGACTTCGCCCTGGGCCAGCGGGGGCGGACCAGGATGAGCACGACCAGGATCACCGCGAACGACAGCGCGTCGGTGAGCATCGCGCCGCCGAGCCCGTACCCGGCGACGAGAAGACCACCGATCGGGGCGCCGAGCACGCCCGCGAACCGGCTGATCAGTTGGCGTAGCGCGGAAAGCCGGACCAGTTGGTCCTTGGGTACCAACTGTCGTGGGAACGAGCTGCACGCGGGTCCGTAGAAGGCGTCCGCGACCCCGAAGAGGAACCCGACGGTGATCAGCAACCCCGCGGAGACCCCTTGCGCGGCCAGGACAGCCAGGGCACCCGCGAGCACGACGATCCTGGCGATATCACTGGTGATCATCATCCGCCGGGCGTCGAGTCGGTCGGTGAGCGCGCCACCGAGGAGCATGAGGAGCGCCCGGGGCAGGGTGGCGCAGGCCAGGACGAGACCGGCCAGCCCCGCGTCCCCGAGCTGGGCGGCGGTGTAGGCGAGGGCGACGAACCAGATCTCGTCCCCGATCTGCGACACCCCGTTGGCGAACGCGTACCCCAGCGTGGCGGTGTCCCGCCACAACGGCGGAGCACTCCGCCCGGTCGGCGATACCGGCGTGGACGTGGTCACGTGCGCACCTCTTCCGTGACAGGTGCCCCGATACGGGACAGGAACACCGCACCGAGCGGCGCTGGACCAGCCGACCGCGGACACCCCGCGGTGGCCTCGTGCGGTCGAATCGAGCTGTGGTGGCGAGGCGACGGGTTCCGGTGTTCGGCGGCGATTCCGGGGAGACCAGCCAGGTGGACGAGCAACGAGATCACGGTCATGTCCGCACCTGCTCCGGGGCAGGTGCGCCGAGGTGGGGCCGGAGCACCGCGGCGATCGCCGCGAGGGGGGCTGGGTCGGTCATTCGCAGGTGTCCGGTGGCGATCTCGTGGGTGTGGAGCGCGCCGGTGAGGTGTGGGAGCCAGCGGTTGAGGGGTGGGCCTTGGGGGTGGTTCTCGGCGGCGATGAACAGGTGTAGGTCGCCGTTGAAGCGGGATGGGGTGAAGGTGTCCATGAGGTGGGCGTGGTTGGTGGCGGCGGTGGCCAGGGCGGTGACCTCGGCGGGGGTGAGCATGGCGAGGACCGGGTTGGCGCGGCGGGCCTCGGTCGGGAGGTCGTAGGGGGTGGTGGGCCAGGTGTAGTCGGTGGGGGGTTCGCCGATGAGGATGGCGAGGGTTTCGTCCGGGGTGATGGGGGTGGTGGGGCCTGGGGGGACGGGGTAGGCGTCCAGGGCGGCTAGGAGGGCGACTTCTTCGCCAGCGGCTTGGAGGTGGGTGGCCATGGCGTGGGCTACCAGGCCGCCGAAGGACCAGCCGAGGAGGTGGTAGGGGCCGTGGGGTTGGACGGTGCGGATGGCGCGGAGGTAGCGGTCGGCGATCTCGTCGACGGAGCCGGGCAGGCCGGGTTCGGTGGGGACGGAGGTCTGGAGGCCGTAGAGCGGGCTGTCGACGTGCCGCAGCAGGCCCGAGTACGACCAGCTGATGCCCGTGGCGGGGTGCACGCAGAACAGCGGCGCGCCCACTCCCCCGGTCCGCAGCGGCAGCAGCACACCCAAGCCGCCGTCGAGGCCGGACGCGTCGTCCCGCTCGGCGCACAGGGCGGCGACGGTGGGGCGGCGGAACACCGTGCGGACGGTCAGCGGCATGTCCAGCACCTGCCTGGCCCGGCTGACGAGCCGGGTGGCGAGCAGCGAGTGGCCGCCCAGTTCGAAGAAGTTGTCGTCCACACCGACGCCATCGACCCCGATCACCTCCTCGAACAGTCCACACAGGACTGACTCGCGCGGGGTGCGGGCGGCACGACCCACCGACACCCGGCTCACGTCCGGGGCGGGCAGCGCGGCGCGATCGAGCTTGCCGTTGGTGGTGACCGGCAACGCGGCGAGCGGGACGTAGGCGGAAGGCAGCATGTAGTCCGGCAGTTGGGCCACCGCGGCTTCCCGCAACTCGGCCTCCGAGGCATCACCGACCACGTAAGCCACCAAACGCGGCTCCCCCGGGCGGTCCTCGCGCACCACCACGGCAACCTGGGCGACCTCGGCACCCGCGCCGAGCACCCGCTCCACCTCGCCGAGTTCGATCCGGAACCCGCGCAGCTTCACCTGGTCGTCGACCCGACCGAGGAACTCGACATGGCCGGAAGCGGTCCAGCGAGCCCGGTCGCCCGTGCGGTACATCCGGTTCCCGTGCGCGTCGGCGACGAACCGGCTCGCGGTCAGGCCGGGGCTGCCGAGGTACCCGCGCGCCAACTGGACGCCCGCCAGGTACAGCTCACCCGGCGCTCCCGGCGGGACCGGTCGGAGCGCGTCGTCGAGCACGTGGGCCCGCAGGTTGGGCAGCGGTCGACCGATCGACGGCGTGGCGCCCTGGACCCGGTGAGCGAACGCGTCGACCGTGCACTCTGTTGGACCGTAGAGGTTGTACGTCGCCGTACCGGCCGAGGCCAAGTCCTGCCACAGGGCCGGGGGCACCGCCTCGCCGCCGAGGACCAGTAGCGGCAACCCGGTGTCGAGGAGACCGGCGGCGATGAGGTGCGTGGCGAACGACGGCGTCACGTCCAGCAGGTCGATCCGGTGTCGTCGCACGTAGTCGACGACCGCGTCGGCATCGCGGCGGACCTCGTCGGTCAGCAGGTGCAGCTCACCGCCCTGCGCCAACCGGAGCGGACCTTCCAGCCAGCTGTCGAACGAGGCGGGCGCGGTGACCGCCACCCGCACCGGCGCGCCACCGGTGTCGACCAGCGCGTCACCCTGCTGGGTCGCCATCAGGTTCGCCAACGCGCGGTGACTGACGACCACACCCTTGGGCGTGCCAGTCGATCCGGAGGTGTAGATGACGTACGCGGCACTGTCGGGATTCACGTCCACATCGGACACGAGGGTTCCGTCGAGAGTGGGCATCGGATCGGTGAGCACTACTACCGGTGCCGTCTCCCGCAACACGTGCTCGCGGCGAGCAGCGGGCAGGTCCGGATCGATCGGCAGGAACACCGCTCCTGCCTTGAAGACCGCGAGCAAGGCGATCACCAGGTCGGCCGAGCGCGGCAACATCACCGCGACCACCCGCTCAGGTCCCGCGCCGTGGTCCACCAGGTAACGAGCCAACTGACCAGCCCGTGCGTCGAGTTCGGCGTAGGTGTACTTGTCATCGCCGCAGACCACGGCCAACCGGTCCGGCGTGCGCCGGGCCTGGGCCGCGAAAGCGGTGGTGAAGGTGGTCTCCGACATGGCGGATACCGGGCCATTCCACGTGTCCAGGAGGTCACGCTCGGCGGCTGTGGTGATCTCCAGTCGGCTCAGCGGGACGGCCGGGTCCGTGAGCAGTTGGCCCAGCAGCAGGGTGAACCGGTCGAGCAGACCGACCACGCTCTCCCGGTCGAACAGCTCCGTCGCGTACTCCAGGCCGCCCAGGATGCCCGCGGGCGTCCCGTCCGGCGCGGTGGTCTCCACGAAGGTGAACGACAGGTCGAACTTCGCCACCCGGACCGGCACCGCGATCGGTTCGGCGTCGACCCCGGCGAACCGCACGACCCCGTCGCCGCTGGTGTTCTGCAGCGCCACCATGGTCTGGAACAGCGGCTGCCTCGCCGTGGACCGGACCGGGTTGATCGCCTCCACCAACCGCTCGAACGGGACGTCCTGGTGTGAGTAGGCGACCAGGTCGGCGGTCCGGACGCGCCCCAGCAGCTCGGCGAAGGTGGGGTCGCCGGAGGTGTCGGTGCGCAGGACGAGGGTGTTGACGAAGAAGCCGACCAGGTCGTCGAGGGCGTCGTCGGTGCGGCCCGCGATCGGCGTACCGAGCGGGATGTCGGTGCCCGCGCCGAGCGCGGTCAGCAGGACCGCGACCGCGGCTTGCAAGACCATGAACGGCGTGGCGCCTTGGGCCCTGGCGAGTGCGATGAGTGCGGCGTGGGTGCCCGCGTCGAGGTCGATGTCGACCAGGTCACCGGCCGCCGAGGCCACGGCGGGGCGCGGCCGGTCGGTGGGCAGCGCGATCTCCTCCGGCAGCCCGGCCAGGGTCTCGCGCCAGAAGGTGAGCTGGCGGGCCAGTGTGCTGTCCTCGGTCTCTTCGCCGAGCAGCTTGTCTTGCCAGAGCGTGTAGTCCCCGTACTGGACCGACAATGGCGTCCACTGTGGAGCTTCGCCTGCTTTTCGGGCGGCGTAGGCGTCGGCGAGGTCGCGGGTCAGCGGGGTGAGCGACCACCCGTCGGAGGCGATGTGGTGCACGGCGAGGACGAACACGTGCTCGTCCGGCCGCACGGTGATCAGCGTTGCCCGCACCGGCGGGCCGTCGGCGAGCCGGAACGGGTGTTCGGCGGCGGCGAGCACGAGCCGCTCGACCTCGTCGGGGGTAGCGGTGATCAGATCCAGATCGGCGGGCAGCGGGGGGAGGACCTGTTGCCAGGGGACGCCGTCAGCCACCGGGTACACCGTGCGGAGCACCTCGTGCCGGTCGAGCAGGTCGCCGAGCGCGGCCCGCAGAGCGTCCACGTCGACCGGGCCTGCCAGGCGCAGCGCGAGCCAGGAGTTGTAGGTGGCGCCCGCGCCTTCGAGCTCGGTGAGGAACCACAGCCTGCGCTGGGCGTAGGAGAGCGGGAGTCGCTCGGGTCGTTCCTGGACCGTCAGTGCGGGTCGGGCGCCGGTGAGCGGGTCGAGCCTGTGGTCCACGCCCGCGACGGTCGGGTCGGCGAACAGGTCGCGGATGCCGAGTTCGGCGCCGAGGACCGTCCTGATGCGACTGATCAGGCGGGTGGCCAGCAGCGAGTGGCCGCCCAGGGCGAAGAAGTCGTCGTCGATGCCCACCGATGTCAGGCCGAGGACTTCGGCGAACAGACCGGCGAGGATCTGCTCGCGCGGGGTGTCGGCCGTCCGGCCTGCGGGGTCGGCGGCGTACTCGGGGGCGGGTAGTGCGCGGCGGTCGAGCTTTCCGTTGGTGGTTAACGGAAGCGCGTCGAGCACGACGAACGCGGCAGGCACCATGTACTCGGGCAGCACGGCGGCCGCCTTGGCGCGTAACGTGTCCACGCTGATGTCGCCGACCAGGTATGCCACCAGCCGCTGGTCACCGGGCCGGTCCTCGCGGGCGATGACGGCCACCTGCTCGACACCGGGGCCTGCCGCGAGCACCTTCTCGACCTCCCCCGGCTCGATCCGGAAGCCGCGGATCTTGACCTGGTCGTCGGCACGGCCCAGGTACTCCAGGACACCGGCCGGGGTCCACCTGGCGATGTCACCGGTGCGGTACATGCGGCCACCGAAGGGGCAGGCGACGAACCGGGTCGCGGTCAGCTCGGGACGGCCCAGGTAGCCGCGGGCGAGCTGGATGCCGCCGATGTACAGCTCGCCGCGCACCCCGGGCGGCACCGGACGCAGGTCGTCGTCGAGCAGGTAGAGCGTGCTGCCCCGCCCGGGCAGGCCGATCGGGACCGGCCCGGGAGCGAGGTCGACGCCGGGCTCGACGCGGTACTCGGCGCACCCGACCGTCGCCTCGGTCGGACCGTACTCGTTGATCACGGTGGCCCCCGGGTTGCGGCGTCGCCACTCGCGGAGCTGATCGCCGGTCAACGCCTCACCCCCGAGCACCAACTCCCCCGACGGCGACCATTCCCCCGGCCCGGCGAGCAGCACCGCCAGGTGACTGGGCGTCGCCTTGAGGAACGTCGTGGACACCCGCCCCGGCACGGTCCCCGCGTCGAGGTCGGCGAGCCGGACCCGCCCCCCGCTGATCAGCGGCCCGAGCAACCCCGTGACCGACAGGTCGAACGACGACGACGAGTGCATCAACGCCGACCCGGTGAGCCCCGGGTAGTGCTCCACGGACCACCTCAGGTACCGGGTCACACTGTCGTGCTGCACGGCGACGCCCTTGGGCTTCCCGGTGGACCCGGAGGTGTGAATGACATACGCCAACGCGCTCGAGTGCAGCGGTATCCCCAGGTCATCACCCGATCGCTCAACCACATCCGGCTCGTCGAGCACCAGGATCGGATAGTCCGGCACGACGATGTTCCCCACCGTCAGGACCGCTACCGGCCGGGTACCGTCGAGGATCTGGCGAACGCGGGTCTCGGGGTAGGCCGGGTCGATGGGCACGTAGGCGGCACCGGACTTGAGTACGGCGAGGATCGCTGTCAGGGACTCCGGTACCCGGGGCAGGAGCAGGGCCACGAATCGCTCCGGACCCGCGCCGAGGGCTAGTAGGCGGCGGGCCAGGCGGTTGGCCGCGGTGTTGAGGTCACGGTAGGTGAGTTCCGTCCCCGCGTGTTCGACAGCGATGGCGTTCGGGGTGGTGGCGGCGTGGTGTTCGAAGAGTTCGTGCACTCCGGCGTGTGGGAGGGTGCAGAGGGGTTCGCCGGTTCCCTTGATCAGGCGCCGCCGCTCTTGTGGGGTGATGACGTCCAGGTCCCGTAGGCGGATGGTCGGGTCGAGGCTCACCTGCGCCAGGATCCGGATGAGGCGGGCGAGGACGGATTCCACAGTGGAGCTGTCGAAGAGGTCGGTCGCGTATTCGACGCCGCCCGCCAGGCCCGCGGGCGCACCATCGGCATGAGTCTCGGCGAAGGCGAAGGACAGGTCGAACTTGGCCGCCGCCGAGCGGACCGACATCGGCGTCACCGTGAGATCGCCCTCGACGGTGACGGCGCGTTCGTCGCGGTTCTGCAAGGTCAGCGACGTCTGGAACAGCGGGTGCCTGCTGCTCGACCGCTCCGGGTTGAGCACCTCGACCAGCCGCTCGAACGGGACGTCCTGGTGGGCGAACGCCGCCAGGTCGGTTTCCCGGACCCGCCCGAGCAGCGAAGCGAAGGTGGGGTCGCCTGACGTGTCGGTGCGCAGCACCAGTGTGTTGAGGAAGACCCCGATCAGCTCGTTCAGCGCCTCGTCGCCGCGCCCGGCCACCGGGGTGCCGAAGGCGATGTCAGTGCCCGCGCCGAGCTTGGTGTAGAGCGCTGCCAGAGCGGCTTGCAGGACCATGAACAGCGTGGTGCCGTTCGCCCTGGCCAGTCGCAGCAGTCCGGCGTGCAGGTCGGCGTCGACCGCGATCGGGATGACCTCGCCCCGGTGGGAGGCGATCGGCGGACGCGGACGGTCGGTGGGCAGGACGAGTTCAGCAGGCAGTGCGGCCAGACGCGTGCGCCAGTAGGCGAGTTGGACGGCAGCTGGACTGTCCGGGTCGTCCTCGGTGCCGAGCAGGTCGCGCAGCCAGAGCGTGTAGTCGGCGTACTGCACCGGCAACGGAGTCCACTGTGGAGCATTATCGGCGGCGCGAGCGGAATACGCGGTGCCGAGGTCACGGGCGAGCGGGCCGAGCGACCAGCCGTCGCAGGCGATGTGGTGGATCACCAGCAGCAGGACGTGCTCCTGCTCGGCGACGGTGAACAGCGTGGCCAGCACTGGCGGCTCGACTGCCAGGTCGAACGCGTACTCGGCGGCCTCGGCGAGGTCGTCCGCGAGCCGGTCGGGACGCGTCGAGCGGGTGTCGAGCCGCAGACCCAGGTCGGTGACGTGCTGCCACGGCTCGCCGTCCGCGGCGGGCAGCACGGTCCGCAGGCTCTCGTGCCGCGCGGCGATGTCGTCCAGCGCCATAGCCAACGCACCGACATCGAGCGGACCGGTCATCCGCAACGCGACGGTGACGTTGTAAACCGACCGTCTGCCCTCCCAACCCTCCAGGAACCACAGGCGGCGCTGCGCCGGAGACAACGGCAACCGCTCCGGGCGCGCAGCGGGACGCAAGGCGGGCCGTGGTGCAGCATCCAAGCGCCCCACCAGCCCCGCGACCGTCGGCGCGGTGAACAAGTCCCGGATGCCCAACTCGGCACCCAGAACCGTCCGAACGCGACTGATCAACCGGGTGGCCAGCAACGAGTGCCCACCCAGGTCGAAGAATCCGTCGTCGACCCCGACCGACGACACGCCAAGCACCTCGGCGAACAGTCCACACAGGATCTCTTCCTGCGCGGTCCTCGGCGCTCCCGCGACCGACACCGGCAGCTCCGGCGCAGGCAGTGCCTGCCGGTCCAGCTTGCCGTTCCCATTGCGCGGCAACGACTCCAGCCACACCACCGCGGACGGCAGAACGTACTCCGGCAGCGTCTCGGCCAGCGCACCCAGCACCCGAGCCGTGTCGCCATCGCCGGTCAGGTACGCGACGAGCCGCTTGTCCCCCGGCCGGTCCTCCCTGATCACCGCCGCGGCCTGCTCGACCCCCGCGACAGCAGTGGCCGCGCGCTCCACCTCACCCAACTCGATCCGGAACCCGCGCAGCTTCACCTGCCCGTCGACCCGACCGAGGAACTCCATCACCCCTGCCGAACGCCACCGGGCCAAGTCGCCCGTCCGATACATCCGACCGCCGAACGGGCAAGCCACGAACCGGGACGCCGTAGTCCCCGGACGCCCGATGTAGCCACGAGCGACGTGATCACCGGAGACGTACAACTCCCCCACGCCGCCAACCGGAACCGGCCGCAGGTCAGCGTCGAGCAGGTACATCGCGGTGCCATCCATCGGCTTGCCGAGCGACAACGCCCCCACCAATGGCCTACCAGGGCCGAACACCTCGTAGCTGCAGAACACCGTGGTCTCGGTCGGCCCGTAGACGTGCACGACAGTGAGCCCAGGGCACTGGTCGAGCACCCGGCGCAGCACGGTGGGCGACAGCACGTCACCGCCGGTCCACACCACGTCCAGTGCCCGCAGAGCGGCGATCTCGTGCTCGGCCATCGCCGCGAACAGCGCCGTGGTCATGTATGTCGCGTCGACCGCTCCCGCGCTCGACACGGCCGCCAGCACGTCGGTGTCGATCCGCCCCTCGGGCACCACGACCACCCGGCCGCCCTGCGCCAGCGGGACCCAGATCTCGTAGACGGAGGCGTCGAACGCGGGCACCGAGTACGACAAGATCCGCTGCGGACCGCGCCCATAAGCCGAGTCGCGCACGAGCGACGCCACATTGTGGTGGGTCACCCCGACACCCTTGGGGCGCCCGGTCGACCCGGAGGTGAACATGACGTACAGCAGTGCGTCCGGGTCAACCACGATGTCCAAGGCAGGCTCGGACCCGGCCGCGTCGCTGGCAACGACCACCGGCAGCGCCATGTCCTGGCCTCGCGACGGCCGGTCGACCAGCAGCACGACCGGCTCGGTGTCGGCCACGATCGACCGGACCCGCTCCAGCGGGTAGCTCTCGACCAGCGGCACGTACACCGCCCCGAGCCGAGCCAGCGCGACCACGGCCGCCACGGCGTCGACCGAACGGTCCATCAGCACCGCCACCGCGTCACCCGGGCGCACCCCGTGCCACCGCAACAGCCCCGCGATCCGGGCCGACTGGTCCGCCAACTCCGCGTACGACAGCCGGGAATCACCGCACTCCACCGCGACGGCGTCCGGTGTGGACGCGACCTGCCTGCCGAACAACTCGCCGACCGACAGCCTCGGCGCAGGGATCGCGAGCACGTCGTTGTACGCGGTGACCAAGGCGTGTCGTTCGGCCGCGGCCAGCACGTCCAGCTCGCTGAGCCGGGCGGACGGGTTCGCCACGACCAGCCCCAGCAAGCGCCGAACCCGCTGGGCGAGGGTTTCGACGGTCTCCCGGTCGTAGAGGTCGGTGGCGTACTCGATGGTGCAGGCCAGCCCGTCGGCGGACTCGGCGAACGCGAAGGTCAGGTCGAACTTCGCGACCCGGGTGGTCACCTGGCGCCCGGCGGCGGGCAGGCCCGCGAACTCGGCCGGTCCGGCGCCGGAGGTGGCGTTCTGCACGGTGAGCATCACCTGGAACAGCGGGTGCCTGGCGGGTGAGCGGCGCGGGTTCAGCTCCTCCACCAGTCGCTCGAACGGGACGTCCTGGTGGGCGAACGCGGCCAGGTCGGTCTCGCGGACCCGGGTGAGCAGGTCGGCGAAGGTCGGGTCGCCCGCCGTGTCGGTGCGCAGCACGAGGGTGTTGACGAAGAAGCCGACCAGGTCGTCGAGGGACTCGTCGGTGCGGCCCGCGACCACGGTGCCGAGCACGACGTCGGTGCCCGCGCCCAGCTTGGTGCACACGGTGGCGAGGGCGGCCTGCAAGACCATGAACAGCGTGACGCCGTGCGAGCTGGCCAGTCGCAGCACGGACTCGCGCAGGTCCGCGTCCACGGTGAAGGGCAGGATCTCGCCCGCGTGCGAGGCGACGGCGGGCCGGGGCCGGTCGGTCGGCAGGGTCACCTCGGCGGGGGCGCCCGCCAGCGACTTCGCCCAGAAGCCGAGCTGGCGGGTGAGCAGGCTGTCCGGGTCGGCGTCGGTGCCGAGCAGGTCCTGTTGCCAGAGCGTGTAGTCGACGTACTGCACGGGCAATTCGGTCCACTGTGGAGCTTGGCCGGTGGTCCGGGCGGTGTAGGCGGTGGCGAGGTCGTCGAGCAGCGGGCCCAGCGACCAACCGTCCGCGGCGATGTGGTGCGCCACGACCGACAGCGCGTGGTCGTCCGGCCCCAGGACGTGCAGCGTGGTGCGCAGGGAGGTCTCGGTGGCGAGGTCGAACGGCAGCGCGGCGTCGGCCTCGATGGCGGCGTCGAGGTCGGCGAGGTCGGTGTGCACGACGCGCAGCGCGTCACCCTCGGGCAAGACCAGTTGGCAGGGAACGCCGTCGTGCGTGGGGAAGATCGTGCGCAGCGTCTCGTGCCGGTGCACGACGTCGGCCAGGGCGGCGGCGAGCGCGTCGTGGTCGAGCGGCCCGGTGAGCCGCAGAGTCACCGGCACGGTGTAGGTGGCGTTGACGCCTTCCAGTTCGCCGAGGAACCACAGCCGCTGTTGGGCGTGTGACAGCGGCGGGCGCTCCGGCCGGTCGTACCGGCGGGGCGCGGGGCGGGTGTCGGCGGCGGCCCGCAGACGTTCCCCCAGACCCGCGACGGTCGGGGCCTGGAACAGGTCGCGGATCGTCAGCTCCGCGCCCAGGACAGTCCGAACGCGACTGATCAACCGGGTGGCCAGCAGCGAGTGCCCGCCCAGGTCGAAGAACCCGTCGTCAACGCCGACCTCGGGCAGGCCCAAGACCTCGGCGAAGAGTCCACACAGGATCTGCTCCTGCGGCGAGCGGGCAGCACGACCCCGGACCTGCTCGTAGTCCGGGGCGGGCAGCGCCGAGCGGTCGAGTTTGCCGGTGAAGCTGAACGGCAGCGACTCCAGCCGCACGAACGCCACCGGCAGCATGTAGTCGGGCAGCGTCGCGGACAGGCCCCGGCGCAACGCGTCGGGCTCGGCGGTGCCGGTCAGGTAGGCCACCAACCGCCGGTCGCCCGGCCGGTCCTCGCGCACGACCACCACGGAGTGGCCCGCGTCGGGCAGCAGGTCCAGCGCGTGCTCGATCTCCGCGAGTTCGATGCGGAACCCGCGCAGCTTCACCTGCCCGTCGACCCGGCCGACGAACTCCAACACCCCACCGGGACGCCACCGCACCAGGTCACCCGTGCGGTACATGCGCTCGCCCGGCACACCGAACGGGCACGCGACGAACCGCGACGCGCTGAGCCCCGGCAAACCCACGTAACCACGGGACACCTGCGTCCCGAAGATGTAGAGCTCCCCTGTGCCGCCGGTCGGGACGGGCCGCAGGTTCTCGTCCAGCACGTACTCGTGCGCACCCGGCAACGGCCGCCCCAGCGGCACGGCGGACGGCAGCGGTCGCGGCAACAGTCCGTGGATGCTGAACACGGTCGTCTCAGTAGGACCATAGGCGTGCATCAGCCGCAGGTCGGGGCACTCCTGGAACACCTTGTCGACCGCGGCGCGGGACAGGATGTCGCCACCGGTGGACACCTCACGCAGCAGGCCGAGCGCGTCGATCTCGGTGTCGACCATGGCGGCGAACAGTGCCGTGGTCATGAACACCGCGGTGACGCCCTGGGCCTTGATCACCCCGGCGAGCACGTCCGAGTCGACGGGGCCATCGGGCACCACGACGACCTCGTTGCCCGCGAACCAGGGCGCCCAGGTCTCGAACACCGTGCCGTCGAACGAGGGCACGGAATAGCAGAGCACCCGCGCGTGGGTCTCGTTGCGCCAGTACGACGACGCGGCGTAGGCGGCGACGTTGGCGTGGCTGACCGCGACCCCCTTGGGCTTGCCGGTCGACCCGCTGGTGAACATCACGTACGCCAGCGCGTCCGGCTCGCCAACGACTCCGGGGTTCTCGGCGGGGTAGGTGTCGAGGTCGGCGGGCAAGTCCGTGAGCACGAGCACCGGCGCCGTCGTGGCCAGCAGGTGGTCGCGGCGGGCTTCCGGCAGGTCGCGGGCGAGCGGGACGTAGGCGCCGCCGGTCTTGGCCACCGCGATCGTGGCGATCAGCGCCTCCGGTGAGCGCGGCAGCGACAGCGCGACGAACTTCTCCGGCTCGACACCGCGGTCGATGAGCCACGCGGCGAGCCGGTTGGCCGTGGCGTTGACCTCGGCGTAGGTGAGCCGCCGGTCGCCGCACGAGATGGCGACGGCATCGGGGGTCCGCGCGACCTGCTCCTCGAACAGCGTGCCGAGGCAGCCGCGCGCGGGCACGGGATCGATGCCCGTGGTGTCGTTGAACTCCGTGGTCTGGAGCCGGAACTCCTCGGGCGCGTGCACGTCGAGCCGGTCGAGCGGCCGAGTCGGGTCCTCGGCCACCGCGGCGAGCAGCCGGACGAACTGGTCGAGCAGCGTGGTCACCGTGATCCGGTCGAACAGGTCGACGGCGTACTCGACGGCGCCGTGCAGTCCGGCAGGCGCGCCGGTGGCGTCGAAGTCCTCGGTGATGGCGATGACCAGGTCGAACTTGGCGGCGTCGAGGGCGACCGGCAGCTCGGTCAGCACCAGGCCGGGGAACCCGGCGTCGCCCCTGGCGTTGTTCTGGATCGAGAGCATCGTCTGGAACAGCGGGTGCCGCGCGGTGCCGCGGCTGGGGTTGAGCAGCTCCACGAGCCGCTCGAACGGCACGTCCTGGTTGCCGAACGCGGCGAGGTCGTCCTCCCGGACCCGGCGCAGCAGCTCGGCGAAGGTCGGGTTGCCCGAGGTGTCGGTGCGCAGCACGACGGTGGTGACGAAGAACCCCACCAGGTCGTCGAGCGCGTCGTCGGTCCGCCCGGCCAGCGCGGTGCCGAACGGGATGTCGGTCCCCGCGCCGAGCTTGGTGTACAGCACGGCCAGTGCCGCCTGCACCACCATGAACAGCGTGGCGCCGTGCGCGGAGGCCAGGTCGCGCAGCGCGCTGTGCAGCGTGGCGTCGAGCCGGGTGGAGACGACCTCGCCGCGGTACGAGGCGACGGCGGGGCGGGACCGGTCCCAGGGCAGGGTGATCTCGTCCGGCAGGTCGACGAGCCGGTGGCGCCAGTAGTCGAGCTGGGCGGAGAGCAGGCTGTCCGGGTCGTCCTCGGTGCCGAGCAGGTCGCGCTGCCAGAGCGTGTAGTCGGCGTACTGGACCGGCAGCTCGTCCCAGCCGGGCGCCGTGCCGTCGAGGCGGGCGGTGTAGGCGACGCCGAGGTCGCGCATCAGCGGGGCCAGCGACCAGCCGTCGCAGGCGATGTGGTGCGCGGCGACCACCAGCACGTGCTCGTCGGGGGCAACAGCCAGCAGCGACACCCGGACCGGTGGCTCGACTGACAGGTCGAACCGGTGGGCACGGGTCGCGGCGAGGGCAGCGTCGAGGCCGCCATCGGGGACCTCGACCAGGTGCGGGGTGATGCCCGCGTCGGCCACGGGGAGGACCCGTTGGCAGGGGACGCCGTTCTCGGCCGGGAACACGGTGCGCACGGCCTCGTGCCGACCGACGACATCCGTGACCGCCTGGGTGAGCGCGGCGCGGTCGAGGGAGCCGGTCATCCGGTGGGCGACGACCACGGTGTAGGTGGAGCTGGGGCCCTCCAGCTCGTTGAGGAACCAGAGCCGCTGCTGGGCGAACGACAAGGGGATCATGACAACCCATTCGTGGTCGGGGTCAGCGAGGTCATCAGGGATTCAGGACCGGCCGAGCGGCGGCGCAGGGCGGGACGGGCCTTGCGCAGCCCGCCGAGCAGCGGGACCAGCCCGGCGACGGTGGGGTTGCCGAACACCTCGCGGATGCCCAGCTCCACGCCCAGCTCCGTGCGCACCCGGCTGACCAGCCTGGTCGCCAGCAGCGAGTGCCCACCCAGGTGGAAGAAGTGGCCGTCGACCGACACCGACGGCAGCCCGAGCACCTCGGCGAAGAGTCCACACAGGACCTTCTCCTGCGGCGTCTCCGGCGCGCGGCCACCGGTGTCCACGCGGACCGGCTCGGGCAGCGCCTTGCGGTCGAGTTTCCCGTTGGGGGTCATCGGCAGCGCGTCGAGCACGACGAACGCGGCGGGCACCAGGTAGTCCGGCAGCCGGTCCGCCACGACCGCCCGCACCCGGTCGACGTCCAGCGGACCGTCGGGTACCAGGTAGGCCACCAGGCGCTTGTCCCCCGGCGTGTCCTGCCGGACGACGACCGCCACCCGCGCCACCCCGGGCAGTCCGCCGATCACGTGCTCGACCTCGGCGGGCTCGACCCGGAAGCCGCGGATCTTGACCTGGTCGTCGACCCGGCCGAGGAACTCCAGCAGGCCCGCCGCCGTCCAGCGCACCAGGTCGCCGGTGCGGTACATCCGCTCCCCCGCGGCGCCGAACGGGCAGGCCACGAACCGACCCGCGGTGAGCGCGGGCTGCGCGGCGTAGCCACGGGCCAGACCTCGTCCCGCCATGTACAGCTCACCGGCCACGCCTGGCGCCACCGGCCGCAGGTGCTCGTCGAGGACGAACGTGGTCTTGTTCGCGATCGGCTTGCCGACCGGGATCGTGGCCGCCTCGGTGTCCTCGGGGCGCACGGTGTGGCAGACGGTGAAGATCGTGTTCTCCAGCGGGCTGTACCCGTTGACGATCCGCAGCCGCGGGTACTCGGCCCGCGCCCTGGCCACGTGCGCCACCGACAGCGGCTCGCCGCCGGTCATCACCTGGTGCAGGTCGGCGTAGACGCCCGGGTACTCGTCGAGCAGGAAGTTGAACAGGCTCGACGACAGGTAGGCGGTGGTGATGCCCTTGTCGCGCAACAGGTCCCGCACCGCGGTCGGGTCAGTCCGCTCCCCGGGCAGCAGCACGCAGGTGCGGCCGTGGAACAGGGCGCCGAACAGCTCCAGCGCGAAGGCGTCCCACGGGACCGGGGAGCACTGGAGGAAGACCTCGCCGGGACCGAAGTCGATGAAGTCCTGGTTCACCAGCGTGGACACCAGCGCCCGGTGCGGGGTCATCACCCCCTTGGGGGTGCCGGTCGAGCCGGACGTGAACATCACGCACGCCAGCCCCGCCGGGTCCACCGGCACGGACGGGCCATCGCCCCCGACGTCCGGGGCGGTGGCGACGTCCACCAGGCGGGTACCCGGATCGGCCAGTCGCTCGCCGAGCCCGGCCCGGGTGAGCACCACCGCGGAGCCGACCCCGCGCAGGACCGACCGCAGCCGCTCCACGGGGTGTTCGAGGTCGAGCAGCGTGTACGCCCCGCCTGCCTTGAGCACCGCGAGCAGCGCGACGATCAGGTCGACGCCGCGTTCGAGGTAGACCCCGACCACTGCGTCCGGCCCCACACCCAGGTCCACCAGGTGGCGGGCGAGCCGGTCGGCGCGGGCGTCGAGGCCGCCGTAGGTCACCTGGTCGGTGCCCGAGACGATGGCGACCGCGTCCGGTGTCGCCGCGGCCTGCTGCTCGAAGCGGCCGGTGACGGTCGTGTCGGGGACCTCGACGGCGGTGTCGTTCCAGGCCCGCACGACCAGGTCGCGCTCGGTGTCCGACAGCACCTCCAGCGCGGACAGCGGCGAAAGCGGGCGGGCGGCGGCGGCGGCCAGCAGCCGGACGAACCGCTCGACCAGCGTCCGCACGGTCCGCCGGGCGAACCGGTCGTCGCCGTATTCGACGGCCAGCGAGATCCCGGCGGGCAGGCCGTCGTCGGTGTGCCGCTCGGTCGCGGCGACGGTCAGGTCGAACTTGGCCCCGCCCATCCCGCCGAAATCGGCCACGACGACCAGTCCGGGCAGGTCAGGGGCGACGTCGCCGGTGCTCTGCAGGGTGAGCATGGTCTGGAACAGCGGGTGGCGGGCGCTGGAGCGGTCGGGGTTGAGCACCTCGACCAGCCGCTCGAACGGCACGTCCTGGTGGGCGAGCGCGGCCAGGTCGGTGTCGCGGACCCGGCGCAGCAGTTCGGCGAAGGTCGGGTCGCCCGCGGTGTCGGCGCGCAGGACCAGGGTGTTGACGAAGAACCCGACCAGGTCGTCGAGGGACTCGTCACCCCGGGCCGCGACCGGCGATCCGAGGGGGATGTCGGTGCCCGCACCCAGTGCCGTGTAGAGGGCGGCGAGTGCGGACTGGAGGACCATGAACACCGTCGCGTGCTCGGCCCTGGCGAGGACCGCGAGGCCGCGGTGCAGGTCGGCGTCGAGCGCGGCGGTGACGACCCCGCCGGTGTGGCTGGGGACCACGGGCCGGGGTCGGGTGTCGGGCAGGTCCAGTTCGACGGGCAGGTCGGCGAGGGCGCGGGTCCAGAACTCGGTCTGCGCGGCGAGCGAGCCGTCGTCGAGCAGCCCGCGTTGCCAGAGCGTGTAATCGGCGTACTGGACGGGCAGGTCAGGCCACTGTGGACTCTCGCCTGCGAGCCGTGCGGCGTAGGCCACGCCCAGGTCGCGGGTCAGCGGGGCGAGGGAGGAACCGTCGCAGGCGATGTGGTGCAGGACGAGCAGCAGCACATGCTGGTCGGGGGCGGTGGCGTAGAGGCCGAACCGCAGTGGGGCCTCGGTGGCGAGGTCGAACTCGTGGTGGGCGTACTCGGCCACGAGTCCGGCGATCCGCGACTCCGGTACCTCGGCCACGGTCAGAGCGGTCGTGGGACGGTCGAGGACCCGCTGGTAGGGCACGCCGTCCACGGCCGGGAAGACCGTGCGCAGCGGCTCGTGTCGGCCGATGACGTCGGCGAACGCGAGCGCGAGGGCGTCGCGATCGACCTCGCCGGTCAACCGCAGCGCGAGCGGGATGTTGTAGGCCGCTCCCGCGCCACCCACCGCCGCGGCGAACCAGAGCCGTTGCTGCGCATAGGACAGCGGCAGCCGGTCTGGTCGTGGCACGGGTCGCGGGCCGGGGCGGTGTTCGCTCTCTCGCAGCCGTTCGAGCAGGCCCGCGACGGTCGGGGTGAGGAACAGGTCGCGCAGGGCCAGGTCGGCGCCCAGGACCGTCCGAACGCGACTGACCAGGCGGGTGGCCAGCAGGGAATGGCCGCCGAGGGCGAAGAAGTCGTCGCGCACGCCGACTGATGCCACGCCCAGGACCTCGGCGAACAGGCCGCAGAGGGCCACCGCGCGTGGTGATCGGGCTGGGGTGTCGCTCGCCTCGTGCCGTGGCGCGGGCAGTGCCTGCCGGTCGAGTTTGCCGTTTCCGGTGCGTGGCAGCGATTCCAGCACCACGAACGCGGACGGGAGCGTGTACTCGGGCAGGGTCGCGGCGAGCCCGCGACGTAGGGCGGCCGGGTCGGCGTGCCCGGTGACGTAGGCGACCAGGCGCTTGTCCCCCGGCCGGTCCTCCCGCACGACCACCGCGACCTGCCCGACCCCGGGCAGCGCGGCGATGGCGTGCTCGACCTCGCCCAGTTCGATGCGGAAGCCGCGGACCTTCACCAGGCTGTCGGCCCGGCCGACGAACTCCAGCACCCCCTCGGCCCGCCACCGCGCGAGGTCACCCGTGCGGTACATCCGGCCGCCGAACGGGCACGCGACGAACCGTGTCGCCGTGACCCCGGGCTGACCCAGGTACCCGCGAGCCAAGTGGGTCCCCGCGACGTACAGCTCGCCGGTGCCGCCGACCGGGACCGGCTGGAGGTCGGCGTCGAGCAGGTACATGGCGGTGCCGTCCATCGGCGTGCCCAGCGACAACGCGCCGGTCAGCGGCTTGCCAGGGCCGAAGGTCTCGTGGCTGCAGAACACCGTGGTCTCGGTGGGGCCGTAGACGTGCACGACCGAGGTGTCCGGGCAGTGGTCGAGCACCTTGGCCGCGGCGGCGCGGGAGAGGATGTCGCCGCCGGTCCACACCACCGACAGCGCGGCCAGCGCGTCGAGTTCCGCGTCGGCCATGGCCGAGAACAGGGCAGTGGTCATGTACGCCGCCGACACCGCGCCGGAGCGGATCACCCGGGCCAGGACCTGGGTGTCGACCGGGCCGTCGGGCACCACGACCACGCGGCCGCCCGAGCACAGCGGTACCCACGTCTCGAACACGGCGGCGTCGAACGCCGACACCGAGTAGGACAGGACCCGGTCGTACGAACCGGACCACGCGCTGTCGCGGACGAAGTCGGCCACGTTGGCGTGGGTCACCGCGACACCCTTAGGCCGACCGGTGGACCCTGAGGTGAACATGACGTAGAGCAGTGACTCCGGCGACGGCTCAGGTGGCGAGACCTCTACAACGGCCTCGGCGACCGAGAGCACGGGCGCCCCGAGGTCCCGCACATTCGACGCCGTGATGTCGTCGGCCACCAGCACCACCGGTCGGGTGTCGGCCACGATCGACCGGACGCGTTCCAGCGGGTAGTGCTCGGTCAGCGGCACGTAGACCGCGCCGAGGCGGGCGAGCGCCACGACCACCGCGACGGCGTCGATCGAGCGGGCCATCAGCACCGCGACCGCGTCGCCGGGCCGGACCCCGTTGCCGCACAACAGGCCCACGATCTGGCCGGACCGTTCCTCCAGCTCGCGGTAGGTGATCTCGCGGTCGCCACAGCTCACGGCGATCGCGCTGGGTGTGGCGATGGCCTGCCGGGCGAACAACCCGGCCACGGTCGCCGGGGCGGGCGCGGGCGGCACGGCGTTGTAGGCGTGGACGAGCGCGGCCCGCTCGTCACCATCAAACACGTCCACAGTGGATAGTCGCACCAAGGGATCAGCACACACCGCGACCAGGACTCGGATCACTCGGGCGGCCAGGGATTCCACAGTGGACCGATCGAACAGGTCGACCGCGTACTCGACGTCGACGCCGAGGCCCTCTGGGCTGCCGTCGGCCGCACGGCGTTCGGTGAAGGCGAAGGTCAGGTCGAACTTGGCGGCGCCCGCCGCCCGCGAGTCGAGGGTCGCCGCCAGCCCGGGGAACTCGACGTCGGCGGCACCCTGGACGGTGATCATGGTCTGGAACAGCGGGTGCCGAGCCGCCGTGCGGACCGGGTTGACCGCCTCCACGACCTGCTCGAACGGCACGTCCTGGTGGGCGAGGGCGGCGAGGTCGGTCTCGCGGACCCGGTCGAGCAGCTCGGTGAAGGTGGGGTCGCCGGAGGTGTCGGTGCGCAGGAGGACCGTCGTGACGAAGAAGCCGACCAGGTCGTCGAGCGCCTCATCGGAGCGACCGGCCACGGCGGCGCCGAGCGGGATGTCGGTGCCCGCGCCGAGTTTCGTGTAGACGGTGGCCAACGCGGCCTGGAGCACCATGAACACGGTCACGCCGCTGCGCCGGGCCAGGTCGGCCACCGCGCGGTGCAGGTCGCCGTCGAGGGTCAGCGGCAGCACCTCACCGGCGTGCGAGGCGATCGACGGGCGTGGCCGGTCGAACGGGAGGGGCAACTCCTCCGGCAGGTCAGCGAGCGTCTCCGTCCAGTACGCGAGTTGCTCGGCGCCGATCCGGTCCAGCAGTTCGCGTTGCCAGAGCGTGTAGTCGGCGTACTGCACGGGCAGGGCCTGGCGAGGCGGGCCGTCGCTGGTGCGGGTGCTGTAGGCGGCGGCGAGGTCGGTGAGCAGCGGGGTGAGCGACCAGCCATCGGCGGCGATGTGGTGCAGCACCAGCAGCAGGACGTGCTCGTCGGGCGCGAGGGTGTAGAGCCAGGCCCGGATCGGTGGCGCGGTGGCGAGGTCGAACGAGTGCCTGGCCGCGTGGTCGAGCAGGGTCTCCAGCTGGTCGGGTTCGGCATCGACGCAGGTCAGGCCGATGTCGGCGTGATCGAGGACACGCTGGACGGGCGTGCCGTCCACGGCGGGGAACACCGTGCGCAGGGTCTCGTGGCGTACGGTCAGGTCGACCAGGGCACCTTCCAGCGCGGTGCGGTCGAGCGGGCCGGTGAGCCGTAGCGCGAGGGGGATGTTGTAGGTGGCCCCGGCGCCTTCGAGCTGGTGGTGGAACCACAGCCGGTGCTGTGCGGGGGAAAGCGGCATCGGGTCGGGGCGCTCGGCCGGTCGCGGCGGTTGCCGGTCGGCCTCCCGCAGCCGTCCAGCCAGACCGGCGACGGTGGGCGCGGCGAACAGGTCGCGGATGCCCAACTCGGCGCCGAGGACCGTCCGAACGCGACTGATCAACCGGGTGGCCAGCAGCGAGTGGCCGCCCAGGTCGAAGAACCCGTCGTCGACCCCGACCGACGACACGCCCAGCACCTCGGCGAAGAGTCCGCAGAGGATCTCCTCGGTGCCGGTTCGGGGCGCTCGGCTGGTGGCGGCGGTGTCCGGTGCGGGCAGGGCGGCGCGGTCGAGCTTGCCGTTGGTGTTGCGCGGCAACGACTCCAGCATGACGAACGCCGAGGGCACCATGTAGCCGGGCACGGCGTCGGCCACGGCTCGGCGCAGGGCAGTGGGATCGGCGGTGCCGGTCACGTAGGCCACCAGGCGCTTGTCGCCCGGCCGGTCCTCCCTGACGATCACCGCGGCCTGGTCGACCTCGGGCACGGCGGTCAGCGCGCGCTCGACCTCGCCCAGTTCGATCCGGAACCCGCGCAGCTTCACCTGCCCGTCGACACGCCCGACGAACTCCAGTACTCCTTCGGCCCGCCACCGCGCGAGGTCACCCGTGCGGTACATCCGGCCACCGGACGGGCACGCCACGAACCTCGCCGACGTGATCCCAGGCTGACCCAGGTAGCCCCGGGCCACGTGCGACCCGGCGACGTACAGCTCGCCGAGCCCGCCGACGGGAACCGGCTGGAGGTCGGCGTCGAGCAGGTACATGGCGGTGCCGTCCATCGGAACACCGAGCGAGAGCCGGTCGACGTCGGTGTCCCGGAAGGACTCGTGGCTGCAGAAGACCGTGGTCTCGGTGGGGCCGTAGACGTGGACGACGGTCGTGTCCGGGCACTGCCGGAGGACCCGGCGCAGCGCCTCGCGGGACAGCACGTCGCCGCCGGTCCACACCACGTCCAGGCCCGCCAGCGCCTCGACCTCGTCCTGCGCCATGGCAGCGAACAGCGCGGTGGTCATGTACGCCGCCGTCACCGCGCCGGAGCTGATCACGCCCGCGAGCACGTCGGTGTCGACCCGGCCGTCCGGGACCACGACCACCGAACCGCCCGCGCACAGCGGCACCCAGGTCTCGTAGACCGAGGCGTCGAACGCCTGCACCGAGTAGCACAGCACCCGCTCATGACCACGGCTCCACGCGTGGTCACGGACCAAGGCCACCACGTTCGCCCTGGTCACGGCCACGCCCTTGGGCACACCGGTGGAGCCGGAGGTGAACATGGCGTAGGCCAGCGCGTCAGGCCCGACGGCGATGTCCAGGTCGGCGGCCGAGTACCCGGCGAGCACCGACGACGCGGGTTCGGCGTCGAGCAGCAGCACCGGGTCCACCACGGCGAGGACGGCGGCGGCGCGGGCAGCGGGTTGGGCGCGGTCGATCGGCACGTAGGCCGCGCCGGACTTCGCCACCGCGAGCATGGCGACCACGGCGGCGGCCGAACGCGGGATGGCCAGGCCCACGAACCGCTCCGGCCCGGCACCCTGGGCGCGCAGGTGTCGCGCCCAGCGGTTGGCCTTGGCGTTGACCTCGGCGTAGGTCAGGACTTCCGCGCCGCAGCGGATGGCCACCGCGTCCGGCGTCACGGCGGCTCTGGCCTCGAACAGGCCGGTGAGCGAGCCGGACGCGGCGGCGGGGGTGTCGTTGTAGGCGACCGTCAGGGCGCGGCGTTCCGGCTGGTCGAGGACGTCGATCCGGGAAAGCGCGCGGCCGGGATCGGCGGAGACCTGGTCGAGCACCCGCAGGTACCGCTGGGCCAGCAGTTCCGCGGTCGGCCGGTCGAACAGGTCGGTCGCGTACTCCAGGGCCAGGCGCAGCCCGTCGGGGTGCTCGGTCAGCTCGAACTGCAGGTCGAACTTGGCGGTGCCGCCGGAGCGCACGTCGACCCGCACGTCGAGCCCGGCGAACCCGCGCTCCGCCTCGGCGTTGTTCTGCAGCGCGAACAGGGTCTGGAACAGCGGGTGCCTGCTGCTCGACCGCTCCGGGTTGAGCACCTCGACCAGCCGCTCGAACGGGACGTCCTGGTTGGCGAACGCGGCGAGGTCGGTCTCGCGGACCCGGTCGAGCAGTTCGGTGAAGGTCGGGTCACCCGAGGTGTCCGTGCGCAGGACGACCGTGTTGACGAAGAACCCGACCAGGTCTTCCAGGGCCTCGTCGGTCCGGCCCGCGATGGGTGAGCCGAACGGCAAGTCCGTCCCCGCGCCGAGCTTGGTGTAGAGCACGGCCAGCGCCGCGCGCAGCACCATGAACAGCGATGCGCCCCTGGTCTTGGCGAGGCCGGTCAACGCGGTTGTGGTCGCCGGGGTGACCGTGGCGTGGATGATGTCGCCCTCGGCGCAGGCCGTCGCGGGTCGAGGGCGGTCCAGCGGCAGGTCCAGTTCCTCCGGGATGCCCGCGAGCTGGTCGGACCAGTAGGCGAGCTGGGTGGCGGCGACGCTGTCCGGGTCGTCCTGGGCGCCGAGCAGGTCGTGCTGCCAGAGCGTGTAGTCCTGGTAGGTGACGGGCAGCTCGGGCCAGGCCGGTGCCGAGCCGGTGAGCCGCGCGGAGTACGCCTCGCCGAGGTCGCGCACCAGCGGGGCCAGGGACCAGCCGTCGAAGGCGATGTGGTGCAGGACGAGCAGCAACACGTGGTGCGGCTCGTCGGAGGGTACGGCGAACAGGGTCGCCCGAAGCGGGATCTCCGTGGCCAGGTCGAATGTCAGCCGTGCGGTGTCGACGACCCGCTGCTCGTACTCGGCCGCCGTCACCTCCACAGTGGACAGTTCGAGGTCGGGCGCGGCCAGCACGTGCTGCCTGGGCACGCCGTCGGGGGCCGGGTACACGGTCCGCAGCACCTCGTGCCGGTCCACCACGTCGACCAGCGCGCCCGCCAGCGCGACCCGGTCCAGCGCGCCGCCCAGCCGCACGGTCACCGCGACCGTGTAGGCCGAGCCGCCCCCTCCTCCCAACTCGTCCAGGAACCACAAGCGCGCCTGCGCGAACGACAACGGAACCACGGAGATCCACCCCTTATCCACTGGTGCGTTCGGGTATGCGTCAGTCGCCCATCGCGGCGATGAGGGAGGCCGGGCGCATGTCGGTCCAGTTGCGCTCCACGTAGTCCAGGCAGGCTTGCCGGGTGTCGCGCTCGTGCACCACCGTCCAGCCCGTGGGGACGTCGACCGCCTCCGGCCACAGCGAGTGCTGGTTCTCCGCGTTCACCAGCACCAGGAACACGCCGTCCTCGTTGTCGAACGGGTTGCTGCTCATCGGGAACACTCCTCAATCGGTCGGGTACTCGGATCTAGCGGTGGGTGGACAGCTCGCGGCGGCCCCAGGGCAGGTGGGACCAGTGCTCGTCGAGGTCGGTCGGGTCGGTGACGGCCCTCGGCGCGGCGGGGGCGATCACGTCGGCGAGACCGTTGGCGCGCAACCAGGTCTCGTTGTAGACGTTGTCGAGGTAGCGGTAGCCGTCGTCGGGCATGAGGGCGACGGTGACCGCGTCCGGCTCCTGGGCGGCGTGCCAGCGGGCGGCCAGGAACGACGCGCCGCTGGTCGGGCCCGCGAAGATGCCGTGCGTGGCGTACAGCTCGCGGGTGGCGTGGAAGGCCGCGCCCGCGCCGACCCAGTGCACGTCGTCGTAGGCGGTGTGCCGCACGTTCGCGGCGTGGATGCTGCTGCCGAGACCACGCAGCAACCGGGGGCCGTTGCGGTCACCGAAGATCACACTGCCCGGGGTGTCCACACCGGACAACCGGGTGTCGTGGCCCGCGAGTCGCAGCGCGGTGGCGAGGCCGCCGGTCGACCCGCCCGAACCCACCGGACCGACGAGGCGGTCGATCGGGCCGATGGTGTCGGCGAGCAGGTCGGCGACGATGTCGTAGGCGGCCGGGTTGTCCGGGTTGTCGTACTGGCCGGGCACGTAGCTGCCGGGGTTGCGCGCGCTGAGCTCCCGCACCCGCTCCAGCCGGGCGCCCTGGATGCCGCCGGGGGCGTCGAAGTCGTCGACGATCTCCACCCGGGCACCCAGCAACTCCAGCCGGGTGCGCAGGTTGGCGTCGATGGCCGGGTCGCCGACCACCACCAGCGGGTGCCCGTGGCGGCGGCACACCAGCGCCAGGCCGAGGCCGAAGGTGCCAGACGAGGTCTCGATCACCATGCCGCCTGGGGCGAGCAGGCCGTCGCGGCGGGCGCGGTCGATGATGAAGCGCGCGGGCAGCAGCTTCATCAGGGTGAACGACGCCGCGTAGAAGTTGGTGCCCAGTTCGATGATCCTGGGCAACTCGGTGGCCTCGACGATCGAGGGGAACGCCTTGGTCTGGGCAATCGTGGTCACGGTCATGTCCTCATCCACCCGTCGTGAAGAGCCATACGTCGTCGACACCGATCCCGGCGAGCAGCCGCCTGGCCAGCTCGCAGCGCCGCCGGTGGTCCGGCTGGGCCGCGTCGAACAGCAGGCTGGCGATGTCGCCGCTGTGCGCGGTCTGCAAGCCGACCGCCCCCGTGCGCCGGACCAGCGCGGTGATCCGGTCGAAGCCGGGCACCGGGAGGTGCCGTTGGTTGATCTCGGCGCTGGCCGTGGCGACCGCGCCGAGCCCGGCGGCGTCACCCGCGGCCAGCGCCACGCGCAACTGGGCCCGCAGTTCGCGGAAACGGGCGATCTCCCAGGGGCCGTAGTCGGCAGGCCGCAGCGCGAGGGTGTCCACTCCGGACCCGGTGCTGCTGGTCCCAAAGCCGACGGCGGCCAAGCGGGGCAACCGGCGGCCGAAGTCCTCCAGCACGATCCCCTCGCGCTGGGCGAACAGGACTGTGTTGTCGCCGAACATCAACGAGTCCGAGGCGGTCTCCGCGCGCACCGCCAACTGCGCCACCAACCAGTCGGGCAGGGCGCAGCCGAAGGCGTCCGCGACCGCGCGGATGGCGGCCAGCACGTCGCTGGTGGACGAACCGAACCCGCGCGAGGCGGGCACCTCGCCCCGCAGGTCCAGGTAGCCGCCGGTGCACGGCCACCCGAGCACCGCCAGCGTCTCCTCCGCCGCCCGGCGCGCCTTGACCTTGTCGGTCTGGCGCACCACGACCGAGGGCAGGTTCACCGGGGTGTAGGTGGCCCGGGTGCGGTAGAGGTCGCAGGGCATCGTCAGCAGGCCGCGGTGCAGCCTGCCGTCGGCGTCCTCGAACATCCCCTGCAGGATCTCGCCGTGGTGGGTGCTCGCCGTCGCGACGCCCGTGCGGGCCGGTGGCGGTTCGACCACCCCGATCGCCGACTCGCCCGCGGCGGTCGGGTACCACTTCTCGCTCATCGTCATGTCCGCTCCGCAGCCCGTCTCGTCGCGCGGTCAGCTGGGTGATTTCGCCGCCCTGGCAGGAAAACTAGCCATTCCCGGGTGTCGTCCCGGGCACCAGCGCGGGCAGCACGTCGGCAGTTGCCGGGGTGCCGGGCAACCACAGGTCGGCGGCGTCGAGCGCGCCGGTGGTGTACTTGCCCAGCGCGCTCGCCAGCAGCCGCATCTCCAGCGCCAGCGCCGCCACCAGCCGCACGAGCCCGTGGTCGGGGTCCTCGTCCACCGCGACCAGCGCGGCGCGACCGAGTCCGACGGCTCTGGCACCCAGCGCCAGGCACTTCACCGCCCGCGCGCCCTCCCACATCCGGCCACTGGCCAGCAGGCAGCCGCCCGGGGAACCGATGCGCCGCAGGCATTCGGCCAGTGGCAGGCCGACGGTGTCCAGGAACGCCGTCGGGGCCCAGCCGCTACCGCCCTCGGCGCCGTCGACGGTCACCGCGTCCGCGCCCGCCGCCCACGCCACCGCCGCGGCAGCGGCCACGTCCCGAGCACCGGGCAGCTTCACCCACACCTTGGCGCGCGGGAAGTTGTTGCGCATCAGGCGGATCTGTTGCCGCAAGATCTCGTCGGTGAAGGTCCCGGGGCTGCTGGAGCGCAGCACGCGGTCGTCGGCGAAGATCGCGTCGATGGCGAACTGGTCGCCGACGCGGCGTGCCGCCTCGGCGTCGAGCACGGTCATCCCGCCGAGCCCGGGTTTGGCGCCCTGGCCGACCTTCAGCTCGAACGCGAGCCTGCCCTCGGCCAGTAGCGGCACCGTGGCGGGGTCGCTGTAGACCAGGTTCCACACCTCGGCGTCGGCGTCCTCGGTGCTCTGCTGCACCACCACACCGCCGACGTCGTCGGGCACGCGCTCCAGGTAGGCGCGGACCCTGGCCATCAGCATCGCCCCGGCGTCGGCGGCGCCCCGACCGTAGCCGTTGACCGGCACCACGTTCTCGCCGATGACCATCGGGATGCCCAGCTCGCCCGCCTGCCTGGCCGCTGCCACGCCGAGTCCGGTACTTCCGAGCTGGGTCGAGCCGAATGCCGAGAGGTACAGCGGGAGGGTGGCGGTGAAGCCGCCCACCGACGTTCGAGTGTCCACATCGGAGTACAGCGGCTCCCGGCCGAGCTCGATGAGCTTCTCCAGCCTGCGCGGCACGAACACCGGCGGCACCAACCTCATCCGATCCAGTTCGTCCGCCGTGGACCGCTCGGGCGATTCCCCGTACACCTGCGCGCCGTAGCCCGCCAGCGCCGGGAACACCGCGGCGGCACCGGATCGGGCCCGTTCCCGGATCGCGGCCTCCGGCAGGCCCTGCGCCAGGACGGTCATGGCGCCACCAAGCCGGGGACCTTGGGGTAGGCGTTGACCTGCCACACCGAGTCGAGTCCGGTGAGGAACCGGGTGAGCCGCTCCAGGCCCATCCCGAACCCGGCGCTGGCCGGGATGCCGTCGCGGACCATGTCCAGGTACCACTTGTACTTCGCCGGGTTCTCCCCGGTCTCCCGCATCCGGGTGACGATCGTGGCGTAGTCGGACTCGCGCTCGCTGCCGCTCACCAGCTCGCCGTACCCGCCGGGCACGATGAGGTCGAAGTTGCGCAGCGTGCCCGGCGACTCGGGGTTCTCGCGGTCGTAGAACCCGCGCGAGCCCTTCGGGTAGTCGGTGACGAAGAACGGCCTGCGCGCCTTGTGCGAGAGCAGTTCCTCGCCCTCCCACTCGATCTCGGCGTCGGTGCTCTGCGGGTACTGCAGGTCGTGCAGCGCGGCGACGGCCTCGGCGTGGGTGAGCACGTCGAACGGCTCGCGCAGCAACTCGGCGAACACCACCGGGTCGCGGCCGAGCGCGGCGAGGTCGTCGCCCGCGGTGCGCAGCACGTGCCGCACGACGTGCACCAGCAGCCGCTCGGCCAGCCTGCGCGCGTCGGCACGGGTGCCGCCGGAGATCTCGACGTCGATCTGGTGGAACTCGGCGAGGTGGCGGCGGGTGTTGCAGGTCTCGACCGGCTCGGCGCGCACGTTGGGGGCGATGAAGAACAGCTTGTCGAAGGCGAGCAGCGACGCCTGCTTGTAGAGGATGCCGCTGGTCATCAGCTTGTAGCGGTGGCCGTAGTAGTCGACGTCGAGCTGCTTGGAGCCGCGCACCCCCGGGTCGGTGACCGGGCCGATCACCGGCGGCAGCAGCTCGATGAACCCGTCGCCGGAGAGGAAGGACCTGGCCGCGGTGAGCACCTGCTGCTGCACGCGCAGCGCGGCGCGGGTCACCGGCGACGCCAGGTGCTCCGGCGGCGACGGCGGCAGGTAGGTGCTGGTGGGACCCGGTGTCGTGATGGTCATCTGTGCTCCCAGGACGGGTCGGTCGGCCGGGCCCGCGGTGGCGGGCAGGCGGTCGAAGCGGCGTTGCGTGTGCGAGAGCGCGGCCAGCAGGCCGGCGGAGGTCGGTCCTCGGCCCGCGACGGCGGGTCTGGCGCGAAACGGAAGCGACCCGGTGGCGGCCCAGCGCAGCCGCCCGGTCGGGTCGATCTCGCTGGTGGTCCTGCCCGCGTTGTCCGGGTGCAGGCAGTAGGGGATGTCCAGGTAGCCGAGGCGGAACGCCGCGGGCAGCGCCTCGGCGACGGTGTCGGCCAGGCCGAGCACGGCCGTGACGATGGCGCGGGCCTCGGTGTGCACGGTGGTGTCGGCGGCGTCGGGTTCGGCGTCGGCCCAGCGGGTGGCGGCGGCGACCTCGGCGGCCAGGGTGAGCGCGTCGACGTTCTCGGCGATGGTCGGGATCCGCCTGGCCTCAGCGGCGGTCTTGACGATCAGCCGCGCGGCTCCGGAGCGCACCGCGAGCCGGGCGCTGCTCTCCAGCAGCGCCGCCGCGCCGTGCGGGGTGGTCGGGTAGAGGCCCATGTAGGTGTAGACGACGACGTGCCAGTCCACTCCGGGCAGCAGGTCGGCGGCGAGCCTGCGCAGGGCGTGCACGGCTTCCTCGTCCTGCTCCGCGTCGACCTGCTGGGCGTAGCTCAACGAGACGCTGCGCAGTCCGTGTTGGACGAAGAACAGTCCTTCGAGGACACTGAGGGCGACGAGCATGCTGGGCGGGCAGAGCTGGCCGAGCATGCACCCGCCGAAGGTCTCCACGTGGGCGTTCGGCGCGCTGACGAGGATCTCGGCCGTGTGCGACCAGTTCCGGACGGCGTCCCTGAGCGGCATCCTGCTGTAGGGCAGGCAGTACGAGACCGGCCCGCCCTCGGTGGCGTCGAGACCGGCGGCCAGGGAGGCGCGCACGATGTCCTGCGGACGCGCCGAACCGTGGCGCACCTGTACCGGGAACCCGGCGTCGCGGATGCCGTCGAGGACGGTCGTGGTCCGCTCGGGGCCGTAGGAAACGATGGGGTAACCGTTGAGGGGTATGCCTTCGGCGAGTGCGCGGTCGGCCGAGGCGATGTCGTTGACGCGGGTGTAGCTGTCGAGGGTCAGGGTGCCGACGGTTGTCGCGGGGACGCGTTTGGTGGCCAGGAGCCCGGCGCGCATGGTCGCGGTGTCGCTGAAGCCCATCCTCGGCTGCACCACCAGCCGCCCGGCCGCCCGCGCCCTGGCCACGAACCCGCCGAACCCCGCGGTCACGACGCCACCCCGACCCGCAGCCGGGCGAGGTCGTCGGCGAAGGCGGCCAGCTCGGTCTCCTCGTAGACGCGGTCGAACCCGGCCGCCACGAGCTGGTCGCGGCGCTGCGCGGCGGCCGCGCCGTGGATGCCGAGCTTGCCGCCGATCACCAGCCTGGTGCCCGCCAGCTCCCGGCTGGCCCGCAGCCGGGGCGCCACCCGGACCGCGTCGGCGTACCCGTGCCCGTTGACGGTGCTGATCACGACCAGTCGCGGCCGGGTCCGCGCGCACTCGGCGACCAGCAGGTCGTCCGGGACGCACGGGCCCAGGTTGAGCACCGGGTGGCCCAGCTCCCGCACGAGCAACTGGAGGTAGACCAGGTTCCACGTGTGCGAGTCCGAGGAGGTGCCGCTGATCACGACCGGCTCCCCCGAAGGTGGGGACATCATCATCCACGCTCACAAGAGTCGTTGTCCGGCTTGGGTTCCCGGGGTTTCCGGTCCTCAGGGAACGGTAGGGCCCGGCGGTGGCGCCGAGCGGCAGTTAGCGCGGCAGCCGCAGGGCGTCTGCGTGCGTGGTGCGCGACACCGCGACCCCGACGGCGGCGAGCGCCGCCTCGGCCCGTGCCGCGGCGGTCGGGGACGCGCCCGCGGTGGTGATCACGTGGCCGACCCGGTCCTGGAACGACCCGGTCGGCTCGCCCAGCCGCGCACCGACGGCGGTGGTGACCTTCGCGGCCGCCACCCCGGGCAGGGCGGCGGCCTCGCTCAGCCCGGTGACGGCGCTGACGACGCCCGGGCCCCGGGCCAGCACGAACCTGATCGCCGCCGCCCCGGGACCGCCGACCGCCGGGGGTGGCGGTTGCCCGCAGGCGCGCGCCACACAGGCGTCGACCAGGTCGAGCCCGGTCGCGGCCGCCACGACCGCCGGGATCATGCCGCCCGCCAGCCGGGGGTTGACCTCGATCAGCACCGGTCCGGCCGGGGTGAGCCGCAACTCGGTGTGCGCCGCGCCCCACCCGACCCCGAGTGCGGTGAGGGCCTTGAGGGTGGTGTCGACCAGTTCGTCGCGTTCGGAGTCGCGCACCCGGGCGGGGAAGTCGTGCCCGGTCTCCACGAAGTACGGCGGCACGCCGAGGTGCTTGCCGGTGACACCCGCGACCGTGTCGCCCACGGTCTCGACGGAGAACTCCCGGCCGCGCGCGAACCGCTCGACCAGCACCACGGGCTCACGCGGGGCGCCCCGCTCGTCGGTCGTGTTGGCCAGCAGCAGCCCGACCGCCCTCGCGACCTCGTCCTCGTCGGCGCACAGCCTGACCCCCAGCGACCCCGACCCGGTGGCAGGCTTGACCACGACCGGGAACCCCAACTCCCGCGCCGCGAGCACCCCGTCGACCGCGTCGGTGGTGATGACCCGGAACCCGGGCACCGCGACCCCGGCCCTCGCCAGGGTCCTCCGCTGCCACGCCTTGTCCCGGCACAACCGCACCGCCACCGGATCCGGCCCCGGCAGCCCCAGCCGCGCGGCGACCTCGGCGGCGGTGGCGATGAAGTACTCGGAACTGGAGGTGACTCCCGCTACCCGCGACAACGTCCGGCACGTGGCCAGCACCGCGTCGAGGTCACCGGTGTCGACCACAAGCCTGTCGACGGCGTCCTCGTCGAGGTACGGGTATCGGCCCGGGGACGCGGTGAGCACGACCGGCCGCAGTCCCCTCGCCCGCGCCCTGGCGCAGAACACCTGCCCGGACCCGGTGGTGTTGCTCTCGACCAACACGAACCAGTCGCTCATCGCGCACCGCCCGCGAGTGCGGTGACGGCGGCGTCGAGGTGGGATTCCGCGGCCAGCAGGGTGTCGCGGTGCGTGCGGCAGAGGGTGGCGCGGGCGGCGGCGGACGCCGTCGCCGTGGTGAAGATCGAGTCGAAGGCGCCGGGGCCGCCGCCGTGGGCGGTCGTGGTGACTACCTCGGGTAGGGCGGTTGGGGGGAGGCCGAGGGCTCCCAGGTCGGTGGTGCCCGCGGCGATCGCGTCGCGGACGGCGGCTCCGACGGTGTGGTGGGCGGTGCGGAACGGGGTTCCCGAGAGGACCAGGCGGTTCGCCGCGGTGGTGGCCATGGTGAAGCCGTGTTCGGCGCGCTCGGTCATCCGCGCCGCGACGGGGGTGGCGCCGCCCACCAGGACCTGGCTCAGCAGCACCGCGTCGGACACCGCGGCCAACCCGGGACGAGCCGCGGCCACGGCCTCGGTGCCGACCTCGATGGTGTTGGTGAACGGCGTCGACTTGGTCATCGCCGCCGCGGCCGTCCACGCGCCGATCGCGGCGCCCGCCTTGGCCTTGACGTGCTCCAGCAGGAAGGCGTTGCGCTTCTGCGGCATCGCCGAGCTCCCGCCGACCAGCCGGTCGGGGAAGGCGACCATGCCGAACTCGGCGCTGCTCCACAGCTGCAGGTCGGTGCCCAGCCTGCTCAGCGTGATCCCCAGCCCGGCCACCGCGGCCAGCACCCGCAGCAGGACGTCACGGCTGGCGACCGCGTCCACCGCGTGCACCGGACCGGCGGCGAACCCGAGCAGGCGCGCGGTGAGCGAGGGGTCCAGCGGCAGGTCGGTACCCGCCACCGCGCACGCGCCCATCGGGCACCGGGAAAGGCCCTCGGCGGCGGACAGCACCGCGTCGATGTCGCGGCCCAGCGCCACGGCGACGCCCAGCAGGTAGTGCCCGTAGGTGATCGGCATCGCGGCCTGGAAGTGCGTGTACACCGGCATCACGACACCGCGGTACGCCCGCGCCCGGCCCAGCAGCACCGCCTCCAGCCGCAGCGCCTCGGTGAGGAAATCGGTGAGCCAGGCCCGCAGGCCCAGGATCGTCGTGGTGGCCTTGAGGTCGTTGCGGGACCGACCGGTGTGCAGCGTGCCGCCGACGTCCTCGCCGAGGCGGGCCGCGAGCTGGTTCTCGTACATCAGGTACGCCCCGCGCGGAGCGGGCAACCCGTGCAGGGACACGAAGTCCTCGGCGCGCAGCGACCGGATCTCCCGCAGCAGCACCCTGGCGGTGTCGGCGTCCAGCAGACCCTGGCCGGCGAGCATGACCACGTGCGCCAGGTCGACGGTCGAGATCAGGCGCAGTTCCCCGGTCAGCTCCGCCGGGGTGGTACCGAAGATCATCGCGGCGGTGCGGGCGCGCAGACCCGTCGAGAGCCTGCCGGTGTCGAGCGTGGCGGTCACATCGCCTCCTTGGCGGTCAGGCGCCGGGCGCGGTACAGCGCGGTCACCAGGCCCAGCACGGTGAACCGGGTCCGATCGGTGTCGTCGGCGCAGCGCACCAGCCCGCGCACGAGCAGGGCGCGCACCAGCGGCGCGCACACCCCGGCGCGCAGCCCACTGGCCCGCACGGCGTCGGTCATCGACCAGCCCCCGCGCAGCCCGACCAGCCGCGACAGCAGCGCGGCCACCGGCGCGTCGAGCGTGGCGACCGCGCGGCGCAGGTGGGTGTCGAGGTGCTCGCCCGCGATGTCGAACGGGTCGTCGGCCAACTCCTCGACCAGCTCGGCCAGGGGGTAGACCGTCAGCGCGGACGCGGCGGCCTCCAGCGCCGAGGGGATGCCGTCGAGCGCGCGGCACAGGGCGCCCACGCCGGTCGCGGTGTGGGTGAACCCCGGCTGTAATCGGGACAGGTGCGATCTCAGCAACCGGACGGACGGCACGGACTCCGGGTCGGCGTCGGGCGCCGGGACGGCCAACGGCCCCAGGGGGAACACCCGCTCGCCCGCCAAACCCCACGGGACGCGGGTGGTGAGCACGATCCGCAAACCGGGGCAGCGCTGGAGCAGGACCGGGAGCGCCGCGCGGTCGACATCGTCGCGGTCGTACCCGTCGAGGACGAGCACCGCCGCGGCGGCACCGACCAGTTCGGCCAGGTGCGCGGCGGCCATGTCGGCCCCACGAGCCGAACCCGGCGACCCGAGCGCGGCGCGGACCAGCGCGGCCAGCGTGTCCGGCGCGGGCTCGGCGGCCGCGTCGCTCCACAGGACCGGCAGGTCACCGAGCGCGCCCGCCACCTCCAGCACCGCCCGCGACTTGCCGACGCCGGGCAGTCCGACCACGGTGACCAGCCGCTGGCTGCCGGACCTGGCCAGCTCGGTCAGCACGGCGACCTCGGCGTCGCGACCCACGATGGCGTCCAGCGGCGCGGGCGGCGGGGCGGCGGTGAGGTCGTGGGCCGGGGTGGCCCAACCGGGAGCGGCCGAGGCGGTCTCGAACTCCACCCGCTCCCGCCCGGTGAGCCCGAGGCCGTCGGCGAGCAGCCGCACGGTGTCGCGGCGCGGCCGGTGCGCCTTGCCGAGCTCCAGGTCGCGGATGGCCCGGACGCTGACCGTGGACAACCCGGCCAACTGGTGCTGGGTGGCGGCCCTGCGGATGCGGTGGATTCTGAGCAATTCGCCGAAATCCCGACGCGTGTGCGGTATGCGCATTTCACTTCCCATCACGTTCTCCCACGCCGAACGAGGTCGCGGCGTCCCGTGTCTCCAGCATCGGCACGCGCTTATCGCCGCGTTATCACGGGGCCAAGCGACCGGGCGGCGCGGGCGATAACCCCGCGATGCCGGGCGTTCCTACCGTTGGCACAGACGGTCGGAGAGCGAATACCGGCCCCGGGAAAAGGGGAATCAGATGACCAACACCGCCAGCACCACCGCTACCGGGATCACCGCCGCCGCCCCCAGCGCCGCCACGGCCACCCTCGGCGACACCCCCTGGGGCGGCTGAGCTCAGCCGGTCAGCCTGGCCAGCTCCTTGCGGACCTCGGCTGCGCCGCTCAGGTCCATCGTCCGCTCCCGCAGCGCCAACGCCTCGGTGAGCACGGCGACCGCCTCGTCGGTCCGCCCCAGCAACGCCTTCACGGTCCCCAGCCGGTGCAGCACCCGGCCCTCGCCGACCACGTCCCCGGTGGACCGCACGGCGACCAGCAGTTCGGCCAACTCGGCGTCCGCCTGCCGGAACTGGCCCTGCGCAACCAGCAACCCGCTCAACCGGAACCGCACCTGCACCTCCACGCGCCTACTGCCTACGCGGCCGCAGATCTCCAACGCCGCGACGAGGTTCGTCTCCGCGGCGGCCAACTGCTCGGCGTCGAGGTCGAGCTGCGCGATCTGGCACAGCACGTGCGCCTGCCCCACCGGGTCACCGGCGGTGCGGAACTGGGCCAACGCCACCCGGTACCCCATCAGCGCCGGGTCGAGGTCGCCCCGCAGGTGGTCGACCAGAGCCAGGTTGCGGCGGGCCATCGCCTGGCCGTGGACGTCGCCGAGTTCGGTGAACTCCACCAGCACCGGCTCCAGCAGCTCCTGCGCCGCCGACAGCCTGCCGCGGCTCAGGTGCAGCGACGCCAGCGAGCACCGCAGCACCGCCAGCGCGCGCCGGTTGCCCGCCGCCTCGGCCACCTCCAGCGCGCGCAGGTGCGTGTGCTCCCAGTCCTCGAAGTAGCACCCGGACTCGAACAGGGTCACCAGCGTGATCGCCAGCTCGCAGCAGATCTCGTCGAGCCCGGCCGCCGCCGTCAACTCGACCGCGGCGCACAACGTGACGCGCTCGGATTCCAGCCACGCCAACGGATCCTCGTGCACGCGCGCCAGGTACTCCGCCCCCGGCACCCAACGCGGTTCAACGCCGCGCAGGATCGCGTAGTCGCCGCCGTAGATGCGCCGGTGTGCCTCGCCCGCGAGGGTCAGCCAGCCGTCGGCGACCCGGCTCACCGACCGCCTGCGCTCCCCCGGGGTCTCGGTGGCCTCCAGTCGTTCCCTGGCGAAGAGGCGGATGAGGTTGTGGAAGCGGTAGCGCAGCCCGGACGCGTCCTCGGTCTCCTCCAGCATCTGCTCGTCCACCAGCAGTTCCAACAGGTCGGCCGTGCGCTGGGAGTCGTCGTCGAGCAACGCGTCGGCCACCCACACCGGCACGCTCGACACGTCGAGCACGCTCAACCGCCGCACCAGCCTGCGGGCGTCCGGGGGCAGGCCGTCGTAGCTCAGGGCGACGCTCGCCCGCACGGCCAGGTCGCCGTGCGCCAGTTCGTCGAGCCTGCGGTGCTCGTCGACCAGCCGCCGCACCATCCACGCCAGCGACCGGCCCGGGCGCGCGGCCAGCCGGGCGGCGAGGATGCGCAGCGCCAGCGGGAGACCGCTGGCCACCTCGATCAGCTCGGCGGCCGCGACCGGCTCGGCGTCGACCCGCTCCTGGCCGACCACGGTGGTCAGCAGCCGGTGGGCCTGGGCGTGGTCCATGACCTCCACGTCGACCAGCCTGGCGCCGGCCAGCCCGGTGAGCCGCGCCCGGCTGGTGATCAGCACGACGCAGCCGCTGGTGCCCGGCAACAGGTTGCGCACCTGGGTCTCGGCCGCGGCGTCGTCGAGCAGCACGACCATCCGGCGCCGGGCCAGCAGGCTGCGGTACATCTCGGCGCGCTCGGCGAGGACGTCCGGCACCGACGAGCCGGGGACGCCCAACGCGCGCAGGAACCGGCCGAGCGCCTCGGCGGCGCTGACCGCGCGGGCCCGGGTGCCGCCGAGGTCGCAGTAGAGCTGGCCGTCGGGGAAGTCGTCGAACGACAACCGGTGCGCCACGTGGACGGCGAGCGCGGTCTTGCCGATGCCCGGTTTGCCGAGCAGCACGACCACGCGGGTCGCCGCCCGGCCCGCGCCCTCGAGCAGCAGGTCCTCGGTGCGCGCCACCAGGTCGGCGCGGCCCGCGAAGTCGGCGATGTCGCCGGGCAGTTGCAGCGGGACCTCGGTCGGCCCGGCAGGCGGCGGCGCCACCCGACCGGTTCGGTCCTGAGTGGACACCACGCGGGCCGGGGCGACGCGCAGGGTGTCGTCGTCGGCGAGGATCGCCCGCTCCAGCCTGCGCAGCTCGTCACCCGGTTCCAGGCCGAACTGCTCCACCAGCAGCTCGCGGCCCTCGCGGTAGACCTGGAGCGCCTCGCTCTGGCGTCCGGCGCGGTGCAGGGCGAGCATCAGCTGGCCGCGGGCGCGTTCGCGCAGGGGGTGCTCGTTGAGCAGGGTGGCGATCTCGCCGACGAGCTGGTGGTGGCGGCCCAGGCGCAGCTCCAGGTCGAAGCGCGACTCGACGGCGTTGAGCCTGCTCTCGTCGAGCTGGCCCGCGCGGACCTGCAGGATGCGGCTCGGGATCCCGGACAGCGCCGGGCCGCGCCACAGCGCGTCGGCGGCCCGCAGGAGGGTCGCGGCCTCCGCCAACCGCACCGCCGCGGTCAACGCCGTCGCCTCGGAGACCATCGCGGCGAAGCGGTGGCCGTCGATGCCGTCCTCGTCGACGCGCAGCAGGTACCCCGGCGGGCGGGTGACGATGGCGGCCCCGCTCGCGGCCTCGGTCAGCTTGGCGCGCAGCGACGACACGCAGATCTGCACCTGGGTGCGCGCGGTCGCGGGCGGGTCCTCGTACCACACGGTGTCGACCAGCTGCGCGATGCTGACCACCCGGTTCGGCTCCAGCAACAGCGCGCCGAGCACGACCTGCTGCCGCCCCGGCGCCACCCTGAGCCTGGTGCTCGCCCCGGTGCCGACCTCGAGCGGACCCAGGATCCGGTAGTCCGGCGCCGCGGCGGGCACCCCCTCGCTCGGGCTCACTCGCATCCCCCCGTGGACGGCGGCGTCGGTTTCACTGTAAGGGAGTTACCTGCCGCGAGGCCATCACCTGATAACCGCCGCCCGTCCGATTCAGGGCGAATAGGAAATGATATCAACCCGCGCCGGGTCCCCCATGCTCCGAGCGAGTGACGGCACTTCCGGACAATCGCCGCCCCTTGGTCCATTCGGCCGCCCCGCGCTGACCGGACGCCTGCCCCTCTCGTCCCCATTTGCCGGAACTCGCCCGCACTGGAATTGCGCCGTGGGATGTCCCCGGGTACCAGGTTGTCGGGAAAGCACCACGGCGACCGGCGCGGCAGGGGTCGACCGCGGCCGGGTGCGGCACGGCGGCGCGGGTGGCAGTAGTCCTGTGTGGAGCGACCGCGGGGGCTACTCGCGGACTCGGTTGAGGAAGCCGACCAGGTTGGCGGTGGTGCGGTCGACCTTCTCGGCCAGGGTCAGGGTCTCGTGGACGCGGCCGCCGGGCTCGAGGGGCTTCTTGCCGCGCAGGTAGAGGGAGCAGGCCAGGTCGGTGCAGATGTAGGTGCCGACCGAGTTGGTGGGCTGGCGGGGTTTGCGGGCGGTCATCAGGGAGACGCCGGTGCCGGGGTGGGTGGTGAGGCAGAGGGAGCACATGCCGCGGCGGGCCTGGGTGGGTTGCGGGGCGACGCGCAGGGCCACGCCGACGAGGCCGTCGGGGGTCTCGGCGACCAGGTAGGCGCGTTCGCGGGCGGCGGGGTCGCGCCAGCCGAGGAAGTCGAGGTCGGGCCACGGTCGGTCGGGCAGGTCGCGCGGGACGGCCAGGCGTCTGGCCTCGCCCTTGGTGCAGTTGACCAGACAGGCTCGGATAGCGGTCTCGGATACCGGCAACATAGGGACTAGCCTAGTATCCCTAGGCAAGTGAATAACCGGCATAGGGAGAGCGCGTGGCACGGGCCGGGGTGACGGTCGAGCGGCTGGCGGTGGCGGCGGCCGAGCTGGCGGACGAGGTCGGCTTCGAGAAGGTGACCGTCGCCATGCTCGCCCGGCGGTTCGGGGTCCGCGACGCGAGCCTGTACTCGCACGTCAAGAACGCGCACGACCTGCGGGTCCGGGTCGCGCTGCTGGCGCTGGCCGAGCTCGCCGACCGCGTCGCCACCGCGCTGGCGGGCCGCGCGGGCAAGGACGCCCTGGTCGCCTTCGCCAACGCCCACCGCGACTACGCCCTGCGCCACCCCGGCCGGTACACCGCCGCCCAACTAGACCTCGACGACGACACGATGGCCACCAGCGCCGCCGTCCGGCACTCGGAGATGACCCGCGCCCTCCTGCGCGGCTACCACCTCCCCGAGCCCGCCCAGACCGACGCCATCCGCCTGCTCCACAGCACCTTCCACGGCTACGTCACCCTGGAATCGACCGGCCGCTTCCGCCACACCCCCCGCACCCCCGACGCCTCCTGGTCCGCGACCCTGGACGCCCTCGACGCCCTGCTCACACACTGGCCGCACGCCGGCCAGCCGACATAGCCAACTCTGAGCGGTCACGCGGCGCCAGCACGAACCAGACGAGCGCGGCACCACGCTAGCCAGCCGACAGGGCCGACTCGCGACGGTCGCGGACGAGTGACAGTGCGAGCCAGACCAGGGTGGCACCGCAGATGACATGCAGCGAACTCGTCACCAAGGTGTCCGGCAGTGGTGCCGCCAACGCCAGGGCGGGAAGGGCGCCGATGTAGACCAGCGACGGGATTCGCGGGAAGACCCTGGCGCGGACCATGGCGATGCCGAACAGGACCGAGCCGACCGTGAAGACCAGGGCGCTTCCCAGCAGGGCCACCTTGGGCGGACCTTGCAGCAGTTCCTTCGCCGTCGCCTCCGGCAGGTAGAACACGCCCATGTTGAGCATGAACGCGGCGCCGCCGAAGAGGCCGAGACCGAGCAGGTTGGCGACGGCGGCGATGGCGCCGAACGAGCCGCTGGCGTCGGCTTGGCGCAGGTGCAGGACGACGAGCAGGGGCACGGCGAGCGCGGGCGAGAGGCCGAGCAGGAAGCTGGTGGCCGCGGTCTCGCCGGTGACGGTCTCGACGGCGGCGGGCAGGGCGATCAGCGCGCCCGCGGCGATGCCGCTGTAGGTGCCGAGCCGGGTCAGGGTGGGGTTCATGGCAGGAGTTCTCCTCGCTCAGTGGTCGGACCGAGGCTAGGAACGGGCACCGGCCAGCCGGAAGTGTCGGCGGGCACGCCCTGGTCACGACTCCCCCGGCCGGAAGTCATGTGCCCTGTGGACAACCGGCGCGGCGGCGTACGCTCGGCTCGTGACTGAGCGGACGGCGCCCTGGGTGACCAGCGCGGTGTACGGGATCGTGCTGGCGGCCGGGTTGTACTACGCGGCAGCCGGTCTCGGCGTCGTCCATCCACTGAGGACAGCGGGGTTCGGCGCGTGCCTGGTCGCGCTGTTCGCGGTCGAGCGGCTGGCCGCGCGCCTGGACCGCGGGCGGCGCACGGCGGTGGCGTTCCTGGTGCTGCGGTTGGCGTTGTTCGCCTGCGCGGCGGCGTTGGACGGGTCGGGGTTGTCGCGCGCGCTGTTCGTGCTGGTGCCCTTCCTGGCGTACCTGAGCCTGGGGCGGGTGGTCGGCCTGGTGTCCGGCGGGGTGTGCCTCGCGGTGCTGGTCGCGGGCTTCGCGGTGTGGGTCCCCGGCTGGTACCGGGACGCGGTGTACGTGTCCGACCTGTTGATGTTCGGCATGGGGGTCGTGCTGGCAGTCGCGATGGCCGACGCGGTGCTGCGGGAGCGGGCCGCCGCGGCGCGGGTCGGTGAGCTGTCGGCGGCCACCGAGCGCAACCGGGTGGCCAGGGACATCCACGACAGCCTCGGCCACCACCTGACCGCGATCTCGGTGCAGTTGGAGAAGGCGGCGGCGTTCCGCGAGCACGACGCCGAGACGGCCGACCGCGCGGTAGCCGACGCCCGCCGCTCGGCCCGGTTGGCGCTGGCCGACGTACGGGCCTCGGTGGGGGCGTTGCGCACGCCCGTGTCCCTGACCGCGGCTTTGGCCGGACTGGTCGACGGCACCGCCCCCGAGGTGACCCTGCGGGTCGACGGGGTCGAGCGCCCGATCGGCCAGGCCGCGGTCACCACGCTGTACCGGACCGCGCAGGAAGCACTGACCAACGC
Source organism: Actinokineospora cianjurensis (assembly GCF_003663795.1). Lineage (NCBI taxonomy): Bacteria > Bacillati > Actinomycetota > Actinomycetes > Pseudonocardiales > Pseudonocardiaceae > Actinokineospora > Actinokineospora cianjurensis. The sequence goes on from NZ_RCDD01000002.1 coordinate 411,410, forward strand.
CCGCAGGCACAGCGCGGCCACCCGGGTGGAGGTCACGGTGGCGTTCACCGCGCGGGAGGTCGGTCTCACCGTCCGCGACGACGGCCGCGGATTCGACCTCCCCGCACGGACAGACGGGTTCGGCCTGATCGGGCTACGGGAACGGGCGGCGCTGGTCGGCGCCGAGGTGCGGGTGGACAGCGCGCCGGGGGCGGGCACCACCGTGTCGCTGCGGGTGTCGGCATGACCATCCGGGCGCTGACGGTGACATTCACCGCACAGGAGGTGGGTCTCACCGTCCGCGACGACGGCCGCAGGTTCGACCTACCCACGCAGACAGACGGGTACGGCCTGATCGGGCTACGGGAACGAGCGGCGCTGATCCGCGCCGAGGTACGAGTGGACAGCGCGCCGTGGGGCGGGCACCACCGTGTCGCTACGGGTCTCGGCATGACCATCCGGGCGCTGACGGTGGCATTCACCGCACAGGACGTGGGTCTCACCGTCCGCGACGACGGCCACGGATTCGACCTACCCACGCAGACAGACGGATTCGGGCCGGTCGGGCTACGGGAACGAGCGGCGCTGATCCGCGCCGAGGTACGAGTGGACAGCACGCCAGGGGCGGGCACCACCGCGTCGCTGCGAGTCTCGGCATGACCATCCGGGCGCTGACGGTGACATTCACCGCACAGGAGGTGGGTCTCACCGTCCGCGACGACGGCCGCGGATTCGACCTCCCCGCACGGACAGACGGGTTCGGCCCGATCGAGCTACGGGAACGGGCAGCGCTGGTCGGCGCCGAGGTACGGGTGGACAGCGCGCCCGGGGCGGGCACTACCGTGTCGCTGCGAGTCTCGGCATGAGTATCCGGGTGCTGGTGGTCGACGACCAGCAGTTGATCCGCGAGGGCATCGCCTCGCTGCTGGGCCTGCAGGCCGACATCGAGGTCGTCGGCACCGCGGCGGACGGCAAGGAGGCCATCGACCGCGCCATCGCCCTGGCCCCGGACCTGGTGCTGATGGACGTCCGGATGCCCGAGCTGGACGGGGTGGCCGCGGTGGCCGTGCTGCGGACCAGGGCACCGGCCTGCCGGGTCGTCATGCTCACCACGTTCGACGACGAGGAGTACGTGGTGCAGGCGCTGCGGGCGGGCGCGACCGGGTACCTGCTCAAGGACCTGCCCGCGACCGAGTTGGCCGCCGCGGTCCGGCTGGCCAACGCGGGTGTCACCCAGCTCGACGCCGCGGCCGCCAGGCACGTCACCGCTGCCCTGCGGGCGACGCCCTCCTCCCCCACCGACGCCCTGACCACCCGGGAGACCGAGGTGCTCCGCCTGATCGCGGGCGGTGCCACGAACCGCGAGATCGCCGCCCGCCTCTACCTGAGCGAGGGCACGGTCAAGAACCACATCTCCCGGATCCTCAACCGGCTCGGCCTGCGCGACCGCACCCAGGCCGCCCTGTACGCCCGCGACCACGGCCTGCTGTAGGTGGGTTCACAGCTGCTCGTAGGCGAGCCCCGCCCCGAGTAGCACGCCCTCGGCGTACGGGTGGCCGATGAGCTGCATGCCGATCGGCAGCCCGTCGCTGTCGTGTCCTACTGGGACGCTCAGGGACGGCAGGCCGGTGATGTTGGCCGGGGGTGAGAGGCGAGCGTAGGCGTTGGGGACGGTTTCGGTGGTCCCGTCCGGCCAGGTCACGTCTTTCTGTCCGATGGGGACCGCTGTCAGCGCCGAGCTGGGAGCGGCGACAACGTCCACAGTGTCCAGAAGGCGCAGCCACTCCTGCCGCATGAGGGTGCGGGCGCGCTGTGCCCGCAGGTAGTCCCCCGCCGACAGCGCTTCCCCTGCCAGGAGAAGCGCCCGGACGTCCTCTGTGTACAGATCCGGGACCGTGCGCAATGTCCGCTCGTGGTAGGCCGATGCCTCCGACATCATCAGGCCCCACTGCGTCGCCTGGATGTAGCGGGCCATCGGGATGTCGACGTCGACGAGCCGAGCGCCGAGCGACTCCAGCCGCGCGATGGCCGCGCGGACAGCGGATTCCACCTCCGGGTCGACGTGCTCGAAGTAGAAGTCGCGCGGCACCCCGACTCGCAGGCAGGCGATCTCCGCGCTGGGCGCGTACTCGCGGCCGGTCAACGCGGGCAACACGAGTGCCGCGTCGGCGACCGTGCGGGTGATCGGGCCGACGTGGTCGAGCGACCACGACAGCGGCACCACACCGTCCCTGGACACGAGCCCGTGGGTCGGCTTCAACCCGACCACACCGTTGAGCGCCGCGGGGACCCGGATCGACCCGCCGGTGTCGGTGCCCAGCGCGAACACCGCCGTGCCCGACGCCACCGCGACAGCCGAACCACCACTGGACCCACCCGCGACCCGACCCGGGTCCACCGCGTTCACCGTCTGCGGGGTGATCAGCCCATACGCGAACTCGTGCGTGTGCGTCTTGCCCACGAGCGCACCACCCGCCGCGGCCAACCCCGCGGCAACCGCGCTGTCGGCGTCGGCCCGATGCCCGGCCCGGACCCGGGAACTCGCGGTCGTGGGCAACCCGGCCACGTCCAGGAGGTCCTTCAGCGCGTACGGGATCCCGTGCAACGGCCCCCGAAGCCTCCCTGCGGCGATCTCACTCTCGGCCCGCACAGCCGCCGCGCGCGCCCGGTCCGCGGTCACCAGGACGTAGGCGCCGAAACCGGAATCGACCTCCGCGACGCGCTCCAGCACCGAGTCGACCAGCTCCACCGGGGACAGCTCACGATCACCGATGGCACGGGCAGCGGCGGTGAGTGTCAGCTCACACGGCCGCATCGGGCACCTCCGCGCGATACGGCTCGGTGTCGCCCAGGTCCAACTCGCGCAGCACCGAGACCACGTCCTGGATGTGCCGGGCGAGATCGGCCACCTCGGCGGACGGGGGAAGACCCACCCGCACGGCCGAGTCCGGCGCGGAATCGGACATGCGCTCCTCCAGCGGGTCACCTTTGATCGAACCGTACGGCGCGGCACTCCCGGAGGCAACACAGCGCCCACCCGACATCCGTCCACAAGAGACATTCCGCGGCAACCGGCTCCGAAGCCCGAGATGCCCTCTGCCGGAGTGTGACAAGATCCGGGAGGGGCGACCACGGGGAGGGACCATGGGGCGGGTGTTGGTGATCGGGCTCGATCCGGCCAGGTCGCGGGGGTGGGACCCGCGACCGATCCAGGCGGCCGTCGTGCGGGGGCAGGCGCGGTTCGCGGAGTTGGGGATCGAGTCGGACCTGTGCCTGGTGGCGGTGGACGACGATCCGGAGGGGGCGATCGTCGGCGCGCTCAGGGCCGTGGAGTACGCGTGCGTGGTGGTCGGGGGCGGGATCCGGCGGGACGAGGGGTTGTTGGAGTTCTTCGAGGTCGTGATCAACCTCGTGCACCGGTACGCGCCGAAGGCGGCTGTCGCGTTCAACCGGGGGCCGGGCGACAGCGCCGACGCGGCGATGCGGTGGTTGGGGTCAGAGCGGTTTGGTGGCGGAGAGGATGGCCTGGACGGGGAGGGCGTAGCGGGGTAGGTCGGCGGGGTCCTTGGCGAGGGTCTGGGTGACGGTGAAGCCGGACTCCTCCAGCCACGCGCGGTAGACCGAGAGCTTCTGGGGGCCGCCGTAGCCCATCGAGCAGCCGAGGAAGAAGCTGGGGAAGAAGTCGATGGTGTAGTTGTCGGTGTCGTGCACGTCCTCCGGGTAGATCGGCACCAGGATGTGCACCTGGCCGCCGGGCTCCAGCGCGTCGCGGACGCCGGAGAGGATCCGCAGGACGTCGTCCTTGTCCCACATGTCGACGAAGTGCTTGATCAGCACCACGTCGAAGCCGCCCGGGATGGCCACGAACACGTCGCCGCCGATGAACGAGCAGTGCTCTTCCACGCCGTGCTCGCGGAAGTTGCGCAGGCAGTCCTCTTCCCGCTCCGGCAGGTCGAAGGTCGTGACGGTCAGCCCCGGCGACGCCTTGTGCCGGTAGGTGTGGATCGCGCCGAGGCCGGTGTTGCCCGCCAGGTCCAGCACCCGCGAGCCCGCCGGGACGTCGATGTTGGCGAAGAACCACGGGTCGATGCGGGCGGTGGTCGCGTTCATCACCCGCGACCACGGGTCGCCGATGTCCTTGTGCGTGGCGGCGGCCTCGTAGAGGGTGCCCTCGAACCCGTAGAACTCGCTCAGGCCGACGAGGGTGCCGCTGCGCACGCTCTCGGTGAGGTGGAACAGCTGCCGCAGCGTGACGACCTTGATGAAGTGCATGAAGTCGACCACGCCCGCCAGTTCCGCCTCCGGCACGTCGGCGAGCGCGTCGAGGCGGTACCCGCCCGAGGTCTCGTCGTGCGCGACGAAACCCTCCTTCACCAGCAGGAACAGCATCTGCTCGATGGCCGCGGCCTTGGCACCGACCGCGCCGCCCAGCTCGGCCGCGGTCAGTCCCGGTCGCGCCCGCAGCTCGTCGACGATGCCCAACTCGAAGCAGGACAACAGGTTCATGAACCGCGCCGGTCCCACCATGTATTCCCGGAAACGCGCGAGCGTGGCTTCCGCGGTCATGTGCTGATCCCTCCGCTTTCGGTGAGTGAGATGGTCACGCGGTCTTCGTCGCGCTGAGGATCCCCTGCAACGGCAGGGCGTCCGGCGGCAGTTCGGACGGGTGCTGGGCGAGGGTGTTGGTGATGGTGAACCCGCGCTCGCGCATCCAGGACCGGAAGGTGGACAGCTTCTGCGGGCCGCCCTGCCCGGTGGCGCACCCGAGGAAGAAGCTCGGGTAGTAGTCGACGGTGCAGGAGTCCTTGATGTCCTCGGAGTAGATGGGCACCAGCACGTGCACCTGGCCGCCTGGCTCCAGCGCGTCGCGGACGCCGTCGAGGATCGCGAACACCTCGTCCTTGTCGAACATGTTCAGGAAGTGCTTGATCAGCACGACGTCGAAGCCGGTGGGCACCGACACGAACACGTCGCCACCGATGAACGAGCACTGCTCGGCCACGCCCTGCTCGCGGAAGTTGCGCAGGCACGCCTCCTCGCGGCCGGGCAGGTCGAACGTGGTCACCCGCAACCCCGGTGACGGCTTCATCTTGACGGTGTGGATCGCGCCGAGGCCGGTGTTGCCCGCCAGGTCCAGCACCCGCGAGCCCGGCGGGATGTCGACGTTGTCGAAGAACCAGGGGTCGATCCGCGCGGTCACCGAGTCCATCAGCCGCCCCCAGGACGCCCGCAGGTCGGCGTGCACGGTCATCGCCTCGTACAGGTCGCCGTCGAACCCGTAGAGCTCGCGCAGGCCGACGGGCTTGCCCGCGCGGACGCTCTCGGTGAGGTGGAACAGCTGCCGCAGGGTGGTGACCTTGATCTTGTCCATGAACTCCAGCGGCCTGCGCAGGTCGAGTTCGTCCACCTCGGCGAGCGCGTCGAGCGCGTACCCGCCGGTGGTGTCGTCGCGCGCGACGAACCCCTCTTTCACCAGCAGGAACAGCATCTGCTCGACCGCTGCCGCTTTCGCCCCGACCGCCGCACCCAATTCCTCGGCCGTGCTGCCGGGTTTCGCGCGCAGGTGGTCGACGATGCCCAATTCGAAACAGGACAGCAGGTTCATGAATCGCGCGGGCCCTACCATGTATTCCCGGAATCGCGCGAGTGTGGCTTCCGCGGTCATGTGCTGATCCCCTCCGAGTCCGTCCGCCGCGACGCGGCGCGCCCACCACCCCCGGCTGCGCCGAACGGCGGGGCCCAGCGCTCGCGGCCACCCGTTCGCCAGCATCGACCCCGGGCCTTGGCGGGGAGTTGGTGATCGCTTGGGCCGGGCGGCGGTGCCCGCGTCGACAACTATCAGGTTGCTTGACAACCGGCTTCCGGCGACCATAGCATCGGCCTCGATATCCACGGTGCACGATTTGCGCGCGGGCCATTCGGCTGGAGTCGTCTTGGCCCGGGCGCACGCGCGTGTCCGGAGAGGAGAATCGACATCTGGGTTCACCTTCTTGGGCCGCTGCGGATTCTCTGCGCCGACGGCGACATGGCGCCGGTCGCGCGCAAACCCCGGCAGATCCTGGCGCTGCTGCTGCTCGACAGCCCGCGCGTCGTGCCGACGACCACGCTGATCGACGAGCTGTGGACTCCTCCGGCGCCCAGGACGGCGCGCGCGGCGGTGCAGGTGTACGTCTTCGAACTGCGCAAGCGGCTGGCCGAGGCCACCGGGCTCGACATGGGCACGGTGGCCAACGAGGTGCTGTGCCGGGCGCGCAACGGGTACAAGTTCGTCGCCGAGCCGACCTGGTTCGACCTGCGCTCGTTCCGCGAGCGGGAGCGGGCCGGGTTGGCCGCGCTGGCCGACGGCGACCTGGCCAAGGCCGCGTGGGACTTCAAGGCCGCGCTGTGGATGTGGAGCGGTCCGGCGTTGGCAGGCGTGGAGCCTGGTCCCGGCATCCGGGCCGAGGTGGCCGGGTTGGAGCAGTCCAGGGCGACGGTGCTCGACCAGCGCATCGAGGTGGAGTTGGTGCTGGGCAGGCACCGCGAGATCCTCGACGAGCTGGCGGGTCTGGCCGCGCGGGACCGGTTCAACGAGGACCTGCACGCCCAGTTCATGGTCGCGCTGTACCGCTGCGGGCACCGGACCCGGGCGCTGGAGGTGTTCCACCGGCTGCGCGAGGACATGGTCAGCCGGTTCGGCCTCGAACCGTCCCCGCGGCTGTACCGGTGCTACCAGGCGGCCCTCAACCGCGACCCGGCCCTGGGCGAGCTACCGGCCCTGTTGGCCTAGCGGGGTCTCGTAGCCGCAGGTCGCGTCGACGGCCTCGGTGTCGGCGACCCGCATGAGGTGCCACAACCGGGAGACCCTGGGCGACGGCGCGACGCCGAGTTCGTCGCGCAGGTCGCGCCGCAGCCCGTCGAACACCTCCAGCGCCCTGGTCCGGTAGCCCGAGCGGTACAGCGCGACCATGAACTGGGCGTGCAGCTCCTCGTGGTGCGGGTGCCGCACGACCAGCCTGGCCAGCTCGCTGAGCACCTCGCGGTGCGCGCCCAGGCGCAGCCGGGTGCCGAGCAGCAGCACCAGTGTGTCCACTCTGGACTTGTCGAGCTCGGCGACGCAGGCCCGCAGCAGCCTGCCGTGGTCGATGTCGAGCAGCGCGGGCCCCTGCCACAGGTGCAGCGCGGCGCTGAGCACCCGGCCCGCGCCGAGCGCGTCACCCGCGGCGACCAGCGCCTGGCCGGAGGCGCGCAGCCGGTGGAACTCGGTGAGGTCGAACGACGCCCCGCCGAGGTCGAACCGGTAGCCGCCGTCCCTGGTCTGCAGCAGGTCCCGCGCCACCTGTTCGCGCGGCACGCCGAGGGTCCGCGCGAACTCGCCGCGCAGGGCGAACACGTGGGTCTGCAACGTGGTCGTGACGCTGCGCGGCGGCAGGTCGTCCCACAGCTCGGTGACCAGCGACCCGGTCGACACCCGGTGCGGCACGTTGAGCAGCAGCAGGGCCAGCAGCTGCCGGGGTTTCCCGACCACCCGCAGCAGGTCCTCGCCCTCGCGCCGCAGGGACAGCGGTCCCAGCACCCGCACGTCCAGCCGTCCACCACGACACATCGGGCGACGATAACGGCCGCGGTCGCCGCGGCGCCGGGGAATCCGGAGAACGTGCCGGGGCACCGCTACCCGGTCACCGCGCGAGGACCAGCCCGGTCGGCGAGGACGTCGGGTGGAACGACACCTCGTCGAACCCGGCCGCGGTGAGCCAGTCGCGGTAGTCGGCCTGCCGCCACGTCCCGCCCTTCTTGCTCTTGAGCAGCATCTCGGAGGCGAACAGGAGCGGGAAGAACGGGCCGCCGCGGTCGTCGTCGACGACGTAGTCGCAGACCACGAACGTGCCACCGGGTTTGAGGGCCGCCTTCACCCTCGTGAAGGTCGCGATGTTGTCCTCGGGGCCTTCCTGGTGCGCGACGTGCGAGTACACGACGATGTCGTGGGCGGCCACGCCGAACTCGGTGGTGTGGAAGTCGCCGTCCACGCAGGTGAACCTGTCCGCGACGTGCCGCTCCTTGAGCAGCCTGCGGGCGATGGCGTTGATCGGCGCCCAGTCGAGCTGGGTCGAGCGGGCGGCCGGGTTGAGCTCCAGCCAGATCGCGGAGAAGATGCCCGAGCCGCCGCCCAGGTCGAGGATGGAGATCTCCCCCGCCTCCGCCAGGCCGAGCAGCCCGGCCGCGACCTCGGCGACCGGCACCGACTGCGCGGCGATGGCCGGGACGACGACCTCCCAGTGCGGGTTGTCGGCCACCTCGGTCATCGCGGCCACCGGGCCGCCGGTGCGGTACACCGCCAGCAGGTCGCCCATCTTGTCCATCTGGCCCAGCTTCAACCCGGCGTACCCGCTGAGGCTCGCGGGCCTGCCCTCGACCAGGAACGCCGACGCCTCGGCGGTGTTGCGGTAGCCAGCGCCGGTGCGCTCCACCAGGCCGAGCCCGACGAGCCCGTCGAGCAGGGTCTGCGCGCCGCGCTCGGCGATCCCGGCCGCGGCGGCCAGCCCGCTCGCGGTGTCCACGCCCGCCTCAAGGTGGGTGAACAGCGAGCACCTCGCCGCCGTTCCCAGGATGCCGGTGGCCCAGTAGCCGTTGGCGATCTCCATGATCCGGTCTGGTGTCGGTCGGTCGGTCACGCTGCCTCCTGCGGTCCGGTGGGGTGGCGGCTGCTCAGCGAGCGGCGCCGATGGCCTCGGTGGCCCGGTCCAGGCCGCTCGGGGTGTCGCTCGACCAGCGGCCGACCGACATCTCGGCGGTGATGCCCGGGCCGAACCCGGCGATCACGCCGGTGGCGCCCGGTGTCAGGCCACCCTCGTCGAAGAGCCTGCGCAGCGCGTCGAACACCACGGCGCTGGCGATGTTGCCGTACTCGGTCAGCGTCGCCCAGCTGTGCCGGAACATGCTGTTGTCGACGCCGAGGAACTTGCTCAGGTCGGCCAGGATGCGCGGGCCGCCCGCGTGGATGATGTAGAAGTCGAGGTCGCCGACGTCCCACCCGTGGTCGAGAGCGAGCTCGCGCAGCACCGGGGCCAGCGGCTCCATCGTGCCGGGGACGCGGCGGTCGAGCTGGAAGTGGAACCCGGTGGAGCGCACGGCGTAGGAGATCCAGCTCTCCGTGTCCGGGATGATGTAAGAGGCGTTGCGCTCCAACGCGACCCCGAACCCGCCGTTGCCCCGCACGACGGCGGCCGCGACCGCGTCACCGAACAGGCCATCGGATAAGAGGGAACCGATGCCGTCGTCGTCGGGTTGGTAGCACAGCGAGCAGAGTTCGCAGGAGACGATCAGGACGTTGCTGTCGGGGTACGCCTTGCAGAAGTCGTGCGCGCGGTTGATCGCCGCGCCGCCCGCCGCGCAACCGAGCTGCGCGATGGGGATCTGCCGCGTGGTGTAGCGGAACCCGAGGTTGTTGATCAGCCACGCGATCGGCGACGGCATGGTGAACCCGGTGCAGGAGACGAAGATGATGGCGTCGATGTCGCGCGCCGTCAGCGCCGCGTTGGCCAGGGCCTCCTCGATGACCGCGGGACAGCGCTTGCGGGCCTCGGCCTCGAAGAGCCGGTTGCGCTGCTCGAACCCGGGGTGCGCCAGCGCCTGCTCGATCGGCTGGATGAGGTGCCGCTTGCGCACGCCGGTGTTGCGGATCAACCGCAGCGCCAACGGCAACTGCGGCTTCCCGGCGTGCGCCCGCTCGGCCAACTCCAGCGTCTCCTCCAGCGTGATGACGTACTCCGGCACCCGCACCGACGGTTTGCACAACGTTGGCATGCTGACGTCCCCCCTCTTGTCCGCTCCGCGGGAAGGCACCCCAGACCCCGGCTCCTGGCCGACTCGACGGGGCACCTCCCCTACCCTCACCCACCCCCCTTGCCCCGCACTTGGCCACGACTTGGCTCGCCGGGTGCGCTGTTCGGGTGACGGCACAGCGACTCCCCGGCACCGCGGCACGGCCCGCTGGTACCAATCACCTGCCCCAACGCGAGAGGAAGCCGGTGCGACAGGACGTCGACGAACCCGAGATCACGGTCGGCAGGGTGGTGCGCCGGGGGTGCGCGGTCTGGTTGCTGTTGGCGGCCGCCGGCACGGTGTTCGCCGCGTTCAGCCTGCCCGAGGGGACGGCGCGGCTCACCGCACGAGACGGCTGGGGCTGGCTCCACTGGCTCGCCGACACGAGCGCGGCCGTTAACGCTGCCCTTCCCGCGTTCCCACTGCTGCTGACGTGCCTCGTCTGGGCTACCGGGGCATTCTTGGTCGGCGTGCTCCTGCTCGCGGTGCGGCACAGGAGACCGGCGTTCGCGGCCATCGGGCTGCTCGTTGTGCCTATCGCGGCAGCAGGGTTGCACGCCGTCGCCTGGGTGGGGGCCGCGGTGCACTGGGCGATCGTCACCGTGCTGCCGTGGTTCCGCGGGTGGGACTGGTGGGTGTGGGTACTCGTCGTCGGCGCGGGCGTCCTGGTGCTGGTGGTGCTCATGACCTGGGAGGACATACCGGACGGCCTGGCCATCACCTGCTGGCTGCTGCTGTGGGCTGGGTACCTGCTCGTGGGCGTCGGCCTGCTGCTGCTCGTCCCGTACTGGGTCTGGACGGTCGACTTCCTGCCGTTACGGGTCCTGGCGGCACTGGTGGTGCTGCACATGCTCGGGGCGTTGGTCATCGACCAACTCACCGGCACAACCCAAGCGGGCCGAGGCACCCTGGGCGTCCTCTCCGGCGCCATCGGCGTCGGCACATCCTGGGCAACACTACTGGTCGTCAGCAACGCCTGGGGAAGCCACAACCTCTACCCACCCATCGCCCGCGAGTGGGTGGCGGGAACCCTGCTGAGCAACAACCCACCCCAGTTCGACGCACTCGTGACCCTGCTCGTGGTCGCCGCGTCGACCTTCTCGGTCTCGCGCAACGTGATCCGAATGCGCGCGGAGCCCACATACGAACAGTTCGCCACCTCCGTCGTGTACACCCTCTACGGCATGGCCTTCTCCACGATCATCGCCTCACTCGGCCACACCACGGAGACCGGCAACCGCCGAACCTGAGCGGTCGCTCCCTGGCTCACTTCCACCCTGACTCACTTCCACCTTGGCCCACTTCCACCCTGGCTCACTTCCACCCCCTGGCACCCGCTCACCCCCTAGGCGCACTCTCCCGCACACGCCCCCGACGGCCCTCTGCCCGCCCACGTTGCCTGCGACCGCTCCTCTTACCCCACACCGGGCGCTTGTCTTCTACCGGCCGCTTACCCCACCGCAACCGCTTCGCGCGCGCACGCCAGTCCGGCCCCAGCCCCCACCCTCTCCGGGGGCGTCCCAGGTCCCAGCCTACCGGTAGCCGCCGACAGAGGATCTTGAAACGGGGTGCCGAAGATCCACATGTGGATAACTTTTGTCGCTGGGACGGGTGAATCTGGAGGGGGTGCGGGCAGCGGAATGCCTGGTCAAGGGCATGGAGCCAGATTCGGGATGGCATCGCGGGGACAAGTCGACAGGATGCTAGATCAACTAGGGCCTAACGCGACCCTGATTGTCCACAGTGGACTCACCTGATTATCCGACTACCCGACTACCCGACCACCCGCACGGCACAACGGCACAACGGCACAACGGCACAACGGCACAACGGCACAACGGCACAACGGCACAACGGCACAACGGCACAACGGCACAACGGCACAGACCAGGGCTACCCGAGCGGCCCGAAGGACGGTGCGCATGCCCATCGCAGGCAACTCGCGAGAACCAGCCAGTCCCCCAGAAGCGGCTCCACAGAAGACCAACGCGCCCGGTAGACACAAGAGGCCGCCCCGAAGACCGCGCAAGCCCTCTTACCCCACCAACCCCGCTTCGCGCGCACCCGCGAGGACCCTGCCCAGCCCCCACCCTCTCCGGGGGGCGTCCCAGTGCCAGTCTACCGGCACCCCCCGACAAAAGATCTTCACACAAGCCACCGAAGATCCACATGTGGATAACTTCTGTCCCTGAACCGGGTGAAAGTCCACGACCAGCACCGGCTCACCCGAGCGGTGACTCTCCACTGTGGAGGGTGATGATGTCCTGGACCGTGTCGCGCAGCAGGGTGATCCGGTTGGCGCCGAGGTGCTCGGACCACTGCTGCTCGATGTCCACCAGGATGCGCGCGGCCGCCGCCTGTCCCTCCGCCCCCCGGGCGGTCAGGCGGATGATCTTGGCGCGGCGGTCCCCCGGGTCGGCGGCGCGTTCCACGTAACCGAGGCGCTCCAGCTCGTCCACCAGTTCGCCGATGGCCTGTTTGGTCAGGGCGGAGCGCTCGGCGAGCACCGTCAGCCGGGAGCCGTCGTCGTCGATGAAGCGGAAGACGGAGCCGTGGCGGTAGCGGATGCCGGTGAAGCCCTGCTCCTCCAGGCGCTGGTGCAGCAGGTCGATGGTCAGGTCCTTGGCCCGCGTCAGCAGGGCGGGCAGGGGTGGTCGCTCGCCCGGTTCCGTCGGCATCGGCGCCGCCTCCCGCCAGTTTCGTCAGGTTGCTTGACAATCATCCGCACCGCGATAGTACTGTGGTCTCCCCAACCCTGACAACCAGGCAGCGATGGCGGGGGCCGTCGCGCGTACCCGCCTGGCCAGATCCCGTGGCGCACTCCCGATCACCGGCAGAGGTAGGAATCCCGATGACCCGTTCTGACCACGAACCACCCACGCCCCCCGTCGTCGACGCCGCGGCCGTCGAGGCACTGGCCAAGCAGGTCAAGGGGCCGGTGCACGTCCCGGGCGACGAGCAGTACGACGCCGAGCGCGCCGGGCACCAGACCACCCGGTGGCACCGGCCCGACGTGGTGGTCGGCGCGCTCGGGCCCGCCGACGTGCGGGCGGCGCTGGCCTTCGCGACCGAGCAGGGGCTGCCGGTCGCGGTGCAGGGCACCGGGCACGCGCTGTCCGCGGTCGCCGCGCAGGGCGGTGTGCTGATCACCACCTCCCGGATGACCGGCGTGTGGGTCAACGCGGAGGCGGGCACCGCGTGGGTCGGCGCGGGCATGACCTGGGAGCGGGTGATCGACGAGGCCGCCGCCGCCGGGCTCGCGCCGCTGTCGGGCTCCGCCCCCGGGGTCGGCGCGGTGTCGTACACCCTCGGCGGCGGGATCGGCCTGCTGTCGCGGCGGTACGGGTTCGCCGCCGACCACGTGCGCAGCCTCGACGTGGTCACCGCGGACGGCACGCTGCGCAACGTCACCGAGACCTCGAACCCCGACCTGTTCTGGGCGCTGCGCGGCGGCCGCGACAACTTCGGCATCGTGACCGGCATCGAGATCGACCTCATGCCGATCACCGCGCTCTACGGCGGCGGCCTGTTCTTCGACATCGGCTCGGCGGCCGAGGTCCTCACGGCGTACGCGAACTGGACGACCACCGTGCCCGACGAGTTGACCTCGTCGATCGCGCTGATCTCCTTCCCCGACGTGCCCGTGCTGCCGCCGCCGCTGCGCGGCCGGTACGTCGTGCACGTCCGCGTCGCCTACGCCGCGGACAACCTGAGCGCGGGCGAGGGCCTGGTGGCACCGCTGCGGGCGCTCAACCCGTTCATCGACACCGTCGCCGAGATCCCGTACACCCAGGCCGGGACGATCCACAACGACCCGCCGTTCCCCGGGACCTTCGAGTCCGGCACCGCGCTGCTCGGCACGTTCGACGCCGACGTGGTGACCGCCCTGCTCGAGCACGTCGGCCCGCACGCCCTGGTGCCGCACGTGGTCGAGGTGCGCCACCTCGGCGGCAGGCTCTCCCAGCCGCCCGCCGTCGCCAACGCGGTCGGCCACCGCGACGCGCAGTACGCCGTCAACGTCGTGTCCCGGTTGGAGCGCGCCGAGATCGGCGACGTGCGGCCCGCGCACGAGCGGGTGTTCGCCGCGCTCGCCCCGTGGGCCACCGGCGGCCGGACGCTGACCTTCCTCAACGGGGAGAACGACGCCAAGGACGTTGCCTCGGCCTACGACGCCAAGGACTACCAGCGGCTGACCGAGATCAAGGCCGTGTACGACCCCGCGAACCTGTTCCGCCTCAACCACAACATCCCGCCCGCGAGCTGACCCCCAAGAGGCGCGCGGGGCCCTCGCGGCCCCGCGCGCCGTGGTCACCCGCTCGTTCAGTCCGCTGTGGACAGCCGGGGCTCGCCGAGGCGGACCGGCAGGCTGGTCACGGAGTTGGAGAAGATCGACGGCACCGCGGTCAGCTCGGCCGGGTCGACGGCCAGCGCCAGGTCCGGGTAGCGCTCGAACAGGGCGGGCAGCGCGACCGCCGCCTCCATCCTGGCCAGCGCCGGGCCGATGCACACGTGCGGGCCGCCGCCGAAGGCCAGGTGCCGCTGGTCGGAGCGGGTGATGTCGAACCGGTCGGCGTCCTGGCCGTAGCGGGCCGGGTCGCGGTTGACCGCGCTCCACGGCGCGAGGATGGCCTCACCCTCGGCGATGCGCACCCCGGCGACCTCGATGTCCTCGGTGGGGAACCGGGCCGGGAAGTTGCCGACCGGCGCGTCCCAGCGCAGCGTCTCCTCGATGACCCTGGACCAGGTCCCCGCGTCACCGCCGCGCACCAGGGCCAGCTGGTCGGGGTGGGTGAGCAGGGCGCGGGTCGCGTTGACGATCAGGCTGATCGAGGTCTCGTGGCCAGCGCCGATGAGCATCCACAGGGTGTCCTCGAGCTCGTCGTCGGTGAGGGTGTCGCCGTCCTCGCCGTTGACCGCCATCATCGCGCTGGTCAGGTCGTCGGCTGGCGCGGCGCGCTTCATCGCGAACAGCTCCTGCCACCGCTCGTGCCGCTCCTGCTGGGTGGACAGGTACTCCTCGGCGGTGGTGTCGGCCCGGATGACGGTGTTGATCAGCTCGCGGAACCGCGGCCACCACGCCTGCGGGACCCCGATCAGCTCGCAGATCACCTGCATGGGAAACGGGTAGGCGTAGTGCAGGCGCAGGTCGACGACGCCGTCCGGCCCGGTGTGGCGCGGCAGGTCGGCCAGCATGCCGGTGACGATCTCCTCGATCCGCGGCCGCTGGCGCTCAACCCTGGCGCGGGTGAAGGTGCGGGTCAGCGGCTTGCGCAGCCGCCGGTGCTCGAGGCCGTCGCGGGCCATCGCGTTGTTGAGCCGGATCATGCTCAGCAGCGGCCAGTCCTCGGGGACCTCGCCGCGGCGCAGCGCGCCCCAGTTGCGCCAGTCGCGGCCCACCCTCGGGTCGGCGGCCAGGTCGGCCAGCAGCGCGTAGTCGGTGACCATCCACATCTCGACGTCCCCGGGGAGCACGGCGCGCACGACCGGCCCCAGCTCGCGCAACCTGGCCGCCTCGCCGTGCCGGTCCGCGCCTGACGGGTCGATGTGGACTAACGGCGGCGGGGTCGTGGCGGTCATGGCGGAATTCCTCCAGCTGGCGTGGTGACGGAATGCGAGAATCGGACCTCGGCGGCCCTGGCGAAATAGGACCCGGGATCGTTTGTCGGCGTTTCGACATGCGCGGGCCTGCGCGGTCCTTTGTGGACAGATCCGGCCGATCGCCCTGGCGTGGACGAGCTCGGCACCCCGTCCGGAATGGCATCACAGCGCACTCGAAAAGCGGTTAAGCCGCACCAAATCTGCCGGTTAATGGCTAGTGATCCACGTCACCGCCAATCGCGTTGACAGTTGTTGCGCGGTTGCTAGCATCGGGCACATCTCCCCCCGTCGGCCATTTCCGGCCGCTCCCCCGGCACAGCGCAGTGATTGGGATCAATTCGCATGAACACCCCGACCGTGAAGCACCCCGGCGCCGTCGGCGCGCACCCGAGCCGGACCAGGGCGCTGAGCCCGGCCGAGCGCTGGTACTGGATCATCGACCAGCTGTCCACACTCACCGTCTGCGCCCGCGTCCGGATCGAGGGCGAGGTGTCCACAGCGGCGCTGACGGCGGCGTTGCGCGCGCTGCAGGGCGGGCAACCGCTGCTGCGACTGGCGATCGCCGAGGAGCCCGGCGGGGCGCGGTTCGTCCCGACCGACAACCCGATCCCGGTGCGGGAGGTGCGCTTGGACGAGGCCGAACCGTCGCGGTGGGAGCGCGAGGTGGACGAGCACGAGTTCGCCGAGTCCGTCGACTGGCGCACCGGCCCGCTCGCCCGCGCGGTCCACATCCGACAGCCGGGGGACGTCCACGACCTGCTGCTGAGCCTGCCGCACTGCGTCGCGGACGGGACGACCGCGCTGGCGTTGCTGCGCCAGTGGGTGCGGCTGGCGGCTGATCCCGACTCGGCCGATCGTGGCACGTCCGCGCCGGACGTCCAGGGTGGACCGGTGCCCGCGGCGGTGGAGGAGCTGTTCCCCGACCGGTACCGCAGCATGTCGGACCCGGTGCCCGAGCGCGCCGCCGGGGAGGACGTGGTGGTCGGCCGGGTCGTGCCGGACCGGTTCGTCCCGTTCCACGAGCGCAGGACCCGGCTGCTGCACCGGTCCATCGACGGCGACGCGCTGGCCCGGCTCACCGCGGCGTGCAAGCGGGAAGGTGTGACGCTGCACGGCGTCCTGGCCGCGGCGATGGCCGCCGCGGTGGCCCGCGACGCCAAGGCCGAGCCGGGCGCGCACTTCGCGGTCGGCTCGCCCGTGGCGTTCCGGGACGAGATGGCGCGGCCAGTCGGCGAGGACGAGGTGGGGTGCTTCGTCTCCGCGGTGCACTCGGTGGTGGCCTACGCCCCCGACGACCTGTGGCGGATGGCCCGGTTCGTCAACGACGACATCAGCGCCCGCCGCGCGCGCGGCGAGCAGTTCCCGGTGTTCAGCCTGCTGGCCGCGCAGGGCCCGGCCGGGGTCGCCGACAGCGGACCGCTGGTGCAGTACATCGAGGAGCACGGCTCGTTCAACTTCTTCGTCTCCAACGTCGGCCGCTTCGACTTCCCCGACACCCTGGGCGGCTGGCACCTGTCCGGCGCCCAGTTCGTCGGCGGCATCTCGGTGGTCGGCTACCTCGCCTCCTCGGTGACCACCAGCCACAACACCCTGAACTGGAACTTCACCCACATCGACGACGCCGTCCCGCACGCCCGAGCCACCCGCCTGGCCGACGACTGCATCCGCACCGTCCTCGCCGCCGCGGGCTGACCCACCCGCACACCCGCTAGAACGAGCCCGCCAGCACCGGGAACTCCGGCAGATCCACCACCGGCAACCTCGGCAACGGCACCACCTCCACCCGGTCCAACACCGGATCCAACGTCAACCGCCTCGTGCAACTCTCCACCCCTCGCGACGGCCCCAAGTCGGACCCGGCAAGCACGCGGTGGCACAACCACTCGACGGCCCGTGCCTCGGCCGCTGGGGCGCGACAGTGACGGCAGCCGAGAGTCTCAGCGGCCGTCCGGGGTGGGGCACGGCCGGGGCGGATCCCGCCCGACCACCTCTCGCCGATGACGGTGCAAGCAGACCCAGCGCGGCTCGACGGCCGGTGCTGCCGCATGTAGTGCGCGAAAGGCGGGGTGTGGCCGCACCTCCCGGCCACACCCCGCCCTAGAACGAGCCCGCCAGCACCGGGAACTCCGGCAGATCCACCACCGGCAACCTCGGCAACGGCACCACCTCCACCCGGTCCAACACC
This sequence comes from Actinokineospora cianjurensis, assembly GCF_003663795.1. Taxonomy (NCBI): domain Bacteria; kingdom Bacillati; phylum Actinomycetota; class Actinomycetes; order Pseudonocardiales; family Pseudonocardiaceae; genus Actinokineospora; species Actinokineospora cianjurensis. Next base: position 428,973 of record NZ_RCDD01000002.1, read on the forward strand.
GGATCCAACGTCAACACCGCCTGGTGCAACTCCTTCAACCGCGGCGACGGCTCCAGGCCGAACTCGGCCAGCATGTTGTGCCGCAACCGGTGGAATGCCTCCAGTGCCCGGATTCGGTGGCCGGAGCGGTAGAGCGCGATGACGTACTGGGCGTGGAGATTCTCGTGGAGGCGGTCGCGGAGGGTGAGGACGGCGAGTTCGCTGAGGAGTTCCCGGTGGGCGCCGAGGCGGAGGTCGAGTTCCACCCGGTAGTCGCGGGTGGTGAGGCGGGACTGTTCGAGGGCGGCGACCTCGGCGCGGATCCTGGTGCCCGGTTGGACGTCGGCGACGGCGGGGCCGCGCCAGAGGTCGAGGGCCGCGCGGAAGTGCTGGGCGGCGGCGCGGTGGTCGCCGGTGGTCATCGCGGTGTGGCCCGCGCGGTGGAGTCGGTGGTAGGTCTCCAGGTCGAACCGGCCGGGGGCGACGACGAGGCGGTACCCGTTGTGGACGGTCTGCAGGACCTCGGCGCTCACCTCGGCGAGGCTGAGGCCGGTCGTCCTGGTCAGGGCCTTGCGCAGGTGCGAGACGTAGATCTGCAGCGCGGCCCTGGCGCTCTTGGGCGGGACGTCCTGCCACAGCTCGTCGATCAGGGCCGGGACCGGCACCACCCGGGTGTGGTTGAGCAGCAGCAGCGCCAGCACCGTGCACGGCTTCTGCGCGGTCGGCGTGACCTCGGCGCCGCCGTGGTGCACCGACAGCGGACCGAGGACCCGCACGTCCAGCACCCCGGCCGAGGGCGCCCGGTCGACAGGCGCCCCGGCCAGGGGTATGTCACCCGATGGCACCAGCTCAGGCGAGCTTGAGGCACACCTGGACGCCCTGGTGCACCGGGAGCCGCAGGGTGAGCAAGCCGTTGGCCGGGTCCTTGAGGTGCGCCAGGAACGACTGGGCGAAGTCGAGGTCGGTGTGCAGGTCGATGTCGTCGACGACCACCAGCGCGCCCGGCCGCAGCCGGGGCCACACCAGCTCCAGGATCGACTGCCGCAGGTGCAGCCACCCGTCGAGCAGCAGCAGGTCGACCGTCTCCGGCAGGTCCTTGAGCGTCTCGCGGGCGTCGCCGAGGCGCAGTTCGATGGTGTCGGACAGGCCCGCGGCGGCGAAGCTCTCCTGGGCGCCGCGGGCCTTGTCCGCCTGCAGTTCGGTGGTGATGACCCGGCCGCCGCCGTTGTCGCGCACGGCGGAGGCCAGGTAGAGGGTGGAGATCCCGAACGAGGTGCCGAACTCCACCACGGTCCGCGCCTGGATGGCCCTGGTGAGCAGGTAGAGCAGTTCCCCGCCCTCCCGCGACACCGACATGATGACGTCCTTGGTGCGCTCGGCCAGCTCGGCCGCGCCCACGTCCGGGTACTCGCCGTGCACGTCGACGCCCGCGGCGGCGAACGCCTGCACCACGTCCTGCTTGTCCTCGGCGGACAGCAGCCTGGTCAAGGTGGCGACCACCGGGTCGGAATGCAAGGTCGTCAGCACGGGCAACCACTCCTCAGCTCACGTCACGGCCCCTCGGGTGAGGGGTCGGGTCAGGGGACCAGGACCGTCTTGCCGGGCAGCGTCCCGGCGGCGGCCTGCTCGTGGACGGCGCGCAGCTCGGCCAGCGGCCTGCGCTGCGCGACGTGGATGGTCAGGTCACCGGCGTCGACGCGGCTGACCAGCTCGGCGAGCTGCTCGGCGTCGCTGCGGGCGAAGACCGGCAGCACCCGGACGCCGCGGTCGGCGCTCTCCGGGGCCGGGGGGACGGTGTTGGCGAAGGCGCCGCCGTCGACGACGAGGTCGAGCAGCCGCGCGATGCCGTCCGGGGTGGGGTACCAGACCAGGTTCAGCACGACGTCGAACCGCTCCCCCGCGACCGCGTCGTGCAGCGGGGTCTCGGTGTGGTCGATGACCCGCTGGGCACCGTAAGAGCGCAGGCGCTCGACGCTGCGGGAGCTGCCGGTAGCGGTCACGACGGCACCGGCGCGCACCGCGAGCTGCGTCGCGTAGGCGCCCACGGCACCGCCCGCGCCGTTGATCAGGATGGTCTGGTCGGGCTTGAGGCCGACGTGCTCGAACAGCGCCTGCCACGCGGTCAGGCCGACCGACGGCAGGGCGGCCGCGTCGGCCAGGTCGCCGACGCGGGGCGCGGCGGCCAGCGTCTCGGCGGGGGCGATGGCGTACTCGGCGGCGGCGCCGCGGCCCGCGATCGGCAGGAACGCCACGACCGCGTCGCCCTCGGTCCAGCCGGTGACGCCCGCGCCGACCTCGGCGACGGTGCCCGCGAGGTCGTAGGACGGGGTGTGCGGCAGGACCAGCGGGAACACCTGCGGGAAGAAGCCCGCGCGGATCGAGCCGTCGACCGGGTTGAACGCGGTGCCCGCCACCTTGACCAGGACCTCACCCGGCCCCGGCTGGGGCTTGTCGGCGTCCTCGTGCACCAGCACGTCGGTCTCGCCGTAGGAGTGGTACCGCACTGCCTTCATGGTCTTCCCTCCGGAATGCTTCGAAGTCGAAGCACCAACCTAGCCTACTGTGACTTCGAAGCACATCGGGCTCATCCGCCGCGGAGGAACCCGGGATTGCGGGCGGTGCCGGGTACGCTCGGCACATGGTCGGTACCCCTGCCGACGCCGACGCGGGCGGCGTCCCCGCGCTCGGTCCCCGGCAGCTGGGGGTCTACTTCGCGCTGATGGAGGCCGTCAGCCTGCTCCAGCACCAGGTCGAGCAGCAGCTGCGCGCCGAGGGCGACCTCAGCTACGTGCAGTTCCAGCTGCTGGCCCGGCTCGCGTCCGCGGGCGGCGACCTGACCATGACCCAGCTCGCCGACGGGGTCGTCTACAGCCGCAGCGGCCTGACCTACCAGGCCGGGCTGCTGGAGAAGGCGGGGCTGATCACCCGGCGGCCGAGCCCCGACGACGAGCGCTCCACCCTGGTGGCGATCACCGGCGCCGGACTGGACCTGGTCGGCCGGGTGCTGCCCGGGCACGTCGAGGTGACCCGCGGGCTGCTGTTCGACTCGCTGTCCGACGACGACCTCGACCACCTCGGCGCCATCATGACCAGGGTCCGCGACCACATGCGGGCCCAGCCGCCGCGCTCCGCCGTGCCCCGCAAGCGCAAGCCGAGCGCCTGACCCCGGCGCGTCAGCGCGCACGGGAGGTGAACCGCAGCGGGAGCTCGTTCGGGCCGTGGATGCCGGTCGGTGGCCGCCAGCTGACCGGGCCCGCGATGGTCGGCGGCGACAGCCGCTCGGTGAGCGCGGTGACCGCCTCGGCCAGCTCGACCCTGGCCAGCGCCGCGCCCAGGCAGTAGTGGGGTCCGGCGCCGAACAGCAGGGGCGCGGGCGACCCGGCGCGGGTGATGTCGAAGGTGTCCCCGCCGTCGACGACCCTGGGGTCGCGCTGCGCGGTCTGCACGCACATCGTCAGGAACGTGCCCTTGGTGACGGCCAGGCCGCCGTACTCGAAGTCCTCGGCGGCGCAGCGGTAGATGATCGGCGTCGACGGCACCCAGCGCATCAGCTCCTCGACGGCCTTGGGCGCCAGGTCCGGTCGGCGCGCCAGCAGGTCCCACTGCTCGGGGTGCTCGGAGAAGGTGACCATGGCGCTGGAGAGCTGGTGGCAGGTGGTGTCGTGGGCGGCGAACACCAGCGTGACGATGAGGTTGCGCAGCTCCTCCTCGGAGACCGTGCCATCGGAGCCCTCGGACCGGCGCGCGGCGACCAGGGTGGAGATGAGGTCGTCGCCGGGCCGCTTCGCCTTCTCCGCCATGAGCGAGGCCACGTAGCCGTTCAGGCCGACAACGGCGGTCTCCACGCGGGCGATGATGTCGCCGCCGTGGACCATGCTGAAGACCAGGCCGATGTCGTTGGTCCACCGGCGGAACGAGTCGAGGTCCTCGTTCGGCACGCCGAGCAGCTCGCACATCACGGCCAGCGGCAACGGGTCCGCGAAGCTCTCGACGAACTCGGACACCCCGGCGTCGGCGATCCGGTCGGCCATGAGCGCGGCCTGGGCGCGGATGAACGGGCGCAGCGCGTCGATCACCCGCGGGGTGAACGCCTTGGTGACCAGACCGCGCAGCCGCCGGTGGTCCTCGCCGTCGCGGTTGTTGATCATAGGGACGAACCAGTCGAAGATCGGGCCCTGCACGACGCCGCTCTGCTCCATGTAACCGCGGCCGTTGTGGTCGAGCCGCCTGTCCCGCAACAGCTCCTGGGCCTCGGCGTAGCGCAGCACGAGGAGCCCGAGCGGGCTGTCGGCGTACCAACTGCCCGCCTGGGCCGATAAGGCCGCGGTCGACCCGAAGTCGAACTCGGGATCGATGACGTTGAGGAACGGGACGCCTGCGGGCGCGGAGTTCTCCGTCGACACCATGGTTGTCTCCTTCGAGGGCTTGTCCACCAACGGGTCCTGGTCAGCGGCCGCGCGCGGTCGAGCCCCTGGCGCGGCGCCGCGGACTGCCCGCCACCGCGCCGAGCCGCCTGCGCAGCCGGGCCCTGCGCAGCCGCCCGGTGTTCTCGTGCAGCGCCTCGGCGACCACGGCGTGGGCGAAGCGGAACCAGCCGAGCCGGTGCTGGTCCTCGACCACCAGACCCGCGGCGATGGCGGCGTCCAGGCTCACCAGCGCCGCGTCGATCCCGACCGGGACGACCTCGGCGACGACCTCGACGTTGAAGTACCGGCCCGCGACGGCGGCCACCGACAGCAGTTCGACCGCGGGGCCGGGCAGGCGTGCGACGCGACGCAGTGCCACCTCGCGGGCGGGTGGCGGCAGCGGAACCGCGCTGGGGTCGTCGACCTGGTGCCCCGTGGGCGGTTTGAGGAGTTCCACGAGGAAGAACGGGTTGCCGCCGGTCCTGGCGCGCAGTTCCTCGGCCGTGCTCTCGCAGACCTCGCGGCACAGCACGGCACTGGCCAGCGCCCTGGTCTCCGGGATGTCGAGCCCGCCGAGGTCGATCCGGGTCAGGTCGCCGCGGGAGAGGGCGGCCATCGTCTCGGCCAGGACCGATGCCTCGTCCGACCGGTAGGCCACCACCAGGAGCACCCGCAGCGACCGCACCGACTCGGCGAGGTGCGCCAACAGCCGTAGAGAGCACGGGTCCGCGCGGTGGAACTGGTCGAGCAGCACCACGACGGGCGCGTTGCGGGACACGTCGGTCAGGTAGTGGACGATCGCCTCGAACCGGCGCAGCGCGACACCGCTCGCGTCCTCGTCGTCGGTGGGCGCTGGGGCCACGCCGTCGAGCAGTTCGGCAACGGGGCCCGGCGGTGGGCTGTCGGTGAAGCAGGTTCCCGCCGCGCGCAGCACCTGCTCCCAGGGCCACAACGGCGACGCGGCAACGTGTTCGGGGCACGTGCCGCACAGCACCGGGACCTCCGCCAGCGCCGCGAACCGGGTCAGCAGCGCGCTCTTGCCGCCACCGGGCTCGCCGGTCACCGCGACCACCTGACCCCGGCCGGCCGTCGCCGCGGCCAGCGCCCCGGTGAGCACGGCCAGCGCGGGCTCGCGGCCGACGAAGACCGCTTCGTCGGCGTCCGGTTTCGGCTGCGGGACAAGGGACGCGGTCACCCGCGTGGTGGGGTGCCAGTCCAACGCGGGGGCCTGGTTGAGGATCTCCTGCTTGCGTTGCTGGAGCGCGGGTCCCGGGTCGATGCCCATCTCTTCCCTGAGACGCGACTGGATCGTGCGCAGCACCTCCAGCGCCTCGGTCTGCCGCCCGGCCCGGTACAGCGCCAGGCTCAGCAGTTCGTAGCCGTGCTCGCGCCACGGGTTGGCCTTGAGGAACGCGCCCAACTCGGCGATGACCACCTCGTGCGCGCCCACCGCAAGCAGCGCGGCACAGCGGATCTCGAAGACGGAGAGCCGCAACTCCTCTAATCGCGCCACTTCCGGCACCACGCACGGCGCGTCGGCGACCTCGGGGTATGCCTGGCCGCGCCACAGCAGCAGACCCGCGTCGAACTCGGCCAGCGCCCGCTCCGCGTCACCCTGGTCCCACGCGCGCCAGCCCGCGGCGGAGTGCTCGCCGAACCGGCGGACGTCGACGTCGACGACACCGCCGTCGAGCAGGTAGCCCCAGGGCGAGGTGCGCAGCACGGTCGCGGGCGCCCTCGGCGCGCGCTCGGGTTCCAGCAACCGGCGCAGGTTGGCCACGTACGACTGCAGCGAGGTGATGGCCGACGGCGGCGGGTGGCCCGCCCACAGGGTCTCCACCACGACGTCCACCGGCACCGGCTGACCGACCTGGCTCACCAGCAGGGCGAGCAACGCGCGCTGCTTGGGGGCGCCGAGGTCGACCGGCCGCGCGCAGACCGTCGCCGCCACCGGGCCCAGCGCGCGGAACTCGACCAGGACCCGATCCGGGGCGGCCTGCCCTGGCCCGCGGGCGTCCTGCGGTGTGCGGTGCGCGGTCCCGACGACGGGTGCGGTGGTCATGGGTGCCTTTCCTGGTCAATTCCTGGAGTGCCCTGGTGGACCGGGCCACGGGCACGGCCCGCGGAATCCGGTCGAATCTGCGACAACACCACCTGCCATATTCGCGGCACACAGTGTGCCGCATTCTCACGCGTACTCCGGCGACCGGGCGGGAACTGCCGGAAATGGGAAGCGACATACCGGACAGCGCTGCCCGCGGTGGCCGGGTGACCAGCGCATCGACACCCTCCACCGCACGTTCGGGGCGAGGTCCGCAGCGTGCCGCCACCACCCCCGGTCGCTGGAATACCAGTCGGCGTCGAGGCTAGGAAAGTCAACTCAAGAACCGCTAAAGATCTCCTAACCGCATTTCTGCGGTCCACCGATCTGCCGTTGGTCACTACGGCGGCCGGACCAGGGGCGTCGATTTTTCCGGCGGTTCGGCTTCTTTCCCTGAGGTTTCGGCCGGGCGGTGTGGTAAACGCGGGGCGGCTCAGAGGGGTTCGACGAGCCTGGCCAGCGCCCGCTCCACGACGGCGGTCTGCGCGGCGGGCGGCGCCTGGGCCTGTTCGAGCCTGCCGATCTCGATCGAGCTCTCCACGACGAGCCTGCACCGCTCCGCGCGCCGCTCGGTGAACGCCGCGAAGGTCTCGGTAACGGTGCCGTACCGGGCCAGTTCCTCGGCCAGGACCAAGCCGTCCTCGACCGCGATCCCCGCGCCCGAGGCCAGTTGCGGGGTCGTGGGGTGGGCGGCGTCGCCGATCAGCAGGACCCGGCCGCGGTGCCAGGGGCTCGGGAGGTAGAAGGACTCCAGCGGGCGGAAGGTGATCTCGGTGTTGTCGTCGATCGACGCCCGGACCTCGCGGACGTAGCCCCCGTACGGCGCGAGGAGTTCGCGGAGCGCGCCGGGCTGCTCGCCCGGCTCCCGGACCACCCGGGGGGTTCGCTCCACGACGAACAGGTACATCTCGGTCGCGGAGATCGGCGTCCAGCCGACTTTCGCGGTACCGCCGAGGAAGTAGTGCCTGCGGTCGACCCCGGGCGGGCGGGGCACGAAGATCCGCCACACGCTCTGCCCGGTGTACTCCGGCCCCGGCGCGTCCGGGAAGAGCTGGTCACGGGTCCGGGAGTGGACGCCGTCCGCGCCGATGACCATGTCGTAGCGGCCCTCGCCGCCGTCGCTGAAGACCACGTCGACGCCGCTTCCGTCGTCGTGCACCCGGTCGACCGACACCTCGAGCCGGGGGCCCGGCCCGCCTTCGAGGACGAGCGCGGAGAGGATGTCGTACAACACGGGCCGGGCAATCCCCCCTGATCCGCACACCCCGGCCCCGGCAGGCATCGACGTCGGGATGTCGCGCACCGGCTCCCCGTCGATGGTGCAGACCCGGATCCCCTCCCCCACGTACCCGCGCTCGGCGATCTCCGGGTAGACCCCCAATTGCCGCAACGCCCGCAGCGTGGGCCCGGTGATCGTCAACCCCGCGCCTGCCGCCTTCCACTCCGGTGCGATGTCCACCAGGTCGACCTCGGCCCCCACCCGCCGCAACGAGATCCCCGCCGCCATCCCGGCGATCCCGGCCCCCACGACCAACACCCGCACCGACGCCATCGCGCTCCCCCTCGAACCCGTGAACCGACCGTCCGCGAACCAAGATCCACACCAGCATAGCCGGCGGGCAACCCCGGCCCAGGGCGCCGAATGGCCGCCGCACAACCGAAGCGGGAGGGTCCTGCGCCACTCGGCACGCGCTGCCGGGCGCGGTCGGTGCTCGGGTGCGATGCTGGGTGGATGACCGAGGTGGTCGGGCCGCGGCGCGAACTGGAGCGGATCCGCGATGGCGACGGCCCTGGTGCGGACCGGGCGCGGATCGCGCTGTCCGGCGGCGCGTCGGCCGACCGGGTGCGGGCCGCGATCCTCGCCCTCGCCACCGGCCGGGGCGCCTCGAGCAGCACCTGCCCGTCCGACGCCGCCAGGGCGGTGGCCGACGACTGGCGCCCGCTGGTGCCCTTGGCCAGGCAACTGACCCGGGACCTCGCCCGCACCGGCGCCGTCCGCGTCACCCAGCGCGGCGCCGCCCTCGACCCCGAAGCCGACTGGCGGGGCCCGATCAGGATCCACCTGTCCGCGGCAGACGATGGCTGACCCCGAACTCACCCCGGACGGCCACTTCGTCATCATCAAGGGCAGGCGCTGGCGTGCCACCGATCCCGGGATCCCGCCGGAGCAGGCCGCCCGACTGCGATCCCTGCTCATGGCCGCCCGCCGTGATGTCGGCGCGGCCCTGCGCGCCGAGGACGCCGATGCGCAACGAGCCGCCCGAGCGCGGGTACACGCGGCGAAAGTGGCCTTGGGCGAGCGCGGAACCCCCTGGTGGGAACAGAACCCCACCGAACGCCGCGAGCGCTGGCAGCAGGGCCTGGACGCGTTGGCCTGAGTCCCGCACGGTGATCGGTAGCGTCCACTGCGGACTGATAGCGTGGTCGGTACGGCTGGGTGTGACGGAGGGTCATGACTTTCGCGGTGCTCGCCCTGGTGGCGTTCGCGGTGTTCGGGTATCGCGTGTGGCGGGAGCCGCGGCGGATCGGCAACGCGGTGTGGCTGGGGATCGCGGCGGTCCTCGGCGGGTTGTGGCTGGTGGTGGGGCTTTCCGACCACGTGGTCGTCGTGGGCTTGGTGGCCTTCGGCGGGCTGGTGGCGCTGGTGCTGCCGGGGGCGCTGATCGCCAACGGGGTGGTGATGTGGCGGCGGGAAGGGCACACGCTGGGGAACCTGCTGTCGCTGCTCGCCGGGGTCGCGATGCTCGGGCTGGCCGGGGCGGCCGCCGCCGTGGTCGGGTTCGGCGGGCCGCGTTGGCTGGTCGCCGCGGTCGCGTCGGTGGTGTTGGTGGCGGCCTACCTGGCGTTCCTGTTCGTGGCGCTACTCGCGTACTCGGTGCTCTACAGCCGGATCGGGCGGAGCAAGCGGGCGGACGCGATCATCGTGCTCGGCGCGGGGCTCAACGGTTCCACGGTGCCACCCCTGCTCGCGAACCGGCTCGACCGGGCGGTGGAGCGGCTCGACGGCGACGCGGTACTGGTCGTCTCCGGCGGTCAGGGCACCGACGAGCAGGTCTCCGAGGCCGAGGCGATGGCCGAGTACCTGCGCGGGCAGGGGGTGCCGGACGAGCGGATCCTGGTGGAGGACAAGGCGACCAGCACCGAGGAGAACCTGCGCAACAGCATGGCCCTGCTCGCGGGCGGCGACACCGGCACGGTCGTGGCCGTCACCAACAACTACCACGTGTTCCGCACCGCCGTCCTCGCCCGCCGCCTCCACCTCACCCTCCACGTCGTCGGCGCCCCGACCGCCACCTACTTCGTCCCCAGCGCCTTCCTCCGCGAGTTCGTCGCCCTGCTGGCCCAGTACTGGCGCACCAACACGACGATCGCGGTCCTCTTGGCCGCCCTACCGCCGGTCCTCACCGCGTTGCGCTGACATCGCCGTTCCGGTGAGTCAGGACTCGCCGGTGATCTTGGCAGAGCCGAGTGATGCCGCGGTGATCGCCCGGGCAGCGGTTTGGGTGGAGGAGTTGGTGTTCAGGCTGGTCAGCGACGCTGTGTTGAGGGCGTGGATGACGAAGTCGTAGGTGTTGACGGTCGACGGGGAGCAGGGGCCCTGGTAGCCGTAGAGGCTCGCGCTTCCCCGGTAGTAGATCTGCCTGGCACCCGCGGGAACGGCCGGGCGGTAGGCGTGTGCGACGTTCTGGGGCAGGGAAGTGGCGCTCACCGGGATGTCGTAGATGACCCAGTGGATGAGGTTCGCGTTGTCGAGGTCACGCATGATGAGCGCATAGCTCTTGGCCGCGGCCGGGGCTCCCGACCAGACCAGGGGCGGGGACTCGTTCTTCTTGGCGGGGTCGTTGCCGCCGCCGCTGGTGCACTCGTGGACCTTCGGGATCATGCCGCCGCTGGCGAAAGCGGTGCTGGACAGGGTGAACGCCGCTGCGGACGCGGTGGCGGGCGTCAGGCAGGCGGCCCAGGTGACGAGGAACGCGCACAGCACGATCCGTGTGCTTCTCACTGGAGACTCCCGTGGATCCTTGGTCCGTCCGGTGGACAGACGTGGACAAGCGCCGGGGGAACCCAGGGTAAGCGCCCCGACCCCGGGGCGGCGAATCCGGAATTTCCCAGTCAGGACCAGCCATGCGCACAGTCGGGATCCATCGTGCGCGCAGTCGGGACCCGGTCAAGATCCAGCGTGTGCACTGCCAGGAGCCAGCGTGCGCACTGTCAAGATCGGCGTGCGCACAGTCAAGATCCAGCGTGCGCGCGCTGGTACGCGTCGGCGACCTCGAGCGGGATTCGCCCCCGGTCGCTGACCCTGAACCCGTTCGCCTGCCCCCATGCCCGAACCGCCGCCGGGGAGACGTCGGCGCGGATCGAGACCCGGGTGACCGGCGGGGACGCGGGCTGCAAGTGGTCCAGCAGCACCGCGAACTCGTCGGGGTGCACGCGGCGAGTGCCGTACAGCTCCGCTTTCTCCGCCTTCCCGCCGGAGAACCCGCCGTCGGTCACCAGCAGCGCCGTCCGCCGGGACACCGAGCCCAGCACCCGGACCCCGAGCCGCTCCGCCCGCTGCTCCAGCAGTTCCCGCTGCCCGGCGTCGCACCCCGTGAACGCGACCTTGTCACCGACCCGCAGCGGCTCACCCCGCGACCAATCGGACGGCAACGGCGCGAGACCGGCGGACAACCGAGCCAGGCGCGCGGCCTCCGCGGCGTCCAGCACGGCCGTCAGTTCCTTCTCCCGCACGCCCAGCAGTGCCGCGGTGGCCGTGAGTTCCGCCTTCTCCAGGCGACTGACCCACCCGTCGTCCACGGCGAGGTGGGCGAGACTGAGCAGGAACCCGCGGTGCGCGGCGGCGACTCCCGCGTCGTCGAGTCCGTAGAGCCGCGCGAGCTCGGTCAACGCCGCCCGCTCGTCGTCGGTGACCACGCCGTCCTCGAGCACCTCGGCGAGCAGTTCGAGGTACGGCAAGGACCCGTCCGGGGCGCCGTCGTCCAGCGCGTCCGCCAGGGAGGCCCGCCGCAGCAGGTCGATCAGCGACTGCGCCGGTGGCTTGATCCGCGGCACGGGCCGCGACGCGGGTGGCGCACTGGCGACGGGTCCGCTGGGCGCGGACGGCCAGGACACCGTGGATCCCTTCTGTGGCAACGCAAGCAGATCAGCACTCGGTCGTGGGCTGGTCCGGGCGTCGAGGAACCCGGCCAGCAACCGCGCGGTCGCCCTGGCGTCGCCGAGCGCCGAGTGCGCGCCGGTGTGCCGGACACCCGCGGCGGCGCAGCAGTCGGCCAGGCGCCGCCGGTCCAGGCGCGGGAGGTGGTCCCAGCTGTGCTCGAGCGTGCAGGCCGCGGGCAGCAACGGCAGCGCCCACCCGGCCCGGTCGTACTCGGCGCGCAGGAACCCGAGGTCGAACCGGACGTTGTGCCCGGCGATCGCCCACCCGGCCAGCCGCTCGGTGATCGCGGGCAGCAGGTCCGCGAAACCCGGCTCACCGGCGACGTCGGCGGCGGTGATGCCGTGGATGTGCGTGGCCCCAACCGGTCCCGCCGGGTTGAACCGCGAGACCCACTCGTCGAGCACCCTCCCGCGGGGATCGGTGCGCACGATCGCCAACTCCAGGACCCGGTGCCGCCGCGGCGACAGCCCGGTCGTCTCCACGTCGATGACGGCGAACCCCGGCGCGGCGACGACGGCGGACGATTGCCCCACCTGCGCTGGCGATGCCGGAGTGCTCTTGCGGCGGAAGATGTCGAGGAACCCCACGGCCGCACCGTCGCTCGGCGCAGTGATCTCGTTACACCGAGTTCCACCGCGCACCGGCATGTGCGACCCAACGAGTGATCTCGCAGCCCCGCGGCGGGTAACGCGGGCGCGGTTGTGCCGATCTTCCTGACGTCCACACCGGGAGCGGAGCGGGATGCGTTGGGACTGGTTGCGCGACACCCGGGTGCGGGTCGCGGCGGTGCTCGGGGCCGTGGCGGTCGCGGGGACCTTCTTCCTGCCCGACGCGTGGCGGCTCGACGACTGGTTCGACCTCGCGCTGGTGTTCGCGGTCGGCGCGCTGTCGGCGTGGCCGAGGGTGTGGCCCGCGCTGGTCCTCGGTGGGGCTTTCGGGTACCTGATCACCTTCGACGACCCTGCGCGGGAGCGGTTGTTCGGCGCGGTGAGCATGGCGGCGGTCGCGGGTGGCGTGGAGTTGTGGCAGCGGTTCGGCCCGCGGCTCCTGGCGGCCGCGCGGGCCAAGGCGCGGCTGGTGTCGTCGCTGCGGACCAGCGACCTGGTTCGACGGTCCGGGCGGGCGGTCCGGTACGCGGTGACCAGCTCGTTCGACCGCTCCGGGCAGGTGTCGGAGCTCCCGCTGGCAGACGCGCGGCAGGTGCTGCGCGAGGGCGAGGTCGTGCTGGTGATCATCGCGGGCACCCTGTACGGGATGTCCTGGTTGGCCGCCCAGTGGTTCTACGGCTCGTTCGGGGTGTCCCCCGAGGAGGTCGGCCTGACCGCGGCCGACCTGCTGCTGGCGGCGGGCGTCGGCGGGGTCCTCGTCGCGGTCGGCATCCTCGTGCTGGACACCCTGTGGCGCAAGGTCCGGCACCCGGTGCTGCGGGTCCCGCTGTTCACCGCGCTCGGGGTGGCCCTCGGCGGGCTGGGCGAGCTGTCGGCCGTGATCATCTACGGCGTGCTGTTCTGCGCCGTCGCGATCGGCACCTCGGAGTTCGTGCCCGAGGCGCGGCCGCGGTCGCGGGGCTGGATCCTGTCGGTGACCGGGTTGGTGCTGGTCGGGCTCCTGGTGCTGGCGTACGGGTTCGCCGACGAGATGCGGCTGCGGTTGGCCGCGGCCGAACCAGCGACACCGAAGCTGGGCACCATCCAGATCGCCGCGCTGTGGGCGCCGACGGTGCGGGTGTGGCCGGTCGAGGGCCAGCGCCTGCCCCCGGACCTGCCGCCCGGTGGGTGCGCGCACCGGCTCGGCAACGCCTACGGCATCACCGTGTTCCTGCGCGCGGGCCGGGTGGTGCGGGTGCCGACGCAGAACGTGGTCAGCGCGGCGGGAGAGTGCCGGTGACCGGGGAACTGTCCCGGTGGAAGCTGTTGACCTGGGTGACCGCGCTGTCCGGCCCGGTCGGCTACGCCCTCGGCCGGGTCGTGGTGGAGACCTTCTACAGCCGCTTCGACGTCCTGCCGTCCGAGGTGGGGCTGCGCTACGACTCGCTGCTCGCGCCGACCCTGCTGGTCATGACCGCCACCGCGGCCATCGGCGCGCTGCTGATCCTGCTCGGCCGGTTGGCGGCGGCCATCGGTGGCGGTGTCGGCGTCTACCTGACCATCGACTTCGCCAAGGACGGGACGCTGTTCACCTGGCGCGGCCTCGGCCTGCTCGCCCTTGTCCTGCTGGCCATCGGCGTGCTGTCGGTGCTGGGCGGTCTGGAGGAGACTCTCGGCCACCGCGTCTGGCTCCTGGTGCTGGCCATGCTCGCCGTGACCGCCACGACCCTCGCCCTCACCGCCGCCTCGTCAGCAGCCGACACCGCCGCCGAGGGCAACCCGACCACCGTGACCCTCCTGGGCATACCCCTGAGCCCCATCCACGCCACCCGGGTGCGCCTCACCGGCATCGACGGTCCGGCCCGCCCACCCGGTGCCGACTGCCTGCTCCTGCTGGGCTCGGCCGATTCCGTCACCGTCCTCTTGGACCACGGCGTCGTGTGGCGCGTCCCGGCGGACATCGCCAACACCACCACCGGTTGCTGACCGACTGTCCACTTCAGACCTGCGGGGGCTGGGACCCGGGAAGGCCCCAGCCCCCTTGGCGCACTACGCTATCGCCCCCCGTTTCCAGTCCCAGCCGCCCACGCCGCTGAGCCACACGCGGTACGGCGCGCTCGCCGAGTCGCCGGAAGCGGCCGTGCCGGGGAAGGTCCAGAGCCCGGTCGTGGCGGTCCCGTAGTCGTACAGGGCCAGGACATCGGCCTTGCGGTCGCCGGTGAAGTCGCCCGCGGTGACCTTCGCGTTCGACCAGGTGAACCCACCGGGTCCGCTGAGCCACACGCGGCGCGGCACACTGGCCGAGTCCCCGGCGGCACCCGTCCCCTGGGCGATCCACAAGCCCGAGGTCGACGCGCCGTAGTCGTAGAAGAGCGCGACGTCCGCCTTCCCGTCACCGGTGAAGTCGCCCGCCGAGACCTTGGTGTTGCCCCAGGTGAAGCCGCCCGCCCCGCTGAGCCAGGTGCGGTAGGGGACCGAGGCCGAGTCACCGGTCGCCGCCGTGCCGGGCGCGATGAAGAGCCCGGATGTCGAGGAGCCGTAGTCGTACAACGCGGCCACGTCCGCCTTGCCGTCACCGGTGAAGTCGCCGGTCGCGATCTTCGAGTTGCCCCAGGCAAAGCCGCCCGCCGCGCTGAGCCAGGTGCGGCGCGGGACACTCGCGCCGTCGCCGGTGCCACTGGTGCCGGGGAAGACGAACAGACCGGTGGTGGAACTGCCGTAGTCGTACAACGCGGTCAGATCCGCCTTGCCGTCGCCGGTGAAGTCGCCCGCCGAGATCTTGGTGTTGGCCCAGGTGAACCCGCCCGTACCGCTGAGCCACACGCGGTAGGGCACGGACGCACCGTCGCCCCGCGCGGAAGTCCCGGGGAAGACGAACAGGCCGGTCGTCGAGTTGCCGTAATCGTAGAGGGCGAGGACATCGGTCTTGCCGTCGCCGGTGAAGTCGCCCGCGGTGATCTTCGCGTTGGCCCAGGTGAACCCGCCCGCGCCGCTGAGCCAGGTGCGGTAGGGGACCGAGGCGGAGTCACCGCTCCCCGAGGTGCCGGGGATGACGATCAGGCCGGTCGTCGAGTTGCCGTAGTCGTAGAGGGACAGCACATCCGCCTTGCCGTCACCGGTGAAGTCCCCGGTCACGCTGCTCTCGGGCGTGGCGGGCGGCTGGGGCGGGGTGTCGACGGCGAGAGTCAGGCCGTAGCGCTGGAGGATCTCGTTGACCGGCTGGAAGTACATCTGCGGGTTGGCGATCGTGCACCCGACGACGCCGCCGGAGGTGACGCCCTGGGCCTGGTCGCCCGCCAGCCAGGAGCCGCCCGAGTCACCCTTCTCCGCGCACGCGTTGGACTTGGTGAGTCCGTAGACGTACCTGTCAACGCCTTCCTCGGTGTACTTGACCGTCTGGTCCTTGGCCAGGATGGTGCCGCACCGCCAGAAGGTGGTGGAACCGGAGCGGCACACCGACGCGCCCACCGGGGCTTCCGCCGATCCGCGGACCGCGACCGTGCCGCCCGCCCAGTTGTTCACCAGCGGTCGGGGCGTCCAGTTCGCGTTGGTGCGCACCCAGCCCATGTCGTCGCCGGGGAAGTCGGAGCGTTCCACGGTGCCCTGTGCGACCTGGTTGGACCCGGAGGTCGCCGTCCCGGCCGCGCCGCAGTGCCCCGCGGTCACGAACCCGCCTTGCACCGCGAATCCGATGGAGCAGCGCCCGGCGGCGCCGTAGTAGGCGTCCCCGCCGCGCACGTCGTGCAGCGGCTGGGGTTTCCCAGTCGCCCGGGTGATCCGGATCTGCGGCGCCGTCCCCGCGAAGGCCCGCACGTCGGCGGCGTCGGGGTCCGTCGCGGTCACCACGACGCTGTTGCTCGGGCCGTCCACGTACCACCCGGTGACCGCGTCAGGCGCCGCCCGCCTCGCGTCGAGCCCGCGCTTGACCTCGGCCAGGCGCTGCTCGCTCCACCGCACGACCGTGGCCTTCGCCCCAGCCGCCCGCGCTGTCCGCGCCGCCGCCTCATCGGTCACCGCCACCACCAACTCCGCACCCGCGTCGAGCCAGGCACCGGCGAACGCCGCACCCGTCTCCACCCGCACGCGGTGCTCCAACCTGCCCCCAGCAGCCTCCTTGGCCAACCGCGGCGCCACCTGCTCCGGGGCGAACCCCAGATCCCGCCCCATGGCCGCCACCACAGGATCGGACACCACCGGCCGCTCCGCGACCGCCACGACGGGTGCCCCACCGCCGAGCACCACCGCGACAACGGCCACGGGCATGATTCTTCGCAGTCTCACAGGGGATTCCTTCCCAGAATTCACCGATCGACACAGAAGGCATCGACGTCCGCCACCCCGCGGGCGGACAACTCCCCGATTATCAACACCGGGAACCCCGCCCCACCAGCGCTACTCAGCCCCCAACAACCGAGTCGGTCCACCCGGCCCAGGCCGCCCAGTCGGCCCAAGCAGCCACGAACACCTCAGCCTCCGCGTCGTCATCCTCGGCCGCCGCGACCCTGCCACTTCCACTCCCTCGGTCTACGTGCAGCACCTAGCCACCGGTCGCGCCAACTGGTCCAACCGGGTGACTGACCGACCTTTCCGTGGGATCCGAGTCGGAACGAGTGCATAGAAGGGGGTGTAGGCGTCGACCGGGGAGGTGCGGGATGTTCGGTGGTGAACACCACGCCGACCCCGTCGTGCGTGATCACCTCCACCAGTGGAACCGTTCGCGCCCAACAGAAGACGTCGAGGCCAGGAGACGCGCCGACACCGCGCTCTGCGCTTACTTCCGCGAACAGAAGTACCAAGGCCCCGACTGGGAGTGTTTCGTCCACCACCTCCTCGCCTACGGCTTGGGCCGCACCCGAATGCGCTTGGCGGCCAGGGCACTGCTGCCGGGCAGGTCGTACTCCGGACCAGCAGGCACACCAGGCGACCTCGACGAGCTGGCGAGCGACGTCGTGTTGGCCGGATTCGGCCTGTTCGTCAAGAAGGGCCTGGTCGAGTCCGGCTGGTCCCCGCACGGTGGGGCATCGCTGGCGACCTACTTCGACGGTGCCTGCAAGCTGGTGTTCAAGGCTCAGTACACCCGGTGGAGCGAACGGCACCGCCGTGACGCGACGGTCGACATCGCGGGTCTGGACGAGGTTCTCGGCGACACCGCGACCCCCGCCGACTCCAGCGACCTGCTCGACCGCCTGCTGGAAGTCCTCACCGAGGTCGAGACCACGATCTTCCTGCTGATCAGCGAGGGCTTCTCGCACACCGAGATCGCCGCCCACCTGAACCTGACCCCGCGCGCCGTCGAAGGCCGCGTCACCCGCGCCAGGCAGAAGGTCGAACCGTTCCGAGACCGGCGGAGGAGGACACCATGACCGACCAAACCCATGACACGGACGGTCTGGTCAGCTCCGTCATGGCAGCAGTCTTGGGGGATCCTCGAGCGATCGAACGGGTCCTGGCGATCACCCGCCAGTTCGTCGTGCCCTATTGCCGAGCTCGGATTGGCAGCCAGAACCGCACCTTCGCCAGTGCGGATGACATCGCACAGGAGGTCTGCCTCGCAGTGCTCACCGCCCTTCCCGGATACCGAGACCAGGAACGACCGTTCCTCGCTCTCATCTACGGGATCGCGGCCCACAAGGTCGCTGACGCATACCGGGCCGCCAACAGGGATACGCCCGGCACAATCGACATCAATGCGGTCCACTTCGCACCGGATCCAGACCATCAAGCCGTGCTCGCCGACGAACTGCGGCTCCTCGGGCACGAGTCGGACGGATCGACAAGGCGACTCGGCGAGTCTGGTGTCAGCGAGTTGATGGCTCGCTCGTCCTTCGGGACCCGGAGTGCGCAGGCTGCACGTACCCGAGGCTCGCGTCACAACCTGGACGATCGGGCCGCGAAACTCGTGACTGGCGTTCTGCGCAGCCACGACTCCAATGCCGAGGACGACGCAATGCGAACCGATCTGCCCACCAGGATGGGCGAACTTCTGCGAATGCTTCCCGACAAGCACCGCGAGATCGTCATCCTGCGGATTGTCATCGGGCTCTCCGTCGAGGAGACGGCCCAGGCGATCGGGTCGACACCCGGCGCTGTCCGCGTCGCTCAGCATCGGGCGCTGGCACGGCTACGGACGTTCCTCGGAACAGAGGAGGAAAGCGATGCCCGGTCCTCTCACTAGGCGACCAACCGCGAACCGGGTCGACCCGCCGCAGTGGCGGGTGGTGTTCGCGGTGGTGGCGACGCTCACGGCTCGTGATTGGACGCCGTTTCTGCGGTTGTTGATCCTCGCCGGCTCGGTGGCGGGGCTGCTGATCGTGATTGTCGCCGCCGCGCCGGGTTGGGTTCTGGGGGTGGCGGGGGTGGGGGCTATCTCCGCGGTCAGGCGTCGTCGGGGGTGAGGTGGGGTGGGGTGTTCGTCGGGAATAGGTGGGAGCGGTGGAGGGTGGGGCGGAGGAGGGCGGTGGTGGTCAGGGAGAGGGTGGCCAGGGTGGTCATGGTCCATTCCTCGGCGTGGGTGGTGGGGAGGAGTTGGGCGATGGTGCCCGCGGTCAGGGCGCCGAGGGCTTGGCCGGTCGTGAGGCCGGTGGTGGAGAGGCCGAAGGCTTGGCCGCGGACGTCGATGGGGGTGTGGTGGATCAGGCGTTCTTGCAGGGGGAGGGCGGCGGCGTAGCCGAAGGCGGAGAGGGTGATCAGGATGCCTGCGACCGGAAGCGGTGGTGACAGGGGGAAAGCGAGGAATGGCACGGCGAGCAGGACGCGCAACGGCACGATGAGGCGGTCCCGCAAGGATTCCGGGACGAAGCGGCCGATGACGATGTCGCCGGTGAGCATGCCCGCGGCGCCCGCGGCGAACAGGTATCCGGCTTGGTCGGCGGCGTAAGGGATGAAGAGGGCTTCGCAGCCGACGATGAGACCATTCGGGATCCACATCATCAGGTAGATCGGCCGGACGACCGGTGAGCCGAGCAACGCGCGGTTGACCCGGCGGCTGCGCTCGACGACCTTGCCCTGGGCGCGCGCCGGACGGTCCACAAGACCGGTCCGCGCGAGGGCGCCCGCCACCACACCCACGACAGCCGCGATGCCGAACAGCCAGGTCGGTGAGAAAGCGGCGAGGAGCACGGCGCCGACCGCGTAGCCGAGGACCTGCATGCCGCCCACGGTGATGTTCATCGTCGCGCGGGCGAGCACAAAAGCCTTCTCCGGCACGATGTCCGACAGCAGCGCGAGCACCGTCCCCGACGTCGCCCCCATCGCCACGTACCCCGCCGCGAGGATGACGAAGCGCACCCACCAGGCCAAACCGGGCAACGCTTGCAGTGCGGCGGTCGCCGTCGCGATGGCTGCCATGGCGACCATCGCCGACCGGGGCCGCAGCAGATCGGACGACGCCAGCAGGTACCGCGCCGTGCCGAGTTGGACGAGCGGCCCGCCGAACAGGGAGATCGCCGTCAGCAGCGGCGACCCGGTCTCGCCGTACATCACGGTGCCCAGGGCCAGACTGCTCACGACCACACCGACCATCGTGAACAACCGGACGAAGAACAGCACCCGGAACTCACGGATCGCGAAGAGGGCGCGGTAAGTGGTCACCAGACCTGCCCGCGGTGACCGACAACCAGAACATCCACAAAGGACCATCCAGCCATGCCCACCCCCGGGGAATCGGAAGGCCCACCCTATCCGGCTCCGCCAACCACCGCCGCTCGATAATCCGAGCGTGTCCAGCGGAAATTTACTTGACACCGTCGCGGAATTCGGTCGGATCAAGCGGGTGGTCGCAACACCGCGGAAGTGCGGGCGATCTGGTGGGCATGGACGAGCCGGATCGTCCCGGGGTGCGGAACAGCCTGACGAACTCCCAAGCCGAGACCGTCATCCAGACGGGGTCGTTCCGCGGTCGGGTAATCAGTCGTGTGCACCGGTACACCGTGGCCATGCCGCCCGCGGTGCGGAACTCGGTGGTCGCGGTTCTGGTGGTGGCGCTGCTGGGCGGGGTCACCTACGCGGTGCTGACCTGGGTGGTGCCGCAGTTCGCGCCGACCTACAAGACAGAGTTCCTCATCGACCTGTCCGGCGCCGACTCGGTGGACGAGGTCACCGCGAGCGTCGAGTCGCTGCGCAAGGCGCTGGGCAACTCCGGCGAGGACGACGCGATCGCGCTGCGGGCCTTCGGCGGGGAGTGCGGATCCGACGACAACACGACGCAACTGGTGGACTTCGGGACCGACAACCGCTCCGAGATCGGCGACGCCGCGCGCGGGGCGGCGACCGGGGGTGGTGCGACGTTGTTGCGCGGCATCATCGAGGCCACACAGGACTTCTCGACGCCGTTCAGCCAGCAGGCCAAGCAGGTCAACAGGATCATCGTGGTGACGCGCAACGGTGTCGACGCCTGCGACGACGACACCGGGTACGTCCGGGAGGAGATCCGGGACCGGGTCGCGGCGAGCGGGTTGGCGCTGGACTTCCGGTTCGTCGGCTACCAACTGCCCGCCGGGCACGAGGACGGGCTGGCGGCGCTCGCGACCGGGGCCGAGGCGCCACCGCCGGTGCTGGCGCGGGACCCGGACGAGCTCAAGGCCGCGTTGGACTGGATCACCAACGTCGAACCGGTGCTGCGGTCGGCGAAGCAGGTGGTCGACGTGTTCAACCCGACGGTGGACCAGCTCGACCGGGCGGTGCGGTCGATGCTCGACGGCAGGCTGGACACGGCGCGCAGGCTGCTGGCCGAGGTCGAACCGGTGACCGCGGACGCCGAGTTCGAGAACCTGGGCAGCAGGGCGAGAACACCGGAGGCCACCGCGTTGCACGCCCAGGCGGTCGACCTGCGTGAGCGCCACCGGCGCGTGGTCGAGGTCGCGCGGGAACTGTGGGAAACGGCCAGATCCGGGGTACCGCTGGACCAGCAGCTCACCAAGTACCAGCGTGCGGCCAAGGAGTACAACGACAGCGTCAGCGCGGTCAACGCCACTTTGGCGCGGCTGCGCGCGAGCGGACCTGGAGCGCGGACATGACCACCCCGACCAAGAAGAGGCAGCTGCTCGTCATCGCTGCGGCGGCCGCGACGGCGATCGCGGGCACCATCGGCCTCCTCGTCGTGTCGGCGATCCCCGACTACCGCACCACCGTGCTGGTCGACACGTCCGCCCCGGGCGCCGACTTCCCGGCCATCGCCGACGCCGTCGGCGCTACCCTGCACAACACCGGCTCCGGCGACGCTGTGTCCGTCCGGCGCTTCGGCGGCGACTGCGGCTCGGCCGACAACACCGCTGAACTCACCGACGACCCGGTCGAGGCCAGACCCGCCCTCCAGTCACTGCACCCGTCGGGCCGTGCGACCCTCCTCAGTGGAATCCTCGCCGCGGTCGACGACTTCACCGGCGTCTACCCCTTCCGCGGCAGCGAACGCAACCGGATCATCGTGATCACCACCACCGGCACCGACGCCTGCACGGCGGACCAGGGGGAAGTCAGCCGCACCATCCAGGACCACATCAGAGCCGCGGGCCTCACCATCGACCTCCGCGTGATCGGCCACAGGGTCCCCGAGGACCAGCGAGCCACTCTGACCTCCCTCTCCCCCGGCACGGCCTTCACCGACGACCCCGCACAACTCGCGGTCACACTGGACGAACTGGCGATACCCCAGTCCCCGGAGGCGGCCCGGATCAAGGTCACCGCTCCCCCACCGAAGCCGCCCGCCGAGCCGCGCTTCGCGTTCACCACGATCGACAAACTGGGCGTGGTCGAAGGCGGTCGGGTGACCGCGCAGGCAGATGTTCGGATGCGCGAGGAGTACCAGACACCGACGCCCGATCTCACCCTCGACGGACGGTTCGCTTTCGCGGCCAACGCACCTGGTGTGACGACGATCGATGTCGAGTCGGGAGCAGGCCGCACTATCCCCTGCGACGGATGCGTGAAGGCGGTGCCGGTGGGCGGCAGTCGCATCGCCTGGGTCGACCAAGCGAACCGGCTGATGATCGCCGACCTCGCGGGAGCTCAAGCCCAGCAGCCGGTCACGTCCGTGGCGCTGCCCGCAGTGCCACCGTCGAGCGACTACGCCGACCAACCGGCAAGGCTCCAGGCGGGCGCCGAGGGCACGGTGCTCGTCACCTTGCCCGACGCGGCCGGGACAGCGGCATACGGCGGACCAGAAGATCTCTTCCTGGTCAACCTGGACGGGGAGGTTCGGGCCCTGGGAACCACGGACAGCAATCTGGGAGTCGGTGTTGCCGCCATCGCCCCGGATGGCGAGGCAGTGGCTTACGTGCGCGGAACACATGGCGGTTCCTGCGAGGAGCGTTATACGACAACTATCGTGTCGACAGGCTCCGGCGAGGTTCGGACTCCGGGCGCGGTTTCCCCGGATTTCGACTCGGACATCTACGGCGGCATGGTCGCGGCGTGGTATGACGGCGATGGGGTTCTGAACAGGATCAACAGCACCTGGCGATGCTCACAACTCAACGAGCCGACCTACATCCAGCGTGGGAGCCACGAACGACTCGTAGGTGATCAGTGGGCGGTCCAGTACGACAGCCCCGTGCTGGATTCCCGACTGGTCGGACCTGGGACCCGGGCCGCGATCACGGCTCCGACTCCGGACACCACCGATGTCTCCCCCGACGGTGGCACGCTGTATGTCGAGGTCGATGGCAAGCGGGTCGATGTCGTCGTGGGGGCGTTGGCCATTGCCGTGGCGGGGATTGTTCGATAGGCGTGTTTGTGGACGGTGGTGGGTACTGGTGGGAGGCATTTCCAGGGGTGGGGATCTTCGGTAGTTTCAGCGGGTCGTCCCGACATCGTTTGTCTTACCCTGTTTCCTGAGAGGAACCCCGTGCGTCTCCTCGACCGCAGACATCTTCTTCCCGCCGCGTTGGCTTTGGCCGGTGTGTCCGTCCTCGGTGTACTCGTGCCGACGGCGATGGCGGCGCCGCAGGCGGGCAGCGGTGGTTCCGGTGCCGCTGTCGCGACCACCGTCACCACGACGCCGCCGAGTTCGCCGCCGACCATGCCGACGTGGGACCCGTGCTACCAGGGGCCGCCGTCGAGCCCGCCGTCGGGGACCACCTACCTCGCGACGCCGACGCCGACGTCGACGACGCAGCCGAGCAGCACCATGCCGCCGTTGCCGACCACGCCCCGGCCGCCGTTGCCGGGGGAGAACTTCGCGCTGTCCGGGGTTGCCCGGGCGTCGTCGACGTTGACCAACTACTACACGCCCGCGAAGGTCAACGACGGCAACACCGGGACCGCGTCGAACTGCCAGTACGCCTGGGTCAGCGCGAACCGGTCGATCGACAACCCGGAGTGGGTGTCGGTGACCTGGCCCGACCTGCGCAGCGTCGGCCACGTCGTCGTCTACAACAGTCTCCTGCTGGAGACGCGCGACTTCGACATCCAGGTGTTGAACGAGAGCGGCAAGTGGTGGGACACCGTCGCCACCTACAACAACAACACCAACACCGTGGTGAGGTCGTGGTTCGGCGCGCGCAACACCAGGGCCGTGCGGGTGCTGGTCAAGGTGGGCTCGACCAGCGCGCCGGGGATCGCCCGGGTGAACGAGATCCAGGCGTTCGCCTACTGAGGACAGCGTGAGCGATCCTGGGGGCCCGCCGACCGAGCGGGCCCTCAGGCCCGGTCGAGCAGGTGCCGCGACGGCCGGTAGTCGATCTTCCAGTCGGTGTAGACGCCCACGGTCCCGTCGGTCAGGCAGCGCAGGCCGAGGCTGACCCAGCGGACCTCGCCGTCGGCGTGCAGCGCGAACCCGACCGCCGCGGCGAAGGTCGCGCCGCCGCACGGGCACTCGCACTCCCCCGGTTCGGCGTCGTCCCAGTGCTCCGCGCTGTCGGCGATGGCGGTGATCGACTCACACGCCACGCAGAACCGTTCCGCCCAGCCCTGGGTGTCGTCGACCGCGACCCGGAACTCGCGCCCGCCGCAGTCGCAGGTGGACTCGACCACGTGGGTCACCGGGTAGCCGCCCGCCGCGTGGTCGCGCAGGCAGTCGGCCAACCGGGTGTCGCTCGTCATGGGTGCACTGTAGGCGGCGCGGGGGCACACTGGAGGTCGTGATCGGACGACTGCGCAGCATCGTGTTGGACACCAGGGATCCCCGGCGGCTGGCCGAGTTCTACGTCGGCCTGGTGGGCGGGGCGGTGACCGCGGAGGAGCACGACTGGTACGTCGTCACCGACCCGACCGGGCTCCGGATCGCCTGCCAGCTGTCCCCCGGGCACGAGCCGCCGCGGTTCCCGGACCCGGCCGGGTCGCAGCAGGTGCACCTGGACCTGGTGGTCGACGACCCCGACGAGGCGGAGCGGCGGGTGCTGGCGATCGGCGCCGAGCGGGTGACCGAGCCCCACCCGGAAAGCGACTTCCGCGTCTACCTTGACCCAGCCGGGCACCCGTTCTGCCTCATCGCGCGCGCCGCGATCACAGCGGCTGAGTGACCGCGGCCCCGGCGGGGTACTCCGCGACCATGTTCCCCGTGGAGAACCTGCGCGACTGGACCGGACTCGACATCATCGACACCGACTCCAAGAAGATCGGCACCCTGGAGGCGGTGTACGTGGACACCCTCAGCGACGAGCCCCTCTTCGTCACCGTGCAGTTCGGCCTGCTCACCCGCCACCTGGCCTTCGTCCCGGTCGTCGGCGCCACCGTCACCCCCAGGGCCGTCCGCGTCCAGTACACGAAAGACCAGGTCAGAGACGCCCCCCAGATCCCGACCGACGGCGAACTCGCCGCGGCCGACGAACCCAAGGTCTTCGCCCACTACCACCTCGACTACGGCACCCGCCCCGAACGCCGCCTCGCCCGCCGCTGACCACTCGGCCAGTGGGCGCCCGGGCTAGCGGCCTACCACCCGGCCGATGGGCGCCCGGGCTAGCGGCCGAACGCCCCGACCCCGAGGAGTCGCGCCGCGCGATGACCTGCGACTGGCGGGCTCAGCTGGGTGTTGCCGGGTTGACCGCCAGGTAGGTCCAGGCGCGGGTGCCGGAGCCCAGGTCGACGGGGACGCGGTGGTAGGCGGGGACCTCGTAGGTGTCGGCGGCGGCCAGGTCTGTGGTGGTGAGGGTGAGGAGGGTGCCGGGGACGGAGTCGGACGGGTCGGTGGAGGGGCGGACGATGGGGTGTCGGTCGGTGCCGCTGTCGGCGATCACGGCGGGGTCGGTGATGGTGACCCAGTCGGCGCGGTGGGCGGGGAGGGTGTCGGGGGTGCCGTCGAGTTCGCGGCCGAAGTGGGCGACCTGGACCTGCGGGAGGCGCAGGGTGCCGTAGGAGAACAGCTGGACGGTGGCCGATCCGGTGCCACCGATGCGGCGCAGCACCGGCCCGGCGCCGACCACGATGGTGGCCCGTTGCGCCGGGTGCTCGTCCAGGTACGGGTCGTGCTGCTCGGCGTCCACGAACACCACCTCGTCCCACACCTCGGCCAGGGGCTCGCGCTGCAGGAAGGCGCCGTCGACCACCACCACGGCGTCCGACGGCGCTCCCGGCTGGTGCACCACCGTCTCCACGAACTCCGGCGAACCGTCGGAACTCAGGTGGACCGCGACCCGCCCGCGCCCCTCGATCGCCGCCACCAACGCCCGGGCCACAACGGCCTGACCAGCACCGGGAACCCCGTCGACGGCGACGAGCAGCGGATGCCCCAACTGGTGCCCGAGGAGCTGGTCGACAACCCGGTTGACCGCGTGCGCACCCTGCGGACGACTCGACTCAATCACGTGCCGAACCCTAACAAGGCGCCCAGTCGCTAGTGGACGGTGGTCGAACCCGGTATCCGGACAACGACCGCCACCCTGTGCTGACAACCCGATGTCCTCACACCTGGTCCACAGCGCCGGGTCGGGTGCGGCGGTGGTCGGTCGGGCGGATGCCGTGCAGGCGGGTGAAGGCGACGCTGAGGGCGAAGGCGTTGGCGTAGCCCACTTTTCGGGCGATGGTGGCCACCGTGTCGTTGGTCTGGTGCAACAGGTCGGCGGCCAGGGCCAGGCGCCAGTGGGTGAGGTAGGTCATCGGGGGGTCGCCGACGAGGGTGGTGAAGCGGCGGGCGAGAGTGGCTCGGGAGACGCCCGACTTGGCGGCCAGGGTGGCGACGGTCCAGGGGTGGGCGGGGCTGTCGTGCAGCAGGCGCAGGGCGGTGCCGATGATCGGGTCGTCCAGGGCACGGCACCAGGCGGGGGCCGTGGTGTCGGGGTTGGCCAGCCAGCCGCGCAGCGCGGAGACCAGCATCAGGTCCAGCAACCGGTCGAGCACCAGTTGCTGACCCGGGCGGTCCCTGGTGACCTCGTCGGCCAACACCCCGGTCAGCGGGCTCCGCGCGGCGGGCACGACCAGCACCGGGGGCAGGGCGTGCAGCAGCCTTTCACTCAGGTCGCCCCGGCGTTCGAACGCGCCGCTGAGCAGCACGGGCGCCCCGTCGACGGGATTGCCGCAGACGCCGGGGCAGTAGTCGTCCCTGGTGACCACGCGGGACGGCGCGGTGGCGGGGTCGTCGGCCAGCACGAACGGCGCGTCGCCGCGGATGACGGCGACGTCGCCCGCGCCGACGAGGACCGGGGCGCCTTGGTCGGGGACGATCCAGGCGTGGCCGTGCAGCATCGTGGCCAGCGCGAGCGGGGCCCCGCTGGCCATCCGCAGCGCCCACGGCGGGTCGATGACGGTCTGCCGGAACACGGCACCCCGCGCCCGGACGTCAGCCAGCAGGTCCGAGACGGCGTCCACCCGGTCAGCGTAGACGACCAGACATCACATCGAGCCGCTCAGCCATGGATCGTCTCAGCGGCGGCCTGTTGACTCACCGCATGTCAATTCTTGTCACCGGGGCGACCGGCAAATCGGGCAAGCGCGTCGTCCAGCACCTGCGGGCCAAGGGCGTGGCGGTCAGGGCAGCCGCCCGGCCGGTGTTCGACTGGACAGACGAAGGAACGTGGGACGCCGCGCTGGAGGGCGTGCGAGCCGTCTACGTCGTGCAACTGGACGGTACGACGCTGGTCCGCCCGTTCATCGAACGGGCGGCGCGACACGGTGTGCGGCGGATTGTGCTCGCGTCAGGGCGCGGGCTCGACGACCCGGACTACGCCAGGGACACCGCCGGTGTACGACCAGGACTCGTCGACAGCGAGGCGGCGACCCGCGCGAGCGGTCTGGAGTGGACGATCACCAGACCCGGGTGGTTCGCCCAGAACTTCAGCGAGGGCTTCTTCGCCGACGGGATCCGCACGGGCGAACTGCGGCTGCCCGGTGGCTCCGCCGCCGCGGCCTTCGTCGACGCCGAGGACATCGCCGCGGTGGTGGCCGCCGCGCTGACCGAGGACGGCCACTCGGGCCGGGTCTACGAATTGTCCGGCCCCCACCCGGTGACCCTCGCCGAGGCCGTCGCCACGATCTCCGATGCCGCGGGCCGCGAGATCCGCTACGTGCCCCTGTCCCCCGAGCAGTACGTCGCCGAACTCGTCGGGCAGGGGGTGCCACCGCCGGACGCCCAGGCGTTCGCCGACCTCTTCGCGGCCGTGCGCGAGGGCAAGGACGCGCGCGTCTCCGACGGCGTCCGGCAAGCGCTGGGCCGCCCACCGCGAACCTTCGCCGAGTTCGCGCACGCCACCGCGACCGCGGGCGGCTGGTCGACCGGCTGACCGCCATCGCCGCCCGCACAGGGCTTTGCCGCGCGCTGGGCCGAACGGGTAGCCCCGCGTAACGGAAATCCGACAGGTCGCGTATCAACGACCATGGACGAACACGGTTTCACGGGTGTCCCACCACGCGTGGTCGGGGAGATCCGGGTGGTCCGGGGGCAGGGTCCGGTGGTGGTGCCGCTCCCCGTCGAGGTCAACGGGGCGGCCGGGACGCTGAACGTGCACGTCCCCGCGGACGTGCGGGACGGGGCACTGCTGCCGGTCGGGACGGCGCCGGACGGGCCGTACCTGCTGGTCCGGGTCCTGGAAGTGCCGAAGATGAGCAACCGCAAGAAGATCTGGGCGGCGGTGGGTGGGGTGGTGCTGGTCGGGGCCATCGCGCTCGGCGTGGCGCGGGCCGGTTCCACCCTGAGCTCCGACGAGGCAGCCGCGCCCACCTCCTCCTACCTGCCGGTCAAGACCTACACCCTCGACCCGACCACGACTCGCGCGCCGGTACCGACCACGGCGCCGCCGATCACGACCGTCCCGACGACCATCGCGCCGACGACGGTGGAACCCCGCCGCACGCTGCTGAGCGAGGACGCGCTCAAGGATGTGAAACCCGGTTCGTGCCTGGCCAACCAGGGCACCGACGAGGCACCCGCCATGGCCCCAGCCCCACAGTGCCAGAGCGGGTCCTTCAAGGTGCTGAACAAGCTCGTGGCCACCACGGACGGCAAAGCCTGCGCGGGCCAGCGCGGCTACAGCCACGCGTTCATCGTCGAACTCTACAACGTCGAGACCTACGGGGGCGTCGAGATCTCCCGGACCCTGTCGGTCAAGGACTCCTACGTCCTCTGCCTGTCCCAGCGGTGAGTTGTGGTTCAGTGAGCCCTGGTTCATCATGGGTCTCCCCCGCACCGCCCAGCCAGGAGACGACATGACGGCGACGCCAGTGTCGCGCAAGCGGCAGGCCGAGCTGACCGAGATCGCGTTGAAGGCGGCGGCCAGGCGGGTGTTCGCGCGCAAGGGGTTCGTCGGCGCGAAGATCAGCGACATCACCGCCGAGGCAGGCCGGGCGTCGGGGTCGTTCTACAACCACTTCGCGAGCAAGGAAGCGCTGCTGGAGTCGTTGCTGACCGACTGGATCGCCGCCGCGGGCGACGAGCTCACCCAGCACGGCGACGACCACGACCTGGCCGACCCGGAACACCTGCGCTGGCACGTGGCCGCGGTCTGGCGCACCTACCGCGAACACGGTCCCGAGATCCGGGCCCTGCGCGAGGCCGCCATCGTCGACCCGGCCTTCGCCGCCAGGCTGAGCGCGTTGCGCTTCGCCGAGACGCACGTCCTGCGCGAGCACCTGCAGGCCATGCGCGACCGGGGCCACGCGCTCCCGGGCTCCAACGACCTCGTCGCCTCGGCGATGCTCGCGACCCTGACCGAGTTCTGCCAGAACTGGAT
This sequence comes from Actinokineospora cianjurensis, assembly GCF_003663795.1. Lineage (NCBI taxonomy): Bacteria > Bacillati > Actinomycetota > Actinomycetes > Pseudonocardiales > Pseudonocardiaceae > Actinokineospora > Actinokineospora cianjurensis. The sequence goes on from NZ_RCDD01000002.1 coordinate 458,300, forward strand.
CCTCGACCAGCCGGACCCCACCCAGCCCCCGCTGCCCGACGACGAGGCCATCGACACCCTCACGGCCTTCCTCCTGCACGGCATCACCGGCCCGGCCTAGTCCCGACTCCTCCCCCGCCAGGGGTTTCCCGTGCCCCAGCCCGATGGGTGTCGAGGTCGTCCAGCCGACGCCGCAGCGCGAGGTGAGGGCGTGGGCGTGGTGGCCGCTGCCCTGCTCGACGTAGCCAAGACTGTCCGGGGTGGCCGCTCGCCGCCCGCGTCGTGGTGGCGCCGGTGCGGGGTGAGGGCTTCCTGGCAGTGAGCGCGGGCCCTGTCGTGTTCACCCGCACGAGCAGCGTGCCACCCCACCGCGTTGAGCGTCCTGGCTTCCCAAACCGGCTGGTCGAGGCCGCGGTAGAGGATCAGAGCGCGCAGGGCGTGTTCCAGTGCTTTCCGGTCGGTTCCCCGCTGCCCCTGGGCCCACGCGAGTGCGTGGTGGGTGTGAGCCTGCTGCGTCGGCTCGCGGCTCGACTCGGTGAGGCGGAGCGCCTGGTACAGGTGGGCGAGCGCGTCCTCGTACCGACCGAGTTCGGCATGGACGTCACCGACGAGCCGGTGGACGCGGGTGATGGGATCGCGCGAGTGCGACGACGCCTCGGCGGTCCGCCACACGGCGAGCCGGTCCTGGCGGTGCCCCCGTTGAGGTCCGCGAACAACTGGCCGTCCGGGAACCGCTCGGCGCGGGTGTGCGCCCAGTGCAGCGCCAGCCAGGTCTTCCCGATCCCCCCTGTTCCGCCCAACGCCGAGACCACCACCAACCCGGCGGCCCCACGGTCCAGGGCCGTGTCCAGTTCGACCAACTCCCCCGCGCGGCCGACGAAACCGGGTGGCGAGGCGGGGAGTTGCCGCGGCACCGATCTCAGTGGGAGGGCAGGGTGGTGGACCTGCACGGTTCCGACCGAGCCCGCCTGCACGACCAGGCCGGACACCACGGCCCCGGACGCGGTGTTGTGCGGTTCAGCGCCCACGTCGAGCGGCTGCGCGTCGTCGCTGATCATGTGACCTCGCCGGGTCTCGGGATGCTCGACGGTACGAGGCGGACACCGGTTCGTCCGACCGCCGCGGGGGTTGACACCCGGACGGAATACTGCGCCGCCCAGCCACGTGCTTGACAGCGCTCGCGGCCAGGCGGATAGTGAACTCATCGTCAGTGAATCCTGCTTCACTGAACTGTCACTCACCCGACGAGGAACGCCATGTACGCAGCTGTCCAGCAGTCTGCCGGGGCGCCACCCCGGTACCTCGAGTTCGCGGAGCCGGTCGCTGCGGAAGGGGAGAACCTGATCGAGGTCCGGGCGGCGGCGCTGCACCGGATCGACCGGGCTCGGGCGTCCGGGAAGCACTACGCGTCGCCGCGGGAGTTGCCTGCGGTGTGCGGTACCGATGGCGTTGGGGTTACCCAGGACGGGGAGCGGGTGTGGTTCGCGCTGCCGCGGGCGCCGTTCGGGGCGATGGCCGAGCGGACGGTCGTGCCCAGGTGGATGTGCGCGCCGCTGCCCGACGAGGTCGGGGACGCCGAGGCGGCGGCGTTGATCAACCCCGGGATGGGGGCGTACCTGCCGCTGGCCTGGCGCGGGCGGCTGGTCGATGGCGAGACGGTGCTGGTGCTGGGGGCCACCGGGGTCACGGGCCGGTTGGCGGTCCGGTTGGCGAGGCTGCTGGGCGCGGGGCGGGTCGTGGCCGCCGGGCGGGACCCGCGTGGGCTGGAGTCGCTGGACGCGGACGCGGTTATCCGGCTCGACCGACCGCGGGAGGAGCTCGTCGAGGCGTTCACCGCGGCCGCGGGCGACACCGGCTACCAGGTGGTCGTCGACTACGTGTGGGGCGAGCCGGTCGAGGCCCTGCTCGCCGCGCTCACCACCCGCTCGTTCCAGGCCGCCACCACCGAGACCCGCCTGGTCCAGGTCGGCGACGGCGCGGGCCCGGAGATCACCCTGTCCGCCGGGACCCTCCGCAGCGCCGCCATCACCCTCCTCGGCTCCGGCGGCTTCGCACCGCCCGACATCCGCCGCGAGGCATACGGCAAGCTGGTCGGTCTCGCCGCCTCAGGCACCCTGAGAGTCGCGACCGACCAGCACCCGCTCGCCGACGTGGAGACGCTCTGGACCCGCGGCGACCAGGACGGCAAACGCATCGTCCTGCGGCCAGTAGCCTGACCGCGCAACCACTTCCGGCACGGTGCTGTGCGATGTCGACGGCGTGCCGCGACTGTGGGTTGCCGACGCCATGTCCACAGTGGATCGCGCATACGGCTTGCCAGGGGGAACCCTCGCGGGAGCCGCGTTCCGAGCGGAGAGGGTGGGACCCGCGATCGTCGGGCAGGTGACCGACGCGCAACGGCGGGCAGGTGTCGCCAACGATCTGGTCGGGGTGTGTGGTTGCGCGGACCGGGCAGCCGAGTTGGTTGCGGCGTGGACCCTCATCGAGGGCGAGGTGGACCAGGCCGTGCGGGAGATCCTGGTGGGTCTGCGCGGGAAAGTGCCAGTGGGCTTGGTGTCCAACGCGACCACCCGGCTAGAGGACGATCTGCGAGCGCTGGGCGTGGCGGACGTCGTGGACTTCGTGGTCAGCAGTGCTCGGGTCGGGGTGGCGAAGCCGGACGCGGGGATATACCTGGCGGCCGCTCGGGAAGCAGGCGTACCGCCGCAGGAGTGCCTGTTCATCGACGACACCGAGGAGAACGTCGTCGGAGCGAGAGCAGTGGGGATGACCGGGGTGCACTACCGCCGGATAGCGGACCTCACCGGGGTATGCCTGTTGTGACCAGGTCGACAAGGGTGCGGACCGCGAAGCCGGTGGGACCCTGGGGCCATTCGCCGTGGGTGTGGTCGGTCAGGGCGGTGGCTTGGATGTCGAGGTGGGCCCAAGGCGCGGTGACGAAGTGCTGGAGGAACAGTCCCGCCAACAGCGCCGTGCCGTGGCGGACGCCGGTGGTGTAGTTGACCAAGTCGGCGATGGTTGAGTCTAACTGGGACCGATAGCGCGGCGGGAGCGGTAGTGGCCACAGGGGTTCACCCGCGCGTGCACCAGCGGCGAGGACGGCGTCGATCAGGGGCTGGTTGTTGCCCATGACAGCGGCGATGTCTCGGCCCAACGCGATGGCGGCGGCATCGGTGAGGGTGGCGACGTCGATGATGGCGGACGGGTTGGTCTCGCCTGCCAGGACAAGTGCGTCAGCCAGGATGAGCCTGCCCTCGGCGTCGGCGTTGCGGATCTCGACGGTGGTGCCGTCGCGGATGCGGAGGATGTCGCCGATGCGCATCGGGTCCACTGTGGGCATGTTCTCGGTGAGCGGCAGCCACGCGTCCACCGGGTGCGGGCACGACAGCGGTCCCAGCGCGGACATGGCGGCGAGGACGGTGGCCGCTCCCGCCATGTCGGCCTTCATGTCGATCATCTGTGGGGTCGGCTTCAGCGACAGCCCGCCCGCGTCGAACGTGACCCCCTTGCCCACCAACGCGATCGGCGTGCCCCGGTCCGGCAAGTGTCGCAACCGGACGAGCCGAGGCGGCTGCCGAGACCCCCGCGCCACCCCCATGAGCCCACCCAACCGCTCCTCCGCGATCCGGTGTTCGTCCCACACCTCGCAGTGCAAGCCGGAAGCACGTGCGACCTCCACTGCCCGATCGGCGAAGACGCTCGGAGTGAGGACATCCCCCGGCTCGCTGACCAGGTCCCGAGCAAGGGTCACCGCCTCGGCCACCACGAGCGCGGTCCGCAGCTCGGCGGCATCGACCTCCGGCGCGATCAGGTCGACACGCGACGGCCCGATCGGCCGAGCAGCACTGCGATAGCGGTCGAACCGGTACGCACCCAGCACGAACCCCTCGACCAGCGGCCGCAAGAACCCAGCGGGCACCGTGATCGACAGGTGCGAGTGCCCCCGGACCTCCCTGGCGAGACATCCCGCCGCCGCCCGAACAGTGTCCGCGTCCACCTCGCCCGAGGCACCGAGTCCGAAAAGGACATACTCGGGGACCTGGACCACTTGACCGACCGACCCGGTGAACCCCACGGCGGCCAGGTACTCCGCCTGCACCACATCAGGCAGCCGGTCCGAGTACGCCGGAAGCACGGACGTGCCGGCACCAGCCGACGCCACTCGCCACTCGGTCATCGGCCCCGCCGCGCGGCGCCCCACGCCTCCAGATCGCGCGCGTACTCAGCCGCCACACCCGCCAGAACCCCCGACGCGACCCGAGCCCACCCGCGCGCCGCCGACACCGCGTGCGGATCGACCCGCAGCGCCTGCACGAAGCAATCCTCAGCCAGCAGCGGCAATCCGGCGCGGTCGAAACACTCCCCCGCCAACGCGAATCCCCGCGCGGTCCCGATAGGACCGAGCCGGGCCGTCCGCAGGTACGACTCCCCCGCCTCCCGCTCACGGCCCTCCGCGAGCAGCACCTCGGCCAGTTCCATGTGCGTCTTCGGCTCGTACGGGTCGATGGTCAGCACCTCCTCGACCAGCCGCCTGCCCTTCTCGTGCTCGCCGAACCCGAACGCCTCCTTGGACCGGCTCTCCAGGCAGGCTCGAAGGTTCTCCCGGGCCAGGAACTCCTCGTACGACGTGCTCGCGGGCACCGACCAGGCCAACTCCTCGGCGCGGTCCATCTCCCGGGCCAGTTGGTCGCGGTCTCGACGCAGGAACGGCACATAGGTGACGCTGCGGTAGAAGCGGCTCTCCATCATCGCCTTCTCGAACGGCGAGTGCTCCTCCCCCGCCAGCAGCTCGTCGAGGCTCGCCTGCGCCTTGTCCCGCCACAGCGACGCGGCCTCCAGCGACTTGGTCTCCCTGGCGTGGAACACGACCGCGAACACCGAGATGACGAACCGCAAGTGCGTCGGGCACGCCGGGTGGTCGGCGATCTCGAACGACGCGGTCGGCTCCACCACCCCTGACGAACCGACAGAACCCACGTACCGCACGACATCGCGCCAGTGCCACAGCCGCAACTGCGCGGGCGTGGTCAGCTCGGCGACAGGTCGAGGCGGCAGCAGGTCGAGCACGAGCTTCCCGAACCCGAGCCTGAACAGCACAACCGCGGTGAGGTACTGCCGTTCGACGTCAGCGGTCGGGAACTCAGCCACCCACGCACACAGCTGATCCCACGCGGGCGTCCGCAGATGAGTGGGCAGGTCGGCAGGGTGCGTGACGGCGAACTCGGTGAGGCCGGACTCGCGGACCAGGTTGGCGCGGAACGCGGGCGGCATCAACCGCTGCCAGTTGACCTCCGGCGGCGCCCCCGCCTCGGCGAACTCGTATGCCCACGTGGGCAACGAGGAATAGAGGCCAGGCGAATGCGACTCACCGAGGTTGAAGTACGCCGCGTACATCCGGTAGTGCCAGTTGTGCTCGTACGGGTGCTCGGCGGGCAGCGAGATCATCTCGGCGAGCGGGCCGTCGGACAGCTCGGCCAGGGCTTCCCGGGTGCGGGCGGACCGGGGCGCGGTGCGGTAGGCGCGTTCGGCGAGCGCCCTGGCGAACTCGTCGTGCCCGAGGGCCTTGGCGCAGCGCACGGCGGCCAGCAGTGCGAACGCGGTGCCGTACGGGCCGAGCCGGGCGGCGTCGAGGTACTCGGCCAACGCCTTCTCGTTGTCCCCCAAGCGTTCCGTTGCCTGAGCGGCCTGCATCCGGATCTTGACGTCGTACGGGTCGAGCGCCAGCCCCTCGGCGATGTACGCGGACTCAGCCTCGCGATCACCCCGGCGCACGGCGATGTCGACGCGGCGGTCGATGATCCTGCGCCGCATCTCCACGGTCAGCGCTTCCTCATCCGCGTCGACCGGCGGTTCGAGCACGTCCGCGGCCTCGGCCAGCAACTGCCACGCGTCGTCGAAGGCACCCTGCCGCTCAGCGTGCATCACCTGGCGCAGCAGGAGTCTGGCGTGCAGCAGGGAGTGCTCGAAGTCGGTGAGGTCGAGTCCTTTTCGGACCTCCTCGGCCCGCGCGAACAGCTCCGGGGTGTCGGAGTCGTCGGCGGCGTGCCGGGTGACGAGGTAGCCCCACGCGGCGACCGCCTGGGCGTGCGCCACGGTCGGCGCGGGATTGTCGACCAAAGGCGAATAGGCCGCTCTAGCACGGTCCGAAAGGCCCTCGATGGCGAATAGGGCACTGGCCCTGGACCATTGCGCGATAGCTCGAACAGGGTCCGCGCAGTCGCTTTCGGAAAGGTCCGCGGGGAGCACTTCCAGCACCGAATCCGGCAGGCACACGGCGATCAACCACTGGGCCAACCCGGCGCGGTCCACGTCGTCGAGGTCAGCCCGGTGCCCGTACGCCTCGGCCATCCGCCGCCACGTCGGCGACGCCAGGTCGGTGGCCAACCCCAGCGGGTCGCGCACCCGGTACCGAGCGAGCCGCGCCTCCCCGTCGAGCAGGCTCCGGTAACTGCCCGGCATGGTCATCCCGAACCTCAGCGCGGTCGGCTGGCGGTGCTCGAACCGGCGGGCGGCGAGCAGGGATCCTCTGGCGTGCACCGTGGTCAGCGCCGAATCGGCGCCGTCCAGGTAGGGCCGGTGGACCTCGAAGGTGAGCCAACTCGGCGCGGCGGCCCCGATGTGGCCGTGCGCCCGTTCCCAGCGGTCCATCGCCTCGCGTTCTCGTCGTCGGATGGGGGGGCGTCCCGGACCGGCCCCGGGGTGCGGGGCCGGTCCTGGTGGGTCAGGCGTCGACCAGGCACACCCAGCAGTCAGCGGCGCCGGTGCTGATCTCGACCTCGTCCGCGAGCGATTCCCAAGTCTCGTAGGCCATTTCCGACTCCTTGGTGCGAGGAACAGTGAATCGGAACATAGCAGCGGGTCCATGGCCTAACAAGACTGCTTTCAGCCGATGTCCGCGGTGGCACGCCGAACATTTCCGGTCAATGAACACGAAGGGTGATGGCGGCCACGAGCGCGTCCACCTCGGCTTCCTCGGTCCAGTAGTGCGGCGCCGCGCGGACGAGTCCATCCGGGTGCGACACGTGGATGCCCGCGGCCACGAGTTCGGTTGCCAGCGCGACGGATTCCACCGCGGGGTGGCTGAATCCGACGATGCCCGACCACGCGTCGTCCTCGGTGCTCGCGGAAATGGCGCACCCGGCGTTGCGCAGTCCGGCGCAGAGCCGCTGTGTCAAATGGCGCACCCGGTCGGCCACCGCCGGAATGCCCACTTCGGACAGTTCGGCCAGCGTCTCCGCGAGTCCCACCATGCCGAGCACGTCGTACATCCCACCTTCGGCGCGCGCGGCCGTCGGCAGTGGTGACAGGTCGTAGCGGAAGTGGCCCGCGCCCTTGGTGAGCATGTCGTTGGCGCCCTGGAAGCCGAACCAGCCGCCCGGCAGGCGCAACCGCGGCAGGTGCTCGCGGCGGCAGAAGAAGATCCCGGTGCCGACCGGACCGCAGAGCCACTTGTGCGCGCCCGCGGCGAGGAAGTCGACCGGGGTGTCGGCCATCGACAGCGGCAGCACCCCGATGCTCTGCACCGCGTCCACGCTGACCAGGGCGCCGACCCGGTGGGCGAGCGCGCACACGGCGTCGAGGTCGACGCGGAAACCGGTGGCGAAGTTGACGTGGCTGACCGCGACCAGCCGGGTGGCCGGGCCGATGGCGGCCTCGACGTCCTCCAGCCGGTACCCGCCGTCGCGCATCGGCACCCAGACCAACCGGACACCGCGGGCGCGCCACGGGTGGACGTTGGCGGGGAAGTCCCGGTCGAACACCACGACCTCGTCGCCCGGCCGCCAGTCCAGGCCGTCGGCGACCAGGTGCAGGCCGGTCGAGGTGTTGGTGACGAGGGCGATCTCGTCGGTCGAGCAGGCCAGCAGGTCCGCGGCGAGGGCCCGGGCCCGGCGGCGCGCGGGGAAGATGCGGCCGATCTCGGCGCTGCCGTGCGGGAGGACGTCGACCAGCGCGTCGCGCATGGCGGTGACGGCCGGTTGGCGGAGCTTGCCGAGTCCCGCGTAGTCGAGGTAGGCGGTCACCGGACACGCAACCGGACAGCGGCGACGGCGGCGACCACGAGCGGGACGCCGTGCAGCAGCAACACCCACTGCGGCACGATGTCCGGGGTGAGCAGCAGGCTGGTGGCGAGCAGCCCGGCCATGAACCCGCTGTTCACGACGATCTGGGACAGGCCGAACACCGGTCCGCGCCGCTCGTCGGGCAGGCGTTGCACGGCCTGCTTGAACGCGACCTCGCTGAAGGCGTCCCCGATCCCGGCGAGCGCGGCGCTGGCCAGGCGCAGTCCCCAGTCGTCGAACCAGAAGATGCCGATGAACCCGAGCGACATGACGATCGTGGCGAGGCAGAACACCACCCCCGGCGCGCGGGCGATGAGGCTGGTCGCCAGCGGGCGGAAGACGAACCCGGCGAGCAGCAGCCCGGCCGCCCAGACACCCCAGACGAGGCCCGCGACCTGGGTGGGTGATGCCGGGTTCAGCTCGCTGCCGAGGATGGGGATGCCGACGTGCTGCGACGAACTGCCGAACGCGTCGAGGCAGCGGACCACGAACAGCGGCACCAGCCCGGCGGCGACCACCGCGGGCCAGACGACCGTCTTGTCGGTTGTGTCCGCGGTGGGGCCGTTTTCCCGGAAGGGGACGCGGATCGCGACGAGCACGAGCGCGGAAAGGGCGTAGCTGGCGGCGTCGAGGGCGAAGACACCTTGGAACCCGATGAGCGGCACGGCCACCGCGGACAGGCTCATGCCGAGCATGAACGCGACGCCCTTGAGCGCGGCGAGCACGCTGTTGACCAGCTGGGTCTTCTCCCCTGCCAGCACCGGTGTCGCCGCGCTCAACGTGCCCTCGAACACCGAGCGCCCGATGCCGACCAGGAACACCGCGACGTAGAGCTGCGGTTGGCCGGGCAGCAGGGCGAGGGTGAGCAGGGCAGCCATCCGCACCAGGTCGGCGGTGATCATCACCGACCGCCGGTCCCACCGCGCGCCGTACGCGTGCCCCAGCCTGCCCCCGACGATCGCCCCCGCGTACAGGGACACGCTCACCAACCCGGTGGCCAACGCCGACCTGCTCGACTCCCACACGAAGATCGACAAGCACACGAAGTCCAACGCGTACCCGATGTCGGACACCGCCTTGGCCCCCAACAACAACCCCAACGGCCGCCGCGCCACAACCCTGCTGCTCTCCACCACCGCCCCATCTAAGCCGGACCGTCAACCCACCCAGGGGCGGCCGCTCAGTCGCAGAGCGGCGGCTGGTCGGCAGTGGGATGGAGGACGACCTCGGTCGGCCCGCCCTCGATAACCCCACTATCCACGGTGAACCTCAGCGTCCGCTCATCCACGAGCACAACCCTGCCCGGCACAGAACCGGTGTAACTCCCACTCCCATCCGCGGCGAGCACCCGCCGCGGATCCGGCGATTCCTGCTCGGCCCGCCACCACTTGTCCGCGAACCGCGCGTACTTGATCCCACAATGCGTCGGCAGCTGGAACGGAACCGCCACCCCCACCGCGGCTTCCGAGGTGGCGGGGACCACCTCCGTGGTGGCCCCCGCCGAACTCGACGCAGGGAGTCCCTGGTCCACCGGTTCGACCTGACGAGCACAGCCGGTCAACAGCGTTCCCGCCACCACTAGCAGACAAGCGTTCCGGAATCCGGTGGACATCGGTACTCCCCCATCACCTCGTTGTCACTACCTCGTCACAAGGACGGATCGCGGGCGCGATCCGGTTGCCCGCTACAGGCTCATCCTTGGTAGAGATCGTGCAACAGGTTGTAGTCGTTGGAGTCCGGGTACAGCGTCTCGTAGGCGCCGCTGATCATGCAGCTGCCCGACGACGAGCTGTGGCCCAGGCCCAGTGCGTGGCCGAGCTCGTGGCAGGTGGACTTGCGGTGGCGGGCGGCGGTGATGTTGTAGAAGTCGTTGAGCTCGATGGACACCTGACCGTCGCTGAAGTAGTCACCCGTCCACTGGAGGTGGGTGACACCGACGGTGCCGGTCTCACCGTAGTTGGCGCTGTAGACGTGGACGCAGTGCGAGCCCGCGACGTTGGGACAGCTGTTCCAGCGGTACCAGGAGTCCACCCCCTCGGCCTGGTTCCACTTGGCGACCGCGGCGTCGACCGGCCACGCCGCACTGGTGTGGTCGTTGAAGTAGATCTGCGGGTGGCTGTGGCCGTTGCGGGCCCACTCCACCCGCGGGCACGCCGCGGTGGTGGAGGTCCCCCAAGCGCACGAACCGTCGTCGAACGTCGTCACCGCCTGGCTCGGGTTCACCAGATCCCGGACACCCCGCGCCTTGAGCCTGCGGTAGAGGTCCTGGTCGGTGACACCGGGCGCGGGCGAGTACACCGACATGCTGTAGCTGCCGTCGGCGTTGCGCTTGATCGTGCGCACACCTTGGTCGACCTGGCCGGGCGCGGTCGGCGGCCGCTTGGTCACCGGCTGCGTCGGCGGTTTGACATCGGTGGTGACCAACGGCTTGCCCGGCGGCGGTGCGGCCGGTGCGGTGGGCGCCGCGGCGGCGGCCACCGGGGAGGAGAGACCCAGCAGGACCACGGCGGTGGCGCTGGTGAGGAGCACGCCAAGACGGCGCGCAGAGACTAAGGACATGACTTCCCCTCGAGCGAATCGCCCGATACGCGATCGGGCGGCGAATGATGATTCGGCTCGTCACGCAGACAACCACAAGACGGAATACGCGCATGCGAAAGCGCGCCGTCGAGCTGATAATCCCCCAGTTGCCCCAGAAACGAACAATGCGATCCTACCCCGAGCGCGCGGCTCGGGGTGGCGACAGAGACCGGCAGTTCGTCCAGCAGGCCGGAAAGCGGTCGAATTCAGACAAGAGGGACAGTCTTGCGGAAGTATCGGGGAATCGCCGACCCTCGGCGCGGTCGGGCTGCTAGCTCGCGGTCAGCCGAGACGCCAGACCTCGGGGTGCAGGTGGCCGCCTGCGCACCATCCGGATCGCCGAGTACCTATTCGGCACCGAACAGGTAATGCGACTCGCCCAGGCGTCGAAGCGGAACGATTCCTGGTTCAACACCTGGGCGTCATTGCCTAGTGCGTGCCGCTGAAGACCTTGGTGAGGTTCTTCTCGGTGTCGGTGGCGAGTTTCTCGAAGGCGATCTTGGCGACCGGGGTGGCGAGTTTGGCCACACCGTGGAAGTCGATGTGGGCGTGGTAGGTCAGTTCGGTTTCCGAGCCGAGGAACTTCGAGACGTTGTGCCAGGTGGAGCCGACGCGGATGGGGCCGTCGTCGAGGCGGTGGCGGGTGACGGTGGAGTCAGACCTCCGGGCCCAGGGTGAACCACACGGTCGTGCCCTCGGCGGGGGTGGACTCCAGGCGCAGGTGGCCGTTGTGGCGTTCGACGATGCGGGACACGATCGCCAGGCCCGCGCCGTGGCCGCCGCCGTGGGAGTCGCGGGGGTGCAGGCGGCGGAACAGGCGGAAGACGTCCTCCTGGTGCGCCTGCGGGATCCCGATGCCGTTGTCGCGGACGAACAGGGTCCCGTCGACAGCGCCGACGGCCACCGTGCGCGGGGGTTCTGGGTTGGCGTACTTCGCGGCGTTGACCAGCAGGTTCACCAGGATCTCCTGGAGCCGCTCCGCGTCGGCGACCACCACGACCCCCGGCTCGGGCAGGGTCACCTCGACCGCGCGCTCGGCGAGCCGGATGCCCGCGACCTCCATGGCCTGCTCGGTGGCGGCCCGCAGGTCGATCTCGACCGGGTGCAGCGCGCCCTGGCCGAGCTGGGCGAAGTGCAGCAGGCTGTTGATCAGCTCGTCCATCCGCTGGGCCAGCTTCTGGATGGTGCCGAGCCTGCGCGCGGTGGTGGCGTCGAGGTCGGGGGCGTCCTCGGTGATGAACGCGGCGGTGGTCGCGATGCCGCGCAGCGGTTCCTTCATCTCGTGCGCGGCGACGTGGGTGAAGGTGTCGAGGTCGTCGTTGGCACGGCGCAGTTCGTCGTTCAAGGCGGACAGTTCGGACGCGCGGCGCAGTGCGGCGGTACGCAACGCGCTGCCGAACTCCTCCGCGACCGCCACGTCACCAGCGGTCCACGGCAGACAACGCCCCCGCACCACGGCCTGGTAGACCGCAGACGACCCGCGCGGGGTCAGCCGCTGCCCGTGCGGTCCCAGGCGGACGGGCTGCTCCGGGTCCGTCGCCCAGGTGCGGGCCGCGCGGCGCTCCCCCCGCGTCCAGACGACCAGGTCGTCCTCACCGTCCAAGGACAGCACCAACACGCCGCTCAGCTCGGCGGCGCTACCCACGAACGCCGGGTCCAGCTCGGCGAGACTCTCGCAGGTCCACACCCGCCCGGCGGCCAGCGGCGGCACGTGCCCCCACAGCGCCTCGATGACGCGTGGGTCCGGTGGCGCGCCCTCGGCGACGGTCTGGCCAGCGAACCGCACCAGCACGGCGTCGGCCTGGACCAGGGCGATCAGCTCGGCGCTGTTGGCCAGCAGCGACCCGGGGACGTCCGAGTACGGCCCGGTGAGCAGGCTCAGCAGCGCCGTGCGGGCGTGCTGGCGGGCGATGGTGGCCTCGGTGTCCTGCAGGGCGGCCAACTGGAGCGACAGCGTGACGCCGAAGAACTCGCAGGCGGCCCTGACCTCGGCGCTGAGCTTGCGGGGCGCGAGGCCGTGGCAGGCGATGAGCCCCCACAGCCTGCCGTCGTTGAGCAGCGACACCGACATCGACGACCGCACGCCGATGTTGCGCAGGTACTCCAGGTGGAACCCGGACACCGTGCGCAGCGCCGAGTCCGACAGGTCGAGCGGCTCGCCCACCCGCGGGACCAGCAGCGCGGTGTCGTCGTCGACGTCGTGGATGACCCGGATCCAGTTGCGCTCGTAGAGCCTGCGGGCCTGCGGCGGGATGTCGGTGGCCGGGAACCAGAGCCCCAGCCACGGCTCCACCCCGTCGGCGCGCGACTCGGCGATCACCTCGCCCGGCCCGGCCTGGCCCTCGAACCGGTAGGCGACCACCCGGTCGTAGCCGGTCAGCGCCCGGATCTCGGCGACCGCGACGGCGCACACGTCGACCACCGTGCGGCCGTGCTGGAGCTTGGCCAGCGCGGCGCGGACGGCGGGGTAGAAGTGGGAGAACACGAACGGGCGCTCGGCGGTGGCCGGTTCCAGCTCGACGACGAGCCGCCCGTCGGCCCGGTACACGGTGGCGTCGAACTCGCGTCCGGCCACGGTGAGGCTGAGCAGCCCGCGGTCGCCGGTGGGGGCGTCGAGTGTGCGGTGCACGGCGGCCAAAGCGTCCGCGCCGAAGAGGGCCTCCGCGGACGACCCGAGCACCGCGTCCTGGCTCAGGCCGAGCAGCGACTCGCAGTTGGAGCTGACGACCGCGACCCGCCCGTCGACGCCGATGGCCAGCAGGGCGCCGTAGGACTGGATGCCGCCGAGCCGGTGGATCGGCTCGTTCAGGCAGACCGACAGGTCGAACGACGTGCCGGACTCCACCTCGGCGGCCCTGGCGCGGTCGTCCGGCTGCCAGACCGTGTCGTCGCCAGTGCCCACACCCACCCCGTTCGCCGTCCCCGAGCCGCGCGGCCGGGCCCGGGGGCAGACCCTACAGTTGGACCGGCGTCCCCGAACGAGCGAAGTGGAAGCTTGCACCCGAACCGACAGGGCCACTGGCCGGACCGACTGCACAGGCTGTGGCGGTCCGCGTTCGCGGCCGTGAGCACCCGGCAGTTCGCGCACGAGCTCTACACCGGCCTGCTCGTGCTCCCCGGTGTCCGCGCCGTCCTCGGTGCCCGCCTGTCCCCCGCCGACGAGGTCCTGGTCACCCGCTGGGCGGACGGGTCGGGGCTGTCCAGCGGGCCGAGGGGGCTCGCCGCCGACGCCACCGAACTCCCCTCCGACCCCGGCGAGTACCCGCTGCCGCTGGCCGAGCTGACCCGGCGCTCCCCCGGTATGGCCGCCAGGGTCGCCGCGGTGGGGGGCGACGGGCTGCTGGTGACGGTCTTCGGCGTCGCCGAGGGCGGGCGGGGGCTGATCGGGCTGGCCACCGCGGCCGACGAGAGCGACGCCGCCGAGCTCGGCACGGCGTTGACGCAGGTCGTCGAGCTGGTGGTGGCCGCGGACCACCGGATCAGCGAGCAGCGCGCCCTGGAGGACCACCAGGCGCTCGACGCGCTGCTGGCGGAGGCGTCGCTGCGGATGGACGCCTCGCTCGACATCGCCGACACGCTGCGCGCGGTGCTGCGGATGGTCGTCCCGGCGCTGGCCGACGGCGCGGCCATCCACATCCGGCGCGACGAGCAGATGGTGCAGATCGCCGCCGCCCACGTCGACGCCCGGCGGGAGCGGCTGCTGGCCGAGCACCTGCGCGGCGGGCGCTGGGCGGGCGAGCCGGTCGTCACGGGCACGGCCAGGGCGGGCGACGGGCCGTGCCCGGCGGGGCTGCCGGTCGAGGTGGGCCTGGACACGATGACCATGGGGGTCCTGCGCGCGCGGGGGCGCGATGTCGGGCTGCTTACCTTCTTCCACCGCGGCCGGTCCGACCGGCGGGTGTCGACCCGGTTCCTGCACGACCTGGCCGGGCGCGCGGCGCTGGCGATCGACAACGCGACCCTCTACGAGCAGCGCCGCCACGACGTCACCTCGCTGCAGCAGCACCTGCTGCCCGCGGTCCTGCCGACGGTGCCGGGGCTGGAGTTCGCGGCCGGGTACAACGCGGCCGACCACACGCTGGAGGTGGGCGGCGACTTCTACGGCGTCGTCGACCAGCCGGACGGGACGGTGGTGGCGCTGGTCGGTGACGTCTGCGGCCGCGGCGCGGCGGCGACGGCGGTCACCGGCTTGGCCCGGCACACCCTGGAGACGGTGCTCGCCGAGGGCGGACCGGCGCCGCACGCGCTCGACATCCTGAACCGCAAGATGCTGCGCGAGCGGATCTCGCGGTTCCTGACGATCGCCACGGCGACGCTGACGCAGGGCGAGCGGGGTGAGCTGCTGGTCGAGACCCAGTCGGCCGGGCACCCGCCACCGCTGGTCGTGCGCCGGGACGGGTCCGTGGAGGAGTCGGGGTGTCGCGGTCGGCTCGTGGGGGTGCTACCGCGGTTGGACCTGCGCCCCGGGGTGGGCACGCTGCTGCCCGGGGAGCTGTTGGTGCTGTTCTCCGACGGGCTGATCGAGGCGCGCGACGCCGATGGGGGCTTCTATGGCGACACCGAGCTGAACCTGACCCTGACCCGGTCGCGTGACCTACCGCTGCCCGCGATGGTTGACGCTCTCTTGGCCGGTTCTGACCGGTACCACGTCAACGACGACGTCGCGGTGCTCGTGGTCCGCAACCTCGGCGTCACCACTCTTGACCGCGAGCTGCCGTCGGACGAGGTGCCGGGTGCTGTCACCGACGCGCTGCGGCAACTCGGCCACCCGGCGGCACTCCCCGACCACCTGCTCCAGTTCACCGCCCCCTGCGCGATCACCGCGAAGGTCTCGGGCGACGCGACGTGGGCGCGGATCGAGCTCACGAACCCCAACGGAGGAACCGCGTGGACCGAGCTGACAGCGTGATCGACGACAACCTGGTCCTGGTCGTCGAGGACAGCGAGGTCGACCGCGAGGCCATCGACCGCGCCCTGTCCCGCTCCCACCCCGAGTTGGTCCTCGAGTTCCTCCCCGACGGCAACACCGTCCTCGACCGCCTCCGCGACCAGTCCCGCCCCCGCCCGTCGCTGATGTTCCTCGACCTGTCCATGCCCGGCGTAGACGGCTACGGAGTCCTGTCCTCCGTCCGCGCCGACACCACCTTCGCCGACCTGACCATCATCGTGCTCACCTCCTCCACCACCTCAGCCGACATCGACCGCTGCTACGCGGCGGGCGCGGACAGCTACATCTACAAGCCGGTCAACTTCGCCCTCTTCCGCACAGTCCTCCAGGGCGCCGTCGACTACTGGCACTCCCTACCGCCCAGCACCCCGTGACCCTCCGCAGCAACTGTCCATAATCGACACAAATCATCCATAACGGCATCTACCCGGGTGGATGCTCGGCGCTCTCTGGTCACCGGTCCGGCGCGTTGAGGCCGTGCGACTTCACCACCGTCGATCAGCGCTCACTCATCCACGGGTGCCACTTCGCGCGGACAGCTTGCCCACTCCGACCGGGTGACGACACCACTTGCCAAGTCCGCCTGCCTCGCTTCCTCAGCGAACGGATCTCCCAGAGACCGTCGTCAGCGATATCCACAGGCGACACTCCCACCGGCAGGGCCGGTCTCGACTTCCAGCGGCCCCGGTGTCCAGCAGCATCAGTTGGGCAGTGGCGTCGGCGTGCAGCGGCGTCAACATCCGGTGGCCAGGGCGTATAGCGGGTCCGGTATGCAGCAGGGTCGGTGCGGCGACCTACCGCTCCCAGCGGACGCCCACGGTGCCGGGGCGGACCGCGGGGATGACCAGGGCGGTGGTGCCCGCGGCGCCTATCCACAGGTCCTCGACGTGCTGTTCCGGGCCGCGTAAGCCCACCCGGTCGTAGCGGCGCACTCGGGCAGGCGGTACGCCCAGGAAGCGGAGTTGCATCGTGTAGAGGCCCACCGGGCGCGGGAAGCGGCGGTAGATGTGGTCGATCGGCTGGCCCTGCGGCAGGCGCAAGTCGTATTCCACCACCGCGTCCTCGCCGCGGTTGAGGGGGCGGTCGAAGAGGAACTCGGCGACCAGGGAGCGGGTGGTGGGGTCGTGGCGGGCGCGGCCGAGGCGGGCGAAGGTGGCGCCGAGGAGGGTGGGGGCGGTGAAGTCGGGGTCGTCGGTCTCGTGGCAGACGACGCAGCGGTCGACGCGGTCGGCGGTGGCGCGGACGACGAGCCGGATGCGCTGCCTGCGTTCGCCGGTCCGGTCGTCGACCACCAGCACGTCGTTGACGCCCAGGTAGTCCAGTTGCCCGTCCGGCGCGGCGTCCAGGCCGGTCAGCAGCCGCCCGCACGAGGGCCACAGCTCGCGCCGCGACAGCGTTCCCGGTGGTCGGCTCGTCGCCCCGCCGCGCGGTCGGCGCCCGCCAAGCAGGGCCACCAACGACGACGACGGCAGCCCCAGGACCTCCTCCAGCACGCCGAGCGCCACCAGCGACTCGGCCCGTTCCGGTCGGCTGCGGCCGCTGCGCCAGTACGAGATCGCGGTGCGGCTCACCGTGATCCCGCGGTCGGACAGCCTGCGGCACAACCGGTCCAGGGTCAGGCCGGACGCCTCGATTGCCGTGTCGAGCGCGACCTCGAACGGCCCGGTGCGCAGCAGCCGACGCGTCTGCGTGTTCATCGCCCACCTCCCGAAGGTGCTCCGGGGAAGGTAGACGGTTGCGGCCGCGCCGAGAAGGGCACGGCCGGCCAACGGCCAGATGTAGCCACGCAACGGCGCAACCACGCGAGAGCGGGCGGGCACCGTGTGGTGCCCGCCCGCCATTCCCCGGACCGGTGTGGCCGCCCGCGAGGTCCCTGCACCGGCAGGGCGGCCCTGTCTACGCCCTCAGGAGCCAGGGCGCGGCAGGCCGGTCCGATCGGAGACCGGGTCCCAGCCCGGCCGGATCATCAGTTCGGGAAGATGAACCAGTAGAATGTGGCGCTCGCCTTGGCGCCGGAGCTGTCGGTCACCGTCACCGTGGGGTGGTAGTTCGCCCACGTGGTCGGCGATCCGGAGATCAGCCCGGTGGTGGCGTTGATGCTCAACCCAGCGGGCAGCCCGGTGGCGGTGAAGCGGTTGCCGCCCTTGCCACCGCCGGCGTTGATCTGCAGGCTGACCGGCTTCCCCTTGACGTTGGTCTGCGTGTTGGGGTTGGCCACCGTGAGCGGGGTGTTGCCGCCGCCGGTGACGGTCAGGGTGTACACCGTGGTGCGGGTGACACCGGACCGCGTGCCGCTGACCGTGATCCGGTACTCACCGGCGGCCGTGGACGCGGACGTGCTGACCGTGAAGGTGGAGTTGCCACCCGCGCCGATCGCGGTGGGGCTGAACGCGGCCGTGGCGCCAGAAGGCAGACCACTGGCCGAGAGGGTGATGTCACCGGTCGGCGGCTGCGGGCCGGTGCCGACCTGCTGGTTGGCCCAGTCGCCCATGACGCCCCACAGCTTGCCGTGGGCGTTGTAGGACGCGCAGTCGGTGCGCAGCCAGGAGAACACGCCCCAGATGGTGCCGTCGTGGTAGTACGGACCACCCGAGTCGCCCTGGCACAGACCGGTGCTGCCGTTGCCGAAACCGTCGCAGAACATGTAGCGGGCGTCGAACTGCGAGTTGATGTTCGCGCAGTTCTGGTCCGCCACGGTGGGCAGCGTGGTCTCGCGCAGCAGGGCGTTCTTGTTGGCGTCGTTGGCGTCGGTCTTGCCGTAGCCGATCGCGGTTCCCCTGGTGCCCAACGGGAGGCTGTCACCCGACTTGGCGATCTTCGGGAACTGGAAGCCTGCCGGGACCGGGATGTCGGTCTTGGTGAAGATCACCGCGACGTCGAACCCGGTGCGCCAGCCGTCGTTGGCGTCGTAGTTGGGGTGGGTGCGGTACTCCTCGATCTCGACGCGGGTACCGGTGGTGGTGGCGTTGAGGTCGTCGCGGCCGTACACCAGGTACTTCGGGTCGCCCTGGGAGAACTTGCAGTGCGCGGCGATCAGCACGGCCCGCTTGGCCACGACCGACCCGGTGCAGGACTGCTCCTGCGGGCGGACGCCACCGGTGCGGTGCTGGGAGATGATGAACGGGTACTTCGCGACCGTGGTCGGCGACCCGTTGATCACACCCGGCCCGGACGCGGTGCCGGACGTGCCGTCGGTGAGACCGTCGTTGCGGGCGTTGCGGACAGCGCTCGCGCTGATGGTCGTCGACGCCGAGGAACCCGCCGCCACCGAGCCGCTGCTCGGGGAGGCGCTGAGGCTGAAGTCGTTGGGAACAGTCCCGTTGACCGTCAGGTTCACGTCCGCGGTGTGCGTGGCGTCGGCGCTCTTACCGGTCACGGTGACGCGGTAGGAGCCCGGGGACGCGCTGGAGGAGACCGACAGCGTCAGCTTCGACGAGTTGCCCGCCGTCACCGAGGTCGGGTCGAACGCGGCGGTCACGCCCGAGGGCAGGCCGCTCGCCGACAGCGCGACGCTCTGCGCCGAGCCGCGCACGACCGAGGTGGAGATCGTGCTGGTGGCGCTGGCGCCAGGATCGGCGCTGACCGACGCCGGGCTCGCCGCGATGGCGAAGTCGTTGGTCGACGGCGGCGCGCTCGGGAGGTAGAGCAGCTTGTTCGGAGTCCCGGTGCGGATGTTGGTCATCTTGCCGGTGGTGGCGTTGTCGACGATCCACTTCTTGAGGTCCGCCGGGGTCGAGGACGGCGCCTCGGCCAACCGCAGCGCCAGCGCGCCGGTCACGTGCGGGGCGGCCATCGAGGTGCCGGACTTCTGCCCGTAGGCGGTGTCCGAGGAGTTGATCGACGAGTCGATGTTGCTGCCCGGCGCGAACACGTCCATGCACGGGCCGTCGTTGGAGTCACCGGCGCGCTGGTCCGACGAGGTCGAGTTGCCGGTGCGCACACCGGTGTCGACCCGGCTGCCGGGGCCGTAGTCGCAGGAGTTGCCACCGTTGTTGCCGGTGATCAGTCCCCATTGGACACCGTTGGCGATCGAGCCCTTGATCGCGTCGACGCCGATGGTGGGGTCGTCGGCGTAGACGCTCATGTTGGCCACGGCGGGTTTCACCGCGTTCTTGGCCAGCCACTCGGCGGCCACCACGATGTCGGTGTCCTTCCCGGAGGACTGGCAGTTGAGGATGCGCACCGCCCAGAGGTTCACCTTCTTCGCCACGCCGCGGGTCTTGCCGCCGACGATGCCCGCCACGTGCGTGCCGTGACCGGCCTTCGCCGAGTCGCAGTCGTTGCCGTTGGTGGAGGGCACGACGAAGTCCGCGGCGACCTTCGCGCGGCCCTCGAACTCCTGGTGGGTGAACCGGATCCCGGTGTCGACGATGTAGGCGTTGACGCCCGCGCCGCCGCCTGCCGGGTAGGTGTACTTCTTGTCCAGCGGCAGGTCCCGCTGGTCGACCCGGTCCAGACCCCAGTTCGCGGGGTTGTCCTGGACGTCGGCCGCGTGCGAGGTGCCGGACTGCGTGACCGACTCGACCTCCGGGTTGGCCGCGAGGCGCCGGGCCCCCTGGTCGTCGAGGTTCTCGGCGACGTACCCGCGCATGACCCGGTCGAGGACGTGCGCCGCGGTCCCGCCGTACTGCTCGGTCAACGCCTGCGCCCGACTCGACGACGACGCCGCGCCCGCGTAGTCCTTCAGCTTGACCAGGTACACCCCCGGGACGGGGTTCTTGGCCGCCACCCGCACCGGCCCCTCCGCCTGACCGGCGAAGGCCACCGGGGTGACCACCACCGCACCGACCACCGCCACCAGGGCGGCGGCGGACGCCAGTAACGTTCGTGATTTGCAGGGCATTGCTGTACTCCTCATCCGCGTGGAGCTTGGACGGCGGAAGTCAACCCGCTTTCTCCACGCGGTTGAAGAGTTCTGTTCCCCATCACTACCCCGGCGTTTTCCCGTCGGGGAACCGCAGCTCAGGACCTAGTTGCCGAAACAGTTGTCCACTGCCCCGAACACCATTTCCCGATCACTGCGCGGAAGGGCGGGCGGCCTGGCGCAGGTCTACTTCCTCGACCAACTCGCGGGCCACGTGCTCGGGCAGCCGCCGGTCGTGTACCGCTACGCCGAGCGCCAGGCGTTGGGCGTCGTAGGAGGCGTCGTCGTCGCCGGTGGCGGCTTCGGTGATGAGGCGGCGGCCCTCGGTCAGCAGGCGGTGGTTCTCGGCGCGTTCGGTGGTCAGGTCGAAGCGGAGCCTGCGGGCGAGCCACCCGATCGTGGTGCCCTGGATGAGCAGGGTGCCGAGGGTGACGATCAGGGCGATGGCCTGGATCTCGGAGCGGCCGGGGAAGGGGGCGCCCGCGGTGGTGGTCTCGGGGATGCCCGCGGCGGCGGCGAGGGTGAGGATGCCGCGCATGCCGGTCCAGCCGACCAGGGCGGTCTCCTTGGTGGTCGGCGGTGGCAGCGGCTCGCCGCCCCGGCGGCGCCTGGCCAGGGACGCGCGGAACCGGGGGTCCCGGTCGATCCGGCGCTGCACGCCGCGGTGGCGCAGGGTCCAGCGGCCGAACAGGCCGAACACCGCCGCGATCCGGAACACGATCGCCGCCACCAGCAGCACCCCGGCCGCGACCAGGGTCTTGACCACGCCGGTGTCCGGCGAGTCGGCGAGGTCCTCCAGGACGAACCGCAGCTGCAGGCCGATGTAGGCGAAGACGAAGGTCTCCAGCAGGAAGTCCACCACCCGCCAGACGCCCTCCTCCTGCAACCGGGTCAGGTGCCCGCCCGGGTACTGGTGCTTGGGGTCGAGCGCGAGGTTGATGCTGAGCGAGAACGCGGCGGCGACCACGGCGAGGATCCCCGAGGCGTGCGCGGCCTCGGCGGTGAGGAACGCGGTGAACGGCAGCAGCAGGACCAGCGCGGTCTCCAGCGTCGGGTTGCCCAGCTTCTTGCGGATCACCAGCGCGACCAGGGTGAACACCAGCCCGATGGCCAGCCCGACCAGGGCGTTGCGGAAGAACTCGCCGATGCCGCCGTACCAGGTGGCGTGCTGGCCGTTGACCGCGGCGACCGCGATGGTGAACAGGGTCAGCGCGGTCGCGTCGTTGACCAGGCTCTCCCCGGTGAGGATCGAGGTGACCCGCCGCGGCATGCCGATCTCGGCGCCGTGCGACACCGTGGTGATGGTGTCCGGCGGGGCCAGCACCGACCCCAGGACGAACGCCGCCGCCAGCCCGATCGAGGGCAGCAGGAGCGACGACAGCCAGCCGAGGACCCCAGCGGTGAGGACCACTGTGACGACACCCAGATAGGTGATCGCCCGCAGGTTCGCGCCGAAGCCCGCGAACGAGGCGCCGCGGGTCGCCGAGTACAGCAGCGGCGGGATGACGAGGGCGAGGATCAGCTCGCTGTCGAGCTCCAACCGGGGTACCCCGGGGATGAACGACGCCCCGGCGGCCAACACCACGATCAACCACCCGGGTTCGACCCGGTGCCTGCGGGCCACCGAGGTCACCGCGATGCCGAGGCCGACGATGAGCAAGAGCTGAACGCCGTTCATGCGCACGACTCTAGGTGACGGGCCTGCCGGACGAGCGGGTGACGTTGCCGGGCGACCGTGTCATGGGGATTGCCCGTGGTCGGCGGCGGATCCCAGCATTGTCCGGACTGCCCCTGACGGAGAGGACGGCCATGGCGCGCTCGGCACGGAGAACGGTGTACGCGGGGGTTGTCGCGCTCGTCATCGGGTTCCTGGTACCCGCGGCGCCCGCCCAGGCCGCCCTCGTCGAGCTCACGTGCAACGTGAACGTCCACTTGAGCTTCAGCCCCGCACTCACCGCGACGCGGACCACGGCGGCGGTCACCGGGGTCGCGAACGTCGTCAACTGCCTGTCCCCCAGCGGGAACTTCGGCCACCTGCAGGCCGGGACGGTCAGCGACGCCACCGGGACCGTCACCAGTCTCGGTGGGATCCCGTGCAACCTCTTGGCGACCATCACCGGCCGCGCCACCATCGACTGGGCACCCACCGGCGGTCACACCACGTTCGACTTCACCGTCAACACGAACCCGCTCAACGGGCTCGTCACGCTGCAGACCTGGCAGACCAGCGGACCGCTGGCGGGCACGACGTCGTTGACCGTGGCCGCGGCGAACCCGAACCTGGGTTGCGCGCTGGGCGGTCTGTCCAGCATCACCGTCCCGATTGGACAAACGACGTTCCTCTGAGGAAGCGCGGGTCACGGCCCGGTGAACTCGGCGGTGGTCGTGGTGCCCGGCGCGGTGGGGGTGCCGCGGTCGATGCTGACGACGTCGGCCACCGCGCGGATGATGGACAGTCCCCGGCCCCGCAGCGGCACGGCGTTGTCGTCCGGGGTCGGGGTGAGCCACTGGCCGCGGTCGGCCACGGAGATCCGCACGGTGGCGGCGCCGACCGTCAGGGCGGTCAGCACCACGGGTCCGGGGGCGGTGCCGCGGTAGGCGTGCTCGACGCTGTTGGCCACGGCCTCGTCGACGGCGAGCAGGATGTCCTCGCCGCGGCGGTCGAGCAGGCGGCGGGCGGTGAGCCAGGCGCGCAGCGCGGCGCGGAACACCGGGACGTCCGCGATCACCGCGGTGATCTCGACCCGCAAGGTGGACGAATCGGGCACCGCCACGTCGGCCGTCGCCACGCGGTCCTGTGCGGTCGAGTCGTCGAGCACGTCGTCCTCCCCGTTGGCCACCCTAGCGCCCCCGGCGGCCCCGGGCATGACGACCGCCATCCCGGCACCCACGAGACGCCGACACCCGCTGAACACCGGCGAAGACCACGCCCCTGGAACCACAAGCCTGCTGTCACCACACCGAAGCCAGCTGATTTACCGCGCCATGCGGAATCTTCTGCATAGCGCGAGCAATGTTCATTCCGAAGCAGCGAGCGACAACGCACGATAGTCGTGAGACCGCAACGCCTTTGTCCGAAACTCGCGTTTTCTCCTCGCATCAGTGGACGACACCGCCGCGAGATCGCCTCGGCGGTCACCAACAGTCGATGAGCGCCCGCCGATCGAGTGAAGTTCGCGCGGTACATGATCACCGATGAGGTCATCCCCCGCGAACCCCGCCCGGTCAGCGTTAATCTCGGTTCGGTCCGTCACGCGGAAGCGTTGGCGCGGAACGGGTCAGAAGCAGGAACGGGTCATGAGCAGGACAGCCGCCTTCGGGGAGGGCGCGACCGCGGTAGCGGGGATGCGGGTCGTGGAATCGGGAGCGGGGTGGGGGACGGGTGTCGTCCGACGACGCGGGGGCGGGCGCGTGGCCGGTGTTGTTCCGCGGGCCGGAGCGGCTGGGGTGGCGGTTCAGCGACCGCGCCGCGCACCGGCAGGTGTTCGCCGAGCCCGAGCCGGTCTGGCGCGGCGAGGCGGTGCGCGCGCCGGGGAGCCTGGTGCCGTCCGTGCTGTTGCCGGTCGCCTGCGGTTTCCTCGGCGGGGCACGGGCCCAGGTGCGCGAGGACGCGCTGGACCACCACCTGTGGCGGGTCGAGGTGGACGCCGACAGGCGCGGCGGGGAAGCCAGGCCGGTGGCGGTCGGCGTGCTGGTTCTCGTTCTGGCAGGCGGATTCCTGACGTGGCTGGTGTCCGGTGTGTACTCCTGGTTCCACGAGGCGACGGCGTTGTCCCTCGATACCACGATGCTGTGGGCGGCGGCCATGGCCGTCCCCGCCGCGGGGGTCGCCTGGTGGACGTGGTCGCGCCTGGTGCGCGGCCTGAAGAACGTGGTGTGCGACTCGTGGTCGCTGTCCTACCGGCGGCACGAGCAGCGGCTGGTCGAGTGGGCGGCGCGGCGCGACCGGTTCGACGACGGTGAGCGCGAGCGCCTGGCGACCATCTCCGACTGGACCGCCGCCCCGCTGTCCCCCGCGGTGACCCGGGTGAGCGTCATCGGGGACAACGCCTACGGGACCGAGGCGCTGCTGACGGTGCTGGGCTCGTCGATCCTCGCCGACGGCGGCTCGGTGACCGTGCTGGACCTCACCGGCGACATCGTGGCGGGCGAGTTGGTGCGCGGGGCGCGGCAGACCGGCTACCCGGTGGCGTTCCGGCTGCTGCCGACCGAGCTGCCGGAGGTGGACCTGCTGGCCGGGCTGGGCGGCGAGCAGGTGGCCAGGCTGCTGGTCGAGGCCAGGCACGGCGGCCAGGCGCGGCAGGACCAGGGCGTGCGCGGCGTGGACGAGCGGATCCTGGCCCAGGTCCTCGACGTGCTCGCGGCGGACGGGCTGTCCATGGGCCGGATCGCGGCGGCGCTGCGGGTGGCGATGCGGGCGCGGGTCCGCGACACCGACGAGGCGCTGCTGTCCCTCGACGAGCGCTCGGCGCTGCGCCGGTCGTTCTCCGACGAGTACCGCCGCCAGGTCCTGCCCAACCTGCGCGACCTGGAGGCGATGACCGGTCCGCTAGCCGCGATGGGCACCGGTGAGGTGTCCGCGCTGGTCGGCCGGTTGCGGGTGCTGTCGATGTCGAGCGAGTGGACCAGCGCGCAGGCCGACGTCCTGGCCGACCTGCTGGTCGGCTGGGCCGCCCGCCAGGTGATCGACGACCCCGGCGCGGTGCCGACGCTGGTGCTCACCGCGGCCGACCGGCTGGCCGTGCGGCACCTGGACCGGCTGACGGAGCTGTGCGAGCGGCGCGGGGTGCGGCTGGTCGCGCTGTTCCGCCGGTTCGAGGACGTGACGGCCAGGGTGATCGGCCGGGGCGTGGTCGCGTTCCTGCGGCTCGACGACCCGCGGCAGGCCGCCAGGGCGGCGGACTTCATCGGCCGCGAGTACACGTTCACCGTCTCCCAGCTGAGCACCACCCTCGGCGGGCAGGAGACCCACTCGGTCGCCAACAGCGTCAGCAACGCCAACAACTACGGCGAGTCGCACAACGAGAGCACCAACCGCTCCAAGACCAGGAGCGCCAACCGCGGCGACTCCGCGAAGTCCCGGGTGCCCAAGACCACGAACCTGTCCCGCTCCAAGGGCTGGAGCGAGGCCGACACCCAGTCCTGGAGCCGCACCAGGACCTGGGGCACCACCGTCTCCGACGCCACGACCGAGAGCTGGTCGGACGGCGAGACCCGGCAGCGGGTGCACGAACACCGGGTCGACCCCGAGGTCATCAAGAACCTCCCGGACTACGCCATGCTCGTCGTCGAACCCCCCACCGACGGCACCCCGCGCCAGGTGCGCCCGGTCGAGCTGAACCCGGAGATCGCCCTTCTGGCCACCGGCGGATCCCCCTGGCAACGCCCATGACGGGGTGGTTGGGCGCGGTGGGGGCGCTGTGCCGGGTCGAGGAGGTGTACCGGGTACCGGACAAGGCGGCCGGAG
This sequence comes from Actinokineospora cianjurensis, assembly GCF_003663795.1. Taxonomy (NCBI): domain Bacteria; kingdom Bacillati; phylum Actinomycetota; class Actinomycetes; order Pseudonocardiales; family Pseudonocardiaceae; genus Actinokineospora; species Actinokineospora cianjurensis. The sequence goes on from NZ_RCDD01000002.1 coordinate 484,198, forward strand.
GGCGGGCGCATCCGCGGTACCCGGCGGTCGTGGCGGCGTACCACCAGCGGTTGGTCAGCGGGGAGCCCCTGCTGGTCGGCTGGTACCGACAACGGGCGGGCGCGCGGGTGACCGTCGCCGTGTCGACGACTACCGCCGGAGACGATCATCCGTCGGCGCTCGTGTTCCCGCCCGGCACCCGGGGCAGCCCGATCGGCGCGGACAGCCTGCGCGACGACCTGGAGTCGATGCCCTGGTGGGTTCCGGTCGCCGGTGTCGTGGACGCGCTCGTGCCAGCGCTGCACCCGGACCACAGCGCGCACCCGCTGCCCGGGCTGGAGCAGAGCTTGTTGGCCGCGTGGCACGGGCCGTTCGCGTGGTTGCTGCTCGCCGAGGCGGTGTCCCGAGAGGACATGGACCGCGAGGCGGCGTGGTTGGCCGACCAGGAGAGCACCGCCCGCGACTACGCCTCCAACCCCGAGGACCTGGTCAGCGCCGAGCGGCTCGCGCGCCGCTACCGGGAGGTCAGCGCGGGCAACTCCACCGGGCTGTGGCGGGTGCGGCTGCTCGCCGGGGGTGTCGACGAGTCGTCCGCGACCGCTGTGGCCGGGTTGCTCGTGGCGGGTCAGGACTTCCGGGGCACCCCGTACGCGCTCATCCCCACCAAACCGGTGCACGGGCTCGACGCCGCCACCCAGCACGAGCCGTTCCTGGCCGACCCGCGCCTGGTGACCAGCCTGGCGCAGGTCCCCGCCGCGGAGATCCCGGGCGTCCGGCTCGTCGAACGGTCCACTTTCGACGTCACCCCCGAACACGTCGCCGACGCCGAGACCGTCCTCATCGGACAGGTCATCGACCACGACGGCCTGCCTGCCGGGCCGGTGCACGTGGGGTTCGACACCCTCAACCGGCACACCTTCGTCAGCGGCGCCACCGGGTCCGGCAAGTCCCAGACGGTGCGGGCGATCCTGGAACAGCTGGCCCGGGCGCCGCGGCCGGTCCCCTGGCTGGTGATCGAACCGGCGAAGGCCGAGTACGCGGGCATGGCCGGGCGGCTGCGCGACCTCGACCGGCCGGTGCTCGCGATCCGCCCCGGCGACCCGTCGGCCGTGCCGGGGTGCCTCAACCCGCTCGAACCCGAGCCCGGTTTCCCGCTGCAGACCCACATCGACCTCGTCCGCGCGCTGTTCCTCGCCGCGTTCGACGCGTTCGAGCCGTTCCCCCAGGTACTCAGCCACGCGCTCGACCGCGCCTACCGCGAGCTGGGCTGGGACCTCGCGCTCGGCGAGCCGGGCACCGCGGGTGTCACACCGCGCTACCCGACGCTCAGTGAGCTGCGGGACATCGCGTTGGACGTGGTGGAGAACATCGGGTACGGCCGGGAGATCACCGACAACGTGCGCGGGTTCATCGACGTGCGCCTGGGCAGCCTCACCCTCGGCACGCCAGGCCGGTTCTTCCACGGCGGGCACGCCCTCGACGTCGGCGGGCTGCTCAGCCGCAACACCGTGCTGGAGCTGGAGGACGTCGGCAGCGACCAGGACCAGGCGTTCCTCATCGGCGCGGTGCTGATCCGGATCAACGAACACCTGCGGCAGCGGCACACCGCATCCCCGTCCGGCGAGCACCTGCGGCACGTCACCGTGATCGAGGAGGCGCACCGGCTGCTCAAGAAGGTCGAGCCGGGCAGTCCCGCCGCGCACGCGGTCGAGTTGTTCGCCACGCTGCTGGCCGAGGTCCGCGCCTACGGCGAGGGGATCGTCGTCGCCGAGCAGATCCCGAGCAAGGTCACCCCGGACGTGGTCAAGAACTCGGCGCTCAAGATCGTGCACCGGCTGCCTGCCGCCGACGACCGCGCCCTGGTCGGCGCCACCATGAACCTCACCGACGAGCAGTCCCGCTACGTGGTGGCGCTGCCACCCGGCCAGGCGGCCCTCTTCGCGGGCGGTATGGACCACCCGATCCTCACCCGGATCCCGCTCGGCAACGCCCGCGAGTCCGCCGACGGGGTCGACCGCACCCCCGCCATCAGCGCTCCCCGCAGCCCGGCCTGCCCCACCCGGTGCGCCGCCGAGCCCTGCGCCCGCAGGCGGATCCGCGAGGCCGAGCGGTTCGCCGAGACCACTCCCCGACTGGTGCTGTGGATCGAGCTGACGACCATCGCCCTGGTGACCGGGGTGACCTGCCCCCGGCCGGATCGCGCGTGGCTCTCCCGGTTGACAGCGGGCGCTGACCGGCACGTCCTCGACTGCGCGATCGCGGGGGTCATCCAGGACAGTGTCCACACGCGATACCCGGCGCTGGTGGCGCACTACCAACCCGAGGACCTCGCCCGGCACCTCCGTTCACTGTGCGACTCGGTGCTCGCGGGCCGGACTGTCGACAGTGGACCGGATGTGCGGTGGCAGGCCGGGCAGTACCGGTGGTCGGACGTGTTCGTCGCCCTGGCCGAGTCCGAGGACTCCCCCGATCCGCACCCGGACACCCAGCGGTGGCGCACCCGGGGCCTCCGCCTGCCGGACGCGCCGTGCCGGGAGCAGTTGGACGCGCTGCTGGGGTTGCCGGAACTGCTCCTGGCCACGCCGATCGTCCACCGTGGACGGGTCAACCCCACGTACTTCGAACGAGCGGCGACCGCGATCAGCCCGGGCGGCGAACCAGCCGACCGGTTGGCCAGGGCCGCCGACTTCCTGAACCTGGACTGGAACTTCGCGGACCTGCTGTATGCCCGAGGTGAGAACCCATGAGCGAACTCACGTCCGGTCAGCCAACCCCACCCTCGGGAGAATCGGCCCGACCCGCCGATTCCGCGGCACGGACAGCGGCGAGCAACGGCGATTCGAAGAACGGGAAGACACCGAAGCCACCCGAGGCCGCGTTGAAGGCGGCGCTCACCCCAACGGATTCCCCGGGCAACCACGCGAAGCCGGAGAAGGCGGCGGCGCACCCGCTGCGCGCCGCGCTGACCCCTACCAAGCCCAGTAGCAAGGAGGGCAACACCAGGCATGTTGTCCCCGATGTGGATGTCCGTCTATCGAGTGATGCCCGGTCGGAAGCGCCACCGGGATCCCGGGGATATCCGCAGAGCAGCGCACGTGGCGAGGTCCTCAAAGCAGACTTGCGCAAGGAGATGGCGCGCCCCGAGGTAAGCAATCCAAATCTGGCAAAGTGGATGGAAGAGCTGTACCGTGACGATGCCGAGATTGGCAGTGGGAGCACGGCGGCGGCCGTCCGATATGAGCGGGAGACGGGAGAACGAGTAAAGGGAAGGTTTCACTCAGGAAAAGCACAAACTTCCATTCGAAGCCTTGAGAAATGGTTGTTCAACAACCCCGATGCCTCGCGCAATGACCGAGCCACGGCCGAGAACGTCATCCTGGACATGAAGAACTCACTGAAGGACGTGTGATGATCGAGCACGCATGGTTGCGAGAGATAGCCGCGGACATCGCGTACACGCCCAGCTACATGGCCGAGGAGCTGCCGATATCACAGGCGATCGAGGCGGCACAGCAGTTCGTCGAGGTCTTCGACACACTCGACACCTCGGTGGTGCAGAAGACCTTCCGCGTGTTGGAGGACGCGCTGCGCGACGGGACCGAGCAGGAGAAGGACGCCGCGGCCACCGGGTTCCTCGAATCGGTGTTGTCCGCCTGGGACCGGGGGTTCGACCTGGAGTCGATCTGGCAGCACGTGGGGCCGGAGTCGCGTGAGTACTGCATAGCGTGGAACGAGTTCACCGGGGTCCCCACGCCGGAGTGGATGCGGTCCATCGACGTGGGGTCCGGGTGATCGGGTCGGTCGCGCAGGGGCTCACCACTCGCGGTCCTGGTTGACAGCGCGCACGATGACGGGCAAGGGCTTGTAGTTCAACGGATTCACCTTTTCTGTGTGTTGTAGTGGTGTGGCAGGGCGTGGGGCAGCCACGCATCGACCACTGGTCGGTCGGCGCGGTGGAGTACTCGGCGGGTGTGGCCGAGATGGGTTCAGGCGTGCGCTATCGCCGATGGGGGCTCGGGTCTCGGTGGTGTGCGACAGGAGCCGAGCGGGATCCGATGTGGATGCCAGGCAAGGGTGAACGCACGGCGGCGCCGGGGGCTGGGGCGCGGTGTCCACTCCCGACGGATGCCGTCCGGGCAGTGGAGAGCGGGGGAAGCCTCACGCGGGCGATCCCGCGCCGGGGAGGCTCAGCTAGCGAGAGCCGCACAGCCTTTACGCGTTGACATGCCGATAGCGTGCCAGGGCATGACGGGCCGGTGCAAGGCAATTACTCGACGAACACGGCACTCGACGACGGCGTGACCACGTCATCGACTGCTCGTGCCGGAACGGAGCGCGCGGCAGCCGCGGCACCCGGGGCGAGAACAGCGAGAACGGGGGCGCGCGAACCGCACCCCCGTCATCACCGGGCGGACCTACTTCGCGGCCTGCTCCAGCGCCACCAGCGCCGCGGCGAGCGCGAAGAACTTGTTGGTCCCGAGGTCGCGGACCGTCTTGACGCCGAAGGCCGCCGCCAACTTCTCCGCGTCGCCCTCGCTCACGCCCGCCAGCGCGGCCACCGGCGCGTCGAGCACCTCGGACACGCCCAGGCCCTCGTACGCCTTGTCCAGCTGCTTGTCCAGATCCACGGAGACTGCCATCGCGAATACCCCTCCACACCGAGAGTCGAACATGACCCCGTCACCCTATCGGGCGGTAAGGCGGGCGCACTGCCCGCCACGTTCCGTGTCCCCACCAGCACCCGAACAGCACTGTCCCACTGGGCGAACACGACCCGAACGGCGAGCGGACCGCCCAGGGTGGCCGGTCGCTTGTGGAGACCCCGAACGGGTGATCTCATGCCATGAAACGGCGCGGGGCGGCCGTGGTGGTGATTTTCCGGCAACGGTCACGTCATAGGCGCAGCCCACGCACCCCGGAAACTGTTACACAGTGGGAAATGGGAAAGCCGCCCGGAAACCCGCGGGGACAGTCCTGTCAGGCTTTTCCTCGTGGCCCCACTCGGGGGGCCGGGACCGGGAAGGCACCTCAATGTCTGCTCATTTCCGCGTGAAACTCGCCATTGCCGCGGTGGCCGCCGCGGCCACCGCCGGTGCGCTCGCCTCGCCTGCCGCGGCTGCTGAGGGCCAGGTCAGGGCCGCGTCGGGGACCGCTGTGAGCGGGTCGTACGTGGTGGTGTTCAAGGACGGGACCGTGCACGCGGCGGCGGCGGACCACGCCAAGCGCTACGGCGGGACGGTCAGCCACACCTATTCCACGGTGCTGTCCGGCTATTCCGCGCAGTTGTCCGACCGGGCGGCGCGGCGGATCGCGGCCGACCCCGCGGTGGCCTACGTGGCGCAGGACGAGGTCGTGTCCATCCAGGGCATCCAGTCCACCCCGCCGTGGGGGCTCGACCGGGTCGACCAGCGGAACCTGCCGCTGAGCAAGTCCTACGCCTACCCGGACAACGGCGGCAGCGGCGTCACCGCGTACGTGGTGGACACCGGTGTGCGGATCAGCCACTCCGAGTTCGGCGGCCGCGCGCGCAACGGCTTCGACGCGGTGGACAACGACACCGTCGCGCAGGACGGCCACGGCCACGGCACGCACGTCGCAGGCATCGTCGGCGGCCGCACCTACGGTGTCGCCAAGCAGGTCGGCATCGTCGCGGTCCGGGTGCTCGGCGACAACGGCAGCGGCAGCATCGCCGGTGTCGTCGCGGGCATCGACTGGGTCGCCAAGGACGCGGCGGGCAAGAAGGCCGTCGCGAACCTGAGCCTCGGTGGCGGCACCAACACCACTGTGGACACCGCGGTGCAGAAGGCGATCCGCGCGGGCGTCACCTTCGTCGTCGCGGCGGGCAACTCCAACGCGGACGCCTCCACCGCCTCCCCCGCTCGCGTCCCGGAGGCCATCACGGTGGCCGCGTCCGACAACGCCGACCGCCGTGCGTCGTTCTCCAACCACGGCAACGGTGTCGACATCTTCGGCCCGGGTGTCGACATCCCGTCGGCGTGGCGCACCTCGGACAGCGCGACCAACACCGTGAGCGGCACCTCGCAGGCCACCCCCCACGTCGCGGGCGCGGCGGCGCTGTACCTGACCACCCGCACCGCCACCCCGGCCCAGGTCCGCGACGCCCTGGTCGCGGCCGCCACCAAGAACAAGATCACCGACCCGAAGAGCCCCAACAACCTCGTCTACGTCGGAGCCTGACCTCCCCCGGTCGCGCCCGTCCCGACCACGAGCCGGGGCGGGCGCGGCGCTCCGTCCGATGTGGACCCGGCGTCGACCCTGGTCAGCACCACGCACGCGACCAGGGCGGCGACCAGGAGTCCCGCGCACACCAACGACGCGTGGACGAACGCCGCCTCGGGCGTCCCGGCCCGCAGGTACACCCCGGAGATGGCGCTGAGGCAGACCGCTGCCGCGACACGTTGGGACATCTGGAGGATCGCGCCCGCGACACCGGCGGCCTCAGCGGGCGCGTGCCGCAACACCCGGGCTTGGTTGGGCGACAACGAAAGCCCGTTGGCAGCACCCCAGGCCAGCTGCACGACCGCCAGCGCGACCGGCAGCACCAGCGCGGGCACCACGACCACCACCAAGGCACCGACCAGCAGCATCACGATCCCCAGCCCCGTCCCCAGGGTGACCGCGTGCGAGCCGATCCGCCGCACCACCCGCCACGCGATCGCGGAGGTCGCCACCATGGCCACGGCCGACGGCAGCGTCACCGCCGCCGCGGTCAGCGCGGACATCCCCAGTCCACTCTGGAGGAACAGCACCAGCACCAGGCTCGCCGCCATCGCGGACCCGAACTGGGCCATCGCGACCACGGTGCCCAGCACGAACGGCGCGGAGCGGGTCAACGCCGGGTGCACCAGCGGCACCTTCCCGACCCGCACCCGCCTGCGGTGCCCGACCACCAGCGCCACCACCGACCCGATCACCGCGGCCACCCACCAGCCGACGTGCGTCCCGGTGATGAACGGCATCATCGACGACACGGTCAACACGGCCACGCACAGCAACCCCCACCCGTCGAGCCGCCCCTCACTGACCCGCTGCGGTTGGGGCAGCTGCCGCGCCGCCAACGCCAGCGTCACCACCCCGCACGGCACGCTCAGCAGCAGACACCACCTCCACCCGGCGCCCGGCCCGGCCACCGACACCAGCACCCCGCCCAACGCGGGCCCCAGAGCACTCGACACCCCTGCGACGACCGCGTACATCCCGAGCGCGCGGGTACGGCCAACCCCGTGGAAGACGTCCTGGATGGTCCCGATGAGCTGCGAGTTCACCAGCCCGGCCCCCGCACCCTGAACCAGCCGCGCCACAATCACAGTCGTCGCGTTCGCCCGGCCGCAGCCACAACCGCGAACACCACGAACGTCGCCAACCCGACCAGGAACAGCGTCTTGCGCCCGCGCGCGTCCCCCAGACTGCCCCCGGCACCAGCGCCAACCCGAACGCCAGCGAGTACCCGGACACGATCCACTGCACATCGGTCGCCCCTGCCTGCAACGACTCCCGCAGCGACGGCACCGCAATGGTCAACACCGACTGGTCCAGCAACGTGGTCACCCCCGCCGCCAGGCACACCACCAACACCCGCCAGGACGCCCGGTCATCCGCTGTGCGCACGTCCCCCATGCTCACAGCGCCCGCCCCAGTCCGGCCGCGAGTTCGCATGCTGGACGCCCCGTGGCAACGCTGCCCAGGCCCACCGATCCGGTGTCCGGATGGTGGAACCGGCGCGCCCGGGTGGTGGAACGGGGCAGACTCGGCGGTACCGGGAAAGTGGGAGGAAGCGCGTGGGTTCGTTGCGGAATCTGGGATTCCTGACCATCGGGTTGTTCGACGGCGCCGACCCGGGGGCGGGGCACGAGACGACGCTGGAGGTCATCGAGCTCGGTGAGCGGCTCGGGTTCGACAGCGCGTGGGTGCGGCACCGGCACCTGCAGTTCGGCATCTCCTCGCCGGTCGCGGTGCTGGCGGCGGCGTCCCAGCGCACCAGCCGCATCCACCTCGGCACGGCCGTCATCCCGCTCGGCTGGGAGAACCCGCTGCGGCTGGCGGAGGACCTGGCCACTGTGGACGTTCTGTCCGAAGGCTTCGAGGTGTTCTCCGACCGCGTGCAACCGCACTCCCCCGGGCTCGGCAGCAGGCTCTGGTACGGCGGCGGCAGCCTGAGCTCGGCGCGGTGGGCGGGTGAGAACGGGATGAACTTCCTGACCAGCAGCGTCGTCAAGGCCGAGCAGTCCGAGGACTTCGCCGAGATCCAGCTGTCCCACATCCGCGAGTTCCGCGCCCACCACCCGGACGGCGACAAAGCCCGCGTCTCCCAGGGTCACGTCGCCCTCCCCTTCGCTTTCGAACCCGCCGACTACACCCAGATCCTCACCGACATCGCCGCCCATCTCGGCCCGGCCCTCGGCTGGCAACCGGCGCAGTAGTGAGAGAGTCGCCGGACGTGGTCGGTCTCCGCTGGGAAGCTACTTCCCAGCGGAGACAAGGCGTTCGGTCAGGGCAGCAGGATCAGCTTGCCCCGCACGTGCCCCTCCGCGCTGACCCGGTGGGCCTCGGCCGCGTCGGCAAGGCCGTAGGTCGCGGCGATCGGAACCGACAGCTTGTCCCTGGCGGCGAGGGCGGCGGCCGCGGTGAGGCGGTCGCTGACCTTCTCCTGCTCGACGCCGCGGATGAAGCGGACCCCGTACTCGGTGGCCTCGAAGTCGGCGATGGTCACGACGCGCTCGGTGCCGCCGACCAGTTCCACCAACGCCCGAGCGCTGCCGTGGCCGGAGACGTCGTAGGCCAGGTCCACGCCATCCGGGGCCAGTGCGCGGACGCGGTCCACGACACCGTCTCCGTAGGTGGTGGGCTCGGCGCCGAGGCCGCGCAGGTAGTCGTGGTTGGCCTCGCTGGCCGTCGCGATCACCCGCAGGCCCAGGTCGACCGCGATCTGCACGGCCACCGTACCGACCCCGCCCGCGGCACCGTGGATGACGATCGTCTCCCCCGCCACCGGCCGGATCTCGTCGAACACGGCGTACGTCGTGTTGGCCGCCACCGGCAGCGTCGCCGCCAGTTCCCACCCGATCTCGGCGGGCTTCGCCGCCACCGCCGCGACATCGGTGATCACGACCTCGGCGTAGCCGCCCTGGCCGGTCGCGGCGAGCACCTCGTCGCCCACCGCGTACCCGGTCACGCCCGACCCGACCGCGTCGACCACGCCCGCGACGTCACCACCGACGACGTACGGGAACGGGGTCTCCCTGGCCCCGGCCAGCAAACCCGAGCGGATCTTCCAGTCGACCGGGTTGACCCCGGCGGCCCGGACCCTGATCCGCACCTGCCCCGGACCGGGCTCGACAACGTCGCGCTCGACGACGTGCAGCACCTCCGGAGCTCCGAACTCGTCGAACTCCACCACGCGGTATGTCCCCATGGCACTCCCCTTCCCTGTCCGCCCCCGAGACTAGGCAGGCCCGACCAGCCGTCTCACCAACCGGGCAAGGGGAATAAACAACCGTTGGCGCACAACCACTACGGCGACGGCCGCACGAGCAAGCCGGTGAAGGTGATGGCCACCAAGCGGTCCGCCTGTTCCGCGGTGGTGTGCTCGCGGGCCAGCGCGCAGGCGGTGGTGAGGGTGTGCAGGTCGGCGCTGGTGGTGGCGGGGTGGATCGTGCCCGCGTCGATGGCGCGGCGCAGGAGCGTGTCGCCGATCCCGGCCATGCGGACGCAGGAGGCGTGCAGTTCGGAGGAGGCGTCGTCGGTGCCGTCGGCCAGCAGTGAGGCCAGGCCGCTGTAGGTGGCGGCGTGGGTGACGGTGAGCTGGATCCAGGTGCGGAGGGCGCGGTCGGGGGGTTCGGCGGACAGGGCGTCCCCGGCGTCGAAGACGGCCTCGTTGCGTTCGGCCATCAGCGCGCCGAGCAGGGCCCTGCGGGTCGGGAAGTGGCCGTAGAGGGTCCCGATGGCGAGGCCAGCCCGCTTGGCGATGGCCTCCAGGGACGCGCCGGTGCCCTGTTCGCGGAACACGGCGTCGGCCTCGGCCAGGAGGCGCTGACGGTTGGCGCGGGCGTCGGCGCGTGGGCGTCCGGGAGGGGGCACTGTCGGCTCCGAGCTAATTCGAGGTAGCCTCGACTTAATAGTTCGAGGCACCCTCAGGTTAGTGGAGGAACGATGATCCTGGTAACCGGCGCGTCGGGTTCGGTCGGCCGCCGCCTGGTGCGGCGCCTGGCGGGCACCCCGACCACGGCGTTCGTGCGCGACCCGGCGAAGGGCGGGGCCCTGGGCGGCCGGTACGCGGTCGGCGACTTCGACGACCCGGCGACCCTGGCCGCCGCCCTGGCGAGGGTTGACCGGGTGTTCCTCAACGCGGGCGGGGCGGTGCCCGCGGTCGGCGAGCAGCCGATGGTCCGCCAACAACTGGCCGTGATCGACGCGGCGGTCGAGGCGGGCGTGTCGCACGTGGTGAAGCTGTCGGTGTGGCACGCGCGGGTGGGCGGCAAGCTGGCCGAGGGCGCGCACGGGGTGATCGAGGAGTACCTGAAGGCGTCGGGTCTCGCGTGGACCATCCTGCAGCCCAACGGTTTCATGCAGAACTTCAGCACCGGCACAGCGGTCACCACCCACGACGGCCACCTGCTCGGCGCCTACGGCGACGCCGCGGTGTCCTATGTCGACTGCGAGGACATCGCCGCCGCCGCGGCCGCCACCCTGACCGACCCGCGCCCCGGCGAGACCTTCGTCCTCACCGGCCCGGAACCCCTGACCCACACCGAGATCGCCGAGAAGCTGTCCGCCTTCGTCGGCCGGGGAATCCGCTACCTCGACCTCCCCGCCCCCGACTTCGCCGCCCACCTCACCACCCTCGGCCTCCCCGACACCTTCGCCACCGACGTGGCCACCCTCTTCGCCGAGGTGGCATCCGGCCGCCTGTCCCCCGTCACCACCGACGTGACCACCCTGACCTCCCGCACCCCCAACACCTTCGACACCTTCCTCCGCGAGAACGCCACCCAGATCCGCGCTGCCTGGTGAGGTGAACCTGGGGCTGATCTGACTGCCGTGTAGCCCAACTCGGAGAATGCGGGCCATGCGTGCAGTTCGGTCGGTGTGGATATGGGCAGCGGTGGCGTGCGCGGCGGCATTCGGACTGCTCGGGGTGGTGATGGTGACCTACGGCGATGAGATCGTGCTGGGGGTTGTCGCGGTGGGGCTGGGGATCGCGGGCGTGGTGGCAGCGATGCGGTCTGGCGTGCGGGTCGACGAGAGCGGGGTGCGGGAGCGACCGTTCTTCGGGGGCGGGGAGTTCGTGGCGCGGGAGGACGTCGCGGGGGTGGAGGAGAGGGCGAACGTGGGCAGCGTGTTGCCATCGAAGGTGGTGGTGATCGTGCGGTGCTCCGGGGAGGAGGTCGCCTTGACGTCGTTGGCGTACTACTTCGGCACGCCTCGACGGGTTCGGCGGCTGCGGGCCACAATCGAGGGGTGGCGATAACGTCCCCGCCGGAGGGCGGGACACGCCTTCCGCGGTGCGGGGTGTGCGGCCGGGGCTGCCGTAGCATCCGGTCACCATGAGTGAGACCTCGGTGCGGAACCGGCAGTGGATCTTGCCTGCCGCGGTGGCGGTGGTGCTGGTCGCGGCCGTGGTGGTCGGGCGGCGGCGGCCGGGTGGGTATGTGGTGCTGGGGTGGTTGGACCAGCCGGTGCTGTTCGGGACTATCGCGATCGCGATGGTGGCGTTCGTGTGCTGGTTGGTGGTCGACCACAACGCTTGGCGGCCGTTCCTGATCGGGGCGTTCTCGGCGCTCGCGCTGTGCTGGGCGGCCTTCGGGGCGCTGGTCGGGTCGATGACCGTCGCCCCCGTGGAGCAGTCCCGGCACGCGTCACCCAACGGTGAACGGGAGGTCATCATCTCGCGGGGCTACACCGGGATGACCCCGTCGTGGCAACTCCGCGTGACCACCGGAGCCTGGCCCACCGCCCGCTCGTGGGACCTCGGCTGCGTCAACTCCGACACCGCCACCCTCAACGGCGTCCGCTGGACCGGCGCCGACACCGTCCGCGTCCTCATCTCCCGCCCGGACGACATCGACATCACCCTCGACCCCACGACCGCCCGCCCCACCACCCCGCTCACCCTGGGCTGCTGACCCGGTCAGGCGCCCAGGTAGGCGGTGCGGATGGCGGGGTTGTCGACGAGGTCGGGGGCCGGGCCGGAGAGAGCGATGTGGCCGGTGTTGAGGACGTAGCCGCGGTGGGCGATGGAGAGCGCCAGCTCGGCGTTCTGCTCGACCATGAGGACGGCGAGGCCGCGGTCGCGGTTGAGGGCGGCGATGAGGTCGAGGACGCGGTCGACGAAGATCGGGGCCAGGCCCATGGTGGGCTCGTCCATGCAGATCAGGGTCGGGGCGCTCATCAGGGCGCGGCCGAAGGCCAGCATCTGCTGCTCGCCGCCGGAGAGGGTGCCCGCGGGTTGGCGGCGGCGTTCGGCCAGGCGCGGGAACGACTCGTACACCGAGGCCAGTTCGGCGCGGACCCCGCTGCGGCGGGTGAACGCGCCGGTCAGCAGGTTGTCCTCCACCGACATCTCCGGGAACACCCGCCGCGCCTCCGGGACCGAGGCCAGCCCGCGCCGGATCCGCCCGGCGGGTGCCAGCCGGGTCACCCGCTCCCCCGCCAGCCGCACCTCACCCGTTCGCGGTGTGGTGAGCCCCAGGATCGTCTTCATCGTCGTGGACTTGCCCGAGGCGTTGCCCCCGAGCAGGCACACGATCTCCCCGGGCTCCACCACCAGGCTCACGTCGTACAGCGCCTGCGTCTGACCGTAGAACACCGACACCGAGTCCAGTTCCAGCAGGCTCATGGACGCGCCACCGTTCGTCGTTTGCCGAGGTACGCCTCGATGACCCGGGGGTCGGTCCTGACCTCGTCCGGCGTGCCCGCGGCGATCACCGCGCCCGCGTCGAGCACCAGCACCCGGTCCGAGAGCCGCATCACGAGGTCGATCTTGTGTTCCACCAGCAGGATCGTCTGCCCGGTCGCCTTCAGCGCCAGCAGCTGCTCCAGCACCTCCGCCGTCTCCGCCGGGTTCATCCCGGCCGTCGGCTCGTCGAGCACCAGCAGCGCCGGGCTCGCGGCCAGGGCGCGGGCGATCTCCGTCCGGCGCCGGTTCGCATACGACAACGTGTGTGCCGCGTCCGAGGCGCGTGGGGTCAGCCGGTCGCCGAACCGGTCGAGTTGCGCCGAGACCTCGGCTTGGCGCTCAGCCAACTCCCGGCGCACCGAAGGCGGCTCGACCAGTGCCACCGCGGTCTCGGCGAGCAACGATGCCCAACGCAAGACCGGCACGTTCCGCCACCGCGCCAACGGTCGGGCGGCCTCCAGCGTCGACGTCAGTCCAATCAGGACGTTCTCCGCCACCGACAGGTTGCCGAACACCCGCCCGTTCTGGAACGTCCTGGACAACCCGGCCTCGGCCAGGCGCTCGGGTCGCCACCCGGTGACGTCGCGCCCCAGGAACCCCACCCGACCCGCGTCCGGCCGCAGCACGCCGCTGACCAGGTTGAGCGCGGTCGTCTTGCCGGACCCGTTGGGCCCGATGACGCTCACCACCTCGCCCTGCCCCACCGTGAACGACACCCCGTCGACCGCGCGCAGCCCGGCGAACGAGCGCCGCAGCCCGGTGACCTCCAGGACCGTCATCGCGCCACCTTCCCCATCAGGCCCTGCGGGCGGAACAGCACCACGGCGAGCAGCAGCAGGCCGTAGGCGAGCATCCGGGTCTCCTCCAGCAGCCGCAGCGCCTCCGGCAGCCCGACCAGCACGATCGCGCCCACCACCGCCCCGAGCGGCGAGTTCAGCCCGCCGAGCACCACGATCGTCAGCGCGAGCAGCGACACCGAGATGCCGAACACGCTGGGGTCGATGTACCCGTACTGCTGCGCGAACAAAGCGCCACCGATCCCGGCCACGAACCCGCCGATGCCGAACGCGAGCGACTTGTGGTCCGCCGCCGCGATGCCGCTGGAGCGCGCCGCGACCTCGTCCTCGCGCACCGCGGACCAGATCCGGCCGAGGGTGGACCGCCGCAGCCGCACGACCAGCAGCAGCACCACCAGCAGGATGGTCAGGTCGAGGAAGTACACCGCCAGCGGCGCGCTCACCTCAGCGCCGAACAGCGACGGCGGCGGGATGGCGGACACCCCGGACGGCCCGTTGGTCAGCCAGTCGAAGTTCACCGCCGCCGCGGCCACCAGCAGCCCGGTCGCGAGGGTCGCGATGGACACGTAGTGCCCACGCAGCCGCCACGACGGTGACACCAACACGACGCTCAGCACCGCCGCCACCACACCCGCGATAGGCAGGCTTACCCAGAAGTCCATCCCGGTAGCGGTAGTCAGCAGCGCAGAGGTGTAAGCGCCGATGGCGAGCGGAGCGGCCTGTCCGAGCGAGATCTGCCCTGCCTGCCCGGACACCAGCGTGAGGGACAACGCCAGGATCGCGTAGACGACGACCTGCACGCCGATCTGCACCGTGTAGTCGTCCAACGCCACAGCGGGCACCACATACGCCGCCACAGCCGCCACCGCGACCTGCCACGGCTTGAGCCGGACGGTGCGCGCGGCGCCGAAGAACGTCCCCGTCATCGGCTCCGCCGCCAGCGGTGTCCGCTTGCCGAACAGCCCCGACGGCCGCACCCAGAGCACGAGCAGCAGCACGGCGAACGTGATCAGCGTGCGCGTGTTCCCGCCCCACCACGACACCCCGAACGCCTCCACGACGCCGAGCAACAATCCGCCCGCGACCGCGCCGGGGAGACTGCCCAGCCCGCCGAGGGTGGCGGCGGCGAAGGCCGACATCCCCACGGTCGAGCCGACGGTCGGCGAGATGTTGTTCAAGTACATCCCGCCCAGCACGCCCGCGACGCCGCCGAGCACCGACGCGACCACGAACGCCAGGTTCTGCACGCGCGCCAGCGGGATGCCCATCTGCGCGGCCGCGTCCCGATCCTGCGCCACCGCCCGGATCGCCCGGCCGTAACGGGTGGCGCGCAGGAACCAGCCGAGCAGCAGCATCAACCCGATCGCCACCACCAGGATCGTGACGTCGAGGGTTCCGAAGCGCAGTCCGCCGAGGCCGAGGTTGTCGGTGGCCAGCAGCGCCGGGAACCGCCTGGTCTCCGGGCCGAACACCAACTGCGCGCCGTTGTCCACCACGACCGACACCGCGAACGTGGACAGCAGCGCGGCGATCGGCGGTGCTTTCGCCAGCGGGGTCACCGCGACGAGGTTGATCACCAACCCGAGCAGGCCGGTGACCGCCACGACCCCGAGCAGCACCGTCCACAACGGCCAGTCGAGGTCGACGGAGAACCACCAGCCGGACATGGCGCCGACCGCGAACACCGAGGCGTGCGCGAAGTTGATGACGTTCGCCACGCCGAAGATCAGCGACAGCCCGAGCGCCAGCAGCGCGTACGAACTGCCGTTGACCAGACCTGCCAGGGCGGTGTCGAGCACCTACGCCCCCGCGAGCGTGAAGGCGCCACCCTTGACCACGAGCCGCGTCGACTTGGGCGTCGTCACCCGGCGGTCCTCGCGGAAGGCGAACGGACCGTAGAGCAGGCTCGGGATGTCCTTGCCCTCCAGCAAAGCCTTGCGCACGCCCTCGCGGGTGCCGTCGCTGTGCTCGACCGCCCACGCGAGGATCTTCAGCGCGTCATACGCACCGGCACCGAAGTCGTCGGGCTGCTTGCCGTAGCGCTTCTGGTACTTGTCCACGAACTCGCGCACCTGCGGCCGCGTGTCACCGGGGTGGAAGCGGACGATCAGCTGCGAGCCCTCGGTCGCCTCGCCGCCGAGCGCGATGTACTGCGGGGAGTACGCCGAGCTGGGCAGGGCGATCTTGGCCTGGCCGAGGCCGACGTTCTTCGCCTGCTGGGTCAGCAGTGCGGCGGCCTGGTAGTACGCGATGAACACGAGCACGTCGGCGCCCTTGTCCCGGCCGCTGATCAGGCTCGGCCGGAAGTCGGAGCCGTCGGCCTGCACGGCCTCGCTGTGCACGATCTCGTAGCCGGACTTCTTGGCGTGCTCCTCGTAGAGCTTCCAGGTCGTCTTGCCCCAGTCGGTGTTGATGTAGTACACCGCCTGCTTGGTGCCCAACGACTTCGCCAGGTCGGCCAACTCCGGCGCGTGGTCCTGCTGGGTGGTCGAGGTGCTCCACATGTACTCGCCACCCTTGGTGAAGTCGGGGTGCGAGTTGGTGAAGCCGAACTGCACGAGGTGCGCCTTCTCGTACACCGGCGACGCGGCCATCGACGCGGGGCTGGCGAAGTCGCCGAGCTCGGCGAGGACCCTGCTGTCCCCGGCGAACTTCTGCGCGACCGGCACGGACTGCTTCTGGTCGGACTGGGTGTCCTCCCAGAGCAGCTCGATCTCGCGGCCCTTGACCCCACCGGCGCCGTTGATCTCGTCGAGGGCGAGGTCGAAGCCGGTGCGCCAGATCTTGCCGTACTCGGCGGAGGCGCCCGACAGCGGAGCCGACACCCCGAAGAAGATCGGGCCCGCCGCGGGTGCGGGAGCCGCGGCGGCCTGCTCGCCGGAGAGCCTGCCGCAGCTCGCGAGCACCGCGGTAGCGCCCACTCCGGCCGCGGCGGTGAACAATCCACGTCTGCTGATCATCGTGCGCTTTCCTCACTCTGGGCGGGCACCCGCACCACCGTTGCGGTGATGGTCTGCGGGTTGGTCAACAGGTTCAAGATCGGGCAGGCCCGCTCGACGGCGGCGAACAGCGCGTCGATCTCCTCGTCGGTCGCGGGCGATCCGATCTGGACGGTGTAGGAGATGTTCTGCGGCGACGGCGGGACGTCCTCGAAGCCGGGGGTCCCCGCCTTCGGGTCGATGGTCGCGGTGACCTCGACCTCGACGGAGTCCAGGACGAGGTCGGCGGCCGCCGCCTGGATCAGGAAGATGTGCGTGACGCAGCTGCCCAGGACGCCGAGTTGCAGCTCGGGCGAGCTGGGGCCGAGGTCGTAGCCCGCGTAGTCCTGGCCGCTGTCGCTGAGGACCTGGTGGTC
The DNA here is from genome assembly GCF_003663795.1 of Actinokineospora cianjurensis. Classification (NCBI taxonomy): domain Bacteria; kingdom Bacillati; phylum Actinomycetota; class Actinomycetes; order Pseudonocardiales; family Pseudonocardiaceae; genus Actinokineospora; species Actinokineospora cianjurensis. Next base: position 501,245 of record NZ_RCDD01000002.1, read on the forward strand.
GCGGATGCGGATCCGGCGGACACCGCTGCGGCCCTCGGCGCTGACCTTCGCGGTCGGGGTGATGACGTCGGCGGTGGCGATGGTGTCCTGTTTGGACAGCCAGGCGAGGCGTTTCTGGGCGAGGTACTCGCGCAGCGTGCTCAAGGTTCCTCCAGGTCAGTCGAACTCGTCGCGCGGTGCGGTTGCCGCGGCGCGGGCCACCAGGTCGGCCAGCTCGGCGACCCGGAGCGGGTCGTCGGGCAGGTGGCTGGTGGCGATCCGGATGTGGTGCTCGGCGGGCGGGTCGATGTAGCACCGGCTGCCCGGCGCGACGGCGACCCCGTACCCGGCCAGGGTGACCATCGCGCGCGTCTCGTCGGGGACGGGGACCCAGAGCACGAGCCCGTCGCGCGAGTGGACGTCGAAACCCCGGTCGCGCAACGCGTCCGCGAGGGTCGTGCGGCGGTGGGTGTAGCGTTCCCTCGCCTGTCTGATCAGGACGCCCGTCGCGGGGTCGTTGATGAGGTACGCCTGCGCGTCCTGGAGGATGCGACTCGCCCACACCAGGCCGAACCCGCGCTTGTGCCGTACCTGCTCGACCAGGTGTTCGGCCCCGGCCACCACGCAGCTGCGCAGCTCCAGGCCGTACGCCTTGCAGTAGGAGCGGACCAGCAGGAGCCGTTCGGGTATGTGCGCGCCGATGCTGGCGACGGGGGCCGAGGCGAGCGGGCCGAGGTTGTCATCCTCCACAACGGACACATCGGGATCGCTCTCGAGCACGTCGGCCAGTTGCGCGGCGCGGTCGGCGGAGACGGTGTGCCCGAAGGGGATGTGGGCGCGCGGTTGGTAGATGAACGCGACGGGCTTGTGCGCCAGGGCCTCGGCCAGCGCCGCGGGGATCGGGCCTTCCTCGTCGCACCGCACGCCGATCACGCGGATGCCGGAGCGCCGCAACGTGTCCAGCACCCGCGGCGCGGTCGGTTCCTCCACCGCGACCAGCTCACCGGGCGCCGCGACCGCCTGGCAGGCCAGCAGCGTGCCCTCGTAACCGCCCGCCACGACCGTCCACGCCTCGGGGGCGAACGGCCAGGTGGTCGCGACGGCGGCTTGCAGGCGCGGGGTGATGTAGTCGTGCTCGAACCCGTTGAGCCGCTCGGTGCGAACCCCGGCCGCGACGGCGTCTTCCAACGGGGGCAACAACACCGGGTCGGGCAGCCCCTGTTCGAGGTCGATCGCCGACCACCCGGGGAAGCAGTCGCGCGGGGTGGAGTCCGGCGGCGCGAGCGTGGTCGTCCCACGGCGTCGACCGGTGTTGATGAGCTGCTCGGCCCGCAACTGCCCCCACGAGTCCGCGACCGTCGCCGGACTCACCGCCAGCCCGGCGGCCAGCGCCCGCACCGTCGGCAACCGGGTACCGGGCGGCAACTCCCCGTCCCGGATCAACTCCCCCACCGCCACCGCGATCCCCTTGGCCGTCCGATCCCGAATCCGGTTGACGAGCCAGTGCACCGGCGTCTGCGCGGTGTGGCTCATCCCCGACTCCCCCGGTTTGTGCGTTCTCGTCGTGCTGCGACAAGCAGGAACCGTAGCCGGCCGGAACCGCCGGTCAAGAACGTTTCACCTGGTGGCCGAACTGAACAAAAACCGCACAAAACCCGGGCATCCGGGTGACGCCCGTGATCGACACCACTCGCCGGAGGGTTTGTTCAGATCGCCGGGTGGGGGCGGTTACGGTTGGCTGACCTTGACCTGGTGGAGGCGCTGTGAGCGATGTCGAGTTCGTCGTCCGTGGTGGTGTCGGGCGGATCACGTTGAACCGGCCGCGGGCGCTCAACGCTCTCGACCACGCGATGGTGCTGGCGGTCACCGAGCACCTCGAACTGTGGCGCGCCGATCCCGCGGTGCGGGTGGTGGTCGTCTTGGGCGCGGGCGAGCGGGGACTGTGCGCGGGTGGCGACATCCGGTTCATCCACGAGGACGCCCGCGCGGGTGGGGAGGCGTCGCTGGCGTTCTGGGCTGATGAGTACCGGATGAACGCCCTGATCGCGCGGTACCCGAAGCCGTACGTGGCGCTCATGGACGGCGTGGTGATGGGCGGCGGTGTCGGGATCTCCGCGCACGGCAGCCACCGGGTGGTGACGGAGCGGTCCAGGATCGCGATGCCCGAGGTGGGGATCGGGCTGGCACCCGACGTCGGCGGCACGTACCTGCTGTCCCGGTCCCCCGGGGAACTGGGCACGCACATCGCCTTGACGGGCACCTCGATCTCCGGCCCGGACGCGATCCACTGTGGACTCGCGGACCACTACGCGCCCAGCGATCGGTTGCCGGACCTGCTGGAGGCGCTCGAATCCCGGGATGACGCCATCGCGGGCGTCGCGATCACTGCCCCGCCGAGCGCGCTGGCAGCAGAGCGGGAATGGATCGATCACTGCTACGCGCCGGATTCCGTCGAGGAAGTGCTCGACCGCTTGCGCGGCAGCGGCGAGGCAGCGATCGCCGCGGCGAAGGAGATCGAGCAGAAGTCACCGTCGGCCCTGAAGGTGACCCTGCGGGCCCTGCGCACCGCGGCAGTGCTGCCGGACCTGGAAGCCGTGCTGGCCCAGGACTTCCGCACCTCCCGCCGCGCCCTGCGATCACCGGACCTCGTCGAGGGCATCCGGGCCCGGATCATCGACAAGGACCGCTCACCCCGCTGGTCCCCCGCCACGCTGGCCGAAGTGGACGAGTCCCTGGTCGACAGCTACTTCGCGCCGTGATCGCCCCGAAGCGGTGGGCCATTACCTGCGAGGTAATCGACCGCGGGCTTCGCTTTGGTGAGACTTGAGGGGTCGGTTGACCTTGACTCAAGGGGTTCGAGTGAGCGATCTCAGCAGTGTTGTCGACGCGTACCTGGCCGTGTGGAACCGGACGGACGCGACGGCGCGGAGGGAGATGGTGGAGGGGGTGTGGAGCGAGGACGGGCGGTACGTGGATCCCCTGGTGGACGTCAGGGGGTGGGCGGGGGTTGACCAGGTGGTGGCGCAGGCGCAGGCGCGGTTCACCGGGATGCGGTTCGCGCGGGGGGCGGTGTTCGAGGAGCACCACAACGTCGCCCGGTTCAGCTGGGAGTTGATCCCGGCCGCGGGGGCCGAGGCGATCGTGGTCGGGTTCGACGTGGCCGTGGTCGACGGGAACGGGCGGCTCGAGGCGGTGTACGGGTTCCTGGACAGGTACTAGCGGGAGCGCAGGAACCGCTCCGTCGCCTCGTCGGAGGGGTAGAAGTTCTCGACGTGCAGTTCCTCGACGGTGATGTCGCGGGGTGTGCCGAAGGTGGTGACCGTGCCGAACAGGGACAGGTCGTGGCCGTCGTGGCGCAGCCGCAGCGGGGTGACGACGTCGAAGGGGTCGGTCGGGCAGTCGCCGGGGTCGGTCAGCGAGTTGGTCGACGGGAAGGCGAGCAGCTCCCGGTGCAGGTCGGTCAGGTGGACCAGGCCCGCGCGGAGCTGGCGCTCCAGGCGGGTCAGGACGTAGCGGCGCCACTGGGTCAGGTTCACGATGCGCGCGGCGAGCCCCCGCGGGTGCAGGCTGTAGCGCAGCACGTTGAACGGCGGCGCGAGCAGGTCCGGTGGTGCGCCCTCGGTGAGCAGGGTGACGGCGGTGTTCGCGTCGACCATGTCCCAGCCGCCGTCGACGACGAACGCGGGGAACGGGTTGTGGCTGGTGAGGACCCGGCGGACGGCGGCGCGGACCGACTCCAGGCGCGGGGTGTCCAGGGCGCTCTCGGGGTAGGCGGGGGCGTACCCCGCGGCCAGCAGCATCCGGTTGCGGTCGCGCAGGGGCACGTCCAGCTGCTCGGCCAGCCGCAACACCATCGCCCGGCTCGGCGCCGACCGCCCGGTCTCCACGAAGCTCAGGTGCCTGGCCGAGATCTCGGTCCGCGACGCGAGCGCGAGCTGGCTGACGTCGCGGATCCGGCGCCACTCCCGGAGCATCCCGCCGATCGACGCGGTCTGTGTCATCGCGGGCAATGCTACCGGTGCAGGGCAATGCTACCGGTGAAAGGCGGCCCGATCACCGGGACCGGGCCGCCGGGGCGGTCAGTCGAAGCTGTTGTCGTCGGAGTCCGAGTCCTCGAAGTCCTCGTCGGACCTGCGACGGCCCTTGATCACGTTGTGCAGGTCGAGCTGGTCCTGGGTCGCGTTCGGCCTGGGCAGCGGCGGTTCGCCGTCGAAGCCGCCGATCTCGTCGTCGACGAGGACGAAGGCGTGCCTGAAGGCGAACGGGATGGCGGAGCGGAACTCGAACAGGGTGCCGGGCAGGTCCTGCTCGGTGTAGGTGGGCGCCGTGGGCGTGTGGCCCGCCAGCGACCGGTGCTGGGTGATGTGGCTGACGGCGGCACTCCAGATCACCGGGTCGTCGATCCGGGACGGGCGCTTGAGCAGGGTCGGCCGGATGCGGTCGCGGTCGCTCGTCGCCAGGAGCTCGATCGCGACCCAGGGGGAGGTCCTGGGCAGGACACCCCACCGGTTCTTGATCGCGCTGTCGTAGAGGTTGCCGGTGAAGCCCTTGAGCTCGTGCAGGCCGTGCACCGCCAGCGAGTAGTCGGCGGTCAGCTCGGCGAGCCGCGTCAGTACCGAGCGCAGGTAGTTGTAGACCCCGAGGGACCGGTCGCGGTCGACCCACCCGGTGCCCTCGATCAGGTCGAACTCCTCGGACCAGTCCTGGTACCAGCCCGCCTTGGTGACCAGCGCCGCGTGCTCGGTGCCCAGCAGCGCGAAGGGCAGGCCGAAGGTCGCGTGCCTGCTGCTGCCGCTCACCCCGGTCGACAGGGTGTCCGAGCCGTAGACGACGTGGTCGCTGTTGTGCACGACCAGGTCGAACTCGCCCAACTTCCCCGCGGTGAACGCGCCGCCCTTGACCTGAACCATGATCGCGATCGCGGCGATGACCTCCCGGATGGCGCTCCGGCGCGACTCCCACCCGGCGACGTCGGTCACCTCGGTCGGACTGGTCTTGATCTCCATCGTGTACCCGAGGTACCCGAACGGCGCGTCCCCACCACCGCCGATGTCGGTCGTGATCTGCACCAACACCTGCCCGTGCGACACCACATCGGCGATCCCCGACCCACCGGCGGACTTCCGGCCGATCCGCACCCCGAGGAACTCCTGCTCCGTGCCCACCGAGGGCCCGGTGAACTCGGTGCGGTACGGCGACAGGTCGAGAGGCATCATGCGCGAACTCCGGTTCTGGGACCGACAGGTGGACCACCCACCCGATCGCCACCACCCACCCCGGCATATCACCCCACCCGAGTTGATCACCCGAATGGACGCTCGGATGTCCACCTCGGACCGGGTGTCAGGTGTCCTGAGCGCGACCGTGGCGGCTCGGTGGCGATCCACGGCCGGGCATCGGACGGGCGGGGCCAGTCGACAGCACGGCTCGCGAACTGCCAGAAACCCCCGCGGTCTGGCAACGAGCACGGCGGTGCCCGCGTCAAGGCATCCGGCTGGCGGACATCCTCATCGGACCGCTTCGGGCGTCCTCGCCCCGCTGCGGTCACGCGCATCGGCTCGGTCGTCCAACACGAGGATCACCCCCGCACCTGGTCGCCGCTGACCTGCACCGGCCGGATGAGCGACCACCGCCCAGTGGAGGCGGCCACCCGAACGGACGCTCGGATGTCCACCTCGGACCGCGTCCCGCGCGGGAACGGTCCAGTGGCGATCCATGGCCGGGCGTCGAGCAAGCGACGATGGCGCGGCCCACTCGGCGTGGCTGGTGGACAGCACGCTCAGCGGATGGGCAGGAATCCCGGCAGCCCTGCTCGCGAAGACAGCGATGCCCGGACTGGGAGTATCGAGGCATCCACTTGGCGGACATCCCCACCGGACCGCTTCGGGCGTCCTCGCTCCACCGCGGTCAGGCACGTCATCCCGGTCGACCACCACGCGGATCACGCCCCGCGCCTGGGCGACTCCGACCTGCGCCGATGAAGTGGTGTCCAAGACCGTCCCCGCTCAGACACCACCGCCACGAGCCGTGCCTTGACCGGACTCTGCGCGGACTGGCCACCCATCGAGGCCAGCCGGGATGAGTGACCGCCTGCCAGGCGAAGGGCGGTTGCCGGGTGTCCACCTCGGACCCGGTCTCTGCTGGTCCACGCCCCGGGCGATCGGTGCACGGGCAGAACGGGAGACGACCCTGGCTGGGGTCGTCTCCCGTTCTGCTGGAGTTGGTCAGCTGGCGCCCTGTGGTGCGGCCTTGCGGACGCGGGTGGCGGGGGCGATCACCGTGTTGTCGCTCGGGAGGGCGTCGCGGGTCGTGGGTTCGGCGGTGGCCTTGAAGACGATGGTGCCCTCGGTCAGGTCCGCGGCGGTGAAGGTGTAGGTGAAGGGGAAGCGGGTGGTGCGGTTGGGGCGGATGGTCTTGGTCAGCGAGGTGACGGGCTGGAAGCCGGTGGCGGTGCCGCGGTAGAGGGTGACCTTCACGGTCTCGGTGTAGTTGCCGTTGGCGAGCGTGACGTCGATCGGCTTGGTGGCGTCGACCCTGGCGGCGGTGGGGACGTCGAAGCCGGTGATCGCGACGTCGTGGGTGCGGATGGGGATGGTCTTGGTGATGGTCGCGGTGCGGCCGCCGAGGCTCGCGACGGTCAAGCGCGCGGTGTAGTCCCCGTCAGCGGCGTAGCGGTGATAGACGTATGAGCGGTCGGGGGCGACAACAGGGGTGCCATCGCCGAAGTCGAGCCGCTCGATGCTCGTGCCGTAGCCCTCGGGGTCCTGGGAGGTGTTGTCGAACCGCACCTCGTCGTGGATCGAAGCGCCTTCGGGCGAGACCTGCAGCGCGGGCCGCAGCACCTCCGCGGCCCGCAGGCCCAGCACCACGTCGTCGGCGCCCGCGTTCGCCGCGGTGAACTGGATGTGCAGCGTGCGGCCTGCCTCGGCGCGCAAGATCCCGTGGTGGCTGTGGACACAGGCCAACTCGGTCCGCTCAGGCCCGGTGTAGACGGCGGCGACGGCGTTGTGGTCGGCCCACGCGTCCGCGCTCAGCACCAGCGACCCGGTCTCGACAGGCGTGTACTCGTACCAGACCGACGGCGACCCGGGGTTGTGGTCGCAACTGGCCGTGGGCTCACCGGCCTCGACCGTGGCGGCCGCCAGCTTGACCTGCCCCGTGAACGGCAGCGCCCCGATGGTCTCGGCGGCCGCGAAGTGGTCGTTGGCGGGCTGCGGCACCACCTCGGCGGTGAACTGGAACGGCCACGACCACGAGTTGGCCGCGACGCTGAGGTAGTAGGTGACGCCCGCGCGGGCGTCCAGTTCGCGGATCTCGCTGCCGGTGGAGCAGCTGCGCGGGACGAGTGCCAGCGCGCCGCGGGTGCCGGTGTAGACGCCGGTGTCGACGTAGGCGCGGTGGAAGTCCAACGCCAGCGTCGTGTCCACAGTGGAGGTGAACGAGTACCACGCGGTGCCGTTCGCCGGGTGCAGGCAGCTGTTGGGGTCGTCCGGCGCGCGGGTGGCCTCCCGCGGGTCGACCTGCTCGGTGAAGGGCAGGGTGATCGCGGTGGCGTTGTCGAAGTCGTCGTTGGACGGTGGCGCGGCGTGCGCGGTGCCGGGTGCCAGTGCGGCGGCGGCCAGGGCGGCGACGGCCGTCGCGGCCAGGCGCAGGCGGGTCCCTCGCGTGGTCATGGCTCTCCAGGTGTCTCGTCGCATGGTCAGCTCAGGCCGTTCGGACCGGTGCGGACCGTCGTCGCCGGGGCCACGGCCTCGTTGTCGACCGGCCGGACGTCGCGCACGCCCTGGTCGAGGGTCACCACGGCCCGGAAGGTGACCCGCCCGAGGGTGGCGTCGCCGGGGGTGAAGGTGTAGTTGAACGGGAACGCCACGGTGCGGTTCGGTCGCGCGGGCACGTACTGGGTCGCGCGCGCGATCTCCTGGAACCCCGTGGACGTGCTGCGGTACAGCGTGACAGTGGCGTTCTCGGCGATCCTCGTGTTGCCGACGGTGACCTCGATCGGCTTCGTCTGCCCGGTGCGGCCCGCGGTGGGGACGGTGAACCCGGCGACCCGCACGTCGTGGGTCCGGACGGCGATCGCGCGGGTGGCGGTGGCGGTGCGGCCGCTGGCGGTGGTGGTCGTGACGCGGACCTGGTAGTCGCCGTCGGCGGTGAACTGGTGGCTCACCTGGTGGCCGGACCCGGTGGTGCCGTCGCCGAAGTTCCAGGTCGAGCCGGTGACGGCCTCGTTCTCGAGGTCCGACAGGTACTGCGAGAAGGTGACGGTGTCGAACACCGACGGGTCGAACACCTGCTGGGTGATCTCCGTGCGCAGGGCAGGGGCCGCGGCCAGTTCGAGCCGAGTCGGGATAGCGGCGGGCTGCCAGTTACTCACCTGGACGCGGTAGGTCTGACCAGCGGTGACAGCCAGCACGCGGCGGTAGTAGGCATCGCACAGGACCTCGGTGAGGCTGCCGAGCGAGTTGCCGGTGTAGACAGCGAACACGGACTCGTAGTCGTCGCTGGTCTGGTCGAAGGTGATCCATTCGGTGCGCGGCGCGGTGAACGAGTACCACACCGACGGGGCACCAGCTGTCCCTTGCACGCACGACGGGTTGGGCTCGGACGGTTCCGCGGTCGCCGCGCCCAACGCTGCCTCAGCGGCGGCGGGGACCGTCGTGATGGGTGCCGCGTTCGCGAAGTTGTCGTTGGCAGGCGGCTGGATGCTGTCCACAGTCAGCGTAAGAGGCGAGTTCGACCATGACGGGCTGATCACCATCACGTGGTAGGTGGTCCCAGCCACAACAGGGACCAGAGCCGCGTTCTCGCTCGAGTTGTGGCAGGTGCCCGGCACTACGGTCAGCGCTCCGCGCGTACCGGTCAACAGGGCCAGCGTGCCGTAGCCGTAGCCCGTTAGGTCTATCTGCACTAGGCCATCCGCAGTGGGGGTGAAGTCGAACCACACGGAACGTTCGTTGCTGGAACTGCACAGCCACGGATCGTCCGGCGCGGTGGTGGCCTCGGTGAACGTCACCGCACCCGCGAACGGCAACGACGTGACCGCCGTGGCGCCAGCGAAGTCATCATTGGACGGAGGCGCTGCCTCCGCCATCCCCGGCACAGCCACCGCGATCAGACAGGCGGCCACGACCGACTTGCACCACGACAGGCGCATCCCAGCACTCCCCAGAGTCAGGCCCCGCCCCCATTCGGAAGGACCCCCGGCCCCTGATTCGACCCAGCCACCGGTTCCGTAACCACTTACCCGACCGGAACGTCAAAGCTGCCGGTTGACCCGTCCACCTGGGTGCGTGCCCGGGCTCACTGGCACGTGGCCCCCCGCTTGCACCAGGTCAGCACCTTGCCCAACTGGGTCACGGCGCGCAGGTTGTCGGTGTTGTTCGCGAAGCGGACGCGGTCGCCGGGGGCGAGTTCCGGGGTGGTGCTGGCGGTGACGTCCGCGGTGGCCAGGTAGCCGATCACGGAGAGGAGGCGGATGTGGGCCTCTCCGGTGGCGGACTTCCACAGGGCGGTGCCGTCGTCGTTGAAGGTGATGGTGCCGGGGCCCTCCCAGGCGCCCACGAAGCCGCCCGCGGTGGGTGACTGGAGGCGGAGGCAGGAGTAGTTGGGAGTCCACTCGATGGCGGTGAGGTCGGCGCAGTAGTTGGTGGTCACGGCTGTGGTGCCGGTGGTGCGGAACGGGCGGCCGTTGTCGTCGATGGTGGTCTCGCCGCGGCGGGTGCCGGAGGTCCAGGTGAGGTGCAGGCGCCACTCGACCTCGTCGGTGGCGACGGAGGGGGTGATGACGAACTGCTCGACCTCGGACTCGTTGACCTGGAAGGGGAACCGCGGCGCGGGGATGGTTTCGCCACCCTCGGTGCCCGGTAGACCTACCGCGGACGGGTTGTCCTTGTTCAGGTCGACGCCGAAGCTGCGCGGTGTGACGTCCGCGCCGCACGGCGTGTCCAGCAGCACCCCGGACGCGGCGGGCTTGCGGGACACCACTTCCACGCGAAGCGACTGCAACACAACCGCCGCAGGAACAGAACCCTGCAACGTCAGCACTACCTGCCCTTGATCAGCCTGGATCGCACCCTCCGGCCGGTCTGTCAGCGGTATAGGGCCTGTGGGGTTGGGCACGACCCACCCACCCGCGCACTTGCCGGGACTCACGGTGACCACGGCCCGCAACTCCGCCTCGTCCGCGGGCGCCGTCACGACCACCACCGCCATCACCGCCACCCCCAGCACGACGACGGCCACGAGCCCCACCGCGCCCAGCACCCACCTCGGCAGCGGCGCGGTCACCGTCACCGCCCCGGTGATCGTGTGCGCCTGCACCACCGACCCGCCGACATGCCCGGACATCGTGTTGCCCGAGACCTGGTCATTGCCCGAGTCGCCCGAGACCTGTACGGGGCCCCGGACCGGCTCACCCGATGCCGGGCCGCCCGATCGGCCACCTACCCGCGTGGACACCACCAACGCCGCGACCGACACGGCCAACCCCAACAGTCCCGCGACCCACGAGGCCGCCTCCAGCACCGGCCGCAGCGGGTGCCGCTCGTCCGACAACCACCCCGGCACACCGAACTGCACCAACGCCCACGCCGCGACCCCGAACACCAAGGCCCCCGCCGCGATCCGCAGGGCCCGCACACCCCTGTCCGCCACACGCCCCCCTCAACCGGCGTCCATCGTCCCACCGCGAGTTGTCCACATCCCCGCGACCCATCCACAGCCCGCGATGTCACCCTGGCCCCCGGTCCCGCACTCCGGAAGGCTGGAAACGGGAGCTGCTCGGCACGGCCCACGCCCGCGACCACCGCATCACCGCGCGGCAGGCCCTCCCGAGCGCGAAGCACCGCGTCCGGCCCCCTCGCGCAAGACCGCGTTGGTCAACCTGCCCAGCACCGCGTCTGCCCGAACCGGCAAACCCCCAGCCATCGACCCCACCCCACCGCCGGTTCCCGCGGCCGCTCCCATCGCCGAAAGCGGATTTCCGCCGCAGCGCTTTTCCCACCCCGATCCGAATGTGTGATCGCCCGCGGTCGGGGGTACGTGAAGGGTGATCGTGTTCGACAAGCAGTCTCGACGCCACGAGACGCCACGGGTTGGGAGTAGATGATGCCTCGGGTTCAGCAGCACCGCCGCCGGTTGCCGGGTAGCTGGTTCCGCACGACCTCGGTGCAGAGCCACTACCGCCGCTCGCCCGCACTGATCCCCACCGTCATCGCCGTCGCGCTCGGGCTGATCCTGCTGGCCGTGCTGGTCTTCTGAGGTAGCACCACACGGGACGGGGCCGCCGCCGGGCGGTCCCTTCTGTGTATTCAGAGTAGCCTCGGCTGTCTGTGAAAAACCGTTCCGCGACAAGTCTTGTCGGCGGCGCGGAACTAGTAGGAGAGTGCTTTTCCAGCGATCGGGCGTCCCCCCGATCGCCCGGGGATCACCACACTGGGAATGTGTGAAAGCAAGTCATTCGGACATTCCCTCCCCCTGCGTGTGGTGAACCCGGTCAGGGAAGGCACGGTTTATGGCAATCACCCTCCGAAAGAGCCTGATCGCGGGTCTCGCGGTCAGCGCGGTCGTCCCGGCGGTGCTGTGGGCGGCCAGTTCCTCGGCGACGGCGGCGCAGCCCGCGCAGCAGCCGAAGTACCAGCCGGAGATGGTGTCGGTGCTGGCCAAGTCGCTGGGCATCGATGAGGGCGCGGCGGTCGCGCGACTGGACCGCGAGGCCGCGCAGCAGCAGAAGCTCGCCGACCTCACCCGCGGTGGCCTGCGGATCGACGGCAGCTTCGTCGACGCCAACGGCACCCTCACCGTCAACACCACCGACGCCTCGTCGGCGGCCACGGCGCGCTCGGCCGGTCTCGCGACGCGGGCCCCGGCCCGCGGTGAGGCCGCGCTCAGCCGCGTGCAGGCGCAGCTCGACCAGGCCGCGACCCGGCAGGTCCCCGCCGGTGTGGCGTCGTGGAGCGTCGACGTGGCCGCCGACGTGGTCAAGGTCGAGGTGTCCGACGCGGCGCGGCCGCAGGCCAAGGCGTTCCTCGCCGAGGTCGCCAAGTTCGGCGCCGCGGTGCAGGTCGTCAGGACCGGTACCCCGCTGCAGACCCAGGCGGTGGTGTACCCGGGCAGCAAGATGAACATCAACGGCGGCAGCGGCTACTGCTCCGTCGGCTTCGGTGCCCGCAACTCCTCCGGCACGCAGTACCTGGTCAGCGCCGGTCACTGCATCGCGGGTCTGCCATCGCTGTACAACAACGGCGCCGCGTTCGCCAAGGGCACCGCCACCCGGTTCGCGGTGGGCAGCAACAGCGTCGACATGGGCGTCGCCAAGATCAACTCGGGTAACTCGATCGCCACCACGGTCGGTACCTGGGGCGCCACCACCAACGTGGCGGTGCGCGGCGGCACCAAGGCGTCGGTCGGCTCGTCGATCTGCAAGTCCGGCGCCACCAGCGGCTGGACCTGCGGCACCATCAAGGCGTACAACGTGACGGTCACCTACACCGACCAGAACGGCGGCCCGGACACCGTGGTCCGCGGCCTGGCCAGCTCGTCGGTCTGCACCATGGGCGGCGACAGCGGCGGCGCCTACATCTCCGGCAACCAGGCCCAGGGCATGACCTCCGGCGGCCCGACCGGCCAGCAGTGCACCTTCAACGGCGGCGTGCAGAGCGGGAAGTCCTCCTACTTCCAGCCGCTGAGCGACGCGCTGTCCTACTACGGCCTCACCCTCACCGTGGGCTGATCAGCACCGCTCACCCACCGTCGCCGTCACCCCGAGGGGGTGGCGGCGACGGTGCCATCAGGGTGATACTCCGTCCTCGCCCTAGGAGAGTGAGCGCCATGACCGGGTTCCGCCAGGAGAGCGAGGTGGGCGCGGTGCCGCGCGAGGAGAACTTCGGCGACGCGCTGCGCACCGCCATCCACCGGCGCGACCTCACCCTGGACCGGATCCGCAGCAGGCTCGCCGACCGGGGCGTCGACATCAGCCTGGCCACCCTCAGCTACTGGCAGCAGGGCCGCAGCAGGCCGGAGCGGGCCAAGTCGCTGCGGGCGCTGCGGGAGTTGGAGACGATCCTCAACCTGCCGTCGAACGCGCTGTTCGACCTGCTCGACCCGCCGAAACCCCGCGGTCGGCCGTTGGCACCCAGCGGGGTCACCGGGACCCGCCTCTACGGCGACGACTCCCCGATCCGCGGGGTGCTCGGCGGGTCGTTCGAGCGGTTCAACAACGGCATCGTGCCGATGAACCTGACCGAGTCGTGCACCGTGGACGCGGGCCGGTCGCTGCGGCTGATCAGGACCATGCAGGTGCTGCGCGCGGTGCGGGAGGACCAGGACCACTTCCTGGTCGTGCACGGCGTCGACGAGGGCGACGTCATGCCGACCGACATCCGGGTGCACTCCGGGCACCTCGGCGAGGTGCGGGTCGACCACGAGAACGGCTTCCTGGCCGCCGAGATCCGCTTCGGCCGGGTGCTGGCGAAGAACGAGACGACCATCGTCGAGTACGACACCGTCCTGGGCGAGAGCGCCGTGCCGTCGCGGGTGCACGAGCACCGGTTCCGCAACGCGGTGCCGAGCGTGCTGCTGCGCGTCCGGTTCGACCCCGCCGCGCTGCCCACCCGCTGCCACGGCTACTTCCGGGACTCGGTCCCGGCCGCCCAGAAGAACCGGCGCAGGCTGCTGGCGGACGCGTCGAACACCATTCACACGTACTTCCCGAAATGCGTGCCCGGGGTGTACGGGTTGATGTGGCAGTGGAAGTAGCTCAGATGACCATCCCGGTCGGCCGGATGATGATCGTGTTCACGTCCACGCCATCGGGTTGGGTCAACGCCCACACGATCGTCTCCCCCAGTTTCTCGGCGGAGAGGAAATCGCGGTCGGGCACGCCGCCGGGTGCCTTGTCGAAGAAGTCGGTGCGGGTGGCCCCCGGGGAGACCAGGGTGACGCCGATGCCGTCGTCGACGAGCATGCGCCGGGTGTTCTCGGCGAGCCCGGTGACGGCCCACTTGGTCACGCCGTAGAGGTTGCCGGGCGAGTGCACGTGCCCGGCGACGCTGCCGACCAGCACGATCCGCCCCTGGGTGGCGCGCAACGCGGGCAGCGCGACGTTGATCAGCACGGCCGGGCCGAGCACGTTGGTCAGGACCATGTCGCGCCACCCGGCGGGGTCACCGTCGTCGAGCCCGTCGAACACCGCGAACCCCGCGTTCGCCACCACGCAGTCCAGCCGCCCGAACGCCGCCACCGCCCGCTCCACCGCCGCCCGCACGGCCACGTGATCAGCGGCGTCCCCCGGCACGGTCAACAGCCCCTCCGGATCGCCCAGCCGCGCCGCGAAAGCCCGCAACTTCTCCCCGTCCCGGCCGGTGATGACGACCCGGTACCCCTGCTGGAGCAACTGCTCCGCGGTCGCCGCGCCGATTCCACTTCCGCCACCGGTCACCAATGCCACTCGCGCGTCGGACATGATCTCCCCAGATTCCGAAGGTGATGTCGACTTTATACGCGCGCCCGTTTCGCGCCGCAAACTTCTGGAGTTGGAGCAAACTCCAGCGCTTTTCACGGGAATACCGCACCGGCCGGACCGGAGTAGGCTGGCATCCGGCGACTCTGGAGGGGGCCTCGTGCGACCTTTGTGGACGGAGCGGTTGGACGACGGTTTCGACCGGTACGTGCTGGAGCGCGAGGACGTCCTCGCCCCGCTGTTCGGCGAGATCAGCCCGGTCCCGTTCGCCTGCGCGGTGTGGCGGCTGGCCGGACCGCCCGCGGTGGACCCCGGCTACCTCCGGCGCCACCCGCGGGTGCTGTCGGCCGACCTCGACCCGAGCGGGTGGGACGGCACCCTGACCGCGTCGGTGAGCATCGCCGCCCCCTGGCCCGCCACGCTGGCGTGGCCCCGCGACTGGTCCGCCGACCGGGGCTGGCGCGACTGGCCCACCCTGTTCGGCCAGTACGTCGACCCGACCGACCGCGACATCGCCACCGTCCCCCACCTGCGCTCGACCCTGCTGGTCCAGGCCCCCATCCCGTTCACCGACCTCCCCCCGGCCCCCCATTCCACCGACGCCGTCCCCGAAGCCGCCCGCCTGGTCCTGACGACCCTGGTGCGCGAGCTGAACGCCCTGCTGACCCCCCTGCTCACCCGCCTGGACACCGCGCCCAAGCCCACCTGATCAACACCCCCTATCGCGTCCGACCGGGTGGGTGCGGCACACTCGCGGTGCCGCGTCCGGGGGTCGGCACTGGGGAAAGGTCTGTGGGGGACATGTTCTTGTTCACGCGCGCCGCGGTGGCGGTGGTGCTCGGGCTGGTCGTGTTGCGGCGCCGGATGTCCGTGGGCGCACCGTTGCTGGCGGCGATGAGCGAGAGGCAGTTGGCGGCGATCCTCGCGCACGAACTGGGCCACTACGCCAACCGCTGTACCAGCTGGTGTTGCTGGCGCTCGTCGACGCCGGGCACAGCCGCTGGTCGGTCGACTGGACCTTCCTGCCCAGCCCGGACACCGGCGAGTTCGACCTGTCCGTCTGTTGGTCCACTCTGGAGGGAAGCGTTGAGGAAGTTGTTCTCCCGTAAGAAGTCCGTACCGGACCTGGTGCCGGACGAGGAAGTCAGCGACAACCGGATCCCGGACCACCCCGGGGTACTGGCCGCCTACCGGACCGCGCTCGGTGGTGACTGGGAACCCGCCGCAGAGGTGGTCGCTTCCACCTGGGGCGACTGGGAAGCGCGGGCGGATGTCGTGTTCGAGCTCGCGGACGCGGCCGCGCAGGACGACGGTTGGCTGACCGCGTGGCGCGCCGCTCGCCCGGACGACCCCGGGCACGCGGCGGTGCTGGCCCAGTCGTTCGTGCTGCGCGCCTGGGAGATCCGCGGCGCGCGGAAGGCGGACGAGACGACCCCGGACCAGGTCGAGGGCTTCCAGCGCCTGCTCACCGAGGGGCGTGCCGCCGCGCTGGTGGCCGCCGAGGCCGCGCCGGAGGACCCGACGCCGTGGTGGACGCAGGTCATGCTGGCGCGTGGTCTGCCTGTCCCGCACGCGGAGTTCGAGGCCGTGTGGGCCGAGTTGGTGGCCAGGGACCCGCTGCACCGCTACGGCCACATCCAGGCCCTGCAGTACTGGTGCGCCAAGTGGCACGGCTCCGACGACCTGATGACCGACTTCGCCACCCGCGCCGCGGCCAAGTCCCCGCGCCTGGCCCTGATCGCCCTGCTCGGCGCCTTCGAGCACACCGACGACCGCTGGCGCGCCCCCGACGTCGTCGCCGCCCTGGACGCCCTCATCGCCCGGCTGGCCACGGAGACCGCGGAAACCAACTTCACCCGCAAGGAACGCGGCTGGGCCATCCACGCCCTCATGGCCAACAACCGCCCCGCCGACGCGCTCACCCAGTTCCGCGCCCTCGGCTCCAGAGCCGACAACGAACCCTGGTCCCTCACCGGCCAGGCGCGCCGCGTCTTCCTGCACACCCGGGAGCAGGCCCGCACCGAGGCCGCTCGCTAGGTGTCCCATCTCGGGCATCTTGGTACCGGGAGGTGGCGTGTGACCCTGGAGGAGTCCTTGGCCGAACTCGCGGAGTACGACTCGCCGCGGAAGGTGGCGGCACTGCGGGTGCTGCTGGCCGCCACCGACCCGGGGCTCGACGACCGGTTGCTCGCGGCGTTCCAGGCCCTCACCCGTGTCGCGGCTGGGCACGTGGCCGAGTTGGCCCCGCTGTGGTTGGGCGACCAGCGAACCACCTGACTCCACCGGCGAACGCCCCGCCCGCTGTCCGGCCAGGCGGGGCGTTCGTCCTGTGTGGACCTCAGCCCGGGTAGGAGGTGTAGGTGATGTCAGCGGTGTTGCCCGGACCCGCTACCAAGCGGTTGAGGGTGCTGGTCGCCTGGCCGCAGTCGCGGAACGGGGGGATGGTGACGGTGCCGGTCATCGGGTTGGGGGTGCCGTTGGTCGTGAAGTCGGGGCCGGAGGTCAGGGGGAGGTCGACGGTGGTGGTGCAGTTCGGGGTGAGGTAGGTGCGGTTGCCGATCGTGATGCGCGGGACGGTCACCTTCTGCCGGGTGGTCACCGTGAACACGCCGCCGCGGAAGGTGCCGGTGGCCGGGGACACCGGGGTGAACTCGACGTTCGCGGTGCCGTAGGTCGCGAGGCGGACCTGGGTGGGGGCGAAGGTCGGGTTCGAGGTGTGGGTGCCGGTGGCGAGTTCGAGCGCGGTCGCCTGCTCGCCGACGAGTCGCAGGGCGGTGTCCTTGATCGCGATCATCCCGCCGATGTCGAAGTAGTGGCGGGCGAGGAAGTCCCCGGTGCGGACGGGGAACACCTCGCTGCGGCGCTCGCCGCCCCTGTCGACGGCCTTGACGCGGATGTAGTAGTCGGTGTTGGGCTTGAGGCCGGTGACGGTCCCGGTCGTGGTGCCCGCGCCGATCAGTCGGACGGTGGGCACCTCGTCGACCAGGATGTCGTAGCCCAGGGGCGGGCCCATGAGCCCGCGGGTGGGGTCCCACGACACGGTGATGCTGTCGGTGGTGATGGTGCCGAACCTCAGGTTCCGCGGCGCCGGGTGGTTCTCGGAGATGATGCTGTCGGTCCGGATCGTCATCCACCGCTTGGGCTCCACGACGGTGCACGGGGTGCTGATCCCGCCGCGCACGGCGGGTGAGGTGTCGGCGCGCCGAGGCCGCAGGCCGACACCGATGCCAGTCACGTCAACGTAGTTGGTGCCGGTCAGGTAGCTGGAGTAGACCGGCGCGGTGTAGCCGATCACCGGGACGACAAGCTCGCGGCCGGGGGTGATCGGGGTCGAGGCGAGGGCCAGGGTGTTGTCGGCCCGGGCGGTGTAGGTCCCGCTGATGGCCACCTGGAGGGTCACCTGCCCCTCGACCGTGGCGGCGCCCTTGGCCACCAGGGCGTCGACCGCCGTGACGGGCAGGGTGACGGTCCCGGTGATCCGCCGCGCCTCGGCGGCCGGGCTGAGGTACGCCGGGTTCTCCACGTCGACCGCGACCGCCACCCGCACCGACCCCACCAGCGGATCGGCGCACTGGCCGGTCACGTCGACCGACATCACCTGGGCCGCCGCGGGCACCGCGGTCAACCCGACGACAGCGACGGCGCCCAACACCGCGCCCGCGATTCTCCTGGTACGCACAGGGTTTCCATTCGGAAGGGGAACAGGGACACCGGCATCGTATGGCCGGCCACCCCCGCGAACCAACGACGTTGCGCCGAACGCAGGCCGATGCCTCCGCACTCGAAACACTTGCCCGGGAAGGCAATCCGGCCCTCACTGCCCGGTGAGGCCGGTCTCCGCGACACCGCGGAGAAGGTAGCGCTGCAAGAGGGTGAAGACCCCGATGATCGGCAGGACGGACACGGTGGCGGCGGCGAAGAGCAGGGTGGTCCTCGGGTTCTGGGCGGTGAGCAGGCTCGACAGGGCGACCTGCACGGTCCAGGTCGACGAGTCCTGGGCGATGACCAGCGGCCAGAGGAACTGGTTCCAGCTGCCGATGAAGTCGATGACCGCGATGGCGGCGAGGATGCCCGCCGAGTTCGGCACGACGACCCGCCAGAAGACGCCCCACCGGGACAGGCCGTCCAGGCGCCCCGCCTCCTCCAGCGGGACCGGGAAGTCCAGGAAGTACTGGCGGAACAGGAAGACGTTCACCGCGCTGAACAGCCCGGGGACCACCAGTCCGCGCAGGTCCGACAGCCAACCGAGGCTCGACACCACGACGAAGCTGGGGACGAACGTCACGGCGGTCGGCACCATCAGCGTCGCCACGACCGCGTACAGGACTTTCGGGGCGTGCCGGTAAGGGATTCTCGCCAGGCCGTAGCCCGCCAACGAGCACAGCACCACCTGGCCGACGGTCTGGAGCACCGCGACCACCGTCGAGTTCACCAGGCTGCGCGCGAAGGGGATCTCTTTGTAGGAGAACACCTCCCCCAGCGCAGGCCATGCCCGCACACCCAAGGCCACGAACGGCACCAGGAACAGCACCGTCACGGGG
The DNA here is from genome assembly GCF_003663795.1 of Actinokineospora cianjurensis. Lineage (NCBI taxonomy): Bacteria > Bacillati > Actinomycetota > Actinomycetes > Pseudonocardiales > Pseudonocardiaceae > Actinokineospora > Actinokineospora cianjurensis. The sequence continues at coordinate 520,223 of NZ_RCDD01000002.1, forward strand.
ATCAACGCCAGCAGGCGCAGGAGTCGCATCATGCCTGCCTCCGCAGGACTCGGCCGGACAGCAACGTCACCAGCGCGATCACCAACGCCAGCACGACCGCGCCCGCGCTCCCCCGGCCCAGGTCCTGGCCGCCGGAGCCGAGGGAGGTGTAGTACAGGTACACCAACGGTGGGCGCGCGAACGGCGGGTAGCCGCGGGAGTCGCCGAGGATGTTGTAGAACTCGTCGAAAGCCTGGTAGGCGTTGATGAGGTTGAGGGTCAGCACCGCGACCAGCGCGCCGCGCAGACCGGGCAGGGTGATGTGCCGGAAGGTCTGCCAGCCCGGTGCGGCGCCGTCGATCCAGGCCGCCTCGTACAGGTGGGTGGGGATCCGGTGCAGCGCGGCGATGAACAGGATCATGTAGAAGCCCAGCTGCAACCACAACCGGGCGGTGACGAGCACGACCCAGTACAGCGGCGGGTCCACGGTGCCGACCCACGCCTGCGGATCGGCACCGAACCAGCCGAGCACGGTGTTGGCGACCCCACTGTCCACACCGGAGAACAGCGACATCTTCCACACCAGCGACGCCACCACGTAGGAGCACGCGAACGGCAGGAAGAACACCGACCGGAAGAAGGCCCGCGCGACCCGGATCTGGTTGACCAGCAGGGCGAGCGCCAGCGACAGCACGACCGTCGTGGGGACGATGAACGCGGCGAACACGGTGAACGTGCCGATGCTGTCGAGGAAGGCGCGGTCGGTGAGGATGTCCACGTAGTTGCCGAAGCCGACGAACTCGGTCGGGGTCACGGTGTTGCGCGCGTCGAAGAAGCTGAGGTACGCGCTCCAGGCGATCGGCAGGTACGTGAAGAGCAGCAGCCCGACCGCGAACGGCCCGACGAACAGCCAGAACGTCCGCGTGGTCCGCGACCTCACCGGTCCAGCCGCGCGATCTCGTCCTTCGCCACGTCCAGGGCCGCGCGCAGTTCGGCCGTGGGATCGGCGCCCTGCCTGGCGATCCGCGCGACCGCGTCCGACAGGGCGGTGTTGGCGCGGGCGGACCAACGGGCCGGGCTGGCGACGCGGCCGCCGCGGGTGACGAACCCGACGATGTCCTTGCCCGGCCCGGCCCGCAGCGGTTGGGCGCTCGCGGCGAGGCTCTCCCTGGCGGGCAGGTGCGCGCCGAACGCGGTGGCGAACTCGGTCTGGTACTCGGCCTTCTCGACCCACAGCCACTTCACGTACGCCTTGGCCGCCTCGACGTCGGCGCCGCGGGCGTTCACCATCGCGCTGTACGCCCCCACCGGCACCGACTCCGCGCCCGCGGCGTCCAGGCGCGGGAACGGCAGGACGCCGATGTCGTCGCCGAGCGCGGCGGTGATCTTCGGCAGGTTCCACAGACCGGTCCACTGCATCGCGACCCGCCCGTCGACGAACGCGCCGGGATCGGACCAGTCGGTCGGGGAACCGAGGAGCAGGGCCTGGTTCAGGTCCCGCAACTTGCCGAACACGGTGGCGGCGCGCGGGTCGTCGAACCCGGGAGCCTTGCCGTCCTGGGAGAGGAAGTCCAGGCCGGCCGACCACAGCAACGGCGCGGTGAGCACGCCGACCCCGCCGTCGTTACCCGCGAAGAGCCCCCGCACCGAACCGGTGTTGAGCCGTTTGGCGGAATCGATCAGCTCGTCCACGGTCCGCGGCGGGGTCACACCTGCCTTGTCGAGCAGACTCTTGCGGTAGTAGAGGACCTGGGTGTCGATCGCCTGGGGGATGCCGTAGAGCTTCCCGTCGACCGTCTGGGACTCCAGGAGCGTCCGCACGAAGTCACCCTTGGTGTCGCCGAGCAGGTCGTCGAGCGGCACAACCTGCTTCTGCCGCACCCAGTCGACCTTGACCTGCGCCTCGAACACATCCGGCACCCCGCTGGTCTGCAACGCCGTCAACACCTTGGAGTCGTAGTCCCCCGGGTTCCACTGCACCTCGACCCTCGCCCCCGGGTACGCGGCGGCATACCCGCGCACCGCGTCCTGCACCCCGTCCTCGCCATAAGCGTGGTACCAGTGCCGCAAGGTCCCCGCCGCACCCCCACCCCGCCCCGTGTTCGACCCACACGCCGCGAGCCCCAACAACCCCGCGACCACCCCGAACGACCGACGGCTCAGCTCGGCACCCATCCCGACCTCCCCAACTCGACGTGAGAGGAATTGTCGAACCCCCGTGATCATCTGTCGAATCCTCCCACCAGGAGAACACCCGCACTCGGCCGAACGAGCGTGCGCCACCGCACCGACTACACCCCGTGATCACCGCGGACGACGGCTCGGGTCGTCGTCCACAAGGGACTGTCCGGCCCAACTCGGTTGTCCGCCGCAGTAGAGTGTCGCGCATGGACCGTGTCGGTGGATCGTTCTACGGGTTGGCCTTCGGTGACGCGCTGGCGCGTCCCACCGAGTTCCTCGACGTCGCCGAGATCGACCGGCGGTTCGGGGACGGACCGGACGAGTTGGTCGGCGATCCCGCGCTGGTGACCGATGACACGCAGATGGCGCTCGCGGTGGCGTGGGCGTTGCGGGATGCCGACCGGTACAGCGCGGAGGCACTGGAACCGAGGTTGCGGGAGCGGTTCGTGACCTGGCTGAACAGCCCCGACAACAACCGCGCGCCCGGGATGACCTGCCTGCGGGCGTGCGAGGCGCTGGAAGCGGGCACGCCGTGGGTCGAGGCGACCGTCACGGGGTCCAAGGGGTGCGGGGCGAACATGCGCGTCACCCCGGTCGGGTTGCTGCCCGGGCTCGACCTGGACCTCCTCGCGGGCATCTCCCAACTCCAGGCGGCGATGACGCACGGGCACCCGACCGCGCTGGCCGCCTCCGAACTCACCGCCCACGCCACCCGACTGCTGGTGGACGGACTGCCGCTCGCCGAGGTCGCCGGAGCGTTGCGGGACAGGTGCGCGGAGCAGCGAACCGTGTACCGGGCCGACTGGTTGGGAACGCTGTGGGAGGGTCCGGGCGCGACCACGCCCGAGGCGTTCATCGCCCGCGGTTGGGACGAGTGCGCCGCCGCCGTGGATCTCGTGATCAGCGCACTCGGGCGCCCGGACGACGGCGAGGACGCCTGCCTTGCCACCGGCGCGGGCTGGATCGCCGAGGAGGCATTGGGTACGGGGCTCTACTGCGCTGTCCGGCACGCCGACGACCCGGTTCGCGCGCTCACCCGGGCGGCCCGCACCAGTGGCGACTCGGATTCGATCGCGGCGTTGACCGGGGCCTTCGTCGGTGCCGTGCACGGTCTCGCGGGGTGGCCGAGTGAGTGGGTCGACCGGATCGAGTACACCGACCAGATCGGGGCGCTGGCCTGATCATGTCGCTAGTGGACAGTGGTCCCATCGCGGACGGGTGTCTGGCCGCGTTGCCGTCGGGGTGGATCGCGCTGGTCGACGGGGAGTTGGTCAGCACAGGCGGCCCGCGCTGGGAGGTTGGGACCACAGGCGGGAACAGGCTGCACACCTCGGTCGACGGGCGGTACGCGGCCGTGGTGGTCGATCGGGGATCGCGCGGCGTGGTCGTGGATCTGGCAAGTGGGACCGTCACCGCGGAACTCGACCGGGGCGACTACGGCTCGACGTTGACCGACTTCCCGGTGGCGTTCCTCGGCACCGGGGAGTTCGTCGCGGCGACCGACTGGAACCAGCTCGGCCTGTTCGACGCGGCAACCGGGACGCGGAAGGCCACCCACGGCGACGACATCGACTTCTTCCACGGCGGCCTGACCGTGTGCCCGTCCGGGAAGTGGCTGATCATCGACGGCTGGATCTGGCAGCCGGTGGGCGCGCAGCTGCTGGTCGACCTCGACGCGTGGCGGGCGGGCGACCACGACGCCACCGAGGTCGGCCCGTACCCCGACGACTGGAACCGGCCCACGGCCTGGCTCGACGACGAGACGATCGCCGTCCAGGGCCAGGACGGCGTCACGCTGGTCGCCATCCCCAGCGGCGAGACCAGGGGAACCATCGCGGCACCGCCAGGCAGGCTGTGGTCCCACAACGGCCGCTTGTTCATCGCCGCACAACACGGACTGGAAATCTGGTCCCCCACCGAACGCCTCGGCCTGGTCGACGGATTCCGCCCCATAGCCCAGAACCCGACCACCGGTGCCCTCGCGGACCGCGACCTCCACACTTGGCTGCCCTGACCAACCGCGCGGCAGGAGAGTCGCGGCCGTGACAGAACAGGAGTTCTGGGACCGGCAAGCGGCGACCCTCTCGGTGCTGCTCGCGGACGCCGGGCACCACGTGTGTGGGCTGGACCTGTCGCCGGGGATGCTCGCCGTCGTGGAGGCCAAGGCGCCCGGGCGCGTGGAGTTCACCCGCGGGGACGCCGCCGACCCGCCGTTCGACCCGGCGTCGTGTGACGTGGTCCTGGCGCGGCACGTGCTGGGTCGGCGCCAAGAGGCCACCGTGCGCGGGCTCGACGACCCCGCGCTCTGGGGTCACCCGATCGAGGACGAGCGGTACGTGCTGGTCAGCGACGCGTGACGGACGCCACCGGCAACCCCGACCCCTCTTAGGTAAGGCTTACCTTAGTCTTGGTGGGTATGCCGTTGCCGGGAAGTCAGGAGCGTGTGGTGGGCCGTCCGTTGCGAGTCGCCGTGGTGGGTGCCGGTCCGGCCGGGATCTACACCGTGGACGCGCTCATCAAGTCCGGCGCCGAGGTCAGCGTGGACCTCTTCGAGCGGATGCCCGCGCCGTTCGGGCTCATCCGGTACGGGGTCGCGCCGGACCACCCGCGGATCAAGGGCATCGTGGACGCGCTGCACCGGGTGCTGGACAAGCCGGGGGTGCGGCTGTTCGGCAACATCGACTACGGCAGCGACGTGAAGCTCGACGAGCTGCGCCAGTTCTACGACGCGGTCGTGTTCGCCACCGGCGCCGTCGCCGACCGCCCGCTCGACATCCCCGGTGTCGACCTGGTCGGCAACCACGGCGCGGCGGACTTCGTGTCCTGGTACGACGGGCACCCGGACGTGGCGCGCTCCTGGCCGTTGACCGCGCGGTCGGTGGCGGTGCTCGGCGCGGGGAACGTGGCGCTCGACGTGGCCAGGGTGCTGGCGAAGTCGGCCGAGGAGCTGCTGGTCACCGAGATCCCGGACACCGTGCACGCGGGGCTGGCCGCGAGCGCCGTCACCGATGTGCACGTGTTCGGCAGGCGTGGGCCCGCGCAGGCCAAGTTCACCCCACTGGAGCTGCGGGAGTTGGACCACTCGCCGACCGTCGAGGTGATCGTCGACCCCGAGGACATCGAGTTCGACGAGGGCTCGATCGCCGCGATCCGGGCGTCGAAGCAGGTCGACATGGTGGTCAAGACCCTGCAGGAGTGGGCGATCCGCGATGTCGGCACCCGGCCGCGCAGGCTGCACCTGCACTTCTTCCACTCCCCCACGGCGGTCCTCGGCGCCGACGGCCACGTCACCGGCCTGCGCACCGAACGCACGGAGCTGACCGGCGACGGCACCGTCCGCGGCACCGGCGCCTTCCACGACTGGGACGTCCAGGCGGTGTACCGCGCGGTCGGGTACCTGTCGTCGCACCTGGCGGACCTGCCGTTCGACCACGTCTCCGGCACCGTCCCGCACGCCCAGGGCCGCGTCCTCGACATGGACGACGCCCTGGTCCCCGGCGCGTACGTGTCGGGCTGGATCAAGCGCGGTCCGATCGGCCTGATCGGGCACACCAAGGGCTGCTCGTCGGAGACGGTCGCCTCGCTGCTCGCCGACGCCCCCACCCTGCGTCCCGCCGTCCACCCCGAGCCCAACGCCGTCGTCCGCTTCCTCAACGACCGCGGCATCGAGTTCACCACCTGGCAGGGCTGGAAGAACCTCGACGCGTACGAACGAGCCCTGGGCGCCCCGCACGGCCGTGAGCGGATCAAGGTCGTCGACCGCACCGAGATGATCAGAGCGTCCGCGCGCATGCCTGTGGACCGGTTCGCGTAGGGATCTGGCCCACACCCGGCAGGCGGCGCGGGCCGGGAGGACCCGCGCCGCCTGTCCCTTTTCGTCGCGTCAGCCCGCGAGGATGACCTCCAGCGGCAGCCCCTGGCCGACTCCCCACGCCTCGGCGAAGCGGCCGTCCTCGACGCGGAAGATCTCGATCAGCATCGGTGGCGTGCCGTCGGCCGGGGTCGGGATCCCCTCGATGGAGGAGCGGACGGCGACCCGGTCGCGGTCGACCAGGACGTCCTGCGCCACGACGCGGTAGTCGGGGAAGTGGGCGACGAGGCGCCGCCAGGCCGCCTTGCCCGCCTCGAACCCGGCGCCGAGCGGGTGGCTGAAGAAGTCGGGGGTGTGCAGGTCGTCGGCCTGGTCGAACTTGCGGGTGTTGAAGCACTCCTGCATCCGTCGAACCAGGGCACCGGCGTCGGGTGTGGTCATCGGCGTGCGCTCCTCGTGGCCTAAACGGGTCGTCGCCCCGTTTGTGGTTCCGGACTATACGGTGCGCCGCCCCGGTTACCCTGGGGTCGCCATGACGAGCACACCGCCCAAGCGCGCCCGCGACGGGGAACCGCGGGCCGACGCGCGCCGCAACCGCCAGCAGGTCCTGCGCACCGCGCAACGCCTGTTCGCCCGGGACGGCCTCGGGGTCCCGCTCGACGAGATCGCCCGGCGCGCCGGCGTCGGGCCCGGCACCGTCCACCGGCACTTCCCGACCAAGGAAGCCCTGTACCTGGCCGTGGCCATCGACGAGCTCGAACGGCTGGCGGCGGAGGCGAGGGCGCTCGCGGCGGGCGACGATCCCGCCGCCCTGTTCACCCAGCTGTCCCGGATGGTGGCCATGGGGGCGGAGAACGTGGCCGTGAAGAGCGCGCTGGTGGCGGCCGAGTTCGACGTGCGCACGGCGGCGCCGGAGGTCGCGGCGGACATCACCCGCGAGGTCGCGTCCTTGCTCGACCGCGCGCACGCGGCCGGTGTCGTGCGGCCCGATGTCACCGTCGACGAGGTCATGGCGCTGGTCGCGGGAGCATTCGCCGCCATACGGCACGCGGAGGCGGATCAGGAACGCTCCGCGCACCTCGCGCAGATCATCTTCGACGGGTTGCGCCGCCGCTGAGCTCCACGCTCCCCGTTGTCCACATGGCCTGTTGTCCACATGGCCCTGAGTTGTCCACAGATTTCGGTTGCCCCTCTGGGCAGGCCGCCAGCCTCGATAGATTCGTCGATGGGACCTCACTCCGGGGTCCGGACCCGGAGTGATTGGGGTGGTTCAGGTGGTGGCGAGCAGGGTGGTTGCTTTCTCGCGGAGGGTGTCGCTGGGGTCGGTGGCGGCCACGGTGGCGAGTTCGGCGCGGAGGTCGTCCGACCAGGTGTCGGGCGGCCAGGTGGCCACTGTGGACAGTGCGCTGGTGCGGTTGCCGACGACCGGGCCGCGCAGGGCGGTGATGAGCAGGTCCGCGCCGTGGCCGGGGTGGCCTTGAAGGGCCTGAATCGTCCACTGTAGAGCGTTGTGCGCACGCCACTGTTGTCCCAGGCCCAGTTCGTCGGCCGGGCCGGTTCCGATGTCGTCTAGTGGGAGGAGGTTTCCGGCGAGGGTGATGAGCTGCTCGGCGCGGGTGGGGTCTGCCTGGAGCCAGGCGGTGTACCACCAGGCGCCGAAGGGGTCGCGCTCGATCCAGCGCAGGTGCTGGGTGAAGGTGTCGATCTCCCTGGCGCGGGCGGCTTTGTCGGCCAGGGAGAACTCGTCCGGGTCGAGGGAGTCGAGGCCGTCCTCGACGGGGCGGGTCCAGCGGGGATCGGCGATGAGCTCGGTGGCCCTGTCCAGGCATGCCTGGCGGCGCCGCGGGGTCCAGCCGTTGGCGTGGGGGTCGTCCCACCAGTAGTCGTCGGTCAGGAAGGAGTGGATGTCGGCGAGGGCGACGAGGTCGGTGAGTGATGTCGCCTGGAGCGCCATGTGGGTCAGGTACGCCTCGATCGCCGCGGCGGCGTCGGTGTAGTGGCTGATGTCCTGAGCCGGTCCACCGATGTCGAACAGGGCCTGGAAGATCGCGCCCGCCGCGGTCAACACCTCGCGGTAGACCTGAGGGGAGCGCAGTGCTTCCAGCAACCCGCCGGTCGTGGCGGCGATGTGCGCCAGGTACTGGTCCATCACGCTGGTGCGGAAGCCTTCCCGCAGGATCCAGCCGCGGATGGCCGGATCGGTCGTGTCCCGCAGCCGCTCCACGCAGTGGACGCGTCCCCAGCCGTCGACCGCCTTGGCCAGCGCCCAGAGCTCGCGCTCCGGATCGGGCAGGGCGTTCGACACGGCCACCGCGGCGTACAGCGTGAACTCGTCGTGGGCACCGAGCGTGCGCACCACGTCCAGGAGATCGCCCAGCCCGGTGGCGCCGAGCAGGGCGATGCCGACCTTGACCGGGCCACGGTCAGCGGCCGTGGTGACCAGCCAGCGCGCCAGCGCGTGGATGGCTCCCGGGTTCGCACCGGCGTCCTTCAGCCGATCGATCACGTCGTCGATGGCGTGGAGCACCTCGACCCGCACGGCGTGCTCGTACAGGTCGCGCAACCGCTGCGGAGACGGCTCGACAGCGGCGGCGACCAAGAGCGCGGTGAGGTCTGCCGCGTGGTCCTCCCCGCCGGAGCCACTGGCGTGGTGGACGAACACGCCGTCCTGCGCGCCCGGTGCCCACGGCAGTCGGGATCGGGCTTGCACCGCGGCGTCATCGGGCAGGCTGGGATCGGTGAGCCTGCCCGACTCGTCCAGGTTGCGTCGGAGGTGGTCGTGGATCGTCGGACCTGCTGCCACGGCGGGGAGTTCGGCTGGCACACCGCACTGTCCCACGGCCGGACCAGTCACGTCATCGGGTGACGGCGCCCTCGAACAGCGCAACCCGGATCGCGCGCGGTGCGCACGTGAATCGGGCTCGGGTGAACGTCCGCCACTGTGGGGTGAGCGTCCCCGGCGACCGCAACCGGCGACGGGCGCGGCGCGATGAAGCGAGGTGGATCGTGCCGACCCTGATGCCAGTGGAGGTTCCGCCGTGGACGTCTTCCCCGCACCGCGCCGCCGTCCCCGATGGGGCGCCCTGGTGGCCGCGGTCCTGATGGCGGTACCCGCCGTGGTGGGCGTCTCCGCGCCCGCCAGTGCCGCGCGGGCAGCCGCGCCGGGTGAACCCGGGGCGCCGGTCGTGATCTTCACCGAGGACTTCGAACAGGGCCAGGGCGCCGCGGTGACCTGGGTCGACGACTACGCGGGGCCGGGACCGCTCGGTCAGACCTACACCGCGGACCCGGTCTGGCTGAGGTCGTGCAACGGCATCGTCGCCTCCGCGCTCAACCAGGCGGCCGACCCGCCCGGCGCGGGCTGCGGCGGGTGGTGGCCGCGGGTGAAGGACCTGGCCAGGGTGCTCGGCGACTGGTCGAACGGCACCGGCCCGACCAACCACGCCGTCACCGCCTACACGCACGCGGATCCCGGGGCGGGCCGGACGCAGCTGCAGAGCGTCACCCCGATCCCGCTGGCCGCGGTCAACCGCTTCGTGTCGTTCTCCGTCGACATCGCCGAGCAGAACTGCTACGCCCAGCACGCCCGCTACGCCTTCTACCTGCTCGACGGTGCGACCGCGGTCCCGACGTTCCAGCGGCCGATCACCCCGTGCGAGGACGCGACGACCGTCGTCAACGGGACCTCGGTCGGCACGTTCCACAGCGACGCGCCCGCGCTGTTCACCGGGACGTCGGTCGGCCTGCGACTGGTGAACCAGCAGGCCAGCGGCAACGGCAACGACAGCGCGTTCGACAACATCCGGCTGCTGGACGTGACGCCGCGGCTGGACATCGGCTACGCGCCGGGCACGATCGAGGTCGGCCAGACCTCAGAGCTGACCTTCACGGTGACCAACACCAGCGAGCTCAGCGCCAAGTCGGGGTGGTCGTTCCGGTTCGCCGTGCCGCCCGGTCTGACCGCCGTCAACCCGCCGAGCGCGACGACCTGCGCGGACATGGTCTTCTCGACGACCGGCGCCGCCGACTTCGCCGCCACCGGCACCCTGCCCGCTGGCGCGGCGTCGTGCACCATCACCGTCCCGGTCCGCGCCTCGCTCGTCGGCACCCACCGCACCTGCGCGGACGACGTCACACCGCTGGTCGGCCTCGACCCGCCGGGCTGCACCACCCTCGCCGTCGTCGGCCCGACCCTCGCCTTCGACGCCCACGCCCACGGCGCCCTGCTGTCCACCCCGCTCGCCCTGCTCCCGCCGCTGGCACCCGCCGACCTGACCTGCACCACCGCCCCCGGGACCGTCGGATCGACCCTCGCCGACACCCCGATCCCCCTCGTCGGCACCGCGGCCGTCATCGCGGACGAGGCCACGGGCACCGTCGACGCCAACGGCCTGCGCACCGCCCGCGCCACCGCGCACACCTCGGCCCTCAACCTCCTCAACGGCCTCATCACCGCCGACGAACTCCGCGCCGAATCCGTCGTGTCCAGCACCCCCACCGGCGCCATCACCACCTCGGGCACCAGCACCCTGTCCAACCTCCGCGTCGCGGGCAGGCGAATCCTGCCCACCCCCAACCTGCGCATCACCATCCCCCTGGTCGGCACCATCACCACCGACGAACAACTCCCCCGCCCCAACGGGATCACCGTCAACGCCATCCACGTCAAACTCCTCCTCGGCACCGACATCGTGATCGGCCACACCCGAGCCTCCCTCTCCACCCCCACATCCCCCTGCACCCCCTGACCCGAGGCGGCGCGCGCCCTTCCCCGACGCGCGCCGCCTCCCCCCTGCCCCAAACCCATTGCACGAAATCGACACCACCCGCCTACCGCCCATTCCGCCGCATCGCCTTTCACCCGGTTCAGCGACAGAAGTTATCCACATCTGGATCTTGCGGACCCCTGTTCCAAGATCGCCTGTCGGGGGGTACCGATAGACTGGCACTGGGACGCCCCCCGGAGAGGGTGGGGGCTGGGGCAGGACTGGCGTGCGCGCGCGAAGCCGGGTGCGAGGGGCCGTAAGAGGGGCACGACGGGGCATGGTGTCGACGAGTGCGGGGCGTACGAGGCTCTGGGTGGGGGCTGTTCTGGCCTTCGTCCTAGGGCTCTTCGCCTACGGGGCGGGGGTGTTCGTGCTGTTGATCGGTGAGACCGAGGAATGGTGCGCCAAAGGCTTGGCCTCCGACTCCCACCTCCAGGACATGCGAACCAGCCTGCTACCCCTGGAAAACACCTGCGTCTTCGCCAACGGCACCACCTACGCCGAAATCCCGGCTTGGCTCAACCCCACCGTATTCGCCTGCGCGGCCATCGCCGCAATCTGCACCGCGGCCGCGATCCGGCTTGAGCGGCGCGCACAAGTCATCCCGCGGTGAGTGGCAAGCTCGCGCACGTGTCGAGCGGGGCCCACCGTCATTCGCGCCGCGGGCCCCTAGATGCCTCCGATCAGCGCAGCCAGGTGTTCACCGGGGCATCGTCGTACAAGCGCCACGCGGGAACCCTTGTCGCGGAACGGTTCTCGGCAGGGCTGGCGAGGAGCTTGGTCTTCGCGAGCGCGAGGCGGAGGTGGCGTGCCTGCTCGTCGTCCGCCGCGAGGTCGAGGCGGACGGCGAGCTTTCGGGTGCCCGTGTCCAGCACACCGTCGGCGACGTAGCCGTCCAAGTGGGTGTTCAACGAGACACTACCGGTGCCCAGTGCGGACAGTGCTTCGTACAGACGCGGCAAGAGGTCGTCAGCGGAGCCGTCCGGTGTCGGTTCTGGTGGCGCCCCGGCGGCGGCGACCAGCGCGGCGCCGACGCCCCCGAGTGATGCCCACAGGTCCCTGTCGCCCACGACGACGAGGTGCGCCCTCGCCCTCGTGATGGCCACGTTCCACAGGTAGGTCTGACGCTGCACCCACCCGATGGTCGAACCCGGCATGGTCGCGGACACGACGAGGGAGAACACGATCGCGTCGCACTCCCCGCCTTGGAAGGTGTGCACCGTACCGACCCTGACCCGCTCGACGCCTGCGAACTTGCGCGCCAGCAGGTCCTTCTGCCCGGCGAACGGGGTGACAACACCGATCGTCGCGTCGGTGGGGAGCAGGCCGATCAGCTGGTCCACCCGCTGGGCCACCTCGTCGACCTCGGCGTCGTTGCGCCACGACCCGCCGGGTGGTCGAACGGCCGCACCTGGGACGTCGACCCACGAGACGGCGGGGAGTGCGGCCCCGCGCTGCGCGTGCACGTCGGTGAGCACGGTCAACTCGCCACCGTAGAACCGCTGGTTCGGCAGCGCGATGATCTCGGGATGGCAGCGGAAGTGTTCGTCCAGCAGGAAACTGCGACCTGCCGCGGCTTCGAAGGCGTGGAAGGTGGAATGCCGGTGGTAGGTGGCGCGCAAGCCCTCCAGCCAGGCAGCACTCACCCCGATGCGAGACCTGATCCGCCGTTCGTCCTCGTGGCCGAGCTTGCGCACCGGCGGCAGCTGCATGGGATCACCGATGATCAACGCCCGCCTCGCCCGGAACAGCAGCGGCAGGCTGTGCGGCACCAGGCATTGGCTGGCCTCGTCGATGATCACCAGGTCGAACAGCGCGGCAGCGGTGGGGAAGCGTCGAGCACTGAGACTCGTGACCGCCCACCCGCGCACGTGCGGCAGCACGCGGCGGACCTCGTTCCAGTCACGACCATCCGCCTGGAGCAGTTCGTTCACCGAGCGGATGCCCGAGCGCCCTCCCTCTGCGACCGCGACCCGCAAGCGCTCCGCTGCCGCGTCGCGCACCTGCCGGTCGGCGTCCGCGGCCCGGGTGTCGAGTTCGGCGTCGGTCGGCAGCGACTCGGCGCGGCGGTGCAGCGTGCGCCACGCGCGCTCGGCCGCGAAGCGGTCGGCGACCAGCGCGCACGTCTGCGGCGCGTCGCCCTCCAGCCAGCCGAGCCCGCGCAGCAGCGCCCGGCGGCGGCGCCTGCCGAAGAACCAAGCGGTGACCACCTTCCGCGAACGGGCCTCCCAAGCGGCCCACTCCCGCTCGTCAGGCAGCTGATCGGGACCGCCTGCCTGCTTCCACCGCGACCTCGCGCGGCTCCTCGTGCCGCTGGACTCCAGCAGCTCCGCCTCAGCCCTCGCCTTGGCCTCGAACTCCGCGGTGACGGCTGCCTGGTGCTCGATCGCGAGCCGCGCGCGCACCTGCGCGGTCGTGGAGTTGACCGCGGGCGGCGGTGACCCCATCAGAACTGCCAGGGTGTCGGCCTCCACCTGCCGCTTGTCCTTGCTACCGGTGCGGACGACAGAGCCCGGCACGATCCGGTTGCAGCGGTCAGCGACCTCGTCGACGGCCTGGTTGTTGGTCGAGGCGACGAGCACGGTCTGGCCGTTGGCAACCGCGGTGGCGACCAGGTTGCCGACGAGCTGGCTCTTCCCGGTGCCCGGCGGGCCGGTGGCCACGGTGAGCACATTCGTCATCGCGGCCGCGATCACCCGGTGTTGTGCCTCATTGGCCTGCAGAGGGGTGACCGGTTGCCACTCCCGCGCACGCGCGTCCCTGCGCGTGTGCGGGAGCAGGGCACCGAGTGCGGTCTCGGCGATGGTGCCACGTTTGCCGTCGATGTAGGCCAAGTCCTTCAGCAGGCCGTCGGTTGCCCTGACCTCGCGCGTGGTGGTGAAGAGCAGGGCCGTGTTCCGGGCACCGCTGACGGGTGTGCTGAGGTCGAGGTCCGCTGCCATCGCCGAGGGGTCCAACCTCTGCACGTCACGCATCCCGAACAACTCACGCAAGTGGTGGTTGACGTCCTTGACGAGCTGGCTGTGCGATCCCGTGTGCCACGACGGCGTGTAGGTGTCCATGAACTCCGCTGCCTCCTCCTCGCTGAGGAAGGTGCTCGCGAACGCGCGGTGCGGTTCGACCGGCCCGAAGGGTTCGAGCACAACTCCTCCCGGCGTCCGCACGACGGCCACACGGCGGACGAACATCGGCGCGATCCTGGTGTTCCGGTTCGCTTTCCGGTTCACGTCACTGAGGAACGCGACCGCCGGGTAGCCGTACCAGAGTTCGGCGTCCTCCTCGAGAACCAGGTCGACCAGGTGCTCGGCTCCGGGCGGAACCTCACACTGCCCGCTCGGCCCGAGGTCGCCGGACAGGATCCGTTCGTGCCCGCCGACGCAGACGAACGCGTCTCCTGCCTGGCCCGCGAACATGAGCTCGGGCCGGGCCTCGTCGGAACGCAGGCAGCCGTGGTAGTACTCAAGGAGGTCCTGCCAAGGATCCCCGCCGGGCACCGCGCCCTGGGCAACCTCGGTGGGCAGCGCGGGAGGTTGCCTGGACGCGGGAGTCACCGGGTCGAGCCGCAGCGCGGAGCCGCGCCAGGCATTCGCCACGATGATCTCGTCGTTCACGCCCAACGACGACTTCTCCGGCGTCTGGCCCGCTTGTTGCCTGCGAACCTGCTCCGACACGTGCTGGAACAGCTCGTCCACACCGATGCGGCCATCCCCGTCGCGGTCCGCCACACCGGTCAGCAGCGCCCGCACGATCTCACCGGTGAACAGCGACGGTGCCGGACTCCCGTCCTGGTCCACGCCGCCACCGAAGGACGCCTCGTCGGCGCTGGAAGAGGACAGCACGTACACCCCGCGGCTGCGCAGCAGGGGCCCCGCGTCCACGACCTCCTTGCGCGGCTTCTTGCTGGTGGCGAAACCCCGGGTGAACCCGCCGCTCTGGCAGCAGTCGAGCACGGCGATCTTCTGCGCGGCCGCGCACTGCTCGAGCCTCTCGTTCACGAAGTCCGCGCTGACGGCGGTGTCCTCGAACCGCTCGGCGGTGGTGTCGGCCGCGAGGAAGAAGAACCTGCCGTCGGCGGCGGCCGATGAGGTCCCGTGCCCGCTCAGGTACAGCACCACCTGCTCGTCGTGCAGCGAGGCCGCGAGGAAGTCGGCGATGGTCCCGCGCACGGTGTTCGCGTCGGCGTCCTGCAGGACCTCGACGAGGTCGAACGCGCCGATCGACGGGTGGCGCAGCACCTGGGCGAACAACTCCGTGTCGGCGCGCGTGCAGGGTAGCGAACCGAATCGCTGCTCGGCGTAGTTCTCGGTGCCGATCAACAACGCACGCTTGGTCAACCGCGTCAAGTGCTGTCCCCCCTGGGAAATGGTGACACAAGGCTCCAGTCGAGCATCTTGGCGAAGGGCGCGCCCGATGTCCGGGGATCGGCGGCTGATCACCCGAACGAACCAGCGATCACGTACTGTTGCTCGCGCCGAAGAGGACGGGAAGGGGTATCCGGTCATGGGAGTCCCACAGCAAGAGGGTGGCGGGTCGCTCGAGGAGAAGGGGATCGTGCTCGACGTGTCACACCCCATGGGCCTGTCAGAGCCGGTGACGGCCTCGCCGCCGCCCGTGCCCACCGCACCGCAGGAGCCGCAGGCGCCGTCCGAGGACTCCTAGAGCGCGATGCCCGCGACCCCGATCGCGGTGGCGATCTTCCTGCTCGTGGCGGTCCCCGGGGTCGTACTCGAACTGCTCCGCCAGCGGACACGCCCCGGTCGTCACGAGAGCGTCTTCGTCGAGACGAGCAGAGTGCTCCTGGGCGGTGTCGCGGTGAGCGGCGTCAGCCTCGTCGCGCTGGGTCTCCTGCGGACCGCGGCGGGCGCGCCACTGGTCGATCCGCGTGCACTGGTGCTTCGCCCGGCCTATGTCGTCGACAACCTGTGGCTGGTGGGCGGGTCGACCGAGTTGTTCCTGTCCGTCTCGACCACCCTCGCAGCGCTGTACCACTACTCGACCGCCTATCCCGGCCTGCACGCCGGAATCGTCCCGGAGAGTGCCTGGGTCACCGTGTTCGCCCGATGGGCCAACCAGGTGGCGGTCGCGAACGCCGATCAGCTCGTGGGCAAGCGTCTGGTCACGCAGGTCCAGGTGGACTTGGAGGACGGAACCGCCTACATCGGCACGCGGGAGTCGTACTCGGCGGACGTGCCGCAGGACAACCGCGAGATCGTGCTGACCAGACCCCTGCTCCGCGTCGACGCCAAGGGTGACGCACAGCCGTTGGACGCGAAGTGGCAGCACGTGATCATCAGCAACACTCGGGTGAGTGCGATACGCGTGCTATTCACCACCACAGCGAGTTCCGGCGACACGGGCGGTGGCGGCACTGTGCGCGGCACGCCGCGGGTGACCAAGGTGGCGAGGTTCCTGACCACGGACCGCCGCGGACTCTGGCTGCTTCTGTTCGCGCAACTCGCGATTCCGGCGGTGATCGGGTTCGTGCGGTGAGATTCCGCGGCGCGGGTCAGTGGTTGGCGTGGTAGTGGCGGCGGACCTGGGCGTCGGTGAGTTGTGTTCCGTAGACGGCGAACTCGTCGAGGGTGCCGACCAGGTAGTCGCTGGAGGGGCGGTTGGGGTAGTTGGGGAGGCCGCCGCCGCCCCAGCGCCAGTAGCCGGTGAAGTTCTGGGCGGTCGTGGTGGTGGCGTCCTGGGCCACGAGGTTGCCGTCCACGTAGAGCTTCATGCCCGCGGCGCCGAGGCTGGCGGAGACGTGGTGCCAGGTGCCGTCGGTGTAGGTGGTGGCCGAGGTGATCGACTTGATGGTGGACGGGTTGACGGCGAAGACGAGTTTGCCGTTCTTGTCCAGGTAGATCACCCGGTCGCGGCTGGTGCTGCTGGCGCTGGTCGTGTTGTAGAAGCCCGCGATCAGGCCGCCCCACGGGCTGGAGGTCTTGAACCAGGTCTCGATCGTGAACGTCGACGGGTTGGCGAAGCTGGTCAGGTTGCTCGCGTTGGCGGTGCCGTTGAACGCCACGGCGGTGCTCGCGGTCTGCCCCTGCTGAGCCCCTTGCAGCGCACCGACCTGCCCCGCGGTCATCGGCGATAGCGCGCCCGCGACAGGTAGCGCAGGCGGCGCGGGGGAACCCTCGTTGTAGAGGTCCTGGACCTGGGACGTGGACAGCGCGGCCTGGATGGTGCGGACCTTGTCGAGGTAGCCGTAGAAGTAGTCCATCTGGGAGCCGCTGCGCAGGGCTCGGCCCGCCTGGACGGTCCCGGTGGCGTTCCACGGCGTACCGCCGCGCGAGGCGGTGTCCTGGAGGACGCCGTTGACGTAGAGGCGGATGATCTCCGTACCCGACTGGTACACGCCGACGATGTGGTACCAGCCGTTCTGCTGCGCGATGGCGGAGCTGTAGACCGCGTCGTAGGTAGGAGAGTTGGCGTCGGTGCGCGGGATGCGGAAGCACCACCGCGTCGAGGCGATGTCAGCGCCCAGCAGGTAGCCGCTACCAACGCTGCCTTGCTGCGCGACGATGCTGCGGTCCCCGTTGGGAGTCGTCAGGTAGGCCCACCCGGACACGGTAAAACTCTCGTCGGTGCGCAGTGACGCGGCCTGGCTCACGGTCCAACTCGAAGAGCCGTCGAAGTAGCCAGAGGTGCCCGCGACCGAGGTGTCCGACCACTGCACGTTGTTCATCGTGCCGTAGTTGCTGTTGCCGGAAGAGTCGGACACGGTCGTGGCCAGGTTGTCGTCGTACTGCCAATCCATGCTGGGCCGGGTGTAGATGTCGTCGACCTCGGCCGCGGTCAGGACCCGGTTGTAGAGCTGCACCTCGTCGATGCGGCCCGGCCAGTTCTGCACGCCCGCGCTGCCGTTGTAGCCACGGCCGATGGACAGCGCCCCGGTCGCGTTCCAGCCGCCGCTGCGGCTGGTCGTGCCCTCCAGCACGCCGTTGAGGTAGATCTTCATCTGGTTGTTGACCGAGTCCCACACCCCGACCACGTACGTCCACGCGTTGGCGATGGCGCTCGAACTGGACGAGACGCGCACCGTGGACGCGCCGGTGGTGTCGGAGGCGGGCATGGTGAACGCGTACTTCGTCGTGGCGGGGATGTAGGACAGCGCGAACGAGTTGACGTTGAGGCCGTCCTTGGCCAGGAATGTCCGGTCCACACCACCGGCGCTGCTGATGTAGACCCACGCGGCCGCCGTGAAGCTGGTGTCGGTGCGCACGGTGAACGTGGAGGCGCTGATGTAGTCGTCGATGCCGTCGAAGGTCACCGAACGGCCGGTACGACCAGTGGTGTTCCACGCGGCGCCGTTCTGGAGTGTGCCGGTGTAGCCGTAAGGGCCGCTGTCGGTGGCCGACGTGCCGCTCTGCTCCAGGTTGTACTGGGCGTTCGGTGCGGTGGCAGCGTCATAGATGCCGCTGATCTCACTCGCGCCAAGAACCCGTTGGTACACACGGGCATCGTCAAGCGAACCTGACCACGGGTAGAGCCAACTGCCGCCCCTTAGGATGCCGCCCGCGACCAGGGAGCCGGTCGCCTTCCACTCGTAGGCGTCCGCGCGGGCCTGGGAGGTCTCCAGGCTGCCGTTGACGTAGATCCGGATCGCGTTGTTGGGGTCGTCGTAGACGCCGACCAGGTGCACCCAGGTGCTGGCGGCGGTTGAGGTGGTGGACTGCGCGTAGTCCTCGGTGCCGCTGGAGCTATCGGTGCGGGGCATGCCGAAGCGCCACTTACCGCCCTGCTGGTAGAGGTACCAGGCACCGGTGTTGGCACCTTGGTGCGTTATCGCTACCGCCGTACCGCTGGCCGAGGTGGTCTTGACCCAGATCGACACGCTGAAGCTGGTGTCGGTGGCGATCGGGTTGGTCGCGCCGATCACCCGGTCGTTCACCCCGTCGAACACCACGGCGCCGCCCAGCACGCCGGTCCCCCAGGTGGGGCCGTTGGTGAGGACGCCGGTGTCCACCGATCCCGAGTTGTCGCCGGTGTTGGTGCCGGTGCCCTCGTCGAACCGCCAGTGCGTGTACGGGCCGTTCGTGGGCATGTTGAACTGCCCCGGCCGGTTGTTGGTCGAGGAGTCCGCCGCCGTGCTGGTCGCCGAGGAGGACTGCGCCTCTTCCTGGCGGTGGTAGAACAGCGGGCTGTCGCCGGTGACGGACGCCGAGTACGTGGGGAAGGTGGCCGACGAGCCGAGCGCGTTGCCCGCGTTGGCCGAGGTGGCCGTCCACGCGGCGAAGCCGCCGTTCATCGAAGCGAACAGCAGAACGCCGACAACCGCGACGAGGAGAACTCGCCGCGTGGTAGTGGTGGGACGCCTGTGGGCGCGTCGAGGGGGGCCGATGCCCGGCGGCCGCTGTGTCGGTTTCCCGGGGCGTCGCCACGCGAGCACGGCCAAGCCTGCCAACACGGCGATGGCCGCTAGGAGCGACATCCAGTCGCCAATGCGGACCCAGTAGGCAGGTAGCCCTACCCACGGCACACGGAGCCTGCCCTGGCCGTGCACCATCTGCTCGGTTACCGGTGTGCTGTCGGCGTCGGCGTTAGCGTCACCTTTCGTGACGAGGGTGGCGTCGTCGTTGACCTTAAGGACGCGGTGCATCAGGACGTGGTCAGGGCGCGTGGGGTCGTCGAATGCGACTACAGCGCCCGGCGCGGGGTGGTCGGTGAGAAGGTCGCCGACTACGACCACGTCACCGGTGCGGATCGCCGGGCTCATGGAGCCGGACAGGACGACGTAAGAGTGCCAGGACAGGACGATGGGGAGAACGCACCACGCGACCAGCCAGAACAACCCGGACAGCACGGAACCCGCGACGTAGCTCAAGACCGACACGGCCCTGCCACCCCACGTCCTTCGCGTCCTCGTCACGGTCACCACCGCCGCGTCACTCAACTCCACACGGGCAGCCGCCCGTCAGGAGCTCAGCGCTCCACGACCAACGCCCACTCGAGCGCGTCGGGTAGTTGTCGTAGGCATCAGGTCACCTCATCCGGTCCGGCTTATAACCCGGTGAATCGGACGTGACCGGGACTACAGGAGCAAGCACCCGGGTGTGACACGGGAGCACCCCGGTTGTGGCGTGGTTGACCACCGATGGCCTGTTCGGCCCTAACGTCCTGGGCGCGGCCGCGATTGGATCAACGAGGCGAGAGCGGGGAGGTGCGGTCGCGTGACCCGAGAGTTGGTCATCGAGTTGGCCAGGCCCGCCATCGCGGCGGTCGCGCCGGAGGAAGCGCCGGTCTTCGACTCGGTCGCCCGCGCGCGGTTGACCTCGTCCGGGCGGTTGCGCACGACGCGGCGGCGCGGCCAGGACGTCCTGGGGTCCGGGCTGGAGATCGTCGTCGAGTCGATCACCGACGGCGCTCTCTACGTCGCCGCGGCGATGATCGGGGCCTTGACCGACCGGGTCGCCGACTCGGCGGGCACGCGGATCGGCACCTGGGTCAGGAAGCTGCGCGGGCGGCCGGATCCCGGACCGACCACCGTCGACGAACTCGCGGCAACGGTCGACGAGCAGGAGTGGGAGATCCTGCGGCTGAGCGGCCTTCTCGCGGGCACGCAGGCGGGTATCCCCCGTCCGCAGGCCGAGGCCCTGGTCGAGGCCATGCTGACCGGGCTGCGGGACCGCGGGGACGGCTGATCACCACCAGCGCGCGAACACGTGCGTGTACACGACGAGTCCTGCCAGCAGCACGACGATGGTGACCACGAGCACGGGAGTGCCGAAGCGCGGCCAAGCGCCGCTGCCTGCCCGGCGCCGCCAAGCGGTCGTGATGAGCAAGACCGGCACCCCGACCACGACCGACAGCCCGGTGCCCAACACGGCGGCGCCCATGAACAACGTGCCGAAGTACGACCACCTGTTCCCGACGCAGGTGAACGCGGACGGGCCGCAGGTGGCGACGTAGTAGAGCACCGGCACCACCGGCGCGGCGAGCGCCGCGCAGACGACCGTCCCGACCACACCCACCGACAGGGTGGACTCCCCCGCGCGCCACGACGACCAGACACCGGTCGCCGTCGAGCCGACAGCCACGACGATCATGAGCGTGGTGAGCAGGTACAACGACGCGTTGGGCACCGTGGCCTCGATGCTGAACAAGTCCACACCGCTGTGGTTGTTGACCACCCACGCCAGTCCGCCGAGCAGCAGCACCACGACGCAGGCACCGATGGGTCCCCGAACCACGGCCGAGCGGAACGCGGTGGGACCCCGACTCGCCATCGCGGCACGCGAGGGCCACAGGGCGGCCACCACGACCAGCAAGGCGGTGGTGGGCCAGATGCTGATGACCAGCACCGGCCCGTACTGGGACAGGACCAGGTCGACCGCGGGCCACGAGACCAGTGGTCCGGATGCCTCGTAGGCGAACGAGAGGTAGCGGATGGCCATGTTGTTGTGCACGGTCAACCACACCAGCATGAAGGGGAACCACCCGACGACGCCGAGCACGACGGTCGTCAAGCACAGCCGCCGCAACGACTCCCGCCCGACCGCGAGCCAGGCGGTCGCGGCCTCCCCGACCCACCGGAGCAGGGCGATCAGCATCACCGCGAGGCCGAGGACCGTCAGGCCGAGGTCGAGCAGCACCCAGGCGCCGATGTCGAACACCCCGAGGGTCCCCGCGTTGGCGTACGCCGCCGACAGCGGTTCACCGACCATGAAGCCTGCCACCACCGGCAGCGCCCGCCGCCACGCCGCGACCCGCCTGCCGGTGTGGCGGGCCAGGATGGCGTCGCGCCAACCGACGACACCGGCGAACCCCGCGAGGACCACGAGCGCGACCACCGTCGCGGGGCCGAAACCCGCGAGGATCACGACCAGGCCGAGCATCCCGTTGTCGAGGTTCTCGCCAACCAGGCTGAGGAGGAACCGGGGGGAGATCGCGTCCGCCGCCAGCAGCGCCCACGAGTAGGTGATCGTGGTGGCCATGGCGATCAACGCGACACCGACACCGACCGCGAACAACGCGAAGGCGTCGGTCGCGACGAGGTGCGCCGGGTCGCGGAGCGCGGCGAGCCTGCGCGCGTTGCCGGGGTGGATGGCCAGCAGGCGGCGCCGCTGTTCGCCCGCCGCCCGGATCGTCGACTCGAGCGCGCCTTCCTGGTCGTACCGGTCCGCGGTGGCGTCGGCGAGGGTCTCGCGAGCGCGCAGGACCGATGCCCTGGTCAGGTAGACGAGCACGAAGAGCACGGCGACGGAGACCACCTGGTGCACGCTCTGCGGTGCGACGGTCGACGACGAGCCGAACAGGCCGGGCAACACCAACGACGCGACGTACGGAACGACGACCAGGGCGACGAAGGTCCGCCACGCGGCGATCGTCAGGTAGGTGGGACCGCTGTCACGGTTGCGGACGTGCGCGAGTTCGTGCAGCAGCACCCCGGCGAACCGGCTGTCGGACCGGCTCCCGGTCACCAGCAGACCCGTGCCGACCCGCACCGACACCCGGCGGTGCGTACCGATGACCCTTGCCGTGGCGCGCTTCTGGTCCGGGTACTGGAGGAACCGCGGCGCCACGTCGAGGTCGAGCTGCCGGACGACGTTCGCCAGCCGTCCGAGGTAGACCGGGTCGGTCACCTCGTCGAGACGGCGCCAGCCGGTCCACGACCACGCGCGGGAGAGGAACCACGGCTGCACGAGGTAGAGCAGCACGGTCACCACACCGACGAGCACGACGCCCAGCACGGACGCGACCGTGACGGTCCCCGCGAACGGGCGTGAGCACACGATGTCGCGCACCGCCGCGGGCAGCACCATCGCGTCGCCCGCCGCCGGGACCGAGCGGCCCTGGCCGTAGCACGACCGCGCCGCCGACTCGGCGTCCGGTGCGAGCAGCAGGGCCAGGTGGCCGTACACGGTCGCCGAGGTCGCGGTGATCACCAGCACCAGCACGGCGAACCGCAGCGAGAGCCCGGTCGGCAGCACCGACCTGTCGCCGAGCATGGCGCGGCACCGGTCACCGGTCAGCGGCGGCTCGGTCGTCACCACCGGGCGGCGACCTTCTGCACGGCGCGGGTGACCACGGAGGGCAGGAACCCGTCGTCCGGCGCCAGCAGCACCGACACGACGATGACGGTGCCGCCGTGCGACACGACGACCACGTCCTGGGTGATCAGGGTGGGACCGCCCGGCAGCGAGATGGCGATGCGGACGGCCACGGCAGCGTCACCGACCGCGGGTGGTGCGGCCCTGGTGGTGGTGAACTCCAGCGTCGTGTCGAACAAGGTCCCCTCGAACCGCGCGCACACCTGGGCCAAGGTGTCGAACGCGGCCATCGCCTCGCCGCTTCGGTCGCCGACGTGCAGCAGCGACTCGCTGACCGTGGTCCCGACCGTGTGGACGAACACGGCGCTGGACGTGGCGGTCGTGCCCGGTGGGTCGTTGGCCAGGAGTGGACAACCGGCGAGCGAACCATCATCGAGCCCCGGTACCTCGCTTGCCTTGAACCCGGTCGGCAGGTCATCGGCGACCAGCAAGGCGGCCCGGAGATCTTGCTCCACTGGGACGAAAGGGGGTGCTGGGGGGAGCACCGGTGGCTCGTAGGGTTCTCGAACCGCGGGCGGCTGGGACGGTCGGGGTGCCGGGGCCGTGGACCTACTGGGCACGCGGGACGGGGGAACGGTCAACGACGTCCCGGCCCGACCTGTCGGCGGAGCCGGAACCGTTGCGGCGCCAGGACTGGGCGTGCGACCAGGCATGGTGGGGGCGGGGCTGGATCGTGGAGCGCTCGTCGGGTACTCGGTCACGGTCGGCATCCGGCCGCATCCGCCGATCACGGCGCAGGCGAGCAGGACGATCACCGGCCGCCGCACGCGGCGGCGAATCCGGGGAGAACACGCGAACATCGCCGTCGGCTTTCTGTCGGGAAGATCGAACGGCACTCAAGGCGTTGCCCCGGAAGCTACCGGAAAACGCCGCCGGTCGAGGCAGGAATGGAATTCGAGAACCTCGACCGCGAACGAAACAAAGGAATTCCGCACCGCCGCGTAATTCTCGCGGAGGTGCTGGCATAGGGGTCTCGCCGCCGCGGTTCACGCCGCGGGTTCGTGGAGCGTTCACGCCGTGATCACGTGGTGGAGCTCGGGTGTTCGGGGTGGGTGGGGAGGGTCGGGACGGCTGGTTGGGCGATCATGAGGGTGGGCGTCATGGGTGGATCGCGGGTCGGGCGGGGTTGTCTGGTCGTGGCGTCGGCGGTGGTGTTGGGGGCGGTGGTGGTGCCGCGGGCGGTTGCGGCGCCCGCTGATGACGTGCGGATCAACGAGGTGGTGACGACGGGGGGCGTCAACGACTCGATCGAGCTCTACAACAAGGGCGCGGTCGCGGTCGACATCTCGGGGTGGGTGCTCAAGGACGACAACGACAGCTCGTCGTACAAGATCGCCAACGGGACCACGCTGACCCCGGGGGCGGCGCGGGCGTTCGACGTGCACGACAAGTTCGGGCTCGGGTCCAGTGACGACGCGCGGCTCTACCTGGCCAACGGGACCACCCTGGTCGACAGCGTCAGCTGGGACGAGCACTCGGACCCGTCCTGGTCGCGGTGCGCCGACGGGACGGGCGCCCTGCGCGCGGCCTCGGTGACCCTCGGGGGGCTCAACGACTGCGTGGCGGCGACCGCGTGGCCCGGTGGCGGTTCCGTGGCGAACGCCGACGCGGCCAACGTCTTCGGGTCCGACCTCAGCGGCCTCCACCAGGAGGGGAACGTGCTGTGGGGCGCGCAGAACTCCGGGAAGCTGTGGCGGCTGGTCCCCAACGGCACGGGCGGTTGGCAGCCGGACACGGGGTGGACCTCGGGTAAGACCCTGCGGTTCCCGGGTGGGACTGGCGCCCCTGACAGCGAGGGTGTGACGGTCACCGGTGCGGGGTCGGCGGGTGGTGTGTTCGTCGCCAGTGAGCGCAACGGATCAGGTAGCAGCCGCCTGTCGGTGCTGCGGTATGACGTAAGCGGGTCGGGTAGCACGCTCACCGCTACGAAGGAGTGGAACCTGACCGCCGGGTTGCCGTCGGTAGGGGCGAACCTGGGCCTAGAGGCGATCACCTGGGTCCCCGACTCCGCGTTGACCGCTGCGGGCTTCCGCGACGAGTCGACCGGCGTGGCGTACGTGCCCTCGCAGTACGGCGCGCACACCGGCGGCGTGTTCTTCGTCGGCGTCGAAGGCACCGCGGCGGTCTACGGCTACGTGCTCCTGGACTCCGGCTCGTTCACCCGCGTCGCCACCATCAGCAGCGGGCTGGCGGGCGTCATGGAACTGCAGTGGGACCCCGCGGCCACCCGCCTCTGGGTCGTCTGCGACGACACCTGCGACGGCGAGCACCGCACCTTCCGCGTCAACTCCTCCGGCGTCTTCGCCACCACCGCCGTGTACGACCGCCCCTCCGGCATGTCCAACCTGAACAACGAGGGCTTCGCGATCTCGCCCACCTGCACCGCGGGCAGCAAGCCGGTCTACTGGGCCGATGACAGCAACACCAGCAGCCACGCCCTCCGCCGAGGCACCATCAACTGCTGACCAACCCCCACTCCCCCGGGCAGCCTCTATCGCCCGGGGGAGTTCACGTCGGGGCTCGCCAGAAGGGCTAGAGCGACGGCAAGCACTAGCGCGGCTCCAGCCCAGTGGGCTGACTGCTCCACACCGAACACGAACGCCCCCACGACCAGCAACGGCAGCGGCGCGTGGAAGGCCAGCAGGACAGGCAAAGGCAGCAGTAACAACGCCCCTGACACCACCCACACCAGGTAGCGCTGTGGACGCACCCAAGCGACCACGACTCCCCCCACCACCGCTCCGGCCCCCAGCGCGACCAACACGCCCGCCCACGCGGCTGGGCTGCCCACGATGACCGGCCCGAGCACCATCACCGGCGCGAACACCGCCATCCCGCACAACGCCGATTTGCCGCCCCAGCGACCGGAACCCCATGCCAGACTGGGACTTGTGCGTGACGAGCAGCGGGGTCACACCGGGTCCGACGTGCACAACGCGGTGGACGGGACCGTCGGTGGGGCTCTGGTGCAGGCGGGCACCGTCATCACCGGTGGGGTACACGTCCACAGGTTCGTGCGGCTGTGGGTCGTTGGCGTCGTCGTCGCTGTGGTGGCGGCCGGGCTGGTGGTGTGGTCGCTCGTGCCGGAGTCCGGGCCCGCGCTGCTGGTCCGGGTCCGACCGGTGTCCGATCCGATCTGGGCGTGGGTGTTGCCGGGCCCGGTCGCCGAGGACGATCTGGCGCGCGTGGCGTTGACCAGCGTCAGCGCCGAGCGGGACGCTGGGTTCCTGGCGTTGGGCGGGGTGCCGAGCGGCTACGTGAAGACGGCGGTCGGCGGGGTGGAGAAGTCCGCCAACTCGCACCAGATCTCGCTGGTCGGCAACCGCGACGAGCCGGTCCGGTTGATCGGGATCCGCACCAGGGTGCTGCGCCGCACGCCGCCGTGGGACGGGACACTGGTCGGGCACCCGCCGCAGGCCGAGCACGACGTCCGCCGGGTCGTCACCGACCTGGACGACCCGGACGGGGCCGTGCGGGTGCAGCAGGGGCCGGGCGCCGCCGAGCGGCCCTACCTCGAGACCAAGGCGATCTCGCTGCCCAGGGGCGATGACATCGTGCTCCAGTTGACCGCCGCGGTCGGGGCGTCGCACTGCGAGTGGGAACTGGAGCTCACCCTCGCCTACGGCGAGCGACCCGAGCAGACGCTGCGGGTCCGCGCGGACGGCACCGAGACCGGTCCCGCGTTCACCACGTCGGCCTGGGACCCCACCTGGCCGTACCGCGGCGGGTACTTCGTCGTCCTCCCGGTCGACGGCCCCGCCAAGATCGCGCTGGAGAGGGTCGGATGACGCGCTCGATCGCCCTGGTGGCCTTGCTGTTGCTCGCGAGTTGCACGGCTTCCGGTGAACCACCGGACACTCCGCGCACCTGGCTGGTGTGGCACGACAACGACGGCGTGTTCGCCCTCGACGGCGACAAGCCGCACCGGCTCGGCTCCTACCCGGTCGGTGAGGTCGCGATCGCCCCCGACGGCGCGACGGGTGCGGCGGTGGTCAGCGACAACAGTCTGGGCACCGATGCCGAACTGGTCGTGTGGTCGACGAACGGCACTGAGCGGCGGGTCCCGTGCGGTGCGTGCATTGGCGCGGTCATCGCGGGCGACGAGGTTCGGACAGCGGACGACGAAGGGAACTACATCCGGCGATTCAACCGTTGGGACGGCAGGTTCCTCGGCACGGTCCTGGCTCCTCCGCCGCGCCT
The DNA here is from genome assembly GCF_003663795.1 of Actinokineospora cianjurensis. Classification (NCBI taxonomy): domain Bacteria; kingdom Bacillati; phylum Actinomycetota; class Actinomycetes; order Pseudonocardiales; family Pseudonocardiaceae; genus Actinokineospora; species Actinokineospora cianjurensis. Next base: position 547,204 of record NZ_RCDD01000002.1, read on the forward strand.
TGAGCAGCAACCCGTCGTGGCTCCGCAAGAGGTGGTCGCGGCGACTCCCGAACTCACGGTTCTCAGGTACCGGGCTGCCGAGCCGACGACCAGCGACGCGCTCTACGCGATGGACTCGGGAGGCTCCGTGCGCTGGGAGCACGCCTTCGCGGGCGAAAGAACAGTCCTGAACTTCACGGTCGACCCGACGGGCACCGTTCTTGCCTCGGCATCGGGCTGGGGAGAAGGCTGCCGCGACATGGAGTCGCGCCCCGTCCTGCTGGACCTCGCCTCAGGTCAGGTGATCCCCACGCCCGACCTGCCGGTCGACCCGACTGTGCTCAGCTCGGTCAGAGACCTGTCGTGGAACGGCCCCGACCTGGTCGTGGTCTCGTGGGTGACCGCGCGTACCGACACGACCTGCGTCGAGGACCTCCCGAGCACGGTGTCCGAACTCCGGGGCGACCAGTGGCACCCCGGAGCGGACACGTTCACCGCCCAGTTGCGGGCTCTCCCCGGCGGGAAGCTGGTGCACGTGAGCAACCCGATGAACGACCTGGAGATCTCCGACGGCGGCACCACCCGCGCCCTCGCGGGCGGTGCCTCGATCCTCACCAACCTACCCAGCCGCACACCCGCGTCCCTCGCGTGGCCTGGGTAGCTGCGCCCTTCGTGAGCTCACGCCAAAGCTCCCCGGTCGCACCCGTTGGGGTGGGGCTCGCGTCTTCGGGACCTGGGATGATGGCGTGATGCGGCACGTGTCGGATGAGGAGCGGCGGGCTCGGTTGGGGGTCCGGCACGCGATCGCGCCCGGGGCGCGGGTGGGGTCGCCGGAGGAGGCGGCTCGGGGGGTGGGGGTGTTGCACGCGACGGAGCCCGCGACGGTTTATCTGTCTTGTTGGGCGCGGGTGGAGTCGGTGGGGGTCGGTGATGTCGACCGGGCGCTCTACGAGGAGCGCGGGCTGGTGAAGCAACTGGCCATGCGGCGGACGTTGTTCGTGTTCCCGAGGGACCTGTTGCCCGCGGTGTGGCCGAGTGCGTCGGCGCGGGTGGCGGGGGCGGAACGCGCGCGGATGGCCAAGGACGTCGTGCGGGCCGGGGTGGCCGAGGACGGCGACGCGTGGCTGGACCGGGCTCGTGCCGAGGTGCTGGCGGTGCTCGCCGACGCGCCGGGCGGGCGGACCGCGCTGGAGATCCGCGAGGCGGTGCCGATGATCGGGGTGAAGGTCGCGGGCGGGCCGGGTGAGACGTGGTCGGCGCCGCGGGTGCTCACCCACCTCGGCGCCACGGCCGACATCGTCCGCGGCGTGAACACCGGCCGCTGGAACTCGTCGCGACCCCGGTGGACCCTGACGCGGCACTGGCTCGGCGACGTCCCCCCGCCGCTGGGCGCCGCCGAGGGGTACCGGGAGTTGGTGCGCCGGTGGTTGCGCGCGTTCGGCCCCGGGACGGAGTCCGACCTCGTCTGGTGGCTCGGCTCGACCAAGGCGGCCGTGCGGACCGCCCTCGCCGACCTCGCCGCCGTCCCGGTGTCCCTCGACGGCGGCGGCACGGGCTGGCTGCTGCCGGACGACCTGGCCGAGGCCCCGGACCCCGGCCCGTGGGTGGCGCTGCTGCCGGTGCTGGACCCGACCGTGATGGGCTGGCAGGGCCGCGACTTCCACCTCGGCCCGCACCGCGACCAGATCTTCGACAGCCGCGGCAACGCCGGGACGACGGCCTGGGTGGACGGCCGGGTCGTCGGCTGCTGGCTCCAGGACGCCGCCGGGGTCGTGTCGGTCCTCCTGCTGGAACCGGTCTCCGCCACGGCCCGCCGCGCCCTCGACGACGAGGCGGCCCGCCTCACATCCTGGCTCGGCGGCCGCGTCGAGTCCGGCTACGTCGCCCCGGCGGCCAAGGCGGCCCGACAGTCCCTTTAGGACCACAGCGCAGTGGGGTCACCTCCCCCGACGACCGGGTCCCCGGTGCCACCGACCACTCCCGAACCACTGACGCGACAACCCCGGCGCGCGCAGGACAGTAGCTGGGCAGATCGTGATCTGTTCACCCATCCGTATGGCGTTGCACGGTAACTTCGGGCCCCGCACCACGGTGGCGAGCCAATGGAGGTGTCGAGGATGACCGATCCGCCCAGCACCCACTTCGACGGGGACGCCGTCTACCTGGCCAACACCCTCCGCCACGAGCCGACCGACCTGCTGCTCAACGACTCCACCGGGATCGAGCTGGTGCGCCACGCCCAGCGGCAAGCATGGCGGTTGGGCGCGGTGGCACTCGCCTTCTGCCTGGTGATGGCTTACGTGAACAGCAGGGCGTTCGACCGCACCTACCACGGCGACGACGCGAGCTACTGGTTCGTGGCGGGAATCGTGGCCATGCCGCTGGTGGCGATGGTGCGGTGGCAGGTCTTCGCCCGACGCACGAAGAAGGCGGAGGCCATCAGCGAGTGGTACACCCTGCTGCCCGACAGGGCCGAAGCGGCGGAATCGGTGTTCAGCCACATCGCGGGGCGGCTGCGGGACCGGCAACTCCCCGTGCAGGACTACGTCGCCAAACGGGTGCCCACCCGGTACAACACGACCGGCAACCGGCTGGTCCTCGTCGACGGCAACCACGTCGTGTACGTGTCGGTGTTCCGGTACGGGACGAGCCTGTACCTCGGGTGGAGCATGTGGCGGATCCGCAGTGGCGCGGACCTCTACCAGATGTCGTTGAACGAGACCAGAGCGGACTACCGCGATTACATGGGCCGGGTCCTGAACCTGGACCGGCTCAAGGCGATGCGCGAGGCGGTGCACGCCGTGTGCCGGGAGGCGTTGCACACCGCGATCCGGGACGTGAAGGTCGCCGAGGGGTACGGCTTCCCTTCGGGCATGCCCCCGATCGAGGGGTTGCCGTACGGGAGCGCGCCCGCTGTCGTGCCCCCGTCGACGTGACGGGGGTCGTGGTCGTGGGTCGGGGCGACCACTGGTGGGCGTGGGCGGCGTCGCGGGTCGTGCCTGCCGCGGGGCGATCGGAGGAGGCCGCGATGGTCGCGGCGCCGACTCACAACGAGCACTCCGGGTCCGCGAGCACCGTGGTCCAGGTCGGCAACGTGGCGGGCGGGGTGCACCTGTACTCGGGAGAGGCGTTGGCGCCAGACCACTCGGCGTGGCTGCGGTCGGCGTGGGCGTACCTGGCGGGCGCGGTGATGGAGATGCGGTACGTCGCCCGCGCGGGGCGGGTGGAGGGCTTCCTGGTGGTACGGGCCGAGGGCGCGGACCGGGACGAGGTCGAGCAGCAGGTCGTACGGCTGCGGGTCTGCCTGGGGACCATGCCGGGGCAGGTGATCTCGGTGCCGGTCAGGGATGAGGCGCGGACGCGCGAGGTCCTGGCGCCGTTCGAGCCCCGGGGCGGCGTGGTCGAGGTCCGCAAGCGGCTGACGGCGCACCGGACCAGCCGGGACGACGCGTCGAGTCCGTGGCTGGCCGCGGTGACGCCGTTCACGTACCGGCGGCAACCGTGGGAGCCGCTGTGGTCCGCGATGGCGGGGCTCCCGTTCCGCACGATGCTGTCGGTCGGTCTCGCGCCCTTCACCATCGGCCCCGGACTTCGGTCACACCTCGCCGCTCGCGCCACGGAGTTCAGCCGACTCGCGCAGGTAGGTCCACCACCCACCGGCGTGTGGAGCGCCTACCGCCCACCGGACGAGTTCGCCGCCGCCGCACTGCCCTTGGTCGCTGACGCTGTGCGCCGCTACACCGACCAAGCCTTCCTCACCCGCGTATCGCTGGCGGGAGAACAACCTGTGCCTAGCGTGTTGGCCGAACTCGCCGCCAACACGGTCTCCCCACCCGAACGCAATGCCGGATTCGTAGGCGCCAGCCCGAAAGTAGAGACGCTTGACCACGCGGACACCGCTACCGCCTGGCACAACCTCACCACGCTCAACTTCGCCCCGCTGTCCACCTACGCCCAGGAACATCCCCCCGGCGCGATCGGCGAGGTGGAACGAGTCCTCGTCTCTATCACCGACATCGACGAGGCCGCCGCCGTTTTCCGACTTCCCTACAAGAGCACCGCGACCGCATCGCTGTTCGCGGAGCCGGTGTGACCAGGGGGCGGCCCGGGCGGGCCGCCCCCGCGGGACTCAGTACGCGAACGCCTGGATCTCGTTGACGCGGACGTAGAGGGGTTGGTGGGAGGGGCCCACCTTGGCCAGGATGCGGACGCCGCGGGTGTTCCGGGCGCCGAACCAGACGTTGACCTTGGTGTTGGTGTTGTAGTTGTAGGTGGCGACGGTGTCCCACCAGCCCTCGTTGCCGTGCAGGACCTGGACGTCGAAGTCGCGCAGTTGGTAGCCGTCGCTGGTGAACACGACGATGTGGCTGACGCTGCGCAGGGTGGACCAGCGGACCTGGACCCACTCGGGGGTGGTGGTCGGCGAGCGGTCCTTCGCGCTGGACCAGCTGTGGTCGCAGCCGACCTCGGCGCTGGTGTCGCCGTCGTTGACCCGGTAGGCGTTGTAGCCCGTGAAGGTGGACGAGGCCGTCGCGTAGCCGGTGCGGGCGAAGTTCTCGCCCGGCAGCGGCGGGGTGGAGCTCGACGGCGGGAAGGTGGTCAGCCCGGCCGGGGCCGGGGTGTAGGTCGGGCGGGGGGTGGACGGCGTGGTGGTCGTCGTGGTCGGTGAGGTGTGCACGTCGCACGGCACCGGCTGGCTCGACGTGGACGGGACCGGCGACAGCTTGACCGACCCCGGCGCGGAGGTGAGCGGGGCGGCGGCGCCCTCGGGGTTCGGCGTGGCGGTGGCGGTCGGGACGACGATCCCCAGGACGGTGGCGGTGAGCAGCGCGAGCGCGGCCGGGATGTTCTTGCGGGCGATCAGGGACACCGGCGTTTCCTCTCGGTCGGGGTGGGGAAACCCGCGGACCTCGGCGGTAGGACGGCCGCGGCGAGTCGCGGAGAGAATCGGGACTACGCCCCCAAGTTAGCGAAAAGAATCAGCAAAGGGAACGGCAGCGGCACCGGTGCGACCATTCGCTGGAATCCCGGCGATCATCGAAAAGTTCGCCGGGTGAACTGTCGATCGTCCTTGTCGGACCATTCCGAAACGGCCGGAAAACCGTCGTCACCCTACTGGGGTATGTCATTCCCAGCGCGCGCGGAAATGGGGTCCGGTGCCGTTTCCCAGCCGAGGAACAGCAGCGGGGTCGCCAGCAGCAACACCCCGGCGACCGCGATCGCCACCCGGGGACCGGTGACGCCCGCCAACACCCCCCACAGCGCGGTGAGGGCCGCCGTGCCCGCCTTGGTGGTGACCGACCAGGCCGCCAGCGCGCGGGTGACCCGGTCGGCCGGGATGCGCCGCAGCCGGTAGGTCGCCGCCAGCGGGGTGAACACGCCGACGCAGGCGATCAGCCCGAACTCGACCACGACGACGAGCAGCAGTCCGGCGAGGCCAGGACCGACGAACGCCAACCCGACCGGCCAGCACACCCGCAGCACCCCGGCGGCGAGCAGGACCTCCCGCTGCCCGAACCGCTCGACGAGCCGCCCGACCACCCGCGCGCCGATGAGCCCGCCGAGGCAGGGCAGCGTGAAGACCAGGCCGTACTGCCACGGCTCGAACCCGAGGTCGACGAGCATCATGACCGTCAGCAGCGGCGCCGTGGCCATGATCAGCCCGTTCACCAGGACGGTGTTGACCAGCAGCGGCCGCAGTTCCGGGCTGGCGCGCAGATAGCGCCACCCCTCGAGCACGCCAGCGCTCTCGGCGGAGCGCGGCGCGGGAGCGGGTTCCGCGCGGCCGATGGCGCGGATCCCGAACGCCGAGAACAGGTAGCTGACCGCGTCGGCGACAACGGTCACCACCGGGCCGAGGAATCCGATCGCCGCCGTGCCGATCGGCGGACCGACCGCGGTCGCCAACCACGTCGTCGTCTCGAACCGGCTATTCGCGACAAGCAGGTCCTCCGGCCCCACGAGCGATTTCACGCACGCCCCGGCCGCGGCCCGGAAAACGATGTCGGCCGCGGCGACGACCACCGAGACCACCAGCAGGTGGGCGAAGGTGAGCAGGCCGATGGCGAAGGCGGCGGGCACGCTCAGCAACGCCGCGAACCGGGTGAGGTCCATCCCGACCATCACCGCCCGCTTGCGCCGGAACTCGACCCACGACCCCAGCGGCACCGCGACCGCGGCCCCCACCGCCTGACCCGCGGCCGCCAGCAGCGACACCGCCGCGGCCCCCGCCTGCAGCACCAGGACGGCGATCAGCGGGAACGCGTTGAACGCCAGCCAGGTGCCGAACGTGCTCACCGAGTAGGCCGCCCACAGCCACCCGAACCCCCGACCCAACGCCCGCGTGCCCACGGGGCGACAGTCAACCCCTCGACCCGCCCCGGTCAACACGCGGCCCCGGGTAATGACAGGCCATTCCCCGCCGCTCGATTCTCGGAAAGCGCCCACCGGTATGTCCAGAATTCGCCGACATCGCCGGATCAACCGTCCGCGGGAGGCAATCGTACTCCCGCCCGTCCGACTCCGCAGAACGCGCAATGGGAGTCACGCACCGGAGTCGGCGCCGGTCGGACTGGGCCAACCGGGCCTCGATTGGTTTGGACCATTGACATGCGTCGTGGGTTTGGGACGATGGGGAAGATGGCCGTTGCGGCCAGGACCGGAATTAGTCCGGAGCCGGGAATCGCGGCAAGGCGAACGCGATCGGCGGTGAACCGCGGCGGGTCGACAACGGCCCGGCGGAACGCGACAACACCTTTTGGCGGGGGCTCAAGGGATGACGGTGAGCGAGAGCGCACGTGTGCCAGTCGAGGACCGCGCACTGGTCGGCGCCGAGGACAGACTCGTGGTCGCGGCGGCCAAGGCGAGCCACCAGCGGGCGGTGCAGGCGATGGAGCTGAACCGGGACGCGGTGGCGGCGTTGCAGTCGGAGAACGGTGGCAGATCAGCGATCGCGCGGGTCGCGCAACGGTCCATCCCGCGGTGGCACTTCGCGATGCTCAACGACGCCGAGCGCAACGACGCGCTGGCGGTGGCCGTCGAGCGGCAGGTTCGGCCCGGCATGCACGTGCTGGACATCGGGTCCGGCAGCGGGCTGCTCGCGCTGATGGCGGCCCAGGCCGGGGCGGCGCGGGTGACCTCGTGCGAGGCGAACCCGATCCTGGCCGAGATCGCCAGGCAGGTGGTGGCCGCGCACGGGATGGCGGACCGGGTCGAGGTGGTGTCCGCGATGTCCACCGACCTCGTCGTCGGCAGGGACCTGCCGCGACCGGCGGACGTGATCGTCTCGGAGATCGTGGACTGCGGGTTGATCGGCGAGGGCCTGCTGCCCACGATGCGCCACGCGAGAACGCACCTGCTGGCCCCCGGCGGCCGCGTGCTCCCGCCATCGGGCAGGCTGCACGGCGCGTTGCTGGAGAGCGAGGTGGTGGCCGGGTTCAACCGGGTCACGGAGGCGGCGGGCTTCGACGTCAGCGCGTTCAACGTCACCGCGACGATCGGGCACTTCCCGGTGCGGCTCAACACCTGGCCGCACCGCGTGCTCAGCGCCTACGAGCCGCTGGTGGACTTCGACGTCCAGCACGGCGACCTGGACGACGGCACGCGGCGCACGACGTTGCACCCGGAGACCGACGGCACCGCGCACGGGGTGGTGGCCTGGTTCGAGATGGACCTGGGCGCCGGGGTCGTGCTGCGCAACTCGCCGGACAACGTGGGATCACACTGGATGCAGGCGTTCCTCCCGTTCGACGAACCCGTCGCGGTCCGCGCGCACCACGCCGTGGACGTCGAGATCCGTTGGCAGGAAACACAGCTCTTCGCGTCAGTGGACTAGAACCGCAGTGGCTCAACGATCCAACCGGGGAGAACCAATGAGCGATGTCGGACCACACCGCCCGTTCGAGCTGGGCGGCGCCGACCTGAGGGACGCGATCAAGCGCTACACCAGCAACCCCCTCTACCTCGACAACGAGGAGTGGGAGAACGACGACAACCCGTACCGCAGGCAGTTGCGCCCGCAGGTCGTGGACCACCTCGACTTCGACCGGGTGCTCAGCCGCGGCGAGATCCTCGACTACGAGAACCTCGCCGCGCACCGGATCCTGACCACGATCTACGAGAACGACCTGGTGTTCTTCCCCAAGTCCGGTCTCGCCGACGAGCAGAAGTGGTCGGACTTCACCGCTTTCTACAGCTCGTCCAACCGCGTGCTCGGCGAGACGATCCGACCCGCGCTGGAGCGCCACTCCTTCGGCTTCCTCGACGACGAGGTCGAGGTCGCGGGCGACTGGACCCGCGACTCGCTGGAGGCGTACCTGCGGGCCGTCGAGGACAAGCCCCAGGAGCCGTCGCTGTCGGAGCGGGCGATCAGCGGCTCCAGCGACCCCGAGCGGGCCGCGCGCATGTGGCTGATCCAGTACGCCCCGGACTTCCTGTCCGAGGCGTCGCCGATGATCCGCAACGTGCTCGGCTACTACGGCCCCGCGCAGTCGGAGTGGTTCAAGGTGGTGATCGACGAGTACGGCTACGGGGTGCACGACACCAAGCACAGCAAGCTGTTCGAGGACACCCTGACCTCCGTGGGCCTGCGCACCGACCTGCACCACTACTGGCAGTACTACCTGTCCAGCAGCCTGATGGCCAACAACTACTTCCACTACCTCGGCAAGAACCACGAGCTGTTCTTCCGCTACCTCGGCGCCCTCTACTACACCGAGACGACCCTGGTGGACTTCTGCCGCCGCGCCGACGCACTGCTGCGGTCGGTGTTCGGGGACACTGTGGACACCCGGTACTTCACCGAGCACGTGCACATCGACACCCACCACGGCCGGATGGCGCTCGAGAAGATCATCCTGCCGCTGGTGGACGCCTGCGGGCCACGGGTGATCCCCGAGATCGTGCGCGGGTTCGAGGAGTTCCAGGTCGTCGCCGGGATCGCCGACGAGGACTTCGCGCGGCAGATCGCGTGGATGGACGCCGGGCCGCGCAACAAGCAGCTGCACGCGCCGGTGTGGGACGCGATCCGCGCAGGCCGGGTGAGCGCGCCGGTCGCGCACATCGTGGAACCCAGGGGCGAGCTGTCGAACACCCACTGCCACAACGGCGACGAGCTGTGCCACATCGTGTCCGGCACGATGAAGTTCGTCAGCGGCTTCGACTCCCACCAGATCCTGGAGGCTGGCGAGGGCACGGTGATCAACGGCAACCGCTTGCACGGGGCCATCATCGAGTCCGACGAGTGCGTCTACGAGATCCACTCCGTCGGGGACTACGAGAAATGCTTGTCCTGACCTTCGCGGTCAGCGGCGCGGGCAACTGCGTGCGCGTCGCGGGCGCCCCGTACGTCTACGCCCGGTCCCGGTTCGGCTCCTTCGTGCTGCCCGCGCGGTGCCCGCACCGCGGCGGACCGCTGCACCTGGGGGTGTTCGAACCGGACCGGCCACGTCTGGTGTGCCCGTGGCACGAGCGGGCCAGCTCGGTGACCAGGGCGATCACCGCGGGCGTGCCCGTGGTGCGCAACGGGAACCGGGCGACCGCGGTGTTCCCGCACCCGCCGGGGACCCCGCACGAGCTGACCCACCTTCCGCTGTCCCCCGATCTCGGGGGCACCCACCCGGAGGAGCGGCCATGCGCCCAGCGGTGATCGTCGACCCGTACACCTCGGGGGCGTTGTTCGCGCCCGCCTTCCACCAGGCCGGGATCCCCGTCGTCGCCCTGCTGTCCAGCCCCGCGCCGCCCGAGGTGTACGCGGCGTCGTTCCGGCCGGAGGACTACGCCGAGATCATCGTCCACAGTGGTCAGACCCAGCGGCGGTTGCGCGAGCTGGACCCGGTGTGCCTGCTGCCCGGGTGCGAGTCGGGGGTCGAGCTGGCCGACACGCTCACCGCCGAGGTGTTCCCCGAGTGGGCCAACGTGCCGGAACTGACCCCGGCGCGCAGGCACAAGGGCGCGATGGCCGAGGCGGTGGCACTGGCCGGGTTGCCGATCATCCCGCAGGTCTGCACGGCGGATCCGGACGAGGTGACCGCCTGGATCGCCAAGTACGGGCTCGCGGGCAAGGACCTGGTGGTCAAGCCGCCCAAGAGCGCGGGAACCGACGGGGTGACCAAGGTCGCGGGCGGGCACGGGTGGCGGGAGGTGTTCGACGCGCGACTGGGGCAGCGCAACCGGCTCGGGCTGGTGAACGACCAGGTGTTGGTGCAGCAGCACGCGGTCGGCACGGAGTACGTGGTCGACCTGTTCAGCCACGGCGGCGACCACACCGTCGCCGACGTGTGCCGCTACGGCAAAGTCGACAACGGGCGGCACATGGCGGTGTACGAGAGCCTGGCGTGGCTGGCGCCGGACGACCCGGTGGTGCCGGTGCTCACCGAGCACGCCAAGCACGTGCTCGACGCGGTGGGACTGCGCTACGGCACCGCGCACGTCGAACTGATCCTCACCGACCACGGACCGCGGCTGGTCGAGGTCGGGATCCGGCCGCACGGCGGCGGGCACCCCCGGTACTGCCGGGTCGCCACCGGGGACAGCCAGGTCGACCGCGCGGTCCGGCACTTCACCGGGCAGGGCGAGGTGCCGGAGGGGTACGCGCTGCGCAAGCACATGCGGGTGGTGTTCCTGATGAGCCGCACCGCGGGGGTGGTGCGCGGGACCGACTCGCTCGCGGCCATCCCGGAGTTGGCCTCGCACCACGAGTCGGTGATCACCGTGCGCGCCGGGGACCGGATCGAGGTGACCGACGACCTGTTCGCCACGTTCGACGTGGGGTTCGTGGTGCTGGCGCACGATGATCCGGAGCAGGTGCTGGCGGATGAGGCGGCGGTGCGCAAGGCGGAGGCGGGACTGGAGGTCATCGGCGATCGGGGGTGCGGTCGGTCCACTGTGGAGTGAATGGGTGCCACTCCGCGCAGTACGAGTTCGCCCCATCGAGCAGGTTGGTGTGGAAGGGCGGCTGTCGAGCACGTGGGGCGTGAAGGCACGGCGATCTAGTTTTCACCCGATCGAGGAAGAGCAGTTCGAGAACGGGCTGCAACGCGACGAGTACGGGCGGTGTTCTGGAAGGTATGGACAACTTCAGCCAGTTGTCGGCCACCAGGCTGGCGGACATGATCAGGCGCCGGGAAGTGTCGCCGGTGGAAGTGGTCAAGAGCAGTCTGGAGCGGATCGAGCGGCTGGACCCGGAGGTGAACGCGTTCGTCACGCTGTGCCCGGAGGCCGCGCTCGACGCCGCCCAGGAGGCGGAGCGGGCGGTGGTGTCCGGTTCGCCGCTGGGGCCGCTGCACGGGGTGCCGATCGGGGTGAAAGACCTGGACCCGGTGGCCGGGGTGCGGATGACCAGGGGTTCGGCGGTGTACGCCGACCTGGTGCCGACGGAGACTGTCGAGTGCGTGGCGCGGTTGGTGCGGGCCGGGGCGATCGTGGTCGGCAAGACGAACACCCCGGAGTTCGGGCACAAGGCGACCACGGACAGCAGCCTGTTCGGGCCGACCAGCACGCCGTTCAACCTGGCGATGAACGCGGGCGGGTCCTCCGGTGGCAGCGCGGCCGCGGTCGCGGCGGGCATGGTGCCCATCGCGCAGGGGTCCGACGCGGGTGGGTCGTTGCGGGTGCCCGCCTCGTTCTGCGGGGTGTACACGCTGATGAGCACGTTCGGCCGGGTCGCGGTTCCCGCGCGGCCCAACGCGTTCCGCAGGCTCAACCCGATGGTGTGCTTCGGCGCGCTGACCCGCACGGTCGAGGACTCGGCGCTGGTGCTGGACCTGATGTCCGGGCCGCACCCGCGGGACCCGTACTCGTTCCCGGTGCCGGACCGGGTCGGCGACCACCTCGACGAGTCGCTGGACGGGGTGCGCGTCGCGTACCTGCCCACGCTCGGCGGGTACCCGGTCGAGTCGGAGGTGGAGGCCGTCGTCCGCGCGGCGGTGCCCGCGTTCAAGCAGGCGGGGGCGCAGGTCGACGAGGTCGAGTTCAGCCTTCCGCTGCCCTACGACGAGTTGACCGCGGTGTGGCGCCGGTACCTGAAGGTGGCGCACGCGGAGTCCGTCGAGTACTCGCGGCGGCTCGGGCTCGACCTGCTGGGCGAGTGGCGGGACCGGATCTCGCCGGAGTTCATCGAGAGCGCCGAACTGGGCGCGCTGCCCTCGGCGGTGGACACGAAGATGGACGACATCGCGCGCACCCGGGTCCTGGACGCCTTCGAGGACCTGTTCGACCAGTACGACCTGATCGTCAGCCCGGTCAACTGCGTGACCGGCATCGCCAACGACGCGACCCGCACCACCAAAGGTCCGTCCACTGTGGCCGGTCAGCCGGTCGACGCGCAGGTGGGGTGGTCGATGACCAGCCCGTACAACTTCATCGGCAGCCCGGCGGCCAGCGTGCCAGCGGGCGTGGCGAGCAATGGGGTGCCGGTCGGGTTGCAGATCGCGGCCAGGCGCGGCAACGACGTGGCGGTGGCCGCGGCGAGCGCGGCGTTCGAGCGGGTCGCACCCTGGCAGGACACGTACCTCGCATTGGAGAACCGCGGATGACCCTCGCGTTCAAGGCCGCCCTGTTCGACATGGACGGCACGCTCGCCGACAGCGAGCCGCGCAGCAGGTGGGCGTGGCGCAAGCTGTTCCGGACCTACGGGCTGGCGCTCGACGACGTGGAGCTCAAGACGTTCTCCGGTCGGCGGGGCCAGGACGTGCTGGCCGAGCGGACGCACCTGTTCCCGGCCGACACCACCGTCGACGGGCTGTTCGACGAGGCCATGGGGTATTGGGCCGTGGCGGACGTGCCGAGCGCGGTGGCGGTCCCGGGGGCGCCGGAGCTCGTTCGGGCGGTGCACGCGGCCGGGGTGCCCGCGGCGATCGTGTCGTCGGGTCGGCGCGCGGACGTGCACGGGCTGTTGGCCGAGCTGGGGTTGGGCGAGTTCTTCGCGGTGGTGGTCGCGGCCGAGGACGTGACCGAGGGCAAGCCGCACCCCGAGGGGTTCCTGACCGCGTGCACCCGGCTCGGGGTGTCAGCGGAGGACGTGGTGGTGTTCGAGGACGCCCCCGCGGGGGTGGCCGCGGCCAAGGCGGCGGGCGCGGTGTGCGTCGCGGTGACCACGACCCGGCCGCACGAGCAGCTCGCCGCCGCGGACCTGGTGGTGGCGGACTTCGTGGGGATGACCTGGCCGCCGTCGGTGGGCGCGCGTCCGTGAGCGGTCTGCCCGATGGCACGCGCTGGCCGCTGGTGGTGCTGCTCAGCGGCCAGCTGATGGTCAACGTGGACCTGGCGATCGTCAACACGGCCGCGCCGTCGATCCAGCACACCCTGCGCGCGGGCGACGGCGAGCTGGAACTGGTGGTGTCCGGCTACATCCTGGCGTACGCGGTGCTGCTGATCACCGGCGCGCGGCTGGGCGCGATCCACGGCTACCGGCGGCTGTTCCTCTGTGGACTGGTCGGGTTCGTGCTGGCGTCCCTGGCGTGCGGGCTGGCTCCGGGGACCGGGTGGCTGATCGCGGCCAGGGTCGCCCAGGGCGCGGCGGCGGCGCTGATGGTGCCGCAGGTGCTCAGCGGCATCCAGCTGACTTTCTCCGGCACGGCCCGCACGGCGGCGATCGGTTACTACAGCCTGGCTCTGTCCGGTGGCGCGGTGCTGGGGCAGCTGCTGGGTGGGGTGTTGGTGTCGGCGGACCTGTTCGGCACGGGGTGGCGGCCGATCTTCCTGATCAACGTGCCGCTCGGCGCCGTGCTGCTCGCGGCAGGCTTCCGGTACCTGCCGCGCGATGACGGGGCCCGGCGCCGTGAACCGCTCGACCTGCGCGGGGTGGCGGTGCTGTCCCTGGCGTTGCTGCTCGCGGTGGTACCGCTGGTGTTCGGGCGCGAAGCGGGGTGGCCACTGTGGACCTGGGTGTCGCTGGCGGCGAGCGTCCCCGTGCTGGGCTGGTTCGTGGCGACGCAGCGGCGGACGGCGAACCCGCTGGTCAACCTGTCGCTGGTCCGGCGGCCCGCGGTCCGGTGGGGACTGATCGCGCACGGTGCCAGCACGTTGACGTACCTGGCGCTGTTGTTCGTGCTGGCGGTGTACTTGCAGCGGGGGCTCGGGCTGAGTCCCGCGTACTCGGGTTTCGCCTTGGTGACCTGGGTAGCCGCTTTCGGCATCGCGGGGCCCCTGCTGCCGCGGCTGCCTTCCCGGCTGTCCCACCTGATGCCCGCCCTGGGCTGCGCGATCCTCGCCCTCGGCTACCTCGCCACCACCCTCACCGCGGCGACCGGCCACGCCTCCGGCCCCGTCCTCCTGGGCGTCCTGGCCATCGGCGGCTTCGGCCTCGGCCTGAGCTCCGCCGCCCTCATCACCCACCTGACCACCGCCACCCCCACCGACCACGCCCCCGACCTCAGCGGCCTCATCAGCACCAACGCCCAACTCTGGGGCGCCATCGGCGTGGCCGCCGCCGGAACCGCGTACCTGTCGCTGGCCCAAACCCCATCCCAGGCCACCACCGCCTTCACCGTGATCACCGCCGCCTTCAGCGCCCTAGCCTTGGCCGCGGCGGGTGCGTCGCTCCTGGCCACCCGCGCCGCACCCAGCCCAGAACCACCATCGAGCGGACAAGCCGTTCAGCGCCCCGGCCGCCAACGCAGCGACCGATCGTGAACCCCCGGCACCGCTTGAGCCAGGCGCGAGGTGATCGCGGGCGCGTGGTCGCGGCGCTCAGCTAGCGACCAGCTTCACCGTCGAGGCCCGCGGCTCGTTCCGACGACCGTTCTCCACCGCTCGGCCGTCGTCCCAGTCGCCGAGGCACCTGGTGCGATCGCGACATCTTCGGCCTTGAGCAGCAGCGAGCACCCACCGACTGTCGGCGATCATGGCACTGACGCCCTCCGCAGGCGTGTCCCTTCTGGCCACCCGCGCTCGTGCCGGCGACCCGACTGCCAGCGAGTCCGTCCACTGAGCGTCGGGGTGCCGTCGGCTGAGGAGCTACTGGTCGCGGGGTTGTTCGGCGAGGAAGCGTTCGAGTTCGGCGCCGAGTTCGTCGGCGCTGGGGAGGGGGTCGCCGTCGGGGATGAGGAGGCTCTGGGTGTTTTCGGCGTAGGCGTCGTACTGGCGTTCCAGGGCGGCGACGACCTCGCTGACCTCGGTGGACTCGGCTACCTGGCGGGCGATCTCGGTGTCGGCGCGGCGGGCGGTCTCGCGCAGGCCGTCGGTGCGGATGACCAGGTCGGTGGCGGAGATGACCGACTCGAGCAGGCTCAGCGCGGCGGTCGGGTAGGTGCTCTGCGCGAGGTAGTGCGGGACGTAGGCGGCGAAGCCCATGGCGTCGTGGCCCGCCTGGCCCAGTCGGAACTCCAGCAGCGCCGAGAGGTTGCCCGGGACCTGGACGCGGTTGAACGGGGACTTCTCGGTCACCAGTTCCGGCCTGGTCGCGTGCGAGATGACGGTCAGGTCGCGGGTGTGCGGGACCCCCATCGGGATGCCGTGCGCGCCGACGGCCAGCCGCACGCCCCACCGCTCGATCAGCGCCTGGACCGCGACGACGACGGCCTCCCAGCGCCGGTCCGGCTCGGGGCCGGTGAGCAGCAGGAACGGGGTGCCGGTGGCGTCGTGCAGCAGGTGGACGACCAGTTCGGGGGTGTCGTAGTCCTCCCAGCGGTCGGTGTCGTAGGTCATCACCGGGCGCCGGGCGCGGTAGTCGATCAGGTCGTCGATGTCGAAGCGCGCGATCACCCGGTGCTCGTGCAGCTCCAGCAGGTGCTCGACCAGGGTCGACCCGGCCGCGCCCGCGTCGACG
This sequence comes from Actinokineospora cianjurensis, assembly GCF_003663795.1. NCBI lineage: Bacteria > Bacillati > Actinomycetota > Actinomycetes > Pseudonocardiales > Pseudonocardiaceae > Actinokineospora > Actinokineospora cianjurensis. The sequence goes on from NZ_RCDD01000002.1 coordinate 562,949, forward strand.
AACCCGCTGAAGTGGTGCAGCAGCACGCTCCCGGCCAGGTCCGGGACGTCCGAGTCGACCTCGAACAGCTCCTCCGGGTCCACCGCCACCGCGTACCTCCCAGTCGATCCACCGTTTCCCCCGTTCAGCGCCCGCGGGCCGCCCGGTTATTCCCGGTGAGGGGCAGGACACAGTGATCAGCGGCCGTCGACCAGCACCGCGATGCCGTCGAGCAGCCGGTCCAGCCCGAACCGCAGGATGTGCTCGGGGCTGGACGCCGCGCGGTGCTCGGTACCGGCGGCGGTCCCGACGCGGCTCGCGGTGGGGTGCTCGTCCGCCGTGGTGTGCCTGGCCAGCCACGGCGCCTGGATCCGCCACCACTGCTCGTCGGTCAGCCCGGTGTCGCGGCGCAGGTCCTCGGCCTCGACCGAGGCGCGGGCCGCGGTGCGGACGTGCCCGAGCACCAGCGCCAGCACCGAGTCCAGCTCGACGTCGTCGAGGCCGGTGCCCGCCAGCGCGGTCAGCTCGCGCTCGTACTTGGCGATGGCGTTGGGCCCGAGCACCGGCCTGCTGGTCTCGACGTGCGCGAGCCACGGGTGCGCCAGGTACAGCGCCCAGTTGGCCATCGCCACCCGGTCGAGCCGGTCGCGCCAGGTACCGGACGGGTCGAGCGCGGCCAGTTCGCCGTAGGCGGTGTCGACCATGAGGTCGAGCAGTTCCGGCTTGCCCTGGACGTAGGTGTAGGTCGACATGGTGCCCACGCCGAGCGCCTCGCTCACCCGGCGCATGGTCAGCGCGGCGACGCCCTCGGTGTCGGCGACCCCCGTCGCCACCCGGACGATCTTGTCGACGCTCAGGTCCGCGCGCCCGTCGCGGGACGCGGGTTCCCTGGTCCGCCACAGCAGCGCGAGGCTGCGGGTGGGGTCGGCTGGCTTGCCGCGGTCTCTGGCCATGCTGCGCACACCCTACTGTCGTACTGAATACGATACCGCTGCCGTGAACTCGTCCGGCCTACCCGAAGCCGCCGCGGCGGATTCGACCAATGCCGCAGCGGCCGCCTCGTCGAGCACGTCCCGGGCGCGGGCAGCGAGCCGGACCGCGTCCGACCAGTGATCGGCAACCTCCCATGCCCCACCCGCGAGCAGGTCCGCCGCGCGGCAGGCGGCGTCCGCGGCGAGCACCACGAGGGCGTCGTCGACGACCGGCGACACCATCTCGACGTCTGCCAGCAACGGCGCCAACGGCCGAGCGGGGGCGAGCAACGGACCCGGCGGTTCGGGCAACGATGCCGGTTCAGCAGCCCATGCCTCGACCGCGCAGACCCCGACCGGCACCGTTGCCGCCCGCGCCGCCCCTGCCCGGGAGTTGCGCCGGTGCAGTTGCGCCATGAGGTCGGTCTCGTCCCGGCCGCGCACGAGCAGCAGCACGAACGGGTCGCGGTCGAGCAGCCAGGACACCTGGTAGGCCAACGCGGCGGCATGCCCGCACGGGCTGTTCCACTCAGGACACGTGCACTCCGGCTCCAGGTCGTCGAAGTCGGGCAGCAGCCGCACTCCCGCGTCGGCCGCCGCACTGACCAGCTCACGCGGCATGTCGCGGTCGAGCAGGGCGGCGACGTGCCCGGCGCGGCGCGCGGTCTGGTCCAGGAAGCGGTCCCATCCCACCTCGGTCAGCTCGGCGACCCGGACCACGGTGGTGAACGGGTGCGTGTGGTCGCCGTCGTGCACGGTCGCCGAGACGCGCCCCTGGCTGACCGTGATCGGACCGACGTACCCGGCGAGGGCGTGCGCGCGGCCGCGGCGCAGTTGTTCGCGGTCGAGGGCGGTGTCCTCCATGGACTCCGTCCACGCGTTGCCCCACCAGGTGTCGGCGAACTTCTTGCCGTAACGCCGATGCGGCTCGAACGCGGGGAAGGTGACCGCGTGCACCGGGGTCTCGTCCTCGTCGACCTCGTCGTCGTCCTCGTCGGCGAACAGGGCAGCGAGGTACTCGTCGTCGTCGTTCACTGCGTGCTCCCCAGGGAGACGAGGCGGAGCAGCTCGGCGTCGCTCAGTTCGCTGAGCGCGGCCTCCCCGCCGCCCAGCACCGCGTCCGCGAGCTCCTTTTTGGACTCCAGCAGGGTGGCGACGCGCTCTTCCAGCGTCCCCGCGGTGGTGAACCGGTGGACCTGCACGGACTTCGTCTGGCCGATGCGGTGCGCGCGGTCGGTGGCCTGGGCTTCGACGGCGGGATTCCACCACCGGTCGAAGTGCACGACGTGGTCGGCCCTGGTCAGCGTCAGGCCGGTGCCCGCGGCCTTGAGCGAGAGCAGGAACACCGGTGCGTCCCCAGCCTGGAACCGGCGCACCATCTCCTCTCTCGCGCGCACCGGTGTGCCGCCGTGCAGCAGCAGGGTCGGCACGCTCATCGCCGCGAAGTGCAGTTCGAGCAGTCGCGCCAGCCTGACGTACTGGGTGAACACCAGCACCGCGCCGCCCTCAGCCGCAATGGTGCTGACCAACTCGTCGAGCAACTGGAGCTTCTCGGAGCGGGACCGGGCCGGAGTGCCGGTCTCCCTGAGGTAGTGCGCGGGATGGTTGCAGACCTGCTTGAGCGCGACGAGCAGCTTGAGCACCAGCCCGCGCCGGGCGATGGGGGTCTCGCTGGCCCGGATCTCGGCCATCACCTCATCGACCACGCGCTGGTAGAGCACCGCTTGCTCGTCGGTCAGCGACACCGGGTGGTCGGTCTCGATCTTGGGCGGCAGCTCGGCGGCGATGCCGGGGTCGCTCTTGCGCCTGCGCAGCACGAACGGGCGGACCAACGCGCCGAACCGGCCCGCCACGCGGTTGTCCCGGTCGACCTCGATGGCGCGGCCCCAGGTGGAGCGGAACGCGCTCGCGGTCCCGAGCAGGCCGGGGGTCGTCCAGTCGAGCAGCGCCCACAGGTCGACGAGGCTGTTCTCCACGGGGGTGCCGGTGAGGGCGACCCTGGTCGCGGCGGGGATGGCGCGCAGTGCCTTGGCCGTGTCGCTGAGCCGGTTCTTCACGTTCTGCGCCTCGTCGGCGACCACCAGCCCCCAGCGCACCCCGGCGAGCGCGGCGGCGTCGACGCGCATCGTCGCGTAGGTGGTGAGCACGACGCCCTCGACATCGGCAAGGGAGCGGGACTCGCCGTGGAAGCGGCGCACCGGTGTTCCCGGGGCGAACCTGGTGATCTCGTTCTCCCAGTTGCCGAGCAACGATGCGGGGCAGACCACCAGCGTCGGCTCGGTCGCGGCGCGCGCAAGGTGCAGGGCGATCAGCGTGATGGTCTTGCCCAGGCCCATGTCGTCGGCCAGGCAGCCGCCGAACCCGAGCGTGGTCATCCGGTGCAGCCAGCGGACGCCCCGGGACTGGTAGTCGCGCAGGGACGCCTTGAGCCCGGGTGGGCTGACCAGGGGTTCCGGGCCGCCCTCAGCGTCGGTGACCAGAGCGACGACGTCGCCGAGCCAGCCGTCGGCGACGGTCTCGACCAGCGTGCCCGCGATCTCGGCACTGCCGATCACGGCGGCGGTGAACCCGGCGAAAGCGGGGAGCGGGGGGAGGTTGGGTTCGCTGGCTTTGCGCGCGAGGTCGGGCGGGACCAGCGCCGACTGGCCGCGCAGCGCAACGATGGGCCGCAACGATGCGACGGCAGCTGTCTCGGTGTCCGTCAACGGAATGCCTGCGAGCAGCAACTGCCAGCGTGTCGGCAACGGTGGTGAGTCGCGGAGGTGCGCGGCAACGTTGTCCGGACGGGCGCCCGGGGCGTGGACGACGATCCTGGCCCCGAGGTCGCGGGACACCTCGTCCGGCCACTCGATCGCCACCCCGGCCTCGGCGAGCCGGGTCTCCGCGCCGTCGAGGAGGTCGGCCACGTCGGCGTCGACCAGGTCCAACTCGGTCGGTTCGGCGTCGGCCAGCAGGCTCTCCAGCGGGGACCAGACCGCGGCCGCCCGGCGCACGGCGACCATGGCCTCGAAGGTGGCGCGCTCGCCGAACCCGGTCTCCGCGCCGGTCCACAGGGCCTCGGCGTCGGTGATCCTGGTCGGGTCGGCCAGGTCCCGCAGCCGCACGACGGCGGTGAACCTGGCCGGGTCGCCCCTGCTCTCCAGGCGCAACGCCACCCGCAGCCCGACATCGACCCCGGCCGCGACCTGCCTGGCCCACTCCCCCAGGTCGATGGCGTCCTGGGTGTGGTCGGCCGAGGTCCCCAGGTCGGCGAACCGGGGGTCACCGGTCAGCCAGGACGCACCCGGCGTACGGGGCATCGTGTCCGCGACGGCGTCGTACACCGCCCTCACCAACTCCCGCGCGTCCGGCAGCCTGCCCTCCGCAGCCGGGACCGCTCTGGCGGCGGCGGGCATCGCCGATGCCAAGGCGCGCACCCGTTCGACGTCAGCCACGTCGTACGGACCGACCCGCCACGCGTCGACACCACCGGGCGAGACGCCGGGCAACAACCGACCGCGTGCGATCAGGTGCAGCGCGTTGCGCACGATCGCGCCATAGAACGCAACGGAAGGCGAGGCTCCGGTCTGGTCGCCCAACAGAACCGGCACCATCGCACCAACCGGCACCCGCCGCACCGACACGGCCCGGGCAACAATCGCGCCCGTCTCGTCCGGCAACGCCATGACGACCTCGGCGGGTGCACCGAGTTCGGGCAGGCGTCCACTCCCGTAGATCAGGAACGCCCCCGCCCGCGCCGGGTCACCCCGTTCGAACACCAACTCCACAACCACGCCTCCCCAGTCGTGCGATACAGCATACCGTACGACGTTCCGGTCAGCCACGACCCCGACCCGGGCCCCGGGTCGCACCAGCGCGGCCCGCCGACCGCGACTAGTCCACTGTGGACGTTACGGGCAGGTGAGCATCGCCACACGAAGCTGATGATCTTCCCCGAAACCGCCCACCACCGGGTTTCCCGGCCACTAGCATCGCGGCCTGATTGGGGGCGGCAACCGTGGACCAGGCCAGGTACGACGAGACACAGCGGCGCTTCGCCGAGCAGGCGGCGAACGCGGCACGGCTCAAGGACAGCATCGCGCAGCTCAAGGGCAGCGCCCGCAGCACAGACGGATCCGTGACCGTCACCGTCGCCCCGTCCGGCGCGGTCCTCGGGCTCCAGTTGGCACCTGCGGCGATGAACCGGTCGCACACCCAGCTCACCCAGGACATCCTCGCCACCATCCGCGCCGCCCAGCAGGAAGCCGCCGCCCGGATGGCGGACACCGTCCGCCCCCTGGTCGGTGACGCCCAGTACGACCGCTTCCAAGCGGCCTTCCGCGCCCAGTCCCCCGCCGTGGAACCCCTCGGCCCCACCGCCCCGCCACCACTTTCCGCCCTCCCAGCGCCCCCGTCCACCATGCCGGTGGCGCCTACCCGCAGGCCGCGTACCCAGGCCCCACCGGACGACGACGGCGACTTCACCGACGAGAGCATCTACCGGGACCGCTCATGACCGGCATGAACATCGCGGGCGACACCCTCCGCGCACACGCGGTCGGTTCACGCGGCCAGGCGGAGAACTTCACCGGCCTCGCCCGGTTGCTGGAACAGGCGCGGGTGCACGACGAGTGCTTCGGCCCGCTGGGCAGGCCGATGGCCGCCACCTACTTCACGTCGCTGAGCGAGTGCCAGGACATGGCGGGCAAGGCGTCGGCTTACCTCACGCAGATCGCGGAAGCGCTCGACGAGTCCGCGGCGGCCTACGGGGCGACCGACACCGACAACGCGTCCGGCCTCAGGTCAGCGGGGCAAGGCGTCGGCTCCTTCGGCGATCTCAACAGCGCGGGTGACGCCAACCGGGACGACTACCTCGACCAGGTCGGCAACCGCGGCAGCACGTGGGCCGACGCGGGCGACAAGCTCCAGGACGCGGGCAGCCCGGCCGAGGCGGGCTTCGCGCTCGTCAACGCGCGCATGGAGCAGTTGGCCGCGATCGCGAGCCCCGGCCAGGCACTCGTCGACAACGGTCTGGGGTTCCTGATCTCGCTGGCGATCAGCCCGCTGGTCGAGTTCGTCCTGGAGCCCGCGGTCGGCGACCCGGAGCAGATGCGCAGCACCGCCAAGGGCTGGGAGAAGGTCAGCGACTGGCTGGAGCAGGTCGCCGTGCGCGAGCAGGAGCGCGCGGCGGCCACCTCGTCCGGCTGGCAGGGCGAGGCCGGTGACGCGTTCCGCGCCGAGATGGCCGAGTTCGCCGAAGGTGCCCGCGCGCTCGGCGGTGACATCGCCACGCTGACGACCGTCCTGGAGACCGCGGCCGACATCTTCGACACGTTCGTCCAGGTCGTCATCGACATCATCGAGGAGTTCGTGCTCGGGCTGATCGTCGAGTGGCTGGCCGCGCTGGCGGCGTCCTGGATCACCGCGGGCTCCTCGATCGCGGTGCAGACGGGGCTGACCGCCGCGCAGGTCGCCGTCACCAAGACCCGGCTCGGCACCAAGGTCGCCGATCACCTGCACCGGCTCAAGCCGCTGATCACCCACCTCGAGGACGCCCTCGTGCGGATCAGGTCGAACAAGATCGTCGAAGCGGCGCTCAAGAAGGTCGGCAAGGTCACCGACATCCCCTGGGCCGGTGACATCATCGGCCGCAAGCTGGACCGGGCGAACCCCGCGCTCGGCTACCTCCGCAACCACACCGACGACCTCGCGACGACGACACCGAACAACATCATCGGCAAGCGCACCTTCACCGAGATGGGCGAGGTCATCCGCGGCGCGGACGGAAAGCCCGTCGCACTGTCCGGGGAGAAGGCACTCGCGCAGCGCGTGGTCACCACGAGCCTCGGCTACCTCGGGCTCAGCGGCACCACCGACATCGGCAGGGTCACGATGCACGGCGTCCTGGAGAACGTCCCCGGCGCCGCCGTCGAATGGGGCCTCAAACGCGCGGAGGACCACGTCGAAGATCCGTCCACATCGGACGAGCGCAGGGCCGCCGAGGACCGCGGCTTCACGGTCGACTAGCGGTCGCGGAGAGGACTGCCATGACCCATCGGAGAACCGCGGGGTTCGCCATCCACGCCCGGGTCTGGCTCCCGGACGAGCACCTGCTCTGGGCAGGCACCACCATCAGGCGCGGGTACGACGCGAAAGCGCGCAACCCCGACCCCCGCGATCCGGGGCGATGGATCTCCGGTGTGGTCGCCGATGTGGTCGACGAGGTGTTCGACTCGTTCGCCGAGGGCACTGGCGGCGGGTCCAGCAAGGGACCCGTCAAGGTGGCGGCGGGACTCATCCTGCGCAGTGAGCCGGGGCGGGGCCGGGCGTGGTCGTTGTTCGAGGCCGTGCCGGACGACTGGGTGTTGTGGGCGTTGACCGGCACGGGATTGCACGCGGGGAAAGTGGTCACACCGGAACCCGAACCTGAGCCGCCACCGGTCGGGTTCCTCACCTCTGTCAAACAGGTCATCGCGGGGCCGGTGACGCGGCGGCCCCAGACCTTTGTGGACCGGATCGACCCGCTGTTCACCGTTCCCCGTGCGCACATCCGGGGCTTCGAGGCGGCCAAGACGTCAGCTGGGGTGATCGCCAGCACGCCGTGCCTGCGCATGACACTCGACGACGGATCCCAGTTGGACTTCCGGTTCACACGGGACGACGACGAAGCCCCCTACCGGCGACTGGCCGCCCTGACGAACGGCGTGGTCGGATGAGCGTGCGCAAGGACCTGGAACGGGACTGGTGCCTGCCGGGGGAACGCCTGCTGCTGGGGATATCCCCCAAGGGCCTCGACATCGGGTCCCGCGTCGGCGATCAGGTGCGGGTGCCGCACCCGCCCGCCCCTGGCGGTCCGGAGCCGGTGCCGATCGCGATCGACTACCCGACGCTGTCGGTGCACGCGCCCGACCTGCAGGGCGACGACTGGATCGAGGAGCCCGGCCTCGGGTGGTGGGCGGAGGCGGAGCAGGACGGCGACGACGCGGTGGTGGCCGCCGACCACCTCGCGGCCTGCTCCGGTCAGGCCAGCATCGCCATCACCGACCGGCGGTTCGCCGTGGTGTTCCCCGACCGGCTCCTCGCCGCCACCCGCGCGCGCCTCGCAGCGGAGACCCGGGAGAAGAGCGTGCTGAAGCGGGTCACCTCAGCGCTGGACGACTGGACCAAACAGGACAAGTGGGTCTTCCGGGACGTCGTCGTGTCCCTGTGGGAGGTCGACCGCGGCCGGGTCGCGCGGTGGTGGAAGGCGACCGCGGGGCGGAGTGTGCCGTTTCACACCGTGGTACGAGTCGAGTTCGGGGACGGCTCCATCCTGTCGACGCCTTGGGTTCCGCACACGTTCATAAGGGACAGTTGACCTTTCCCCCACCCGGTCCCCGGTGTTGGCAGAAGAGGAGTTGGTGGTGCACACTCCTCCTGCCGCATCGGGGGGTCGGCTACTGGGGAAGGTGCAAGAACGATGTTCGTGGGGTTGCGCGCTGCCCTGGCAGTGGCGATGTTGGCCGGTTTCTACCTGCTCGCGCTCGGAGTCGCGGGTGGACTGGTCGTGCTGGAAGTGGTGGCGCTGCGCGAGTCGCCGGTCCTCGGGCTGAAGCTGGCGTTCTTCGTCGTGCCCGCGGTGTTCGCGATCCTGGTCGCGCTGGTGTCCATCGAGCGGCGCCGCGACGACATCGTCGACGGGGTGGCGATCACCCCGAGCCAGCAGCCGCGCTTGTGGGCGCTGGTCACCGAGTTGGCGAGCCGGGTCGGCACGCGGCCGCCGGACGAGATCCGAGTGGTCGCGGCGGTGAACGCGGCGGTGGTGGAGAACACGCGGCTGCTCGGGCTGGTCGTGACCTCCCGCAGGCTGTACGTGGGGGCGCCGCTGCTGGCGGGGTTGAGTGAACAGCAGATGGCATCGGTGCTCGCGCACGAGCTGGGGCACTACGCCAACCGCGACACCCGACTGTCCGGAGTGGTCGTCACCGGCCGGGACGCGCTCAGGCGGGTGGTGACCGGGATGAGCGGCGCGAGCGACCTGCAGGGCGCGCTCGCAGGCGTGTTCGCGAGCTACGCCAAGGTCTACATGCGACTGTCCAGTGCGATCTGCCGCCGCCAGGAACTGGCCGCGGACGCGGTGTCGGCCAGGATCGCGGGTTCCGCTGCCGCGGCGAGCGCGCTGCGCGAGCTGCACGTGGTCGACTTCAGCTGGACCTGGTTCCTCAAGCGCCACATCACCACCGGCTGGGCCGTCGGCTACCTGCCCCGGTCGATCTTCGACCGGTTCACCGAGCTGCGCGCGACCCCGGAGTTGGCGCCCGTGCTGGCGGACCTGCGGGCGCAGGACCCGCCCGGCGGCGACGCCGACCCGTACGACTCGCACCCGCCGACGCTGAGCAGGGTCGCGGCCATCGAGGCGATCGCCGCGCCCACCCCGGCGGACTGGCCGGACCGGCCCGCGCTCGCCCTGGTCGACGACCCGGTCCCACTGCTCGACCGGGCGCTGCTGCTGGCCATGAACGGCGTGGACGAGCGCAAGCGGGTGGACTGGACCAACTACGGGCACCTGGTCATCCAGCAGCACATGATCGCGGCGACGAGGCCGCTCGCCCAGGCCGCCGGCCGGGTCCGGGGCGGGCAGCCGACCCTGCGCGCCGTGCTCGACGCACTCGACGCGGGCAAGCTGCTCTACCTCGCCCCGGTCGACGAGGACGAGCAGACCGGCGGTCCCCGCGCGCGCCGCGAGCGGGCCAGGACATCGGTGGGCGACGCGCTGGGTCTGCTGGTCAACCTGGCGCTCGTCGCCGCCGGGCACGGCCGCTGGGACGTCGACTGGACCGGGAACGCGACCCTGCGGCTCACCGACACCGGACTCAACGACCTACCCGACCTGCTCGCCGCCGCCCTCGCCGACGACCGCGACAGCACCGACCTGCGCGCCGTGCTCGTCCGCGCGGGTGTGGACCTCGACTTCCAGCCGATCCCCGCGCTGATCAACGCCTGACACCGATCGGACCCGACGTGGCCTCGCTGCTGAACCCCAAGACCTTCCTGCTGCTGCGCCGGGCGTCGCGCGAGGCACGCAGGCGCGGCGTCCGCGTCGACGACCTGCCTGCCGACGTGGTCGCCACGCTGATGCTGCCCAAGGTCAACATGGCCAGGTGGGGCCTGCCCGCCAACGACGAGGTCAGCGCGGACACGGTCTACCGCGACCAGGCGCTGGCCAACGCGGTGGCCGCGGCCGCGGGGGGCTTGTGGCTGCCCGCCGCCGAACTGCTGGCCTCGACCTGGGGTGATTGGGCGGCCAGGGCCGACGTGGTGCGGGCGCTCGGCGACGCCGCCGCGGCCGACGACACCTGGCTCTCGGCGTGGCGCGCGGCGCGGCCGCAGGACCCGGGGCACGCGGTGGTGCTGGCGCGGATGCTGATCATCGTCGCCTGGCAGGTGCGGGGCGCGCAGCGGGGCGTGGACACCACCCGGGAGCAGTTCGTCGGGTTCCGCCGCGTGCTCCTGGAAGCCAGGCAGGCCGCCATCACGGCGGCGGAGGTGGCCCCCGATGACCCGACGCCGTGGTGGACGCACATCAACCTCGCCCGCGGCCTGAGCTACGAGCACGACGAGTTCCTCGCGCTGTGGTCCGAACTTCTCGCCAGGGACCCGCTGCACCGCCACGCCCACGTGCAGGCCCTGCAGTACTGGTGCCGCAAGTGGCGCGGCTCGGACGACCTGATGACCGAGTTCGCCGCCACCGCCGCCGCCACCTCGCCCACCCTGGCCGTGCTCCCGCTCCAGGCCGCCTTCGAACACGACGACGACCGCTGGCGCGACCAGGACGTGGTCGCCGCCCTGGACACCCTGCTGACCCGCCTGCCCACCGACGACGACACCCCCGACACCCGCGACGACCGCGGCTGGGCGATCAGCGCCCTCATGGCCAACGACCGCCACGACGAGGCCGTCGTCCAGTTCCGGGCCCTAGGCACCCGCGCGGACGGCCAACCGTGGTCCTTCAGCGAGTCACCCGTCTTCCTGTTCCTCCAGACCAGGACCACTGCCTGCGCCAACGCCCGCCGCCCCTAACGCGCGCCCTGCCAGGGGGTGGCGTCGTCGAGGAGGCCGATCATGCCGGAGACGAGGCGCATCTGGACGGTGGTGCGGATGTCGGCGGTGACCAGGTGCGGGGAGCAGACCAGGACGGCCAGGGTCTGGGCGCGGGACAGGGCGACGTTGAGGCGGTTGCGGGAGAGCAGGAAGTCGAGGCCGCGGGGCAGGTCGGCGGCCGAGGACGAGGTCATGGTGGCGATGACGACCGGGGCTTCCTGGCCCTGGAAGCGGTCGACCGTGCCGACCCGGACGTCGCCGTGGCCCGCAGCGGCCAGTGCTCGGGTGACCACCCTGGCCTGCAGGTTGTACGGGGCGACGACCAGGATGTCGCGGTCGGTGATCGGGCGCGCGTCCTCGCCGTCGCGGAAAGCGCGGCCGTGCAGGGTGGTGACGATGTCGACGATGGCGGCGGCTTCCTCGGTTGACCGCGTCGTGTTGCCCTGGTGCTGGACCTCGACCAGGTGCAGCCCGGCGGGGACGCCCTCGATGGACCGCTCGGCGGCGCTCGGGTGCGCGTGCAGCCTGCCCGCGTAGGACAGCCGCGACACCGGCGCGCACACGGCGGGGTGCATGCGGCGGGTCTGGTCGAGGAAGAACCCCAGGTCGGGCGGGATGATGTCGGCGGTGTCGAGCAGGTGCCCCAGCGCGGACGCCTCGGCACCGGCCGGGTGGGTGCCCTGGACCACCTGCGGCAGCTGCCGGGGGTCGCCGAGCAGCACGAGGTTGCGGGCGCAGGTGGACACCGCGAGCGCGTCGGCCAGCGCGAACTGGCCTGCCTCGTCGACAACCAGCACGTCGAACGGCTCCTCGCGCAGCGCTTTGTTGGCGAAGTTCCAGGCGGTGCCGCCGACCAGGTGGCCGGTGTCGTGCTCACGGCGCCACCCGGCCAACGCGGCGAAGTTCTTCGGCTGTTCCCAGGCGGCGTCCGGAGCCGGGGCGGTCCCCCGTGGCCGTTTGGCGACCGGGAGGTCCGGCGCGGCGGACAGGGCGGCGGTGAGCACGTTCTCCACCGCCTTGTGGCTGGTCGAGGTGACGCCAACGGTGCGACCGGAGCGGACCAGGTGCGCGATGAGCCTGCCCGCGAGGTACGTCTTACCCGCGCCGGGCGGTCCTTGCACCGCGAGGGTCGATCCATCCAGCGCGTCGACGGTCTCGATGACCGTGTGCACCAGGTCCGCGCCCGGTGCGGGCAGGGTCGCACCGGTGCGCAACCGGGGTGGGGTGCGGCGCAACAGGTCGATGCCGGGGTGCCCGGGGAGCGCCGGGAGGGTGTCGGCCACCTGCCTGGCGAGGTCGACGACCGCCTCGTCCTTGGGCGCGGGCCGCACCGGTTCGCCCGGCAGCACGGCCTGCAGCGATCCCGGGCCGATCTTGTCCGCGCCCCGGCTCTCGTCGATGACGAGGCGGTCGGCCGTCGCCTCGGTGATCTTCCCGTCGTGGCTCTCGGCGCCGTACCGCAGCCGGACCTGGTCGCCGACACCGAACGGGTGCGGCTGGTCCTGGTCGCACCCGACGCGCAGCACGCGCTTGTGCCTGCCGTTGCGCCGTTTCGGCGGCTCCCACTCCCCCGTCTCCACCCGGACCGGCACGGTGCAGGTCGAGTCGGATTCCAGGTCGTGCACCGGTGCGGCGAGTTGGCGGAAGTACTCCCACCACGCGGGGTTGGACTCGCGCCGGTAGTAGCCGACCGAGGCGGCCAGCAGCGCCCTGGCCCGCTCGTCGGGGGTGAACTCGGCCGGGTCGTCGGGGAGTCCCTCGATCAGCGTGTCGACGAGGTCGGCCAGTTCCCTGGCCTTCCTGGCGCGTTCGTCGTCCTCGACGTCGCGCAGGCCGGCGTCCAATTCGGACTCGTACACCTCGACGACGGACTCGATGCCTTCCCTGGCCCGGATCTCGTGCAGGAACTCGAACAGCCGCTGGGTGGAGACGCAGTCGTACTCGTTGTAGTCCGCGATGCCCTGCAACACCTCCGCCGCGCGCTCGACCTCGCCCGCGGTGGTGAGCGTCAGGTAGTCCTCGTACGCCTCGATGCTCGACACCGCCGTCTTGACCTCGCCCTCGCGGGCGTCGGGCATGTAGAGCGGTTCGAGCGCCTTGATGGAGTACGAGCGCTGTGAGACGCGCAACGCCTTGCGTACCACCGCATAGAGGTCGATCAGCGAGCCCCGGCGCAGCAACGTGTCGACGGCGTCCTCACGGGTGCCGTGCAGGGCGGCCAACCGCTTGAGCGCGGACGACTCGTACGGCGCGTAGTGGTAGATGTGCGCGTCCGGGTGCTCGGCGAGCCTGCCGGTGGCGAAGTCGACGAACCGCTCGAACGCGTGCCGCTCGGCGGTCCGGGTGTGCGCCCAGAACGGGGTGAACGTGCTGTCGGCGACCGCGCCGAACAAGTACTCGAGGCCGGTGCCGCCGATCGCGTACGGGTCGCCTTCCATGTCGAAGAAGACGTCGCCGGGGCTGGGCGGCGGGATCGTGGCCAGCGCGCCGGGGTCGACGAGTTCGTAGGCGACCTCACCGGTGGCGTCCTGGCGGACCTGGATCGCCGCCTGCGCACGCAGTGCGGTGTAAGAGGCGATCGACAACGTCGCGGGCCTGTCGTCCGGCGCGGCGGCGGCGAGGGCGTCGATGGTGGTCAGTCCGCCGTCGAGCAGCTTGCGCCGTTGGTCGGACCGGATGCCCGCGACCAGCGCCAGGTCGCGGTCGGCGGCCCGCCCGGAGGCGCAGTGCTCAGCGTATGGACAGCCTGAGCAGGCGGGGCGTTCGTCGCCCCAGAGCCGTGCGGGCAGATGGGGTTCGCGGGCGAGGAGCCTGCCGGTCAGCCGCCGCAGGAGGGGGACGAACTCGTCCACCCGGAACGACGCCCGGCTGCCGTCGCCGAGCAGCAGGTGCGTCTCGGGCCCGGCGGGCCACCCGGCCCTGGCCAGCGCGTCGGCGTACGCGACCACCTGGATGACCGCCGCGGGCCGCGCGTGCCTGGCCAGCTTCGTGTCGTACACCTCGTACCGGCCGTCCGGCCCCCGCAACAGGAAGTCCGCCCGGCCCGTCATCCCACCCGGCTCGTGGAACACCGCCTGGTACACAACCGGGGCCCCGGCTGCCAACGCCGCCGCGGTCTCCCCCGCCGCGACGACCGGGTCCCGCTCCTCGATCTCGACCACCGCGTGCTGCTCGGCCCGCAACCTGGTCAGCGTCGCCTGCTCGTGCTCCCGCCCGTACTTGACCGTGAGCCGATCCGGCCCGGGCCCCGCCTGCGGCGCCCCGACCAGCCCAGCGGCGTTGGCCTGCGCGAGCACGCTGCGGTGCTCGCACTCGAGCAGGTCGGCAAGATCCGAAGGCGTGTACATCGCCGACCAGTCTCGCACCGCCCCACTCGAACACCTGCCCGACACGCCCCGCCACCAACGAGCCCGTCAGAAACCCCGCCGACGACACGATGTACACGGTCCCCGCCCGACGAGTTCCTCGCAGACCAGCGGCAGCGCCAGTCCGAACAGCGTGGAGGCGAACGCCAGCGCCCGCGTACAGCGTGACGATCGAGCTCCGAACGGACAACGCGAGTTCCCTCGCTCCGGCGCGGGACTCACGCGCGGTGGACGTGCCCCCCCCCGCTTCGCGAATCCACCAGGCATCCGCTTGCGGCGCGTCCACGTCGGTCCCGAGGATGTCGACCTCCTCGATCCCGCAGACCACCGCCTGCGCGGGCTCGACTTCCGCTTCGCAAGCACCTACCGCGCATCGGGCGGGCGCGCGCAAGGATGGGGCATGGACATGGACGGGTTCCTCGCGTCGGCGGAAGAGTTGTTGGCCATCCGGTCGACGGCGGATCGGGGCGCCGATCTCACTCGGGCACTGGGGTTCGTGCTGGACGTGGTGGGGCCGGGGTTCACCGTCGAGCGGTTCGAGTCCGGTGGAAAGCCCAGCGCGCTGGTGTACCGGGGTGGGCGGCGGCACTTCAGGGTGATCCTCAACGGGCACCTGGACGTGGTCCCGGCAGCACCGGAGCAGTTCCGGCCGAGGCGAGAGGGTGACCGGTTGTACGCGCGCGGGGCGCAGGACATGAAGCTGTCGGCGCTGGTGCAGGCGATGGCGTTCCGCGACGCGGCGAGCCGGGTGCCGGTGGCGTTGCAGCTGGTCACCGACGAGGAGGTCGGCGGGCACGACGGCACGGCGCACCAGGTCGCGCAGGGGGTGACCGGCGATTTCGTGGTGATCGGCGAGCACAGCGGGCTGCGGATGGTGGTCGAGTCGAAGGGCCTGCTCACCGCGCGGGTCCGCGCCACCGGGCTGGCCGCGCACAGCGCGTACCAGTGGCTGGGCGACAACGCGGTGCTGAGGCTGATGCGCGCGGTGGACGGGATCCTGGCGGCGTACCCGGTCGCGACCGAGGAGGTGTGGCGCACCACGGTCAACGTCGCCCGGATCGAGACCGGGCCGGGGGCGGTCAACCAGGTCCCGGCAGCGGCAACGGCGTGGCTGGACATCCGCTTCACCCCCGGCGACCGCGACTTCGCCGACCGCGCACCAGCCGAGGTCGCCGCCCACCTGACCGCGCTGTGTCCCCCTGGCGCCACCGTCGAGGTCGACCGCGTGGAGCCACCCCACCACGCCGACCCGGACAGCCCTGACGTGACGGCCTTGCGCCGCGCCGCCCAGAACCAGGGCTACACCAGCGACTTCCTCCGCAAACACGGCGCCGCCGACGCCCGCTTCTACCACCAGCACAGCACCGACGCCGTCATCTTCGGCATCGGCGGCGACGGCCAACACGGCCCCAGCGAGTACGCCGACCTCACCACCGTCGAGCCGTACTACCGCGCCCTCGTCGAGTTCCTCACCGACCTGCGCTAGAACCGATCACCCGGATCCGGCACCGCTACCGCCCATGCCTGATCGAA
Organism: Actinokineospora cianjurensis; assembly: GCF_003663795.1. Taxonomy (NCBI): domain Bacteria; kingdom Bacillati; phylum Actinomycetota; class Actinomycetes; order Pseudonocardiales; family Pseudonocardiaceae; genus Actinokineospora; species Actinokineospora cianjurensis. The sequence goes on from NZ_RCDD01000002.1 coordinate 578,856, forward strand.
CACCGCGACCTCGATCTCCATCAACGCGTACTGCGGGTCGTACAGGTCTAGAGGCGGGTTGAAAACGTAGTCGGCCTCGGTCGTGCGGTAGGACTCCCCGGTGTCAGTGACCTCTACCTGCCGCGTTCGCGTACCGTCCGGATCGATCTCCATGAGGTAGGCGTCGCCGTCATGCTCCATGCGCAGGTACACCACACCGCGCCCCACAAGCGCACCGAACCCCGCCTGTTGCCGCTGTTCTTGCCGCTGTCGGCAGAGCGGCCCCAAGATGTCGTGGTCGCCGATGGCGTCGAACTCGACCACCTCCACCTGCTCGGCCGACGCCTCGGTCAGCGCGGCGTCGGCCCGCACGCCAACCTCCGCGACCGTCTCGCGAATCCGCGTCGCCGAGTCCGCCCATACCCACCACAGCACCGTGCTCATGCCCGCGTCGAGGCTGACGAGGAAGCGTCGGGTGGGGCGGGGCGTACTCACCGTCGCCAAGCTACCCGACCCACCTCGGCCGATCGACCGGCTCCAGGCGCCCGAGGAACTGGCCGGGATCGTGGCGGCGCGGACCAGCCGCCACCCTGGTGGGGTGGCGGCTGGTCTACCAGCGGTTCAGCCCTGGGTCACAGGGTGGCCGTCCACGCGTCGAGTACCCCGGTGTCGCCGGGGCCGTTGTCGCCGATGCGGAGGGTCCACTTGCCGCTGGCGTTCTCGTTGACGCCGGTCACGGTGAACGTCTTCGGGTTGGGGAAGGCAGTGCACTGCGCGCCCCCGTAGCGCTGGAGCGAGTACCAGGTGCCGGACGGGCCAACCAGGTTGATGTTCAGGTCCTGCTGACAGGTGTGTGTAGCGGCGACGGTGACCTTCACGGTCGTGGCAGCCCTGCCGGAAACCGTTGAAGTCAACGGGCTGACGACCGTCTGGTAGTCGCGGATCTGGTAGTCGTTGTCGCTGCGGACAGTGCGACCGCCGCCGGTGTCACCTGGCTTGGTGCGGGCTTGCACCGCCGCGCTGGCCGGTGAGGCGTTCCCCGCCGCGTCCGCCGCCTTCACAGTGAAGGTGTACGCGGTGTCTGGAGTCAGGTTGCTGACCGTCGCGGTAGTGCTGGCGCCAGAGGCAACGACAGTGGATCCGTTGTAGACGTTGTAACCGGTGACGCCAACGTTGTCGGTAGCGGCGTCCCACGCCAAGGTCACGCTGTTGCTCGTCGTGGCGGTCGCGCGTGGGTTGCCCGGTGCGGTCGGTGCCTGCGTGTCACCGCCACCGCCCCCGGTGACCAGGGTGAGGCTCCACTTGCGCAGGGCTTCGTTCACCGGCTGGAAGATGGACTGGTCCTTGGCCCCACCGGGGCTGCACGAGGAGGCACCGCCGGAGTGCAGGCCGACGGCCTTGTCGCCCGCCAGCCACGCGCCGCCGGAGTCGCCACCGAGCGAGCACGCGGTCGTGGTGGCCAACCCCTCGATGACCACGCTCCCGTAGCTGATGGTCTGGTTGACGGCGGTGACCTCACCGCACTGCCACTTCGACGTGTTGCCGGAGTGGCACACCGCCTGCCCGACGATCGGCTCTACCGACCCGGACACGGTGACAGCGCTACTCCCCCAGGTATTGACCGCGGCCGACAGGTTCCAACCGGACTCGGTTACGGCAACGACGCCCATGTCACCTTCGCGGGCGTTGACGGTCCGCGAACCGCCGACGTTGGACGTACCGATCCGGTTCTGGCTGCCGCTCTGGCCATAGGCGGCCTGGTTGGCGTCGTTGGTGCAGTGCCCGGCGGTCAGGAAGTGCTTGCCACCGGAGGAATCCGTCGCCGGGAAGCCGACCGAGCAGTTGGACTCGCTGCCCGGCCACCACGGGTTGCCCGGTTGGACGGTCCCGGCCTGCTGGACGGGCGACGAGGTCGTCTCGACGACCCGGACCCCGTCCATCGCGGGGAACGCCCGCGACGTGCGCGTCCGGTCGACGCGGACCTCCACCTCGTTGGTCCTCGGGTCGATGCCCCACCCGGTGACGCCGGGGAACGCGCGCTGGGCGACGGACTGGACGAGCTTGTCGAGGGTGGCCTGGTCGCGTCGCACCAGGACGGGTGCGGCGCCGAGGGCGCGCACGGCGGCCGCGGTGGCCTCGTCGGTCACGGCGACCTTGAGCCCGCCGTCGAGCCAGTACCCGGCCGTACCGGTGCGCGGTAGGGCTGCCACGACCTGTTGAGCCTGTGCCTGGACGGCGAGCCGGTCTTGCGCCTCGGACCGGGTGATCCCCAGGTCGCGGCTAAGAGCGTCGGCGACGGGGTCCTCTTGGCTGCCTCCGTAGGCGTATCCGGCACTCACGGATAGGGTCAGCGCGCACGCCAACCAGAGGGCTGTTCGGTATCGCATGTTCAACTCCATCGGAGTCGGTTGCAGGGTGTCGTCGAAGCTAGGGACGGCCGCGCGGGCCCGAAATGGGGGAAACCCCTCGTCCGGCGGGTTCCCGCTGGTGAGCGCCGGGCAGGCGGCCCAAGATGGGCTGATGCCCCTCGTCGGTGTCCGGCTCGCTGACCACGACCGCCCCCGGTTGCTGCTGTACGGACCGGCGGGCATCGGCAAGACCGCGCTGGCCACGGCCCTGGCCGGACGCGCGGACCAGTCGGTCGTGATCGCGCCGCAGCCCGCCGACGCGGACGTACCCGGTGCCGGGCTCGCGGAGCTGCGGGCAGCGGCGGGCCTGTCGTGGCTCCCCGCCGCCGACGGCCTGCCTGGGCGGACGATCGCCGTGGAGACCGTGCGGGCTCTGTCCGGTGTGCTGGTCGTGGACAACGCGCAGTGGCTGGACCAGGTGAGCGCGGAGCTGATCGGGTTCGCGGTACGGCACGCGGAGCGGCTACGGGTGGTCGTGGCCGAGCGCACTCACCGGCGCCCGGTGCGCGGTGTGGCTATCTGCGGCGAGGAGTCGGTACGCGGCCCTGTGGCCCCCTTGAGCCCGGACGATGTCGCGGAGTTGCTGGCGCACAACGGGTTCCGCTACCGGTGGGCGGGACGCGTGCACGCACTCAGCGGCGGTAACCCCGGTCTGGCGTTGGAGTACGGCGCCGCGCTCGCCGGGCGGGAGCCAGTGTCGGCGGTACCGCTACCCGACTCGGTTCGATACGCGGTCGGTCGGCGACTGGATGAGCTGGACCCGGCGGTGCTGCGGACCCTGCAGCTAGCGGCGCTGGCCGAGCACCCCACCCTGGCAACCTTGCACCGTGCGGGCGGGGTAGAGCTGGCTGATGTCGGGGACCTCGTCGTGGTCGACGAACTCGACAGCGTCTCTTTCACGGCCGACGCGGTGTCGGCGACCCTGGCCGCGGACATCCCGTACGCGCAGCGCCTGGCGTTGCATGAGGACCTGGCGCGCGCCGTAGACGATCCGGTGGAACAGATCCGCCACCGCGCGTTGGCCGTAACCGTGCCGGACGCGGACCTGGCCGACGCGGCTGAGCAGGCCGCGGGGATCGTGCGGGATCAGGGCAACCGCCGTCGTGCTGCCGAGTTGTGCCTGCTCGCCGCGCAGCGGACACCACCGACCGACGAGGACACCCTGGTGCGACGCGCGGGTGACGCGGCAGTCGACGCGGGTCACTCCGGGCTCGCGGAACGCGCCTGGAACGCGGCGCGGCTGGTGCTAGAGCGCAGCACCGACGCCCGGCAACGGCTCCGCGTCCGACTTGCCCTCGCGGACTCGGCGGGTCAGGCCATGACCGATGTGGACGACCAACTCGCGGCAGCGTTGGCCGACGCGGGCAACGACCCGGACCTGCTGGCCGCGGTTCGACTGTGGGAGGCGGTGCGCGCCAACATCTCCGGTGACCCTGTCGCCGCACGCGAGCTCGCACGGCAGGCGGCAGACCTGACTGTGCGCGACACGGCCGTACGCGCGCGGGCTCTGACCGTGTGTGCCCGCATGGAACGCGTGCTGGGACTACCCGACAGCGGCGCGCTAACCGACGCGCTCGCGATCGGCGGCGCCGGGATCGACGTGCACGACACCCCGGAGTACCTGGCCGTGCGCCATGCGGTGTTCGACGACCGGCTCACGACGGCGCGCTCACGGCTGCTCGTGCTGCTCCCAGCAGCGCAACGGTCAGGCGCGGTCGACGACGTAGTGGACGTGCTGCGGTCGTTGGCCGAGGTCGAGGGCCGCGCGGGTCGATGCGGGTACGCGTTGTCTTACGCCCGTCGAGGACTAGAGCTGACCGCGTCAGCAGGTCTCTCACCTGGTCCTGCCTGGTACACGGCGGCGGTAGCGGAAACGGTGGGCGGGACGTTCGAGCGGGCGGTCGCCTACGCGCGGCGCGGCGCGGTCGCCTCCGAACAGGAACAAGACCACGTCTACCTGTCGCGGTGCCTGCACGCGCTGGGGGTGGTCCGGTTGGTCACGGCGGCGTCCCAGGATGCGGTCAGCGTGCTGAGCCAGGTGCGTGATCTGGAGCACGCGCAGCGCGTCGGCGACCCGTCGATCCTGCGCTGGCACGCCGACCTGGCCGAGGGGTTGATCGCCGTTGGCGACCCGTCCGCCGAGGACCTGCTGGCCACGACCAGGGCCCGGGCGCTCGAACTGGGCCGCGACGGGGTGGTGGCGATGCTGGACCGGTCGACCGCGATCGGCGAGGGCTCGGCGACGCAGCTGCGGTCGGTCGCCGGGCGGTTCACCGCGCTCGGGCTGCCTGTGGAGGCCGGGCGGACGTTGCTCGCGCTGGCCGGGGTGCAACGGCGGGCCAGGCGGCGGGGAGCGGCGCGATCGGTGCTGGTGGAGGCCGCGGAACTGTTCGACCGGCTCGACGCCCCACCCTGGTCGGCGCTGGCCGAACAGCAGCTCCAGCACCTGGAACCGCTGGCGGGCGACCTGACACGGACCGAGGTGCGGCTGGCGGAGCTGGTGCACGCGGGGGCGACGAACCAGCAGGCGGCGACCGCGCTGTCGGTGAGCGTGAAGACCGTCGAGGCGACGCTGACCCGGGTGTACCGGAAACTGGGCGTGCACTCCCGGGCACAGCTGGTGGCGAGGCTGGCCCAGCGGTAAGGGTTTTCCCTCATTGGTCCGTGCGCGCCCGGTCGGCCAGTCTCTCGATCGTGGAGTTAAACGATGTACTCGCCGAGGTCCGCGCGACCGTCGGCACGGTCACGACCGGTGTGGTGACCTCGGCGATCCCGGCGCTGGCCAGGGTCGACCCGCACCGGTTCGGGATGGCCTTCGCGGGCGTGGACGGCGAGGTCGTCGGGGTCGGCGACTGGGACGAGGCGTTCTCGGTGCAGAGCGTGTCGAAGGTGTTCAGCCTGGCGCTGGTGCTCGCCCACGACGGGGAGGCGCTGTGGACCCGGGTCCGGCGGCAGCCGTCGGCGTACCGGTTCAACTCGCTGTCCGAGCTCGACGGCGACTGCGGGATCCCGCGCAACCCGTTCGTCAACGCCGGGGCGCTGGTGGTCACCGACCGGCTGCTGGGCATCACCGGCCACGCGAAGGAGTCCGTGCTCGCCCTGCTGCTCACCGAGTCCGGCGGCGGCCCGTACGTCGACCACGTGGTGGCGGCCGACGAACAGGCCCACAACCACCGCAACAGCGCGATCGCGCACCTCATCGCCGACCACGGCAACCTGCACCACCCGGTCGAGGACGTGCTGGCGCACTACACGGGGCACTGCGCGATCGCGGCCACCTGCGGCCAACTCGCCACCGCCGCCCTGTTCCTGGCCCGCGGCGGCATCCGCGCCAACGGCGAACGCCTGCTCTCGGCCGCCGACACCACCCGCCTCAACGCCACCATCCTGACCTGCGGCACCTACGACGCCGCGGGCGACTTCGCCTACTCCGTCGGCCTCCCGGCCAAGAGCGGCATCGGCGGCGGCATCCTCGCCGTCCTCCCCGGCCGCGGCATCCTCTGCGCCTGGGGCCCCGCCCTCGACACCCACGGCAACTCCGTGGCCGCCACCCTGGCGCTGTCCACCTTCACCTCGATCACCGGCTGGTCCATCTTCTAGCCCGGGGGGCGCTGCCCGACGCCCCGGGCAGCGCCCCCCTTCCCTACCCGCGCCGACTACGCGCGGTTCTGCTGGGTCGAGGCAGAGTCCTTGCGTACCAAAGAGTCCTTGCGCACCAACAGGTAGCCCTGCGCGCTGCCCTCGGGCGGCTCCGCGGCCTTGACCAGCCGAGCGCGTTCGGTGAAACCCGCTGCCGTGGCGAGATCCGCGATTCGGGTGGTGGGGTGCCAGTAGACGCGCAGGTCGAGGTCCGCGACCCGGCCTCCCCCGGCCTCCCCCGGCCTCCCGCACGCACTCGGCGAACGCGCCCAGCATCGCCCGGTCGAAGGGCCTGCCGTCCAACTCGTCCCGCAGCAGATCGGCGTAGTCGGCGGCCACCAGGTCGTAGGCAGCGCGCGCCTCGGTGAGGAACGGTGGCTCGGTCATGATCGGAGACTAGTTGCCGCGCACACGCGACCTCGCGGACATACGGGCCCGAGGTCGTGGCCGGGAAGTGCGACTACCTCGTGATCGCCGGGGCAGGCGGATACGGTGGTGGGGTGAGCACCACGACGGTCACGTTGAGCGACCACTTCGCCCGTGCGGTTCCGGAGTTGGCGGTTGCCTGGGAGGCGGAGCCGGTCGTCGAGCCGCGGCTGCTCGTGTTGAACGAGCCGTTGGCCGCCGAGTTGGGGCTGGACGTCGAGTGGTTGCGGAGTGCGGAGGGGCTGGCCTTCCTGGTCGGCACGCACGTCCCGGCGGGGGCGCGGCCGGTGGCGCAGGCGTACGCGGGGCACCAGTTCGGGCACTACTCGCCGCGGTTGGGGGATGGGCGGGCGTTGTTGCTCGGCGAGTTGGTCCACGCCGATGGCGGGTTGCGCGACCTGCACCTGAAGGGGTCGGGGCGCACGACGTTCTCCCGGGGTGGGGACGGGTTCGCGGCGGTGGGGCCGATGCTGCGCGAGTACGTCGTCAGCGAGGCGATGCACGCGTTGGGGATCCCGACGACGCGGTCGCTGGCTGTGGTGGCGACGGGTCGGCCGGTGCGGCGGGAGACCGTGCTGCCGGGGGCCGTGCTCGCGCGGGTGGCCAGCAGTCACCTGCGGGTCGGCAGCTTCCAGTACGCGCGGGCCACCGACGACATCGATCTGCTGCGCAGGCTGGCCGATCACGCGATCGAGCGGCACTACCCGTCTCACGGGTACCTCGGGTTGTTCGAGTCGGTGCTGGCCGCGCAGGCGTCGCTGGTGGCGCGGTGGTCGCTGGTCGGGTTCGTGCACGGGGTGATGAACACCGACAACATGACGATCTCCGGCGAGACCATCGACTACGGCCCGTGCGCGTTCCTGGAGGCGTTCGACCCGGCGACGGTCTTCAGCTCGATCGACCACGGCGCCCGCTACGCGTTCGGCAACCAACCGGCCATCGCCGAGTGGAACCTCGCGCGGCTCGCCGAGGCCCTGCTGCCGCTGCTCGCCGACACCCAGGAGGACGCGATCGCCGTCGCGGTCGAGTCGCTCGGCGGCTTCCGCCGCTCGTACAACGCCGTCTGGACCGCGGGCATGCTCGCCAAACTGGGCCTCCCCGCCGACACCACCCCAGACTTCGTCGACGACCTCCTAGCCCTACTCCACACCCACCACGTCGACTACACCCTCTTCCACTACCACCTCACCACCGCCGCCCGCGGCGACCTGGCTCCCGTGCGCTCGCTGTTCGTGGACCCCACCGGGATCGACGCTTGGCTGACCCGCTGGCAGTCCCTTACCCCAGACCCGGCCCCGATGGCGCGCGCGAACCCGCTCTACATCCCCCGCAACCACCGCGTAGAGGAAGCCCTGACCGCAGCCACCGCAGGCGACATGGCCCCCTTCCACCACCTTCTAGCCGCCGTCCAGTCCCCCTTCACCGAACGCCCGGATCTAGCGCACTACGCGACCCCCGCGCCCGACACCACCACCCCGTACCAAACCTTCTGCGGCACCTGATCTCTGTTCTAAGCCCGGGCAAGCCCACTAGTCTCGGTCACACCACCGGCCCTGGCCTGCCTCCACTGCTGGCCACTCGCTACCGAAACACCCCGCGAGCCCACGTTCCTGCACTTCCTGGCGCTGAGCTCGCTCGGCGCCGTCGCCGCCCTGGTCAACGGGCGGATGGACCCCGCGATAGCGGCCGCCTACACCGGGCGGATCGGCGCGGTGGGCGTCGTCGCCGACCGCAAGAGGCTGGACGCGCTGGTGGCCTCCGGCGAGCTGCCCGACACCGCGAAGTTCCTTGTGGCGGCGGTAGACCTGCCCACCGACGCGCCGGACCGCAGCGCGCTGCCGTCCCTTTTCCCATACCCGCCAAGCGATGACGACCCGATGACGCTCTGCCACACCTCGGGCACCACCGGCCCGCCGAAGCCCGCGGTGTTCGCGCACCCAACAGTCCACAACGGACCTCACGACCCCGCTCGCGCGCGCACGCCAGTCCGGCCCCAGCCCCCACCCTCTCCGGGGGGCGTCCCAGGTCCCAGCCTACCGGCACCCACCGACAAACGATCTTCACACAGCGCCCCGAAGATCCACATGTGGACAACTTCTGTCGCTGGGACGGGTGAATCTTCGAGCGGCGCGAAACAGGTCGCGGCAGGTCAGGGCCATGATCGCCAAACAAGAGGGAGGCGTGGATCTTGCTGGCGGAAACCGGCGAGAAGGGTGATCGACATCGGGCCATCCACCAGCCGAATAGTCCACAGTAGACAGAGGCTGGAGCGTCGCCCACTGGACCCACAGCGGTAAGAGCAACAGGGCCAACAGTGAACTCTTGACCACCACCGACGCCGCCAAGTCGGCTTAAGGGGAACGCGACGCACTTGAAGAGGATCAGGGAGAGCTCCACCCGGGACGTCCCGCGGAGCGACAGCCCGGCCCTGCCCAGGTAGCGGCCCAAGGCGAACAGGGCGACCGGACCAGCTTCCGGGCCGTGCTCCCGGCCCCGCCGAACTCCATGGTCGCCGGGACGGCGGTCGACAGCAGGCACACCTGGAGCAGCAGGATCGGGGCCGCGTCGCCGAACAGCATGACGAAGACCGGGACCGCGAAGTACGCCGTGTTCACCTGCACCGCCGCCATCACGCGCAGGGCTCGCCCCGCACCACCGCGGCGACCAAGAGCACGCGCAGCGCCATGCCCGTCGCGTACCCCGAGATCGCGCGGACGTCGAACAGGTGGCCCAGGTCGCTGAGGTAGATCTTGCCGGAGAGGTAGCCGGGGATGGCGAACAGGAACGCGAAGTCGGTGAACGCGGTCGCCGACGAGGCGGGGATGACCTCGCGGCGGGCGAGGACGGCGCCGGTCCCGAAGGCGAGGACCAGTTTGCCCAGGGCGGCGAGGACGTCCACGGGCCCGCACGCTAGTGGTGGCGCCAGTACCCGCAGAACATCAGGTCCTGCTTCGCCATCCCGGCGCCGACCCAGTGTTTGCGCAGGCCGGACGCCAGCGCCTGCTCCCCCACCACCCAGCCGTACGTTCGCGGGCCGTCGACCGGCAGCTCCCGCGCGGCGGCGAGGGCCAACCGACCGGGAACCCCTGAAGACCGGGTGAGCCAGGTGATCTCCACGCCCGCGGGCGCCGTCAGCCGCTGCCGGTCCTCTTCGGACGGCACCTCGATCACCGCGCGCCCGGTCGTGTCCGCGGGTAACGACGCCAGGATGCCCGCGGTCGCCGGGAGGCCGCTCTCCTCCGCGACCAGCAGCACCCGCCGGATCTCCGGCGACGGGTTGAAGCCGATCCCCTCGTCGAGCACCCCGACCGCGTCGCCGGGAGCGCACGTCCGCGCCCAGGTCCCCGCGGGCCCGCTCGGCCCGTGGATCACGAAGTCGACGTCCAACTCCCCCGGCCGGTGCGCGCGGACCGTGTAGTTGCGCAGCACCGGCCGGTCGGTCTTGGCGATGGTCAGGTACCGGGCGTACGACAGGGTGTCGAGCTTGCGCGGGAGCTTGGCCAGCGAGTGCTCCGAGACCGGGATGAACAGCCGGAACCACTGGTCGAACCCCATGTACCGGAACTGCTCGACGTCACCGCCCCCGAGGGTGACGCGGGCGAAGTGCGGTGAGAGCCGCGTGGCGCGCACGACGTGCAGCGTGAGCAGTTCCGCCTGGTCGGGCTTGATCCTGGTGGTCCTGATGTTGGTCCGTGCCATTCCGTCCTCCTCGACGACCGAAGTGTAACTATGGCATGCCTTACCTAACCAAGACAGCCTGTCTTAGACTGACCCAGTAGACGCCCGAGGAGGAGAGCCCATGACGGCGACCGTGGTCGAACCCGATACCGATACCCGGCCCGGGAAACCCCCAGACCCCGAAGAGCAGACCAAGTCCGCCCTGGAGCAGCTGCGGCGACCCGTCGTCTGGCGGACCAGGCTGGCCATGGCGCTGGCCGCGATGGGCGCCCTGGCGTCGTTGGTGCCGTTCGTGGCACTGGCCGAGCTCGGCTCGCTGCTGCTGACCGGCGGCCCACCGGACCGTGCGGCGGTGATCACCGTGGCCTGGCTGGTGGTCCTCGGCCTCGGCGCCCGGGGGCTGCTGATGGGCGTGGCGCTGACCATCACCCACCTCGCGGACGTCGACCTGCAGGCCACGCTGCGCCGCCGGATCACCCGCAAGCTGGGCCGCGTGCCGCTGGGCTGGTTCAGCGAGAACTCGTCCGGCGCGGTGCGCAAGGCGGCCCAGAACGACATCGCGGACCTGCACCACCTAGTCGCGCACCACTCGGTGGAGATGACGGCGGCTCTAGTCCTACCGCTGGGCGGTCTCGGCTACCTGGTCTGGTTGGACTGGCGGCTGGCGCTACTCGCGATCGGCACGCTCCCCCTCTACGCGGGCGCCTACGCGTGGATGATGCGTGGCTACAAGGAGAAGGCCGCGCGGCTCAACGAGGCGATGGTCCGGATCAGCTCGGCGGTGGTCGAGTTCGTGACCGGGATCGCGGTGGTGAAGACCTTCGGCCGGGCCAAGCGCGCGCACGAGACCTACGCGCGGGCGGCGGGCGAGTTCGGCCGGTTCTACGCCGACTGGGTGCGGCCCCTGCTCAAGGTCGAGGCGATCAGCGCGATGCTGATCTCGGCACCGGTGGTCGGCCTGGTCAGCCTGTTCGGCGTGCTGTGGTTCGTCGACTCGGGCTGGGTGACCCCGGTGGCGGCGATGACCGGGGTGCTGGTCGCCATGGTCATCCCGACGACGGTCACCGCGCTGGGGTTCGGCGCCGAGCACCGGCGCGCGGCGGCGTCGGCGGCGGCCCGGGTGCAGGCCCTGCTCGACACCCCCGAACTGCCGGTGGCCGACAACCCCCGCCGTCCGGTCGACCACGAGGTCGAGTTCGACGGGGTGTCGTTCAGCTACGACGGCGAGAACGACGTGCTGCGCGAGGTGTCCCTGCGGCTGCGGCCGGGGACGGTGACCGCGCTCGTCGGGTCGTCCGGCGCGGGCAAGTCGACGCTGGCCACGCTGCTCCCCCGGTTCTTCGACGTCACCGGTGGTGCTGTCCGCATCGGTGGGGTCGACGTGCGGGAGATCGCGCCGGACGAGCTGTACCGGTGGGTCGGGTTCGTGCTGCAGGACGTGGCGCTGGTGCACGGAAGCGTCGCCGACAACATCCGGCTCGGCCGCCCGGAGGCCACTCACGACGAGGTCGTCGCGGCGGCCACGGCGGCGAGGATCCACGACAGGGTCACCGAGCTGCCCGACGGTTACGCCACTGTGGACGCCAAGCTCTCCGGTGGTGAGGCGCAACGGGTCGCGATCGCGCGGGCGCTGCTGGCCGACACGCCGATCCTGGTGCTCGACGAGGCCACCGCGCACGCCGACCCCGAGTCGGAGGCCGCGGTGCAGGACGCGCTGTCCGAGCTGGCCAGGGGAAGGACGCTGCTGGTGATCGCGCACCGACTGTCCACAGTGACCTCCGTCGACCAGATCATCGTGCTCGACGGCGGAAGCATCGCCGAACGGGGCACGCACACGGAACTACTCGCCCGCAACGGCGGCTACGCCCGGCTGTGGGCGAACCACGAGGAGACCGGCCGATGAACCTGCGCCCGTTGTTGCGCGACCTCTCCGCGATCCTCGGTCCCGAGCACCGGGGCGCCCTGCGCGCGTACCTGGTGTGGGCCACGGTGTTCGGCGGTCTCCAGGGGGTGGCCGCCGCCCTGATGGTCCCGGTGCTGCGGGGGTTGCTCGCGGGCGAGGTCGGCGACGCACTGTCCTGGCTGGCGGTGATGGCCGTGGTCGTGCTGGCGACCTGCGTGGCCAACTACGTGCAGGCGATGAAGGGCTTCGCCGTGGCGATCGTCGCGCTGACCACCATGCACGAGCGGGTCGGCGACCACGTCAGCGAGCTGCCGGTCGGGTGGTTCACCGGCGAGAAGGTGGGCAGGCTGTCGCGGATCGTCACCAGCGGGACGGTCATGGTCGGCGGCCTGTTCGCCCACCTGCTGACGCCGTTGCTCGCGGGCGCCGTGACCCCGGTGGCGATCGCGGCGGTGACCTTCTTCTTCGACTGGCGCCTCGCGGTGGCCATGCTGGTCTGCGCGCCGCTGCTGGCCTGGGTGTTCTCCTGGTGCGCGCGGTTGGTCGGTCGGGGCGACGAGCTGTCGGACACGGCCGCGGTGTCGGCGGCCAACCGGGTCGTGGAGTTCGCCCGCCACCAGCGGACGTTGCGCGCGTTCGGCCGGGGCAGCGACGGGCACCGGCCGCTGGAGGACGCGATCACCGAGCAGCACCGGGTCGGCCGAAAGGCGTTGTGGATGGCGGTTCCCGGCATCCTCGGCGGCGGGTTGGCGACCCAGTTCGCGTTCACGGTGCTGATCGTCGTCGGCGTCCTGCTCGCCCTGGGCGGCTCGGTCGACCCGGTGGCGTTGGTCGCGGTGCTGGCACTGGCGGCGCGCTTCACCGGTCCGCTGGCGGAGTTGTCGGAGCTCTCGGGCGCGGTGCGGATGGCGCACAACGACGTCCGCCGCATCACCGAGGTCCTGCGCGAGGAACCCCTGCCCGAGCCGGTCGCGACCACCATCGGAGAGCGGCCAGGGGAGATCGAGTTCGACCACGTCGACTTCGGCTACGACGAGGACCGGCCGGTGCTGCGGGACGTGACGTTCACGGTGCCGCCGCGGACGATGACGGCGCTGGTGGGCGCGTCCGGGTCCGGCAAGACCACGGTCACCCGGCTGATCGCCCGGTTCTGGGACGTCGACTCCGGCACCGTGCGGGTCGGCGGGACCGACGTGCGCGACCAGCGGACCGAGGACCTCGTTGGCCAGATCGCCATGGTGTTCCAGGACGTCTACCTGTTCGACGACACCCTGGAGGCCAACATCCTGGCCGGGCGGCCGGACGCGACCACCGAGGAGGTGCGCGCGGCCGGGCGGCTGGCGGGGGTCGAGGAGATCGTCGGCAGGCTGCCCGACGGGTGGGCGACCAGGGTCGGCGAGGGTGGCACCTCGCTCTCGGGTGGTGAGCGGCAGCGGGTGTCGATCGCGCGCGCCATCGTCAAGAACGCCCCGGTCGTGCTGCTCGACGAGGCGACCGCGGCGCTCGACACCGAGAACGAGCGGTACGTGCGGGCCGCGATGCGCGCGCTGACCGAGCGCTCCACGGTGCTGGTGATCGCCCACCGGCTGCCCACGGTCGTGGCGGCCGACCAGATCGTGGTGCTCGACGGCGGCGCGGTGGCGCAGGTGGGCACGCACGAGGAGCTGATCGTCGCCGACGGCCGGTACGCCGCGTTCTGGCACGAGCGCGACCGGGCGAGGGGGTGGCGGCTGGCAGCGGGCTAGCGTGCAGCCATGAGCACCCCCAGGCGGGTGGGCCGCAAACCCGGCCCACCCGCGTCGCTGACCAGGGACGACGTGGCGCGCGCCGCGCTGGCGGAGGGGCTGCTCACGCTGTCGATGCCGACCGTGGCGCGCAGGCTCGGGGTGAGCCACTCGACGCTCTACCGGTACGTGCACGACCGCGACGACCTGGTCCTCGCCGCGATCGACCTGGCGGTGCGCGAGTTCACCTGGCCTGCCCCGGACCTGGGCTGGCGGGAGCTGCTGTGGGCGTTCGCCGACGCGCTGTGGCGCTTCCTCAAGGCGCACCCGGGGATGGCGGAGTCCATCCAGGTCGCGCCCGGGCTGCCCGCGCGGGTCACCGAGCTGGCCACCGGGTACGTGCTGCGGCTGCGGACCGAGGGGCTCGGCAGGCGGGAGGCGTCGATCGCGGTCGACCTCGTCGCGGACCTGACGATCGCCACCGAGATCGCCATGCGCGGCCTGGACCGCACCTTCGAGACCCCGCGCGGTCGGCGCAGCCTGCGCGAGCTGTACCTGGAGTCCTGGCAGGACCTGCTGGTGGAGGCCGCCGACGCGACGGCCATGCAGGACCGCGGCTGGCTCGACGACAAGCTCACCCTGTTCTTCGACGGCATGGCGACCCGCGTCGACCCGCCCACGACGGCCCCCGGCCCGACCCCGGACCGGGACCGCGTGGTCACCGCCGCCCGCGACCTGGCCCGGCGCGAGGGCCTGTCCGCTGTCACCCCGCGCGCGGTGGCGGACCTGGTGGGCACGCAGGTCACCGGTGTCCGATCGGTCGTCGGCGACCGGGACGGCCTGGTGGTCGCGATGCTCGACGTCGTCGCCGAGGCGATCGAGGTGCCCGCGCCGGACCCGGATCCCCGGTCCGAACTGGTCGCCCTCGCGCTCGCGGTCCACACAGCACTGCGCGCGGACCCGTGGGCGGTCCCGGCACTGGCGGTCGACGGCCTGGCCGGCCCGCTGATCCTGCCGCTGCTGGACCGCGTCTTCACCGCCTTCCGCGCCGCGGGCATGGCGGACGAGCACATCACGACCGCGACGCGTGCGCTGTGGACACACGTGTTCGGCGCGGCCCTGATCACCCCGACCCCCCACTCCTTCGCCGCCCGGTTGGTGCAGAGCGCGGACTCACCGGTCATCACAGCCGTCACCCTGGCGGGCACCGCGGACGGCCAGGCCCACGTCATCGGCATCACGGCACTGGTGACGGGGCTGCTCGCCGATCGCGGGTGAGGCTCCCCGGACCGGTCACGAATCGAGAAGCGCGGCGCTGGGGGCGCACCTACTGTGACTGGCAGGGACAGCCGCACCGGGTTACCAGGGCGGGTCCCTGATCAGCGAATCGGATCACCGTGATCCGCGACCACCAGGAGTGACCGATGTCCCGTACCCAGGGGATCAAGACCGTGCTGCACCCCGTGACCGACCCGGCCAGGGCCAAGGCCGTGTACGCGGCGCTGCTCGGGGTGCAGCCGCAGACCGAGGCGGCGTACTACGTCGGGTTCGACGTCGACGGGCAGCACATCGGGTTGGTGCCCGGTGGCGCGGAGCAGGGGTTGACCTCGCCGGTGGCGTACTGGCACGTGGATGACATCGAGGCGAAGCTCGCCGAGGTCACCGCCGCGGGCGGCACCGTGAAGGAGGCTCCCCGCGAGGTCGGCGGCGGCCGGGTCGTGGCCACCTTCACCGACCCCGACGGCAACGTCCTCGGCATCGCCCAGGACCGCTGACCCACCCGTCCTCGCGCCCACGGCCGCCGTGGCGCGAGGACGCCGGTGGACAGTGGACTGTCGCCGCGACAACCCGACAATTCCCCGGTAGCTGGTTAGATCGACGCCAGGCGACGTGAGACCGCCGCGGCGGCCGACCCGATGGAGAGACGATGAGCAGGGCCAAGAGGACGAGCACGCCGCACGTGGCCGACAGCCACGACCTGATCCGCGTGCACGGCGCGCGGGTGAACAACCTCAAGGACGTCAGCGTCGAGATCCCGAAGCGCAGGCTGACGGTGTTCACCGGCGTCTCCGGCTCGGGCAAGAGCTCGCTGGTGTTCGGCACGATCGCCGCGGAGTCCCAGCGGCTGATCAACGAGACCTACAGCGCGTTCGTGCAGGGCTTCATGCCGACCCAGGCGCGGCCGGACGTCGACGTGCTCGACGGGCTGACCACCGCGATCATCGTCGACCAGCAGCGACTCGGCACCGACCCGCGCTCCACCGTGGGCACCGCGACCGACGCCAACGCCATGCTGCGCATCCTGTTCAGCAGGCTCGGCAAGCCGCACATCGGCTCCCCGCAGGCGTTCTCGTTCAACGTCGCCTCGATCAGCGGCGCGGGCGCGGTCACGATGGAACGCGCGGGCAAGACGGTCAAGGAACGGCGCAGCTTCACCATCACCGGTGGCATGTGCCCGCGGTGCGAGGGCCGCGGCGCGGTCTCCGACATCGACCTGACGGCGCTCTACGACGAGAGCAAGTCGCTCAACGAGGGCGCGATCACCATCCCCGGCGCCAGCATGGACGGCTGGTACGGCCGCATCTACCGCGGCTGCGGTTTCTTCGACCCGGACAAGCCGATCCGCCGCTACACCAAGAAGGAACTCGCGGCCCTGCTGCACATGGAGCCGACGAAGATCAAGGTCGACGGCATCAACCTGACCTACTCCGGGCTGATCCCGACCATCCAGAAGTCGTACCTGTCCAAGGACATCGACTCGCTGCAGCCGCACGTGCGCGCGTTCGTGGAGCGGGCGGTCACCTTCACCACCTGCCCGGAGTGCGACGGCTCCCGGCTCAGCGCCGAGGCGCGGTCGTCGAAGATCAAGGGCACCAGCATCGCCGAGGTCTGCGCGATGCAGATCAGCGACCTCGCCGAGTGGGTCAAGGGCCTGTCGGAGCCGTCGGTGGGGCCGCTGCTGGACGCGCTGCGCGAGACGCTGGACTCGTTCGTCGAGATCGGACTCGGGTACCTGTCGCTCAGCAGGCCGTCCGGGACGCTCTCGGGCGGCGAGGCGCAGCGGGTCAAGATGATCCGGCACCTCGGGTCGTCGCTCACCGACGTCACCTACGTCTTCGACGAGCCGACCACCGGCCTGCACCCGCACGACATCCAGCGGATGAACGAGCTGCTGCTGCGGCTGCGCGACAAGGGCAACACAGTGCTCGTCGTCGAGCACAAGCCGGAGGTCATCGCGATCGCCGACCAGGTCGTCGACATCGGCCCCGGGGCTGGCGCGGGCGGCGGCACGATCTGCTTCGAGGGCACGATCGAGGGCCTGCGGGCCAGCGACACCGTGACCGGGCACCACCTCGACGACCGGGCGGCGCTCAAGGACGAGGTGCGGACCTCGACCGGGGTGCTGCAGATCCGCGGCGCCTCGGCGAACAACCTGCGGGACGTGGACGTCGACATCCCGCTCGGGGTGCTGGTGGTCGTGACCGGGGTGGCCGGGTCGGGCAAGAGCTCGCTGGTGCACGGGTCGATCCCGGGCGGCAACGGCGTGGTGTCGATCGACCAGGGCGCGATCCGGGGGTCGCGGCGCAGCAACCCGGCGACCTACACCGGCCTGCTCGAGCCGATCCGCAAGGCGTTCGCCAAGGTCAACGGCGTGAAGCCCGCCCTGTTCAGCGCCAACTCCGAGGGCGCCTGCCCGACCTGCAACGGCGCGGGCGTGATCTACACGGACCTGGCGATGATGGCGGGCGTGGCGACCACCTGCGAGGTGTGCGACGGCAAGCGGTTCCAGGCCGCGGTGCTCGACTACCACCTCGGCGGCCGCGACATCAGCGAGGTGCTGGCCATGTCGGTGGCCGAGGCGGAGGCGTTCTTCGCCGACGGCGACGCCCGCATCCCCGCCGCGCACGCCATCCTCACCCGCCTGGTCGACGTCGGCCTCGGCTACCTCACCATCGGCCAGCCGCTGACCACGCTGTCCGGCGGCGAGCGGCAGCGGCTCAAGCTGGCCACCCACATGGCGGAGAAGGGCGGCACGTACGTCCTGGACGAGCCCACCGCCGGCCTGCACCTCGCCGACGTCGAACAGCTCCTCGGCCTGCTCGACCGCCTGGTCGACTCGGGCAAGTCGGTCATCGTCGTCGAGCACCACCAGGCCGTCATGGCACACGCCGACTGGATCATCGACCTGGGCCCCGGCGCGGGCCACGACGGCGGCAAGATCGTCTTCGAGGGCACCCCCGCGGACCTGGTCGCCGACCGCTCCACCCTGACCGGCAGCCACCTCGCGGAGTATGTCGGCGCCTGATCCCCGCCCCTAGCATGGGTGCGTGACCAAGGTTCCGCACGAGGCGCGGCAGGTGGCGGAGTCGTTCGGGGCCAACGCCGAGCGGTACGACCGCACCCGGCCCACCTACCCGGACGCCCTGATCGAGCGGGTCCTCGCCGCGAGCCCCGGCCGCGCCGTGCTCGACGTCGGCTGCGGCACGGGCATCGCGGCCCGCCAGTTCCAGGCGGCGGGCTGCACGGTGCTGGCGGTGGAGCCCGACCAGCGGATGGCGGAGTTCGCCCGCCGCGGCGGGCTGGCGGTCGAGGTGGCGACCTTCGAGGAGTGGGACGCCGCGGGCCGGGAGTTCGACGCGGTCGTCGCGGGCACGGCGTGGCACTGGGTGGACCCGGTCGCGGGGGCGGTGAAGGCCAGGCGGCTGCTGCGCCCGGGCGGTGTGCTGGCGGCGTTCTGGCACGTGTTCGTCCCGCCGCCCGAGGTGAGCAGCGCCTTCGTCGCGGCCTGTGAGGACGTGATGCCCGGCTCCCCCTTCATCCTGCCGCCGACTGCCTCCCCGCACGACGCCTACCGGGCGATGGCCACCAAGACCACCGACGGCATCCTCGCCGCGGGTGGCTTCACCGCCCCCGAGCAGTGGACCTTCGACTGGGAGCGCACCTACACCCGCGACGAGTGGCTCGACCAGATCCCCACCCAGGGCGTCCTCAACCTGCTCCCCCCGGACAAACTCGCCCACATCCTCACCACCGTGGGCAACGCCATCGACGACGAGTTCCGCATGCCCTACACCGCCACCGCCGTCACCGCCACCCGCACCGGCTGACCTTAGATCCACTGTGGACAGATGAACTCGGTTGACCGCGAACGGGAGGGCAGAGCAAAGGCGTCGACAACGCTCGCCACCCCGACCCACTCCGCGCCGACCGCGTCCACGAGCCGCCGAACCCCGAGCGCCTGCCCACCGGTGTCCACCCAGTCGCGTTGGCGGCTCTCGTCGCGGGCGAGCGGCCCACGGTCGTTCTCGGGTGGAGGCCAGGGGGTTCATCCTGGGACCGCTGGTGGCCCTCGCGCTCGACGTGGAGCTCCAGCGCTGTCACCCGGTAGGTGGATGGGGCTGGCCTTGGGCGTGGGGGTCAGCAGGCTGGTGGGATGAGAAGCGATGACGAGGCGGACGACGGCGGTAGAGATGAGCCTGAGGACTACACCGTGTTGTCCGTGCGGGTGATGTTGGTGTGGGCGGTGGTGATCGTCGCGGTCGGGGTGGGGGTGGCGGTGTGGCTGCTGGCCGGGGAGCCGGGGCGTGACAGCGAGGAGAACCGGGTTCGGTTGGACGCGATCAGGACGGCGGGGTCGATCGTGGTGGGGACGGGGGGTGCGGCGGCGTTGCTGCTGGCGGCGCGGCGGCAGCGCAGCACCGAGATCGGGTTGCGGCAGAAGGACCGGGACCAGGCGGCGGCCATGGTGGCGTTCCGGCTCCAGGAGCGGGTCGCCGCCGACACCCGCGACGACGCGGCGGCGCGGCGGATCACCGACCTCTACACCAAGGCCGTCGAGCTGCTCGGGTCGGCGCAGGCACCGGCGCGGCTCGGCGGGCTCTACGCGCTGGAGCGGCTGGCGCAGGACAACCCCGGGCAGCGGCAGACCATCGTCAACGTGCTGTGCGCCTGCCTGCGGATGCCGTGCGACCTGCCCGACGAGGCGTCCGACGACCTGCCGGTGGAGGTGGCCGAGGAGGCGTTGGCGGCGACCTACCGGGACCGGCTCAGGGAACGGGAGGTCCGGCTGACCGCGCAACGGCTGATCGCCGCGCACCTGCACCCCGGCACGCACCCGGGCGCACCGGTGCCGACCTACTGGCACGACATCGACCTGGACCTGACCGCGGCGACGCTGGTGGGGTTCAGCCTGCACGGGTGCGCCGCGCGGACCGTCGTGTTCAAGGCGGCGACGTTCGTCGGCTACGCGGACTTCGGGTCGGCGACGGTGAGCGGCGACGCGGACTTCGGCGGGACGACGTTCACCTCGGGGGCCAACTTCGGCTCGGTGGTGCTGCGCGGCGACACCGACTTCGAGTGGGCCACCTTCAGCGACCACGCGAGCTTCGAGGCCGCGGTGTTCGCCGGGGCCGACTTCGAGTGGAGCACGTTCACCGACGGCGCGGACTTCGCCTCGGCGCGGTTCACCCGGGGCGCGAACTTCGGGTCGGCGACCTTCAGCGACGGCGCGGACTTCGAGCGGGCCCGCTTCGACGGGGAGGTCACCTTCGGCTCGGCGACCTTCGGCGGGTACGCCGACTTCCGCGGCGCGCTCTTCCTGGCGGGCATGGACTTCGGTGCCGCGGCGTTCGGCGGCGACACCGACTTCCACGGCACCGGCCTGACCGCGGGCGACGAGCCCGGCTTCCGCGGCGCCACGTTCGACCGCGGGGCGCCGCCGGAGCTGACCGGGGTGAGAGGTCCCCTCGAGTAGCTCAAGAGGACCTCCCGGTTGGACCTAGCTGCTCGCGAGAGCCGGGGTGCGCAGGGTGGCGCCGACCGAGTGCAGGTGGCTCAAGACCTGGCGGTACGAGGCGAAGATGCCGCAGTGCGCGTACGGGATCCCCTGCCGGTCGCAGAACTCCTGCACGATGGGCTGCGCGCGGCGCAGGTTCGCGCGGGGCATGTTGGGGAACAGGTGGTGCTCGATCTGGTAGTTCAGGCCGCCGAACAGGTAGTCGACCCAGCGGCCGCCGGTGATGTTGCGGGAGGTGAGGACCTGCTTGCGCAGGAAGTCCACCGCGTCGTCCTTGCTCAGGATCGGCATGCCCTTGTGGTTGGGGGCGAAGGAACAACCGAGGTAGACGCCCATCACGCCCTGGTGCACGGCGATGAACACCAGCGCCTTGAGCGGCGAGAGCACGGTGAACACCGCGGCGAGGTACACGGCGGTGTGCACGAGCAGCAGGGCGCCTTCGAGCCGGAAGGGCTTGATGTCCTTGGTGACCACGGCCTGCACGCTGGCGATGCGCAGCATGATGGCCTCGACCAGCAGCAGCGGGAAGAACAGGAACGCCTGGTACTTGGTGATGAAGTGCGCGACACCGCTCTTGGTGGTGGCCTGCCGGTCGGTGAAGGCCAGCACGAGGATGTCGATGTCGGGGTCCTCGTCCTCGTGGTTGGGGTTGGCGTGGTGGCGGTTGTGCTTGCTGACCCACCACTGGTAGCTGATGCCGGTGATGGCGCCGTGGGCGTAGCCGACGACGTCGTTGCCCTTGCGGTTCTGGAAGATCTGGCGGTGCCCGGCGTCGTGGCCGACGAAGGCGAACTGGGTGAGCACCAGGCCGAACACGACCGCGGTGATCACCTGCCACCACGAGTCACCCAGCAGCACGAACCCGGCCACCGCGGCGGCGAGCAGCGCGAAGTTCGTGGCGATCCGCACCGCGTAGTAGGTGTGCCGCCGGTGCAGCAACCCCTCGCTCTTGATCGAGCGCGACAGCTCGGCGAAGTCGCTGCCACGCCGAGACTCCGGTTGCTGGGTCTCGGAAACAGGTGATGCAGTCATGGTGTGGTCATTTCTTTCGGTGGGCGCTCAGCACGGCGTGCGGTGGTGCCGGGCTGGCAGTGCGAGGTGCGGACAAACCTTCCACCACCGAGGTCAGCGTCCAGGACCCGGCTGTGGACGGACGGTGTTGTTCATCCGGCGGGAGCACCGGGGCAACACCCCGTTGGGGGGCCGTTGCCGTGCGGGGCGGCCGTCGGTGTCAGCGGAGAGTTGCGGGGGACACGCGGCGGCGCGGGAACCAGGTGCGCGGCGCGGCGGCGGCCGCGGCGAGCAGGAACCCGGCCGCGACGAGCATGGCGACCGCGGGCAGGACCAGGTCCGCCGCGGTGGTCGAGAGGGGGGTGACCGGCGGGGATCCCCGCAGCCAGAGCACGAGCAGGACGAGCAGCACCACCAACAGCAGGACGCCTGCCGCCTGGGACCCGTCGCGCGCGGCACGGGCCGAGAGGGGGGTTGGCAGCTCCGCGGCGGTCGGCGGAAGGGGATCCGCGGGTGGTGGAGTCGACAGTACGGGCCCGGTGGCTGGCGTATCGGTCATGGGTGCCCCCTCTCTGAGGTGGGGCTCACCGCTGAGGCTATACCACCCATTCCCCCCATGCCGACGCGGCGACGAGGTATCTCCAGGGGGTATGCCGCAGGTGCCAGGACCGGTAATCCGGACCGGTCACCGAGTGCCCCCGACCTCGAACGATGGGGCTCGGCCGCAGGCGGTGATGACCCGAACGGGGTAGGGGAACCCGCACCTCCCCCGCCCGGGGTTCGCTGGTGAAGCCCTTGTCGTCGAACCGGGCGACCGGCGTCCCGTCGGCGCGGACGTGGACCAGGTCGGCGCGCCCGTCACCGGTGAGGTCGCCGAACTTGACGCGGGTCGGGTCAAGTTCGTTGCCGATCACCAGCTCACCGGTCCCCGGCACCGCGACGAGGCCGTTGCCGTCGTAGCGGCACGCTCGTGGTGCACCAGCTCGGCGCGACCGTCACCCGACAGGTCGGCGAAGTGGACCCGGGTGGGGTCGTCGAACCCGGTGCCGACAACGACCTCGTTCGTCCACGGCCGTGTCGTGAGCCCGTTCCCGTTGCACCGGACGCGAAGCGTGCCGTCCGGGCCGATGTGGACCAGGTCGAGGCGTCCCGGAAGGGTCGGCGCCCCGCAGGTCGGCGAACAGCTGTCCGTTCGGGTAGTCCTCGCGCGGCAGGTGCCCGGCGCACCGCGGGGACGTAGCTGCGCACGAGCGGGTCGGTCCTCGTCCCACAGGTGCGCGATCCCGCGGCAACCGGGAGTTCTCGGAGGCCGCGGTGCCCGACCGGCGTGGGGATCGTTCCGGCGCAGGGCACCCGCACCCGGTCCGGCGCGGCACCTGTTGCGGTACAATCGGTTCGGTCGGGGTACCAAGGTGTCGGCACCCAGCGGATCCGGTTCCCGGCTGAGACCGACCGCCGTTCTCGCGGTCGGGGACGGGAGCACCGGCTTGCCGCCGGACTACCAGCTCGCCACGTCACACCACGCACTGACCAGTCCCGCCGAGCGCTCGAGCAAGGCCGCGATCGGCTTCGCCGACGGCCGGGCGGCCGCGGAGAAGGCCGAGGCGGTCCAGCGGGTCCGCGCGGCCCGCACGGTCGCGGTGCACTCGCTCGACGCCGAGGACCGCGGTGTGCTGCTGTCCATGTTGGGCATCGCGGGCCAGGAGCCCGCGCCGGGCACCCCACCGGCTGCCGCCTCCCAGCCAGCCACACCCGACCAGCAGGTCGAGTTCGAGATCGGTGCGGGCCGCAAGGGTCCGGAAGCGGTCTCGGTCCGGGTGCCGTAACCCGGCCCTCAGGACAAACGCCGACTGTCCGCCCCCGGTCGTTCACGGGGGCGGACAGTCGTGCGTTGGTCATGTCCCGCGGCTGAGGTCAGTGCGGTTCAGGTCGGCCGGGTTCAGCTCGGTGGGTGGTGACCCTCGGGGGCGGCGCGGTCGAGATCGGCCACGCGCAGCCGGTACACCTGCAGGTCCAGGCCGAAGTACTTGCTGGTCTCGCCGACCCAGTACATGCCGTTCCGGCGGATCGCCGTGGTGTCGGCACCCGGCCGGACCAGGGCGAACACCTCGTCGAGGCCGTGCGCGAACGCCTGGGAGGCGACCAGGAAGGCGGTCTCCTCGGCGAGCTGGGCGTCGGCGTCGGGGCGCAGCTGCCAGGTCATGCCGGTGTCCTCGTCGCCGGGCGGCAACGGCAGCAGGGTGGCCCCGCCGACCACGCCGCCGTCGTCGAGGCGCCGGACCGCCCACCGGCCGTGCGGCGCCCCCAGGCCCTCGCGCCCCCACTGCTCGACCAGCACGCGCATCGCGGCCAGGTCGGCAACCCGGGCGACCTGCGGACACGGCCAGCTGGTCACCGCGGCCGCGCCGTAGACGGCGAACGCGTCGTCGACATCGGCCGCTCGCCACGGCGTCAGGCCGACCGCACCGGACAGCGTCAGTCCACTTCGGACGTCCGGGGTGATGGTCAAGGGGTGGACCGGTCCGGGTGCCTCGGGGTGGGCGCGGTGCCCGGGGTGTCCGATGAGGACTCGAAGCGGGGCACCTCGGCGTTGCCGGGGTTCCTGGTCACCGCCCGCTCCTCGGTGGTGGGGTGGCTGAACAGGACGGGGGACATCCCGCCCTCGTGCTGTGCGGTCACAGGCGTCATGGGTTCCTCTTGTCTCACGGGTGGTTCTTGGTCTCTGCGGTGGTGTCCACTCGGGTCGCGCGGGCGGCTCAGCGGCCGTGCCCGCGCATGCGCTCGACGACGTCGGTCCAGTCGAGCGGGTCCGGCGCCGCCGGTGCGGCGGACCGGGCGGTGCGCCTGGCGAGCGCCACGGACACGAACCCGGCCACCTCGGCCGGGTCGGGCACCAGGTCGCCGCTGGCGGCCGACAGCACGATCGGGCGTTCCGCCGGGTCGGTCTCCACCGACACCGACCAGCCCCGCGCGTCCCACACCAGCATCACGTCGCGGTCCGGGTACGCGGTGGCCCGGTGCCCGAGCGCCACGTACGCGGTGACCGTGTCGGTGACCTCGCAGGTGACGCCCTCCGCAGGCACCCCGAGCGCCGCGGCGACGGTCCTGACGTAGCCGCCGAGCGCACTCGCCAGGGCGTGGGCGATCTCGGTCGGCGGGGTCAGCGCGTGCTGGGACACGGCCCTGGTGGGACGCCACCCGGTCGCGGCCCTCGGCCGCGGCGCACCCGCCACGGCGGCCTGGGTGCTCCGGTGGTCGCGGTGCGTCTCGGGGTGTGCGTCGGTGCGTGTCATGTGGATGCGGCCAGCCTCCTGGCTGTGGGCCTGCCGCGCGGCGGACCGCGCGAGTGGCTCGGGAAGGGCCGCGGCCAGCGTGCGCGTGGTGGCGACCAGGGGAGAACAGGGAGAGCGAGCGGTGCCCGGCGGGTGGGCCGGTGCTCGGCGAACCGACCTCAGGCGGGTCGGACCAGCCTGGGAAGCACACCCGCTGGATGCGGGTGGATCGGCGCGCCCTGTGGCCCAGCGTACCCCACCGACAGCCGCAACGGGGGTGACAACCGCGACGACACGGGCGATTGCCTGGTCGGGACCGACGGGAATCCGCGATTTCGTCCCGAACCGCGGTCACCACGTGGTAGGCGGGGTGGATGCCGCGTACCGTCACGGGTGACAGGCGGTGCCAACGGCGCGACACCGACCGGGTGGACCCCGGCAGCGCCCCGCCACCCCCGTTCGGTCGACCACGTGCTGGCGTTCACCACGGCTGCCGAACGCGTCGGGCGAGAGTCCCACACCGCTTGAACCCCCAACGAGCCGCTGCCCCGCGCCGGGTGCGGCGCCGTGCGCCCGCACGGTCGCGCTCGTCCACGACTACCCGAGGCGAAATATGACCACAGCGACACCCAGCCCACCAGTCGACACCCCCCGACCACCGAAGAAGCCGATCCTGGCCGAGCAGGCAGGCCGAGCCGAGCTGATCACCATTCGGTTCTTCCTGATCGTGCCGTTCGTGGCCCTGGTCGGGGTCGTGCCAGCCGCGGTGTGGGGGTGGGGCGTCAGCTGGGTCGACATCGGCATCGCCGCGGTCTTCTACACGGTGTCGACGCTGGGTATCACCATCGGCTACCACCGGTACTTCACCCACGGCGCGTTCAAGGCGAACCGGGGGCTGCGGGTCGCGCTCGCCATCGCCGGTGGGCTGGCCGCGCAGGGCTCGGTGATCACCTGGGTCGCCGACCACCGCCGCCACCACGCGTTCTCCGACCGCGCGGGCGACCCGCACTCCCCGTGGCTGTTCGGCACGTCGCCGATGGCGCTGCTGCGCGGCTTCTGGCACGCGCACATGGGCTGGCTGTTCGGCCGCGACCGCACCAACGTCGACCGGTTCGCCCCCGACCTCGCCGCCGACGCCGACCTGCGGATGGTCGACCGGCTGTTCCCGCTCTGGGTCACCCTCAGCGTCGGCCTGCCCGCGCTGCTCGGCGGCCTGATCACCTGGTCGTGGTGGGGCGCGCTGAGCGCGTTCCTGTGGGCCGGGCTGGCCAGGGTCGCCTTCCAGCACCACGTCACCTGGTCGGTCAACTCGGTCTGCCACATGGTCGGCGACCGCCCGTTCGCCAGCAGGGACAAGTCGGCCAACTTCTGGCCGCTGGCCATCCTGTCCATGGGCGAGTCCTGGCACAACCTGCACCACGCCGACCCCACCTCGGCCCGCCACGGCGTCCGCCGCGGCCAGGTCGACATCTCGGCCAGGGTCATCTGGATCTTCGAGAAGCTCGGCTGGGCCCACGACGTCCGCTGGCCCGACGACCGCCGCCTGGCCCGCCTCGTCGCGCAGTAACCGCACGCCCCCGGCTGGGCTGCTCGCGGCCCAGCCGGCCATCTCCCCTCGCAGCGGCCGCCTCCTGCTCCTGCTGAAGCAGTCATCTCCCGCCCACCAGCCATCTCCCGTGCACCGGCCATCCCACCTGCGGCGGCCACCTCCCTTGCAGCAGTTGCCCCTCCTGTACGGCTACCCGCACAACAGCCAACCCCTCACGATCAGCGGCTCAGCGGCGGTGGACCGACACGGCGTAGTCGCCGCCGTTGAACGGGTCCTTGGCCCAGGTGGCGTACCGCTCGACGAGGGTCAGGCCCGCCGCTGTGCAGTGGGTGTCGTAGTCGGTTGTGGTGTAGCCGCGGTCCAGTGAGAAGCCTGCGACGAGCACGCCGTTCTCGGTGACGTGGCTCGCGACGCCGGCAGCGAGGGCCGCCTGTGTGCCGGGTGCGGTGAAGAGGGGCACGTTGCCCGCCATCACGACCACGTCGAAGGCCCGCCCGAGGTCCAGCCCCACCAGGTCTCGGTGGTGCCACGTGATGCCTGGCGCGCGCTCCCGGGCCACGGTCAGCATCGACTCGTCACCGTCGACCCCGACGACGTCGATCCCGTGCCTGGCCAACTCGATGCCCACGCGGCCCGTGCCGCAGCCCGCGTCCAGCACGGTCGCGGGCCGGTACCCGCGAACGAACTCGGCTTCCCCGTGCACGTCCTGCCCACTGCCCGCGAGCCGGTCGAACCGCCGCTGGTAGTCCTCGCCATCCCACGTCACCCGCCCACCGTGGCACACCCGGGCCCGGACGGCCCCGAGCGGGCTCGTCGACCTCTACACCACCGCGAGCGCGACCCGGACAGGCGAGTGGGAAGGACTGCCACCGGCGGTAAGGGAACGGGACCGGGGCGGGGCGCGTCGACTGTGGCGGGGGTGGTGTCGTGATCGGGATGGGGCTCGCGGTGGCGGGCGCGGTGTGCGCGGGTGTGTCGATGCTGCTCGACGGCGGCGTGGCGCGGACCGATCCGGTGTGGGGTGGCATCGGGGTCGCCGGGGTCGGGCTCGCGGCGCTGCTGGTGTTGGGTGGGGCGCGGCGGGTTGGGGGTGTCGTGGCGGGGGCAGCGGCGGGATTCGCCGGGTTCCTGGTCGTGACCGATGTGGTGTCGGGGGTGGCTGGGCCGTCGTCCTGGGTTCTCCTGGTGGGGGCGGTGGCGACGCTGCTGGGCGCGGTGACGCGTGATCGCCGCGGTTGGGTGCTCACCGTGGTGTCGGTGCTGGTGGTCGCGGCAGCGGGGTTCGGCGTCCGCTCTGTGCCGGACGCGGTGGCGGTCGAGTCCGGGACGGTCGCGGCGCAGGCCCGACCCGAGGTGGTCGACCGGCCTCGGGGCGAACCATGGCGCTGGACGGCGGACGCGCCGGTCGTCGAGGCGGTGGTCGCCGGGACCGGGTTGGTGGTCGGCACCGACGCGGGACAGGTCGTCGCGGTGGGCGCGGGTGGCAGGCGGTTGTGGCACTACACCCGCGCGGGCACCGACGTGACCTCGCTGGCCACCACACCCGACCAGGCGCTCGTGGTGGCGACGTTCAGCGGCGGCGGGCCACACGCGCGCGACGGCGAGCTGTCGGTGTTGCTCGACGCGGCGACCGGGGATGTGCTGCGGGAGTGGGCGGTACGCGACCACAGCGCGCTTGATCCGTTGCCCTCCAACAGCGTGCTCCCGGTGTCTGAGCGGTTCGACCTCCCAGACCACCGCGTCGACCACCGCACCCACGGCACCGATCTGCGCACCGGGGAGCGGTTGTGGACCTGGCAGGCGCCCGCGGGGTGCCTGTCGCCGTGGGGTGTGCACGAGTCGGGTGCAGACGTGGTCATCGTGTCGTTGAGCTGCCAGGACGACTGGGGTGTCGTGGCGCTGGGCGATCGCGACGGGGTGGCGCGGTGGCAGCGGCTGTTCCCGGTGCCGCCGGGTGAGAGCTCGCACTTCCTGGTCAACCGGAACGCCGACGGCACGGCGGTCTCCGTGCACGACCTGGGCAGCCGCCGGGAACTCCTGCGGACCCGCGACGGCTCGCCCGTGGCGGTGGAGGCGTTGCGGGGCCGGTGGTTGTGGGCGAACGCGGGACAGGTCGCGGTCGGCGAGGAACAGGTCGCGGGCGGACGGGTGCTGTCGTCGGTGGCGGTGGACCCGGCCGATGGCTCCGCCACGGTGCTGGCGCAGGCGCAGTGCGCGGGCAGGCGAACGCTGGCCACGACCGCGACGGCGGTGCTGAGACTGTGCTTCACCGATACCCGCGCCGAACTGACCCGGCAGGAACTCGGCGGGAGCACAGTCGAGCGAACGACCATCGACGGCTGGACCGCGCCGCCCGGCCACCAAAACTCGGGCAGCTTCCGCGGGTTGTTCCGCGCGGTCGGCGTACTGCCCGCGCCGGGTTTCCTCGCCATCGTCCGCCGCGACGACCCCACTGTCCTCGGCTACCCGGGCTAAGGGATGTCTCGTAACCCAGTGGTCTGGTTGTGGGGCAGGTGGTTGACCATGTGCGGGTGCAGGTGATCTCCTCGTCGCGGTCGGAGTGGATAGCGCCGTTCACCGGGGTGGAGCCAGGCCGGTTCCGCACGTTGGTGCGGGTGGTGGCCCAACGTGGCGGGGAAGCGGTCGCGGACGGACGTCCGGGCAGGCAGTGGCGGTTGACGCTGCCGGATCGGGTGCAGCTGGTGGCGGTGTACTGGCGGACGAACCTGACCATGCGTCAGATCGGGCCGTTGTTCGGTGTCTCGCACTCCGCCGCGCATCGGGTGGTGGACTCACTCGGCCCGCTGTTGGCGTTGGCGCCGGTGCGCAAACGCCGGATCGACCAGGTCGCCATCGTGGACGGCACCTTGGTCCCGACCCGAGACCACCGGGTGGCGGAGCGGTCGAAGAACTACCGCTACTCCACCAACCTGCAGGTCGCTATCGACGCCGACACCCGACTCGTGATCGCCACCGGCGACCCACAACCGGGCAACCGCAACGACTGCACCGTCTACCGCGACTCCGGCATCGCCGCCCAACTGGCAGGTCGCCCGGTGATGGCGGATGGCGGCTACCAGGGCAACTCCGAGGTGATCATGCCCTACCGCAAACCCCGAGACGGCATCGAGCTGCCGACCTGGAAAGAAGACCTCAACACCGTCCACCGCAAGATCCGCGCCCGGGTCGAACACGCCCTGGCCGGGATGAAGAACTGGAAGATCCTGCGTGACTACCGCCGAGCAGGCCACACCCCGGCCGCCACCGCCGCGGGTATCGCCCTCCTGCACAACCTCACCATCACCGGCTAACCGAGTCTCCGCTCCCAGGCACACCACAAGATCAGTTACGAGACATCCCTTAGGGCCTGTCCTCACAGCGAGCAGTGGCAGGCGATCGAGCCGTTGTTGCCTGCCTCGGGCGTGCAGGGGCGTCCTCGGGTGGACGACCGCAGGGTGATCAACGGGATGCTGTTCAAGGCCAAGACGGGTGTCGCCTGGCGTGACCTGCCCGAACGCCACGGGCCGTGGAGGACGGTCGACACCCGGTTCTGGCGCTGGTCGCGCGATGGCACCCTCACCGTGCTTGTGGCGGGGGTGCGTGTGATCGCCGAGGCACGCCGCCAGCGCCCGCCGCGCGAGCGTGACCGGCGGCAACGTCAACGACCGCACCCGGTTCGCCGCCGTCATGGCCGGAATCGAGTTCCGGCGGCCGGGCCCCGGTCGCCCGGCGACCCGGCCGAGCCGGGTGATCGCGGACAAGGGCTACTCGACCAAGGCCATCCGCGCCCACCTGCGCGGCCGCGGCAGCCGCGCCACGATCCCCGAACGCCGCGACCAGCAGGCCAACCGCAGACGCGAAGGCCGGGCCGGAGGACGACCACCGGCCTTCGACCGCACCGCCTACAAGCGCCGCGACGTGGTCGAGCGCTGCTTCAACCGGCTCAAGCAGTTCCGCGCCATCGCCGCCCGCTCGACAGGACCGCCACCTCCTACCGAGGCATGCTCGACCTGGCCACTCTGCTCATCTGGCTTTGAGGACAGGCCCTCGGCCGATCAGCCGCGATCGCGTCAGGGCGGCGGGGCAGCCGATCAACCCGCCTTCGGCCGTCGCGATGCCGTGACCCGGTGGCGTTGCCCGCCGCCACCGGGATCGCCGCGGGAACCAGCGGTCAGTCGGCGATGACCAGGACAGCGGCCGGGCGGGACTGCGAACGCATGCTGTCGTCGTCATCATCGTCATCGTCGTCGTCATCACCGCAGGCGGCGAGCAACGGCAGCATCGCCAGCGCTCCCGCGACGGCCAGGAGTCGCAACGGTCGGCGGGCGGCGGGGTCGTGAGCCACAGCGAGGTCCCCTCGTTTTCGGACATACCGGTCAACCGCCACAGTACCCACACCGCGGTCCGGCCAACCCGGATCGATAGGGTCAGGCCCCATGGGGACGATGCACGCGGACGAGGCGACCACCGACGACGGACTGGTACGACGCTTGGTCGGCGACCAGTTCCCCGAGTGGGCCGACCTGCCGGTGCGGCGCCTGGCGTCCGGGGGCACCACCAACGCCATCTACCGAGTCGGCGACGAACTGACCGCGCGACTGCCGCTCACTGCGAGCGGGGCTGCCGGGATCGCCGAGGAGGCGCGCTGGCTGACCGCGCTGGCTCCGCTTGTCCCTGCCGAGATCCCGGCAGTCGTGGGGCTGGGCAAGCCGGGTGCGGGGTATCCGCACGCGTGGTCGGTGCACCGCTGGATCGAGGGCGATGTCCTCGTCGAGGGCCAGGTCGGCCTGGGGTTGGCGCGGGACCTGGCCAGGTTCGTCACCGCCATGCGCGCGGTCGACCTGGACGGCGGTCCGCTCGCGCACCGGGGTGCCCGGCCACTGGCCGATGCCGACGCGGCGACCCGGTCCGCGATCCAGGCGCTGCGGGAGACCGACGAACTGGTCGACGTCGACGCCGCGCTCGCCGCGTGGGAGGCCGCCGTCGCCATCCCACCCTGGTCGGGGCCGCCGCGCTGGACCCACTGCGACCTCATGCCCAGCAACCTGCTGGGCAGCGACGGTCGGCTCGCCGCGGTGCTGGACTTCGGCACGGCGGGCCTCGGTGACCCCGCCACGGACCTGATCCCCGCGTGGGGTCTGCTGGAACCGCCCGCCCGCGCCGAGTTCCGGGCGCACGTCGACGCCGACGACGACATGTGGGGCCGCGGCCGGGGTTGGGCGCTGTCGATGGCACTCGTCCAGTTGCCGTACTACCGCCGCACCAACCCGGTCATCTCCGCCAACGCCCGCTATGTGGTCGACCGGGTCCTTTCCGGACAACAGCACTGTCGATGACAGCAGTCGCCTTCCGCCGAGCACGACATCACTACGCAGGTGCCGTGGCCTGAGCGCGGTGTAAGAGGCGTTGCGCCCGGCCCGTGGTCAGCACTGTCCACAGTGCATCGCGCACCCGTTCCCGCACCCGTGCGCTGGCGGTCGGCCGGGGGGGCTGGTTCACCCAGGACGGGGGTAGACGCGGCGGCGGCTGGGTTTGTGGGTGACGCGGTGACGGTGTGCTGGGAGGCAACGGGTTCGACTGCCCGAGTGGGGGTCGCTGATGGGTCGGAAACCCGTGAGGTTCGGCAGCGCCGGGTGTCAGCTGAGGCGCGCACCCGGTTCGCACCCGAGTGCGCACCCGACCCGCTCCCCGCGGCCTCGACTCTTGTGTCATCCAGCCAGGACGACCAGGGAGTACCCGATGCGCCGCTCGATCACCACTCTCGCCGCCACCGCCCTGGCCGCCACCGCCGTCATCATCGCGGGCCAGCCGGTCACCTCGACCGCCGCCGCTGACGACCAGGTGTTCCTGGTCGCCGAGGCGTTCACCTACGACGAGGGCGACGCCGTCACCGCCACCGCGACCGCCGCCTCCGCCGCCAGCGCCTGCGAGGACACCACCTACGCCCTCAAGACCTGGAAGGTCGGCACCCTCACCTGGCTCTACAACGGTGACGGCGTCCCCGCCAACATCGCCTCCACCGCCCTGGGCTCCATCACCACCTCCACCAACACCGTCGCCAAGGGCACCAACCGCTGCGGCCTCACCAACCTCACCACCTCCACCTACACCTACGGCGGCACCACCACCCTCAAGCCCCAGGTCTCCTCCACCGCCACCTGCACCGGCAACGACAACAAGTCCGTCACCGGCTGGGGCACCCTGCCCGCCAAGGTCCTCGCCTACACCTGCACCTACTACAACGCCAAGGGCGTCGTCATCGCCTCCGACACCCTCATCGACAACATCGCCTACACCTGGTTCACCACCAAGCCCGCCAACTGCACCGGCCAGCAGTACGACCTCGAAACCACCCTCACCCACGAGCGCCTCCACACCGCCGGCCTCGGCCACGTCGACCAGGCCAACAACGCCACCCAGACCATGACCCCCGCCAGCTCCCCCTGCGACACCTCCCGCCGCCTCCTCGGCGCAGGCGACTACGCCGGCCTCAAGGCCCTGGCCGCCAAGTAGTCCCGCTCGATCACAGCCCTCTCCCCCACCACGGGGAGAGGGCTTCTCGTTGTTCCCGGACATGGTGTTCGCTGCCTACACGAGGCTCTTCGTCTGCATGAAGCCAGATTAACGAGGCGTGTTGGCGGTCAAGGGAAGTATTTCCGGGCTGTGGACTACTCGGTGGCATGTGGACAACCCGCGGGAAAACGCTGAAGCGCTCCCCCACGACCACTAGCCCACCGCGGAACCGGCAAGCCGGGAGCGCGTCGATCGGCGGCGCCACAGGATGGCCAAGGCGAGGGCGAGGGCCGCGCCGATCACGGCAGGGAGGGTCCAGTCGCGAGTGGAGGGCGGGGTGGGGGTGGGTGGGGGTTCCAAGGACGCGGCGTAGCGGGTGTGGACTTGGGATTGGTACTGGGGCAGGGGAACGAGGGTGCCGATCGGGGACTGGGGCATGCTGGCCCGCAGGAGCACCACGCCCGAGGGGGTCAGTGCGTACCAGCCGTTGATCTGGGGCTCGTTCAGCAGCAGGGCGTCGCGGGCCAGGTTCGCGCTGAGGGACTCCTCGTCGTTGCCGGAGAAGACGCTGTCGACCGACCAGGTGCCCGCGGCGTCGGGCGTGACGCGGAGGGTGGCGTGGTGGCCCACCTCGTCGGTGGCGGTGACGGCGACGTACTGCAGGATTCCCGCTGGGGCGCCGGGGACGCCGCGGACGAAGTCGGGGTTGAGGACGTAGGTGGGGGTGGCGCGGGAGGAGACGGTGATGGTGGTGGGGTCGGTGCCGTGGACCTGCCGGAAGTTCGTCTTGGCGATGCTGGTCGACGCGGGCTCCCCTGCGGCGGCCAGCGCGGCGGCGAGGTCCGGCGGCGAGGGTTGCCGCGGCGGCACGGCAGCCGCGGCGGGCGTGGACAGGGCGACCGCGAGCAGCAGCGCGGCGACGAGGGGTTTCCGGCAGGCCACGGCCGTCCCCTACCGGGCCTTGGTGATGTTGACGATGGTGTCGTTCCAGCGGAACTGGGCGTTGCTGCGGTACTTGGTGTGGTTCCAGGTCTGGTACCGCTGGTAGGTCGGCCACGGGTCGCCGACCATGATCGTCTTGTTCGTCGAGTCGTAGCCGTAGATCACCTCGGCGTGGCCGCCGCCGGAGGTCCAGTAGATCCCGGTCAGGTTCGGGATCCCGGCGTCGATCTGGCTGACCACGGAGGCGAAGCTGATGGCCCCGCCCGCGTCGACGGCGTTGAACCCGGTGCCCCGGAAACCGCGCACGATCTCGGGGATCTCGGCGGCCTCGTTGCGGCAGTACCCGCCCGAGGCGCCCTTGCCCGCGGCGCAGAACGACTGCTGCGTCGCGGTGCCCCCGAGGGTGCGCTCGATGCTGGACCCGGTCGCCGCCCAGCACCACTGGTCCTGCTGCTGGACCTGCTGGGTGTAGTTGAGCTTCTTCACCGCCAGCGGGGCCGCGTCGAGCGCGGCCCGGACCGGGACGACCTCCTTGACCTCGGTGTGGTCGGCGGTCTTGACCAGACCGTGCGGCAGCACACCGGTGGCGGCGACCGCGGGCGACGGGACCACCACCGCGACCGCGGCGAGCGCGGCGACCGCGAGCGGCACGGCTCGCAGCAGAGTTGTTCGATGCACGAGTGTTCTCCTTGCAGGGGAAGGACTTCCGGCACTCGACCCGGGACCGGCGGGCCTGCCCCAACCGTCGCGCTCCCCCATCGGCGTGAACAACCACACCGCGTTGCCGGCGGGCGAGCTGTGATCGTTCACGCCCCACCACGCAGGGCGTTGCCAAGCGACGGCGCCAACATTCGCTGTTCCTTCACCGGGGGTGAACGCGCGGCGGGGGCGACAGTGAACCGGACACCGCGCGCATACCGGTTCGCCCGTTCCGGTCCCGCGCCGCGTCGATGATCACTAGGCTCGGTCGCGGCGCCGAGCGAGGGGATCGCGGGATGTTCGTGTCGTGGATGGTGTTGTTCGTGGCGGCGTGCGGGCTGCCCGTGTGGCTGCTGGCGCGCGACTACCGGCTGGCTCGGGACACCAGCGTGGCGGACAGGCACGACTGGGACCTGGTCGACATCGCGTTGGTGCGCGGCGGGCGCGCCGGGCGGGTGCGGGCGGCGGACGCGGTCGTGGCCGACCTCGTCGACCGCGGGGTGCTCGAGGTGAGCGACACCCACACCATCACCCCGGTGTCACCGGCTGCCGGGGCGGTCACCGGGATGGAGAAGGTGGTCGTCGAGTACACCGGCAAGCGGACCGCCCGGTTGTGGTCCATCCGCAACGAGGTCACGGACAACTGCGACGAGGAGTTCGACTCCCGGTACCGGGAACTGCGCAAGATCGGTGTCCTGTTGTCGTTGTCCGGCCAGGGCATGGCGTTCGCGGTGGTCCACACGGCCATGCTCTTCCTCACCGTCCCGTACTTCCTGTACTGGATCGACGGCATCTTCACCAGCGCGCCGCTGTGGCTGTGGGACGGTCCGGCGGGCCGGGCGCGGCTGCTGATGTTCCTGATCTTCGCCGTGCCGGTCGGCCTCGTGGTGTGGCGGGAACGGCTCTTCCGGATGACCGCGCGCAGCCCGCTCGGCGACGTGGTCGCGCAGCGCCTGGCCGCCACCGCCACGGCCGCCGACGGTCTGGGCCGCTGGGTCGCGCTCCACGGCCTGGGCACCACCGACCCGGACCAGGACGACCCGCGCCCGCTCATCCTCGGCACCTCGGCACCCGCGTAATCCTCTTGGGATGGACGGCGGCGGGTGGCTACCGTTCTGGCATGGCGTATCCGTACAAGTGGGAGAGCACCCACCACGACGAGTGGTCCTGTCTGGACGAGGGGAACGTCGTCGTGCGGTGCGGGCAGGATTCCGCGGTGTCGGTGACCTTCTGCGGGCGCTGGGTCGAGGAGTACCTGGGTCTGTACTTCGCCGTCCACACGGCGGCGCGCGGGGTGGACGCCGTGCTCTACGACGTACCCACCTGGGCGGACCGCATCGGGTTGGCGCAGTTCATCGAGGGGCTGGACTACCGCGGCTGGGAGGGCGACCTGCACTGGGCCAGCAGGCACGGCGGCCTGGGGGTGTCAGCGCGCTACGAATCCAGGGGGCAGGTCAGGCTGACGTGGACTCTGAGCTCCTACGAGGTCGAGGAGATCTGGAGCGTCACGGTGCGGACCTGGGTGGAGGCGGGCGCCGCCAAGGATGACCTGGCGGCGCGGCTGCACGTGTTCCTCAGCGGCCCCGGGTAGCGGTCGGGCTCAGCTCCGGTGGTGGTGGATGAGCGGGGTCGGGCTCAGGTCCGTGTCGTCCTCGCCCTCCTCCAGCAGGGTGCTCGCCGAGCCCACGACGCGGTGGTCGGGTTTGCCGACGACGTCGAGGTCGCGGTCGGTGTAGTCGAGACCGGCCAGGACGCTGCGCATGGCCTCGACGCGGGCCCGGCGCTTGTCGTTGCTCTTGACCACCGTCCACGGCGCGTCCGGGGTGTCGGTGGCGCGGAACATGGCGACCTTGGCTGCGGTGTAGTCGTCCCACCGGTCCAGCGACGCCAGGTCGTTGGGGGTGAGCTTCCACTGCCGGATGGGGTCGATCTGGCGGACGATGAACCGGGTGCGCTGCTCGCGGCGCGACACCGAGAACCAGAACTTCACCAGGTGCACGCCGTCCTCGACGAGCATCCGCTCGAACACCGGCGCCTGGCGGGCGAACAGCTCGTACTGCTCGTCGGTGCAGTAGCCCATGACCCGCTCGACGCCCGCGCGGTTGTACCAGGACCGGTCGAACAGGACCAACTCCCCCGCGGTGGGCAGTTGGTTGACGTAGCGCTGGAAGTACCACTGGCCGCGTTCCTGCTCGGTCGGCGTGCCCAGGGCGACCACGCGGGCGCCGCGGGGGTTGAGGTTCTCGGTGAACCGCTTGATGGTGCCGCCCTTGCCCGCCGCGTCGCGGCCCTCGAACAGGATCACCACCCGCTGCCCGGTGTCCTTGACCCAGCGCTGCAGCTTGAGCATCTCGATGTGCAACGTCCGCTTGACCCGCTCGTACTCGCGCCTGCGCAGCCGCTTGTCGAACGGGTAGTTCTCCCGCCAGGTGTCGACGACGCTGCCGTCGGCGCGCAGCAGGACCGGCTCGCCACCGTCACCGAACTCGACCGTCAACTCCGTGGCCAGCTCCGGGAACAGGGTGCGCGCGTGGGCGAGCGGGTCCTCGATCATGCCAACACGGTGCCACAGGACCGGGTGACCCGCCCACACCGGACATCAGTCGCGGTGGGCCTTGGCGGCGGCGAAGCAGTAGACCCCGAACGCGGCCAGGCCGACGGCGATGACCGCGAGCAGGACGACCCCGTACGGCTGGGCGGCGACGGTGTGCAGCGCCTTGTCCATGCCGCCGGAGTGCGCCGGGTCACCGTGGAAGGCCGCGAGGCCGACCAGCACCGCGATGACGCCGTAGGCGAGGCCCTTGCCGATCCAGCCCGCCCTGCCGACGTGGCGGACCAGGCCGCGGGTGCCCGCCGGTAGCTCTGACATGTCGAGGTCGCGTTCGAAGGACCTCTTCACGCCTTTGTAGAAGATGACCGCCGCGATGACGAATACCCCGAGGGCGACGAGGCCGACCAGGACCTGGCCGAACGGCAGGGCCAGCACCTTGGCGGTCAGGGCCTGCTGCTTGCCGGTGGAGTCGGTGCTGCCCGCGCCCCTGGCGAAGTCGAGGGCCGCGATGCCGATCCCGGTCGCGGTGATGGCCCTGGCCCCCGCCCCCAGCCGCTTGGCCAGGCGCTTGCGCGGCTTGGCGACGTAGGTGTACCCGGCGAGCCCCTCGGTGACCTGCCAGAGCGCGAACAGGAACAGGCCGATGGTCAGCGCCCACAGCAGCACCGGCCCGGCGCTGGTCTCCGCGACCTCGGCGATGGCGCCCTTGGAGTCGGTCTGCTCACCCGTCTGACCGACCACCACCTGGATGGCCAACCAGGCGATGATGAGGTGCACCCCGCCGTAGAACACCAGGCCGATCCGCCCCAGCGTCTGGACGGCCGGGTGTCGCCGCACTTGCGCCACGGTGCTCACCCCGGCTACCTACCCACCTCCGGGCTCACTCACACGGGTCATGGCCGCGGGTCGTGATCACGGAACGGGTGGATGACGGCGGCCGACCTGGGTTCTTCGCCACCGCCCGACCCGGCGAAGTGGCTCACCTCGACCCGCGCGCTGCCGATGGGGTGCGACGTGACCACTACCTGGCGCCTGCCCCGCGGCGCACGGCTGACCCCGGAATCCTGGGCCGCCCGCCACCGCATCCTGACCATCCTGCTCTGGCTGCACGTGCCCGGCCTGGCCATCCTCGGCCTGCTCGGCCCGCGCCCGCTGTGGGAGTCGTGGGTGCTGCCGCTGGGTGTGGCGCTGTTCGCGGTCACCGCGAAGCTGAGCGGGGTGCGCAGGCGCAAGGCGAACCTGACCAGCCTCGGGCTGCTGGGCAGCACGTTCGTCGCGATCGAGCTGTCCGGCGGGCAGATGGCCGCGCACATCCACCTGTACGCGATCCTGGCCTTCGTCGCCCTCTACCAGCAGTGGGGTCCGCTGGTGTGGGCCGTCGCGGTGATCATCCTGCACCACGGGGTGTTCGGCCTGGTCGCCCCGGAGATGGTGTTCGGCATGTCGCACGCCGACCACGTGGGCATGGCCATGTCGATGACCGCGGGCGAGGCGCTGGTGATGGTGGGCGTGCACGCCGGGCTGGCGCTGCTGGAGTCCGTCGGCATCCTGTGCTTCTGGCACTTCTCCGAGCAGGCCGAGCGCGACGCCGAGGAGGCGATGGCGCGCAACCAGCGCGAACGCGAGCAGGAGCAGGCCGTCGAGCAGGAAGCCAAGATCGCGGCAGCCGAGGTCGAGCGCGACCGCGCGGCCCGGCTCGCCGAGCGCGGCGCCCGGCTCGCCGCCGACGCCGCCACGATCGGGGCCGGTGCCCGCGCCGCCATCGACGCCGTCGCGGTGGTCGACGCGGAACTGGCGACGCTGTCCACCGCCATCCAGCAGATCGCCCGCCGGGCCGTCGACGCGGCGGGCACCGCGGGCCAGAGCCAGAGCACCGCCCGCCAGTCCGCCGACCAGGTCACCCGCCTGGAGCGCTCGGTCGGCGAGATCGCCGACGTCAACGGCATGATCGCCGACCTGGCCGAGCAGACCAACCTGCTCTCCCTCAACGCCGCCATCGAGGCCGCGCGCGCCGGGGAGATGGGCAAGGGCTTCGGCGTGGTCGCCAGCGAGGTCCGCGCCCTGGCCAACGCCACCTCGTCGTCGGTCGGCCGGGTCGAGGCCGTCATCAACACCATCGTCGGCCAGACCGGCGAGGTCACCCGCAGCTTCGACAGCACCATCGCGGTCATCGACACCGTCCGCGACACCCAACTGGAGATCGCGCACGCCGTCGAGCAGCAGTCGCAGGTCCTCACCGAGGTGACCGACCAGCTCTCCCGCGCGACCAAGGCCGCGCGCGAGGTACTGGCCGGACTAGACCAGCTCTCCGCCACCGCGCTGGACTAGTAACACTCCCTCCCGCCACCCGCCCCTAGTAACACTCCCTCCCGCCACCCGCCCCCTCGTCCCCGCCCGGCATCGTTCCCGACCTGGCAGGTCAGCCACACGGCACTGCTCCCGGCTTGACGGTCAGCCGCCGGGCGCCGGTCAGCGACCTGGCGGGTCGGCGCACGGCACCGGTCCCCGGCAGGTCGTCTACTCGGCCCACACGGCACGAGTCTCGGTCTGGCTGTCGTGCCGCCCGAGCGGGTTCGTCCGGGGCCTGCCCGCTCGGCCGCGAGCGGGTCAGGCGCCGCGGCCGGTGCGGTGTTGGAGGTCGTCGATGAGGCGGGACGCGTCGGCCTTGGTGAGGTCGTCGGGCACCTGGACGCCTGCCTCTTGGGCGAGGGTGTGCAGGTAGGACTCCTGGGGGCCGGTCATCGGCTCGTCGCCGGTGGTCCAGTCGGCCGGGTCCTTCTCCGGGGTGCGATCCACCTCGGGGGTCGGGTCCGCGTTGGCGTCGGGATCGGTCACGGGTGCTCCTCTCGTTCGAACACCTGTGCCCTTACCCGGTGCGCGCGACGGGCAAACGTCAGCCGCCGCCGGTGGGGCGGATCTTGGTCTTGACCGGCTTGCCCTTGCTGGGCTTGGTCGGTCTGGGGTCGGACGTGGTCTGGTCGACCGTGGGCGGGTCCGCCGCGGGCGGGCCTGCCGTTGTCCTGGTGACGGCCGGGGTCGTGGTCGGCGCGGTCGCGCGTCGGTCGGTCTCGGGCGGCTTGAGCGGGTCCACCTGGGCGCGGTGCTCCGCGGCGTTGGACGAGGTGGTGAGCGGGGTGGTCCCGGGCGGGCCGACGGCCGCGGGTACGGCGGGTGTCGCGGTGGACGTCGGTGTGGTCGCGGCGGGGAAATCGGCGGGGGCGGGGTCCCGATCGGACATCAGCCAGGCGAGTGCGCCCGCCGACACCAGGGCGACCGAGGCGAGCGCGATCGGCTTGCGGGGTCGCCGGGTCGGTGGGAGCACCGCGGTGGGCTTGCCCGCCAGGAGTTCGGCGCAGCGTTTCGCGGTGGGGCGGCGGTGCGGGGGCAGGGCGGTCATCAGCATCAGCAGGCGCACGAGGTCGTCGGGCAGGTCCCTGGGGACATCCGGCGGGCGGTGCAGGCGGGCCACGGCGGTCTCCACGTCCCCGCCCTCGTACTCGCGGCGGCCGGTGAGGCATTCCAGCAGCACCAGGCCGAGCGCGTAGATGTCGGCTGGGTAGCCGACGTCGGTGCCGGTGACCTGTTCCGGGGAGAGGTAGGCCGCGGTGCCGGTCATCCGGCTGCTGCTGGTGAGCCGGGTGGCGCCGACCAGCCTGGCCAAGCCGAAGTCGGCCAGCACCGGGACTCCCCCGCCGTCGAGCAGGATGTTGGACGGTTTCACGTCGCGGTGGATGACCCCGTTGTCGTGCACGTAGGACAGTGCCTCGGCCAGCCGCGCGCCGAGGTGCCGCACGCGGTCGACGGGGAGCGGACCAGCCGCGATCGCCCGGGCCAGGGTGGAGCCGTCGACCAGGGTCAGCACCAGGAACGGGTGCGGGCCGTGCGTGCCGGTGTCGTGGACCGGGACGAGACCGGGGTGGCGCAGGCGGGTCAGGATCCGCGCCTCCAACTCGAACCGCCGGTCCTCGGCCAGGTCGGAGTCGGACCGGAACACCTTGACCGCGACGGGCCTGCCCCGACCGAGGTCGGTGGCCCGGAAGACCCGCGCCATGCCGCCGAGGCCGACGAGCCCCTCGATCCGGTACCGACCGACCAGGACATCGCCGACCTCGGGCCCGTGCTCACCGGAGGACATCCCAGCAGCATGCCTTGTTGATCACCATCGGCGCACCCCCTGTCGGGAATAGGCCGGTGTCCGCGGGCCTTGGTCGTGGACATGACCGACACCACGTTCGACCCGCGCGCGCTGCTCGCGCGGAGCAGGCTCGGGATCCTCGCGACCATCAAGTCCGACGGCCGCCCGCAACTGTCCCCCGTGATGCCGTTCTACGACCGCGACCGCGACGTCATCCTCGTCTCCATGACCGACGGCAGCGCCAAGACCGTCAACCTCCGCCGCGACCACCGCGCCACCCTCGAGGTCACCAGCCCCGACGGCTGGACCTGGGCCACCGCCGAGGGCATCGCCACCCTCGTCGGCCCCGGCCCGACCCCCGACAGCCCCGAGGTGGACGCCCTCGTCGACTACTACCGCCGCGCCTCGGGCGAGCACCCGGACTGGCCGGACTACCGCGCCACCATGGTCACCGACCACCGAGTCCTCATGACCATGACCGTCGACCACATCTACGGCGCCAACCTGGCCTGAAGACCTCCCGGTCCCACGCCTGCCCACCGGCAGGCGCGGGACCCCGAGTCCTGTGCCGCGCGGCGAAGGACTGTCACGGGGAGCGGCGGAGGTAGGCGATGGTGAAGGAGGGGGTGGTGGTTGTCGGGGTCGGAGCGGTGCAGGTGATCTGGATGGTGAGTCGGGGTGGGGCGGCGTAGGAGTTCCAGGCGGGGATGGTGCAGTGGTGGGGGCTGAGGGCGGTCAGCTGGATGGAGTCGGCGGGGTACGGGGCGATGGGGGCTATGTCGGGGTAGGTGAGGGTGTAGCGACCGGGGGCTTGGCTGGTGAGGGTTGGGGTCGAGGCGTTGCTGGTGTAGGTGCGGGTGAGGTCCAGGACGCCTTCGTGGACGGTGGCGTAAGCGGCGGGGGTTGTGGGGTCTTGTTGTAGGCCGGTGCCTTCCACGTAGGTGAGTTGCCATGCCGAGTCGGTGGGGATGCCGGTGGGGGTGTCGCAGGCTATGTGGAAGTGGGGGGTGGTGACGGCGGCGACCCGGCAGCGGGCAGGGGTTGGGCCGACGGGGGTGAGTTGGGGGTGGCCGATGCCCGTGAAGGGGATGTCGGTGGTGGCGTCGTAGCGGCCGGGGGCGGTTCTGGTGACGCCGAGGGAGTCGGAGCGGATCATGACGGCGGAGACGGGTTCACCGAAGAACACGGTGAACCAGAGGTCCTTCGGGGAGCCGGTGGCGCCGAAGCAGGCCACGTCGACGAGTTCGTCGATCCCATCCGGCCGGTTGTCCACAACGGAACAAGAGTCGGCCGAGCTCGAGAACGGCGTCACGTGAGCGAGTCCGGCGGCCGACCCGATCCCCGGTAGGCGAATCCGGTACCGGCCGATCTCCTGGTGCACCACGGTCGCCTTCCGGACCCACAGCGCGTCCAGCAGCGGAATGCCCCGCAGCCAGGACGTCCACGCCCACTGCCCGTCCAGCGTCGTCTCCATCCCGAGCGGGATTTCGTGCGCCGTCATCCGGGCGTACCCCCACTTCGGCGCCGCCCGCCCCGGGACCACCGCCTCGAGCGCCCCCACCAGCGGACCGGGCGGCCGGATCACCGCGACCCCGAACCGGCGGTCCACCGGCTTCCCCGCCGGGTCGACACAGGCCACGGTCGCCCAGGTGTCCCCGGGCTGCTGGTAGGAGACCAGGTACTGCCCGACGCACTGCCCCGGTGCCGACCCGATCGCCGTCGCCAGCAGGATGTCCCCCCGTCGACCGACGCCCCGGAACCCCACCCGGTACAGCCCGACCGACACCCGCTCCACGGTCATGTACCCGTTGGCGCTGTTGAAAGAACGGTCCGGATCGACCGTCAACCCGGGCGCGGTGCCCGCCATCTGCGCGTACGCGCCCGGCACCACGGCGTCGTGCGTCAACGGCCCGCGTTCGACGTAACTGAGGTGCCACCCGGTGTCAACAGGCAGCCCACCGGTCGTCCAGCACGCCACCGACAACTCCCCGGCGGCGACGTCCTCGTTCTGGCACTGCGCCTGCGCGCCACCATAGGCCGTGACCTGCGCGTACCCGTGACCGTTGAACGCGGTCCCGTCCAACGAGACCCGGTACCGCCCCACACCAACCCGCGCCACCACCGGCCGCCCGCCTGTCGAGTCACCAACCTCCACAGTGGACTGTCCATCGTGTCGCACGGTCACCATCGGCGCGCCACCGGTGCCGGGCACCACGAACAGCACCCCGAACGGCGCATCCTTGGCCGCGCCCAAGGCGTTGTGGCAGGCCACGGTGACGAACTGGTCCGCCCCCTGGGGATAGCTGTCCACCACGCCGCAGGAGCGAGCGTTGGCGCCCGCGTACACGGTCATGAAGTTGACCGACACATGCGCGACCCCGTGCTCGGACGCCAATCCCGGTAATCGCACCCGGTACCGGCCAGGGCCGTCGTGCACGACAGTCGGCTCGCGTCGGCTCACCGAGGGGTCAGCGGCCGTGCGCCAGGTCCCCCAGGTGCTCTCGGTCGTCACCTGCTGCTCCACCCGGGGATCCGGGTACGCGGTGGACTGCTGGTTGACCAACACGTACCCCCACCGCGCGGGTTCCGGGACGACCACCGACGGCCCGGAGGTGGTCGTCGAGGACACCGCGGGCACGGCGCCTGGCGCGCTCGTCCCAGCCACCGCGGATCCGGACGATGCCGAGGGTCCGGACGTCACCGCAGGGCCAGCCACCACCGTAGGTCCAGACGACACGGCGGGACCGGACACCACCGTGGGGCCAGGTACAACCGTGGAACCAGCGTGCCCCGTGGACGCAGGCAGCGCAGACGGCCCCGTTCCCGGCACCGTGGTCTCCGACGGGATGGCGGTCGACGGTGGAGCGCTGGTCGAGCTCACGGGTCCGGGCGGGGCGGGCGCGGCGTCGGTCTCCTGGTCCCCGCCGATCACCAGTGCGACGACCGCCGCCGCCACGAGCACCGCGCCCGCGACGACGGCCGCCACCACGCGCCGGAACGCGTCCGGGTTCTGCACCGCCAGCTCGGTCACCGCCCGCGGCATGCCCGCCATCCGCGTCGCGATCGCCACCCGTGCCCGGTCGACGACCCCCAGCTCGGGCGCGAGCCCCATCGGCAGCCCCATCGGCACTGCCTCCGCGGGCACGCCGCGGCTGAACAGGGCGATCACCGCGCGGCGCCGCTCCTCGTCGTCCTCGGCGAGCCCGATCAGCCCCGGTCCCAGCGCCCACTTGCTGAACGCGTCGACCTGGTCCGCGTGCTGCCC
The DNA here is from genome assembly GCF_003663795.1 of Actinokineospora cianjurensis. NCBI lineage: Bacteria > Bacillati > Actinomycetota > Actinomycetes > Pseudonocardiales > Pseudonocardiaceae > Actinokineospora > Actinokineospora cianjurensis. The sequence goes on from NZ_RCDD01000002.1 coordinate 623,346, forward strand.
GCACACCTCGCAGGTCCCGGCGTGCTTGGTCACCGCGCGGGACCGCGCTGGGTCCAGGACGACGTCGGGGGTCCGTTCCCCGAGGATCGCCGCCAGCCCGGGGCAGTCACTCCCCCGCGCCAGCACCAAGGCCACGATCGTCCCTGGTGCCTGCTCCCGTGCCCGCCCGAGCTGCCGGTTCAGGTCCGCGACCGGCATGCGCAGTGCTGAGGCGAGCTCGGTGCCCACGACCAGTTTGCGCGCGGCCCGGCTGCGCAGGACGTGTTCGCGCATCACCCGGGCCAGGGCTGGTGGCAGGCCCGCGATCGCGTCGTCGACCGTGGCAGACAGCTGCTGCTTGCCCAGCAGGTGCTCGAGTTCGGCCGCGGTCTCCGGTGGGTGGTCGAGGTCGAGCACGGGCTCCGAGGGCAGGTCGGGGATCTCCCCGCGCACGCGCGCCCTGGCCAGGGTGGCCGCCTCGTAGCGTTCCTTGAGGACGTTGCGGGCGATCCCGCCGACCCAGGCGTCCAGGTCGTCGGGGCGCAGGCCGCGCCGGATGCCTTCCAGTGCGCGGGTGACGACCTCGCTGACGCAGTCGTCGACGTCGTCGGCGGGCGGCAGCTTGCGCCGGAAGTAGGGCCGCAGGGTGCTCTGGCAGCGGCGGAACAGCAGGCGGCGGGCGTCGTCGGTGCCTGCGCGGAGTCCGGCCAGCAGGTCGTCGGTCATCGAACCTCCCCGGAGAGCGGGTGGGCGGTGGCACCGGGTTCCGTGGTGGCCACGGCCCGGTTCTCCCCGGTTCGCCCCCGGATTCTTCCCAAGTTCCCCCGGTCGGACGAGCGCCTGCGGCGGTCTGTCCTGGATCTGACCGGTGGGCGCGCGGCCGTTGCGACGAACGGGTCGGCCGGGGGTGGGCCGCCCGGGACGGGCATGATCGGCTCATGGAACGGCGGCGGGGCTGGTGGGTGGGCGGGGCTGTCGCGTTCGCGGTGGGTATCGGTGGGCTCGTCTGGTTCCTGCTGACCAGGTCGGGCGACCGGCTGCAGCAGCTGGACTCGACCGCGAGCGTGACCAGCCTCGTGGTGGGGGTCGCCGCGCTGGTCGTGTCCGCGGTGAGCCTCGCGGCCGCCACGCGCGGGGGTGCGAGACGTGGCAGCCTCTCGTCAGCGCAGACCAGGTTGGCCAAGGCGGTGCGTCACCAGTGGAACCAGGAGATCGGGGCGCGCGGTCTGCGCCAACCGCGACCGTTGCGGCTGAGCTGGTCGCCCACCGCACGCGAGCGGGTATCGGCTAAGGAGTCAGCGGTAGGAGCACCAGCACCGACCGGCAGTCTCACGCTAACGACGCACGAGCGGCCTACCGCAGAGTTGGTCGCCGCGTTCCGGGACCTGCCGTCAAAGCAGTTGGTCGTGTTGGGACAACCGGGCGCGGGTAAGTCCGTCGTGGCGATGCTGTTCACCGTCGACCTGCTCGATACACCTGAGTCAGACGCACCAGTCCCGGTGCTGTTACCGGTGGCGGGGTGGGACCCGAAAGCGGACGTGCGGGACTGGGTAGCGCGGCGGGTCCACGAGGAGTACCCGGACATCCTCACCGCGGCGACGGCCCGCGAGCTGGTCGCCGCCAACCTGGTCATGCCGGTGCTCGACGGTCTCGACGAGATGCCCAGGGCGCTGCTGCCCGCCGCGCTGACCGGCCTCGACAAGGTGACCGGCGACGGCCTGTGGCTCCTGGTCACCTGCCGCGGCCAGGTCTTCGAGCAGGCGGTGCGCGAGGACCACACCCGGCTCAGCCGCGCCGCCGTCGTCGAGATCGAGCCCGTCGCCACCGAGGACGCCGCCGCCTACCTCGACGACGGCAGCGCCGAGGGCGACGACCGCTGGGCGCCCGTGGTCGACGAGCTCCGCGCCCACCCGGACGACCCACTCGCCCAAGCCCTGTCCACTCCCCTGATGCTGTCGCTGGCCCGAGCCGTCTACCGCACCTCCGCCAGTACCCCCTCGACCCTGGTGACCCTCGCCGCGAACGGCCCGGCAGCCGTCGAGGACCACCTCCTGACCCGCTTCATCCCCGACACCTACGCCGACTCCCCCTACCCGCCCGCCAAGGCCGAACGCTGGCTGCGCACCCTCGCCCGCCACCTCACCCACCCGGCGACGGACAAGGTGAACGTCAACTGGTGGCAGTTCGACCAGATGCTCCCCGCCCGCCTCATCGGCGCGTTCGTCACCCTCGTCCTGGTGGTGAGTGCGACAACCATCGGCATGCTCACGGACGTAGTGGGATTCGGTGGCGCGGAAGAAGGACTCGCCGCCGGTGCCGGACTGGGACTCCTGGTCGGCGTGCTGGCCGGGTCCACGACCGGGCGCGCTGTCTCCAGGGTGACGACCCGCATCTCGAGTGCCGCCGTCATAGGCGCGGCCCTGCGCGACAGCCTGGTCGCCACGGTGGTCGTGTGCCTGGTCGTCGCGTCGGTGGGCACCGTGGCCCCCACCGTTTCCCTCGACTACCTCGCCTACCTGTCCACGCCTGCGTTCTTCCTCATGCTCGCCACCACCGCGTTGGCACTGGTCGGCAACGGGTTGGCCATGGCGAGGTCCGAGGCGCCTGCCAGACCGTCGTTGCGCCGGGACGTCCTGCTGCGAGAGGTCCGGGTCGGGATGGGCACGATGGTGCTCGTCGCCGTGCCCGCGGGCGCCGCGGTCGGGGTGTACTCGGGGTTGCGGGCGGCATCCGCCGCGACCGGGCTCGGCGACGGCCTGCTGGCGGCCACGGCTGTCACGGCGGTGCTCGGGCTGATGGTCGGGATCGCGCGGGCGCTGGCCACGCCGACCGCCGATGGCCGCGTCCGATCACCCCGCACGACCCTGACGGGCGACGCGAGCTCCTTCCCGGCCGTCACCCTGGCCATCGCCCTGGTGGTGGGCCTGTCGGCATCGGCCTGGGTTCTGCTGTTCGGCGACAGCACATCGACCGACCTGGCGGTCCTCGTCGTCGCGGTGACAGTCCTGGTGATCGGCTTCGGATCCGGCGCGGCGTGGTTGCGCTACCGCGCCGCGGTGACCCTCCTCGCGCTGAGCGGGCGACTGCCGTGGCAGACCATGCGGTTCCTGGAGGACGCCCACGACCGCGGTGTGCTGCGCCAGTCCGGTGCCTCCTACCAATTCCGGCACGAGCGCCTGATGAGCTACCTTGCGCCGACCCCGGTCAGGACACGGGCGCGCCGCTTCACAGCCGTCCGGCGGGGGATCCACACCGCTGTCGCCGCGGTGGTCCTCATCGCGGTGACAGCGACGGTCGCGGTGCCTTCCGTGCGATCAGCGGTTGGGGATCGGAACCACGCCAGAGCCGTGGACAAGCTGCGGCTGGAGGCGAACATCGCGGCGGTCAACGACCCGGTCAAGTCCCTGCGGCTGCTCTTGGCGTTGGCCGCTGTCGATGAGGAAGCAGCGGATATCGGCAGGCTGGACCTGTTGGCATTGCTCATGCGGACGCGGTCAGCTCCGACCTGGATCGCCGTGGACAGCCTGGCCCCGGTCCTCCCCATCAAGAGGCTGCGCCTGGCCACCGGTCCGGAACCACTCCACACGGAGACCGACCGCCTGGGTTCGATCACGGTGACCGCCACGGAAACCCGGGCGATGGTCGCGGCACGCGGCATCACGACCGTATGGGACCTCGACAACGGGTGGCCGAAACGCGAGTTCGAACTGCCCTGGGCCAGCACGGAAGTAGCCGTCACCGCCGACGGAACGCGGGCGGTCGCCGAGAGGGACGGGGGCTTCGTCGTGTGGGATGTGGCCGCACACCAGGCGATTCCCCTGCCCACCGAAACCTCCCGGTACCACGCGATCCGACTCGTGGCGGACCGGTACGCGTTCGTGTCCTCTGGCGACGCCGTCGCCGTGTTCGACATCGGCCAGACAGTGCCCCAACTCCTGCGCACGGACATCAGCGTCCTGGTCGACAGCACCGTGAACGACCGCGTGCTCGTGATGACCACCGCGGGGACACCAGAGGTATGGGACATCGCGACCGGGCAGCGTCGCACGCTGGGAGCCGCGCGGTCCGTTTCCCTGAGCCACGACGGACAGTGGGTCCTGGCTCAGGAGAACGAGCGCCTGGAGTTGCGCTCACTGACCAGTGCGACAACGACCCCGCTGCCCGAGCACAGCAGCTTCACCATCGACGGCTACTACGTGCTGGTCCCCACCGAGGGCGACCGCGTCGAACTCCGCTCCCTCGACGGCACGATCCGCGTACCGCTGCCGTTCCCCTGGAACGGAGTAGAGGTAAGCAAAGACGGTCACGCCCTGATCGCCTCCGTCGGCAGCGGCAAGGAACTCTGGGCGCTCGACCCCGCACCTCGCCGCGTCACCGGCCTCAATGGCCTGACCTCCGCTGCCTTCACCCACGACGGCACCGGTGTCATCACCACCAGGTCCACCGAGATGACCACCTGGAACCTCTCCCGGCTGCTCGCCGCCGACATCGACCCGGGTCCGAAGGGCCTGCGCTGCACAGTCGCCGAGCGGGGCCTCACCGAGTCCGAATGGGCTCAGTACGCGCCGGGCGTCGACTTCGTGCAGACCTGCTGACCGCTCGGCGCCGCACCCAAGTCATCGCCGCACCACCAGGTCGACCAGGCGGTCCACCGGGAGCGCGGGCGAACGGCGGCCTTGGCGACCGGTCATGGTCTCGGCGGCGACCAAGGCGTTCAGGACCGCTTCCTCGACGGAGTGCACGACAGCGGCGAAGAGGTCGTCCATGCGGTTCCACGGGATGTGCCGGAGGGTGTCGTAACCGGGATCGCCCTGCGGGAACTCGGACGGGGTCAGGACGTTGCCGGTGGAGAAGGCCAGGAAGATGTCGCCGGAGAAGTGGGAGCCGGTGGTGCCGGTGCGGGCCAGTCCCAAGGGGACGCGACGGGCCAGGGCGGTGCACTGCCCCGGGAGCAGGGGCGCGTCGGTGGCGATGACGGCGATCACCGAGCCCGCGCCAGGGGGCACCAGCCAGTCGTCGTCCTCCATCGGGTTGTCGTCGGCGAGCGCGGTCCCGACCGGCACGCCGCACACGGTGAGTTCCTTGCGGGAACCGAAGTTCGCCTGCACGAACGCGCCGACAGTGTACGAGTCCTGTCCGTAGTGGACGATCCGGGACGAGGTGCCGCTGCCGCCCTTGAAGGCGTAGCAGTTCATCCCGGTCCCACCGCCGACCGACCCCTCCGCGACCGGACCACCCGCGGCCGCGTCGATGGCGGCGATGGCGTGCTCGGCCTGGACGTGCGGTCCGTTGATGTCGTTGAGGTAGCCGTCCCAGGTCTCGGCGACCACTGGCAGCAGCCACTGCTCGGCGACCGCGGGCTTCTCGCGCGCGACCCAGTCGATGACGCCCCGGTGGCACGGTCCGATCGCGTGGGTGTTGGTGATCAGCACCGGGAGCCGCACCGAGCCGATCTCGTCGACCAGCGCCGAGCCGGTCATCTCCCCGTTGCCGTTCAACGAGAACCGCCCCGCCGCGCACGGCAGGTGCACGTCCTCGCGGGCGCGCGGCAGGATCGCGGTGACGCCGGTGCGGACGTCGTCGCCCGCCACGAGGGTCGTGTAGCCGACCTCGACGCCGGGGACGTCGGTGATCGCGTTGTGCGGGCCGGTGTCTCCGGTCAGCGGCAGGCCGAGGTCACGGGCTCGCATGTCAGACCTCCAGGTCGCAGTGGGTGGCGTCGGCGGCGAAGGCGAGCAGGACCGCCTCCGCCTGCGGGACGGTGAAAGTGGGCACGGCCTGGGTGAGGTGCAGGCCGAGGCCGTCCTCCAAGGCGACGAGGCCGCGCGCGATGGTGATCGCGTCCCGCGCGAGGTCGAACACGCCGGTGGCGGCGCCCGTCTCCAGGATCGCGGTGTACAGGGCGACCTGGCGCTCGCACAGGCGGATGTGCTGCGCGGCGTAGGCGGGATCGCGGCGGGCGTAGGCGCCGAGTTCGTAGAGCAGCACGCACAACTCGTCGTCCTTGCCGCTGGGCAGGCCCGCGCGGATCGTCCTGACCAGCTTCCCGCGCGGGTCGGACTCCTGCCGCGCCGCCTCCTCGCGGTCGACGCAGAACCGTTCGACCGCCTCGCGCTGCACCTCGAAGAGCAGGTCGCCCAGCGACGGGAAGTAGTACAGGACCGAGCCGGTGGACATCGAGGCCAGGTCGGCGACATCGCGCAGCCGCACGTCGAGCACGCCCCGGTCGAGGACGGCCTGGCGGGCGGCGGCGATCAGCTCGCCGCGCCGTTCGTGTGCGCGGCTGGGTCTCGGCATGCCGGTGATTCTTCAACCGAGTGTCAAAGAACGCAAGTGTGTCGCACGCCGTAACACAGCCGTTTCTGGACATGGTATTGACGTGGCGGCCGCCGAGTTCTTTGATGACGACTCAAAGAACGCGCCGCAAGGAGACCGCCATGCCGGATCCGTCGCCCACCCCACCCCCCGCTCCCCCCGGGAAGTCCACCGCGAACACCACGCCCACGCTGCGACGGGGCCTCAAGGTGCTCGGCACGCTGCTCATCACGCTCTCCGCGATCTCCCCCGCGTCCTCGGTGTTCATCATCGCGCCGGGTGTGGTGGCCCAGGCGGGCAGCGGCGCGTTCTGGAGCTTCGTGATCGCCGCCGTCGTCGGGGTGTTCATGGCGTTCGTCTACGCGGAGCTCGCCTCGGCGTACCCGCTCAGCGGCGGCGAGTACGCGATCGTCGCGCGCACCCTGGGCAGGCTGCCCGGGTTCGTCACCCTCGGCCTGCTGCTGGTCACCCAACTGCTGATCATCGCGGTGATCGCGCTCGGCGTCGGCACCTACCTGGAGGTCCTCATCCCCGGCCTGCCGGGCCCGGTCGTGGCGGCGGTGACGACGGCGGGCGCGACGGTGCTCGCGGTGTTCGACATCAAGCTCAACGCCTGGATCACCGGTGTCTTCCTGGCCATCGAGATGGTCGCGCTGGTCGTGGTGAGCGCGCTGGGCCTGTTCGACCCGGCCCGCCCGCTCGGCGAGCTGATCTCCGCCCCGATCGCGGCCACCGACGGTGTCGTCGGTCCCGCGGCGGCGGGGTTGATCACCGCGGCCGCGGCGGTGGCCATCTTCTCCTACAACGGCTACGGCTCGGCGGTGTACTTCGGCGAGGAGACCACGAACGCGAGCCGGGGCATCGCCCGCGCCATCCTGTGGGCGCTGGGGATCACCGTGATCGCGGAGCTCGTCCCGGTCACCGCCGTGCTGCTCGGCGCGCCGTCGCTGCCGGAGTTGTTCGCCGCGGACAACATGATGAGCTACTTCGTCACCGCCAAGGCGGGCTCGACGGTGAACACGGTGATCAGCCTGGCCATCGCGCTGGCCATCCTCAACGCGGTGCTGGCGATCATCCTGATCACCGCGCGGATGGTGTTCAGCACCGGCCGCGACGCCGCCTGGCCCGGCACGGTCAGCCGGGCACTGGCCAGGATCCACCCCAGCGCGGGCACGCCGTGGATCGCGACACTGGCCACCGGCGCGTTCGCCACCGCGCTGTGCTTCGCCGACAAGGACTTCCTGCTCGTGGTGACCGCCACCTCGATCGTCGCGGTGTACGCGGCGCTGTGCCTGGCGGTGATCAACGGGCGGCGCACCGGGGCCACCGCGCACGCGGCGTACCGGATGCCGTGGTTCCCGGTCGCGCCGGTGGTCGCGTTGGCGGCACTGGTCTACGTCATCTGGCAGAACGCGCTCGACCCGGTCATCGGGCGGCCCAGCCTCGCCATCACGGTCGGTATCGGTGCGGCGGCGGCTCTTTACTACGTATTGGTGCTTCGCAGGCGTGGCCGGTGGGAACTGCGCGGGCCCGAGGAGGCGGAAAGCACACCGCTGTAAGCCGTCGGCCGGGTCCCACCGCGGACCCGGCCTGCTACGGTGCGGTGATTGGGTGCCTTGGGCCTGGGGGGTCGCACGAGTGCTGATCAGTGTCGCGCGGTGAGCACAGCCAGCACACCCCCGAAGCAGGTGATGACGCCAGAACTGGCGGTTTTGACGTTCTGCCAGTTCCTCTACTACGGCGGCCTCGCCGTCGACCTCACGCTCACAGCGTTGGTCGGCTTGCACCTGGCGCCGTCGACCGCGCTGGCCACCGTCCCGTTCACAGTCATGGCCGCGGTGGCGGTGTTCGCCTCGTTCTTCGCGGGCACACTGTCGGCCAAGTACGGGCACCGCGCGATCCTGGTCGCGGGCGCGACAGCCGCCACGGCAGGCGGACTGGTGTCGATGTGGGCGGTGTTCGCGCACTCGTTCCTCCTGTTGTGCGTTGGCACGGCGTGCGTCGGGCTGTATAAGGCGACCGGCGGCTACTTCCGTTACATGGCAGCGGATCGAGCCCCTGAGGGCGGCCGGACCAGGGCGTTGAGCACGGTGTTGCTCGGCGGTGTCGCCGCGGCGCTGGTGGGGCCGTGGGCGGCGACGTGGAGCGGTGACCTGTTCGGCACCGCGTTCGCCGGGTCGTACCTGCTGGTCGCGGTGTTGGCGTTCGCGGTCGTGGTGCTGGTGCTGTTTATCCGCGGCAACCCGGACGGCGGATCCGGTGCGCCGCAACGGGAGGAGCCGGTGCCGATCCGGGCGGCGACCCGCACGGCGACGTTCCGGACCGCGATGGTGTTGCTGGGCGCGGCATCCGGGCTGATGACGCTGCTGATGACGATGGGCCCGATCGCGGGCGCCCACCACGACCACACCCCCGGCGACGGCGCGCTGATCATCCAGTGGCACATGGTCGGCATGTTCGCGCCCGCGCTGATCAGCGGGCGGCTGGTCACGCGGTGGGGCGCGTCGAGGTGCGCGTCGCTGGGCGCGGCGACGCTGGCAGCGGGTGGCATCACCAGCGCGCTCGACGACTCGGTCACCGGCTACACGGTGGGTCTCTGCCTGGTCGGTGTCGCGTGGAACCTGCTTTACGTGTCGGGCAGCCAGTACACGATCCGCAGCTACCCGCCCGGGCGCGGCGGCCGGGTGCAGGGCGCGATCGAGGCCGCGGCGGGTGGGATCACCGTCGTCGCCTCGCTGGCCTCCGCCGAGGTCTTCCGCTCGCTCGGCTGGACCGGCGCCAACGTCGTGGTCGCGGTGATCAGCGGGCTGCTGCTGGCGTGGATCCTGGCCGTCGTCCGCGACTAGTGCCCACGGCGGTGCCCGCGACCAACGCGGCAGCCGGGATGAGGCCGAGGACCACGCTCACGCCGACGCTGCCGCCGGTGACGAGGGTGAAGTTGGCAACGACCAGCCACAGGCTCGCCAGAAGCCCGACGACAGCGGCGATCGGCGCGACCACGGCGGTCAGGACCCGGCCGCGGCGGGCTTGTGGGTCGCGTTGGAAGAAGGTGAACACCGCCACCGAGGTCAGCAGCATGAGCAGCACCATGCCGACCGTCGAGACACCGGCCATCGACCCGAACACGCCGACCAGCGGGTCCAGTCCGACCAGGGCGAACACGACGACGAACACCAGCGCGGTGGTGGACTGCGTCAGCGACGAGACAGCGGGCGAGCCCTGGCCGGGGTGCACACGGCCGAGCGCGGCCGGGAACGAGCCCTGGGTGGCCAGCGCGAACTGGTAGCGGGCGATGACGTTGTGGAACGACAGGACGCAGGCGAAGACGCTGGTGCACAACAGGACCTGCATGATGTCGCGCAACACCGTGCCCAGGTAGGTGCCCGCGGAGTCGAGCAGCATGTTGCCGCCGCTGCCGAGCGCGGCGTTGGCGACCGCGTTGGCCTGGGACGCGCCGACGCCCTCGATGATCGCCCAGCACGACAGCGCGTAGAACACGCCGATGATGCCCACGGCGAGGTAGGTCGCGCGCGGGATGGTGCGCTCGGGGTCGCGGGCCTCGTCGCGGAACACCGCGGTGGCCTCGAACCCGATGAACCCGGTGAGGGCGAACAGGACGGCGATGCCCAGCGGCCCGGACCCGATGGCGTCCGGGGTGAAGGAGGTGCCGGTGATCCCGTTCGGGCCGCCGTCGGCGAAGATCGCGGCGTCCAGCGCGACGACGATGGCGATCTCCAGCACCAGCGCGATCCCGAGCACCTTGGAGCTCAGCTCGATGTGCCGGTAGCCGAGCAGCCCGACCACGACCACGCCGCCGAGCGCGAACACCCACCACGGGACCGCCGGGCCGCCGTAGTGGGTCACCAGGTCGCCGACCGCCCAGCCGAAGTAGCCGTACATCCCGACCTGGATGGCGGTGTAGGCCACCAGCGCCACGTACGCGGTGCCCATCCCGGTGCGCCCGCCGAGGCCCCTGGTGACGTAGGAGTAGAACGCCCCGGCGTCCTTGACGTGCGGGGTCATCGTCACGAACCCGATGGAGAACACCAGCAGCACCAACGCGGCCAGCACGAACCCGACCGGCGCCCCCGCGCCGTTGCCGGACCCGATGGCCAGCGGCACGTTCCCGCCGATCACCGTCAGCGGGGCCGCCGCCGCGATGACCATGAACACGATGCTCCCGACACCGAGCCGCCCGGAGAGCCGGGCCGTACCGCTCGCGTCCCCGGCCGGGTCCGGCCGTCCTACCTCGGATTGCGCCATGCCGCACTGTCGACCGTGGACAGTCCCGCCGACAAGTGACACACCGTAAACCAGGCCCCTCCCGGGCCGACACAGTGTCAGCCCCTGGCGGCCAGGTCGTGGGCGATCACGGCCAGGTGCAGGGACACCCGGGTCTCGGCGTCGGCGATGTCGCGGCCGAGGACGTCGGAGAGGCGCTTGAGCCTGGCGTAGACGGCGGGTCGGCTCAGGTGCAGGGTGCGGGCGAGGACGGCGACGTTGCCGTTGGTGGCGAGGTAGGAGCGCAGCAGGTCCAAGAGGTCTTGCTCCTCCCCCGGCTTCTGCGCGCGGTGGTTGAGCAGCGGGTGCAGTTGCAGCTCGGCGAACTGGTGCAGCCGGGGGTCGGCGCGCAGCGACCAGAGCAGGCCCCGCGCGCCCAGGTCGCGGGTGCGGTAGACCTCCCGCGCGTCGACGCGGTTCGGGTCGGCGGCCACGGCATCGGCGATGTGGGTCGCCTCCTCCAGTGCGGCGGACAGGCCGGAGAACCGGGTCGCCGGGGTCGCGGCGGCGGCGACCAGGCCCGCGGGCAGCCGCGGGTGGGTGGTCATCGCGGCGAGGAAGGAGCGGACGGCGGCGGGTTCGTCGGTCTCGGCGGGGCAAGAGAACACGACCGCGACCCGGCCGGGGGCGGTGATGCCGGTAAGCGCGGCACGGCCCTGGGTCCGCGCGGTCGCGGCGGCGGCGTCGAGCGCGGCGTGGTCGGCGTCGGCGGAAGGAGCGCCCGCGGAACCGACGGCCAGGACGAGCACGGCGTAGGCCCGCCCCACCCGCAGGCCGATCGCGCGCAGCCGGGCGCCCATCGCCTGCTCGTCGGTGATCTGGCCGGTGAGCAGGTCGCGCAGCATCCCGCCGTGCGCGTCGAGGGCGACGTCCTTGCCGTCGCCGTGCAGCATCCGGGTGATCGCGAGGGTCGCGGCGGCGCGCTCCAGCACGCTGGTCACCTGGTCGAGGTCGGTCACCGCGAAGGGGACGACCAACCTCCCCCAGCGACCCCGGCGCGGGCCGACCGGCGTGCAGAGCCACCGCTCCGGCCCGGCCACGGCCGTCTCCCCGCCCGCGGCCGCCAGTCGGGACCGGGATTCCCAGTCGCGCAGCACCTCCGCGGCCCGGGTGGTGCCACTGAAGGCGACCGCGTGGTGCGCGAGGTCCTCCAGCACGACCGGGTGGCCGCTGAGCGCGCCCGCCTGGGCCAGCACCTCCTCGACCCGGGCGCCCTCCACGGTCAGCATCGTGAACACCTCGTTGACCTGCTGGGTGAACCGCAGCCGGGCGTGCTGGACGTTGACGATCCTGGCGTGCACCGCCTCGGTGATCTCCACGAACCGGACCGTGCGGCGCAGCTCGACCAGCGGGAACCCGAGCCGCCGCGCGGTGCGGACCATCGGCTCCGGCAGCGCGGGCAGGTGCGGCCCCAGCTCGACGACCAGTCCCCTGGCGCCCGCGTCGCGCAGCGCGGTGACGTAGGCGGCGAGGTCGACACCCGGGTCGATGGCGACGATGCCGGTGGACAGCAGCAGTTCGCCGCCCTCCAGGGTGCCCGCGACGTTGGCGATCTCGCTGACGTGCACCCAGCGGACCGGCTCGCCGAGCGCCTGCTCACCCGCGCGCACCCTCGGGTCACCCGCCTGGACGCCTGCCGTGGCGAGCACCTCCGCCACCGTGGGGTACATGGGCCGACGCTAGCACGGCGTTTTACACATCGTCGGGGATCAATCCTGATCAGCTGCACTGTGTAACTAGCCGGGGCCGGTCGGCTGGTCGAGGCTGGGAGGACCAGCGGGCGAAGGGGAGCGGATGGGCGCGGAGATCGTGGGGCACTGGATCGGTGGCGCTGAGACCGCCGGGGAGACCGACCGGGCGGCGGACGTGTTCGACCCCGCCACCGGCAAGGTCGCCCGGCAGGTAGCGCTAGCGGGCGCGGCCGACGTCGACCGGGCGGTGGCCGCGGCGACCGGGGCGTTCCCCGGCTGGCGCGACACCCCGATCTCCCGGCGCACCCGGGTCCTGTTCGCCTTCCGCCAACTGCTGGACGAGGCCAAGGACGAACTGGCCGAGGCCATCACCGCCGAGCACGGCAAGGTCGTCTCCGACGCCCAGGGCGAGGTGGCGCGCGGGCTCGAGGTCGTGGAGTTCGCCTGCGGCATCGGGCACCTGCTCAAGGGCGGCCACACGGAGAACGCCTCGACCGGGGTCGACGTGCACGCCACCCGGCAGCCGCTGGGCCCGGTCGCGGTGATCAGCCCGTTCAACTTCCCGGTGATGGTGCCGCTGTGGTTCGTGCCGATCGCGATCGCGGCGGGCAACACGGTCGTGCTCAAGCCGAGTGAGAAGGACCCGTCGGCCGCGTTGCTGCTGGCCAGGCTCTGGCAGCGGGCGGGTTTGCCGGACGGGGTGTTCACGGTCCTCAACGGCGACAAGGAAGCCGTGGACGGTCTACTCGACCACCCCGACATCAAGGCCGTGTCGTTCGTCGGGTCGACCCCGGTGGCCAGGTACGTCCACCAGCGGGCGAGCGCGGCGGGCAAGCGCGTGCAGGCGTTGGGCGGGGCGAAGAACCACATGGTCGTGCTGCCCGACGCCGACGTGGACCTGACCGCGGACGCGGCGATCAACGCCGGGTTCGGCTCGGCGGGCGAGCGGTGCATGGCGATCAGCGTCGTGGTCGCCGTCGGCTCGGTGGCCGACCCGCTGGTGGCCGCGATCGCCGAACGCGCGCGAGGGCTGCGCACCGGCGACGGCAGGCGCGGCTGCGACATGGGTCCGCTGATCACCGGCGCGCACCGCGACAAGGTGACCGGATACGTGGCCTCGGGCGAGCAGGCGGGCGCGACGGTGGTGGTGGACGGCCGGGACGTGGAGCCGGACGCGGACGGGTCCGGGTTCTTCCTCGGCCCGACGCTGCTCGACCACGTGACCCCGGCGATGTCGGTCTACACCGACGAGATCTTCGGCCCGGTGCTGTCCGTGGTCCGCGTCGAGACGTACGCCGAGGCTGTCGCGCTGGTCAACGGCAACCCTTACGGCAACGGCACGGCGATCTTCACCAACGACGGGGGCGCGGCGCGGCGGTTCGCCAACGAGATCGAGGTCGGCATGGTCGGGGTGAACGTCCCGATCCCGGTCCCGGTCGCGTACTACTCCTTCGGCGGCTGGAAGGACTCGCTGTTCGGCGACACCCACGCCCACGGCACCGACGGCGTGCACTTCTTCACCAGGGGCAAGGTGGTGACCTCCCGCTGGCCCGACGACGGCCACCGCGGCGTCGACCTCGGCTTCCCCCGCAACGACTGACCTCCCGAGGAGCACCGGACATGACCCTCACCGAGCACGGCCCCACCTCGACCGGCTCCGCCACGGCGGGCTGGGGGAACCTGTGGCCGCACTTCACCAGGCTCTCCGCCGACCGCACCCCGGTGATCACCCGGGGCGAGGGCGCCTACATCTGGGACGACCGGGGCAGGCGCGTGCTGGACGGGCTGTCCGGCCTGTTCGTCGTGCAGGCCGGGCACGGGCGCCGGGAACTGGCGTCGGTCATGGCGGCGCAGGCGGCGCGGTTGGCGTACTTCCCGGTGTGGGGCTACGCGACCCCGCCGGTGATCGAACTGGCCGAGCGGCTCGCGGCGGCGGCACCCGGTGACCTGAACCGGGTCTTCTTCACCACCGGCGGCGGCGAGGCGGTGGAGAGCGCCTGGAAGGTGGCCAAGCAGTACTTCAAGCTGACCGGCCGCCCGCTCAAGCACAAGGTGATCAGCCGCGCGATCGCCTACCACGGCACCCCGCAGGGCGCGCTGGCGATCACCGGGCTGCCCGCGATGAAGCAGCAGTTCGAACCGCTGACCCCGGGCGGTTTCCGGGTGCCCAACACCAACATCTACCGGGCGACCGAGCACGCGGACGACCCGGTCGCGTTCGGCCGGTGGGCGGCCGACCGGATCGAGGAGGCGATCCTGTTCGAGGGCCCGGACACCGTCGCCGCGGTGGTCCTGGAGCCGGTGCAGAACTCCGGCGGCTGCCTCACTCCCCCACCCGGCTACTTCCAGCGGGTCCGCGAGATCTGCGACAAGCACGACGTGCTGCTGGTCTCCGACGAGGTCATCTGCGCCTTCGGCAGGCACGGCAGCACCTTCGCCTGCGCCAAGTTCGGCTACCAGCCCGACATCGTGACCTGCGCCAAGGGCATGAGCTCCGGCTACGCCCCGATCGGCGCCATGATCACCACCGACCGGGTGGTCGAGCCGTTCCTGCGCGACAAGACGGTCTTCCCGCACGGCTACACCTTCGGCGGCCACCCGGTCGCCGCCGCCGTCGCCCTGGCCAACCTGGACATCGTCGAGTCCGAACGCCTCAACGAGAACGTCCTGGCCAACGAGTCCGCCTTCGGCGCCACCATGCGCCGCCTCCTCGACCTCCCCATCGTCGGCGACGTCCGCGGCGACGGCTACTTCTGGGCCGTGGAACTGGTGAAGGACAAGAACACCAAGCAAACCCTCACCCCCGACGAGCGCGAGACCCTGATCCGCGGCTACCTGCCCAAAGCCCTCTTCGACAACGGCCTCTACTGCCGCCCCGACGACCGCGGCGACCCCGTCGTCCAGGTCGCACCACCGCTGACCAGCGGCCAGGCCGAGTTCGACGAGATCGAGCGGATCCTCCGCCACACCCTCACCGAGGCGAGCGCGCTGCTCTGATCCCGGGCACCGGCCGACCACCAGCCCGATCCACGACCACGAGCCTTATCCACGAGCGCCGGTCGATCCCCAGGCACCCAACCTGATCCACTGACACCCCAGTCGATCCACGCGCACCCAGCCCGATCCACAGACACCGGCCGATCCACGAGCACCGGCCTGATCCCCAGGCCCGGGCCGGACCACGGCGTAAGCCGAGCCTGGTCCCAGGCGCGGTCGCCCCTGGTTCAACACCGCCGGTTCCGGGTTCCGGCGTCACCGGTGCCGCGTTCTGGCGCGACCTTGCTCTCGTCGAACCAAGCCTGGCCCCAGGCGTGGCAATCCCAAGGTTCCGGTGGGCCAGTTCCGGGCTCCGGTGGGGCCATCCCGGTTCCGGCGCGGCCGGTGTCGGGCTCCGGGTACGGCTCTCGGTGAGCCGAGCCTGGCCCCAGGCATAGCCAGCCCGGGTTCCTGGGTTTCGGTGTGGCCGGTGTCAGGCTCCGGCGTGGTCTCGTCGAAGCAGGTTCTGGTCGGGGCTCAGACGGACTCGGGTTCTGGGTGGGTGGGGTTCTCGGCCTGGCGCTGGCTGGGTAGGTCGGTGGTGCTGGGGTGGGCGGTGAGGCGGAGCCGGAGACCGCGGGGGCGCAGGGTCGCGGCGGGGCCGGCCTTGACCTCGGTGCCGGGCACGGCCTCGATGTGCCACCGGGTGGTGATGGCCGCCAGGACGATGCCGATCTCGGTCAGCGCGAAGGTGGTGGCGACGCACTTGCGCGGCCCCCCGCCGAACGGCAGGTACGGCGAGCGGGGTGTCGGCGCGGAGGTCCACCGGTCGAGGTCGAAGCGGTGCGGGTCCGGGTAGCGGTCCGGGCGGTGGTGCACCAGGTGCGGGCTGATGATCACCGCGGTGTCGGCCGGGATCTCGTGCCCGCCGAGCTCGGTGGCCATGGTGGTGGTGCGGGTGAACATCCACACCGGCGGCCACCGGCGCATCGTCTCCGTGATCAACCTCCCGGTGGTCGTGTCGTGGCCCGCCGCCACCCGCGTGCCCAGGATCCCCGCCGCCTCGGCCCGGACCCGCGCCTGCACCTCGGCGTCGGTGGCCAGTACGTGCAGCGCCCACGCCAGCGTGCTGGCGGCGGTCTCCGCCCCGGCGATGAAGAACGTGATCAGCTGGTCGGTCAACTCGACATCGGTCGACCGCCCCCTGGTCTGCGGGTCCTGCGCGGCGAGCAACGCCGAGAGCAGGTCGCCGTTGTCGGAACCGTCGCCGACGCCGCTGCGCCTGCGCTCGACCACGATCTGGTGCAGCGACCGGCGCAGCCGCACCGTCGCCTTCCGGTAGGCCCGGTTGCCCGGCGTCGGCACGTTGTCCAGGATCGGCGGCGTCATCATCCGCCGGTACATCCCGGTGAGCAGGACGGTGGTGTCGGCCAACACCTGGTCCAGCCCGGCCTTGGACAGCGTGTCGGAGAACATGGTCGCCGCCACGATGCGGGACGTGATCGCCACCAACCGCGGCAGCACGTCGAGCACCTCGCCGTCGCCCCAGCTCTCCGCCGCTGCCGCCGCCTCCCGCGCCATCACCCGCGCGTAGTCCGGCAGCCTGCTCGCGTGGAACGCGGGCTGCACCAGCCGCCGCTGCCGCCGGTGCAGGTGGTGCGGGCACGAGGACAGGCCGTCCCCCGCGAACTCCCGAACCCGATCCCCGAACGGACCTCCCTTGTCGAAGACATGGTCGTCGCGCAGCACCACGTCGGTCAGCTCCACCCCGCACACCACGACCGCCCGCATCGGCCCCAGCCGCACCCGCACCAGATCCCCCAGCGCGGGCAACGACTCCAGGAACCCCAACGGATCACGCACCAACCGCGGCGCGTGCCCCAACACCGGCACCGCCCCCGGCGCGGACGGGATGGTGCTGAACGGGTTCGCCATCGCTGGGTGCCTCCGATGCGGTGCGGACCTGCGGTCCACGCGGGCAATCCACAAGCCGGTCACAACAACCGCGTCCACCGTAGGCGCGGCCAAGATGACCTTCCAAGGAAGATCACTCGTACCGGTGATCCCGCACCGAACCCCGCGCCACCGAACCCGCACCCCGGCGGAGAACACGACACCACGCGAGGCACTCAGGCCAACCTCCCCGGCGAGGATCAGACGGCATGCGGTGGCGGAACAGGATTGTCAGTGCAGGGCAGCGACCACACCGGGTTGGCAGCGAGGTCTGCGCCAGTGGCGTTGGCGGCGGTATCAGTGTTGGCGGGTGCGGCGGCGGGCCAGGGGGACGAGGTTCAGCAGCAGACCGGCGACGGCGACGCCGGTGACCAGGTTGAGGCCGGGGCGGAACGCGCTGAGGTCGGTGGCCGTCGAGCCGGCGAGGACGGCGGTGACGACGGCGAGGACCAGCGCGGAGCCGACCTGGCCCGAGGTCTGCAGCAGCCCGGCCGCCAGGCCCTGTTCGGCGTCGTCGATGCCGTCGGTGCCCTGGGCCATGATGGCGCTGAAGCCGAACCCGAACCCGCCGCCGAGTAAGAGCATCGTGGGCAGGATGGCCAGTGGGTAGTCCGGCGTGGTGCCCGCGGACACGAGGAACCACACGTACCCGAGGCTCAGCGACACCATCGAGGCCAGGATCAGCCGCTCGGTGCCGTACCGGTCGATCAACCTGCCGACCAGCGGCGAGCCGAGGACGACCACGATGCCCGCGGGCAGCAGGGCGAGCGCCATCGTCAGCGGTGCCCAGCCGAGGACGTTCTGCAGGTAGATCGTCATGATGAACTGGAAGCTGATGTAGGACCCCATCAGCGCGACCACGCTGAGGTTCGCCCGCACCACCGTGCCGATGCGCAGGATGCCCAGCCGGATCAGCGGGTGCGCGATGCGGTTCTCGATCAGGACGAAGGTGGTCAGCAGCGCGATGACCACGGCGACCGAGGCCAGCGTGATCGGTGAGAGCCACCCGCGTTCCGGTGCGGTGACGACGGTGTAGACCGCGAGCAGCGTGCCCCCGGTGAGCGTGACGGCACCCCAGATGTCGTGGCCGCCCTCGGCCCGCGCGGTGTCCCTCGGGATCAGCCGCATGCCGACCACCAGCGCGGCGAGCGCGATCGGCACCGGCGTGAGGAACGTCCAACGCCACCCCGCGCTGGTCAGCAGGCCACCCAGGATCAAGCCGGAGGAGTACCCGCTGGCGCCGAACACGGTGAAGATCGAGAGCGCCCGGTTGCGGGCGGGGCCCTCGGCGAAGGTCGTGGTCAGGATGGACATGGCGGTCGGCGCGGTGAACGCGGCGGCGAGGCCCTTGATGAACCGGGTGACCACGAGCAGCACGCCGTCGTCGACCAGGCCGCCGACGAAGGAGGCCACCGCGAAGGCGGCCAGGGCGATGAGGAACACCCGGCGGCGGCCGAGCAGGTCGGCGGTGCGGCCACCGAGCAGCAGCAGCCCGCCGTAGCCCAGGACGTAGCCGTTCACCAGCCATTGCAGCGAGGACTCCGACATGCCCAGTTCGGCGCCGATGGACGGCAGCGCGACGCCGACCATGGACACGTCCATGCCGTCGAGGAAGAGCACGACGCACAGGACGGCCAGCACGCCCCAGAGGCGGGCAGGCCAGGCGGGAGCGGTCGGATCGGGGACGGGACCGGTGGTGGCACCGGGGCCGGGGACAGTGCCCGCGGCCGAGGCAGGGGCCGTGGGCGTTTCGAGGAAAGGCACACCCGAAAACTACATGCGCCCACATCTAATGCGCCAACATAATATGCCATCGGGTAAGATGCTTTGACATAAGTTGTTGGCGCTGGTAGGGTGCCGCCATGGCGCAGGGAGTGGAACTCGTCGACCAGTGGCGATCGATGACCGCGCGCTACAACGAGATCGCCTGCAGGCTCGACCGCGAGCTCGAGGAGTCCCACGGCGTCAGCATGAACGAGTTCGAGACCCTCGACCGGCTCGCCGCGCACGACGCGGAGAAGCTCCGGATGCTGGACCTCGCCGCCGCCATGTACCTCAGCCAGAGCGCGCTCTCCCGCACCGTCGCCCGCCTGGAACGCGCGGGTCTGGTCGAACGCGCCCTCTGCGAGGCCGACCGCCGCGGCGTCTTCGTCCGCATCACCGACGCGGGCCGCGACCGCTACCGCGCCGCCAGTGAGACGCACCGCAACATCCTGGCCGAGCACCTGCCCGCGGCTGACTAGCCCGGTCCTAGTCGAGGATCCCGCCTCGGTACGCGGTCGCCACGGCGGACGCGCGATCGGACACCCCCAGCTTCGCGTAGACGTGCAGCAGGTGGGTCTTCACCGTCGCCTCGCTGATGTAGAGCTCCGCGGCCGCTTCCCGGTTGGTGTTGCCCCGTGCGATCAACCGGAGAACCTCGAGTTCCCTGGTACTGAGTTCCCGCGATCCCTGGCGTGGACGAACTCGGCCGACCAACACCGCCGCGACCGCCGGAGACAGCACCGTGTCTCCTCGCACCGCCGCGCGCACTGCCCGGAACAGCTCCTCTCTAGGCGCGTCCTTGAGCAGATAGCCGACCGCGCCCGCTTCCACTGCCGAAAGCACGTCGGAATCCGTGTCGTGCGTGGTGAGGACCAAGACAGCGGCAGCGGGAACACGTTCCCTGATGAGCCGGATCAGGGCACCACCACTCGGATCGGGCATGCGCAGGTCTGTGAGCACCACGTCAGGGCTAACGGCGGCGACTACCGCCAACGCCTCCATGCCGCTGGCAGCCTCACCGACGAGCTCGAAGTCCGACTGCGTGGCCACCATGCCACGCAACCCGTCCCGGACGACCGGGTGATCGTCGACGACCACCAGCCGGATCACCCGGCCACCTCGACCACCGGGACCCGGACGCTGACCGCGGTGCCCGCCCCGGGGCTGGACTCGACCGCCACGAACCCGGCCAGCGACCGGACCCGCTCCCGCAACGCGGTGAGCCCGAACCCGGGGGCGGCCGAGGTCTCGAACCCCGCCCCGTCGTCGCGGACGTCCAGCACGATCACGTCCTCCATGTAGGACAGGGTGACCGCGACCCGGCCCGCCCTGGCGTGCCTGCCCACGTTGGACAGCGCCTCCTGGGCCGCCCGCAGCACGGTCACCTCGATCTCCGCGTGGACCGGCCTCGGCGAGCCGGTCGTGGTGAAGGTCGCGGCGACGGCGTACTGCCTGCGCCAGTTCGCCACGGTGTGCCGGACGGCGTCCCCGAGGCGGGCGTCGCGCAGCGGTCCCGGGCGGAGCGCGTCCAGGGAGCGGCGCACCTCGACCAGGCTGGTGCGCGCCAGGTTCCTGGCCGTGTCGACCCGCAGGCGCGCGAGTCCTGACAGCTCCCCCGCCGCCTGGAGTTGGGTGACGATGCCGGTGAGACCCTGCGCGACGGTGTCGTGGATCTCGCGGGCCATCCTGGCGCGTTCCTGCGCGACGCCCGCCTCTCGTGCCCGTGTCACGAGCAGCGCGTTCAGCCTGGCGTTCTCCGCCGCCATCGCCACCAACTCGGCGTTGACCTCGCCCCGCCGCACCGCCTCCCGCTCTACCGCGCGGACCATGCCACCGACCAGCGCGGCCATCGGTGTCGCCACCGCGACGTCGAGCAGAGACGCTCCCGTGTCGGCCACTACGAGCCACGGCAGGTTCGCGGCGACCACGCCCAGGTAGGCGGAACGGCCCGGTAGCGCGCCGAACGCGAGGATGTAGCAGACGGGGACGAACAACTGGAACGAGTCGTCTTGCAGCACCAGGACGACGGTGAGGGCAACGACGCCGACGAAGTAACCGACCATCGTCCACGGTCGGTGATCCGTGCCGCCTACTACCCACGTCGGGTGCGCGACCACGAACCACCAGTGCCAGATGGCGAGCCCAGCGGCGATGACCACGGTGACCAGATGGAAGTTGGTCGCCACAGACACAGTGCAGGCCAGCGCCAGTAGGGCGTAGGGCGCTAGAGCCCAGATCTGGTCCCAGCGTTGTTGTTCGTGTGCGGTGTTCACCGCGCTGCCGTCCGGTAGGTGAGGCGCCGGAGCAGTACCTCGGCCGGACCTCTTACGCCTGCTTGGCGCAAGAGGTCTGCGAGCAGCACTGAGACGACCCAGGTCGCGAGAGCGATCACTGCTACCTCCGCAGTACCGAGCGTCTCGCCCAGTCCGAGGGTGTAGGGCGACAGCAGGGCTACGAAGACCACTGATTGGAACAGGTAGCAGCTAAGCGATCGTTCTCCGCACGCGGTGATGGCGAGCACCATCGGCCCGCGCCGATTCCCGATGCGCAGTGCGACCAAGCCAATCAGCGCCGCATAGCCCAGACCACCCGCGATTCCGGTAACACCGTGCAACGCCGATGTGATCCAGAGCGCCGCCGTGCCTTCTGGCTCCCAGAACCCCCCAACGGCGAGGCCAGCCGGTAACCCACCTAGCAGGGCAAGCGTCAGACCGACGGCGGCCGTCAGGGTCAGCAACGCGCGATGCCGTGCGGGATCGGTGATCACCCCACGCCGGGCAGCCCAAGTACCGACCAGGGCAGCGCAACCGACGCCGAGCATGCCCAACGGTGTCATGAGCCACTCAAGTGGACGCAACGCCATCGCCTCAAGCGGATCGGTGGTCTCAAACGAGAAGAAGAACGACCGCTCGCCGTCCGACGGCATCATGTACGCCGCCCCCTGCACCAGTGCGACAACGACCGACCACGACGCGGCCGCGACCAGCAAGGTGCGATCCTTGACTCGGATCAAGGCAACGAGGACGAACCCGAGCACCCCGTACAACCCGAGCACATCACCCGGGAACAACAGCACCACGTGCACGAACCCGAACACGATCAACCACCGACTCCGCCGCCGCAGCAAACGCTTGGCCTCGCCCTCCGACACCCCCGCCGCCCGCTGCCGCTGGAACACGCGCACCACCCCGTACGCGAACAACGCCGCGAACATCGGATAGGCCCTACCGTCGACCACGGCCACGTCGAACACGCTGACCAACCGGTCGAGCATCCCCTCCTCCACGATGTGCTGCCGGACGCCATACGGACGCCCGTAGAGGTACACGACGGAGTTGGCCAACGCGATCAGCGCCAACATCAACCCCCGCGCCAGATCCGGCGCCAACTCCCGCTCCAGCCCGCGAACAGGCCCCACCCTCGTCTCGTTCACACCACTAGCGTTCTGGTCGACCCCACCCCACCGGATCAACGCATCGACCGAGCCCCCGTGTCCACCGGCCGTCCGCCCAGATCAACCGATCGGTTGATGCGGACCGCTCGATCCGCAGACCACAGAGGATCAACCACGCACCTCACTCCCCCAAAGCCTCTTACCCCCGCCGAGCCTCTAGGCCGGACTCACAACCCCACCACCGAGCCCGTCAACAACCACGAGCCCGCTAACCGCCACTGCGCTCTAACCGCCGCCAAGCTCTTTAGCTACCACCAAGCTCTAGCTACCACCGAGCCCCCTAGCCACCACCGAGCCCCCTAACCGCCCCTCGCGCACGCGGTCCCGACCCTGCCCAGCCCCCACCCACTCCGGGGGGCGTCCCTGTGCCAGTCTATCGGCACCCCCCGACAAGCGATCGTGAAACCGGCCTCCCGAAGATCCAGATGTGGATAACTTCTGTCGCTGGAACGGGTGAACTCGCGCAGGGAGACCCCAGGTCGCGCGCCTGACGGCCAGGCAAAGAGGGCCATGGCGGCAAAGTCGTTCCGCGAGTGATCACCAAGCCGTCCCGGAACGCCGCAGCCCTCCACAGTGGACATAGAACTGCCCGGGCCGAATGACGGCCCGGGCAGCGGAAGAGCAGCGGATCAGCCGGTGAAGCCCGCGGTGATGGCGGTGAACTCCCAGTTCGGGCGGTCGCGGTTGACCGCCCAGAAGGAGAACCTGCCGATGTGGTTGGCGTTGGACCAGTCGCGGATCCGGGTCCAGATCTGGGGGGTGGTGTTCTCGCCCGCGTCGCTGGCGTTGTTCATGCCGGAGATGCCGACGTGGGCGTACGCCTCGGCGTCGGTCCAGCCGAAGGTGGACTTGAGCTTGTTCTTCAGGCCCTCGGTGGAGTTGACGGTGGCGGCGTACATGTCGGCGGCGCCGCCGAAGTTGAAGGGCATGATGGTGAAGTTGTCGATGTTGGCGTTGAGCGCCTTGGCCTGCTCGATCAGCCGGTTGCCCCAGGAGTTCGGGCCGGTGTTGAGGGTCGGGAAGGTGAGGATGGTGCGCAGGCCGGGGTTGTTGGTCTTGACGATCTTGAGCGCGGTGAGGATCCGGTCCTGCACGGCGGCGCTCTCGAACTCGTCGGTGTTCTCGATGTCGACGTCGATGGCCTTGAGGCCGTAGGCGTCGATCACCTTCTGGTAGGCGCCTGCCAGCAGTTCGGCGGTGGCGCAGTTGGGGCCGAGCTTGTTGCCGCTCCACCCGCCGATCGACGGCACGATGTCGCCGCCCGCGGCGCGGATGGCCTTGACGTTGTTCTCGTCGACGCCGCCCTTGAGCGGGCGCTGGCTGTCCCAGGTCGGGTTGCAGCCGTTCTGGGCGAGGATGAACGCCATGGTGAACCACTTGACGCCGGTCGCGCGCATCACGTCCGCCGCGGCGGGCGGGTTGCCCCACCCGAGGTAGAGGTACGGCGCGGCCTGGATGAAGCGCGGGCCGGGGTTGCCGTCGTCCTTACCGGTGGTCGCGGTGACCGCGGCCGACGCGGGCGAGGTGTTGCCGGCGGCGTCCTTGGCCCGAACCGTGAAGCTGTAAGAGGTGCTGGGCGAGAGACCGGTGACGGTAGCGCTAGTGCCGGTCGCAGGGGTTACCTGCCCGGAGCGGACCACCTCGTAGCCGGTGACGCCCACGTTGTCCGTCGAGGCATCCCAAGCGAGCGAGACGCTGTTCGCGGTGACGCTGGTGACCCGGGGGTTCGCGGGCGCGGTCGGCGCCTGCGTGTCGTTGCCGCCACCGCCGCCAGGTCCGTCGAGCGCGATGTCGTCGGCGTTGTAGGTGCCCTGGCCGTACCACCCGTGCAGGTAGACCTCCGCACTGGTCTGACTCGCGGTGGTCGTGAACGAGATGCTGAGCTGGGTGTAGCCGGAGGTAGAGCTGGCCCACTTGACCGCGCCGCCGGTGACGCCGAGGTGCACGTAGCTGCCGCGCACCCACCCGGACAGCGTGTACGCGGTGCTCGGCTTGACCGCCACCGTCTGGGCGCAGCGGGCGTTGTTGCTCGCCGACGCGGCACCGGCGAGGGCCTTGCTGCCGCCGTGCACCGGGGTGCCGACCACGGAGCCGGTGCCACCCGCGCAGGTCCAGCCGGACAGGGTGCCGGACTCGAATCCGGGGTTGGTGAGCAGGTTGTCGGCGTGGGCGGCGATCGGGGTGATCACCAACCCCGCGGCGATGAGCGCTGCGGCGCCCAAGCCGGTGAACAAGCGATGTCGGGTACGCACGGGACCTCCCGGGTGAGGTGGGCTGACGGGGAGTGCGGGGGACGCGTCGGCCCGACCGATCAGGGAATTGGTCTGGACCATGGGTCGGATTGAAGTGCAGTGCCGGGAGGGTGTCAATAGTGGGGAAATCGCGGTCCACCGGGTGATTCCGATATCCGGACACCGGCGTGCGCCCGAGCACGCGCCGCCGATCATCCACTGTGGACGCCACAGGTCACTCGGATGGCGTAACGATCATGGCGTAACGAGCCGCGTACGACGCACGAAGAGCGTGGTGTCAACACACCCCCCATACCGGAAGCGAAGGTGGCCGATGCCGTCCGCGAGCGAGACCGTCACGAAGTGGTCCAACATCCACCACACGCTGACCACCATGGTGCAGATCGACTTCGGCACGCCGTCGGTGGACTACGAGGGCAAGTCCGACGGCGGCTGGATCTACCTCAACGGCCTCAAGGTCACCCTCGGCGACACGGTGGTCGACGCGCACATCACCATCACCAAGCCCAGCAAGAAGAGCGCGGACAACGACACCTGGAACCTGTGCCACCTCACCCTCACCCGCAAGGAGAACCCGCACGTGTTCTACGAGGTGAGTGACGACGGCGAGGTCAAGACCACCGACAAGCTCCTCGACATGGCGGGCAAGAACCG
This sequence comes from Actinokineospora cianjurensis, assembly GCF_003663795.1. Taxonomy (NCBI): domain Bacteria; kingdom Bacillati; phylum Actinomycetota; class Actinomycetes; order Pseudonocardiales; family Pseudonocardiaceae; genus Actinokineospora; species Actinokineospora cianjurensis. Next base: position 648,665 of record NZ_RCDD01000002.1, read on the forward strand.
CAAGGCGTCCGAGCACTACGCGGGCAACCAGATCAACGACGCGAAGGTCGTCAACGCCGTCAAGAGCGACATCGCGCAGCTGTTCGCGCACCTGGCCTAGCCGCGGGCGGCACTGGGACCGCCCGGTCCCAGTGCGACCCGACCTCACAGCCGCACTTGCTCAGACCCGCCGCGCCGGGGCCGATCCACCCCGGTACCGACCTCGCGCGTTGCACCCGTCGCACTCCCGAACGACGACCTGTCCCGCTCCCGCCCCGGCTGACTCTTGTGTCATCCAGCCAGGAGCCGAAGGGGACGCACACATGGGTCGCAACCGGATCGCCGCTCTCGTCGCCACCGCCATCGCGGCGTCCGCCGTGATCGTGACCCAGCTCCCCGTCGCCAACGCCACCGCCGACGAGCAGATCTACGTGGTCAGCGAGGCATTCACCTTCGACGAGCCCAGCGGCGACGCCAACGCGACCGCCACCACCAAGGCCGCCGCGGAGACCTCGTGCACCGACTCCACCTACGCGCTCAAGTCCTGGAAGGTCGGCTCGCTGACCTGGCTCTACAACAGCGCGGGTGTCCCGGCCAACATCGCGGGCTCGGCTCTTAACACCATCACGGCCTCTACTAACACCGTCGCCAAGGGCGTCAACCGCTGCGGCCAGGCCGCCCTCACCACCTCGACCTACACCTACGGCGGCACCACCACCCTCAAGCCGCAGGTCAGCTCCAACGGCACCTGCACCGGCAACGACGGCAAGTCCGTCACCGGCTGGGGCGCGCTGCCCACCAAGGTCTTGGCCTACACCTGCACGTTCTACAACGCGCGTGGTGTCGTCGTCGCCTCTGACACCCTCATCGACAACGTGGCCTACACCTGGTTCACCACGAAGCCCGCGAACTGCACCGGTCAGCAGTACGACCTCGAGACCACGCTGACCCACGAGCGCCTGCACACCGCCGGCCTCGGCCACGTCGACCAGGCCAAGAACGCCGCCCAGACCATGACCCCGGCCAGCTCCCCCTGCGACACCTCGCGCCGCCTGCTCGGCGCAGGCGACTACGCGGGTCTCAAGGCCCTGGCCGGCAAGTAACCAGCCTCAGGGAGCCCCCGCGCCATTCGGTGCGGGGGCTTTTCGCTGGCCAACGCGTAACACATCAGTTACGCTTCCCGGCGTGGACGAGGTGGCGGGCGCGATCGCCGACCCGGTGCGGCGGCAGATCCTGCTGATGCTGCGGGACGGGGACCTGGCGGCCGGGGACATCGCCGGGCGGTTCGAGATCAGCCGCCCCGCGGTGAGCCGACACCTGCGCGTGCTGCGCGAGGCGGGCCTGGTCAGCGACCAGGTCGTCGGTCGGCAGCGCGTCTACCGGCTAGTCCCCGCGCCGCTGACCGAGCTGGCGCGGTGGCTGACCGGGTTCGAGCGGACCGTCACGTGGGAACCACGCCTGGCGGCATTGGACACCGAGGTGCGCAGGGCGCGGCGGGATCGCCTGGCCCAGCGGGATGAGGACACAGGGTGAGTGGAGAGTTGTTCCGGACGGCCGTGGGCAGCGAGCTCGTGGTGGGCCGCACGTTCCGGGGAACGCCGGAGGACGTGTGGGCGAGCATCACCGAGCCGGAACGCACGGCGCGGTGGTTCGGGCCGTGGGAGGGGGACGGGGCGCCGGGCAACACCATCCGGGTCCAAATGGCGTTCGAGGAGGGCGAGCCGTGGTTCGACGCGCGGATCGAGGCGTGCGACCCGCCCCGGCGGCTGGGCCTGTCCGTGCTCGACGAGAACGACTCGTGGCGGATGGACCTGCTGGTGACGCCGGTCACGGACGGGACGAGGCTGCGGTTGGTGCACCACCTGCGGAACCTGGACGCCATCGGCGAGATGGGCCCGGGGTGGGAGTACTACCTCGACCTGCTGGTCGCGGCACGTGCGGGCACCCCGCGGCCGTCGTTCGACGACTACTACCCGCGCCTGAAGCCCTACTACCTCGGCCTGGTCGACTCCGGCGAGGCGAGCGAGGAGGTCGTACGGCCGGACGTGTGAGTCAGTGGGGGCTCCTACGGTAAGCGGGTCATCTCTGAGAGGAGCACCGCTGTGCAGATCGTCCACCTCGCCTCGGCGCTGCGCGACCAGACCGCCGCCCTCGCCGCGGCACTGGTCGGCATCGACCCGAACGCTCCCGTCCCGACCTGCCCGCAGTGGCGGGTGCGGCACCTCGTCGGGCACGCCGACCAGGCGTTGCGCTGGAGCGCGGACATCGCGCGGACCGGGCAGGTCACCCAGATCCCGAACCCGATGGAGTCCGACCCCGGCGACCCCGCGACCTGGGTGGAGACGATGCGCGCGGACGCGGAGGGCCTGATCGACGCCGTCGGTGCCGGGTCGGCGCTGGTGTGGACGTTCTTCGGCACGCTGCCCTCGGTGTTCTGGCTGCGGCGCATGGTCGCCGACATGACCATCCACCGCGCGGACGCCGCCATCGCCGCGGGTAAGGAGTACGCCGTGGACGCGGCGTTGGCGGAGGAGGTCATCACCGAGGGCTTGGAACTGCTGACCTCACCTGAAGCCGCCGCTGTGAAGCCCTCCCTGCTGGAGCTGCACGGCAACGGCGAGACAGTGCTGCTGTTCGCTACCTCTGGGCACGGTTGGCTGATCACTCGCAAGCCGGATGGGCTTGCCTTCGAGCACACCACCACCCAGGTCGAGGCGACTGTGACCGCGTCCGGCCGTGTAGAGGACCTGCTGTGGTTGTTCGCCCGCCGGCTGACCGCGGACGACCGGGGAATCACCGTCACGGGTGACCGGGCCCAGCTGGACCACTGGCTGGCGCACACGGCCTTCTAGGTCCCGGGGCACAATCGCACCGTGAAGGTGATGCTGGGGCGGATCTGGCGGGCAGTGCGCTACCTCGTGGTCGGGGGTGCGACGTCGATGCTGGCGCTGCTCGCGCTGTGCGGTCTGCTCCTGCTGACAGCCCTGTGCGCCGTGTTCGGGTTGGGTCTACCGCTGGTGCCGGAAGCCATGCGGTTCCTCCGCCGTGTGCCCGACATCGAGCGGCGGCGGGCAGCCCGGGCCTTGGGCGTGTCGGTGCCGGAGGCGTATCGGCCGCTGACGGGGACTATCGGCCAGCAGGTCCACACAGTCCTGTTAGATCCAGCGACGAGACGGGACATCGCCTGGATAGTGCTCCACGCGTTCACGGGCGTACTCGCGGCAGGTCTGGCGATAGGTCTACCGCTGTCCGCTATCAACCAGGCCCTCGTCCCTGCCTACTGGTACCTCCTGCCGAACGGTGCGCCAAGCGGGTTCAACTACCAGGTGACGTCTTGGCGACTGGCAATGGTGAGTTTGCTCGTCGCGGCCCTCTATGGAGGCTTGACGTTGCTCCTACCCGCTGCGGCCAGGCGCCAGGCACAGTTCGCTCGGTGGCTGCTCAAGCCGACAGAGGGCGTGTTGCTGCAAGACCGTGTGGCCGAGCTCACCGCGACAAGGGCCGCGGCACTGGACGCGCACGGTGCCGAGCTGCGCCGGATCGAGCGTGACTTGCATGACGGGACGCAGGCACGCATCGCCGCCGTCATCATGCAGCTGGGCATCGCGGAACAGCTGCGCGACCGGGACACCGGCGCCGCGTTCGACCTGGTGCGCAAGGCCCAGGACACCGCCGTCTCCGCACTCGCCGAGCTCCGCGACGTCGTGCGCAGCATCTACCCGCCGGTGCTGTCCGACCGCGGCCTCGACGGGGCGGTGACCGCGCTGGCCGCCCGCTGCCCGATCCCGTGTGAGCTGGACCTCGCCCAGGTCGGCAGGCGACCGGCCGCGGTGGAGGCGGCGGCATACTTCATCATCGCCGAGGCGTTGACCAACGTCACCAAGCACTCCGGCGCCGGACAGGTCTCGATCGGGCTCGACGCCGCGGAGGACAGGTTGCTGATCACGGTCGACGACGACGGGCGCGGCGGGGCCGACGAGGCGCTGGGCAGCGGGCTGGCGGGCATAAGGCGCCGGGTCGACGCCCTGGACGGCAGCACCGTGCTGACCAGCCCGGTCGGTGGCCCCACCACGCTGAGGGTGGAGCTACCGTGCGGGTCGTAATCGCCGAAGACGACGCCCTGTTGCGCGAGGGCCTTGTCTTGCTGTTGAGCACCGCGGGCATAGAGGTACGCGCAGCGGTCGATAACGCGACGGACTTCCTAGCGGCTGTCACCGCCGAGCGGCCGGACGCGGTCGTAGTAGATGTGCGGCTGCCCCCGACCTTCACCGACGACGGCCTGCGTGCGGCTGTCGCCGCGCGGAAGGTGCATCCTGGCCTGCCGGTGTTGGTGCTATCGGCGTTCGTGGAAGACAGCTACGCCTCAGAGCTGCTCGCGGACGGCGCAGGCGGGGTCGGCTACCTGCTCAAGGAGCGCGTCGGGCGGGTGGACAAGTTCCTCGACGCACTTCGCCGCGTCGCCGCCGGTGGGACCGCGATGGATCCCGAGGTGATCGCCCAACTGCTGGTCCGGCACCGGGCGGACGACCCGCTGGTGACGCTGACCAGCCGGGAGCGCGAGGTGCTCGGGCTGATGGCCGAGGGGCACGACAACACCACGATCGGCGCCCTGCTCGTGGTCAGCGACGGCGCGGTGCAGAAGCACATCCGCAACATCTTCAGCAAGCTCAACCTGACCAGCGACGAGGCGGGACACCGCAGGGTGCTGGCGGTCCTGGCGTACCTGAACGCCTCCTGACGCACCCGGCTCTCCTCAGGTCCGGGTGACAGTCTCGTCCCCCGACCGGTGTCGGGTCGGCCGCTGGTGCCACATTCCGTTGGCGTGGCTCCGTTGTGGGGGACATCCCGCGAGGGGCAACCCCCTGCTGTCGGCTGCGGTCCGTGGGTTCTGAGGCGTGCACCCGGTTCGCACCCGAGCGCGCACCCGACCCGCTCCCCCGGCACCGGAGTCTTGGTCTCAGCAAGCCAGAACCGAAGGAGACCCGAGATGATCCGCTCGATCACCACCATCGCCGCCACTGTCCTGGCCGCCACCGCGGTGATCGTCGCCGGTCAGCCGGTCTCCTCCACCTCCCCCGCGAGCGACGAGCTGTTCCTGGTCGCCGAGGCGTTCACCTACGACGAGGGCGACGCGGTCACCGCCGCCGTGACCGCCGCTTCGGCCGCCAGCGCCTGCGAGGACACCACTTACGCACTGAAGACCTGGAAGGTCGGCTCGCTGACCTGGCTCTACAACGGTGCGGGTGTCCCGGCCAACATCGCCTCCACCGCCCTGGGCTCGATCACCACCTCCACCAACACTGTTGCCAAGGGCACCAACCGCTGTGGCCTGGCCGGGCTGACCACCTCGACCTACACCTACGGCGGCACCACCACCGTCAAGCCCCAGGTGTCGTCGACCGCGACCTGCACCGGCAACGACAACAAGTCCGTCACCGGCTGGGGCACCCTGCCCGCGAAGGTTCTGGCCTACACCTGCACCTACTACAACGCCAAGGGCGTCGTCATCGCGTCGGACACGCTGATCGACAACGTTGCCTACACCTGGTTCACCACCAAGCCGGCGAACTGCACCGGCCAGCAGTACGACCTCGAGACCACCCTCACCCACGAGCGCCTGCACACCGCCGGTCTGGGCCACGTCGACCAGGCCAACAACGCCACCCAGACCATGACCCCGGCCAGCTCGCCGTGCGACACCTCCCGCCGCCTGCTCGGCGCCGGTGACTACGCCGGTCTGAAGGCCCTCGCGAGCAAGTAGTCGAAGTCCCACACGGATCCCTCTCGGCCTCAGGGCCGGGAGGGATTTCGCTGTTGCTGGGCCAGTTGCTCGATTGAAGGTAGTGCTGGGACTACCGCCGCACTACAGCCAAGTAGACCCAGAAGACTAGCGCTAGCACCATGGGAAGTCGCGGAAACCCCTTGTAGCTTGGATTTCACCGGGAGAACTCACGAAACCCGGTTCACCAAAGGGGAAATCCGATGCGATCAACAGTGCGCGACCGCCATCGCCCCTGAGCGGGCCGTCGACACCGCCGCCTGCTCGTAGTAGCAGCGCCTGTCGGGCGCTGAACCATTCACTTCGACCGACCTTGTGGAGATCGACATGAAACGCATGACCGCGTTCGTCGCGGCCGTGACCGCCGGAGCCGGACTGATGGTGGGGATGGGGTCCGCCAGTGCTGGTGAGTCCAGTGCGGAGGGACTCACCCCGTACCACCACCAGCGGCCCTTGTGGAAAGCCTGTCAGCACAGCGACTTGGACGCCGCGGGCGCGCAGTGCGCCGATGTGCGGGTACCGCTGGACTACGCGCGGCCGCGGGGGCGGAGCATCACCGTGGCCATCTCCCGGATCAAGGCCACGGACCCGGCGAAGCGCAGGGGGGTGATGTTGTCCAATCCCGGTGGGCCGGGAGGTTCGGGGTTGGACCTGATGGTGATGGTCCGCAAGGCGATGACCGCCGATGTCCAGGCGCGGTACGACCTGATCGGGCTGGACCCGCGGGGGATCGGGCGGTCGACACCCGTCGACTGCGGGTGGCCGGTGGGGACCATGTTGCGGTCCGCGGGGGTGGACCGGGCCGCGTTCGACCGGACGGTCGTGGTGCAGGCCGATCTGGCCAGGCGGTGCGCGGCGACGGAGGGCGAGTACCTGCGGCACGTCTCGACGCGGAACACGGCGCGGGACATGGACGTGGTGCGCGCGGTGCTGGGCGAGCAGCGGATCAGCTACTTCGGTTGGTCGTACGGGACCTACCTGGGCGCGGTCTACACCCAGATGTTCCCCGCGCGCAGCGACCGGTTCGTGCTCGACAGCGCGGCCGACCCCGCGGACTGGTTCACCGGCACGATGGCGGCGATGGCCGCGCCGAACGAGGCCGCGCTGGACGACTGGTCCACCTGGGCCGCGACCCGCGACGGCGAGTTCCACCTGGGCACGACCGGGCGACAGGTGCGTTCGCTGGTGGAGGGTCTGGTGCGGCGGGCGGCGCGGGAACCGATCCGGATCGGTGAGTACCGGGTCGACCAGCACGTCTTACCCATGGTGTTGTTCGTCCGGTTCGACTCGGCGCGCAACGACGTCGCGCTGGCCGGTGACATCCGCCAACTCGTCGACGCCGCGGACGGCAAGACCGTGACGCCCAACCCGGGACTGGAGCAGATCCTGCGCGTGTTCTACCGGCCGACCGCGCAGACCCAGAACTCCGCCCAGGCGGCGGTGGTCTGCGGTGACTCGTCCGCGCCGCGGGATCCCGAGTGGTACTGGCGTGGCATCCACCGGGTCCGCGCGACCTACCCGGTCTTCGGGTCGTTCACCCACAGCCTGACCGCCTGCGCGTTCTGGGCACCACCGGCGGAACCGAAGACCGTGGTGCGCAACTCGGTCCCGGCCCTGATCGTCCAGGCCACCGGGGACACCCGCACCTCCTACGACGGCGGGGTCCGCCTGCACCGGGCGATGACCGGCTCCCGGCTCGTCACCCTCCAGGACGTCCGCATCCACGCCATCTTCGGCAACTACCCCAACCGCTGCGTCGAGGACACCGTCAACACCTACTTCCGCGACGGGACACTCCCCCGCGCCGACACCACCTGCCATGACGACTGACCCGCTCGCCGGTGTCGTGCTCGGTCGAACGCGGCAAAGCCCGGCACCGCACCACACTGGACCGGAGCACCAGCCTGGGCGCGGACGCCACCACCACCAGAACGGACACGGACACGGACACGGACACGGACACGGACACCAGGCTGCCGCGCCCGGTGGCTGGCCGGGAGGAGGGGGCGGCCGTAGATTGGTGGGATGTCTGCGCTGCTGCTTGTTTCCGATCTGACCTACCCGGCTCGCGGGCGGCGCTACGGCGACGAGGACGCGTACCTGGCGTCGCGGCTTCGGGCGCACTTCGACGTCGCGCTGTGCCATCCGTCGGACGCGGTGGCGCTGATGGACCGGTTCGACGTGGTGCTGGTGCGCAACAGCGGACCGGTCCTGCACTACCCGGCCGAGTACGAGGCGTTCCGGGCGCACGCGCTGGCCAACGGGACGGTCGTGTTCAACCCGCTGCACGGGCGTGGGGACATGGCGGGCAAGCAGTACCTGGTGGACCTGTCGGCGGCGGGGTATCCGGTGATCCCCACGGTCGACCGGGTCGAGGACCTCGATCGACTGCCCGATGTGGACGGTTACGTGGTCAAGCCCAAGGCGGGCGCCGACTCGGTGGGGCTGCTGCGCACCGACCGCGCGGGCATTCCCGCCGGGGGCGAGATCCTGATCCAGCCGGAGGTCGACTTCGAGTACGAGGTGTCGTTCTACTTCGTCGACCACGAGTTCCACTACGCCCTGTACGCCCCCGACCCCGGCAAGCGCTGGGAACTGCGGGCGTACGAACCGACCGGCGACGACCTGGCCTTCGCCGAGCGGTTCGTACGGTGGAACACCCTCGACCACGGCATCCAGCGGGTCGATGCCTGCCGGACCGCGGCGGGGTTGCTGCTGGTGGAATTGGAGGACCTCAACCCGTACCTGTCCCTGGACCTGGTCGACGAGTCCACCCGGGACGCCTTCGTCGCGGCGGTCGCGGCGTCGCTGCGGGACCTGAGCGGCCACTAGCGGTCCAGATACACCGGTGAGCGCGCGGGCACCGGTACCACACGGATACCGTCCCATCAGGTGATGGTGAGCAGCGCTGCGGCCTATTCCACAGTGGACGCTTCAGCCGTCCAGGGACTGGGCAGCCACCCCGGCGCGTTCGTAGGCTTCAACCGTTCGCTTCGTTAGCACCGCCGCTACCGACGAGCACCGTTGGACGGGCCATCCGCACCGGACAGTCCGGGACCAGAGCCGCGGGTCCCCCCACCTGGCGCCAAGCCAGGCGAGGGGACCCGCTCCAGGTCACCGGTCGCGCGCGCGGGGCTTGGGCACCTACAGCGCCGGAATATCCGCTGGGGCACTCATCGAAGTGTCCGCTGGGGGCGATCGCACACGGCACGCACGCCGGGGGCACCGCCACCGTGGTCGTCGTCTCCGCGCGCGGCAAGACCACCGACGACCTGATCGCACTCAACGGTTCAGGCACTCAGTCGCTCAGGTACTCAACTGCTCAGGCCGCCAGCCGCTCAGCCGGTGGGCGTGATCGGCCCGGCGAGGCGGCGGTCAGCGGGAGCGGCGGTTGACGAGAGCGGCGGTTAACGGGAGCGGCGGGGCGCGGCCTTGCGGACGTTGCCCGCCTTGTCGACCTTGGGCGGCTTCGGCGCGCGGACGGGCTTCGGCTCCGCGGGCTGCTTGACCCGCTCGGACTCCTTGCGGAACTCGGCCTGGGTGGCGCGTTCCTGCCGCAGCCACTCCGGGTTCTCCGCCTTGATGGCCTCGATCTGCTCGGTGGTGAGCGGGTCGGCGAAACCGGCCCTGGTGAGGCCGCCGATGGACACGCGCAGCTTCGCGGCGACGACCGTGCGGGGGTGCGGGCCGTCGCGGCGCAGGTCGCGCAGCCAGGTGGGCGGGTCGGCCTGCAGCGCGTTGAGCTCGTCGCGGGAGATGGTGCCGTCCTGGAACTCGGCGGGGGTGGCCTCCAGGTACACGCCCAGCTTCTTCGCCGCGGTCGCGGGCTTCATCGTCTGGGGCGTCTTGTGCGGCGAGGTCATGGGGGCAAGCGTAGCGGGGGCGTTCACCGCCGGTAGTCTGGCCTGGTGACAGGGCCGGACCCAGCTGCACCCTTCAGGCTCGCCTACGTGCCGGGGGTGATCCCCTCCAAGTGGACGCGGATGTGGGCCGAGCGCTCCCCCGAGGTGCCGCTCGACCTGGTGCAGGTGACCGCGGGCGAGGCCGCCGACCAGGTGCGCGAGCGCGGGGTGCACGCGGCGCTGCTGCGGGTGGGCGGCGACCGCGAGGGGCTGCACGCCATCCCGCTCTACACCGAGGTGTCGGTCGTGGTCGTCCCCAAGGACCACGTCATCGCCGCCGCCGACGAGGTCACCCCGGGTGACCTGGTCGACGAGATCGTGCTGCACCCGCTCGACGACACGCTCGACTGGGCGTCCCCGCCGGGCCGCCCGGCGTTGCAGCGCCCGGACACCACCGGTGACGCGGTCGAACTGGTGGCCGCTGGGATCGGGCTGCTCGTCGTCCCGCAGTCGCTGGCCCGGCTGCACCACCGCAAGGACCTCACCTACCGGACGATCACCGACGTCCCCCAGTCCCAGGTGGCGCTGTCCTGGCTTGAGGACGAGACGACCGACGAGGTCGAGCAGCTGATCGGCATCGTCCGCGGCCGCACCGTCAACAGCACCCGGGGCCGCCAACCGGAACCCGCGCAGGCGGCCAAGTCCGAGCCCGCGCAGGCCAGACCCGCGCAGTCCAAGCCCCAGGCCGCCAAGTCCCGCCGCACACCCGCCACACCCGCCCGCCGCGCCCAGGCCGCGCCCAAACGCGGGAAACCCCGCCGCCGCGGCTGATCGTCCACTGTAGACGCCGTGCTCGTGCGGAGTACCGGGCGGGAAACTCGGTGGACATGACGACCGCGGGCGTTCCAGGGTGGTCGTATGGGTCAGGACGAGGTCTGGAACGCCGAGGTCGCCGGTCGGTATGACACGCCCGGGGTGGGGATGTTCGCGGCCGAGGTGCTGGGGCCGACCCTGGATCGGCTCGTGGAGCTCGCCGACGGCGGGGCCGCGCTGGAGTTCGCGATCGGCACCGGGCGGGTCGGGATCCCGCTGGCCGAGCGCGGGGTGCCGGTGACCGGGATCGAGTTGTCCGAGCCGATGCTGGCGCGGTTGCGCACCAAGCTCGACGCGGAGTCCCTGCCGGTCGTCGTGGGTGACATGGCGACCGCGACCGCGCCAGGCCAGTTCAGCCTGGTGTACCTGGTCTACAACACGATCTCCAACCTGCTCACCCAGGACGAACAGGTCGAGTGCTTCCGCAACGCCTTCCGCCACCTGCGCCCCGGTGGCCGGTTCGTGCTCGAACTCGGTGTCCCGGAGTTGCGCAAGCTCCCGCCCGGCCAGGACGCGGTCGTGTTCGCGCACAGCGAGGGCTACACCGGGTACGACACCTACGACGTGGTCGCCCAGCGCCTCACCTCGCACCACTACCGGGAGCTGGCGCCCGGTGAGCACCGGCTCTTCCGCAGCCACCACCGCTTCCTGTGGCCCGCCGAGATGGATCTCATGGGGCTGATCGCGGGGTTCACCCTGGAGTCCCGGCACGCCGACTGGGCCGGGGCCCCGTTCACCGCCGACTCCCCGTCGCACGTCTCCGTGTACCGCCGACCCGACTGAGCGGCGCGAGAGCCGCGAAAGCGTGTCCGGTCGAGCACTGAGCGTGCGATAGTGGCGGCTCTGGTCCGACGGGGTGGAGGACGGGGTAGTGGCGGAGAACCTGGGCAACGTGCTCCCGGTGTACGTGGTCGCGGACGAGTCGGCGTCGATGGCGGGGGTGGTCGGGGAGCTGAACGCCGGGCTGGCCGAGCTGCACCGGGCGTTGCTGCGGGAGCCGATGGCGGCCGCGAAGGTGCGGTTCACCATCCTGGGGTTCTCCGACGACGTGCGGACCCGGTTGTCGCTGGCCGACCTGCGCACCGAGGCGACGCTGCCGGTGCTGGGCACCAGGTCGACCACGAACTACGGCGCCGCGTTCGAGGCGTTGTCGCGGCAGATCCCCACCGATGTCGCCGCGCTCAAGGAGCAGGGGCACGCGGTGTACCGGCCCGCGGTGTTCTTCCTGACCGACGGCCAGCCCACCGACGAGCCGGAGTGGCGGGCCGCCTACGACCGGTTGGTGGACAAGGAGACCACGCCCGCGGCGCCGAACATCATCGCCTGCGGGATCGGGGGCGCGCGGGCGCGGACCATCCTGGACGTGGCGACCAGGCCGGAGTTCGCGTTCGTGGCCACGCCGGGGGTGGAGCTGGGCCTGGCGATCGCGGAGTTCAGCGTGGCGCTGACCAAGAGCATCGTCGCCTCGGCGCGCGCGGTGGCGGCCGACAAGACCGAGTTGGTGGTGGAGCGGCCGAACAGCTTCGTGATGGCCGTCGACGTTGTCTAGCGACCAGTCCGTCCCGGGGCTGGGTAGGCCGCTGGTGATCGGCACGCCGGTCGCCGAGTTCGAGCCGCGCCCGCCGAGGCGGGTGGGCGGGTACCGGCCGGACACCGCGGTCGACGGCTGGTCGAGCGCCGGGTTCACCGTGCGGGCGGCGTCGGTGCGGGGCTACCAGCACCGCCACGACGGCACGCCGCGGCAGGACGACTTCGCCGTGTCGTGGCACGAGGGCACCGGGGCCGTGGTCGCCGCCGTCGCCGACGGGGTGTCGAGCGTGGAGTTGGCGCACCTGGGGGCCACCCTGGCCTGCCGCAGCGCCACCGACCAACTGGTCAGGGTGCTGGACGCGGGCGAGGAGCCGGACTGGCCGGACGTGATGCGCTGTGCGGGCTGGGCGTTGGTCGAGTTCGCCAGGGGCCAGGCCGGTGCCGACGACCCGTCGGCGCGGGCGGAGCGCCTGCTGTCCACCACGCTGCTCGTCGCCCTGGTGCGGCCGCGCGAGGACGGGTCGGCCCGCGCCGAGGTGTGCCGGGTCGGTGACTCGACGGGCTGGGTGCTCGACGGCGAGACGTGGACGTGCCTGACGGCGGAGTCCCCCGGGATCGCCGAGGTCGCGACCGTCGCGCTCCCCCACCTGCCCCGCGAGCTGCGGGCCGAGTCGGTCGACCTGCCCGTGGGCTCGGTGCTGCTGCTGGGAACCGATGGCGTCGGGGGCGCGCTCGGGGACGGCGCGGGTCTGGTCGGTGGCGCGTTCGCCGGGGCGCTGGGCAGCCCGCCGCCGCCGTTGGAGTTCGCCCGGTTGCTGGACTTCTCCCGGGAGACCTTCGACGACGACCGGACGATGGTGGGGGTATGGCCCAAGGGGGCGCCGTGACCGATGTCCCCGAGGTCGACGCCAGGGCGCTGGGCCGGTTGCGGCTGCTCGGTACCGGCGGGCAGGGCAAGGTGCTGCGGCTGCTCGACCACGCCGACGGCCCGGACGCGGTGGTGTACAAGGAGTACAGCCCGCGGGTGGTCGACGACGTGGACGTCGACGCGCTGCGCGACTTCGTGGGGTTCGCGCACGAGCTCGCCCCGGGGGTGCGCGCCAAGCTGCTGGCGACGACCGCGTGGCCGGAGGCGGTGGTGCGCAAGGACGGCGTCGTCGTCGGGTTCCTGATGCGCAAGGCGCCCGCCGCGTACACGACCACCATGCGCTTCGGCGAGCAGACCAGCACCGAACTGGCGCTGGTGCAGTTCCTGCTCAACCCGCCCGAGTACCTCGCGGCGCGCGGTCTGCGGCTCAGCCCCCGGTTCCGGTACGAGTTCCTGCACGACACCGCCACGGCGCTCGACCTGCTGCACGGCCTGGGGATCAGCGTCGGCGACCTGTCCCCCAACAACATGCTGTTCAGCCTGACCGCCCGCCCGCGCGGCTACTTCCTCGACTGCGACGCGATGCGGCTGGCCGGGGAGAGCGTGCTGCCGCAGGTGGAGACCCCGGACTGGCGGATCAGCGACGTCGGGCCGGAGGAGCTGGCCACCCCGGACAGCGACACCTACAAGCTGGGCCTGCTGGCGGTCCGGCTCTTCGCCAACGACCAGCAGAGCAGCGACCCCCGCCGGGTGCCGGTCCGGTTGCGCGCCAAGGTGACCGCGAGCCTGCGTCGGGACCCCGACAGGCGGCCGAGCGCCCGGTCGTGGGTCGACGCGCTGGCCTCGGCGGCCCGGGACGCGACCGACACATCCGACACCCCACCAGCGGCGGAGGTACCGCCACCGCGGGTCCCCGAGGACGACCCGGTGATCCAGCCCCCCGCACCGCCCACGCGCGGCCGGTGGCTGACGGCGGGGGTCGTGTCGGCCCTGGTGATCGGCATCATCACCCTGATCGCCAGCACCTCGACGGACACGACGCCCACCCGCTCGGCACCGTTCTCGGCCGGGACACCGCGGCTCACCCTGCCCACGTACGTCCCGGTGCCCACGATCGGCCTGCCCACCGGCGTCCTGCCCACGGTGCGGGTCCCGATCAACAGGCTGCCGAGCGAGCTGCTGTTCCCCACCGCGGACCTGGCGAGCTGTCTGCTGCCCGCCGGTGTCGCCGGGGACGTCCGCGGTGGCGCGGGCCTCGAACGGGCCAGGTCGGCCGTGACGGACGTGGTGTGCGAGGTCAACCGGACCCAGCGGTCCCACATCGGGCGGATCGTGCTCGGACCGGTGAGCGCGCTCGGGCTGCTCGACTGGGCGAGGATCGTCGGCTACTGGGGTGAGGGCACCGCGTCGCCGCGGATCGTGGCCGAGCTGACGAAGAAGGCGGGCGGCTGCGCGCGGGTGTCGCTCCAGTTCGACTCGGCCTACGAGGTCACGTCGTCGGGGGTCGTGGGGACCTGCTGAGCGGGCAGGCGCTGGGGGCTGGCGCCCTTGTGCAGCTGGTCGTTGACCGCGTCGGCGACCCGGGGCGTCAGCCCACCGGCCACGTCGTGCCCCAGCGCCTCGGCCAGTCCGAGGTGCCCCAGGTCCACAGTGGACTCCACGGCGGCGCCGAACACCTCGGCGGCCACCCGTCCCCTGCGCCACCCGACGACGCCGACACCGAGCGCGATGATCGACGACGGCCACCAGAACCAGACCGGCGCCAGGTACAGCACGCCCCACCCGACCAGCGTGGCCGCCAGGTCGAGCCTGCCCCGTGCCTGGGCGACCACGACCCGGGTGTCCGCGTCGAGCCGGTGCCAGAGCCGGGGCCAGACCAGGGCGAGCACCAGGCCGTACTGGGCGTCGACGCGGACGTCCACCAGGCGCAGCCGGTCGCCGATCCAGGTCGGCAGGGCGGGCAGGTACCGCTCGGGCAGTCGGCTGCCCGCGCGCTCCAGCGCGCGACGGGCCCGGTGGGCGCGCAGCCGGGTGATCAGGCGCCCCGGCAGCGCCAGCGGTCCACGCCACCGGCCCCACCACAGCGACCGGACCGCGCCGCCGAGACCCCGGGCGGCCAGGCTGGTCAGCATCGCGGCGCCCACCGCGAACCCGCCCCAGGCCAGTGCCTCGGTGGGCCGGTCGCGGACCAGGGTGCCGATCGCCCTGGCGGTGCCGGTGACCGCGCCGGGGTCGAACGGGTGGCCGTGGCCCTGGCGCACGGCGATGGCGAGGACGGCCAGCCAGAGCAGGCCGGGCAGCAGCGTGCCCACCAGCCAGCGGTCGGGCAGCCGCTTGGTCACCTCACCCAGGAGCGCGGTCACGGGTGCCCTCAGCCGCGCACGAAGCGCATCTGCTCGTCGAACACCGCGCACCGCGGCGGGCGGGCCTGCTCGTCGCGGTCGGCCCGGCGGGGGCACCGCTTGCCGGGGCAGACGTAGGCGCCGACCAGGCTCGGGGCGGCCAGCCAGTCCGTGCGGGCGCCCACGCCGTCATCGCGGTTGGGCGGTGGCGCCACGGTGAGGGCGAGTTCGCGGCAGGCCGACGCGGCGGACCCGCCCGCGGCCACCTCCGCGACGTGCATCTCCAGGGTGTCTTCCCAGAACTGGAGCACCGCGCTCGCCCGCAACCGGGGCAGGGCGGCGCAGAAGACCGCCAGTGCGTGCTGCTCGCCGTCGACCGGTGCGGGCACCCTCGTTCCCTTCCCGAGCCCGGCGCGCCCGGGCTACCGTGGCGGTGATCGACTCTACCCGAGGGGGCTGGGCTGGGATGGCCGATCCGGGTGGGTCGCCGCTGGACGACCTGGTCGCGCGGATCGCGCGGTTCGACCGCGACGGTGACCACTCTGCGGTGCTCGACGCCGCGGCGCACCAGGCCGCGCTCGACCTGTACGCGCGGGCGGTCGCCGACCGGACCACCGGTGCCGAGGTCGTGCGGGTGCTGGGCCAGTGGTTCCTCCGCCACCACAACGCGCTGCCGCCGGGCGTGGGCGCGGCGTCGTTGCGGATGGCGCGGCTGTGCGCCGGGCTGGCGCGCGACGCCGATCCCGGGTCCCTCCCGCCCGACCTGGACGCCCTGCTGACCGGCGACACCGATCCGGCGCACGCCGCGCACGCCACCGCGGTCGTCCTGCTCGGCCAGTTCGAGGAGACCGGGGACCCGAGCAGGGTGGCGGCGGCGCGCGAGGTGCTGCGGTCGATGACCGACTCCCTGCCCGCCGACCACCCGCTGCGGACCGGGTTGAGCGAGGCCGCCCTGCAGCTGTCGTCGGCGCTGCTGACCATGAAGGCCGATCCGGCCGACGCCGAGGCGCTGGTGCGGTCGGCGCGGGCCGCGGTGCACGCCGTGCCGGACTCGAACGACATGGTGAACGCGCTGGCCTGGGCGTTGCTCGTGCGCCACCAGCTCACGGGCGGTCAGCAGGACCTGGTGGAGGCGCTGGAGCTCACCGAGCGCTTCCTGCGCGACGGCCAGGGCGCGATCGTCGCGCACATCGCCGCGCAGCGCGCCGAGGCGTTGCGGGTGCGGTTCGAGAACACCCACGACATCGCCGACCTCGACCAGGCGGTCGCGCTGGTCCGGGAGGCGGTCGCCACCACGGCGACCGGGCATCCCGTGGCCGACGCGCTGCGGCAGGTGCTCGCGACGTGCCTGATCCGGCGGGTCGAGCACCTGGACCGGGCCGACGACCTGGCGGAGGCGCTCGCGCTGTGCGCGGTGATCCGGCCGCGCCTGGCGAAGGCCGGGCCGTCGCGCGCGCACTGGCTGGCCACGGAGGCCGCGTTGATCACCCGGCGCGCGCAGCGGACCTCCAATCTGCCCGATGTGGACAACGCGGTGGCGTTGGCCGAGGAGGCACTACGACTGGCGCACGGACTTGACGGCGTGCGGCCGATAGCGCTGACGAACCTCGGTAGCGCGCTGGCGACCCGGTACTTCCTCCGCCGCGACCGAGACGACCTGGCCACGGCCGTCCAACGGATCCGTGACGCCATCGCGGCGACTCGACCGCAGGACACGCGGCTGCCGCTGCTGCACGCGCAGCTCACCACGTTGACCGCGCTGGCCGCCGAGGACGGGGTGCGCGGCGCCGGGGTCGACGACGCCATCCGGCTCGGCGAGCAGGCGGTGGCCAGGCTGGAACCGGGTCGCGCCAAGCGGGTGTCCGCGCTCATCGCGCTCGGCCACGCGCACCGCCAGCGCTACGCCACCGAGGGCGCGGAGGCCGACCTGCTCAAGGCGGTCGCGTTGTGGCGGTCGGCGGCCGAGCAGCCGACCGGGGACGCGGGTGAGCGGATGACCGCGGCCCGGGCCTGGCTCGGGTCCGCGTTGCGGCTGCGGGACCTGCCCGCCGCGGTGGAGGCGGCGACCGCGGCGATCCGGCTGTTGCCGGTGCTGGCCGAGCGCGGGCTCGACCGGGCGGCCCAGGAGCGCAGGTTGGCCGGGGTCGCGGGGCTCGCCGGTGAGGCCGCCGCGTTGGCCGTGCACGTGGGGCGGCCGGAGCACGCGGTGGAGTTGGCCGAGCAGGGCCGGACCGTGTTGTGGCGGCAGGCGGTGCAGACCCGGGGCGACCTGTCCGCGTTGCGCGCGGTCGCCCCGGACCTGGCCGACCGGCTGGAGGGCACCCGGCGCGCCCTGGTCGCCTCGGCCGACATCCCGGCCGAGGCCGAGCGCCACCGCCGACTCGCGCAGCGGTGGGACGTGCTGCTCGCCGAGGTGCGCCGGGTGCCGGGGTTCGGCACGTTCCTCGGCGCGCGGCCGTTCGCGGAACTGCGGCACGCGGCGACCGGCGGGACGGTGGTGCTGGTCAACCTGGGGGTCGGGCGCAGCGACGCGCTGCTGGTGCGCCAAGACGGGGTCACCGTGGTGCCGCTGCCGTGGCTGCGCCCCGCGGACGTCCGGCGGCGGGCCGACGCGCTGTTCGCCGCGACCGGGGAGCCGGTGGACCTGCGGCAGACGCTGGTGTCGATGCTGCGCTGGCTGTGGGACACGGCGGCGGGACCGGTCGTCGCGGCGCTGGACTCGCTCGACGGTCCGGTGCGGCACCGGGTCTGGTGGTGCCCGACGGGCCCGCTGGCGATGCTGCCGTTGCACGCGGCCGGGCGCTACGGCTCGTCGACCCCGGCGGGCAAGCGGCGCCCCACGGTCCCGGACCGGACCCTGTCGTCGTACACCACCGATCTCGGCGCGCTGATCCGGAGCAGGCGCGCGGGCACCGGTGGCGGGTCGCGGTTGTTGGCCGTGGGGGTGCCGGAACGCGCCGGTCGCGCGCCGCTGCCCGCGGTGGTGGACGAGCTGAAGCGGATCGCGGCGACCGTGCCGGGGACGCGGACGCTGCTGGGCGCCGACGCGACACCGGCCGCCGTGCTGTCGGAACTGCCCGCGTACCCGTGGGTCCACTTCGCCTGCCACGCGACGCAGGACCTGGACCACCCCGGCGACAGCGCGCTGCACCTGCACGACGGCGACCTGTCGGTGCTGCGGCTGGCCGCGCACGACCTCACCGGCGCGGAACTGGCCTACCTGTCGGCGTGCCACACCGCGGGCGGGTCGGTGCGGTTGGCCGACGAGACGGTGCACCTCGCCGCGGCGTTGCAGCTGGCGGGGTTCCGGCACGTGATCGCGACCCAGTGGCCGGTGTCCGACCCGGTCGCGGCGGCCGTGGCCGACTCGGTGTACCGGCACCTGGTCGTCGACGGTCGGCCGCGCTCGGCCGAGGCGGCCCGGGCGCTGGCGGCGACCACGGCCGGACTGCGGGCCCGGTACCCGGACCAACCGGACAAGTGGGCGCCGTTCGTCCACATCGGACCCTAGTAGACGGACGTGGTGGCCAACCGCTCGGCGAGCAGGTCCAGGACGTACCGCCGCTCCCTGGACGGCGTCGCGGCGGCCGCGCGATCCAGCAGCTCCCGGTACCGGCGCAGACCCTCCTGCCCGAGGATCTGCCCGTACTCCGGCAACGCGTCGACCCCGTCCTCGTCGATGTGGTCGTCCACCTCGACGACCTCCCGCAGCCGCGCCTGGTCCATGCCGCCCCCTCCCGCCCTGTGACGTGGGCATTCTGCCAGAGGGGGTCATCCAGCGGCGACCACCCGATCCTCCACAGTGGACTTGCGGTCGAGGCCGAGGATGGCGATGGCGGCGCAGACCAGGACCAGGTTCTTGAGCACGAACTCGCCGGTGGCGGTCAGCAGCAGGGGGTTCCCGTCGTGGATGGCCATCGCGGGGGCTTGGAAGAAGACGAGGAAGGTGCCCGCCAGGTGGGCGGCGACCGCGGCGGGGGCGAGCCTGCGAGGGGCGCCGAAGAGCAGGGCGAGACCGAGGGCTATCTCCACCGAGCCCAGCGCGGGTAACAGCCACGGGCCGTGGACCCAGGGCATGGTCGCCCGCACCAGGTCGGCCACCGGGGACTGGCCGATCACCTTCAGCAGGCCGAACCACAGGTACACCAGCGCCAGGGAGATCCGCAGCCCCGGCAGCGCCAGCCTGCGCGCCCAGTCCGCCTCGACACGGTCGAGCACCGTCTTCATCGCGTTCCCCCTGGTCAGCCGGGTCAGGTCGTCCCAGGGTAGACCGGAGTCGTCAATATGGTCTAGACCATTGCAGGAGTGCGGCGTTCCCAGTGGATCACCCCAACTGGTGACCACTGTGGACGGTCAGGGCGGCGGCGAGCAGCCGGGCGTCGGCGAACGGGCGGGCCTCCAGGCAGATGCCCACCGGAAGGCCAGCCGCGGTCGTCCCGGCCGGTACGGAGATCATCGGGAGGCCCGCGACGGTGCCGGGGGTGACGTTGCGGGTGACCGTGGGGAAGGTGGGCAGGAGCCGCCCGTTGAGGCTGATGACGTCATCGGCGCCGAGCAGCGGAGGCGGGACGGGCGATGTCGGGAACAGGAGGACATCCACCTGCGCGAACAGGTCGAGGTAGCGCCTACACAACTGCCGGCGATCTGCCCGCGCGGCCTCGTAGTGCTCGACGGGGACCGGTTCGGCCATTCCCTCGACGAGCGACCGGACATCGGGCGACGCGATGTG
Organism: Actinokineospora cianjurensis; assembly: GCF_003663795.1. Lineage (NCBI taxonomy): Bacteria > Bacillati > Actinomycetota > Actinomycetes > Pseudonocardiales > Pseudonocardiaceae > Actinokineospora > Actinokineospora cianjurensis. Next base: position 668,607 of record NZ_RCDD01000002.1, read on the forward strand.
GTTCGGCCAGTCCTCGACCGCGTGGTCGGTGCGGGAGGCGAGCAGCCGCGGGGCTTCGCGGAAGACGAGGACGTTGCCGGTGTGCGCCAGGTGGTCCAGTTCCGCGAGGTCCAGGTCGACCAGCGCGGCGCCGCCCTGCTCCACAGTGGACACGAAGGCGGCGATCGCGTCCTCGATGTCCGGGTTGAGATCGCGGAACCGGTTGCCGGGCAAGCCGACGCGCAGCCCCGCAAGCGATTGCGACACCGCGGGTTCCCCGGTGATGATCTCGTCGACGGTCCGCACGTCCCGCACGGTGCGGGCGTGGACGCCGACGGTGTCCCGGGTCGTCGAGAGGGTGACGACGCCATCGCCCGGGTAGCGGCCGGTGGTGGGGCGGAACCCGACCACCCCGCAGTACGCCGCCGGGATCGTGACGGATCCCCCCGTGTCGGTCCCCAACCCGAACGGCACCGCGCCCGACGCCACACTCACCGCGCTGCCGCCACTCGAACCGCCCGCCGATCTGCTGGGGTCGACCGGGTTGCGCACGGGACCGAATGCCTTGTTGTTGCTCGTGATGCCGAACGCGAGCTCGTGCAGGTTCGTCTTCCCGAGCACCACCGCCCCTTCCTGGCGGATAGCGCTCACGACAGACGCGTCGACCTCGGCGGGAGTGGCGCGGAGCAGAGGACTACCCGCCGTGGTGACACACCCCCGGACGTCGATGTTGTCCTTGACCGAGAAGGGAATACCCGCCAGCAGACCACCACCGTGCGTAGTCGCCGCCGGACGTCCTATCCACTCCCCCAGCTCGGAACCTCCGGCCCGCCCGACCGCGTCAGCGAGACATCGAGCACGGCCGGGCTGGTCGAGGGCAAGCCAGTCGGACAGGGTGGTCGGCACCACGGTCAACCTCCTGCGAACACGAGTCGAGCACGCACCGTAAGTTCACCCACCCCAGCGGTCAATGACCAGGCGCGTACACCTGTAGACGACCCGCGCACTCCCCCTCTGTCCACAACCCCGCGAACTGTCCACAGCCCCTTCCGCGCCCCTATTGACAAACCGCCCACTTCGATAGGTTCAGAGATGGGCCCCCGGCCCCCGGGAGGGTGGGCCCCGGCCGCGGAGTTGATCTTGGCTGGGTGGGCGATGCGGGCGGGTCCTGGGCGGCCGTGCGGGCTGGGTTCGCGATGGGCGAACAGCGGCCGGGCGTCGGGTTGACGGCCGCCGGAACACATTGGGACACGGCGCTCGCGGGCACCGAACTCGCCATGAGCGAGCAGCGGACGGGTGCTCCGCGAACCGCTGGGAATGCGCTGGGACAGGTCGCGAAGTCACTCGCGGGGAATCTGGATCGCGGCAAGAGGGTGTTGTGGTGGAGTGGCAACGGGCGCTGGGGTGGTCGACGCAGGGGCGTGGCGGGGTGAGCGGTGGCCTGGCCGGGGGAAGGGGGCTCGCCTACCCTCGGTAGCAGGCCCCTTACCCGTGTCAAGAGCACGGCGGTGTGGTGTGGTCCGCCGGACACGGGGGGTGTTCGCTTGCTATTATTGGTCTATACCAAACGGGTGGTTTGAGGACAGGGACGGACATGGAGATCGTGATCGTTGCCGACCGTGCGGCGGTGGGTGAGGTTGCCGCCGGGGCGATCGCCGACCTGGTCGCGGTGAAGCCGGACGCGTTGGTGGGGGTGGCGACCGGGTCCAGTCCGCTGCCGGTCTACACCGCGCTCGCCGCGCGGGTGGCCGCCGGGACGCTCGACGTGGGCGGGGTGCGGATCTGCCAGCTCGACGAGTACGTCGGCCTGCCGCCGGGGCACCCGGAGAGCTACCGGGCGGTCATCGAGCGCGAGGTGCTGACCCCGCTCGGCCTGACCCCGGCGTCCTTCCTCGGCCCGGACGGCGCCGCCGACGACCTGCCCGCCGCGTGCGCCGCCTACGAGCGCGAGCTCCAGGAGGCCGGTGGCGTCGACCTGCAGCTGCTCGGGGTCGGCTCCGACGGGCACATCGGGTTCAACGAGCCGTGCTCGTCGTTCAGCTCGCGGACCAGGGTCAAGACCCTCACCCACCGCACCCGGCTGGACAACGCCCGGTTCTTCGGCAGCCTCGACGAGGTCCCCCTGCACGTGCTGACCCAGGGCATCGCCACCATCAGCGACGCCCGCCACCTGGTGCTCGTGGCCGCGGGCGAGGCCAAGGCCGAGGCGATCGCGCTGACCGTGGAGGGTCCGCTGGCCGCCGTCACGCCCGCCTCCGCGCTGCAGCTGCACCCGCACGCGACGGTGATCGTCGACGAGGCCGCCGCCAGCAGGCTCAAGCACGCCGACTACTTCCGGGCCACCTACGCGGCGAAGCCGACCTGGCAGAAGCTCTGAGGCGCCCTGGGGCGCCGCCCTCCCCCGAGGGCGGCGCCCCACCCTCGCGCGGTCAGAATCGGCGCACGATGCGCAGCGACGTCGCGTAGGTACCGGTGCCGTCGAGGGTGGACGCACCGCCGAGGTCGGAGATGGTCGGCCCGTTGACGGTCTTGCGGCTGGAGACGAACCGGTACCGGCCGGTGCTGTCCTGCCCGACGTAGAAGCCCACGTGGTCCAGCTCGCCGACGGCGTCCGGGTCGGCGTCGAAGCAGACGACGTCGCCGATCTGGATGTTCGGGTACGCGGGCGGCGCCAGGTCGTCGCGGTGGATCACCACGCCGGGACCCTGCGGGCCGATGTCGCGGGAGCGCCGCGGCAGGTTGACCCCGTTGAAGCCCGTCGGGTTGTCGTAGACCATCGGGATGCCCAGGTGGTAGCCGAACACCATCCGCACCATGCCGGAGCAGTCCAGGGTGCGCAGCCACTGCGGCCCGGGCACCGGCTTGGTCTCCCCGCTGGGGAACGTCCACGCGATGCCCATGTACTCGTGGAAGTCCGCGCCCTCGATCCGGGTGCCGTCCGGGTTCAGCGGCCCGTAGCCGGACTCGCCGAGCACCTGGGCGCCGCCCTGCGCGGGCGAGTTGTACGGCGCGGCACCGGTCTGCAGCATCGCGGCCAGGGCGATGGCGTCCGGGGAGATGTCGTTCGGCCAGGCCCGCACGCGCGCCTCGATGTCCGCGGTCCAGGTGCCGTTGAACGCCGTGGGCAGCAACCGCACCCAGGTGTCGTGGGTGACCACCGGCGGCGCGGCCCACACACCGGTCGCCGCGAACTCGTGCACGCCCGCCTTGGTCGGCAGCGCGGTGCTGAACTTCGACGCGAGCGCCCGGATGCCGAGCTTGCCCGCGCCGAAGGTGGCGTCGTCGAGCACGTGCGTCCAGGTGCCCGGCTCGGCGAGGTCGGAGCGCCACGCGCGGGCCCGCAGGGTGATGCCGGTGCGCTCGACGCGGATCCGCCACTTCTGGTTGGCGACGTACCCCGTGCCCAGCTGCACGCCCGCGGCCAGGGTGGTGACGACGTCGGCCTGTTCCTTCTCGACGCTGAGCTTCACGGTGCCGGTGGTGCTGAACGCGAGGCGGGCGCGGTAGTGGTTGTCGTAGCCCTGGTAGCCGAAGGTCAGCGCGATGGAGCTGTCGGCGCCCGCGGGCGCGGTGTCGAGGCTGACCAGCGCGGTCGCGGAGAAGTCGGCGATGTTGGGGTCGTTGAGGGTGGCGAAGTAGCTGGAGTTGTTCTGCGAGATGTGGATGACGCCGCGGCCGGGCTCGACGTAGTAGTTGGCGGGCGCGCCGTTGGAGGTGGTCCAGTTGCCGCCGCCGGGGGACATCCCCCAGTCGCCGGTGAAGGTGCGGGCGAAGGTGTCGGTGAAGGGGCGCTTCTGCTCGGTGAAGGTGCGCTGCGGGCCGCGCACGGCGACGGTGCGGGCGCCGGTGGTGAGCACGGCGAGGGTGCCGCGCGAGTCGGACACCTTGGTGCGGGCGGGCGTCCCGGCCAGCACCTGGACGGTGAGCGATTCCCGGACGGCGTCGGGGAACCAGGTCGGGTCACCCAGCGACACCATGCCGGGGATGCGGCCCTGCGCGAAGCTGATCCCCGGCGGGGCGGTCAGCGCGGCCTGGGCGGCCGGTGTCGCTTTCGCGGGTGCCGCCTTGGCGGTGGTGCTCCCGACCAGCGGGATGGCAGCGGTCGAGGCGATGGCGGCCAGCACTGATCTGCGGCGCAACGAAGACATGACGAACTCCCCCAGAGAGTCACGGCGTTTCCGGCCAGAACACTAGGCGACTGGCGATCTTCGGACAATGGGCCAACCAGGGGTCCCACCGGAGGTGTCGCGGATCACCGACCGCGGGCGGAGCGAGCAGGCCGGGGCCCGGGTTCAAGATCGAACCGGGCTGAGCAGCCCCCGATGTACAGCCTATCGGGGAGGGCTGACGCCACGGGCCGCGTGAGCGGTGGGGGTGTGGACAACTGCTCGGATGGGGATGGCGACCGGCAGGCAGTCGGGACAAGTTTGAGGTGGGGCACCAAGTCGAGGGTGGAGATGGCAGCCGGTCGGCAGACGGGGTGGGTCTCGGCGGTCGGCCGCCGAGACCGGGGCGGGCAGGCAATCAGCAGACGGAGGGCAGAGGGGGAGCCGGTCGGCAGACGACGGTGAGGGCTCGGCGGTCGGCAGCCGAGAGGGTAGAGGGCGGCTCGTCGGCAGGCGGGGGTGAGCGTCTCGGCGCTCGCCAGGCGAGCGTGGGGAGGGCAGTCAGCAGACGAGACGGCAGCGGGCAGTCAGTCGGCAGTCGGGGGTGAGGGGTCGGCGGTCGAGAGGGGCGGAGAGGCACTCCGTCGGCGGTCGAGGGGGTTGGTGGTGGGCGGTCAGCAGTCGAGGGTGGGGGTCTTGGGGTCGGGGCGGCAGAGGGTGCCGTCTCCGTGGAGGGCCAGGAGGGTGGGGGTGCGGTTGTCGGTGTCGACGCGGTCGCCGGTGGTGGGGTTGAAGTAGAAGTCGCCGCTCGCGCCCTGGTACGGGGTGGCGCGGGTGAAGCGCTTCTCGGCGGAGACGCGCATCTGGCGCAGGTAGACACCGGGGTCGTCGCTGGTCTCGTCGCGGGCGTCCCTGGCCCAGGCGGTGGCCACGTGCAGCGCGTCCCAGGACATCACCGCCCACCCGGTGTCCAGTTCGGACTCCCGGCCCGCGAACCCGGCCCGCAGCTCGGCGAACTGCTCGCGGCCCGCGAGCGAGTCCGGCTCGGCCAGCGAGGTGAAGTACAGCGACACCTTGCCCCCGGCGACGGACGCGAGCACCTTGTCGTACCCCCAGGCCGTCGCGGCGACCGGATCTGTGCGGCCCATGCGGAAGATGGCCGCGTCCGAGGCGCTGACCACGATCACCCGGCCCTGACCGCACTCGCGGCCGGCCAGTTTCTCCATCAGGCTCGACAAGTGCCGGGCCCGCCCCGCGTAGAACACCAGCGCGGGCTTGGCCGGGTTGGTGCGCAGCACGGGGCACAGCGCGTCGGTGATGCGGCGGAACTGGCTGCCCAGCACCCTGTTCAGCTGATCCGCGTCGGTCTCGGCGGCGCCGAACGTCCAGTCCTCCCCCGAGCCGAGCAGGTCCCGCACCGACTCGGCGGAGGTGCGCGAGTAGGTGTCGCCCGGGTCGTCGTTGCGCACCACGAAGGCGCCCGAGGTGTCGATCCCCTTGGCGCGCAACACACCGGTGGACGCCTCGAACTGGACCCGGTTCGCCCAGGGGACCCGGTGGAAGTTCGGGATCTCGCCCGCCGGGTCGAGCTTGGCCGCGGTGACCACATCGGACACCATCGGGATGCCCGCCTCGCCGAGCCGCCTGGCCGCGAGCCTGGTCTCCTCCTGGCTCAGGCCCAACCCGACGACCGCGACCAGCGGCGGGTCGTCCTGGGCGAGCGCGATGAGGTCCTCGACCACCGGCTCCCAGTGCGCCGCCCCGGCTCCGGTGTTGGCGAGCACCAACTCGACCTGCGGGTTGTCGTCCTGGGCGTTGAGGGCGCGCTGCGCCTGGGCGAGCCCGGCGAGCTCGTGCACGATCCGGGGACCGGCCAGCGGCGAGGTCAGCGACGCCATGAACCCGATGCGCACGCGCGGGCCGGTGACGTTGTCGTTCTGGTCGCCGATCTGGGTCATGACCTCGTCGTAGCGCTGGCGCGTCTGGTCCGAGACGTCGGTCAGGGCGCCGGAGAAGCTGTGGTCGCCGTCGGTGAGCCCGACGCACTCCGGCTTGGCGAACCACCCGCGGACGGTGACCCCGAGGTCGATGCCGCCGCCGAAGCACAGCACGACGGGCGCGGCGGTGGTGACGGCGACCAGCGGCAGCGCCACCACGCCGACCGCCAGCAGCACCCGGCCGCGCCGCGACAGTGTCGAGTCGGGGCGGATCTCGGCGGCGGAGCGCTGGACCCGGCGCTGGGCGAGGGCCAGGCGCAGCACCCACGCCCACCCCAGCAGTACCGCCAGGGCGACGAGCAGGTAGGTCATGAGTTCTCCTCGACCGGGTCGGCGCACGTGACGTCGCGCCAGAGCTCGGCCTGGTCGCGGTGGTGGGCGGCGACGGAGACGAACTCGCCGTGGTCGGTGCCCGCGGCGACGGCGAGGGCGGGGATGCCGGTCGCGACCTCGCCGTGGGCGTCCGCCCTGCGCTCGACCAGGCACGGGTCCACGCTGGCCCGCCACGCGGTCAGCACGGCGGCGACGGCCGCGGTCGTGGCGTCCGGGTAGGCGTCGACCGCGCGGACCGCGGGCGGCGGCGGGCACTCGGCCAGCGCGCGGACCAGCGCGAGCCACTCCCGGCCGCGCAGCGTGGTCAGCAGCTCCTTGAGCTGGGCCGCGACGACGCCGATGTCGCCCTGCGCGAACAGCGGGTACAGGTCGTCGTCGCCGGTCGCGTCCTGCGCGAGCAGTTGGAAGACCGTGTCCCAGGTCGTCTCCCCGGTGCGCGCGGCCAGCCTGCGCAGCAACAGCAATCGGAGCAGCGGGTGCATGGCCCGGAGGGTGTCCGGGTCCGGCGGATCGCCGTCGACCGGTTCGGGTGCGTCGCGTGGCGCCCAGAACGCGTTCGACACCAACGGTTCCCGGTCCTCGAACCGGGTCTTCACGTGGTCGGTCCCGAGGATCTTGTTGGCCTCGGCGAAGTTCCTGGCGGGCGCGCAGGTGACCAGGTCCTCGCGCAGCGGGCCGGGGACGCCGTCGAGGAACTGGTCGAGCACCTGGTCGGCGACCGACCTGGGGTCGCTCGTGGACAGCCGGGCGGTGAGCATGGCCTCGGGGCACGCGGTGGCCGGGTCGATGTGGTTGGCCGCCAGGATCAGCTGCCGCGTGCCGCCGGGGTGGCCGCGGGTGACGTCGTGGACCAGCCGCACGACGCGGTGCCGTTGCAGGACCGGGACGTTCAGGTCGCCCGCGAGCGCGTGGGCCTCCAGCTCGGTGAGATCTCGCAACGCCACCGGCAACCACGGTCCCACGCCGGGGTATGTGCCGCCGCGCACCAGGTCCACGGCGTCCTGTTCGGACAGTTCGGCGGTGGCGGACAGCTTGTCCGGCAGGGTAGGCGCGCCCGCGGCGATCACCACGCACCGGTCCGGTTCCCGGCGGCCGCCCGGGGTGAACCGCGCGTCGCGCACCGCCTTGAGGAACTCGACGGCCACCTCGCGTTCGGCGTTGTCCAGCAGGATCACCGGGTCGACGGTCTTGGCGGAGGCGGCGTCGCGGGTGTCGGCGAGGAACGCGGCGACGAGGACCCGGTGGTAGGCGGCCCGACCCGCGCGGCCGCCGAACTTGCTGGTCTGGTTGAGCACCACGAGCTCACCGGCCCAGTCGCCGGGGTGGCCGCTGTCGCGGTGGCCGTACCACTCGCGCGCGGCCTTGCGGGTTCCGCGCCCGCCGAGGCCGCGGACCAGCGCGTCGACCGCGGCGCCGACGTCGGGCAGGGTGCCCATGGAGGCGCGGACCTGCCTGGCCAGGACGTCGGCGTCCCCCTCGAGGCCGCGCCTGACCTGGTCCTCCGGCCGCTCGCTCGGCAGGGTCATCTCGGCGACGACCTTGCCGACGGTGAACCGGGGGAACTGCCAGCGCCGCGAGTCCTGGCCGACCAGCCGCAGGACCACCGAGGTGAGCAGGTCGACCACGGTCGGCCGCTGCCCGACCCGGACCACGTCGGCCCGGTCCACCAGCACGTGCGGCTGGTCGCCGAGCCTGCGGGCGATCTCGGCGAGCAGCGCCGAGCGCCCGGAACCCCCCACACCGGTGACCAGGAGCGTGGGCGGTGCCCCGGCAGCCGCCCGACCACCTCGCACGATCAGCGTGCTCGCGATCTCCAGCAGCACATCTCGCCCGCGCACCGCACCCCTTCCGAAGCGACCGTTCAGCCGAATATCGACTCGGGTCGACCCGCGCAGGACGAGCGTGACGCGACCGTGACCGCCCGGGCGCGTGATCCACTCGTTCGGCCCAGCGACCCGGCCGATGACGGGATGACCGCGATTCGGGTGCGGGCACGACACGAATCCGGATCGGCGGGGGTCTCGCGTCCCTTGTGGATGACGCCCGGGCCACCAGGCCGAACTGGAACTACCCTGCCGGGCATGGTTCACCGACTCTCCCAGCGCGACGCCCGTCGGGTCGCGGTGTCGGCGCAGCTGTTGACCCGGGACCGGCCGACCGACCTGCTCGAGGTGGTGCGCGGGCTGACCCTGCTGCAGCTGGACCCGACGAACGCGGTCGCGCCCAGCGCCGACCTGGTGGCGTGGAGCAGGCTCGGGTCGGCCCACTCCCCCGCCGACCTGCGCGCGGCGTTGGACGTGGGCGAGCTGGTCGAGCTGCGGGCGTTCGTGCGCCCGGCGGCGGACATGGCCCTGTACCGGGCGGACATGGATCGGCGGGTGCGGGGTGAGGGCCTGAGCGAGTGGCAGGAGTTCCGCAGGCGCTGGGTGGAGACCAACGACCGCTGCCGCCGGGAGATCCTGGACAGGCTGCGCGCGGAGGGCCCGCTGCCGTCGCGGGAGTTCCCGGACACGTGCGTGCGGTCGTGGGGGTCGACGGGGTGGACGAACAACAAGAACGTCACCCAGATGCTGGAGTTCCTGGTGCAGCGCGGTGAGGTCGCCGTCGCGGGGCGCAAGGGCCGGGACCGGTTGTGGGACCTGGCTTCCCGCGTCTACCGCGACGACCCCGTCGTCCCGTCGCCGGAGGCCGAGCTCGAACGCGACCGCCGCCGCCTGCGCGCGCTGGGGGTGGCCCGGTCCAAGGGTCCGGAGTGCCCGGTGGAGCCCGCGGTGGTCGGCCAGGCCGGTGAACCCGCGGTGATCGACGGCGTCCGCGGCGAGTGGCGGGTCGACCCCGAGCTGCTCGACCGGCCGTTCACCGGTCGCACCGCCCTGCTGTCCCCGTTCGACCGGCTGGTGCACGACCGGGCCCGCGCCCTGGAGATCTTCGGCTTCGACTACCAACTGGAGATCTACAAGCCCGCCGCCAAGCGCCGCTGGGGCTACTACGCCCTCCCGATCCTGCACGGCGACCGCCTGGTCGGGAAGCTCGACGCCACCGCCGACCGCGAGGCGGGCTTGCTGGTGGTCGACGCCATCCACCAGGACAGCCCGTTCACCAAGACCGTGACGGCGGCGGTCACCCGCGAGATCACCGCCCTCGCCCACTGGCAGGGCCTGGAGCCGCACTACCCCGCATGACCACCGGGCCGTGTTCCGGGGAGCGGTAGGGTCCTGGGCCGGTTGTGGGTGGGTGGAAGGTCTTGCCGTGGTGGTTGATGACGTGGTGATCGACGACGTGGTGGCCAGGTTGCGGGCCGCCGGGTGTGTGTTCGCGGAGGACGAGGCCCGGTTGTTGACCGAGGCCGCGGGGTCCGCCGGGGAGCTGGCGGACCTGGTGGCGGCCAGGGTCGACGGGCGGCCGTTGGAGCACCTGCTCGGGTGGGCGGAGTTCGCGGGCGCGCGGGTCGTGGTCGCGCCCGGGGTGTTCGTGCCGCGGCGGCGGACCGAGTTCCTGGCCGAGCAGGCTGCGGGGTTGGCTCGGGCCGGGTCGGTCGTGGTGGACCTGTGCTGCGGCTGCGGTGCGATCGGGGCCGCGGTGTCGGCGGCGGTCCCCGGGGTCGAGCTGCACGCCGCGGACATCGACCCGGTCGCCCTCGCCTGCGCTCGTCAGAACCTGCCGCGAGCGCAGGTGCACGAGGGCAGCATGTACGACGCCCTGCCTGCCCACCTGCGCGGCGGGATCGACGTCGTCGTCGCCAACGTGCCCTACGTGCCGACCGCCGAGATCGCCCACATGCCACCCGAGGCCCGCCTGCACGAACCCCACACCGCCCTCAACGGCGGCTCGGACGGCCTCGACGTCCAGCGGGCCCTCGCCGAGGGTGCCGCCGACTGGCTCCGCCCGACCGGCCACCTGCTGGTCGAGACCAGCGACGAGCAGTCAGCCACCTCGGTGGCCCTCTTCGCCGCCGCAGGCTTCACCGCCACTGTCCTGACCTGCCCCGACCGCTACGCCACCATCGTCATCGGCTCCCGCTGAGCTGGTCGGCACGGCTCTCCAGGTAGCGGCGTTCCGGCAGGCTCAGGGTGCCCCGGGCGGCGGTCCGGAAGGCGTCCCGGGCTCCGTCGAGATCGCCCAGCAGCTCCAGCAGGTGCGCCCGCACGGCCGCCACCCGGTGGTGCCCGCCGATCCGCTTGTCCCCCACCAGCGAGTCCACCAACGCCAACCCCGCGGCGGGCCCCGACACCTCCGACACGGCCACCGCGCGGTTGAGCGTCACCACCGGGTTCGGCGCGATGCGCTCGAGGATGTCGTAGAGCACCAGGATCTGCGCCCAGTCCGTGTCCCCGGCGACCGAGTCGGCGTGGACGGCGGCGATGGCCGACTGGAGCTGGTACGGGCCGAGCGGTGCCCGGGACAGGGTGTCGGTCACCAGGGCGAGGCCCTCGCCGATGAGGGCGCGGTCCCACAGCGAGCGGTCCTGGGCGGCCAGCGGGATCATCGCGCCGTCCGCGGCGGTCCTGGCGGCGCGGCGGGACTCCGTGAGCAGCATGAGCGCCAGCAGCCCGGTGACCTCGCCGTCGTCGGGCAGCAGGCGGTGGGCCATGCGGGTGAGGCGGATGGCCTCGGTGGTCAGGTCGGCGCGGTTGAGGTCGGGGCCGGAGGTGGCGGTGTGGCCCTCGGTGAAGATCAGGTACAGCACGTGCAGGACGGCGGCGACGCGGGAGCGGTCGGCACCGCGGGGGAAGCCCGCGCCGCGCAGGCGGGACTTGGCCCGGCTGATGCGCTGGGCCATGGTCGCCTCGGGGACCAGGAACGCGGCGGCGATCTGGGCCGTGGTGAGGCCACCGACCGCGCGCAGCGTCAGCGCGACCTGGGACGGCGCGCTGAGGTCCGGGTGGCAGCAGAGGAAGAACAGCTCCAGCGTGTCGTCGACCGCCACGGCCTCGGGCGCCACCAGCCCGGCCTGCGCGGCGACGACGTCCTCGCGGCGGCGGCGGGCGTTCTCGGCCCGCCAGTGGTCGGTGAGCTTGCGGCCCGCGGTGGTGACCAGCCAGCCCGTCGGGTTGTCCGGCACGCCCTCGCGCGGCCAGGTCGTCGCCGCGGCGAGCATGGCCTCCTGCACGGCGTCCTCGCAGGCGTCGAAGCGGCCGTGGTGGCGCACGAGTACCCCGAGGACCCGCGGCGCGCACTCGCGCAGCAGGTCCTCGACGGCCCCGCTCACATGTCCGACCCGGCGGAGAACATCACCGGCCGCACCTCGACCGCGAGGCCATCGATGCGGCTGTCCGGGATCATCCGCGCCAGCTCGACCGCGCGCTCCTTGCTCTCGCAGTCGACCAGGTAGTAGCCGCCCATGTACTCCTTGGCCTCGACGAACGGCCCGTCGGTCACCACCGTCTCACCGCCGCGGGAGGTCACCGTGACGCTGGTGCCCGGGTCGCCGAGCGCGTGGGTGCTGATCATCTCCCCCGACTCCTGGATGGTCTTGATGAACGCCTGGTGCCCGGTCATCACGACCTCGCGCTCCTGCTCGGTCAGCGCGTCCAGGACGGCGTTGTTGATCTGCATCAGCAGCAGGTACTTCACAGTGGACTCCGGTGGGTTCCGCGCGGCGCCGTCGGCCGCTGTCGACCCCATGACGAAGCCGCCGCCGAGTTCTCTACATCCCCATTCTCACCGAAGCCGGGAAGTCGCGGTCGGTTCAAGGAACAGGTGCTCGGGCTCGCGGACCGCGCGCCGCGCCCATGCCTCGGGGGTCGGCGGGATGGCGGTGTCCAGGGAGACGGTGACGAGCACCTGCTCACCCTCGCGGACCGGCAACGCCGGGAACTCGTTCGGCCCGGGGTGGGTGGCCAGCACCAGCGGGTCGACGCCCGCACCAGCCAGGTCGTCCGCCGGACCGTCGAAGTGGTGGACGCTGATCCGCACCGGACCCGCCTGGTCGCGGGGCTCCGGGAAGGACCCGCGCACCGGCCGCAGCAGCAGCACGTCCCGGAAGTCCACCATGGTCGCGTTGGCCGCGGCGCTGTGCTCGGCCCACACCGGTCCCGAGTAGAACGCGGTCAGCGACGGCCCGCGCCCGGCCAGGTCCGGGAAGGCGCGCAGCCAGACGAACTCCTCCGGCGCGGACGGCCTGCGGAAGGTGCCCAGGATCGGCATCCCGACCGCGGCCTGCGAGTCGACGAACTCGCGCTCGAACAGCTCGACCAACTCGTCGCGCCGCCCCGGGTGCAGCGTGTACCGGCGCAGCTCGACGATCCCCAGCGCTGACATGTGCCGTCCTCCCCCTCGACCAGGTTGCCGGGGGCAAGGCTACGGGCGGTCCCTGGTCTGGGCGGCGACGGTCGAGTCGGTCATCAGCGTCGGCCTGCGCATCCACGCCCCGTGCGGGCGGGCCAGCAGCGCGTCGAGCGGCTCCGGCTCACCGAGGTGGAAGCCCTGGGCGACCCGGACCCCCAGCCGCGACAGCGCCTCGACCTGGGTGGCGCGCTCGACCCACTCGGCGACCACGGACAGCCCGAGGCCGCGGGCGATGTCGACGATGCCCTGCACCAGGACGGTGTCGCGGCTGCCGTAGTCGATGCCGTGGATGAACTCGCCGTCGATCTTCAGTCCGGTGATGGGCAACTGCTTGAGGTGCACGAACGAGCCGAAGCCGGAACCGAAGTCGTCCAGGGTGATCCGGCAGCCGCTGGCGCGCAGCTGCTGGGCCAGGCTGCGCGCGGCGTCGAGGTTGGTCACCGCGGCGGTCTCGGTGATCTCGAAGCCGAGCCTGCCCGGGGCCACGCCAGCCGCGGTCAGCCGGTCGAGCACGAACCCGCCGAAGCCCTCGTCCTCCAGCGTCCGACCGGAGACGTTGACGTTGAACCGCAGCCCCGGGTACGGGTGCTCGACCAGCGCCTCGATGGCCTTGTCGGCCACCCACCGGTCGATCTCGAAGACCAGGTCGCTGCGCTCGGCGGCGAGCAGGAACTCCCCCGGGCCCAGCCGGGGCTCGCGGCCGTCCTCCAGCCGCAGCAGCAGCTCGTGGCCGATCACCCGGCCGCTGCCCAGCTTCACCATCGGCATCGCGTTGAGCACGAACCCGCCGTGCTTGAGCGCCGCGCGGACCCGCTCGATGACGGTGACCCGCAGCGCGGTGTCCTTGTAGTGGCCCTGCTCGTACACGGTGACCCGGTTGCGGCCTGCCGCCTTCGACGCGTAGAGCGCCATGTCGGCGTTGGCCAGCACCTCCTGCCAGCCCACGCCGGAGTCGAACGTCGCGATGCCGACGCTGACGGTGATCCGGCTGGCCCCGGCGACCCCGCTCATCGGGATCGCGGCGATGGCGTTGCGCAGCCGGTCGGCGACCGCCACGGCCTCGCGCTCGTCGGTGTCGGCAAGCACGGCGGCGAACTCGTCGCCGGAGAGCCTGCCCAGCACCTGACCCCGCACTCCGCCGAGGCGGTCGCGTAAGAGCGAGGCGAGGGTGCACATGACCCGGTCGCCGGTGGGGTGGCCGTGCAGGTCGTTGATGTCCTTGAAGTGGTCGAGGTCGAGCAAGAGGAACGCCCCGCGCGCGCCCAGCGCCAGTTGCCGCTCCAGCTCCCTGGTCAGCGCGCGCCGGTTGGGCAGCCCGGTGAGCGGGTCCTCGTCGACCATGCGCAGCAGCTCGTCCTGGTGCCCGGCCAGGCCAGCGGCGTCGAGCTCGCGGGCGCGCCAGCGGGACACGTCGGACACCCGGTAGAGCAGCCTGCCCTGGCGGGCCTGGGTGCAGCGGATCTCCAGCCAGCGGTGCCCGGCGCCCTCGGGCAGCGGGATGGACACCACCACGTCGGTGCCGCGCGGGCCGTCCGGGGCGCCCGCGAGCAACGCGGTCAGCGCCCGGCCGATGCTCTGCTCGGCGGTCAGGCCGAGCAGGGCGGACATCGCGGGGTTGAGCCAGCTGATGTGGCCGCGGTGGTCGGTGAGCGCGAAGGCGGTGTCGGTGGTCGCCAGCACCGCGGCGATGTCGGCGCCGACCAGGTCGTCGGGGGCCTCGTCCGCTGCCTCGCCCTGGGTCTGGTCCGGGGTCTCGGCCACGGTGTTGTCCTGGGCGGCGTGGTCCTGGGCCGTGCCGTTGAGCGCGGTGCCGTTCGGGGGGCCGGGCTCGGTGTCCGAGTTGTCCGGGACGCGGTCGGCACTGTCGGCGACGCTGCCGGTACTCTCGGCGATGGCCGACCCCGGGTCCGCGCCCCCGGCGTGGGGAGCCGCGACCGCGACCTCGGTCACTGACTGGTGAACGCTGTCACACTCGGTGTCACTCATCACCCCAACCCCTCACCCGTTCTCGTGGGGACACGAGCACGAAGCGTAGTGGACCGGTGATGTTCAGCGCAGGCGCTCAAGCCCTTTCGCGCCCTCGCGCACCCGCTCGGCGAGTTCACCCAGCTCAGCGGGGGTGGCGCCGTCCTCGGCCGCGGTGAGCACGTCCTCGGCGGCGCAGCGCAGCTGGAAGAGCCGATCCTGCAGGTCGGCGAACTCGGCGGTGGACAGGACCACCGCGTCCTCGGGCAACCCGCCGCGCTGGACCGCGGTGCGCCGCTCGTAGGCCCGCTGCCTGCACGCTTGGGCGCAGTACCGGCGACGGCGGCCGGTGCCGGTCTCGTCCGGCAGTTGCGCCCCGCACCACCCACACGGGTTAGCCCGACCGGGTCGGCGCCTGCCGGGGGTGAAGGGGTCTGCCGCCGCGGCCTGGGCTGTGGTCGAGGACATGGCCGGTGACGCTATCCGGACACCCGGAGTGCACCGCCGCGCCACGCCGCTGGGGCACACTCGAGGCGTGAGCCCCACGTCACCGCCCCGCCACGGCTTCCTCGAAGGCCCCTATCCGCGCGCGTTCGTCCACCGCGGCTGGCACTACGGCGACCTCGCGGGCATGGAGAACTCGCTCACGGCGTTCCGCCGCGCCGCCGCGGAGGGCTTCACGTACCTGGAGACCGACGTCCACGCCACCAGCGACGGCGTCGTCGTCGTGCACCACGACAGCACCCTGGACCGCACCACCGACGCGACCGGCCCCGTGGCCGCCAAGCCGTGGCGGGTGGTCTCCCAGGCGAAGATCAACGGCGTCGAGCCGGTCAGCGCGCTGGCCGACCTGCTGGAGGAACTGCCGGACGCGCGGATCAACATCGACGTGAAAGCCGAGTCGGCGATCGCCCCGGTGCTGGCGCTGCTGCGCCGCACGGGCGCGGCCGACCGGGTGTGCCTGGCGTCGTTCTCCGAGGGGCGGCTGGCCCGGATCCGCAAGCAGGCCGGTCCGGGGGTGCTGACCTCGATGGGCATGCGCGCGATGGTCGGCTTCTGGGCGGCCAGGCGGTTGCCCTCGGCGCTCCTGCGGCCTGGGCCACGACCCCTCGTCGCCCAGGTCCCGGTCCGCCACGGCCCGCTGCGCGTCGTCGACGCCGCCCTGATCGCCGCGGCGAAGCGCCGTGCGGCCGAGGTCCACGTCTGGACCATCGACGACCCCGCCGAGATGCGCACCCTGCTCGACCTGGGCGTCGACGGCCTGATGACCGACAAACCGGGCGTGCTCAAGGACGTGCTCCTCGAACGCGACCTCTGGCAGCACGCCTGAGCACCGGCGCCCTTGGCGGCCGGGCTACCCGGCGGCCGAAAGTCCACCGCCGTAGACGGGCGGACACCCCGGCGGGGGTGGTCCGGGCGGTGAAGGTCACTACGGCGCGGGGGTCAATCGGCTCTTGGTGCTCCCGAAATGGGCGGGGACCGGGCATCCTTGCCGGGTGAGCACCCCACCCGCGACGGACACCGGTACGACGACAGCACTGGGGACGGCCACGGCGGGTGAGCCGGTGGACCTGGTGACCGCGATCGTGGCCGCTCTCGGGCCGGTGGGGTCCGGGGTGACCGTCCTGGTCGGCGAGGACCGGGACGTCCTGTCGGCGTTGCGCGCTCGCGGGCCCGTGGTCGCGGTCGGGTCGGTGGTGCGGGCGGCGACCGACGCGTTGCCGCTGGTCGACGCCGGGGCCGAGGCGGTGGTGGCGGTGCACGCGCTGCGGGAGGTCGAGGACCTCGACGCCGCGATCGCCGGGTTCGCGCGGGTCGTGGGCGGCGGTGGTCGGGTGGTGATCGCCGCGAACGCGCTGGCGCACCGCCGGGAGCTGCGCGGGGTGTGGGCGACGGCGGCGCGCGACTGCGGGGTGGTCGACCCGCCACCGCTGCTGGACATCGACGAGCGGTTCCCCCTCGACCACGCGCGGGCCTGGATGCAGCGCCACCTCGCCGACGTCACCGTCACCCCCGTGCGCGGCAGCACGACCCTCGACACCGCGCAGGTCCTCGCGCTGCTGCGGGCGGAGCGGCCGGACACCGCGGGGGTCACCTGGGACCTGTTGGCCTCGGTGGCGGAGAGCCGGGTCCGGGACGTGGTCGCCGAGCACGGCGGGTTCACGCTGTCCACGTTGACCGGGATCGCGACCGGCGTCGTCCGCGAGGCGTGACCCCGCTGGCCGGGTGTCTGTTTGGACTCGACCGATCCGCAGGCCAGGCCGGGCAAGTACGCTGCCGCCTGCGTGATCGGCGTTACCCCTGACGGCAGTTCCCCGCACGGAGGCGGTCTTGAGCACGGTGGACGACAGCCAGACAGCCGAGGCCAGGAAACGGGAGCAGCGGGGGTGGTGTTGGTACGACTGGGCGAACTCCGTGTTCCCCACGTCCGTCACGACCGTCTTCGGTTCGCTCTACCTCACCGAGGTAGCCGCATCGGCCGCGATGGCCGACAAGACGCTCAACGGCCCCAACCCCTGCCCGGCTGACGGCGCGGGCAACACCGACAAGCTGCAGAGCTGCGACATCAGCCTGTTCGGCCTGGACTTCCCCGCGGGCTCGCTCTGGGGCTACCTGCTCTCGATCGCGACCGTGATCCAGGTGCTGGTGGTGCCGCTGATGGGCGCGATCGCGGACCGCTCGACGAACAAGAAGCCGATGCTGGCCGCGTTCGCGTTCGGCGGCTCGCTGGCCACGGTGGCGATGGCGCTGGTCAGCGGCACGAACTGGGAGCTGGGGGTGGTGCTGTTCATCCTCGGCAACATCGGCTACGGCACCTCGGTGGTCGTCTACTACTCGTACCTGACCGAGATCAGCACCGCCGACGAGCGCGACGGGCTCTCCGCGCGCGGCTGGGCGTTCGGCTACCTGGGCGGCGGCTGCGCGCTGGCCATCCAGCTGGTGATCTACCTGTTCCGGGACAGCTTCGGCATCACCTCCGGCAACGCCGCGCAGATCGCGTTCGTGCTCTCCGGCATCTGGTGGGCGCTGTTCACGATCATCCCGCTCAAGCGGCTGCGCGGGCACCACGACCGGCCGCAGGGCGACGCGGCGCGGGGCTCCGTGCTGACCGCGGGCTTCCGCGAGCTGCGCACGACGCTGCGCGAGGCGCGGGCGTACCCGCTGACGCTGGCGTTCCTGGGCACGTACCTGATCTACACCGACGGCATCGCCACCGTCGCCAACGTCTCCGCCCAGTACGGCCGCGAGGAGCTCAAGTTCGAGGCGGACGTGCTGATCACCACGATCCTCATCGTGCAGTTCGTGGCGTTCTTCGGCGGCGTGCTGCACGGCCTGGTCGCGCGCAGGGTCGGGGCGAAGAAGACGATCATGGGCAGCCTGGCGGTGTGGGTCGTGGTGATCGGCGCCGCCTACTTCGTGCAGGCCGGGCAGGCGACCCAGTTCTACCTGCTCGCGGGCGGCATCGGGCTGGTGCTCGGCGGCACGAACGCGCTGTCGCGGTCGCTGTTCAGCCAGCTGGTGCCCCCGGGCAAGGAGGCCCAGTACTTCTCGGTGTACGAGATGGGCGAGCGGGCGACGTCGTGGCTCGGCCCGCTGCTGTTCGCGGTGATGGCGAGCAACACCGGCTCCTACCGGTACGCGATCATCTCGCTGGTGGTCTTCTTCGCCGTGGGCCTGGTGCTCATGTACTTCGTGCCGGTCCGCAGGGCCATCCGGGCGGCGGGCAACCCGGAGCCCGCCCTGCTGTGAGCCGGGTGCTCTAGGGTTGCCGCCCGTGCAGCCCGACTCCCCTGATCCCCAGTCCGACCCGACCGACGCCCTGTCCGCGGTGCCAGCCGCGGGGGCGCGGCGGGCCACCCCGGTCACCGGGCACCTGCGCTTCTACTACGGGCCGATGGACTGCGGGAAGTCCACCCTCGCCCTGCAGGTCGACCACAACCACGCCAGGCAGGGCCGGGTGGGGGTGCTGCTGGTCAGGATGGACCGCTCCGGCAGGCCGCAGATCAGCAGCCGGATCGGCATCACCCGGCCCGCGGTCGAGGTGTCGGCCGCGGCGGACCTGCGCGGGCTGGTGCGCGCACGGTGGTCGGCCGGGCAGCGGGTGGACTACCTCATCGTGGACGAGGCCCAGTTCCTCACCCCGGCGCAGGTCGACCAGCTGGCCGAGCTCGCCGACGACTACCAGGTGGACGTGTACTGCTTCGGGATCGCCACCGACTTCCGGGGCAGGCTGTTCCCGGGGGCGTCGCGGCTGGTGGAGCTGGCCGACGAGCTGCGGCCGGTGCAGGTGGACGTGCTGTGCTGGTGCGGGCTGCCCGCCAGGTTCAACGCGCGGGTGGTGGCGGGGCAGGTGGTGCGGGAGGGGGACACGGTGCTGGTGGCGGACACAGCGGACACGGCCGACACGGAGACAGGCCAGTCGACGACGGAGGGTGACGAGATCGTCAGTGGCTCGGGAACCGTAGGGGCTACGGTCCGTTATCAGGTGCTCTGCAGGCGCCACTTCCGCCTCGGGGACCTCGGGACCACCTCCGGTGTGCAAGGGCAACTCGCGTTCGCCTGATCCGCCCCGGTGTGGATAGCATCCCCCGAGTGGGTGAGATGTCGACGTCGTTCTCGCGATCGCGCGTCACAATCCCGGAGACGTGGCATCTCTTAGGAGGATGCTGTTGTTGACGGGTGAAGCATGTCACCCTGAGCGATGGCGGCGGGCGGAACGGGAATCCTTTTCTCGGTTCACCCGTTGCTCTGGGTAAGCAACACCCTGGCCCGTCCCGGCGGGCCCAGTGAAAGGACACCGCTATGGCCGACCGTGTTCTCCGTGGTAGCAGGCTAGGTGCGGTCAGCTACGAGACTGACCGCAACCACGACCTGGCCCCCCGCCGTACGGTCCGGTACGCGTGCCCGAAGGGCCACGACTTCGAGGTGCCGTTCAGCGACGACGCCGAGGTCCCCTCGGTCTGGGAGTGCCGCCTGCACGGCGCCGAGTCCAAGATGATCGACGGGTCGGACCCCGAGCCGAAGAAGGTCAAGCCCCCGCGCACCCACTGGGACATGCTCCTGGAGCGGCGCACGATCGCCGAGCTCGAGGACCTGCTCACCGAGCGCCTCACCGAGCTCCGCGGCCGCCGCAGCCGCAGCGCCTGACCGACCTCCCCCACAGACGGCCGCCCGGTACCCCCACCGGGCGGCCGTCACTCATCCCTGGTCGGGCACACGGGGGCTAGAGAGCTGGGCAGGTCACGACCCGCCGGTTGTCCACAACCGCCAGCCCATCCACAGGCGCGCCCACTCCCGGCAGCCGCTGTCGGCCCGCACTGGAAGGCTGTACATCGGGGGCTGCTCAGCGCGACGCGACGCGCGACACCGCGCGGACGCCCCGTTTCCGCAGGTCAGCGCCCTGGTCAGCACGCACCGAACACAACCAACGCCAGCGCAGGGGCGTCCACAAGGGCGCGGCGGCTCCAGGCGGCCTCAGACATGGAGCGCGGCGTTCACGAGGACAGGTCGGCGCCATAGGGGACAAGGGGCGCCGTCAGGGCAGGGCTATAGCGCGCCCCGGGACGGGGGCGCGTACCGGTGGGGACCGTGGACTAGCCCTTGCGGACGAACAGGGACTTGAGCTGCGACCCGCGGCGGCGCAGGCCCCACTTGGTGACCCGGATGTACGCCTCGCGGACGATGTTGCCGCTCATCTTGGACTCGCCGCGCTCGCGCTCGGCGAAGGTGATGGGGACCTCGACGACGGTGAAGCCCGCCTCGATGGTGCGCCAGGCCAGGTCGATCTGGAAGCAGTAGCCCTGGGAGGCGACGGTGTGCAGCTTGAGCTTCTCCAGGACCTCGCGGCGGAACGCGCGGAAGCCGCCGGTGATGTCCTTGGGCTTGGCGCCGAGGGCGAGGCGGGCGTAGAGGTTGCCGCCCTTGGAGAGGAACTCGCGGTGCCACGGCCAGTTGACGACCTTGCCGCCGGGGACGTAGCGCGAGCCGAGCACCAGGTCGGCGTCGGGCAGCGCGGCCAGCAGGCGCGGCAGGTCCTCCGGGGCGTGCGAGCCGTCGGCGTCCATCTCGACGATGACGGCGTAGTCGCGCTCCAGCGCCCACCCGAAGCCCGCGGTGTAGGCGGCGCCGAGGCCCGCCTTCTCGGTGCGGTGCAGCACGTTGACGCGGGTGTCGGCGGCGGAGAGCTCGTCGGCGAGGTCACCGGTGCCGTCCGGGCTGCCGTCGTCGACCACCAGCACGTGGACGTCGGGCAGCGCCGCGTGCAGGCGGCGCACGATCGGCTCCAGGTTCTCCCGCTCGTTGTAGGTCGGGATCACCACCAGCACCGGTTGCAGCTGCCCTTGGCCCTGCGGCTGATCCATGCGTTTCCTCTCCCCGTCACTTCACCTGGTCGCGTCTGGCCCGCGCCACGGCCACGACCAGCGCGGCGAGCGCGATGACGACCATGACCCGTTCGGGCCAGGCACCCAATCGGTCCGCAATGGTAGTGGCCGTCCGCAGCGGCACGCGCTCGACCAGCGCGGCAGGGGTGAACAGGTCGGTGCTCCTGCTCACCGAGCCGTCCGGCCGCACGATCGCCGACACCCCGCTGGTGGCCGCGACGACCACCGCGCGGCCGTGCTCCACGGCGCGGACCCGGTCCATCGCCAGCTGCTGGTAGGTCATCTCGCTGCGGCCGAACGTGGCGTTGTTGGTCGGTACCGCGAGCAGGTTCGAGCCGTTGCGCACCGAGTCGCGCACGACGCCGTCGAAGGCGACCTCGTAGCAGGTGACCAGGGCGACCCTGGCCTCGTCCATGGCGAACACGGTGGCCTTGTCACCGGGCACGAAGTTGCCCGCGCGGTCGACGGCGCTGGTGAAGAGCCGGAAGAACGAGCGCATCGGCATCGTCTCGCCGAAGGGCTGCAACTGGCGCTTGGTGTAGGTGTCGACGGGGCCGCGCTGGGGGTCCCAGAGGATCACCGTGTTGCGCGGGAGCTTGTCGTCGCCGACGACCACGGCCCCCAGCGCGATGGGGGCGCCGATGTCCTTGGCCGCCCTGTCGATGAGCTGGTAGGCGTCGCGGTTGCGCAGCGGGTCGATGTCGGAGGCGTTCTCCGGCCAGATGACCAGGTCGGGCTGGGCGACGGCGCCGGAGCGGACGTCGGCGGCGAGCTGCTCGGTGCGCCGGACGTGGTTGTCGAGCACGGCGCGGCGCTGGGCGTTGAAGTCGAGCCCGGCGCGCGGCACGTTGCCCTGGACGGCGGCGACGGTCACCTCGCCCGCGTCGGCGTCGGTGCCGACCAGGGGGCCGGTGGCGAACGCGGCGACCAGCGGGATGACCACGGCGAGCGCGGGCACGGCGAGCAGCCTGGGGGCGGTCTCGCGGGCGGCGGCGCGGCGGGCCAGGTCACCGAGTCCGAGGCCGGTGAGGGCGACGGCGAACGCGACCAGCGGGGTGCCGCCTAACGCGGCAAGGTGCAGGAAGGGGCCTTCCGGCTGGCTGAACGCGATCTTGGCCCAGGGGAAGCCGCCGAACGGGAACAGCGACCGCAGGTACTCCCCCGCGACCCAGACCAGCGCCGCGAGGACGAGGCCGCCGCGTAACCGCGTGACCAGTGGGATCGCCATGCACGGCACGCCGACCAGCAGCGCCTCCAGTGCGCTGAGCGGCAGCCACGCGACGGCGCCGACGAAGATCCCGGTCCAGGCCAGCAGCGGCGTCATCAGGCCCATGCCGAACAGGAAGCCGTAGCCGAGGGCGGCCCGGGGGCGGCGCCCGTGCAGCAGCCACCCGAGCACGGCGAACCCGACCGGGGCCAGCCACCACAGGGTGCGCGGCGGGAAGCTGAGGTACACCAGCGCGCCCGCGCCGACGGCGGCGAGCGCGCGCGCCGCCACCCAGGCTCTCGGCCGGGCGGCGGAGCCGGTGACCTCTGGCTCGGGTGAGATGGCGGGGGCGACCACGCGGTCAGCGTACGGGCACCCACCTGAGACCCCGGTGAGGGGACGCCGCGCAGGTCAGGGCCAAGACTCAACCTCTAGTCGAGGGTTAGGGTACGCGAAACCCAGTCTCAAGTAGAGGGTGAAGGCGCTACGGTCTTGACCGTGATAGAGCAGTGGCGCGTCGAGTTCGACGCCGAGGTGGCCTTCCGCAACGGCGGCTCGCTGAGCGTGCGGGGGTTCCGGCTGGACTCCCCCGGCCCCGAGCTGTCCGACGCCGAGACCGGCGAGTCCCTGGTGCGCCACCTCGGGCTGCTGATGGTCGGCGAGGTGGCGGTGGCGAACCGGCGGATGATCGCCGAACCGCACAAGGGCTCCCGCGGCGTCGAGGTGGCCCGCCCGACGGCACGGCTGGTCGACCTGAGCCACCCGATCCGCGAAGGCATGGTCACCTACCCCGGCGTCCCCGGGCCGGAGATCAGCGACCACCTCAGCCGCGAGGCGTCCCGGTCGGTCTACGGGCCGGGCACCGAGTTCACCATCGGCCGGATCACCCTGGTCGCGAACACGGGCACCTACGTGGACAGCCCGTTCCACCGCTACGCCGACGGCACCGACCTCGCGGGCCTGCCGCTGGAGCGGTTGGCCGACCTGGACGCGGTCGTGGTCCGGGTCGCCGGGGACGGTCGGCGCGCGGTCGACCGGGCGGCGCTGCTGCCGTTCGACGTGGCGGGCAGGGCCGTGCTGGTGCACACCGGCTTCGACGCCAACTGGGGCACCGACGGGTACTTCCACGACCACCCGCACCTGACCGCCGACGCCGCCGACTGGCTGGTCGCGCAGGGCGCCGCGCTGGTCGGCATCGACAGCCTCAACATCGACGCCACCGACGGCCCGCACCGCCCGGTGCACACCACCCTGCTCGCCGCGGGCATCCCGGTCGTCGAACACCTGCGCGGGTTGGAGCAACTGCCCGCCGCAGGCTTCCGCTTCCACGCGGTCCCGCCGCCGGTGGTCGACTTCGGCACGTTCCCGGTCCGCGCCTACGCCGTCCTCTGACCGACCGGACTGGTCGCCACCCGGATGCTCAGCACCAAGTGCACCAGGATGAACGGCGCCCAGCCGTAGCGCTCCCAAGGGCTGCTGGAAGCGGCATTCATCAACGCACCCGCGGCGAGCAGGGCCACGACCACCCAACTGCCCCTTCGCGCCACCTGCTCGGGCAACTGGGCGATCAGGCCCCCGCGCCGCAGCAGCACCACCGCCGCAAACGCCCACAGAACCACGGCGACACCGCTGGCCACCCGAAGCCCGGTGGACAACTCGGCGGCCGTGCCACCCCAGGCAGCCCGACCAAACGGCGCACCCGCGGCCAAGGCGAACTGGAACGCGGACACCACCGCACACATAGCAGCAGCGACGACGGTGGACCTCTTGCGGCTCATTGCTCTCCTCCGGGCAGATCAGTCTCGGACTGGGCAGTCTCGGGCTGGGTGGTCGCGGCTTCGGTAGTCACGGACTGGGCGGTCTCAGGCAGACCGGTCTTGGGCTGGGCCGGTTCGGCCACGGCGGTGTCAGGCTGGGCGATCGCGGGCAGGGCGGCGAGAGATTCCTCGGCCCAGGCCAACGCCGCTCGGGCGGTGTGCTCACCCGCGGAGATGGTGATCAGCGAGTACGGAGAGTCCGGCCCGCCCTCCGCGGCGACGGCGGCCTTCAGCGCGGCGAACCCGGCCAGTTGCTGCTCGGCATCGGCCCTGGCCCCCAGCAGCAGCTCCCGACACGCGTCCGGCCCGAGCTGCCGACCGAAGAACAACCGCAACATCAACCCGTTGCGCGGCGGCACCCGCTGCACCGGCTCGGACAACAACTCCCGCAACCTCACCCGCCCCGCCCCAGTCAACTCAAACGGCGCCGCCCGGTCCTCCCGCCGCACCAGCCCCCGCCCCTCCAACCCAGCCAGCGTCGGGTAGATCTGCCCGAAGCTCTCACTCCAGAAGTGCCCCAGCACATCCCTGATCGCCTCCCGCACCGCATACCCCGTCATCGGCGCCACGCTCAACGCCCCCAACACCGCCACCTCCGTCTGACTCTTCCGCGCCACAGCCACCCTCTCTGCCAGATATATCTAACAGATACCACACCCTCGGCGCGTCGTCCACCGCCAAGCCCTCGGCGCCCGGATTGCCGCTCGCCGTCCCACCCCGGCGCGTTTATCCGACCCGAGTTCCAATTCCCATCAAAATAGTCAATAAATAAGAAATCAATGCAGGTCGACCTCACCCGCGCGGCACCGCCGCACCACTCACCCGATGTCCACAACAGACGGAGGAGGCACACTCGCCCGGGTCGGGCTTGAGCGATACACCTCCTGGTTGGAGCAACCCAGGACACGGGTGGTGACCGGATCGGTCCAGGTCCGATGGCAGGTCGGTTCTGGCACCCGACAACAGCGCGACTGTGTCAACCTTTTGCCTCTTGCCGCATACCCGCCGGCATCGGACATTGCCGCCATCCCGGGGTGTCGCTGCCGGTATCCTGGCATTTCCGGAGATCAGCTGAGAGACTGGATTCTCCATCTGGAGGAACCCGACCCGTCCGGGGGAACTTCGATGTCCATCGAGCCGCTCGACCCCGCGGGCGGGGCGCGCCGCCCACGACACGCCCGCGCGCTGGGCCACTCGACCAACCAGCTCCCCGGTGCCGTGTTCGGCACCCTGGTCCAAGCCGACCGGGTCGACCTGCTGGTGGTCGGCAGGTCGGACGCGACCGATCGGGTGCTGCCGCCGCGGCAGGTGCCCGCGCCGATCTGCGAGGTCATGGCGCGCGAACGCGAACTGGCCGTGCTGGACAAGGGGGCCAGCCCGACCGGGCGGGCGCACCGGCCGAGTGTGCTGGTGGTGAGCGGCATCAGCGGAGTCGGCAAGACGGCGGTCACCACGCAGTGGGCGTGGTCGAACCGGTCGCGGTTCACCGGCGGGCAGCTGTTCAGCGACCTCTCACTGCACCGGGGTCGTGGCGCTGTGGCGACGGTGGAGGTGATGGGCGGGTTCCTCCGAGCGCTCGGCGTGCACGAGCAGCTCATCCCGCCTGACCTGGCGAGCCGCGCCGCGCTGTTCCGCACCAGGACCGCGGCCGAACCGGTGCTGGTGGTGCTGGACAACGCCGATCAAGCCGCGCAGGTCAGACCGTTCGTGCCCGGTTCACCCGACAGCGTCGTCCTGGTGACCAGTCAGCACCGGCTCAGCGGCCTGCTCGTCGAGGGTGCGAGCGCCCTGGCGCTGCGCCCGCTCGACACAGATGCCAGCTACCGCCTGCTCGTCGACCAGGTCCCCGCCGAGGTCCGCGTGGCACTGCCCCGCGAGGAGGTCGGCGCGCTGATCGACCTCTGCGGCGGCCTCCCGCTGGCGTTGCGCATCGCGGGCGCCCGGTTGACCGAGGCGACCAGGTGGCCCGTGCGCAGGCTCCGCGAGTACCTGTCCGATGAGAAGCACCGGCTCCGCCGCCTAGCCGTGGGAGGACACACCGTGCGACACGTGTTCGACGCGACCGTCGACAACCTCCAGCCCCGGCCGCGCACGCTCTACCGCAGGCTGGGGCTGCACCCGGGCGCCGAGTTCAGCGTCGCGGCCGCGGCGACGGTCGCCGGGTTCTCGGAGACCGACACCGCCGACGCGCTCGACCACCTCTTCGAGGCCAACCTCGTCGAGGGCGTCCGCCCGCACCGGTTCCGCTTCCACGACCTGGTGCGGCTGCACGCGCGAGCCGTCGCCGACCAGGACGAGCCCAGGGCGGAACGGGACACCATTCTCGACCGGATCACGTCCTGGTACCTGGCCGGGGCGCGCGCGGCCGACCTGGCCATGATGGGCGGCGCGCGCTGGCGGTCCTGCGACCACGCCACCGTCGACTGGGGCGGGCCGGAGTTCACCCCGTCGACCGCGGTCGACTGGTGGGAGAGCGAGCGGCAGAACCTGCTCGAGACGGTCCGCACCGCGGACGGCAGGGGTGACGCCACCACGGTGTTGGCGCTCTGCGAGGCGCTGTGGCCGCTCTACCACGGCCTGAAGTACTACACGGACTGGATCGAGGCCCACCTCGCGGGCGTGCGGGCGGCGTTGCTCCTGCGCGACGACGTCGCCGAGGCCCGGATGCGCAACCAGCTGGCGCGCGCTTATGTCGAGCTGCGCGAGTTCGACCAAGCGGACGGTCAATTGGAGTTGGCGCTGGTCGCGGCGCGGCGGTCGGACGAGCCGCGGGCGGTGGCGGTCGTGCGGGAGTCGCGCGGGGTCGTGCGCCGCGAGCGCGGCGACTTCCCGGGCGCGGCGGCGGAGTTCGAGGAGTCGCTCTCGATCAACGAGGAGGTTGCCGACGAACGCGGGACCGCGTTGCAGCTCTACCACCTGGCGGACGTCCTGGTCCGGGCACGGGAGCCGCTGCGGGCGATCGACCTGCTCGGCCGGGCCGCGCGCATCACCGATGAGTTGGGCGACGACACCACCGCCGCCCGCGTCGACCTCGTGCTCGGCGCCGCCTACCAAGAACTGGACCTGCCCGAGTCCGCGCGACCGTTCCTCGAACGCGCGGCGACGACGGCACGCGAGCGCGGCCTGCGGGCCAAGGAGGTCGAGGCGCTGCGGCGGCTGGTGGCGGTGCTGGGCGCGGAGGCACCCGAGTCGACCAGGATCGCCGAGCGGTTGGCCTCGCTCACCGAGACCACCGAGCCCGGGCGGTAGTCGAGCAGGCTCAGGGCAAGTGCCGTCAGGTCAGGCCAATGCACTGGGTCAAGGCGAGTGCGCGTCGGCCGACACCTGGGTGATCGCGAGAGTCGAGCACGCTCCACCGACCTGGACCTCCAGCGCGGTCATCACACAGCCAGGCTCGACCGCGAGGTGGTAGACGGCCGCGGCGACCGCCGCCGAGTCGACGGGCGCGCCCGCTGTGCGCCGGACCTCCCACCGCCCGCCCAGGCGGGTCCCCACGAGCAGCCGCGAGCCGTGGACACCGGCGGCGAGAAAGCACTGCGAATCGCGCACGGTGCCGGCGATCCACGCCCACACCGTGTCCGCGTCGTTGTCGTCGCTGCGCACCCGGACCTCCGCCGTGTTCCTGAGGTCCCGGTTGGACTCGTGCTCGTCCACGACCAACACCGGTGCCCTGTCGTCGTCCACGGGCCGGTGGTGCTCAGCCAGTGCCGCGGGGTGCCGCTCGACCGACACCGTGACCGCGCAGTCGGGTCCGATGGTGAGCGACATCCGGGAGAGGAAGGAGGTCACCCCGCGCTCGTCCCGTTCGACCTCCAACGGGGCGTAGCGCCGCGGGTGCGGGACCTGGGCGGGCGGGTCGAGCGCCATGAGCTCGTAGAAGCGCGCCTGGAGCAGCCGCAGGGATTCACCGGAGTTGCCCATCGCCTGCCGGGCGACCTCGGTGACACCGGAGGCCGCGTAGGTCGCCATGACGTCGACGATCTGGTCGCGCAGGTCCACAGCGGGATCGAGCGGGCGAGCGGCTCGGACGAAGTCCAGCGTGGTCGAACCCTTCACCAGTTCGTCATCTCCCCTACCCGCGAACAGAAATGGTCGACCGAGCGCGGCGGCGTACACCGACACCGAGCCGTGGTCACCGATGAACGCGTCCGTGGCGATCAGCGCGGCAGGCCAGTCGGAGGTCGGCATGACCGTGATCAACCCCGCCTCGGACGCGGCGCTGAGCAGCCCCCGCACCGAGAAGCCGGAGTGCAGCGTCCACACATTGGGATGCAAGATCAATACGACTCGGTACTCGTCGTGCGGTAGCGCCGCCAGGACTCGGTTCACCAGCCGGGGGTCGTACCCGATGGTCGAGTCGTGCCCCCAGGTCGAGCTGATGCCCACCAGCTTCTGCCCAGGCGTCACGCCGAGGCGGTGGCGGATCAGGTCCCGTGAGCCGAGGTTCGCCAACATCCTGTCCCAGGTGGGGTCCCCCATCTGGAACGCGAACGGCATCGCACTCGGGTTCGCCCGGGAGAGCTGCTCCACCTGCGACTCGCAGGACAGCCCGATCGCCGCCGCGACGATGACACCGTCGCGCACGAGTTCCGCGGTGGACAGTCCGACCGGCGCGTCAAGGTCGAGCGTCCGGTACAAAACGCGACGGTTGTAGCCCGTTCCGTGCGCCATGGTGGCGACCGGGCCGAGCAGTTCGCCGAGGGCGTCATCGGTGTGCGCGGCGATCACCAGGTTGAACTCCATGGTACGGGCGATCTCCCAGTCAATCAGCCGCACATCCAACAGCGCTAACGGATCGCGCAACTTTCCGCCGAACTGGGAACCCTCGTTGACGGTCCAGAAAATGGCCAGCCGGTCGTCGCCGTCAATGGCGCGCAGCACGTCGAGCACCCGGCTGAGATCCGTGCGGGTCCGGAGCACGACACAGACCCGGCGATCGCGCGGCCAGGTTTCCCCGGAGTCCTCGGCAGCAGCACACATACGGCCACTCCTTCACACGACAGGCTGAGAAACCGCCCCCTGCACAGCGCTTGAGCTGAAGTACGATAGCTTTGCGGCATCAGCCGATAGATGACTAGCTGCCGACTAGCATCGGTAAGCTTGCTCAGGTTCGACATGTAGCAGCATGACATGTCGAGCGACGTTTTGGGAGGTCGCACGTGTCCGACATCCGGGGTTCGGGACCCCCACAGCGCAAACTCCGTCTCGAGCTCCGCCATGCCCGCACCAGTGCGGGTTTCTCCCAACGGCAGGTAGCGGACGCACTCGAATGGTCACTGTCCAAAGTGGTCAGAATTGAACAGGGCGCGGTCGGGGTGTCGATCACCGACCTGCGCGCGCTGCTGCACCACTACGGCATCTCGGATCGAGAGGTCGTCGACGACCTGCTCGACCTCGCCCGCAAGCGCTCCGAGAGCCGTTGGTGGGAACAGCACACCAAGGACCTCTCGCCCGCCCTCATCCAACTCATCGAACTTGAGGACGTCGCGACGCTGATCCGGCAGTACCAGGGCCATATCGTCCCCGGCATGCTGCAGACCGAGGACGTGGTCCGCGCCGTCATCTCGAGTTATCCCGGCGAGTCGACCTGGATCGAGCAGACCATCAAGATCCGGTTGCGCAGGCAGCACATCCTCGACGACGAGAAGCGGGAGTTCGTCTACATTCTCGACGAGTCCACCCTGCGCAGGGTCCTCGGCCCCCCGGAGCTCATGTCGGCGCAGTACCGCAGGCTGTTCGAGTTGAACGACCGGCCCAATGTCTCGATCTCGGTGATTCCCTTCACCAGCGGCTCCCACAAGGCGATGCAGGGGTCCTACACGGTGCTCGAGACACCCGTGGGGTACGCCGATGACGACGTGGAATCGGCCGTCCTGATCCAGGGGCCGCTCCGGGACTCGATAATCCGGCGGGACGCCAACCGGATCAGCGAGTACATCGAGGCGTTCGCCCAACTAGAGCACATGGCGATTCGGTTGGACAAATGGGAAGGTAAGAACACCCTGGTGTAGCGCCAGCAAGACCTGCCGCAGATCACCGGTTGTCGCGCATTTGTCAACACCGGCGATCGGGTTAGCCCTGTCGGCCCTAGCTCACCCGCGCCCAGAAGACCTAGCCTTCACCACGTACGGTCGAGTCGGGGGCCTGCGGGGCACCGCCATGCCATGCGCAGACTCCCCGCCATGGAGGGAGTCTGCGCATGGCGTCGAGGAACGAACCCACTGTCGTGGAGATAGACGAGAACGGCAGGCGCTGGGCAAAGGGCTCATCCAGTACCAGCGAAGATACCGACTGCATGGAAGCAGCTCGCGATCCAGAAGTGGTACACATACGTTCGTCGCACAATAGGCGTGGCCGTGTTATCGCCGTGCCCGTGGCCGGGTGGTGCAGCTTTGTCGATTTCGCGGCTCGACGACTCCACTAAAGCCCTGTGCGGGTATCAGTCGTGGTCGGCGAGGAGGCGTTTGACTACTTTGCCGGTGGCGTTGCGGGGGACGCGGGGGACGAAGATGACGTCGCGGGGGACTGAGGGGCGTTCGAGGTGGTCGTGGATGTAGTCGCGGATGGTGGTGGCGGTGAGGTGGGTGCCGGGTTTGAGGGCGATGTAGGCGGCGAAGCGGTGGCCGTACTCGGGGTCGGGGACGCCGATGACGGCGGCGTCGGCCACCACGTCCAGGCCGAGTAGGAGTTCCTCCACGGGGCGGGGGAAGACGTTCTCGCCGCCGGAGACGATCATGTCGTCGTCGCGGCCGGAGACGAAGAGCCTGCCGTCGGCGTCGAGGTAGCCGCGGTCGCCGGTGACCATGAGGTCGTCGTGCATCTCGGTGCTGGTGCCGTTGGTGTAGCCCTCGAACAGCATCTCGTTGCCCACGCAGATCCGCCCGACCGCGCCCGGCGCGACCGGTACCCCGTCGGCGTCGAGTATCCCGACCCTGGTGCCGACCGGGCATCGGCCCGCGGTGGTCGGGGCGGCGCGCAGGTCGGTCGGGTCGGCGATGCTGGCCCAGGACACCTCGGTCGAGCCGTACAGGTTGTAGAGGACGTCGCCGTAGGAGTCCATGAAGGACGTCACCAGTTGCCGCGACAGCGCCGACCCGCTGGAGGCGACCACGCGCAGGCTGGACGTGTCGTAGCGGGCGCGGGTCCGCTCGGGCAGCGCCATGATCCGCTGCAGCATGACCGGCACGGCGATCAGCGCGGTGCACCTGAGCTCGGCGATGGCGGCGAGGGTCGCCTCGGCGTCGAAACGGCGTTGCAGCACCAGCGAGGCGTGCAGCGGCATCCCCAGTTGGACCGCGGCCAGGCCCCAGGTGTGGAACAGCGGCGCGGCCACGAGCATCCGCTCCCCCGCGCGCAGCGGTATCCGCGACAGCACCGAGGCGGCCGACCCGAGCCCCGGCGGGTTGCGGCGGCGCGCGCCCTTGGGCGTCCCGGTGGTGCCCGAGGTCAGCACGATGATCTTGCCTGCCTGTTCCGGCGGGCGGATCGGGGTCGCGGGCGCGGCGGCGATGACGGCGTCGAGGGTCAGCTCGCCCGGCGCGGCCGACCAGGTGGAGATCCACGGCAGCGACGCGGGCAGGTTGTGGAACAGCGGCGCGAACTCGTCGTCGGCGGCCAGCGCGACCGGCCGGTGCGCCTCGACGAGGTCGGCGACCTGGTCGGCGGACAGGCCGGTGTTGAGCAGCAGCACGTCCGCGCCGAGCTTGCCGCAGGCGATGGTCATCTCGACCAGACCGGCGTGGTTGCGGCACATCAGCGCGACCCGGCGCCCGGCCCGGACACCGTGCTTGGCCAGGCCGTTGGCCAGGCGGGTGGTCCTGCGGTCGATCTCGTCGAAGGTCAGCTTGCCGCGCTCGTCGACCAGCGCCACCGCGTCCGGCACCCGCGCCGACGCCGCCTGGTACCCGCCGACCAGGGTGGCGCCCCAGCGGGCGAGCGCGCCGAGCTGGCGCAGCACCCGGTCCGGTCGGCCCGGGTTGAGCACCCCGGCCTTGGCGAGGGTGCGGGCGACGGTGAGCGCGGACAGGCCGCGGGAGGTCTGGTCGATGCGGGTCGGCGAGCTGGTCACGGCCCGGCCGGAGAGGTGGTCGTCGACGCGGGTGAGGCCCTTGCGGACGCGCTTGCGCAGCCAGGCGTTGGTCATCGCGGTGCCCGCGGTGAGGTCCTCCGGCAGCGACAGCACGACCTCGACCACGGTCCGGCCCGCCGCGGGTTCGAGCCGGATGGACAGGTGCCCGCCCGCCCAGCCCGGTCCGACCAGCACCAGGTGCTCACCGGGCCGGTTCACCAGGACCTCGACCCGGTCGTGCACCGGTTCGCCGCCCGCGACGCTGAACCGCACCCGGTAGCGGGGTTTGCCGGACTGGGCCGACTCGCGCTCGGCGCAGGCGATCTCGCGGACGAACCGCGGGTAGAGCGCGGGGTCGCCGAGGACCTCCCAGACCTGGTCCGGCGTGTGGTCGAGGACCTGCCGCACCTCGACGAGCTCCTCCGGCATGGTCCTCCGTCGTCGACGGCCGCCGGGACCAGGTCAACACCGGCGACAGCATTGTTCACACCTGGTTCCGGTTGTTATCAGCGAAGGGCCGACCGGCGCAAGCGAGGTGTCCGCCGAACGGAGTAACAACGGGCAACATCACCTACTCGGCGCAGCGGGGCGACTACTCGTTCCCCGCTGGTGGGACCACCACCGTGCCCCTTGCGCGGGTGATGACCACAGGGGGTTGCAGCACGTCGGCCGCCGATGGCCCGCGCTCCGGGGCGGCCCGGCACACCACGCGCGCCTCGAACTCCACACCCCGCGACCGGGTGCCGACCCGCACGAGGGTCGCGGTCGCCTCGACCACGTCACCCGCGCGCAGCGGCGCCAGGAACTCGACCTGCTCGTACCCGGCGAACAGGCCCTCGTCGCCGTCGGTCCGCACGCACAGCTCGGTGGCGACGTCGCCGAAGAGGCCGAGGGAGTAGGCGCCGTCGACGAGGCTGCCGCCGTAGTGGGCGTGGGCGTGCGGCACGTAGCGCCGGTGGGTGACGCTCAGGCCGGGCTCGGGGCTCATGCGGGCTGCTCCTTGCGCTGGTTGATGGCGTGGACGAGGTAGCTGGCGACCTCGCCCGGGGTGGTGCCGCGGCTGAACACGCGGTCGACGCCCAGGTCACCGGCCATCCGCGGGTCGAACCTGGGTCCACCAGCGATGAGCAGCGGGCGGCGCCCGCCCATGGCCTCCCGGAACGCGGCCGACATCTCCTGGGTGTTGAGGATGTGCGCGTCGCGCTGGGTGACGACCTGCGACACCAGCACCGCGTCGGCCTTCTCCGCGCGCGCCCGCTTCACCAGGTCGGGCACGCTGACCTGGGCGCCGAGGTTGACCACCCGCAGCTCCCGGTAGTACTCCAGCCCCTTCTCGCCCGCGAAGCCCTTGATGTTGAGGATCGCGTCGATGCCCACGGTGTGCGCGTCGGTGCCGATGCAGGCGCCGACCACGACCATCTTGCGCCGCAGCGCCCGCTTGATCACGGTGTTGACCTCGCTGGGCGGCAGCAGCGGGTACTCGCGCTCGACGACCTCGACCTCGGTCAGGTCGATGATGTGCTTGACCGAGCCGTAGACGACGAAGAAGGTGAAGTCGGGGCCGATGGCGTGGGAGTGCACGACCATGGCCGGTTCCATGCCCATCTTGGCCGCGAGCAGCAGTGCGGCGCCCTCGGCGCGGGGGCCGTGCGGGACGGGCAGGGTGAACGAGGTCTGCAGCATGCCGTCGCCGCTGGTGTCGCCGTAGGGGCGGACGTAGCGCTTGGTGTCGGTGGCCGCGGTGTTGGTGGCTGCCGGGTCAGTGGCCGTGGTGTTGGTGGCCGTGGTGTTCGTGGCCGCCGGGTCAGTGGTCACGGCGCCTGCGGTCACCGGGTCAGCGGCCGCGGGGGCAGAGGCACTGGCGTCGGCTGGTGCGGGCCGGGTGGTGGTCACTTGGTCGCCCCCTCGTCGAGCAGGTCGGTGGCCGGGTTGCGGTAGCCGTCGGCCTTGGCGACCACGCCAGCGACGCCCCTGCCCTGGTCCGGCGGGCGCTTCATCAGGCCGAAGGTTCCGCTGGCGATGGCGGTGAGCAGCCCGTCGTCGACGATCCTGGCGAGCAGGTCGACGGCCTCGCCGAGCACCTGGTGGGCGCGTTTGACGATCAGCCCGTCCGGGGCGGGGCGGAAGTCCTCGGCCAGTCCCCCGGCGGCGTCGAGCACGTAGCGGACGTTGGCCAGGGCGAGGTCGCGGTCGGACAGGAACGGGGTGACCACGGCCTCGGTCATCATCCCGACCAGCAGGATCGACTGGCCGGTGAGCGCGCCCGCGAGGTTGAAGAACCCGTCGAGCAGGTAGCCGTTGAACACGTCGCCGGTCATGTGCTTGGTCGGCGGCATCCACTTGAGCGGGGCGTCCGGGAACAGCTCGCGGGCCAGCAGCGCGTGCGCCAGTTCCAGCCGGAACGACTCGGGGACCTTGGGGTTGATCTCGAACGCGTGGCCGAGGCCGAGCAGTTCGTCCGGGAGCCCCGCCTCGTGCGCGAAGTGCTCGTTGAGCAGCTGCGAGACGGTGACGGTGTGCGCGGCGTCGACGGCGTCGGCGGTGGTGAGGTAGTTGTCCTCGCCGGTGTTGATGATGATGCCCGCGCGGGCGTGCACCTGGCGGGAGAACCGCTGATCGACGAAGGTGCGGATGGGGTTGATGTCGCGGAAGAGGATGCCGTACATGGAGTCGTTGAGCATCATGTCCAGCCGCTGCAGTCCCGCGAGGACGGCGATCTCGGGCATGCACAGGCCGGAGGCGTAGTTGGTGACCCGCACGTACCGGCCGACCTCCTTGGACACCTCGTCCATGGCGGCCCGCATGATCCGGAAGTTCTCCTGGGTGGCGTAGGTGCCCGCGAACCCGTGGTGGGTGGCGCCCTCGGGCACGTAGTCCAGCAGGGACTGCCCGGTGGACCGGATCACCGCGATGATGTCGGCACCCGCGCGGGCGGCGTTGGCGGCCTGCACCACGTCCTCGTCGATGTCCCCGGTCGCCACGATGAGGTAGATCCACGGGCGCCGCGGCGGATCACCGAGCTTGGCGACCAGCTTGTCGCGCTGGGCGCGGTTGCGGTCGACGGTCCGCAGCCCCTTGGCGACGGCGGCCCGGGCGGCCTTGTCGGCGCGGGTGGCGTCCTTGCCGGTCGGCACCCGGTAGCTGACCTGGCCTGCGGCAGTGGCCTCGGCGAGCTCGGTCAGGCTGCCCAGGTTGTGCTCGGCGAGCGCGTGGAACACCGGCCCGCACACGCCGTCTTGCAGCCCGCAATGCTCAGCGACGGTGTCGACGACCCGGTTGACCCACGGCACGTCGCCCGCACGGTGCGTGCTGTCGGCGCCGGTGATCCCCGCGAGCCGCAGGGTGGCGCGCTCGACGGACACCGTGGTGTGCGAACGAGCGATCTCCACGACTGGGGCGGCCGCCGTCGCCGCCAACTGGCGCGCGGTCGCGACCACAGCCGGGTCCAGGTCAAGAAGCGGCACGTGGGCTCCCCTCGCGGGTCGTGCTGTCGTTGTCGGAGTCGGTGCGCGAGCCGGTCACCGCGTCAGGAGGTGGCATGTGGGGTCACCTCGTGGTCGTGGATCGTGTGGCCGCGCGGACAGGTGGTAATCGGCGGGCGTCGACTGCACTCGACGGCCGCGCGAGGACCGCCGCGCAAGTGAGGAAGTGGCCCGCGGTAGCCAGCGGACCAGCGGAGATCCACGTCAAGAGGTGGCATGTGAGGTCACCTTGTGGTCGTAGATCGCGTGGCCCCGCGGGCGGGTGGCACGTGGAGTCACCTCATCGCCGTGGATCGTGTGGCCGCGCGGGCAGATGGCAATCGGCTCTCGTCGACCACACTCGACGGCCGCACGAAGGTCGCGGCGCAAGTGAGGAAGTTGCCCACGATGGCTGGCAGACCAGCGGAGATCCGCCTCAGGAGGTGGCATGTGGGGTCACCTCGTGGTCATGGATCGTGTGGCCGCGCAGGACGGTGCGCAGGCAGGTTGGGGCGGGAGTCTCGGGGTCCATCGGGGGGAGGCCGGGGACTCGGGAGCGCGGGTCGGTCGACCACCGGCGGACGCGGTCGTCAGGGACGGCGACCACGAGTTCCGGGGCGTCCCAGACGGCGAAGGTGGCGGGGGCTCCGGGGACGAGGGTGCCGGTGAGGCCGTCGTCGACGCCTGCTGCTCGCCAGCCGCCGCGGGTGTGGGCGGTGAAGGCGGCGCGGGGTGAGAGGCCGGAGCCGTCGGTGCGGTGGTTGACGGCGGCGCGAACCGTGGACCAGGGGTCGACCCTGGTGACTGGGGCGTCGGAGCCGAGGGCGAGGACGACACCGGCGGCGGCGAGCAGCGAGTACGGGTTGAGCGACGTGCCGCGTTCCACCCCGAGGCGCGTGGCGTACATGCCGTCCGGCCCGCCCCACGCGGCGTCGAACTGGGGTTGGACGGAGGCGACGACACCCCACTGCCCCAACTGCCTGGCCTGGTCCGGGGTGACCATCTCCAGGTGTTCGAGCCGGTGCCGTGCCCCGGCCAGCTCGAGCAGGCCGACCCGCTTCTCCGCCAGCGCGAACCCGGCGACCACCTCGGCGGTCGCGGCGTCGCCGATGACGTGGAACCCGGCCTGGATCCCGGCCTCGGTGCACACCACCAGGTGCTCGGCGATGGCCGCGGCGTCGAGGTAGAGCGCGCCGCTGGTGTCAGCGTCAGCGTAAGAGGCACACAACGCAGCCGTACGGGACCCGAGCGCGCCATCGACGAACAGGTCGCCCGCCAGGCCCCGGACACGGTGCCGGACGGCCAGGTCCGCGGGCCCGATCTCGCCCCAGTAACCGACGACCTCCGGCAGGTCACCGCCCGCGCGGGCCAGCAACGCGGTTAGGTCGTCGGCCCCGGAGATGTCGGGTCCGGCGCACTCGTGGACGCAGGCGATGCCCTGGGCGGCGGCGTGCCGGAGGAACTCCAACTGGGCCTCGTCGCGCTGCGCGGGGGTGATCGCGTCCTGGGCGGCGCGGCGGGCGCGGTGGTGGGCGTCGCGGGTCAGCGGGCCGTCGGGGTGGTAGCCGTCGGCGGCGCGGGCACCGGGGGCGCGGTCGAGCAGGGCGGTCGACACCAAGGCGGAGTGGACGTCCACCCGGGACAGGTAGACAGCGGCGGCCCCGGCGGCCTCGTCGACCTCGGCGCGGGTCGGCGGGCGGTTCTCCGGCCAGGTGGTCTCGTCCCAGCCGTGCCCCCACACCAGCGGGTGCCCGCTCGCCCGGACGTGCGCGGCGACCATGGCCAGGCACTCGGCGAGGGTCTTGGCGCCGGTCAGGTCGAGGCCGACGCGCAGCAGCCCTGCGGAGGTGGCGTGCACGTGGGCGTCGACGAACGCGGGCGCGACGAAGGCACCGTCGAGGTCGACCACTTCGCCGTCACCGTGCAGCGCGCGACCCACCGAGTCCTGGCCGAGCCACACGACGAGGCCGTCGCGCACGGCGATCGCGGTGGCGGACGGGTCGGCCGGGGAGTGCACGCGGCCCCCGGTGTACAGGGTGCTGGAAGTCGTCACGGTCACTGAGTCTCGCGGGCGGCGAACAGCGCGCGCACCCCGGGCTCGGCGCGCAGCAGGTCGAGCGCGAAGGCGGCGTGACCGGGCACGTACCCGTTGCCGACGAGCATCCGGACGTCCGCGGCGAGCCCCTCGGCGCCGAGCGCGGCCGCGGGGAACGAGGTGGCCATGGAGAAGAACACGACCGTGCCGCCGTCGGCGGTGGCCATGATCGCGCCGTGCTCGCAGCCGGGCACGTCGACGCAGACCACGGTGACCTCGACCGGGGTGCCGATCGCGGCGTGCACGGCGAGCGGGTCGCGGGCGTCGGCGATGACGACCTCGTCGGCCAGCCCGGCCGCGCGCACGGCGTCCGCCTCGGCGACCGTCGGGACGAGCGCGACCACGCGGGTGGCCCCGGCGCGGCGGGCGGCGGCCAGTGACAGCGACCCGGACTTGCCGCCACCGCCGAGTACCAGCACGGAAGCGCCCACGCCCGCCTCGCGGACGACGCGGTCGGTGAGCGCGGGGGCGCCGCAGACGTCCATCACGGACAGGGCTATCCCGTCCGGCAGGTCGTTGGGCAGCACGGCGGCGATAGAGCGGCCGAACAGCACCGCGGTCCCCCGGCACGGGACCTGCTCGCTTAGCCCGTCCCAGTCGGCGAGGCCATCAGTGATCCGCAGCGGGGTCAGGGTAAGCGAGACGAGGGTCGCGACCCGGTCGCCGACCTCTAGCGCCAACGGTGAGTCAGGGCCGACAGCGGCGACGGTGCCTAGGAGCATGCCGCCGGACCCGGTGACCGGGTTCTGCATCTTGCCGCGCTCGGCGACGATCCCCAGTACGGCGGCGCGGACGGCGTCACCGGTGCCGTGCTGCTCGCGGAGCTGACGGTAGGAGGCCGCGTCGAGGTTGAGCCGGTCGACGTCGATGACCACCTCGTCGGCGTACGGCTCGGGGTCGGCGTCGAGCCGGTGCGCCTGCTGGGGCAGCACCCCGGCGGGCTCGACCACCCGGTGCAGCCCGAACGGCGAGCCGACCCGTGCGACCTGTGCGTTCATCCCCGAGCCCTCCGTGTGACGTCATGGCGGCGAAAGTGCTGTAGATTTTACGGAGCACTAGCGCTCTGGCAGCATATCTTCACGCCACCCTAGCGGCTAGGAGTACATATGACTGCGTTGCGGGACTTGCGGCAGGCGGACACGACCGTGTCCGCCGCGGTGCTGGAGGGCGCCCACCAGCCCTACGAGTACGTCCGCCGTGAGCTGGTGGAACCGGACTGGCGGCGCTTCCCCGGCTGGTCGGGGGTCACCGAGGCGCAGTGGCGGGACGCGCAGTGGCAGCGGGTGAACTGCGTCAAGAACGAGCGGCAGCTGCGCAAGGTCGTCGGCGACCTGCTCGCCGAGTCGTTCTACGCCGAACTGCTGGCCGACCAGGAGCAGCTGGCGACCATGTCGATGCTGCTGCCGCCGCAGATGCTCAACACGATGGCGCCGACGGCGGAGGCGGGCGAGTTCACCGAGGCGTTCTTCGCCGACCCGATCCGCCGCTACATGCTGCCCGTGCGCTCCGACCGCGACCCGGAGTGGCCCAGCCACCCGCACTCGGCCCGCGACTCGCTGCACGAGGCGGAGATGTGGGTCGTCGAGGGACTGACCCACCGGTACCCGACCAAGGTGCTCGCCGAGCTGCTGTCCACCTGCCCCCAGTACTGCGGGCACTGCACCAGGATGGACCTGGTCGGCAACTCCACCCCGCAGGTCGACAAGCACAAGCTGGTCCTCAAGCCGGTCGACCGGCAGGACCAGATGATCGACTACCTGCGCCGCACCCCCGGTGTGCGCGACGTGGTGGTCTCCGGCGGCGACGTGGCGAACGTGCCGTGGAAGCAGCTGGAGTCGTTCCTGATGCGGCTGCTCGACATCGAGACGGTGCGCGACATCCGGCTGGCGACCAAGGCGCTGGCCGGGCTGCCGCAGCACTGGTTGCAGCCGTCGGTGGTCGAGGGCCTGGAGCGGGTCGCCCGCACGGCCGCGCGGCGCGGGGTGAACCTGGCCATCCACACCCACGTCAACCACGCCCAGTCGGTGACCCCGCTGGTGGCCGAGGCGGCGCGGACGGCGCTGGAGGTCGGGGTGCGCGACGTGCGCAACCAGGGCGTGCTGATGCGCGGCGTCAACGCGACCCCGGAGGCGCTGCTGGACCTGTGCTTCGCGCTGCAGGGCGAGGCGAACGTGCTGCCGTACTACTTCTACATGTGCGACATGATCCCCAACGCCGAGCACTGGCGGGTCTCGGTGTGGGAGGCGCAGGAACTGCAGCACGCGATCATGGGCTACCTCCCCGGCTACGCGACCCCGCGCATCATCTGCGACGTCCCGTACGTCGGCAAGCGCTGGGTCCACCAACTCGCCGAGTACGACCGCGAACTGGGTGTCTCCTACTGGACCAAGAACTACCGCGCGGGCACCGAACGCTCCGAGACCGAGGACGCCGCCGCCATCCTCAGCCGCCGCTACCCGTACTACGACCCGATCAGCAGCCTCCCCGCCACCGGCCAACAGCACTGGCGGGACCACCCGACCTACGAGGGCTGAACCCCCGGCGGTCGCCCAAGTGAGCGAGGGCCACCTGGGCGACCGCCGATCCCCCGCACAGCGGCTACTGACGACCCACTGGTGGATCCCGCTCGCACGATCACCGTTCGGGGAATGCAGAAGGGGCGGGCAGCCAAGTGGCCACCCGCCCCTTTCGCGGTCACTCGACCCGAGACGGGCAGGCTCGCGACTGCCGACCACGCGCCGCGCAGAGGTACATCGAGCGCCCACAGAGGCCGTCTCACCCGACCAGCGTGCAGACGCGGCGACCTTGACCGGGCACAGCTGACGCTCGGCGACCCCGACGCGGCGACACCTGGTCGTCAGCCGCCGCTGGGGGCTGGGGGCTGGGGGCTGGGGAAAGCAAAAGGGGCGGGTAGCCGTGTGGCTACCCGCCCCTTCGTTGTCGTTCGGTTTAGAAGGGGCGCCTGCGGGGCGGCTCGGCGCGGTCGAGGTCGGTGATGCCGTCGGAAGCCTTCTCGGCGAAGGCCGGGGCGGTGACGTTGGCCCAGCGGCGCAGGGTCGCGGTGGCCGCGGTCTGGTCGGCCGGGGACAGGGCGGCGATGTTGGCGCCGTGGTTGGCGCCCGGGGCGACGTAGAGGTGCGAGTCGCGGCGGCTGGGGACGAACTGCTCGGCGCCCCACGGGTCGTTGGCGCCGTAGACGAACAGCAGTTCCGAGCCGCGGGTGCGGACCCAGCGGTCGACGTCGAGCATCGGCCGGGAGTCGTGGCGGCGGCGCAGGTCCGGCGGGAGGCTGGAGTTCGCCTGGTACAGGTTCGGGTACTTGGTCAGGCCGCGCAGGTGCTCGAACTTCGGCTGCGGCCAGCCGAGCTGGGTGGCGGCCTGGTAGAAGTACGGCGCGTACGGGGTGATGCCCTGGTCGGCGTAGAAGGCGAACCCGGCGGTGGCGTCGATGAACGCGTAGAGCTGGTCATCGGTCGCGGTCTTGGCCGGGACGGTCGCGCAGTCGGCCTGGGTCGAGTACTGCCAGAACGCCCACACGGTGTCCAGGACGGTCATCTCGTAAGCCTTGTCGATCGACCCGAGCACCCCGGTGAAGGTCCACCCGGCGGCGGTCGCGGCGCCCTGGTACTTCGCCACCAGCGCGGTGCGCCGCTTCAGGGCCTCCTTCTGCACGTCCTCGAGCTTCGTGCGGCAGGCCGGGTCGTTGCCCACGGTCTGGAAGAACCGGTCGTAGGCGCGG
The DNA here is from genome assembly GCF_003663795.1 of Actinokineospora cianjurensis. Taxonomy (NCBI): domain Bacteria; kingdom Bacillati; phylum Actinomycetota; class Actinomycetes; order Pseudonocardiales; family Pseudonocardiaceae; genus Actinokineospora; species Actinokineospora cianjurensis. The sequence continues at coordinate 710,045 of NZ_RCDD01000002.1, forward strand.
TCGGAGTCGTTGACCGCGTCGTTGGGGGCGACGTAGGCGACGACACCGTCGACGTCGTCGGGGTAGAAGCGGCGGTGGTAGATCGAGGTCATACCGCCCTTGCTGGCCCCGGTGGAGATCCACTTGGCTGCGTAGACGCGCTTGAGCGCGCTGACGATGCGGTGGTGGTCGGTCGCGGCCTGCCAGATGTTGAGGTCGTCCCAGTCCGCGTTCGCGGGCCGCGACGGGGTGAAGAACCGCTGCTCCACCGAGATCTGGTTGCCGTCGACGAGCCGGGTCGGCTCCGAGCGGAACGCGGTGACCGGCATGTTGTAGCCGGTGGTGTGCAGCACGACCGGCCGCGCGGTGTCCTTGTGCAGCAACTGGAACCGCTGCTCGAAGGTCGCCCCGCGCGGGTTGTGGTGGTCGACCGGCTGCTTGAACGTCAACAGGAAGAACCGGTACCCCGCGGGCGGGGTGGCCGACTCCGACACGACCGTCAGACCGGGCACGGCCTTGAGCTGGTCGAGGATGTCGGCGTTGGTGGCGTTCTGGCTGACGGCGGTGGCGGGCGACGCCTGCGCGGGGGAGGCCGCCACGGCCACCCCCACCACGGCGGCGACCGCCAGTCCCGCCGCGAGCGCCCGTCTGGTGCGGATGAGCACGCCCATTCTCCTTGGGGTCGGTGTTCTGCTGCGGCAGTTCCCTGCCCGCAGGGATGGCAGAGTCTTGCGCACCCGCCCCGCTGTCCGAAAGCCGCCGACAATCGCCCCACGACGGTTGTAGGGGTCCATTCGGGAACACCCGACACCCACTGGCCGGGCCCCGCGTCGGGGCTACTCGCGCAGGTGAGCGGTGCCGCCCGCCGGTCTCGGGATGCCGCCCGCCACCGTGAGCGCGGGGCAGCAGGTCGGCGGACGGGTGTGACCCAATCCTGACTGGGATGGAAACCGACCCCGACCTGATAGCCCGGTCGGCGCAACACATTCACCGCACTGCGACCGCGGCCGGTGCCCGCCGGGGAAAGTGACCACCCGTAGACGCCACAGCCCGGACCGCAGGCGCCCACCTACACCCTCGCCCGAGAAGGCATCCGACGGCATCACCGACCGCGCCGAGCCGCCCCGCAGGCGCCCCTTCTAGACCGAACGACAACGCAAGGGGGCGGGTGGCCACCCGGCTACCCGCCCCTTTCGCGTTCCACCTTCGGTGCGGCAGCACGACTGGGCGTCACCGCGTCCGATTCGCCGAGCGCGTCTCCTGCGCGTGGCCACCGTCGCCTCGGCCCACGCAGGTCGGCCGCGACTGCCGTGCCTGCGCCAGGTTGTCTGCTGAGCACGGCAATCGGCTCGCGCGATGCGTGGGGCGACGGCAGGCGATCACGGCGAGGACTCGTGGGCCACGGGCGCGCCGTCGTGTCGCCTCTGCCGACTGGGCCAGCAGGCATGACCGACTCGCCCGGGTGAGCCGCCCGCTCCTCGGTCGAGCGACGAGGTAGGGGCGGGTGACCACGCGGCTACCCGCCCCCTTCTGCTTTCCCCTTCCGGCGCTAGCGGACCGTGGTCCAGGTCTTGCCGAAGACCGGTGACCATCGTCGGTCCCGACCACGTGCGGGGCGCGGTGGTGGTTTCCGTGACCGGGCGGAGACGGACCGTCCGGGGTGGATCTCGAATGGGTCGCGGTGGGTGGGATGCGGTGGGGGCGGCGGTAGCGTGCCGGTCCATGCAGTTGCCTTGGAGGGCGGCTCCGCGGGCGGCGGTGTCGAGTCCGCTGACGGTGTTGGTTGCCTTCGTGGCGGCGTTGTTGCTCAGCTTCGTGGGGGCGGCGGCGGTGTTGCACGCGGATTCGGCGGGGTCGGCGGCGGTCGCGTACCAGGCGGGGCGGTTGTGCGGGCAGACGGTGCCGCCGGTGGTGGATGGGAACCGGGTGTCGGTGGCCGACGCCGGGGACGTCCTGCGGATCTCGGCGGAGCAGGGGCGGGTGGCCGGGTTCGACACCATCATCGGGGCGGTGTACTCACCGGTGCGGCAGTGGGACTTCAACGGGCCGCACCCGTGGTCGCAGTTCGGGTACCGCGACGGCGCGATGGACAACCTGCGGGTGGTCGAGGGCGGGAGCCGGGACGGGCTGTGGGTGCCGCGCAGCATCGCCCAGGACGCCGGGATCAAGATCGGCGACCGCGGGCTGGACGGCACGCTCCCGCCGGTGACCGCGATCTACGCCGACGTCAGCGACCCGGTGCCCGCGTACTGGTGCTCCGAGCAGCAGCGGATCATGCCGAACCCTCTAGCCACCGAGGGCGCCACAGCCGCGGTCGTCTGGTTCCCCACTCTGGACTCGTTCACCGCCTCTATGAGCCCCGTGAGCGGTAACGCCGCCGCTGTCAGTGTCCGCTTTCCTGCCCCGACGCCCGCCACCACAGACGAGGCCGCCGCCTTGGTCGCACGCGGTAAGACCGTGGTCGACGGTGTGACTACGCAGTTGCGTGCGCGGGACAAGGCGCGGCTGGTGATCGCGTCGAACTACTTCGCGAAGCCGGTGGAGGTCGCGCGTTCTGCCGAGTCGACGGTGCTGGGCGCGGTGCTGCCGTTGACGGTCATCAGCCTGCTGGTCGGGTTGGCCGGGGTCGGCGCGGTGACCGTGCAGTGGGTGCAGCGCAGGCACGCCGAACTGCGGCTGCTGTGGGCACGCGGCGCGGGACCGGTAGTGCTCGGCTGGCGCGCGGTGCTGGAGTTGGCCGCGCCGTTGCTTCTGGGCGCGGCCGCCGGTCTGCTCGCGGCACGGTTGGCCCTACCTTGGTACGCGCCCTCGACAGCCCTGACTGACGGCACAGTCGGTGTCGCCGCTCTGGTCGCGGCCGGGGTCCTTGTGGCCGCATTGTTGGTCGTAGGCGCGGTGACTGCGACGCGGACGCACCGGGAGTTCCAGTCAGGTAGTACGCGCGGCGCGTCACGAGTGTGGCGGTTCGTGCCGTGGGAGCTCATCACTGCCGCGTTGGCCTACCTCGCGTGGGCACGTCTGGACAGCATGCCCACGAAGCTCCAGTTCGGACAACCGCTGCCGCAGAACGCTGACGCGGTCGGGTTGGCGTTCCCGTTGCTGGTAGTCCTGACCGTCGCTCTAGTCACCGTCCGCCTGGCTCGGTGGGCACTAACTGCCGCACACCGCGCTGACCTCTGGCGGACTCCAGCGGTGCACCTAGCACTGCGCAGGCTGTCGGCCGCCGCCGGTTCCGCGGTGGGGATCCTGCTCGTGGGGACGCTCGCGGTCGGCACGCTGACCGTGGGAGTCGGGGTGGCGGACGCGCAGAGCGAGGCGCTGGACACCAAGTCGGGGCTGTTCGTCGGCGCCGAGTCGACCGCGCAGATCCCCGGCCGGGTCGCCATCGCCGGACTGCCGCCCGCGCTGGCCCAGCACGCCACCGTCGTCGGCGTGGTCAAGACCGGGCAGAGCATCGTGCTGGCGGTCGACCCGGCGACGTTCACCCGCTCGGCGTGGCTCGGCGACCGCGACCCGGACGACGTCGCCGCGCAGCTGTCCACACTGTCCGGTTCCGGGGTCCGCGCGCTGCGGGTCGGGTCCACACCGGACGCCCCGGCCGAGCTGCCCAGGGTGGGCACGGTGCGCCCGGTCGGGCAGGTCGCGTCGTTCCCGCTGATCGGCACCGGCCGCGGGTACGTGGTGTCGCTGGCGTCGCTGCCGGACCCGGCGCGGATCGACGTGTGGCAGGTCTGGTCGGCCAGGTCGAGCGCCGACCTGGTCGCCGACCTCGACGCGGCCGGGATCCACCACCTGCACTCCCGGTCCAAGGCCCTCGCGCTCGACGGGCTGCCGTTCCTGACCGTCACCTGGACCTTCGACTTCGTCACCGCCCTGGGCATGGTCCTGGCGATCGTCGCCGCGGCCGCGCTGGTCCTGGCGGTGGAGGTGCGGCGCAGGCAGAACGCGCTGGCCGGGGCCCTGGCCACCCGGATGGGCCTGCGGCAACGCACCCTGGTCGCCAGCCACCTCACCGAACTGGGGTCACTGGCGGGCATCTCGGTCGCGGCGGGCAGCGCGGCCGGTGCGGTCTGCGCGGCCGTGTCGGCGCCGATGCTGGACCCGTCGCCGTGGCTGCGCCCGGTGGCGGCGGCCCCGAACCTGGTGCCACTGGTGTCGACGACGACGCTGGTGGCCGCGGTGGTGGTGGCGCTCGTGTGCTGGTCGGCGGTGCGCTCGGTCACCACCGCCCGGGTCGGGGAGCTGATCCGTGGCTGAACCGACCAGCGCGGCCTGTCACCGTCCGAGTGGGGAGTCGACCCGTGGCTGAACCGATCTTCGACGACCAGGTGCCGCTCTACGAACTGCGGGACACCCACGTCCGCTACCGCACCCCCGCGGGCCAGGTCAGCGCGGTCGGGGGTGTGACGTTCGACGTGGCGGCGCGGGGGATGACCGTGTTGGCCGGGCCGTCCGGGTCGGGGAAGTCGACGGTGTTGCGGGTGTTGGGGTTGATCGATCGGCACACGGCGGGGTCGGTGGCCTGGCAGGGGCGGGACATCGGGCGGTTGTCGCACCGGGCGCGGCGGGCGGTGCGGCGGGAGCGGATCGCGGTGGTGTTCCAGGCGCCGCCGGACAACCTGATCGGGCACCTGAGCGTGGCGGGGAACCTGACCGCCGCCGCGCAGTCCGCCGGTCTGGCGGACGCGGACCCCGAGATCCTCGACTGGCTCGGCATCCCCGGCACCGGCGACTGGCGGGTCAGCGCCCTGTCCGGTGGCCAGCAGCAACGCCTCGCCTTCGGGTGCGCGCTGGCCCGCTCCCCCGCCGTCATCCTGGCCGACGAGCCGACGTCCCAGCTCGACGCCGCGTCGGCCGCCCTGGTGCTCGACGTCCTGCGCCGTCTCACCGAGCGCGGCGTGGCCGTGGTCGCCGCCTCCCACGACCCCGAGCTCGTGGCGCTCGGGGACCGCGTCGTGCACCTGCGCGAGGGCCGCGTCGACGGGGTGGCCGCGTGAGCGCGCTGGTCGGGCGGGGGCTCACGAGGGGGTTCGACCACCCGGACGGTCGGATCGAGGTGCTGCGCGGGGTCGACCTGAGCGTCGCCTCGGCCGAGGTCGTCACGGTGTCGGGGCGGTCCGGGTCGGGCAAGAGCGCGTTGTTCGCGGTGTTGTGCGGGTTCGACAAGCCGGACGCGGGCACGGTGGCGGTGTGCGGGCAGCCGTTGGCGGCGGTTCCGGCGTGGGCGGACTGCGGGGTGCTGCCGCAGGCGTTGGGGTTGGCGCAGGAGTTGACGTTGGCGGAGAACGTGGGGCTGCCGCTGCGGTTGTCCGGGCGTCGCGCCGAGGTGCGCGACCGGGTCGCGGAACTGCTGGCGGAGCTGGGGATCGACGGGTTGGCCGACCGGTACCCGCACGAGGTGTCCTACGGGCAGCAGCAGCGGGCCGCCCTGGCCAGGGCCGTGTCGGCGCGGCCCAGGGTCTTGCTGGCCGACGAGCCCACCGCGCACCTCGACCACGACAGCGTCGCCGCCGTGCTCGGGCTGCTGCGCCGGACCGCCGGGGAGGGCACGGCGGTGCTGGTCGCCACCCACCACGACGCGGTGCACGACATCGCCGATCGCGGGTTGGCCTTGGTGGACGGGCGGATCGCGGTCGCCTGAACCCGGTACGGTGTCGTGGTGACCGGGGGGAGCGCGACGTGCTGGGCATGACCGAGGTGACCGGGCGGGAGGGCACCTGGGTGTTCGACTACGACTCGGTGCGGGTGGTCCCGGCCAAGTCGGCGCACCCGCTGCGGCTGGCGGTCGGCGAACTGGTGGTGCCGCTGGCCGCGATCGCCGGGGTCGGGTTCGAGACCGACCGCAAGGGCGGGCACCTGCGGCTGCGGCCCCGCGCGGGCGCCGACCCGCTGACCCACGTGACCGGTGGCGCGCTGCCCGAGGCGGCCGACCCGTTCCGGCTCACCATCGAGCCGAGGGCGGCGGCGTCCGCCGAGTACTTCGCCGACGGGGTCCGCGACGCGCGGCTGGTCGCCCGGGTGCCCGACGGTCCGGCCGAGCAGTGGCTGCTGGCGGCCCCGAGCGCGCCGTTGTCGACCACCGGGGAAGACGGGGACGCCTCGTTCGACGGGGACCGCGTCCGGTTCGAATGGGGCTGGGCGGCCGAGTCGTCCAAGCGTTCCGGCGGGGCGCGGGAGGTGGCGGTCGGCGAACTGCTCGGTATCGAGTGGACACCCAAGCTGGTGCGGCTGCGGCCGGTGGGCCCACCGAGCACGCAACCCGCGTCGCACGACCCGAACTGCTTCCGGCTGTGGGGTTTCAAAAAGGACATCGCCGCGTCGGCCCTGCTCGCCGCCGCGGTTGTGGCCAGGCTCCCGCACCCGACGACGGCCACAAGCGCGACAGCGTCCCCACGCGCGGTGGAGTCCACACGCGACAGTCCGGTCGACCAGGACACGGTGCTGCGGCGCCTGCGCGAACTGGGTGACCTGCGCCGCGACGGGGTGCTCACCGAGGACGAGTTCACCACGGCCAAGCAGGCGTTGCTGCGCGCGCTGTGATCGCTGGCGGAGCGGCCATTCACGTCCGCAGACGCTCAGCGAGCCCTACCGCCCTCGGCGGCGAGGTTGGTGATCACCGCCGAGGGTGCGTGACGGCCGGTCGAGGTTGGCAGCGCGAGCAAGACTCCCGGGGCATCGCCTAGACTGGGCCGAGATGATGCGACGGTACCGATGGCATGCCGCTGTCCTGCTGCTGGTGCTCGTGCTGGCGAGCGCGGTGGTGATCGTCCTGCCCGGACCGGCCCCTGCCCCGTCGCCGCCGACCGGGGTGCCCCGGGTGCTGGTGGCGATGGGCGACTCCACCATCTCGGGTGAGGCCGCGGGCGACTACGAACCGGGCACCGACGGCACCGACGGTGACTGGTGCCACCGCTCCCGCGCCGCCTCGATCCACCACACCGGACTGCGCGGCATCGACGAGACGATCAACCTGGCGTGTTCGGGCGCCCCGTCCGCCCAGGTCGGGCTCGGCAGCACCGAGCAGTACACCGAGGGCTCGCAGGCGGCTCGGCTCGGGTCGCTGGCCAGGCAGAAGCGGGTCGTGGCGATCCAGGTCGCGGTCGGCGCCAACGACGACCCGTCGTTCTCGCACGTGCTCGACAGCTGCGTGCAGGCGTGGCTGGACCAGTCGAAGCAGTCGTGCTCGGACTCGGTGGGCGGCGAGTGGCAGCAGCGGGTGGACCGGATGGTGCCGAAGGTGGTCCGCGCGCTGGCCGACATCCGCTCGGTGATGACCGACGCCGGGTACCAGCCGACCGACTACCACCTGGTCCTGCAGTCCTACGCCGCCCCGATCAGCCCGGACGTCCGCCAGGGCCTGCGCAACCTCAACGGCTGCCCGTTCCGCGAGGCCGACCTGCGCTGGGTCCGCGCCGAGGCCGTCCCCAAGATCACCGACGGGGTCCGCCAGGCCGCCCGCGAGTCCGGCGCCCGGCTGCTGGACGTGTCCCGCGCGGGGGTCGGCCGCGAAGCGTGCTCCCGCGACGACGCCACGCAGGAGTGGTTCAGCAGGCTGTCGGTCCGCTGGAACGACCTTGGCGACGACGACCGCGCCTCGCACGCGTTGCAGGAGTCGTTCCACCCCAACGCCGCCGGACACGCCCAACTGGGCCGCTGCTTCGGCGAGTTCCTGGTGACCGACTCGCGCGCGGCGGCCTGCCTGCCGGGGGCGGACGGCGACCTGCACCCGGCGACGACGATCGGGCCGTGATCTTGGGGTGGGTCGGGGGTACCTCCCGGACGTGGACTCCTTGTGGACCGGACTCGGCGTGGTCGCGATCGTCGTGGTCGTGGTGCTGGTGTTGGTGGCGCTGTTCTTGGCTTATCGCCTGATCCGCAAGCACCGGCAGGTCAACCAACCCGACACTCCTCTGCCCACCAAGGTCGCCTACTGGCTCTCCTTGGCGTACACGGTGTTCCCGGTCGACGCGCTGCCCGACCCGATCTACCTCGACGACATCGCGGTCCTGACCGGGAGCCTCATCTACGTGACCACGACGCTGCGGAAGAAGGACAAGGACTGATCCCTCCCCGGCCGCGCGTCGTACGATGTGCGGACTCCGGGGAGGGGGTTCTGGTGAACCGGGCTGGGGACGTCGGCGGGCAGAGCTTGCAGTTCCGGGACAACTCGGGACGGGTCACGGTGGTGCAGCATGCGGCGCCGGGGCCGTTGGGGAAGGTCGCCGGGCAGGTCGTCATCGGGAAGGTGCCGCGGTCGCCGCAGGGGTTCCGGGTGCCGGTGAAGCTGGACTCGCTGCGGGAAGTCGCGGCGGCCGGGGTGGCCGTTGTCGTGGCGGTGACGGGGCAGCGCGGGGTGGGGAAGACCCAGTTGGCTGCGGCGTACGCGCGGGAGCGGGCTGGGCAGGGGTGGCTGGTGGGGTGGATCGCGGCGGAGAACGCGGCCACGATGGCCAGCGATCTGCTCGACCTGGCAGACGCGCTCGGTTTGCGCGGCGCCGATGACGAACCCTCGGACCGCGTCCTGGGGCGGCTGCGCGCCCACCTGAACGCTTACACCGGCTCGGGTCTGCTGGTGTTCGACAACGTCACCGATCCCGATGACGTTGTCGAACACTTGCCGGTGGCGGGGTCGCTCCAGGTGATCGTCACCAGCACGAGCACCGACACCCACAACATCGGCACCCCCGTGGCAGTCGACGTCTTCTCCCCCACCACGGCGATCGCTTTCTTATCTGATCTGACGCAGCTTGACGACGAGCCTGGTGCCGCTGCTGTCGCCGAGGAACTTGGCTACTTACCCCTGTCTCTTGCCTTGGCGGGCGCTCGAATCCGCGACCACGAGCGCTCCTATGCGGACTACTTGCGCCACCTCGATGAGACGACGCTGGACCACCTGGTTCCAGCCAAGGGCCACGGCTACCCCGCTGCGCTGACCAAGACCATCCTGCTCAGCGTGGGGCGTGTGGAAGCCGATCACCCTCATGCCCGTCTCCTGCTGGAGGCCATCGCTCTGCTGGCCCCTGATGGTGTCCACCGCACACTGCTGGAGACCCTGCTCCCCACCCGGGACGACTTCCTCACCACCGCGGCCGCACTCCGCCGAGCCTCGCTTATCGACTACGCGGGCGAGGACGGCAACACCTACCTCATGCACCGCCTATCCCAGCGCGTCCTGCGCGAGGCGTCTTCCTCGCTTGACGAGACCGCCACCAAGGTCACCGCTGCTCTGGAAACCCACCTACCCGCGAGGAACCGATCCTGGGAACTCCGCGCCATCGGCGCCGATCTCGCCCGCCACCTCGCAGCCCTCACCCGCCACAGCGCGGCCGCTCTCGGACTCGCTAACCAGACAACCCACTTTCTCCACGCCACAGCCAATCCAGCAACGATCCCCCACGCGGCCACCACCCATCGACACCACAAGATTCACCTGGGCGGGGATCACCCCAAGACCCTGATCTCGGCCGACAACCTGGCCATATCCCTGGACGCATTCGGACGGTTGGACGAAGCCATTCCGCTCCACGAACAGACACTCGCCGACCACCGCCGAACCCTCGGCAACGACCACCCCAGCACCCTGACCTCAGCCAACAACCTCGCCACGGCATACGACAACGCCGGACGACTCGACGACGCCATCCCACTCTACGAACAGACACTGGCCGACAGCCGTCGAATCCTCGGCAACGACCACCCCGACACCCTGAACTCAGCCAACAACCTCGCCTACGCGTACAACACCGCCGGACGACTCGACGAAGCCATCACTCTCCACCAACAAACACTCGCCGACCGCCGCCGAACCCTCGGCAACGACCACCCCAACACCCTGACCTCAGCCAACAACCTCGCCACGGCATACAACAACGCCGGACGACTCGACGAAGCCATCCCACTCTACGAACAGACACTGAACGACCGCCGCCGAACCCTCGGCAACGACCACCCCAACACCCTCAACTCAGCCAACAACCTCGCTGGCGCATACGATAACGCCGGACGACTCGACGACGCCATCCCACTCTACGAACAGACACTGAACGACCGCCGCCAAATCCTCGGCAACGACCACCCCGACACCCTGAACTCAGCCAACAACCTCGCCTACGCGTATAACGCCGCCGGACGACTCGACGACGCCATCCCGCTCTACAAACAGGCGGCCGTCGACTGCGAGCGGGTTCTCGGGCCTAACCATCCGACCACAGTAGCTGTCACCAGGAACTACGCCATCGCCCTGGAAGAGGCATCAAAGCGCGGGTGAGCGGCCTTCGTAGGGAGTGGACAGGACCACCGTTGTGCGGGTGGAGACCTTGGCGGATTCGCGGATCTTGCGGAGTAGGTCTTCCAGGTCGATAGGCGTGGCCACCCGGACCAAAAGGACGTACGACTCATCCCCCGCCACCGAGTAGCACGACTCGATCTCGCTGATGTGTTGCAGCCGCTGCGGGTAGTCGTCGGGCGCCGCGGGGTCGATGGGGGTCAGGGAGATCAGGGCGGTCAACGGCAACCCGATGGCTTGGGCATCCAGGCGGGCCGAGTAGCCGCGGATCACTTCGCGTTGTTCCAGGCGGCGGACGCGTTGGTGGACGGCGGAGACGCTCAGGCCGACGCGTTCGGCGAGGTCGGTGAAGCTGCGGCGGCCGTCGAGGGCCAGTTCGCGGACTATCGCCTTGTCGATGGGTTCCAGTTCGCTCATCCGGGGAGCACCACGAGCTCGTGCGGCTGGTTGTTGACCGATTCCACGCCGTCCTCGGTGACCACGACGATGTCCTCGATGCGGGCGCCCCAGCGGTCGGGCAGGTAGATGCCCGGCTCCACGCTGAAGGCCATGCCCGGCTCCAGGACCAGGTCGTTCCCGGCCACGATGTACGGGTGTTCGTGCACGTCCAGGCCGATGCCGTGGCCGGTGCGGTGGATGAAGTACTCGCCGAACCCGGCGTCGGCGATGACCTGGCGGCCGACGGCGTCGATGGACTCCGCTGTCACGCCGGGGCGGACGGCCTCGACGGAGGCGCGCTGGGCGGCCAGGAGCACCGCGTAGGTGTCGGCGACGTCGGCGTCGCGGGGGGTGCCGACGGCGTAGACGCGGGTGCTGTCGGAGTTGTAGCCCTCGGCCGTCGAGCCGCCGATGTCGATCACGACGACGTCGCCGGTGGTGATCACCCGGTCGGACAGGCCGTGGTGCGGGCTGGCGCCGTTGGGGCCGGAGCCGACGATGACGAACTCGACCTTGGCGTGCCCCTCGGCGACGATCGCGGCGGCGATGTCGGCGCCGACCTCGGCCTCGGTGCGGCCCGCGCGCAACCACTCGCCGATCCTGGCGTGCACCCGGTCGATCGCCGCGCCCGCCACCCGCAGCGCCTCGACCTCGGCGGCGTCCTTGCGCATCCGCAGCTCGCGCAGCACCGGACCGGCCAGGACCTGCGCGGCCCCCGGCAGCGCGTCCCGCAACGGCAACGCGTGCAGCGCGGGCAGCATGTCCCCGACCGCGACCACCGACGGCGCCCCCAGCGCCCCCGCGACCAGCGCGTACGGGTCCTCCCCGTCCACCCACGTCGCCAGCCGCACCCCCAGGGCGTCGAGCGGGATACCCGAGTACCCGGGAGCCTCCAGCTTCGGGACCACCAGCACGGCCTCGCCGTCACCGGCGGGCACGGCCAGCGCGGTGAGCCGCTCGAACGAGGATCCCGATCCCCCGATCAGGTACCGCAGATCCGACCCCGGAGCGATGACCAACGCGTCGGCACCCTGCGCCGCGGCGGCGTGGCGCGCGCGCTGGAGCCGGGCACGCAGCAGATCGGGGTCGGCGGAAGCGGTGATGGTCGACATACCCCGCAGCTTAGTCGGCTCCCCGCCCCCACCCAGGCAACTACCAGGACTGGCCCCGGGCAGCCCACACGAACCACCGCCAAGTCCGTGACGACTGCCAGATCAGGGCACCGCGCGGACGCGGACAACGCGTCACAGCACCCCTCGACCGACTCAGGCCGCTACCGGGACCGGTTGCTCCGGGCGTCGGTCCAGTTGGCGCCATACGCGGAACAGGGCTGGGGTTGTGGTGGCCACCAGGTACAGGGCCGCGCAGCCTGCCAGGGTGGGGATCAAGCCGATGCCCTCGACCGAGATGCCCGCCAGGGCGGCTCCCAGGGGCATTCCGCAGAACGCGGCCGCGTGCATCACCCCGAACACCATCGGCAGGACCGCCTCCGGTACCCGCTCGTACTCGACCGCCCCGAGGATCGGGTTGATGGCGCCGACCCCCAGTCCCAGTACTGCCCACAGGGCGAGCACCACCGGCAGCGGGGCGCCGAGGGCGAGCACCACGAACCGGGGGGCGCCGCTGAGCAGGAAGGCCAGGGTGTAGGTCAGGCGCCGGGGTAGGTGGGGGCCTGCCCAGGCGTACAGGAGGGAGCCGGTGAGGGCGGCGGCGTTGAAGGTTCCGGTCATCAGGCCGAGTGCGATGCTGCTGTGCAGGACGTCCTTGGCGTAGACCGGCATCAGGACCGAGAAGAACGCGGCGTCGAGGAGGTTGGTGGCCGAGACCATCACGACGATGCCCAGCATCAGCCGGTCGTGGCGCAGGTAGGCCAGGCCGCGGCGCATCCTCGTCAGGTAGGACCCCGGCACCTCCTCGGGCGCGGCGCTGACGTGGGGCACGAACAGGCGGACCAGCAGGGCCGAGACCAGGAACGTGCCCGCGTCGACCAGCAGCACCGGCTGCGACCCCAGCACCGCGATGAGCACCCCGGCCAGCGGCGCCCCGAGCATCCGCGCGCCCCTGGCCACCCCGTCGTAGGCGCCCGCGGCGCGTTCGGTGTCGACGCCGGTCAGCGCGATCAGCCCGGGCATCATGGACTGGCGCGCCGTCTGCCCCGGTGCCGCCGCCAACCCCAGTGCCACGGCGAGGGCGAGCAGCGCCGGGAACGGCAGCCCGACCGTGGCGTGCAGCAGCGGGATGGTCGACACGACCACCGCGGCGACCACGTCGGAGGTCACGCTCACCACGCGCCGACCGAGGCGGTCCACCACCGGTCCGGCCAGCAGCGACGCGATCACGACGCCGACGACCTCGGCGCCCGCGGTGAGCCCGGTCCTGGCGGCGCTGCCGGTGGTGGCCAGCACGAACCAGGGCACCGCGAGCACCGTCATGATCGAACCGCAGGCCGAGAACGCGGTGGCGGCCAGCAGGGCGAGCAGCGGCAGCCGTCTCATGGGGACTCGCTGGTCGGGAAGAGCTGCATCTGGACGGTGACGGTCTCGTCGCCCTCGGCCGGGGGCCTGCGGTAGCGCTCGACGACCTCGTTCAGCTCGACCGCCAGCTCGCGCAGCTCGTCCGGGGTCATCGACAGCCGCCAGTCCGACAGCTCGGAGACGTGCAGCCACTCCTGCGGCAGCTGGTGGCGGGTGCGGATGTAGCGGGCGGCGCGTTCGTGGCCCAGGTCGATCAGGGCGCTGAGGAAGGTGCTGTAGGCGTCCTGGGTCTCCGGGTCGTCGGGCATGGTGTGCGACTGGACCTGGGTGACGTCCTGCGACGCGCGCCACCAGCGCTCCCTGCGGTTGCCTCGCTCGGTGTCCTGCTCGATGAACCCGGCGTCGGCGAGCTGGCGCAGGTGCCAGCTGGTGGTGCCGGAGCTCTCCCCCAGCCAGGCGGCCAGCCCGGTGGCGGTGTTGGGGCCGTGCGCGCGCAGGACGCCCAGCATCCGCATCCGCAGCGGGTGGGCGATGACCTTGAGCGTGTCCGCGCCGACCCGGTTGAACCTCGGTCTCGGAGTCATGATCGCGACGCTACAACCGCAGAGAAGAATTTGCAAAGGACTCTCTGCGGTCCGGTGTGGCAGGCTGGCCCCGTGAGCGGACCCCTCGTGCTGCTGGACTCGGCGAGCCTGTACTTCCGGTCGTTCTTCGCGCTGCCGGAGTCGATGACCTCGCCGGACGGTGTCCCGGTCAACGCCGTGCGCGGGTTCGCCGGGATGATCGCCCAGATCGTCACCGAGCGGCACCCGGCGCGGCTGGTGGCCTGCCTGGACGCCGACTGGCGGCCCGCGTTCCGGGTCGAGGCCATCCCCAGCTACAAGGCGCAGCGGGTGGCGGACCCCTCGGTCAACGCCGAGGAGGTGCCGGACACGCTCACCCCGCAGGTGCCGATCATCATCGACCTGCTCGACGCGCTGGGCATCGCCACCGCCCAGGCCGCCGGGTACGAGGCCGACGACGTCATCGGCACCCTGGCGCACCGCGAGGCCGCGGCACCGGTGGAGATCATCACCGGCGACCGCGACCTGTTCCAGTGCGTCCGCGACGAACCCACCCCGGTGCGCGTGGTGTACGTGGGCCGCGGCTGGTCCAAGGCCGAGGAGGTCGGACCGCAGGAGCTCGCCGCCCGCTACGGCCTGCCCGCCGAGGGCCTCGCCTACGCCGACATGGCCGTCCTGCGCGGCGACCCCTCCGACGGGCTGCCCGGCATCACCGGCATCGGCGAGAAGACCGCGGCCAAGCTGATCACCAAGTTCGGCTCCCTTGCCGCACTCGTCGACGCCGCCGCGGCGGGCTCCAAGGACGTCCCCCTCAAGGTCCGCGAAGCCTTCACCCACGACGCCGACTACCTCGCCAAAGCCCCCCTCGTCGTCCGCGTCGCCACCGACGTCACCATCGAGGCCACCGGCACGCCTGAGCTACCGCACGCGGTCGACGTGGACCGGGTCCGCGAGCTCCAGGAGCGCTGGGCCCTGGGGTCCGCTGTGGACAGACTGCTCAAGGCCCTCGGCGTCTGAGGTTCTGGCCGCCTAGAAGAAGGTTCCGCACCACGATGCCTCGGGGACGGCGAACAGGGCGTCCGCCTTGGTTGTCGCGCCGGGGGTCAGTTCTTGGATGCGGCCGATGGCGGTGAGGGCGCTGGCCCGCCAGGTGCCCAGGTAGAGCATCGCCAGGACGTCGACGCTCAGGGACAGGTCGGGCGTGGCCGTTGTTCGGGTCACGCCGTCCGGGGTGAGGCGGTAGGCGCCGGAGTTGCCCGGGAGCAGGGAATCCTCGACCTCCAGCACGACCGTGGCGGGGCCGTACTCGCGGGCCGCCAAGGCTTTCGGCACGTCCACCAGGCGCAGCCACAGGTCTGAGCGGTGCTCGGCCGAGGTGATCGCCCTCGGGTCGGTCAGGGCTTCGGCGATCGGCTCGTCGGTCGGACGGGTCCACACCGTCACCTCGTCGACCAGGTCCACCGAGAGCAGGAAGCGCCACAGGCCGTACACGGCGTCCGGGGTGGCGGCGACGAAGTCGTCGACGGCGAGGGTGGCGTTCGTGCCGGGGAGCGCGCCGGGGGTCGGGCGGTACATGAGGTAGCCGTCGTCGCCATCAGGTCCACTGTGGACGGCGATGATGATGTGCTCGTCGGCGGCGAAAGCCCGTTCGTAGGCCACGGTCCACCAGTACGACGGCCGCGCCATCGTGCCCGGTCGACTTCGGCCGACCCGCTCGTAGATCCCCGGCATGACGGCGAGCGCCTCGGCGGGGGTGACCAGGCGGACCCGGCCGCCGGAGGGTACTTCGGGGCGCAGCAAGGCATTCCCGGGTACCGCGACCGTCTTGGCACCTCGGGTGGCTTGCCCATAGCCGAACCGCCCGTAGATCAACGGCTCGGTCGGGCGCAGGGCCGCGAGGACCTCACCGCGGTCGGCGATGTCGGCCAACTGCCTGCGCATCAGCTCACTCAGCACCCCACGGCGGCGGAAGTCCGACCGCACACCGACCCTGGTGACCGCGGCCATCGGCACCACCGCGCCGCCGGGGACCAGCAGGTCCGACGACCAGGCGAACGCGGTGCCCGCCAGGGTGTCGCCGCAGAAGGCGCCCAGGGTGCGGCCGGGTTCGTAGGAGCGGCTGCCCACCGCCCACTGCTCGTCGGTGGGCGGGACGGCGTGCAGCGCGGCCCGGAACAGCCCGAGCGACGCGCGCCACTCGGTGTCGGCCAGGGTGCGGATCTCGATGTCGGACACCCGCTGATCCTGCCCCGGGACGGGGGCAGGACGCGACCGGTTAGTTGCCGCTGGGCGGGGCGACCTCGTACTCGCCGTTGGTGCTGTTGCGGACGGTGATGTTGACCGTCTTCTTCTCCCCGCTGATGGTGACCTCGCAGGTGAAGCGGTTGTCCTTCTTGACTTCCTGCTGCGCCGGGCAGCTCACCGACTCGACGCCCTCGATGCTGTACTTGTCGGTGAGGATCGACTTCACGCCGTCCTGCACCGCGTTGACGTCGAACACCCGCTTGTTGAACCACCCGGGGGTGATGAACCCGAGCACCGCCACCGCGCCCGCGATGACCACGACCGTCGCGACCAGCACCCAGATCCAGGCGCCGCCCTTCTTCGCAGGCGGCGGCGAACCGGGGTACTGCTGGTACTGCTGCTGCCCGAACTGCTGGCCCTGCTGCCCGGGCTGCCCGTAGCCGCCGGGGTAGCCCGGCTGCTGCTGGCCGTACCCGTACTGCTGGGTCGGGTCCCCGTACTGCGGCTGCTGCTGGTTCGGGTCGTACTGGGGTTGCTGCTGCGGCTGGCCGTACCCGGGGTAGCCCGGTTGCTGCTGCTGCGGGTAGCCCTGCGCGGGGAACCCGCCCGAGGGGGTACCGGAGGGCTGTCCGTAAGGCTGCTGACCCCACTGCTGCTGCGGGTCCTGCCCACCGGACGGCCCGTAGGGGCTGCTCATCACTCGCCTCCGCCAGATCGTGTGGCCGTCGGCGCTGCCCGCGCCGCTGCTGGATTTGCCGCTTGCGCGCGATCAAACCACAGTGACCCGCCACCGCCACACCCAGGCCACGTGGTGAACCGGCAACAACGCCACCCCGGGTTCACGCCGTCGCCAGGGCGATGACCCCGCGCCGGATCCCCCGCACCGCCTCCGCCGCGGCCTTGCCGACCGGGTCGTCGCGGCCGACCACTTCCTTGATCTGGTCGAGCAGGTCGATCACCTGCCTGCACCAGCGCACGAAGTCACCCGCGGAGAGCTCCTGCCCGGCCGAGTCCGCCGCGGTGATCACCTTCTCCAGCGACTCGCCGCGCACCCACCGGTACACCGTCCAGGCGAACCCGGCGTCCGGCTGCCTGGTCCGGTCCAGCCGGTGGTGGCGCTCGTCGGCCTCCAGCTCCGCCCACAGCCGCGCGGTCGCCGTCATCGCGTCGGCCACCGCGCCGCCGGGCACCCGCGCCTCGACCTGCCCGTCCCGGCGCGCCTCGTAGACCAGCGACGACACGACCGCCGCCAACTCGGCGGGCCCGAGCCCGGTCCACACCCCGTTGCGCAGGCACTCGGCGGCCAGCAGGTCCGACTCGCTGTAGAGCCGCGCGAGGCGACGCCCGTGCTCGGTCACCACCTGCTCGCCGTCCTCGCCCGGGGCGAGGTAGCCGCGGTCGGCCAGCAGCCCGCGGATGCGGTCGAACGCGCGCGCCAGCGAGTGCGTCGTCGCGGCGACCTTGCGCTGCAACTGCTCGGTCTCCGACAGCAGCCGGTGGTACCGCTCGGCCCACCGCGCGTGCGCCTCCCGGTCCTGGCAGCCGTGGCACGGGTGCGCGCGCAACGCCCGCCGCAGCGCCGCCAGTTCCGCGTCGTCGTCCACCCCGGACCGCTTGCGCGCGCGGTCCGGCGCCTCGATGCCGGTCGAGCGCACCGTCGTGGCCAGGTCCCGGCGCGACTTCGGCGACCGGATGTCGACCTGCTTGGGCAGCCGAACCCGACCCAGCGCCGCCACCGGCGCCGGGAAGTCCGACACCGAGAGCCGACCGGCCCAGCGGTCCTCGGTGACCACCAGCGGCCTCGGCTCGCCCATCGAGTCCAGGCCGGGGTCGATCACCACGGCCAGCCCGGAGCGCCGACCGGCGGGGACCGCGATCACATCACCGCGGTGCAGCTGTTCGAGCGAGTGCGCCACCTCGGCGCGGCGGGCGGCGGTGTTCTGCCGCGCCAGCGCCTTCTCCCGGTCGGAGATCGCGCGCCGCAGCCCGGCGTACTCGGCGAAGTCGCCCAGGTGGCAGGTCATCGAGTCGGCGTACCCGTCGAGCGCCTCGGTGTTGCGGTCGAGCTTGCGGGAGAGCCCGACCACCGACCGGTCGGCCTGGAACTGCGCGAACGACTGCTCCAGGATCTCCCGCGCCTGCCGCGCCCCCAGCCGCTCGACCAGGTTCACCGCCATGTTGTAGCCGGGGCGGAACGACGAGCGCAGCGGGTAGGTCCTGGTCGAGGCCAGCCCGGCGACCTGCTTGGGGTCGACACCCGGCTGCCACAGCACCACCGCGTGGCCCTCGACGTCGATGCCGCGCCGCCCGGCCCGGCCGGTCAGCTGCGTGTACTCCCCCGGGGTCAGGTCGACGTGCGCCTCGCCGTTGTACTTGACCAGCCGCTCCAGCACCACGGTGCGGGCGGGCATGTTGATGCCCAGCGCCAGCGTCTCGGTCGCGAACACCGCCTTGACCAGGCCGCGGACGAACAGCTCCTCCACGGTCTCCTTGAACGCGGGCAGCAGACCGGCGTGGTGCCCGGCGAAACCGCGCTCCAGCGCCTCCTTCCACTCCCAGAACCCCAGCACCGCCAGGTCGGCGTCGGGCAGGTCCTTGGTCTTCGCGTCGACGATCCTGCGCACCTCGGCGACCTCGTCCTCGGTGTTGAGCC
The DNA here is from genome assembly GCF_003663795.1 of Actinokineospora cianjurensis. NCBI lineage: Bacteria > Bacillati > Actinomycetota > Actinomycetes > Pseudonocardiales > Pseudonocardiaceae > Actinokineospora > Actinokineospora cianjurensis. The sequence goes on from NZ_RCDD01000002.1 coordinate 728,681, forward strand.
GCAGGCCGGACCGCACGCACTGGGTCACCGCCGCCTCGCACCCGGCGCGGCTGAACACGAACACGATCGCGGGCAGCAGGCTCGCCGCGGCCAACCGCTCGATCACCTCGACCCGCGACGGCGGCTTGAACCGCGGCCCGCGCGCCCCCGCCGCCCGACCGCCCTTGGCCCTCGGGTTGTGCCACGGCGCGTGGACCCGCCCGACCTCCTCGGTGCGGCGCACCAGGTGCGGGTTGATCCGCGCCTCGCCGTCCTGGTCCTCCCCCACGAACAGGTCCAGCAGCCTGCCGCCGACCAGCATGTGCTGCCACAGCGGCACCGGCCGGTGCTCGTCGACCACCACGGAGGTGTCACCGCGCACCGCGACCAGCCACTCGCCGAACTCCTCGGCGTTGCTGACCGTGGCGGACAGGCTCACCAGGTTCACCCACTCCGGCAGGTGCAGGATCACCTCTTCCCACACCGCGCCCCGGAACCGGTCGGCGAGGTAGTGCACCTCGTCCATCACCACGTACCCGAGGCCGTCGAGGGCGGGCGAGCGCGCGTAGAGCATGTTGCGCAGCACCTCGGTCGTCATCACCACGATCGGCGCGCCGCCGTTGACCGCGGTGTCGCCGGTCAGCAGACCGACCGACTTGGCCCCGTACCTGGCGGTCAGGTCGGCGAACTTCTGGTTGGACAACGCCTTGATCGGCGTGGTGTAGAAGCACTTGCGCCCCTCACCGAGCGCGAGGTGGACGGCGAACTCCCCGACCACCGTCTTGCCCGCCCCGGTCGGCGCGCACACCAGCACGCCGTGACCCTCCTCCAAGGCCGCGCACGCCCGTTGCTGGAACGGGTCGAGGTCGAACGACAGCTCGGCGGCGAACCCCGCCAGCTTGGGACTGCTCGAACGCTGCCGGGAAGCGGCATACGCCTCGGCCGGACTGCGAGATGCACTGGCGGACACACCACCAAGACTTCCACATCAGACCGACACTCGTCGCGCGAACTTCCCGGCCCGCGCGGCACCGGACCTCGTCCGGTCCGGCGACCCGCGTCCGACGGATCCGAGTCCGAGATGACCTGGTCGACCAGGGCGGGCAGTTCGACCAGCACGTGGTCCGTTTGCGCCCGTTACGGCCTGGCCCAACTCGCGCAGCCCTCGGGCTCGTCGACAGTGACTACACCAGTCACCCGGGCAACGCCCCTCGCATTGCAGGTCATCGTCGGACGTCTCCGATCCGGCGGCGTCGACACCCCGTCGGGCATCGCAGTGACCCCGCCCCTCGGGTGGGCGAACACAGCTCGCCTCGCCGTGGCACTTCCCAGTTGCTGAACCGCTTCGCAGCCACATCAGACCGACACTCGTCGCGCGAACTTCCCGGCCGGTCCTGCCGCCGGAGCGGCTTCCCTGGCGATCACCCGGGGCCGTGCTCGACCGCGACGAGATCCGGCGAGGCGGGCTGAACGAACGAGACTCAGCAAACGACGGTGAGGGCGCCGGGTACGCAGTCGATGGTGATGGGCAGTGGGCCGAGGCGCTCGCCGTCGGCGTAGGCGATCCAATCGTTGGGTGGGCCCAGTTCCACTCGCCGGGCGCGGAGGGTGTGCACGAACGGGTGGCGCACGTGGTCGCCGGTGCGCAGAGTGGGCAGGATCCGCAGCAGATCGATCCGGCTCGCCTCGCCGACGACCGTGATCTCCAGCAGGCCGTCGGCCGGGGCGGCGGCGGGGCAGACCGGGATGCCGCCGCCGTAGTACGGGGTGTTGCCGACCGCGACCATGGTGGCCACCAGTTCCAGCCGCTCGTCGCCGGTGTCGACCACCAGCGGGCGGTGCCGCAGCGCGGCCAGTTCCGCGACGATCGCCAGGTCGTAGCGGCGGCGGCCGGGTGGCCAGCGCATCCGGTTCACCCGTTCGTTGACCGCCGAGTCGAACCCGGCGCACAGCACGCTGGCGAACCACGGGCCGCCGTCGAGCCGCCCGAGGTCGATGCGTCGCCGCCTCCCCTCGGCCAGCGCCTGCGCGACCACCTCGGCCGCGGGCACCGGCTCGCCCGGTAGGCCCAACGCCCGCGCGAAGTCGTTGCCGGTACCTGCCGGGACAACCGCCAGTGCCACGTCGTTGTCGGCGCAGAACTGGACGCCTTGGTGCGCCGAGCCGTCGCCGCCGAGGACGACCACCACGTCCAGGCCCGAGTCCTTGGCGCGCTCCATCAGCGCCCGCGACTGCGCCACGGTGTCCGCGCAGACCACCGCGAGGTCGTCGACCACGGGCCGGATCCGCGCCACCACCGCGTCCACCGCCCGTGCCGCCGCACCGTGCCCCGAGCCGGGGTGCACCGCCAACGCCGCCCTGACCACCGTGCTACCTCCCGAAAAGACCATGCCCGGCATCCCCAGAGGGCGTGCCGGGCATGGTAGGCGAGCGATCAGGTGACGTCGTCGAAGCCACCGCTCTTGCGCGGTTCGGCAGGCGGCGTCGGACCGGACTGGACCACCGGCTCCGCGGGCGGCGGCGACGGCGGCACCGGGCCGGTGTCGAACGACAGCGGCGTCGCCTCGTCGTCGGACAGGCCGGCGTTCGGGTCCTCCAACGCCTCGCGGCGGGCCTTGCGGCGGTCGTGGATCCGGGAGACCTGGATCGCCAACTCGACCAGCACGGCCATCGCGGCCGCGAGCACCACCATCGAGATCGGGTCGGTGCCCGGGGTGGCGAACGCGGCGAAGACGAAGACACCGAAGATGATGCCGCGCCGCCACTTGCTCAGGTTCTCGTAGCGCAGCACGCCGACCCGGTTCAGCATGATGATCAGCAGCGGGACCTCGAAGCTCACCCCGAAGATCAGCAGCATCACCAGCACGAACGAGATGTAGGCCGAGCCGTTGAGCGCGGTGATGAACGCGTCGCCACCGAAGGACACCAGCACGCTGAGACCCTGCGGGATGACCAGGAACGCCAGCACGCCACCCGCGGCGAACAGGATCGACGCGAGGAAGACGAACACCGTGGCGAACCGGCGCTCCTTCGCGTAGAGCCCCGGGGTGATGAACGCCCACAACTGGTAGAGCCACAGCGGAGCGGTCAGCACCATGCCCGCGGCGATGCCGACCTTGAACTGGATCATGAAAGCCTCGAACGGCTGGGTCTGCAACAGCTGGCAGGTGCCGTTCGGGGACAGGCGCACCGTCTCGGGCAGCGCGCAGTACGGGTCGATCAGGACGCGGCTCAGTGACGGCACCACGCCGAAGTCGACCTCGAACCAGATGAAGCCGAAGACTCCACCGAGCAGGATGAACAGGACAGCCCAACCGAGTCTGGTGCGCAGCTCGTAGAGGTGATCCTTCAGGGACATCGTTCCGTCGGGATTGTGCCTGCGACTGCGCTGCTTGCGCTTCTCGCGACGGCTCGGATCCGGGCGGAGCGACTCGTCGCTCACCACCGTGGGGACCGGTACCCTCAGCCCGCGTTCTTCTGCGCTTGCTGCTGGTTCAGCTTGCGCTGCAGCTCATCGATCTCGGAGCGCAACTGCTCAGGCGACTGCTCGGGCTTGGCCGCGGGCAACGCGGCGGCCTGCTGCGCGGGGGCAGCGGGCCTGTCCGCCTTGTCGTCCTCGTCGTCGGCGCGCATGCCCTTGGTCTCGGCCTTCAGGATGCGCATCGACTGCCCGAGGGACCGCGCCATCGCGGGCATCTTGCGCGCCCCGAAGAGCAGCACGACCACCACCGCGATGATCAGAATTTCCCAGGGTCCCAGGTTCACGACCGTCCTCCAGTCTCGCCTCGCCCCGCCCATGCTACGCGAGGCGAGCGCTTCCGTTCAGCTACCGCGACCCGCAGACCGGCGACCCGCGCGCGCAGCAGTCCGGTTTCGTCTCCGAATGTCGCCTTCGCTGCCGCGAGGACGGTTCTGGTCCTGCCGATCCCGCGGCTCACCCGCAGGACGTACAGACCCAGCAGCGCCAGCCCGATGAGGAGCAGCGCCGCACTCGGCAGATAAGGCACGGCCGAACTCTACCCCGCACCCGGTCGGGGATCGAACACCCTTTCGGCGTGCGGGAGGCGGAGCTCAGGTGGCCGCGAGATGACGGTCCACCCGCGCCACCGCCGCGGCGGCCTGCTCGCGCACGGCACGGGCCAACTCGGCCGGTTCCTCCACCACGACCTCGCCGCCCTGGCCGAGCAGCAGCCGCACGATCCACGACGTGTCGGCGTAGCGCATCCGCACCCGCAACTGGCCGCCGTCGAGCTCCTCGACGTCCTCCACCGGGTAGTACTCGGCCACCCAGCGCGCGTCCGGGCGCAGCAGCAGCCGGGCCGAGCGCTGGTCTGGGGCGGCCCGGAACAGGCCCTCGGAGGTGTCGGTCGGCTCGGCGTAGGGCGGCGGGGCGGCGCGCTCGTCGAGCACGACCACCTCGTCGACGCGGTCCAACCGGAACAGCCGGACCCCGTCGGCGCGGCGGCACCACGCCTCCAGGTATCCACGCCCGTCGACGATCAACACCCGCATCGGGTCGACGGTCCGCTCGGTGACCTCGTCCTTGGACGCGGTGTAGTAGCTGATCCGCAGCGCCAGCCCGGCCACCAGGGCCGACTGCACGACCTCGCGCACCCGGGCGGTGCCCTCGGCCTCGCGCACCCCCAGCCCGACCGCGACCCCGCCGGGGCGGGCCTGGCCCGCGGCCGACTCGATCTTGGCGACCGCGCGCCGGATGGCGTCCGCGTCGGCGACCCCCGGGGTCTCCAGCAGTGCCCGCAGCGCCACCAGCAGCGCGGTGGCCTCGGCACCGGTCAGCCGCAGCGGCCTGCGCATGCCCGCGTCGAAGGCGACGGTGACGGTGTCCTCGTCGAACGAGATGTCGATCAGGTCACCGGGGCCGTAGCCGGGCAACCCGCACATCCACAGCAGTTCCAGGTCCTTGCGCAGCTGCCTCGCCGACACCCCGAAGTCGGCGGCCGCCTCGTCGATCGGGATGCCCGGCCTGGCCAGCAGGTACGGCACCAGCGCGAGCAGCCTGGGCAAGCGGTCCTGCGCGGCGCTCACAGCGCACCCCCCGCCGCGGCCAGCAGCCGCTCCCGCACCGACTTGGCCAGCACCTCGGGGTCGAGCACCAGCACGTCCGCCCCGTAGCCCGCGATCCAGCCCGCGGCGGTGTCCGGGTAGTTCAGGTCGATCTCGATGACGTCCCCGGCGATGCCGTCGACCTCGCGCTGCCCGACGACCCTGGCGCTGCGGCGCAGACCGGCGGCCCGGCCATCGGCGACCCACAGCGAGGCGGTGGACGAGCGGGCGGGCTCACCGCTGGTGTTGGCGACGAACGCCATCAGGTTCACGTCGTCCGGCCTGCGCACCGTGCCCGGCTTCCCGAGCTTGCGCACCTCGCCGACGATCCGCGACAACCGGAAGCACCGCGGCGCCTTGCGGTCGCGGTCGTGGCCGACCACGTACCAGCGGCCCCGCCAGGACACGACGCCCCACGGTTCGAGGACCCGCTCGCGCAGCTCGACCGGCGACGGGCGGCGGTAGTCGAAGGCCACCGCCTGACCGGCCTGGACGGCGGCGAGCAGCGGACCGAAGGCGGGCTCGGTGGTGCGGACCTTGGACTCGACGACCGTCGGCGCCGCCTGGTCCACGTCGACCCCGGCCGCCCGCAGCTTCAACAGGGCACCGTGCGCGGCACCGGTCAGCTCCGGCGAGTCCCACAGCCGCACCGCGAGCGCGACCGCGGCGGCCTCGTCCGGCTCCAGGTCGATCTCGCCGAGCTCGTAGTCCCGCCGGGCGATCCGGTACCCGTCGACGGTGTCGACGACCCGGTTGCGCCCGACCTCCAGCGGGATCCCCAGCTCCCGCAGCTCGGTCTTGTCCCGCTCGAACGTCCGGAAGAACGCCTCGTCGCTCGGCGCGTCGGAGTACCCGGGCACGATCCCCCGGATCTTCTCGGCACTGAGGTACTGGCGGGTGGACAGCAGGCACAGCACCAGGTTCACCAGCCGTTCGGCGCGTGCGACAGACACCCGCGCACCTTAACGCCCCAGTTCCCCGCCGCGGCACCCGCCACACCCGAACACCCGTTCTAGTCGCCGACCACCCCACCGAGCAGACACCCCCTCACCCTCCGTGATCATCTCCGGGTCCTGGCGCTTGTTTCCCCTCTCGACCCACACTCGACCCCCTGCTGGACCCGCTACTCGACCCACCACTGGCCTTGCGGCGCAATAATCGGATATCTTGATAGTTGATATCGGATAGATGACTCCGCTCTCGACAAGAGCCATCGCCACAGGTCAGGAGGGGAAGAGGCGGGTGCGGGTCAGCGGGACAGGTACTCGGCCCTGGTCATCCGCAGGCGGATGTCAACGCCGTGCTCGGCGGAGGTGATCGGTTCCCGTGGTAGCGACACCCGCGCCACCTCGCGGCGCCCCAGTCGCCGCCGCCCAGGCCATCCACGGCCGCAGGTGCTCGACCGACTCGGCGACCACCCGCGGCATCTCCGGCGCGTCGGCCTGGGTGAGCCTGCGCAGCAGGACGGGCGGGTTGCCCAGCACAGCGCGAGGGCGGGCCACGCCGGGGGATGTTCCCGGTGCGGCCCGCCCTCGGCAAGCGGGTTACAGCGAGGCGATCAGGCGTTCCACCCGCTCGTCGACGGCGCGGAAGGGGTCCTTGCACAGGACGGTGCGCTGGGCCTGGTCGTTGAGCTTGAGGTGGACCCAGTCGACGGTGAAGTCGCGGCCCGCGGCCTGGGCGGCGGCGATGAAGTCGCCGCGCAGCTTGGCCCTGGTGGTCTGCGGCGGGGTGTCCTTGGCGGCCTCGATCTCGCCGTCGTCGGTGACCCTGGCGACGAGGTCCTTGCGCTGGAGCAGGTCGAAGATGCCCCGGCCGCGGCGGATGTCGTGGTAGGCGAGGTCGAGTTGGGCGATGCGCGGGCTGGACAGCTCCAGGTTGTGCTTGGCCTGGTAGCGCTCCAGCAGCCGGTGCTTGATGGCCCAGTCGACCTCGCGGTCGATCCTGGTCAGGTCCTGCGCCTCGACCGCGTCGAGGACCTTGCCCCACATGTCCACCACGCGCTGGCCCAGCGGGTCGGGCGAGCGGCGGGCGACGTGCTCGACGGCCTTGGCGTAGTACTCGCGCTGGATGTCGAGCGCGGACGCCTCGCGGCCACCGGCGAGCCGCACCGGCTTGCGGCCGGTCAGGTCGTGGCTGATCTCGCGGATCGCCCTGATCGGGTTGTCCAGCGAGAAGTCCCGGAACTGGACGCCGTCCTCGATCATCTCCAGCACCAGGTTCGCGGTGCCGACCTTGAGCAGCGTGGTGCTCTCGGACATGTTCGAGTCGCCGACGATGACGTGCAGGCGCCGGTAGCGCTCGGCGTCGGCGTGCGGCTCGTCGCGGGTGTTGATGATCGGCCGGGACCGGGTGGTGGCGCTGGAGACGCCCTCCCAGATGTGCTCGGCGCGCTGCGAGAGGCAGAACACCGCCCCGCGCGGGGTCTGCAGCACCTTGCCCGCCCCGCAGATCAGCTGCCGGGTGACCAGGAACGGCAGCAGCACGTCGGCGATGCGGGAGAACTCCCCGGCCCTGGTGACCAGGAAGTTCTCGTGGCAGCCGTAGGAGTTGCCCGCCGAGTCGGTGTTGTTCTTGAACAGGAAGATGTCGCCGCCGATGCCCTCGTCGGCCAGCCGCCGCTCGGCGTCGACGAGCAGGTCCTCCAGGATCCGCTCACCGGCCTTGTCGTGGGTGACCAGCTGGACGAGGTCGTCGCACTCCGCGGTCGCGTACTCCGGGTGTGAGCCGACGTCGAGGTAGAGGCGTGAACCGTTGCGCAGGAACACGTTCGAGGAACGCCCCCACGACACCACCCGCCGGAACAGGTACCGCGCGACCTCGTCCGGCGACAGCCTGCGCTGCCCGTGGAACGTACAGGTCACGCCGAACTCGGTCTCGATGCCGAAGATCCGCCGCTGCATCCCCTAAGCCTAGGCGCTCGCGCGGCCGCGGACCGTGCGCCGTTCGGGGTGGTCCACATTCTGTTATCGAGCGCACGGTGACCGGTTGTGCACAGGGGGCCCACGACGGTGGTCCCAGTCGGCGCCCGACCCCGGGGTCGGGTTGAATCTACGATCATGTTCGGACATGTCCGGCGGACCGGACGACAGGTGGGCCGGGTCGACCTGCGGCTGATGACGCGCAGCGGTGACCTGCCCCGTACCCGCGCCGACGACGCGCTCAAGGCGCTGTCGCGGTCGGCGAACAAGGGCAGGCTGTGGTTCGCCGTCGCCGCCCTGCTCGCCGCCCGCAAGGGGGCGACCAGGCGCGGCGCGATGCGCGGGGTCGCCGCGATCGGGATCGCCAGCGCGACGGCGAACCTGGTCGGCAAGAACCTGTTCCCCCGCAGGCGGCCCGCGGCCGAGTTGCTGCCGGAGCACCGGCGGCTGACCAAGCGCCCGACCAGTTCGTCGTTCCCGTCGGGGCACTCGGCGTCGGCGGTCGCGTTCACCGCCGCGGTCGCCATGGAGCACCCGGGTGCGGCCATCGCTCTGGCGCCGGTCGCCGCCGCGGTCGCGTACTCGCGGATGCACACCGGCGTGCACTGGCCGACCGACATCGCCGCGGGGGCGGCCATCGGGGTGGGCGCGGCGTACGCGACCCGGCACTGGTGGCCCAAGACGCACGAGGGCCCCGCGCACGTGACGGAGTCCGTCCGGCTGGCCGCGCTGGAGGACGGCGACGGGTTGTTGGTGTTGGTCAACCCGCACTCGGGCGTGTCGGGGGCCGACCCCACCGACGAGATCAAGGTGTCCTGGCCGCGGGCGACGATCGTCTACCCGGAGCCGGGCCGCGACCTGGTCGAACAGCTCTCCGAGGAGCTCACCAGCTCACCGGGCGACATCAAGGCGGTCGGCGTGGCGGGCGGTGACGGCACGGTGGCGGCGGTGGCGACCGTGGCCGCCGAGTACCAACTGCCGCTGGTGCTGATCCCGGCCGGGACGCTCAACCACTTCGCCAGGGACGTGGGCGTCGAGTCGACGGCGGAGTCGGTCGAGTCGGTGGCGACCGGCACCGGCGTGGAGATCGACCTGGGCTACGTGGAGATCTCCGGCACCGAGGGCGAGGCGCACCGCTGGTTCGTCAACACCGCCAGCCTGGGCGGCTACCCGGAGATGGTGCGGCTGCGGGAGCGGCTGGAGGCCCGCAAGTGGCCCAAGTGGCCCGCCGGGGCGATCGCGCTGATCAGGACGCTGCGCCGGGCCCAGCCGATCCGGTTGGAGCTCAACGGCAAGCCGCACCTGGTGTGGATGCTGTTCGTCGGCAACGGCAGCTACGCGCCGAAGGGGTTCGCGCCGACCAGCAGGCCCGAGCTGGACACCGGGCTGCTCGACATGCGCTACCTGCGGGCCGACCTGCCGTACTCGCGGGCCAGGTTCGTGATCGGCACGCTGACCAGGACGCTGGGCACCAGCCACGTCTACCGGCAGCACGACCTGCGCGCGCTGCGGGTGCGGCTGCTCGACGGCTACCGGCGGATCGCCACCGACGGCGAGGTGGGGCCGCTCGGCCAGGACTTCGCGTTCAGCGCCAAGCCCGACGCCCTCGCCATCTACCGCGCCCACCACGACACCTGACCGGTAGACCGCGTCTCGGCGGCAGTCGGCTCACCAGGTCGGACACGGTGCCCGGCGGGAGCGATCGCGCCATGTCGGCAACGATGCCGGGCGGGGACGAGGGGGTGGGTCGCGGGAAGGAGTGACTCAGTCCTCCGGTCGGAACCTGGCCCACCACGCCGCGAACAGCGGGTTGGTGTCGGTGAGCCGCGAGTACGCCTCCAGCAGCGCCTTGGGGGCCTGCTCGGCGGCCCCGGCCAGGGCGCTCTCCTCGTGCCACACCAGGACGATCTCCTGGCGCATGGGGGTGCCGACGATGGGGCGGATGACGATGCCGCTGCCCTCCCTGGCCACCGGCTTGGCCAGGGTGACCGCGCCCGCCTGGACCAGTGCCCTGGTGGTGGTCGAGTCCGACATCTGGTGCTTGATGTTGGGCGTGAAGCCGCTCTGCGCGCAGACCCTGGCGAAGGCGAGCTGCTCGGTGCCCTCGGCGACCGGCGGCATCACCCAGCTCTCCCCGGCCAGCTCGGCCAGGTGGATCTCGTCGTGGTCGGCGAGCGGGTGGTCGGCGGCGATGGCCAGGAACAGCGGGGCGCGGAACATGATCCGGCTCAGCAGCCGGGGCGGCAGGCTGGTGCGGAACCCGGGGTTCTCCTCCAGCACGGCGAAGTCGACCTTGTGGTCGAGCACCTTGCGGACCAGCTCGGCCGGGTGCATGTCGATGTCGATGGTGGCCTCGGCGCCACCGAGCCGCTTGGCGATGGCGGTGGCGAACAGCGGCACGATCAGCCCGGGCGGGCCGCCGACGCGGACCTGGCCGGTGTGGGTGGCGGCCTGGGTGCGCTGCCGGATGCCGGTCATCAGCTCGTCGACGTCGTTGAGCAGCGCCCGCGCCGAGGACAGCACGTAGCTGCCCAGGTCGGTGGGGACGACGCCGGTGCCGGTGCGGGCGAACAGCAGGCCGCCGACCCGGCGCTCCAGCCGTTGCAGCTGGGCGGTGAGGGCGGGCTGGGACACCCCGAGCTGGACCGCCGCCTTGGACAGGCTGCCCGCGTCGGCGACCGCGCGGATGACGCGCAGATGACGGAGTTCCAACTCGCTCACACGAAAGTTATGCCCGCTGCGCCGACGTTATGCAAACTTCCTGCGGCCATCTGGGAATAACGGCACATTTTCATCACGCGGCGTGTGGAACCACCCGGTACTGCATCCGTGCGCATATCGGACGCCGGTGGTGACGGCGGGCGCGGCACCGGTCACCGGTGGTGAGCGCTCCCAGCGGCCACACCGGTGATCCCCGCCCGGCCGGTGGCCGAACGGGGACCTCGGGGGTGACTACTGGGCGTCGGTGCCCTCGTCCGGCGGCAGCTCGACGTCCTCGACGGGCTGGGCCGGGGACTCGGTCTCGGCCTGGGCGGCGGGCACGGGCAGCAGCGCGGTCAGCGCGGCGCCCTGGACGCGGCGGAACGCGCGCAGCGGGCGGTGCCGCTCCAGCACCGCGACCTCCAGCTTCTCGATGCCGGGGCCTGCCTCGGTACCCGCGCCGTTGGGGGCCGCGGTCGACCCGGCGCCGAAGGCCCGCAGCGCCAGCTTGACCGCGTCGGCGATCGGCAGCGCGTCGGTGTAGTTCTCCTTCAGCGACGCCACGATCGGCTCGGTCTGCCCACCCATGACCAGGAACTGCGGCTCGTCGACGATCGAGCCGTCGTAGGTGAGCCGGTAGAGCTGGTCCTGCGCGGCGGTCGCGCCGACCTCGGCGACGCAGACCTCGACCTCCATCGGCTTGACCTGCTCGGTGAAGATCGTGCCGAGGGTCTGCGCGTAGACGTTGGCCAACTGCCTGGCCGAGACGTCCCTGCGGTCGTAGGAGTAGCCCCACAGGTCGACGTGCCGGATCCCGCCGCGGCGCAGGCTCTCGTACTCGCTGTAGCGACCGGCGGCGGCGAAGCCGATCCGGTCGTGGATCTCGGAGACCTTGTGCAGCGTCGCCGACGGGTTCTCGGCGACGAACAGCACCCCGTCGGCGTACTTGAGCGCGACGACGCTGCGACCCCGGGCGATGCCCTTGCGGGCGTACTCCGAGCGATCGCGCATCAGCTGCTCGGGCGAGGCGTACAACGGCATCGTCACGGGGCGGGCTCCTTCGGTGCTGGTCGGCGAGGGGACAACGGGACTAGCCGCGCGGCCGGTCGGCGCGCTCGGCGACCACGGCGGCGGCGACGGACGCCGCCTCCTGCTCGGTCACCCGCACCGCGCCCTCGTCGGCGGTGATGGTGGCGATGCTCGGGTAGATGCCGCGGGCCATGTCGGGCCCACCGGTCGCCGAGTCGTCGTCCGCGGCGTCGTAGAGCGCCTCCACGGCCGCGCGCAGCGCCGCGTCGCGGTCGCCGTCGGGCTGGTAGAGCTTCTTGAGCGCGGAACGGGCGAACATCGACCCGGAGCCGATGGCGTGGAAGCCCGCGCGCTCCTCGTAGCGGCCGCCGGTGATGTCGTAGGACACGATCCGGCCTGCCCGCGCGGGGTCGGCGGCGTCGATGTCGTAGCCGACGAACAGCGGCAGCACCGCCAGGCCCGCCAGCGCGACGTCGAGGTTGCCGCGCACCATGCTGGCCAGCTTGTTGGTCTTGCCGTCGAGGGAGAGCTGGACGCCCTCGATCTTCTCGTAGTGGCGCAGCTCCACCGTGTAGAGCCGGACCATCTCCACGGCCAGGCCCGCGGTGCCCGCGATGCCCACCGAGGAGTAGTCGTCGGTGATGAACACCTTCTCGATGTCCCGCTGCGCGATCAGGTTGCCCGCCGTCGCCCGCCGGTCACCCGCGATGAGCACGCCACCGGCGAAGGTGAGCGCCACGATCGTGGTGCCGTGCGGGGCGGCGTCCACCGGCACCGCGGCAGGGGCACCCCGCTGGTCGCGCCCGCCGCGGCCACCCGGCAGCAGGTCGGGGGCCTGCGAGCGCAGGAAATCGGTGAACGACGAGGTTCCTGCCGACAGGTAGGCGGCCGGGAGCGAGGCACCCAGCTGCCCTCGGGACGAGGTGTGTTCCATGCCTTCTTTCAATCCTGTCGCGGGTCGGGACTCGAAGCGGGCGGGGGCCTGCCGGGCCCCTACTCGCCGCCCTTCTGCACGTACGCGCGAACGAAGTCCTCGGCGTTCTCCTCGAGGACGTCGTCGATCTCGTCGAGGATGGCGTCGGTGTCGTCGCCGAGCTTCTCCCGGCGCTCCTGCCCGGCCGCGGTGGTGTCGTCGACGCCGTCGTCGCCGTCTCCGCCGCCCTGGCGCTGCGTCTGCTCCTGGGACATGTCGCCTCCCGGTGTGGAACTGGGGCCCTACCTGAGAACACTACCGATCCGGAGCGGCTTTCGTCGCGGGCCGCGCCGCAGGCATGATCGACCGGCTCAGCGCTTGGCCGCCCCGGTCAGCGCGTCGACCAGCTCCTCGGCGGTGTTCGCGGCGTCCAGGAGCGCTCCCACGTGGGCTTTCGTCCCGCGCAGCGGTTCGAGGGTGGGGATGCGCACCAGCGACTCGCGGCCGAGGTCGAAGATCACCGAATCCCACGAGGCGGCCGCGATGGCGCTGGGGTAGCGCTCCAGGCAGCGGCCGCGGAAGTAGGCGCGGGTGTCCTGCGGCGGGCTGGTGATGGCCGAGCGGACCTCCTCCTCGGTGACCAGCCGCTTCATCGAGCCGCGGGCGACCAGCCGGTTGTAGAGGCCCTTGTCCAGCCGCACGTCGGAGTACTGCAGGTCGACCAGTTGCAGCCGGGGCGAGGACCAGGCCAGGCCGTCGCGGGCCCGGAAGCCCTCCAGCAGCCGCAGCTTCGCGGTCCAGTCGAGCCGGTCCGCGGTCTCCATCGGGTCGCGGCGCAGCGCGTCGAGGATGTCGCCCCAGGTGCGCAGCACGTCGAGCCCGACCCGGTCCGGGTCGACCCGGTCCAGGTGCTCGGAGACCAGCTCGTGGTACGCCTGCTGGATGTCGATGCCGGTGAACTTGCGGCCGTTGGCCAGCTCGACGGTCGCCTTCAGCGTCGGGTCGTGGCTGAGCACGTGCACCGCGCGGACCGGGTCGGCGAGCTTGAGGTGGTCGAACCGGATGCCCGCCTCGATCAGGTCGAGCACCAGCGCGGTGGTGCCGACCTTGAGGTAGGTCGACGTCTCGGCCAGGTTCGCGTCGCCGATGATCACGTGCAGCCGCCGGTACTTGTCGGCGTCGGCGTGCGGCTCGTCGCGGGTGTTGATGATGCCGCGCTTGAGGGTGGTCTCCAGGCCGACCTCGACCTCGATGTAGTCGGCGCGCTGCGAGAGCTGGAAGCCCGCGCCGTCGCCGGAGGCACCGACACCGACCCGACCGGACCCGCAGACGACCTGCCGGGAGGCGAAGAACGGGGTGAGACCGCCGATGACCGACACGAACGGGGTGCCGCGGGCCATCAGGTAGTTCTCGTGGGTGCCGTAGCTGGCGCCCTTGTTGTCGATGTTGTTCTTGTAGAGCTGCAACCGGGGCTGGCCGGGCACGGTGGCGGCGCGCAGCGCGGCCTCCTCCATCACCCGCTCCCCCGCCTTGTCCCAGATGACCGCGTCCCTGGCGTTGGTGACCTCGGGCGCGGAGTACTCCGGGTGCGCGTGGTCGACGTAGAGGCGGGCCCCGTTGGTGAGGATGACGTTCGCCGCGCCCAGGTCCTCCACGTCGGGATCGGCGGGCCCCATCCCGGGCACCCCCAGGTCGAACCCCCGCGCATCGCGCAGCGGCGACTCCACCTCGTAGTCCCACCTGGCCCGCCGCGCGCGCGGGATGTCCGCCGCCGCGGCGTAGGCCAGCACGACCTGGGTCGATGTCAACACCGGGTTCGCCGTCGCGTCGCCCGGCACCGCGATGCCGTACTCGACCTCGGTTCCCATGATCCGCCGCATGAGTCCAGCCTACGGGGGCGGTAGCACTTTCTCCCGCCGCCCGCCCCCACACCGCCGCTACGGTGAATCCCGTGGAGATGGTGGCGCACTACGACGCGGCGGGGTCGGTCATCAGCGAGGTCTCCAGGGCCGCGGTGCGGGCCGAGGGGCTGTGGCACGCGTGTTCGTCGGTGCTGGTGCGCTCCGGGGACGGTGAGCGCGTGTACGTGCACCGCCGCACCGACACCAAGGACGTCTTCCCCGGCACGCACGACTGCTGGGCAGGCGGCGTGGTGGCCGCCGGGGAGTCACCGGACGAGTGCGCGGAGCGGGAACTGGCCGAGGAACTCGGCGTCGCCGGGGTGCCGCTGACACCGCTCTTCCGCCTGACCGCCGAGTTCGACCTGCCTGGCCGGGCGCCGGTGCGAGAACACCTGTGGGCCTACGAGGCCCGCTGGGACGGCCAGGTGGTGCCGCAGGAGTCGGAGGTCGCCGAGGGCTGGTGGCTGCCGCTCGACGACCTGCGCGCCCGGCTGGCGGACCCGTCGTGGCCGTTCATCCCCGACGGTCGACTGGCGGTCGAGGAGTGGTTCAGGCGCCGCGGGTGAGGGCTTTGGCGGCGGTGGGGGCTACTCGGGCGATGGCGGTTTTCGCGCGGGCGGGGGTGCCCGCCTCGACGGTGATGGCGGTGAGGAGGCGGTCGGCGGCCACCACGACGGTGCAGGACGACTTGGTCTGGGTGGTGGCGCACCAGGCGACCTGGTCGTCGGTGTCGGGTAACTCGGGGAGGGTGAGGGTCTTGTCGAGCTGGAAGGTGGTCCCGGCGACCTTGAACGTCTTGCAGGTCAGCTCCGAGCGGGCGGCCGCGACGACGTCGGCGGCGTCAGCGGTGCCGGTGCTGAACACCACGACCTGGCGCAACCTCGCGCCGCTCGGGTAGGCCCACGTCGCCTGCTTGGCGGTACCCGCGCCCAGGTCGATGCCGCAATCCGGGAGCGTCGTCACCGGCGCCGCCCCCGCCTGATCGGCCACGACCTCCTCGGCGACCAGGTCGGACTGGCGCATCAACGCCCCGGTGGCGAGTTCGGCGGGCGCCCGCACGCGGCTGGTCTCGGTGAGCGCGGCCGAGGTGGACACCGGTGGCGGCGCGGCGACCTCGCCGGTCACCGCCGAGGCCGAGGTGGGGTCGTCGTAGTAGGTGTACAGGTCGTTCGGGCGGTCCGAACAGGCCGCGAGCGCGGCGATGGGGAGCGCGGCGACGAGCGCCAGGGCGCGGACCCGGGGCAACGGTCGTCCTTCCGGGGGATACGGGAGTGATCACCACGACCGTATCGGGTGGTCGGGCCCCTTCCCCCGCCGCGGTGCCGATCCTCCCCCGGTCCCCGCCCCCGACTTCGTCGAGGCTCCGTGGCCGTCGGTTCACCCCGTGGTCGGGCCGCGGTCACCGCTGGGTGCGATGGTCTTGGCTGGGGTGGTCCGTACACGGCGGTGGGCCCCGACCGCGTGGTCGGGGCCCACCGGGGACCGATCTGACTACCGCCAGTGCCTAGAGGTACTGGCCCGTGTTCGTCGCGGTGTCTATCGCCCGCCCGGACTCCTGGTTCTTGCCGGTGACCAGTGTCCTTATGTAGACGATGCGCTCGCCCTTCTTGCCCGAGATCCGCGCCCAGTCGTCGGGGTTGGTCGTGTTGGGCAGGTCCTCGTTCTCGGCGAACTCGTCCACAATGGCGTCGAGCAGGTGCTGCACCCGCAGTCCGGCCTGGCGGGTCTCCAACACGGACTTGATGGCGGCCTTCTTCGCCCGGTCCACGATGTTCTGGATCATCGCGCCGGAGTTGAAGTCGCGGAAGTACAGGACTTCCTTGTCCCCGTTGGCGTAGGTGACCTCCAGGAAGCGGTTGTCCTCGGTCTCCTCGTACATCCGCTCCACGGTGTGCTGGATCATCGCGTCGATGCACACCCGCTTGTCGCCGCCGAACTCGGCGAGGTCGTCGGCGTGGATGGGCAGGTTGGTGGTGAGGTACTTGGAGAAGATGTCGCGCGCCGCCTCCGCGTCCGGCCGCTCGATCTTGATCTTCACGTCCAGCCTGCCCGGTCGCAGGATGGCCGGGTCGATCATGTCCTCCCGGTTGGACGCCCCGATGACGATGACGTTCTCCAGGCCCTCCACACCGTCGATCTCGCTGAGCAACTGCGGGACGATGGTGGTCTCCACATCGGAGGAGACACCGCTGCCGCGGGTGCGGAAGATCGAGTCCATCTCGTCGAAGAACACGATCACCGGGGTGCCCTCGGACGCCTTCTCGCGCGCCCGCTGGAAGATCAGCCGGATGTGCCGCTCGGTCTCGCCGACGAACTTGTTGAGCAGCTCGGGACCCTTGATGTTGAGGAAGTACGACTTGGCGTCCTTGGGCGCGTGGTCCCCGCGCGCCGCGGCCACCTTCTTGGCCAGGGAGTTGGCCACCGCCTTGGCGATCAGCGTCTTGCCGCAGCCGGGCGGGCCGTAGAGCAGCACGCCCTTGGGCGGGCGCAGCTCGTACTCGGCGAACAGGTCCTTGTGCAGGAACGGCAGCTCCACCGCGTCGCGGATCTGCTCGATCTGCCGGAACAGGCCACCGATGTCGGTGTAGTCGACGTCGGGCACCTCCTCCAGGACCAGGTCCTCCACCTCGGCCTTGGGCACCCGCTCGTAGGCGTAGCCGGACTTGCCGTCCACCAGCAGCGAGTCACCCGGCTTGAGCGGCGCCTCGGTCAGCGGGTCGGCCAGCCACACCACGCGCTCCTCGTCGGCGTGCCCGACGACCAGCGCCCTGGTGGCCACCTCCTCGCCGTCGGCGACGAGCAGCTCGCGCAACGTGGACACCTCACCGGTGCGCTCGAAGCCGCCGCCCTCGACGACCGTGAGCGCCTCGTTGAGCCGAACCGACTGCCCGCGCCGCAGAGCGGCACCGTCCACCGCGGGCGACACCGACACCCGCATCCTGCGGCCCGCGGTGAACACGTCCACAGTGCCGTCGTCGTGGCCTACCAGGAACACGCCGTAGCCGCTGGGCGGTTGGGCGAGGCGGTCGACCTCTTCGCGCAGCGCTAGCAGCTGGCTCCTGGCCTCCCGCAACGTGTCGACCAGCTTGGTGTTCCGCTCGGTGAGCTGGTTCACCCGCTCGGTCGCCTCCGCGAGCCGCTGCTCGAGCAGCCGCGAATGCCGTGGCGATTCCGTCAGTTTCCGGCGAAGCAGAGCGACTTCCTCCTCGAGGAAGCGGATCTGCGCGGCTTCGGACACCTCGGGGCGCTCGCGCCCAGGGTCCACCACGCCTCCGTGCTCACCGTCGGCGTTCTCTGGCCGACTGCCGGGACGATCGTGCTGCATGTCGGCACCTCCTCCCGAACTCGTACCCCTACGGTACCGGCGATCACCGACAAGGACAGAGCATCGACATGTCGGAACTTGCGTGTCACACCCGCGTGACACTCGCTTGGCCGCACCCCGTCCGCCATCCCGGTACTCGCGGGAACCGGACGGGCGTCACCGTGCGTCCACGCGCTAGGCCGACCGCGCGGGTGTGAACCGGAGTGTCGCGTCAGCACGGCTGGTGTTACCAGACCCGGGTGGTGACCGGCGCCCGGGGCCCTCGGCAGCGGGTCCGGCCCGGCCGCGTGCGGCGCCGTGACACGATCACCGGCACGATCGCCCGGGGGCGATCACTCCCAACCGCACACTCCACTCGCACGAGAGCCCGGGGACCATGACCCAACCGCCGCGTGATCCGTTCGAAGGACAGCCGCAGGAGCCCGGCCAGCAGCCTGACCAGGGCGGATACCAACCGGCGTTCCCCGGGCAGACCCAGTTCCTGCCCTCGGGCAGCTTCCCCGGCCAGGAACCCGACCCGGTGCAGCCGCCGCAGGGCGAGACCCCGTACGCCGCGCACGACCCGTACCCGCCGCAGCCCGCGCCAGGCCAGTACCCGCAGCCGGGTCCTCACTCTGCGCAACCTCCCGGGCAGCAGCCGAACGTCCCACCATTCGGGCAGTTCGCGCCCGGTCAGCCCGGCGCGGACCCCGCCGCGGGGCACCCCCAGTACCCGGGCGGGCAGGCGTACCCGGGCCAGCCGTACCCCGGGCAGCAGTACCCGGCTCACCAGTTCCAGCAGGAGCAGTACCAGCAGGCGCCGTACGGCCAGGTCCCCCCGGCGGGTGGCTACCCGCAGCAGCCGGGCGGCTACCCGAACCCGTACGGCCAGACCTACGGCCCGCGGCGGCGCAACACCACGCCGTTGCTGCTCGCCGGTGGCGGCCTGCTGGTGATCGGCGTCGTCGTCACGCTGATCCTGGTGCTCAGCGGCGACGGCACCGGGTCGCCGCGCGGCACGACCGAGGCGTTCATCGCCGCGGTGCAGGACCGCGACGCCGAGGCGTTCAACAAGCTCATGTGCGACGAGGACGACAAGACCACCCAGAAGGAGATCGACGAGGACCGCGACGTCCAGATCACCGACACCTCGGTCACCAACGTCACCGAGAACGGCGACACCGCGGTCGGCGAGTTCACCGCGTCCATCGGCGGCCGGGAGACCAAGATCCGGTTGCAGTTGCGCAAGCGCGCCGACGCGTGGTGCGTCGACCGGATCGGTCGCGGCTGAGCCGTGCCCGGTTCGTCACCCGATCGTGGCCTGCGCCGGGGGTGGGGCGGGCCGGTCCGGCGCCGAGTGGCCAATACCATGGTGGCGCCGTCACGGGATACCGTCGGCGGTGGAACGCGGCGGCGGTCCCGACCGTCTACCTCCGCGTCGGCCGCGAGGCGCGGCAGCCAACGGACAAGCGCAGTCCACCCGGAAGTCAGGACGACGATGACCTACCCTCCGCAGCAGCCAGGGCCCTACGGCCAGCAGCCGCAGCAGCCCGGCGGCTACGGGAACCAGCCACCGCAGCCGGGGCAGCAGTACCCGCAGACCAGCCAGTTCCCGCAGCAGGGCGGCTACCAGGGGCTCGGCGGGTTCCCCGGCGGTGGCGGGCAGCCGCCCAAGCCGAACAACACCGGCAAGATCGTCGCGATCGTCATCATCGCGGTGCTGGTGCTCGGCGGCGCCGGGGTCGGGGTGTACTTCCTGACCAAGGGCGGCAAGAGCGACGCAGGGGGCGGTGGCGGCACCACCACCAGCGCGCCCAAGACCTCGACCAAGAAGTCGGCGACCGACGAGCCGACCACCACGACCAAGGCGGAGCCGGACACCTCCGGTCCGCAGGAGGTCGTGGACGACTACCTCGCGGCGTACGAGTCGAAGAGCTTCTCGTCGGTCACCGAGAGCGCCTGCGACGCGTACAAGGACAAGTACGGCACCGACACGGCCAAGCTGGAGTCGGAGCTGGCGCCGTTCGACATCACCGCGACCGCGAAGGGCGAGCCGACGGTGTCGGGCAACTCCGCGACCGCGGTCATCGACCTGGTGCTGAGCAAGGACGGGACGAGCAAGGACGCCAGCATCAAGATCAAGATCGTCAAGGAGACCGGCGAGTGGCGGTTCTGCGGCGAGGAGGCGGCCTGACCGGGGCACCGACCGAGAACGCGCAGACCGACCGCAGACAGCCTGAGACCGCCATTTCGCCAGCACGAGCCGGGGACCACTTATGACCTACCCACCGCAGCAGCCGGGACCCTACGGGCAGCAGCCCGACCCCTACGGCCAGCAACCGCCCTACCAGCACGACCCGTACGCCCAGCAGCAGCCGCAGCAGCCCCAGCAGTTCGGCCAGGACCCCTACGGCCAGCAGCCCCAGCAGGACCCGTACGGCCAGCAGCAGCAGCCGTACTACGGGCAGCAGCAGCAGCAGCAGCCGCAGCAGTTCGGCCAGGACCCGTACGGCCAGCAGCAGCCCTACGGCGGCTACGGCCAGCCCGCGGGCGGCCCGCCGAAGAAGGGCAGCGGCAAGATCATCGCCATCGTGGTGATCGCCGTGCTCGTGCTCGGCGGCGGTGGCGTCGGCCTGTACTTCCTGCTCAACAAGGACAGCGGCAACTCGGCGTCGCCGGGGGGCGGTGGTGGTGAGACGACCTCCAGCACCACCACGACGAAGAAGGCGCCCAAGACCACCACCGACGACGAGACGACCACCACCAAGCGGCCGACCACCACGACCGCGGACGGCGGCGGGACCGGCGGCGGTGGCGAGGACCTCAAGGCGGCTGGCGCGAAGTACGCCGACGCGGTGAACGCCAAGGACGAGGCGACCGCGAAGGCGCTGACCTGCTCCGGCACCGACGCGGGGATCATGTACACCAGCGTCGCCCCCAACGGCGGCAAGGTGACCGTGGTCGGCGAGCCGGAGACCTACGGCGACAGCAACGGCAAGGTCGACACCCAGGTGACGGTCATGGGCAGCGCGCCCATCGACTTCCCGATCGTGTTCGAGAAGAAGTCCAAGGGCTGGTGCGTGTCCCTGTAAGACGGTCCCCGGACAGGTAGGCGAAGAGGGCCGGTGGGTTATCCCACCGGCCCTCGCCGTGTGCTCAGCCCTTGCTGGGGCGCCGCTGCGGGCGCGGGGTGACCACGCCGTCGGCCAGCCTGCGGGCGGTGATCAGGAACGCGGTGTGCCCGATCATCCGGTGCTCCGGCCGGACCGCGAGGCCGACCGAGTGCCACGGGCGGACCAGGGTCTCCCAGGCGTACGGCTCGGTCCAGCAGGTCTGCTCGCGCAGCGCCTCCGCGACCCGCGACAGCTGGGTCGTGGTGGCCACGTAGACCACCAGGACGCCGCCGGGGATGATGTTCTTCGCGACCGTGGGCAGCACGTCCCACGGGGCGAGCATGTCCAGGATGACCCGGTCGACCTCACCGGTGTGGTCGGCGAGGTCGCCGACGGTCAGCGACCAGTTCGGCGGGTGCTCGCCGTAGAACTGCACGACGTTGCGCTCGGCGTGCTCGGCGTGGTCGGCGCGGATCTCGTGCGAGATCACGGTGCCGGTGGGGCCGACCGCGCGCAGCAGCGAGCAGGTGAGCGCGCCGGAGCCCGCACCGGCCTCCAACACCCTGGCGCCGGGGAAGATGTCGCCGTGCATGACGATCTGCGCGGCGTCCTTGGGGTAGATGACCTGGGCCCCGCGCGGCATGGACAGCACGTAGTCGGCCAGCAGCGGGCGCAGCGCCAGGTAGGCGGTACCGGCGACGGAGCTGACGACCGAGCCCTCCGGCTGCCCGATGATGTCGTCGTGGGCGAGGGCGCCGCGGTGGGTGTGGTACTTCTCGCCCGCCTCGAGCACGAGCGTGTAGTGCCTGCCCTTGGGGTCGGTGAGCTGAACCCGGTCCCCCGCCTCGAACGGACCGCTGACCTTGCGTGCCGACACCCGGACCTCGCCCTCCTGCCGTGCCTGAACCGACAGGAGATGGTCGCAGAGCGGGTCACCCGGGCGGGCACCCACCCCGGTCAGCGGGCCCCGTGGTCGCGCAGCGCGGCGTGCAGGTCCTCGCGGCGCAGCACCCCGGACGGGCGCCCCTCGTCGTCGACGACCACGAACTGCCAGGCCGGGGTCTCCAGGACCCGCTCGGCGATCTCCTCGCCCGGTTCGGAGGCCAGCAGCACCGACTCGGGCCGGATGGGCTCGGCGGCGTGCTCGGCGGGCGCGAACGGCGAGTGCGCGGCGAGTTCCCTGGCGGCGATCTCGTCGAGCAACCCGGCCGCGACACCGTCGGCGCGGACCAGCACCACTCCCCTACCAGCCGCGGCGGCGAGCGCGTCGGCGACCGGACTCTCGGCGGGCAACTGCAGCACGGGCCGCACCACGTCGGACAGCAGTAGCCCCTCCGGCCATCCACGACGCTGCTCAGCCGCCAGTTCCCCACCCGCGCCCGCGACCACGAACCAGGCGGTGAGCACGCAGACACCCAGCCGCAGCCACCGGTCCGGGCTCTGCTCGAGAACCCCCCACAGCGCCCACGCGACCAACAACCCCGCGACGGCCCACCCACCGACCACGGCGGCCCTGGTCCCAGCGCCCCGGCGACCGGTGAGCGCCCACACACCCGCGCGCAGCATCCGCCCACCGTCGAGCGGGAGCCCGGGCAGCAGGTTGAACACGGCAACGGCGGTGTTGGCGAAAGCGCACTCGAGCACCAGCAACCACACCGGCCCACCGGCCGGGATGGCCAGCAACGCCAACCCGCACCCACCCGCGAGCACGATCGACACCGCGGGCCCAGCCGCGGCAACCACACCCTCGTGCACCGGCCTGCGCGGGGTCTTGGCGATCTCGGAGAGCCCCCCGAGCAGGAACAACCGCAACCTGCGCACCGGCAAACCGAGTCGGAGCGCCACCACGCAGTGCCCGAGCTCATGTGCCAGCACCGACGCACCAAGGAGAACGGCGAACGCACACGCCAGCAGGACCGAGGTCACCATTGACGCCCCAGGCATCAGGTTCCCGACCAAGGGCGCGTAGAACACCACCACCGCCAACGCCCCGATCCACCAGGACGGGGCCAGCACGACTGGTACACCGCTGTAGCGGAACAGCAACAACCCACCGCCTGCGGCAGGGAGTTGATGTGTGGTACCCGTCACCCCACCCAGCCTATCCGGCCCGGTGTGGGACGGGGGTGATCCCCACCGGGTGACTGGTTGTCCTGGTTGTCCACAGGGTGGTTGCTCGGGCGGCCGGTTCTGTCGGTGCTGCTCGGTAAGCTGTATATCGGGGGCTGCCGTGGGCGGTTTGATCTTGAGCTGGGGGGATCCGGCTCTCGTGCTCGGCTGCGCCATCGACGGTCAACGGCTCGCCTGCGGCATTGCGGTGGGGCGCGAGTTTCGAGCTTTGCTCGATGCGGCGAACTTGTTTTGCGCGGGGCCCCGACAGCACCCGTGGCAGAACCACAAAGCAGGGGCCGAAAAGCAGGCCCTGCCGCGTGGACGACGCTACTGGCACTGCTCCCCCACACAAAACAAGTCCGCCCCATCGAGCAGGGTTGGCACCAGCGGATCCGAGGAGCGCGTGGGGGCCAACGTTGTTCGGGGGCGCGTGTGGGCCAACGCTTGTGAAGGCCGGGTGGAGGCCAATGCCTGTGAGGGGCGCGTAGGGCCAACGTCTGTGGGGGCCGGGTGGAGAACAGCGTTCGTGTGGGGCTGGCGGCCTTGCTGGGCGCCTGCGCGCAGTGCGGTGTCTAGGACTGTCGGTGGTCGACACTAGGGTTGGCGGTCATGGCGACGGACACCGAGCCCATTCCGGTCCAGGCGGCCGAGGTCATTGCGGAGCCAGGGGGCACAGCGAAGCCAGGGAGCGCAGCGGAGCCAAGAGGCACTGCGGAGCCAGGGGCCACTGCGGAGCCAGAGAGCGCAGCGGAGCCAAAGGGCACAGCGGAACAGCCCGTGCGTGGGTCTGGCAGGCGCAGGCCCGCACTCTCCCCCTCCCGCGCGGGTGACTTCAAGCAGTGTCCCCTGCTCTACCGCTTCCGTGCCGTCGACCGGCTGCCCGAGACCCCCACCAAGGCCCAGGTGCGCGGCACGGTCGTGCACGCCGTCCTGGAGCGGCTCTACGCCCTGCCCGCTGCCGAGCGGGTGCCCGGTACCGCGCGGGGGCTGCTCGCGCCGACCTGGGACGAGATGCTGGCGGAGCAGCCCGGGCTCGGTGAGATCTTCGCCGAGGGTGAGGACCCCGGTGAGTGGCTGGCGTCGGCGGAGGGGTTGATCGACGGGTACTTCGAGTTGGAGGACCCGCGGCGGTTGCAGCCGGACGCGTGTGAGCTGCTGGTGGAGACCGAGTTGCCCTCGGGGGTGCTGCTGCGCGGGTACATCGACCGGTTGGACGTGGCGCCGACCGGGGAGATCCGGGTGGTGGACTACAAGACCGGGGCGGCGCCGAGGGAGATCGGGGAGGCCAAGGCGCTGTTCCAGATGAAGTTCTACGCGTTGGCCGTGTGGCGGTTGCGCGGTGAGGTGCCCAGGCAGTTGCGGTTGATGTACCTGGCCGACCGGCAGTCGCTGGCCTACACGCCGGACGAGGCCGAGTTGGCGCGGTTCGAGCGGACGCTGGACGCGATCTGGGCGGCGATCCTGCGCGCGGGCCGGACCGGGGACTTCCGGCCGAACAAGAGCAAGCTCTGCGGGTGGTGCTCGCACCAGGCGCACTGCCCGGAGTTCGGTGGTACCCCGCCGCGGTACCCGGGCTGGCCCGAGCCCGACCCCGGCGAGGAGTCGGCGCTGGACCGGGCCGACTAGAGGTACTTGTAGACGTCGTCGAGGGTGAGGCCGCGGCCGAGCATCAGGACCTGGACGCGGTAGAGCAGCTGGGAGATCTCCTCGGCCAGTTGCGCGTCGGTCTGGTACTCGGCGGCGATCCACACCTCGCCCGCCTCCTCGAGGACCTTCTTGCCCTGCGCGTGCACGCCGTCGTCGAGCGCGCGGACCGTGCCGGAGCCCTCCGGCCTGGTGGTGGCGCGGTCGGTGAGCTCGGCGAACAGCTGGTCGAAGGTCTTCACGCCGGACGATCCTGCCACCAGGCACCCCCCGGGGTGAAACCACCTCACCCGGCGGCCATGACCGCCCGCAGGACGTCGGCGTCCAGGCCGACCAGGGACGTGCGCGGCACCCGGCGCGGCCCGTCCGGCACCGGGACCTCGCAGGGCACGACCAGCACGACGCACCCGGCGGCGACGGCCGAGGTGGTGCCGGTCGGCGAGTCCTCGATCGCCAGGCAGGCGGCCGGGTCGACGCCGAGCAGGGCGGCCGCCCGCAGGTACGGGTCGGGCAGCGGCTTGTTGCGGCCGTCGACCTCGTCGCCGCACACGGTGACGTCGAAGTGGTCGCGGCCGAGGGTGTGCAGGGCCACCTCGGTCAGCTCACGCTCCGTGGAGGTGACCAGCGCGACCGGCAGCCCGGTGGCCCGCACCGCGCGCAGCGCCTCCGGCGCGCCCGGCCGGAACTCCAGCCTGGTCGCGAACAGCTCCCGCATTCGGGCGTTGATCCAGCCCATGGCCTCGCGGATGTCGGCCTCGGTCGGCACCACGCCGATGCCGCCGAAGAGCAGCCCCATGCTGGTGGGGACGTTGCTGCCGACCATCGCGGTCCTGGTCTCGGCCGCCAGCGGGGTGCCCAGCTTCAGCGAGTACTCGCGCAGCGGGATGTCCCACAGCTTCTCCGAGTCGAGCAGGGTGCCGTCCATGTCCCACAGGACCGCGGCGGGCAGGCCATCCACTGTGGACGGTCCGGTCACTGGCGTGCTCCACTCGTGCGACGTCGCGGCGCGCCGGGCGGCGGCCCGGGTCCGGCCGCGGCGTCGCGGCACCACCCCAGCCTACGATCCCCGGCCCGCGATCTCCCAGCCTACGATCTCCGCCGCCGACCCCCTAGCCGTAGGCTTGCCGGGTGACCGACCCGGACCACCAGCAGATGGCGCCCGACCGCGAGCCGACGGCGCGGCAGGAACTCGTCGACCCCGTGCTGGTCGCGGCGTTCGAGGGCTGGAACGACGCGGGCGACGCGGCCAGCACCGCGATCGAGCACCTGCAGCTGACCTGGGACGCGAGCCCGCTGCTGGAGATCGACCCGGACGACTACTACGACTTCCAGGTGACCAGGCCGACCGTGCGCATGGTGGACGGTGTCACGCGGAGGGTGGAGTGGCCGACGACCCGGCTGTACCTGTGCAGGCCGCCTGGGTCCAACCGGGACGTCGTGCTGGTGCACGGCATCGAGCCGAACATGCGGTGGCGCAAGTTCTGCGCGGAGCTGCTCGGCCACATCGAGGAGCTCAACATCACCACGGTGGTGACGCTGGGCGCGCTGCTGGCCGACACCCCGCACACCCGCCCGGTCCCGGTGACCGGCACCGCCTACGACGCGACCTCGGCGGCCCGCTTCGGCCTGGAGCGCTCGCGCTACGAGGGCCCGACCGGGATCGTCGGGGTGCTGCAGGACGCCTGCGTGCGGGCCGGGGTGCCCGCGATCTCGATCTGGGCCGCGGTGCCGCACTACGTGTCGCAGCCGCCCTCGCCCAAGGCGACGCTGGCGCTGCTGCACCGCGTGGAGGAGGTGCTGGACGTGGAGGTGCCGCTCGGCACGCTGCCCGACCAGGCCGAGGAGTGGCAGCAGACGGTCAGCGAGATGGCCGAGGAGGACGAGGACGTGCGCAACTACGTGCGCGCCCTCGAGGAGCGCGGCGACGCCGAGGACACCCTCAACGAGACCAGCGGTGACGTGATCGCCGCCGAGTTCGAGCGCTACCTGCGCAGGCGCAGGCCCGGTCCCGGCCGCGGCGGGTCAGGCCCGGGGCCGACCGGGGTGTGAACCGCGGCGTCACCGTCGCGCTGTACGCGGGCGGGTTCCTCGGTCCGTTCGCGGGCGGCATCACCACCTCGATGCTGCCGGAACTGGGGGCCGACTTCGGGGTGTCGACGCAGGTCGCGTCGTACTCGCTGACGGCGTACCTGGTGCCGTTCGCGGCGTTGATGCTGTTCTCCGGCACGCTGGGGGCCCGGTGGGGCGCCGGGCGCAGCGTGCGGGTCGCGTACCTGGTGTATGTCGTGTCGTCGGCGGCCTGCGCGCTGGCCTCGACCTACCCGCAGTTCCTCGCCGCGCGGGCCGTGCAGGGCGGGGCGAACGCGTTCACCACTCCCCTGCTGCTGGCCGCCATCGCGACCGTGACGCCCCCGGAGCGGCTGGGGCGGGCGCTGGGCCTCTACGCGTCGTTGCAGGCCGCTGGGCAGACCAGCGCGCCGCTGCTGGGCGGGGTGGCCGCGGAGGTCGACTGGCGGTGGGCGTTCGCGGGGGTCGCGGTCGTGTCGGCGGGTCTGGCGCTGGCGGGCTTGCCGGAGCAGATGCGCGAACCGCAGCGCACCCACTCGACGTTGCGGTCGGCGTGGCGGCCCCACGTGCTGAAGGCCGGTTGGCTCGCCATGGTCGGTTGGGCCTGCCTTGGCGGTATGTCCGTATTGCTCGCTTTGCGGGCAGAGGAGACCTTCGGCCTTAGCGCTGCCGAGCGCGGGTTGGTGCTGACCGGGTTCGGTGTGGTCGGTCTGCTCTCGGCAAGGCCGGTGGGGCGGGCGATCGACCGGATCGGGGGTCGGCGCGCGGTGTTGATCGGGTCGGTCGCGGGCGCGGTGCCGGTCGCGTTGGTGGGGACGCTGAACTGGCTGCCCGCGGTAGCGCTGCTGTGGGCGCTCACCGGCATCTCGGCGCAGTTGGTGCTAACAGGAGTCAACTCGCTGGTGTTGGGCGGGGACGGTCCTAACCGGGCGGGAGCGGTGTCGGTGGTGCAGTCGTTGCGGTTCACCGGCGCCGCGGTGTCACCTTTGGCGTTCACCCCGCTGTACCAGGTCGAGTCCTGGCTGGGCTTCGTCGTGCCCGCGGTGTTCGTGTCCACCTCGGCCGTGCTGCTGCTGGGCAGGCGACGGGCGCGGGACGAGCCGGTCCCCTGACGCGACGGGTGCCGCGCCAGGGGACCGGAGTCACGGGAACCGCTAGAGCGCGATCCCGAGGAGAGCGTCCACAGCGTCCCGGACGGCCTGTGGCGCGTCCCGGTCCGTGCCGCCCTGGCTCGCCCAGGCATCGATGGCGGCCAACGCGCCGGGGGTGTCCAGGTCGTCGGCCAGGTGGTCGCGCAGCCGGGCGATGACGTCCGCGGCGGGGGCGCCGGTGGCCGCGTCGACCGCGGCGCGCCAGCGGGCCAACCTGGCCTGCCCCTCGGTGAGCACGGCGTCGGCCCAGGACCGGTCCTGGCGGTAGTGGCCGGAGAGCAGGCCGAGCCGGACCGCCATCGGGTCGACCTTGTCGGCGCGCAGCCGGGACACGAACACCAGGTTGCCGCGGGACTTGGACATCTTCTCGCCGTCGAGGGCGATCATCGCCGAGTGCGTGTAGTGCCGGGCGAACGGGTGCTGGCCGGTCAGCGCCTCGGCGTGCGCGGCGCTGTACTCGTGGTGCGGGAAGATCAGGTCCGACCCGCCGCCCTGCAGGTCGAAGGTGATCCCGAGCCGGTTGAGCGCGATGACGCTGCACTCGATGTGCCAGCCGGGACGGCCCGGGCCCAGTTCGCTGTCCCACCTGGGCTCGCCGGGGCGCGCGGCGCGCCACAGCAGCGCGTCGAGCGGGTGCCGCTTGCCCGCGCGGTCCGGGTCGCCGCCGCGCTCGGCGAAGAACCGGTTCATCGTCGGTTCGTCGTAGTTGGACTCGGAGCCGAACCGGCCGGTCGCGGTGTGGTCGAAGTAGACGTCCGGGAACTCGGGGTCGTCCACCCGGTAGGCGGTGCCGTCGGCGATGAGCTTGGCCACCGCGGTGACGATCTCCGGGATGGACTCGACCGCGCCGACGAACTCGCGCGGCGGCAGCACCCGCAGCGCGACCATGTCCTCGCGGAACAGCGCGGTCTCGCGCATGCCGAGCACCACCCAGTCGTCCCGGTCGCGCTCGGCCCGCTCCAGCAGCGGGTCGTCGATGTCGGTGACGTTCTGCACGTAGTGGACGTCGTGGCCGTTGTCGAGCCACTGCCGGTGCACCAGGTCGAAGGCCAGGTAGGTGGCCGCGTGCCCCAGGTGCGTCGCGTCGTAGGGGGTGATCCCGCAGACGTACATCGTCGCGGTCGGGCCGGGGGCCGTCGGCCGGACCTCCCCCGCGGCGGTGTCGTAGAGCCGCAGCGGCCGGGGCGTGCCTGCTACCCGCGGCACCGGGTGGGATTGCCAGGTCTGCATGACTCCGACAGTAAACGTCCCGGCCGCACCCGCGGGTGTGTGCCACGGGGTGGACGGTGCGCGGACCCGAACACCGTGGGCCAAACGTGTGACGCCCGTTACACCCACCCGGTGTTGGCGATCACCCTGTACAGGGGGCCTGTGCGCGGAGAGGGGCGGAGATGACCAATCCCGACGAGGAGAACGGCACCACGGGTCGGTTCCTGGTGCTGCTGGAGGACGGCGCGGTCGAGGCGGGCACGCGCGAGCTGAACCGGATCGCGGGGCTGCTGACGGCCAGCACCGCGGAGGCGGCCGGGGCCGAGTTCCCCGGTCCGGACGGGCTGGTGTTCGACCGGCTCGGGGTCGCGGTAGTCACCGCCGACCCCGACCAGCTCGCCGCGCTCACCAGCGCGGTGGACGCGCCGGGGCCGATCGCGGCGCTGGAGGCGGAGCGGCGGGTGTTCGCGATCAGCGCGGCCGCCGAGGAAGCGGCACCGGGGCCGCAGGTGGACGAGTCGGTGTTCACCTGGGGACTGCAGGCGGTCGGCGCGAACAAGTCGAAGGCCACCGGGGCCGGGGTGCGGGTCGCGGTGCTCGACACCGGGTTCGACGCCGAGCACCCGGAGTTCGCTGGCCGGGCGATCACCACGGCGTCGTTCATCGACGGCGAGACCGTCGCGGACGGCCACGGGCACGGCACGCACTGCATCGGCACGGCGACCGGGCCGCGGGCACCGGGCGGCGGCGCGGGCTACGGGGTGGCGTACGAGGCGGAGATCTTCGCGGGCAAGGTGCTCAGCAACGCCGGGTCCGGCTCCGACGGCGGCATCCTGGCCGGCATCGCGTGGGCGGTGTCGAACAACTGCCAGGTCGTGTCGATGTCGCTGGGCGCGGCGGTGCGGCCGGGCACCCCGTACTCGCAGACCTACGAGCGGGTGGCGAGCCGGGCGCTGGCGCAGGGCACGCTGATCGTGGCGGCTGCGGGCAACGAGTCGCGGCGGCAGGAGGGTCGGATCAACCCGGTCGGGCACCCGGCGAACTGCCCGTCGGTGCTGGCGGTCGGCGCGATCGACGTGGCGACCGCGCTGGGCTGGTTCTCCTGCGGCACGGTCGACCTGGTCGGCGCGGTGGACGTGGTGGCGCCCGGGGTGGACGTGTACTCGTCGTGGCCGCGGCCGAAGAACCACAACCGGATCAGCGGCACCAGCATGGCGACCCCGCACGTGGCCGGGGTGGCGGCGCTGATCGCGCAGGCCACCGGGGCGCGCGGGTGGGAGCTGTGGGCGCGGCTGCACCAGGCGGCGCGCCGGTTGCCGCTACCCTCGGTCGACGTGGGTGCTGGTGTGGTGCAGGCTCCGTGAGTGTCCCGGTGCTGGTGATGGTCGACGACGGCGCGCTCGGCGGGCTGACGGCGGTGGTGGCGGCGTTGGAGTCGGCCGGGATGCGGGTGGACCGCGTCCTGCCGGAGATCGCCACCATCACCGGCGCGGCCGAGCCGGGCGTGTTCGCCGCCCTGCGCGCGGTGTCCGGTGTGGACAGCGTGGAGCGCGCGGGGCCCGGGTTCTCCATCCCGCACCCCGGCAAGGGCGTGCAGTAGCGCCGCTAGCGGCCCTCGGCGACCGCGTCGGCGAGGGCCTCGAACCCGGCCTCGGTGTTCGCGATCGTGGCACCTAGGCGGAAGTAGCCCTGGCCGCCGTAAAAGTGCACGGCCACCTCGATGTTGTGGCGGGTGCTGAGTTCGTCGTAGTACGCCAGGGCGTCCTCGGGGCTGGTGACCCAACCTTCCGGCAGTGGCACCAACCGCATCAGGGGCGCGTGGTGCGAGCCGACCTGTCCGTTGGCGCCTAGAGCATCCGCGACGATCCGGACGCCCTTGTCCAACAGTCGAGCGCTGGCGTCAACGGCATCCCATCCGCCTACCTCGCGCCAGAAGCCCAACGCCTCCGGCAACGCCATCCACGCCGAGTAGTCCAACGTGCCCGCGTGATCGAACCAGCGCGGGAAGCCGAGCGGGTGCTCGAAAGACGGCACCAGGGGCCGGATCCGGTCGCGCCACTGCTCGGCGATGTACAACGCGGCGGTGGTCCGCGCCGCGTAGGCCCACTTGTGGAAGTTGCCCGCCCAGAAGTCCGCCCCGGTGTCCGCGGGCCGCTGCCGCAGATGCCCCGGCACATGCGCCGCGTCAACCAACACCGGCACGCCATGTTCGTGGGCCAGCGCCACGACCCGCTCGACCGGTAGGACCAACGCGCTGATCGAGGTGATGGCGTCAACGATCACCAGCTTGGTAGTGGGCCGCAGCCCTTCCGCGAACGCCGCGACAACCTCGTCGGGGGTGGCGGTGATCGGGAACGACACCTGCCGCACCTCGGCCCGGTCTTGGGCAGCGAGCAACGCGGTCGGGTAACCGTGATCGGACACCAGGATCTCGTCCCCGTCGCCGAACGGGATGGACGCGAGGACGGTCGCCACAGCCTCGGTGGTGTTACGCACCAGCACGATCCCGTCGGAGCCAAGGAACTCAGCCCCCGCCTCCCTGGCCCGCGCCACCAGCGGAATCGTCTCAACCCGGTGGAACCGCATGGGATTGCTCTCGGCCCGCGACGCGTACCGCGCCCTGGCCCCAGCGACCGCCCGGGGGACGATGCCCACCGCACCGGGGTTGAGGTAGTGGATGGCCGGATCCAGGTGGAAGCGCTCATCGGTCACCAGACCATCATGGCAGCGCCCACCGACCTGCGGCAGCAACGACCAGAACCACGACAGAGACCTGCGATGGCAACAGCCCCGCCCCGCAGCGACCACCGGTCCGGGGCGGCACCGATCACGGGCGCGACGGAGTGATCGCGGTTCTGAGTTGGCAGCGAACGAAAAGCTGCCCCGGGCCGTCGTGGCATCGATCAAGGATGTCACGGTGCGACCTGGGGGTGCGCGGTGGCAGCAGCCACCGAGCGTCGTGATCAGGGGCCGTGCGGCGGCGATCAGGACCCGTGGCAGCGATCTCGGCCCGCGACGGCAACGGTCCCGATCTGACGCGGCAACGACCGCCTGCCTGGGACGGTGACGATCAACGGGGGCGCAGAAGCGATCACGAACCGGCCGAGGGCGCCACCAAGCCGCCACGGGAGCCACCAGAGGCTTGGCGGCGGCGATCACGGGGCATGGTGGCAGCAGCCGAGAGTCCGTGCGGACAGCAGTCACCGAGTGGTCGCAGGAGCGATCAGGGGTGGCAGCAGCTCACGGGACACGGGTGGCGGCGATCACCGGTCTGGCGGCTCCGGGTCGGGGAGGTTGCGGTGGGCGTCGGCGTGGACGGCGGTGCGGATTTGTTCGATGTTCTCGCGGAGGAGGTCGGAGATGAGTTCGTCGGTGCGGGGGTCGGCGAGCATCTCCAGTAGGACGCGGAGGGTGGCGTCGGTGACGGAGCCGACGATCTCGTCGTGGAAGGGGACTCGGCGCAGGAGTCCGGCCTGGGGGTCTTGGCGGATCTTCTCCAGGACCATGGCGCGGATCTCGGCGCGGTTCTCCTCCAGGGCGCTGGCCAGGTTCCGCGCGTAGTGACCGGTGCGCAGGACGGAGGCGACCTCCTCCAGCACGGCCACGGTCAGCGGTTTCCTCACCACGTCGATCAGGACGCCGCCGAAGCGGGCCATCGCGCGGTGCGCCAGTTCCTCGCCGACCGACCGGTCCACCGGGCGCCGCAGCCGGGTCAGCTGCACGCCGATGCGGACCACGCGCAGCAGCCGGAAGGCCCGCAGCGCCACGTGCGCCACCGGGATCATGCCGACCAGGTCGTACCAGTTGACCAGCACGAACCGCCGCGTGAACCCGACCGCGGCCCACCGCCACAGGAACTCGACGGCGAACACCGCGCACAGCCCCCGGTCGACCCAGAGGATCACCCTGACCTGCTCGACCGGCGGGTGCCAGAACGCCCGGTAGACCAAGAGGCCGACGGCGAGCACCGCCAACAGGAGCATCGCCCAGTCATCCACCGAGACGCGGTGCTTGCGCGGCCCGACCCCCGGGTTGATGACCATGACAGAAACCTCCCACGCCCCGGTGCGGGCGGCCACTCGCGGGTACTTTCGCCCCATGCCCCTGCGTGTCGAACGGTCACCGAAGCGAGTCCGCGCCTACCGCGACGGCGCACTCGTCGTCGACTGCCCGCGTCCACGGCTGGTCTGGGAGCGGGTGTACCCGACGTACTACTTCCCCGTCGCCGACGTGCGGGCCGAACTGGTGCCGCCCGGGGCTCTGCGGGTCGCCGACGAGCCGGAGCTGGCCGGGCTGGCGCGGGTCGCCTGGGAGTCGATGGACGAGTGGTTCGAGGAGGACGAACCGGTCTACGTGCACGCCAGGGACCCGTACACGCGGGTGGACGTCCTGGCGTCCTCCCGGCACGTGCTCGTGGAGGTCGCCGGGACCGCGGTCGCGTCGTCGCGCCAACCCCGGATCCTGTTCGAGACCGGTCTGCCCGCCCGGTACTACCTGCCCCTGCACGACATCCGCCTCGACCTGCTGCGGCCGTCCCGCACCACGACCATGTGCCCGTACAAGGGAACGGCCACCTACTGGCACGTGCTCGTCGACGGCACCCTGCACGAGGACCTCGTGTGGAGCTACCGCTCGCCGCTGCCCGAGAGCCAGAAGATCGCGGGCCTCGCCTGCTTCTACACCGAACGCGCCACCGTGCTCGTCGACGGCGCGCCCGCCGGGGTCGACCGCTAGGTCAGCGGCGGACGTGCAGCCGGACGAAGGTGCCCCGCGGCTGCTGGGAGCGGATGGTGACGAGGTCGCAGAGCTGGTTGGCCAGCCAGACACCCCGACCGCCCTGGACCGACGGGAGCGGGGCGACGCGGCCGACGAGCGGGTTGGTGATGTGGCCGCTGTCGGTGATCTCGCAGACGAGGGTGTCGCCGTCGGTCCACAGCCGCAGGGTGCCGCGTTCGCCGCCGTGGCAGATGCTGTTGGTGACGATCTCGTTGGTGGCGAGGGTGAGGTCGAGCGCGCGGCCGCGGGGCAGGCCGAACTGCTTGGCGCGGACGGCCACCAGGTCGCGCAGCTCGGGCAGGTCGTCGAGGCAGAAGTGGACCATGTCGCTCACCTCGGCCGGGGCGGGCAGGTCCGCGGCGAACCGGTCGTGGGCGTAGCCGTGGTCGAAGACGGGGCTCACCGCGCGGGTGCCGTCGGTGACCACCGGGTGGGTGTGCGCGACCGCGGCGAGCAACTCCGGCGGCAGGGCCGTGCCGTCGAACAGGCAGCGCAGGCGCAGCGCGGTCGCCTCCTCGAACGCCAGGTTGACCAGGGCCTCGTGCAGCACGACCTCGGCGTGGTCGGCGGCGGCGCGCCCCGGCCACGCCGACTCGGCGACGCCGCGGACCGGGCGATCACCGACCTCGGCAAGGTGCGCGCGCATCGCCGGGATGAGCCGGGCCGGGTTGCGACCCACCTCGCACGCGTCGACGTAGCTCACCTCGTCGGCGAGGTCGCCCAGCGACTCGCGCAGCAGTTTGGTGCCCTGCGGCGGCAACACGGCGAACACCGCCTCGCCCGCCAGCACCCCGTCACGGGTGAACCCGGCGGCCGCGTCGACATAGGTCGGTTCGTCGCGGTAGACCAGCGCCTCGTGGGCGAAACCCGGTGCGTTCATGCGGTCACGTCCTCGAACCGGGGGGTCGGGGGGACCGGGTGCCCACCGCCCAGGGGAGTTGGAGTCGAGGCGAATCCTACCCGTGCCCGCCACCCCGAGCGACCACCACGCCACGGCCCGCCAGTCGGGTGATCTCGCGGCCCAACCCCACCGGGACGCCCGTTCCCCCAGGTCGCGGTTGTCCACACCGCCGGTGCCGCACCGCTGGTCCGTCCCACCGCTGATCCATCCCACGCTGATCCGTTCCACTCGGGGGCCAGGCAGCGGAACACGCTCAGGGGCGCAGCGCCTCGATGGCCTTGAGGATGCGTTTGTCCGACACCGCGCCGGAAGTGCCGAGGGTCTGGGCGAAGTAGCTGACCCGGAGTTCCTCGATCATCCACCAGATCGCGCGGACCTCAGGGGTCTCCCGCGCGCTGGGCCGCAGGTCCTCCACGGCCCCGTGGTAGGCGTCCTCCAGGTCCTGGACCGTGTGCATCCAGGCCCGGTCCCGGTCCGGCCGCTCCGGCAGCTTGTCCAGGCGCCGGTCGATCGCGCGCAGGTAGCGCTCCACGTCCGGCAGCCGCTCGACGCCGGTGGCGGTCACGAAACCGGGGAACACGAGCCCGGCCACCTGTTCCCGGATGTCGCGCAACGGGTCCACGAAGATCGGCCCGCGGGTCCGCGCCAGCCGCGCCTGGACCTCGTTCCACGCCAGCACGACCTTGCGGACCCGGTCGAGCACGTCCACCGTGGTCTCGTTCAACGACCGGCGCACCGAGTCGCGCAGCGCGGTGAACCCGGCCTCGGTCCACGCCGGTCCCCCGGCCCCGGTCATCAGGTGGTCCACCGCGGCGTCCACGCAGTCCGCCAGCAACGCCGGTACGCCGCCGTGCGGGTTGTGCGACAGCGCCAACTTGGCCTGGTTGGACAGGGAGCGGATGACGAACTTGGTCGGGGCAGGCACGTTCAGCAGCAGCAGGCGCCGGGTGCCGGTCCACATGGCGGCGCGTTGGTCGGTGGCGGTGTCCAGCATCCGGACCGCGACCGTCGCGCCCTCGTCGACCAGGGCCGGGTACGCGGTGACGACCAGGCCGTTCTGCTCGGTGCGGGCGACCTTGGGGAGGCTGTCGATCGTCCACGAGGTGAGGCCGGTCTTCTCCAGGTCGACCGTCGCCTCGGCCAGGGACGCGCGCAGTTGGGACTTCAGCTGGTCCTTGAGCGCCACCAGGTCCTTGCCCTGCGCGAGGGTCTTGTCCCCATCGACCACCTGGAACGTGGTGCGCAAGTGATCCGGTACCGCTGAGAGTTGCCACGCGTCACGCGGGATCACGACGCCCGTCAACGCCCGCAACTCACGACCGATGGCCTCGGGCAGCGACTCCTCCTCCGCCCCCAGGCGCCGGACGACGGCGCGCGCGAAGTCGGGGACCGGGACGAAGTTGCGGCGCAAGGGCTTGGGCAGCGAGCGGATCAGCGCCGTGACCACTTCCTCGCGCTGGCCGGGGACCTGCAACGAGAACCCGTCGCCGTCGAGTTGGTTGAGCACCGCGATCGGGATCCGCGCGGTGACCCCGTCGTCGGCGCGACCGGGTTCGAAGCGGTAGGTCAGCGGTAACGTGAGGCCCCGCTGGCTCAGCGCGTCCGGGAAGTCCTGCTCGCGCACGTCGGCGGCGGAGTCGTTGAGCAGCATGGACTTGGCGAAGGTCAGCAGCTCCGGCGACTCGTGCCTGGTCTTCTTCCACCAGCTGTCGAAGTGCCTGCCGGAGACGACCTCGGCCGGGACGCGCTGGTCGTAGAAGGCGAACAGGGTCTCGTCGTCGACCAGGATGTCGCGGCGGCGGGCGCGGTGCTCCAGCTCCTCCACCTCGCGCAGCAGGGCGCGGTTGTCGCGGAAGAAGTGGTGCCTGGTCTGCCAGTCCCCCTCGACCAGCGCGTGCCGGATGAACAGCTCGCGCGACATCTCCGGGTCGATCCGTCCATAGTGGACCTTCCGGTCGACCACGAGCGGCAGCCCGTAGAGCGTGACCCGCTCGGTCGCCACCACCGAGCCCTGGCGGGCCTCCCAGTGCGGCTCGCTGTAGGTGTGCCTGACCACGTGCGCGGCGAGCGGCTCGACCCACTCCGGTTCGATCCGGGCGCAGATCCGCCCCCACAGCCGGGTCGTCTCGACCAGCTCCGCCGCGACCACCCAGCGCGGCGGCTTCTTGAACAGCGCCGAACCGGGGAAGACGGCGAACTTCGCGTTGCGGGCGCCGATGTACTCCTTGCCTGCCGGGTCGCGGAAACCGATGTGCGACAACAGGCCCGACAGCAGCGCGATGTGCACGTTGCGCGGTTCGGCGGGGACCTCGTTCGGCGTGACGCCCAGCTGCTTGGTCACCTGCCGCAGCTGCGAGTGGATGTCCTGCCACTCCCGGATGCGCAGGTAGTTGAGGAACTCGGCCTTGCACTGCTTGCGGAACCTGTTGCCGGACAGCTCCTTCTGCTGCTCCCGCACGTACTGCCACAGGTTGAAATAGCTGACGAAGTCCGAGTCCGGGTCGGCGAACCTGGCGTGCTTCTCCGCGGCCGCCTGCTGCTTGTCCTGCGGCCGCTCGCGGGGGTCCTGAATGGACAGCGCGGCGGCGATGACCATGACCTCGGTGACGCAGCCCGCCTTGTCCGCCTCGATGACCATCCGGCCCAGCCGCGGGTCGACCGGGAGCTGGGCGAGGTCGCGGCCCAGCGGGGTCAGCCGCTTGGCCGGGTCCTTCTCCGCCGGGTCGAGCGCGCCGAGTTCCTGCAGCAGCTGCACGCCGTCGGCGATGTGGCGGCGGTCGGGCGGGTCGATGAACGGGAAGTCCGCCATCTCGCCCAGGTCCGCAGCGCTCATCTGCAGGATCACCGACGCGAGGTTGGTGCGCAGGATCTCCGGGTCGGTGAACTCGGGGCGGGCGAGGAAGTCGTCCTCGGAGTAGAGCCGCACGCAGATGCCGTCGGAAGTGCGGCCGCAGCGGCCCTTGCGCTGGTTGGCCGACGCCTGCGACACCGGCTCGATCGGCAGCCGCTGCACCTTGAGCCGGTTGCTGTAGCGGGAGATCCGCGCGGTGCCCGGGTCGACGACGTACTTGATGCCCGGCACCGTCAGTGACGTCTCGGCGACGTTGGTGGCCAGCACGACCCGACGACCGCCGTGCGCCTGGAACACCCGGTGCTGCTCGGCGCTGGAGAGCCGCGCGTACAGCGGCAGGATCTCGGTGCCGCGCAGGTTCCGCCCGGCCAGCGCCTCGGCGGTGTCGCGGATCTCGCGCTCGCCGGAGAGGAACACCAGGATGTCGCCGGGGCCCTCCGCGCACAGCTCGTCGACGGCGTCGAGGATGCCCTGGGTCTGGTCGCGGTCCGGGTCGGCGTCGGGGTCGTCCTGGTCGACCAGCGGCCGGTAGCGGACCTCGACCGGGTAGGTGCGGCCGGAGACCTCGACGATCGGGGCGTCGCCGAAGTGCCGGGAGAAGCGCTCCGGGTCGATGGTCGCCGAGGTGATCACGATCTTGAGGTCCGGCCTGCTCGGCAGCAGCCTGGCCAGGTAGCCCAAGAGGAAGTCGATGTTGAGGCTGCGCTCGTGCGCCTCGTCGATGATGATCGTGTCGTACGCCGAGAGCAGCCGGTCGTTCTGGATCTCGGCGAGCAGGATGCCGTCGGTCATCAGCTTCACCAGGGTGCGGTCGCCGACCTGGTCGGTGAACCGGACCTTCCAGCCCACCGCCTCGCCCAGCGGCGAGCCCACCTCCTCGGCGACCCGCTCGGCGACCGTGCGCGCGGCGATCCGGCGCGGCTGGGTGTGCCCGATGAACCCGCGCACGCCCCGGCCGAGCTCCAGGCAGATCTTGGGCAGCTGGGTGGTCTTGCCCGACCCGGTCTCCCCCGCGACGATCACCACCTGGTTGTCGCGGATGGCGGCGAGGATGTCATCGCGCCGTTGGCTGACCGGCAGTTCCTCGGGGTACTTCAGCGCGGGGACGGCCGCGCGGCGCTTGGCGACCCGCGCGCGGGCGACCTCGACCTCCTCGGCGACCTTGGCCGCGGCGGCCTGCCTGCGTTTGGGGTCCCTGGTCTTGCGCAGACCGTCGAGCCTGCGGGCCAGCCGCCGCTCGTCGCGCAGCATCAGCTCCGGCAGGGCGGCGCGCAGGTCGGCCAGGCCGACCGGGGTGTCGGTGGTGCTCATTTGCCCCCCAGCCTAGGCAATGGGGCCCGCGGTCCTCACCTCGGTTTCCCCAGTTCCCGCCGCCCACCTGCACACAACCTCCACACGCCGTGCCTAGAGTCACCCCACATGGGGAACAGGCGCCGGGTACTGGTGGTCGAGGACGAGCACACGATCGCCGAGTCGATCGCCGCCCGGCTGCGCGCCGAGGGCTACGACGTCGACCTCGCCCACGACGGTCCCGCCGGGGTCGACGCCGCCGAGCGGACCCGGCCGGACCTGGTCGTGCTGGACGTGATGCTGCCCGGGTTCGACGGGCTGGAGGTGTGCCGCCGGGTGCAGGCGCGCCGCCCGGTCCCGGTGCTGATGCTGACCGCGCGCGACGACGAGACCGACCTGCTGGTGGGCCTCGGGGTCGGCGCCGACGACTACATGACCAAGCCGTTCTCGCCGCGTGAACTGGTGGCCAGGGTGCACGCGCTGCTGCGCAGGGTCGAGCGGGCCGGGCAGGGCGAGCCGGGGCAGGCGCCGACGGTGGTCGGCGACCTGGAGGTGGACGCGGTGCAGCGGCGGGTGCGGCGGGCCGGGGTGGAGGCGCACCTGACGCCGATCGAGTTCGACCTGCTGGCCTACCTGGCGGCCAGGCCGCGCGCGGTGCAGCCCAGGGAGCGGCTGCTGGCCGAGATCTGGGGCTGGGGCGACGCGGCGGGCACCCGCACGGTCGACAGCCACGTCAAGGCGCTGCGGCGCAAGCTGGGGCCGGACCTGATCCGCACCGTGCACGGGGTGGGGTACGCGCTCGAGGTGGCCGGGTGAGCACCGCGCGGAGCCGGGCGCTGGCCGTGCTCGAACTGCTGCCGCGGCCGCTGGACCCGGTGCGGTCGATGAAGCTGAAGATCAGCATCCTGCTGGTCGCCTCCGGGACGGCCGGCCTGGCCTACTTCTGGGCCGACGTGGGCTGGATCCCGGCGTCCACCTCGGTCACCGCCATCGTCGGCGCGGTCGCGGTCTCGCAGATCCTGGCGCACGGCATGACCAGGCCGCTGCGCGACATGACCGCCGCCGCAGGCGCCATGGCCAGGGGCGACTACTCGCGCCGGATCCGGGTCACCGCCCGCGACGAGGTCGGCGACCTTGGCCGGGCGTTCAACCGGATGAGCGCCGACCTCGAGGCCGCCGACCGCAACCGCCGCGAACTGATCGCCAACGTCTCGCACGAACTGCGCACCCCGATCGCGGCGTTGCAGGCGGTGCTGGAGAACGTCGTGGACGGCGTGAGCGAGCCCGACCCGGCGACCATGCGCACCGCGCTGGCGCAGACGGTCCGGCTGAGCCGCCTGGTGACGGAGTTGCTGGACCTGTCGCGGATCGACGCGGGCGCGCACCCGCTGCTGCGGGAGCCGATCGAGGTGGTGCCGCTGCTGGCCGAGGTGGTCGCGGAGGCGGAGGTGAACGCGGTCGCGGTGGGCAGGTCGGTGCGGTTCACCACGACGGTCGCCGCCGACGCGGTCACGGTGTCGGCCGACCGGGAACGGCTGCACCAGGTGCTGGTGAACCTGCTGGACAACGCCGTGCGCCACGGCCCACCGGACGGCCGGGTGTGGGTGACCGCCGCCCGCTCCCCCGCGGGCATCCTGCTGGAGGTCCGCGACGAGGGCCCCGGCATCGCCCCCGCCGAACGCGACCTCGTCTTCCGCCGCTTCACCCGAGGCGAGAAAGCCCGCGGCGGCGGCACCGGCCTCGGCCTGTCCATCGCCCGCTGGGTCGTCGACCTGCACAACGGCACCATCGCCGTGGTCGACTCGACCCACGGCTGCCGCATCCGGGTCACCCTCCCCTTCCAACCCTGAGCTGCCGATCCGCCCACACCGAGCGCGCTCGGTGGTGCCGCTTCGGGTACCGAGCCACTGCGCGCTTGTCCACTGTGGACGTTCATCGGGAGTGTCGGGGCCTTGTCGATCTCCACCCGGACGACTTGCTCCGGCGCAGCCACCCCGACATGCCCTACACCCTCCCGACCAGGCGTTTCCCGGGCTGCGCCACCTTCACATTCACCCGTTCCAGCGACAGAAGTTATCCACATGTGGATCTTGGGCGGCCTGTTTCAAGATCTTCTGTCGGGGGGTGCCGATAGACTGGCACTGGGACGCCCCCCGGTGTGGGTGGGGGCTGGGCAGGGTCGGGACCGCGTGCGCGCGAAGCGGCTTGGGTGGGGTAGGAGGGCTTGCTCAGCGCGGCAGCTGGGGCCGGGACCAGAAGGCTTGCTCAGCGCGGCGACCGGGACAGGACCAGAAGGCTTGCCCAGCGCGGCGACCGGGACAGGACCAGAAGGCTTGCTCAGCGCGGCGGCCGGGGTTGAGCCCGTGTTGGCTGGGTGTGGCCAGGAGTCGGCCGAGATTTCGCCCCTAGGGGGCCGGGGGATCCGTGTGCCGGGAATGCGAAGGGCCGCCCACCCGCGAGGGGTGGACGGCCCGGTGACGCCGGGGTTGTCAGCCCTCTTGGAGGTCCGCCAAGGCCGCCTTCACCTTGGACAGTTCCGCCTCGAGCTCCTCCATCCGCGCGCGGTGCTGCTCGCGCGCGGTGTCGAGGACGGCCTCGATGGTCTTCGAGATGTCCTCGTGCAGCTCGGCCGCCGCGCGGGACACGGCGGCGGCGGGGACCTGCAGGCCCTGCAGGATCCGCTTGCCGCCCTGGCTGAGCTCGGCCTGCCACTCGCCATCGGCGGTGCCGGTGACGGTGAGGGTCAGCTCGACGGTGCGGGTCTTCTTCGCCGTGCTCTGGGCGCGCGGCACCCTCGGCTTCTTGGTCGGCGGCTCCGCGACGGCAGGCTGCTCAGGCGCGGCGGCGGGGGCCGACGACTCGGTCGCCACGGTCTCCGCCTGCTCGGTCTCGGTCTCGGTGGACAAGATCCACTCCCTCTCACGACGCGTGGTGAATCCGGTGAATTAGAACACTCGTTCGCCTGGTGTGGATCGCCGGGTCGGGTAGCGGCCGGTGTCACTCGATCGGGCGCATCTGCGGTCGCGAGGTGAAGGGCCTGGTCAGGGCCTCGATACTCGGTGGTGGCGAGGGAGGGTGCGCGTGTCCGGTGCTGGCTGGGACTCCGAGATCCAACGGCTGGCCGCGGTGAAGGCGCTGCGGCTGCTCGACACCCCGCGCGAGGAGCGGTTCGACCGGATCACCCGGCTCGCCCAGCGGCTGCTCGACGTGCCGATCGCGCTGGTCAGCCTGGTCGACGTGGACCGGCAGTGGTTCAAGTCCTGCGTCGGCCTCGATGCCGAGCAGACCCACCGCAGCGTGTCGTTCTGCTCCCACGCCATCGCCGAGCCGACGCTGATGGAGATCCCCGACGCCACCCTCGACCCGCGCTTCGCCGACAACCCGCACGTCGTGGGCGACCCGCACATCCGGTTCTACGCGGGCCAGCCCATCGCGGCCCCGTCCGGGCACCTGGTCGGCACGCTGTGCGTGGTCGGCACGGAGGTCCGCCACCTCGACGACGCCGAGCGCGAGTGCCTGCGCGACCTGGCCGCGTGGGTGGAACTGGAGTGCGCGGTCGTGCAGGCCACCCAGTGGGAGCGCGACACCGTGCGGGCCAGGACCGACTTCGTCTCCGTCGTCAGCCACGAGTTGCGCACCCCGCTGACCTCCATCAGCGGCTCGCTGGAGCTGGCCATGTCCGGCGACTTCGGCGACCTCGACCCCAGGGTGCGCGACCTGGTCGGCATCGCCTCGCGCAACGCCGACCGGCTGGTGCGGATGTCCTCCGACGTGCTCGACCTGCACCACATGCGCAAGGGCGATCTGCGGCTGCGCTTCGACCGGGTGTCGCTCGCCGAGGTGGTCGACCACGCGGTGCAGTCGGTGGCGCACGCCAGCCGCACCGGCCAGGTCCCGGTCGTGGTCGCCTGCCCCGAGTCGCTGCACCTGCGCGGCGACGCCGACCGGCTGGTGCAGGTGCTGACGAACCTGCTGGCCAACGCGGTCCGGGTGTCGGAGCCGGGTACGAAG
Organism: Actinokineospora cianjurensis; assembly: GCF_003663795.1. NCBI lineage: Bacteria > Bacillati > Actinomycetota > Actinomycetes > Pseudonocardiales > Pseudonocardiaceae > Actinokineospora > Actinokineospora cianjurensis. Next base: position 771,617 of record NZ_RCDD01000002.1, read on the forward strand.
GTGGAGGTGGCGGCCGAGCGCGCGGGCAACTGGACCACCATCACCGTCCGCGACCATGGGCCGGGGATCCCGCCGGACCGGCTCGCGGCGATCTTCGAGCCGTTCGTCCAGTTCGAGGTCCCCGCCCAGCGCCGGGCGGGCAGCGCGGGCCTGGGGCTGGCGATCACCCGCGGCATCGTCGAGGCGCACGGCGGCACCATCAAGGCCCTCTTGCCCCCTGGCGGCGGCAGCGTCTTCGAGGTCGTTGTCCCTGCCGACGGACCCCAAGACGAGGACCGTCCGTGGTGGTAGCCCTACCAGCCGAGGATGAGCGCTACCTCCGCGCCGATGCGACGCGGGTCGAAGGGCTTCGACAGGACCGCGGCCGCGCCTAGAGCACACAGGCGTTGGTTGAGGTCAGGCTCAGCGGCGCCGGTCACGAACACGACGGGCACCGCGCACGTGTCAGGGTCGGCGCGCAACGCCGCGAGCACGCCGGGTCCGTCGAGCTCGGGCATGTCCACGTCGAGCAGCACCGCGTCCGGGGCCTCGTCGCGGCACCGGCGCAGCGCCTCCACCCCCGAGGTCACCGCCTGCACGTCCCACCCCTGGTAGGTGGTCAGGCACATCTCCATCAGGTCGACGAGGTCCTGGTCGTCGTCGACCACCAGCACTCGCATTGCTCGCTCGGGCGCGGCCATCCCCACATTGTGCGGGCAGGGCGGCGTTCCGGCAGCTCACCGCGCCGCACGCACCGCCGCCGCCGCTCGCCTGCCCGACACCATCGCGCCCTGGATCGACGGGGTGTCGCGGTGGTCGCCGCACACGTAGACGCCGTCGCCGAGCGCGACCGGCTTGCGCAACGGTCCGGTGTGGACGGGTAGCGCTTCCGGGACCCGGCAGGTGCGCACGTGCAGCCAGGACGTGGTGTCGCGGTGGTACATCGCCGCCAGGTGGGCGCGGACCGCGGGCTCGCCGGGGTCCTCGGTGCCCAGGACGGTCGACGACACCAGGGTCCCGCCCGGCGCGTACTCGGGCGCGGTGTTGGTCAGCACGACGCTGTTGACCACCGGCCCCCGCCGCGCGCCGTCGACCACGATGGCGGCCTCGGCGACGGGCGGGAAGTCCGCGAGGTGGTAGTAGGTGAGGCACCCGCGCATCCGCGGCGCCGGGATCCGCCCACCGGACAACGCGTGCGCGGCCGAGCCGTCGACCGCCACGACCACGTGCCGCGCGGTGACCGTCCCGAACTCGCCGGTGACCCGTCCCGGGTGGACCTCGCGGATCGGGTAGCTGTAGCGGATCGCGTCGGTCGGCAGCGACGCCGCCAGCTGGTCCGGGACGGCGCGCATCCCCGCCGCGGGAACGCCGACCGTCCCGCGCGCGAACGACCGCACCACGAACTCGGCGAACCGGCTGGGGACGGTCAACTCCGGGTCGAGGAACACCCCGGACAGGAACGGCAGCACGAACCGGTCGTACAGCGGCCCGGTGATCCCGTAGTCGGCCAACCGCACCCGGAACGGCCGGTCGTCGCGCTCCCGCAGGGTTTTCGCAGGCGCCGCCGCCAACGCCGCCGCGTACGCCCCGAGCATCATCTTCCTGGCCAACGACCCGACCGGCGCCCGCAACGTCGCCCGCAGCGCGCCGGGTTCGCGCACCGGATCGGCCATCAGGTGCAACCCGGTCTCGTCGCTGACCAACGCCCCCGGCAGGAACGGCCTCAGGTCCAACGCGTCGAGGTCGAGCAGGTCCCGCACGGCCGGGTAACCGGCGTTGAGCACCTGGAACCCCCGGTCCAGCAACAACCCCTGCACCCGGTCGGTCCGAACCCGACCCCCCGGCGCCTCGTCCGCCTCCACGACCACGACCTCGCGCCCGGCCTCCACCAGGACCCTGGCCGCCGTCAACCCGGCCAACCCGGCCCCCACCACCACGATGTCGGTCTCCGTCGCCACGCCCGCCACCGTACCCAGCCCACCCCGGTCCCCGTTCCGTCCGACACGGACGCCGAGCCGACCTGGTCTTCGCCGGGTCGATGATCGGGTCGGTGGCCGGGCCGGGTGCCGGACCGGCGGGCGGATGGGTGACTGGATCGGTGGCTGGATCGGTGGCTGGATCGGTGGTCGGGCCAGCAGCCGGGTCCGGCGCCGGACCGGTGGTCGGATCGGCGGCCGGGCCAGGTGCCCAACCGGTGGCCGGACCAGCGGCCGGATCGGGCGCCGGATCGGCGACCGGGCCAGTGACTGGGTCAGGTGCCGAACCGGCCGGACCCGGTGCCAGGTCGGTGCTAGCTCGGCGGCCGGATCGGTGACCGGGTCAGTGGGCAGACTCGGCGGCCGGGTCGGTGGGTGCGGCGGGCGGGTCAGTGGCCGGTGAAGGTGGCTCGGCCGGGGCCGTCGGCCAGGAAGGAGCGGACGCCCTCCTGGAGGTCGGCGGTGTCGTAGAGGGCGGCGGCGGTGGCGGTGGTGTGGGCGGTGGCCTGGGGGACGCCGCCAGCCTCGAAGTGGCGCAGGAGGGACTTGGTGGCGGCGTGGGCGCGGGTGGGTCCGTCGGCGAGGAGGGTGGTGTAGGAGAGGGCGGCGTCGGCGAAGCCCGCCTCGGGGAAGACCTCGTTGACGACGTTCCAGGCGTGCAGGGTGTCGGCGTCGTACTTGTCGCCGGTGAGCACCATCTCCTTGGCCCTGGCCACCCCGGCCCTGGCAGCGAGGCGCTGGGTGCCGCCCATGGTCGGGGTGAGCCCGATGACGCTCTCCACCAACCCGAACCGCGACTCCTCGACCGCCAACAACAGGTCACACGCCAACGCGACCTCGAACGCCCAGGTCAGGCACAACCCGTGCGCGGCGAACACCGTCGGACACCCCAACGCCGCGATCCGCTCCGGCAACTCCAACATCACGTCGAACAGCGCCTTGGCCTCCACCACCGACCGCTGCGCCGCGAACAACGCGACATCAACCCCACCACTGACGATGTTCCCCGCGGCCCTGACCAACACCGCCCGCGCAGGCCGAGCCTCGATCTCGTCCAACGCCACCGCGAAGCTCTCGTGCAACTCCACCGTGTAGAGGTTCAACGGCGGACTATCGATAGTCAGCACGGCAACCCCACCGACCCGCTCCAACACCACACCCACCACGAACTCCCTCACATCGACCGGCCCGGCCCTATGGCTATCACGCCCCACCCACCCCCGCCGGACGCCGAACACACCGCTCGCCGCACCCGCGCTGAACCAGCCCCAGAAGCCCCTGCCCCTCCACTTCCCCTCTCCTGCCCTCCTTCCCTCCCCGCTCCTGCCCACCCTTCCCTGTTCCTGCCTTCCCTTGCCTTCCCCTGCCCACCCCTCCCTGCTCTTGCCCTCCCTTGCCCCTCCTCTTCCCTGCTCCTGCCCTGCCCTCCCCGCCATTCGCCCTCCCCGCCCTCGCTCCGCCCGCCATCCGCCCGCCATCCCCCACCTCTACCCACTATCCAGATAGCTGTATGCCCATCCTCAGACCCCGTTGGTGAGGCCGTGCACCGGCCGGTCGGGGGCCACTTCTACAGTGGGGGTTCACCGAAGTGGGGATGGGTATGGCGGAGGACGGCGTGGGGATCGACCCGGGGCGGTTGCGGGAGTGCCTCGCGGTGTTGGCCGAGGTCGACGGGTTGCCGCCGGAGCACCCGGATGCGGTGGCGGTGCGGCGGGCCACGGCGCGGATCTTCAAGGAGGTCCGCAAGCAGCGCAGGGCGCAGCGGCGGGCGGCGGTCACGGCGGCCGATGACGCGGTCACCGCGGCGACGGCGACCGGCGCGCCCAACCGGATCGACGACGAGACCCAGGGCATCCCGCTCGTCTCGTCCGCCCCCGGCGCGACCGCGGGCACCCTGCTGCGGGCGCGCGCCTGCTACACCTGCAAGCGCCGCTACCACGACGTCGACGCCTTCTACCACCAACTCTGCCCCGAGTGCGCGGCGCTGAACCGGTCCAAGCGCGACGCGCGGGCCGACCTCACGGGGCGTACCGCGCTGCTCACCGGTGGTCGCGCCAAGATCGGCATGTACATCGCGCTGCGGCTGCTGCGCGACGGCGCGCACACCACGATCACCACCCGGTTCCCGCGTGACGCCGTGCGCCGGTTCGCCGCGATGCCGGACTCGGGTGACTGGCTGCACCGGCTGCGCGTGGTCGGCATCGACCTGCGCGACCCGGCCCAGGTGGTCGAACTGGCCGACACCGTCGCCGCGCGCGGCCCGCTGGACATCCTGATCAACAACGCCGCGCAGACGGTCCGCCGCTCCCCCGGCGCGTACGCCCCGCTGGCCGCCGCCGAGAACGACCGGCTGCCGTCGGGGCCGCTGCCCGAGGTGATCACCCTGGGCGCGGCGAGCGCGGCGCACCCGGCCGCCCTGATCGGCACCGGCGACAACACCCCGCACGAACTGCACCCGCTGACCGCGCTGGCCCTCACCGCCGGGTCGGCGAGCCCGGACCGGATCGCCGCGAACACCGCCATCGACGCCGGTGGGCTGGTGCCGGACCTGCACGAGGTGAACAGCTGGACGCAGCGGGTGCACGAGGTCGACCCGCTGGAGCTGCTCGAGGTGCAGCTGTGCAACCAGACCGCGCCGTTCATCCTGGTGAGCAGGCTGCGGCCCGCGATGGCGGCGGCGCGGGCGCGGCGCAAGTACGTGGTCAACGTCTCGGCGATGGAGGGCCAGTTCAGCCGCGCCTACAAGGGCCCCGGGCACCCGCACACGAACATGGCCAAGGCCGCGCTGAACATGCTGACCCGCACCAGCGCCGAGGAGATGCTGACCGACGGCATCCTGATGACCGCGGTCGACACCGGCTGGATCACCGACGAGCGCCCGCACCCGACCAAGCTGCGGTTGGCCGACGAGGGTTTCCACGCCCCGCTCGACCTGGTCGACGGCGCCGCGCGGGTGTACGACCCGATCGTGCGCGGTGAGGCGGGCGAGGACGTCTTCGGTTGCTTCCTGAAGGACTACGCGCCCTCGGCCTGGTAATTCCCCTGCCGCCGCAACCTCTTTCGCACCAACACGTCTTTGTGGACAAGAAGACGGGGCGAGAGGGTGGGGACGATGAACAAGCGGGCACTGGGTGGTTTAGTCATCGGAGCGGTGTTGGCGGCAGGCGCGGTGGGGTGCACCTCGGTGCAGGCGGCCGACTCGCTGCCGACGGTGGGGACGACCTCCGCCAAGCCGACGCCGACCTCGGCCGAGTCGGGATCGGACACCCCCGACGACTCGGGTGAGACGTCCGCGGCGACCGGCACGCGCAAGCCGACCACGTCCGCGAAGCCGACCACCACGCACAAGACCACCACCACGACGACCTCGGCGAAACCGGTCACCACCGGCGCGAAGATCGTCAGCTTCACCGTGGTCAGCAAGCCCGCGTGCCCGGTGCTGGCCAAGCCGGGCGCCCCGTTCTCCTCCCCCGGCGCGCCGGTGGTGATCGCGTGGAAGGTGACCGGCGCCGACGGCGCGGCGATCTCCGTGGACAGCCCCGGGATGTACGGCTCGTACGGCAGCGACTACGCCGCCTCGGGCCAGTTGGAGCTGTCCTTCCCGTGCGACACCACGCCGGGCAAGACCACGCACACGTACACCGTGTGGCCCAAGGGCGCGAAGACGGTGTCGCAGTCGCTGACCGTCAGCGCGACCAACAACACATGAGCACCATCCACAGTGGACCAAAACCGGCACGGGTGAACCGCGCCGGAACGGGTACCTCTCGGGCAAGAGCAACCGAGAGGCCCGTGGTCACCGTGCGCAAGTACTTCCTCGAAGCGTTCCTCGCCGCCGCGGGCGCCGCGGCCTGCGGGATGGTCTCCTACCACTCGGGTGGCTCCACCGCGTGGACCGTGATAGCCATGCTCCTCGGCGGCGTCGCCATAGCCTGCCTGGCCGCGAGCCTCGTCTCACGACGCGACTCCGGCCCCACGGAGCTGACCGACCGCCAGCGCCCACGCCACCGCCGCACCCGGGGCCCGCGCAAACTCGGCCCCCGGCGCCTGTTCGGCAGCAGCCCGACCACCACCGTGGCCCCGCGCCCCCGCCACCTCGGCTGACAAAGCCACCTCGGTAGGCGGAACAGCAACGGAATACACGCCCGGCTGGCCCGCTCATGGTGGCGGACGCACACCGCTGACCAGCAAGAACAGACCTGCTAGCGGGGCAGTTCGCACCAAGCGGCGTAACAACCACTCGGCCCGACACGACGCGGCATGGTGTGAACGAGACAGTCGACCCATCTCCAGCCGCCCGCCGCCGAGGGCGCATAGCCTTGTTGATCGTGTTCGGGCTCGTGATCGGCGTGTCCGCGGTGGTCATCGCGATCACGACCAGCGGCGACCACGATGCCCGATCACCAGGCAGCACGTCGCACACGCAGACACCCATCGTCCCGTTGTCCGGCCGCCCGCTCGCGCAGAGCAGGTTCATCACCGACCTCAGCGCGTACTACCCCGCCTTGACCAGCACCGCCAAGCGGTGGGACAGCGCGCTGACGGACGCGGAGAACACCTGCCTCGACATCGACGCAGGCAAGGACGCCAACACGGTGATGCGCAATACCGCTCTCCGGTTCCAACGCGACGATGCCGAACTCAGCTGGGCTGACGGTCGACGGATCGTCCGAATGGTGGAGGAGCACGAGGTCTGCGCGAGTTTCGGCATCGGCATCTGACGCTTCGGCTTCCGCACGTCAGGTACCGGCCGCAGCGTCACACATGCCGCTGACCAGCGAGAACGGCCTAGCGGGGTAGCTTAACCACGGTCACGAAGAACTCATCGATCTTGCGGATGATCTCGATGAAGCGGTCGAAGTCCACCGGCTTGGTCACGTAGGCGTTCGCGTGCAGCTGGTAGCTGCGCAGGATGTCCTCCTCCGCCTCCGAGGTGGTCAGCACCACGACCGGGATCATGCGGAACTCGGCGTCGGCCTTGATCTCGGCGAGGACTTGGCGGCCGTCGAAGCGGGGGAGGTTGAGGTCGAGCAGGATCAGGTCGGGGCGGGGGGCGTCGGCGTACTGGCCCTCGCGGCGGAGGAAGGCGACTGCCTGCTCGCCGTCGCGCACGACGTGCAGCTGGTTGCGGATCTTGTAGTGCTCGAATGCCTCACGGGTCATCAGCACGTCGCCGTCGTCGTCCTCGACCAGCAGGACGTCGATGACCTTGATGGCGGTGGGGTCGGTCATGGTTGCGCCTTCTCCGTGGGGGTTTCGGCGAGGGTACCCGCCGGGGTGGTCGCGTCGGCGGCGACGGGGAGGGTGAAGCGGAAGCGGGTGCCGTCGTCGACGGGGTCGAGCCAGATGCGGCCGCCGTGGTACTCGATGATCTTGCGGCACATGGCCAGGCCGATGCCGGTGCCCGGGTAGGCGTCCTTGCCGTGCAGGCGCTGGAAGATGACGAACACCCGCTCGGCGAACTCCGGTTCGATGCCGATGCCGTTGTCGGTCACGGTGAACAGCCACTGATCGCCGTCGCGCTGCGCGGTGATCCGCACGACCGGGGGCGCCGAGCCGTGGAACTTGACCGCGTTGCCGATCAGGTTCTGGAACACCGCGGTCAGCAGCGGCGCCTCGCCGAGCACGGTGGGCAGCTCGCCGACCTCGACGACCGCGCCCGCGTCCCCGATGGCCTCGGCCAGGTTGGCCTCGGCTTGGGCGACCAGGTCGGCCCCGGCCACCGGCACCCGGTCGCGGGCGTGCCGACCGACCCGGCTGAACGCGAGCAGGTCGTTGATCAGCACCTGCATCCGCTTGGCGCCGTCGACGGCGAACCCGATGTACTGGTCGGCGCGCTCGTCGAGCTGCCCCTTGTAGCGGCGTTCGAGCAGCTGGCAGAAGCTGGCGACCTTGCGCAGCGGCTCCTGCAGGTCGTGCGAGGCGACGTAGGCGAACTGCTCCAGTTCGGCGTTGGACCGCTTGAGGTCCTCGGTGCGGGCGTCGAGGGCGGCGTTGACCTCGCGCTGCACCGACACCTCGGCCAGGATCCGCCTGCGCATCGAGTCGACGTCCCCGGCCAGCTCGGTGACCTCCCTCGGCCCGGTGACCCGCAGCTCGTGCTGGAAGTCGCCGTCGGCGACCCGGCGCACACCGCCGGTCAGCTGCGCAAGCGGCCCGGCCACCGCGGCCCGCAGCACCACGGCGACCAGCAGGAACACCACCAGCAGCACGATCGCGATGCTCACGCACACGATCACCAGGGTGCTCGCCGCGCCTGCGAGCGCCGCCCTGCCCGCCTCGCGGGCCAGGTCGAGCTCGCGCTGCAACCCGCCGACCGCGGCGCGGACCTGGTCGAAGCGCCGCTTGCCCGCCTCGGTCTGGGCGTCACCGCTGACCCCGGTGGCGCGGACGCGCTCGATGGTGGGCACGGCGTAGTCGGTGCGCCAGCGCTCGACGTCGGTCTCGATCGCGGTGATCCGGTCGAGCAGGTCGGTGCGCACGACGATGGTGCGGCGCAGGTTCGCGATCGCGGCGCGCTGCCGCTCGATGCCGGAGTCGTACGGTTCGAGGAACTCGTCCTGGGCGGTCAGCACGTAGCCGCGCAGCCCGGTCTCCTGGTCGACCAGCGCGGTGTCCAGGCGCAGGGCGTGCTGCACGGCGGGGTCGACGCGGTCGACGATGGTGGTGCGCGCCTCGGTGAGCCCGGCGATGGCCAACGACCCGGCGACCACGGCGCCGATGAACACCAGCACCAGCGCGCCGATGGCGAGGGTCAGCCAGCGGCGCAGCGGCCAGCGCGAGCTCACCCGGCCCGCCGCGGGGGCACCGCGCTCAGGCATCGCGGTCGCCGACCCGGCTCAGCAGCATCGCGGCGACGTCGTCGACCAGGTCGCCCTCGTTGAGGGCGCACGCCTGGCGGATGAGGTCGTCGAGCACGGTGACCCGCCAGCGCGGGTCGGCCCCGGCGAGGGTGCCGACCATCTCGGCGAGGCGGGCGAAGCCGAGCCGTTCCGAGGTGGTGCCCATCCGGCCCTCGATCAGGCCGTCGGTGTAGAGCAGCACCGACCACCGCTCGCCGAGCTCGACCGTCGTCGACGGCCAGGTGGCCTTGGCGCGGACGCCGAGCGGGACACCGACCGGGGCGTGCAGCAGGCTGACCCGCCCGTCGGCGACCAGCACCGGCGGCGGGTGCCCGGCCAGCCGGAGCCGGGCGGTGCGCCGGTCGGGGTCGACCGAGAGCATGCAGACGGTGGCGAACAGGCCGTCGAGGTGGCGCTCGTGCCGCAGGACCCGCTGCATGGTGCCGAGCACCTCGTCGACCGGGCGCTCGGCCAGCACCAGCGCGCGCCAGGCGACCCTGAGGTGGACGCCGAGCGCGGCCTCGTCCGGGCCGTGGCCGCAGACGTCGCCGATCACCGCGTGCACGGTGCCGTCCTCGGTCTGGACCAGGTCGTAGAAGTCGCCGCCGAGCAGCATCCGCTGGCTGCCTGGCTGGTAGGTGAAGTCGCGCTCGAGCCGGGGGTCCGACAGCACCGGGGTGGGCAGCAGGCCGCGTTCGAGGCGGGCCTTCTCCTCGGCGTAGAGCCGCTCCTCGCGCAGCTGCCGCTGGATCTCCTCGCTGCGCACGCGTTCCACCGCGTAGCGGATGACGCGGCTGAGCAGGTCGCCGTCGACCTGCCCCTTGACCAGGTAGTCCTGTGCGCCAGCGGCGACCGCGGCGACACCCTGCTGCTCGTCGGCGAGCCCGGTGAGCACGACGACGGCGACGCCGCCACCGGCCTCCTCCAGCTTGCGCAGCCCCTGCAACCCGCTCGCGTCGGGCAGGCCGAGGTCGAGCAGCACGCAGTCCACGCCTGCCAGCAGCGGTTGCGCCTCGGCCAGGCTCTGCGCCCTGGTCAGCACCACGGGGGCGTCGACATCGGCGAGCAGTTCCTCCACCAGCAGCGCGTCACCCGCGTCGTCCTCGACGAGCAGGACGCGCACCACGTCCCGCGCCGCCACCACAGCATCCATACAAACACCGGCTCCAGGCACTCTGGGCGTCTACCCAGTCGCCAGATGGTAGCCGTGGATCCGTGCGGTGACCGTGGGGCGCGCGCCGGACGTGCGACCCACGCCCCCGCCGCCTAGACGACCGCGCTGTAGCCGTTGAGCGCGGGCTGGCCGCCGAGGTGGGCGAACAGGACGGTGTCGGTGCGCGCGATCTCGCCGGTGCCGACCAGGTCGATCAACGCGGCCATCGACTTGCCCTCGTAGACCGGGTCGGTGATCAGGGCCTCGGTGCGCGCGGCCAGCCGCATCGCCGACAGGGTCTCCTCGTCGGGGATGCCGTAGGTGCCCGCGTGGTAGCGCTCGTCGAGGATGACGTCGTCGGTGATCTCGGTGTCGAGGAGGGTGGCGGTGCGGTGCGCGATGCGCCGCACGGCGGCCAGCGTCTCGACCGGCTTGGCGGTGATGTCGACGCCGATCACCCTGCGCCGCTCGCCGAGGGCGGCGAACCCGGCGACCATGCCCGCCTGGGTGCTGCCGGTGCCGGTGGCGACGACGACGGTGTCGAACCGGACGCCCGCGGCGCGTTCCTGCTCCAGCAGTTCCGCGGCCCAGCGGGCGAAGCCGAGGCCGCCGAGCGGGTGGTCGGAGGCGCCTGCCGGGATGGGGTATGGCTTGCCGCCTGCGAGGTCGACCTCGGTGAGGACCTGCTGGTAGCTCTCCTTGATCCCGATGCCGAAACCCGCCTTGACGAACCGGGACGTGGCACCGAGCAGGCGGCTGAGCTGGACGTTGCCGACCTTGTCGTACACCGAGTCCGGCCAGTCCACCCAGGACTCCTGGACCAGGGCGCACTTGAGGCCGAGGTACGCGGCGACGGCCGCGACGGACCTGGTGTGGTTGGACTGCACGCCGCCGATGGACACGAGGGTGTCGCACCCGGTGGCGACGGCGTCGGCGGCCAGGTACTCCAGCTTGCGGACCTTGTTGCCGCCGAAGGCGAGACCGGAGTTGCAGTCCTCGCGCTTGGCCCAGATCCGCGCCCCGCCGAGGTGGGCGGTGAGCCGGTCGAGCGGGTGCAGCGGCGAGGGGCCGAAGGTGAGCGGGATGCGGGGGTGGTCTGCCAGCGCCATGGCCTCGACCATACCCCGTACCGGGGTTAGGGATGGGGTTATTTCGCCGGGGCCGGTCAGTCGGCGTGGCCCGCGCGGCGGTGGATGTCGGCGAGCAGCTTGGCCAGGCCCGGCGGGAGCTGGTTGACCGCGTCGGTGGCACCGGGCAGCCGGGTCGGGACGGAGGGCAGCCGGGTGGGGGTACCCGGCGCGCCGGAGTCGACGACCCGGTCGCGTTCGGCGGCCGGGTGGCGCCACTGGCCCGCGTGCCCCTCCGGGCACGGCAGCTCCATCAGCGCGAACTCGGTCCCGCCGCGACCGTCCGGTCGGGGCTGGTGCCAGCGGATGACGCCGTCCGGTCCGCACTGGTGCGGGCAGGGCGCGCCAGTGCGGTCGGGCGGCTCGGGGGGGTCAGGCGGCACGAGGCACCTGCCCTATCCCCCCGCAGCGCGGGCAGAAGTCCTTGCGGTTGGGGGCGAGCCCGGAGCCGAGGCACTCCGGGCACTCGCCGGTCCGCACCGGGAGGCTGGGTTGACCGTGCATCGTCATGGTGTTCCGCGCGTGAGTCCGCATGGTCACCAGGATTCCGTACCGCGTCCGGTGACGCCAGTTCCCTCGCGCGACCGCGGGGGCGGGCTCACGGGCGGGCCTCGTGTCCCTCGGCGCCGCGGGTGCGGCGGGACTCCTTGAGCTCGGACTCGTACACGTGCCGCCTGCCCTGGAGCAGCTCGTCGCGGACCGAGCGCTCCTCGGCGCGGACCCGCTCGTAGTAGTCCTCGTCGTACTCCTCGACGATCTGGAACGTCCAGCGGCCGGGCAGGACGTTGCGCCCGACGAGCTCGGTGCGCAGCCGCCGCGCGATCTCGGCGTGCCCCGCCTTCTCGAGCAGGTCGGCCGCCTCGCCGAGTTCGAAGTCGGCGCCGCCGGTGAGCTGGTGGAAGGAGTACAGGTGGCCGCGGGCGCGCTCGATGGTCTCCAGCGCCTCGGTGAGCTTGCCGACGGCCTCGACGGTCGCGTCGTCCACCCCGGCGGGGCGGCAGTGGGCCGGGTCGGGGGCGTCGGCTGGGGAGGTCTTCGGTGTCACGTGTGGTCAGTACCCGGTGGTGAGTGGGGATATTCGGGGATCGCGGGACGTCCCGGTGGGGTCACGGGGTCCGGCGCGGGAGCACGGGCGCGACGCGGTTCACGGGGCCCTGCGGTCGAGCAGGCCGCGGGCGCGGACCAGGGCGGCGCGGGCCTCGATGTCGCGGGCGGCCACCAGGTGGCCCCTGGCCAGGCCGACCGCCTCGGCGGCGGTGAGCACGAGGCAGGTGTCGCCGGTGGCGGCGGTCCTGGCGAGGGCGCCGAGCAGGTCGTCGGCGATGGCGCGGGCCGCCGCCGCGGACGGCGGGGTGATCAGTGCGGCGAGGGCGGTGTCGACCGCGCGGCGGAGGTCGAGACCGGGGGACGGGGTTCCGGGGAAGGGCAGTGCGTCCAGTTGCCGTGTCATGAGTTCTCCCAGGGGTCCGGCGCTTCGTTGAGCCAGTCAGCTGAGATTGCCCGCTCAGGTGGCGGGGGCTGAACTCGGAGCGGCAGGGTCCACTCGTCCGGGTTAAAGACGTTAGATCGAACGGCGCTCGAACGCGGTCGCGGGGCGCGGCACCGGGAGCGCGGGCACATCCAGCAGGGCGGCCGCGGCGTGGTCGAGCGCGGCGCGCGCGGCCGGGGTGTCTGCGGCGGCGATCGCGGCGATGGCGCGGCGCACGTCGGCCACCGGACGGGTGAGCAGGCAGGTCTCCCCCGCGGCGGCCGTCCACGCGAGACCGGCCATCAGCTCGGCGACCGCGGCCTGCCCGGCGGGGTCGGGCAGCACGCGCTCGACGGCGGCGCGCAGGTGCAGGCCGGGGTGGACCGCTTTCGGTGCCTGGCGGACGGTCCGGCCGCGAGCGGGCACCTGTCCCCCCGCGACTCTCGTCGGGGCGGTCGCGAGCGGACGGCCTTGCGCGGCAGGGGTTTGCGAGTGGGGTGCGGTGACGGGTGTGGCCATGGGGGTACCTCGATCTCTCACGGCGGCGCGGCGCGGCGAAGGCGGGTGGGCGGCGGCGGGTACCCCGATCGCGGCGGTGCGAAACCTCGTCCCGGTGCGAGGTGCGACGTCACCAGCGGCCAGTCTGCCAGACCACCGCAAACCCAGCAGGTCGAACAGGTGTTCGAGTATGCTGCCTGACATGCCCGTCCCGTTCCAGACCTCGCTGCTGGATTCCGGCCCTGGCCTGGGAGATCTCGCCCTGGCGCACCGCACCGAACTGGCCGGTGGCGCGTGGGTGGATTTCCTGCCGGGGTGGTTACACGCAGCAGACACCGTGTTCACCGCTTTGGTGGAAGACGTGCCGTGGCAGGCGGAGCGGCGGGCGATGTACGACGCCGTTGTCGACGTACCGCGACTGCTGGCCTTCTACCGGGAGGGTGACGCGGTGCCGCATCCGGTACTGGCGGAGGCAAAGGAAGCGCTATCGCGGCATTACCCGATCGAGTTCACCACGGCGGGCCTGTGCCTGTACCGCGACGGCCGCGACAGCGTCGCCTGGCACGGCGACCGGATCGGCCGCGGGTCCACTGAGGACACCTGGGTGGCGATCGCCTCGCTCGGCGCGACCCGGTCGCTGCTGCTGCGCCCGCGCACCGGCGGGCCGTCCCGCCGCTTCCCGCTCGCCCACGGCGACCTGCTGGTGATGGGCGGCTCGTGCCAGCGCACCTGGGACCACTCCGTCCCCAAGACCAGCCGGCCCACCGGACCCCGCGTCAGCGTCCAGTTCCGCCCGCGCGGCGTCCGGTAGGCAACGGGGTTCCCGGTGGACGACGGCGGCAGGCAGGCACTGGAGTCCGACAGCGAACCCGAGTCCGACAGAGCGGTGTCCGGCCGAGAACGGTGTCCGGTGCGGACATCCGACCGTGCAGGCGCACGGCCAGACCGCACCGGAACCGGCAGTCGGCCCGTTCACCGCGCGCGACGCCCTCGACACCGCCCGTCCCCGCCGGTATCTTGATTCCTGATACTGGACTACGCACTACTGGCCTTCGGCAGAGCACGGGAGCGCGCGGACATGGACGCTGGGGATGTCGGGCGGTTGCTGTTCGGGCGGCCGAGCAGGTTGCGGGTGGCGCTGTGGATCCACCAGCACGCCGGGCCGCGGTTCTTCCAGTCGGAGCCGCCGAAGACGGTGATCGCGCAGAGCGCGTGCGGGGTCGAGCTGACCAGGTTGGTGGACCTGGGGATGCTCACCGAGCACCGGGAACCGGCCAACCGGCGGGTGTACTACGAGCGCACCCGCAGTCCACTGTGGTCGATCATCACCGCCGCGTCGAAGGTGGTGGACCCGGTCGACAAGTGACGCCGGGCCCACCACGGCCGCGTCACTCGGTCGGCGGCGCGCCCTCCGGCGCGGTGCCGTCCTCGCGGCGCGGCGGGACGCCCTGCTGGCCCTCCGGCGCGCCGCCCTGGCCCATCCCGGGGCCGCCCGCGCCGCGCTCGCTGATGGTGGTCGCGGTGGCGGTGTCCCCGGAGGTGGTGGCGACGATGGTGACGGTGTCGCCCTGCGCGATGGACTGCTGGACCGTCTTGGCGTCGATCGTGTAGGTCTTGGTGTAGCCGTCGGTGCTCTTGGCGGTGACCGAGGTGTCGCTGATCGCGGTGACCTCGCCGGTCTGCAGGAGCCGGGTGCCGTACTTGCCGTCGCCCTCGGACACGGTGAACTCGCCGTGCAGCGCGCCGGCCACACCGCCCGCGCCACCCATGCCGCCGCGGCCGCCGCCCATCCCGCCGCCGGGGCCGCCCATGCCACCGGAGCGCCCGCCCGCGTTGTCCGCGGTGGCGTCGCTGGCCGCGTAGACGGCGAACCCGCCCGCACCGGCGATGCCCACGGCGACCACGCCTGCGACGGCGGACTTCTTCCACGACCAGCGCGGCTGGGTGCGCTCCGGAACCGGCGCGC
Organism: Actinokineospora cianjurensis; assembly: GCF_003663795.1. Classification (NCBI taxonomy): domain Bacteria; kingdom Bacillati; phylum Actinomycetota; class Actinomycetes; order Pseudonocardiales; family Pseudonocardiaceae; genus Actinokineospora; species Actinokineospora cianjurensis. Next base: position 786,626 of record NZ_RCDD01000002.1, read on the forward strand.
CCCAGGCCGCGGGCTGCTGCTCCGGTTGGGGGGTCTGCTCCGTCATGGTTCCTCCTGGTTCGTCCGCGGCCTCGTGGCCCCGGTACCACCAACCATCGGGATCAAGCCTGTGCGCACGCTGTGCACGGGGTGGGCATCGGCTATGTGCCCGGGGCGGCCTCTGTGCTCAGGGCGGCCTATGTGCCCGGGGCGCGACAAGAGGGAAACGGACACAGGTGGTACACAGGATCGGCACAGGTAGCGCCCAACGGCACCGGCCAAGATCGGGGGCATGACCGTGAACACCTCGTCCCGCCCGGAGCTGCGCAGGCCAGACGGCCAGCCGGTCCGGGTACTCGTCGTCGACGACGAGCCGACGCTGGCCGAGCTGGTGACCCTGGCGCTGCGCTACGAGGGCTGGGACGTGCGCAGCGCGCTCGACGGCTCCGCCGCGGTGCGGGTGGCCCGGGAGTTCAAGCCCGACGCCGTGGTGCTCGACGTGATGCTGCCCGACTTCGACGGCATCGAGGTGCTGCGCAGGCTGCGCGCCGAGGTGGACGGCATGCCGGTGCTGTTCCTGACCGCGAAGGACTCGGTGGAGGACCGGATCGCGGGCCTGACCGCGGGCGGCGACGACTACGTCACCAAGCCGTTCAGCGTGGAGGAGGTCGTGCTGCGGCTGCGCGCGCTGTTGCGCCGCACCGGGGTGACCGAGTCCGGCGGCGGTTCCGCGCTGGTGGTCGGCGACCTCACGCTGGACGAGGACACCAGGGAGGTGTTCCGGGCAGGCGAGGCGGTGACGCTGACCGCGACCGAGTTCGAGTTGCTGCGCTACCTGATGCGCAACCCGCGCCGGGTGCTGAGCAAGACCCAGATCCTGGACCGGGTGTGGAACTACGACTTCGGCGGCCAGGCCAACATCGTCGAGCTCTACATCTCGTACCTGCGCAAGAAGATCGACGCGGGCCGCGATCCGATGATCCACACGATGCGGGGCGCGGGCTATGTCCTCAAGCCCGCCTGAGGAGCCGGGCAGGGCGATGTCCCTGCGGGCGCGGCTGATCGCCGAGCAGCTGGTGCTGCTCGGCCTGGTGCTGCTGGTCGCGGGCGTGGTCACGGTGGTCGGCCTGCGCGCGTTCCTGGTCGACCAGCTCGACGCGCGGCTGACCGACGCCAGCAAGGGCGCGGCCGAGTTCCTCGGCCGCGGCGGCCCACCGCCCTCGGGCGACCGCAACCGGCAACCGGGCAGCGGGCCGATCCAGGACCTGGGCGCCATCAACGCCGCGATCGTGGACGGCGTGGTGTTCTCGGCGCAGCGGCAGACGAGTTCCGGCAAGGAGAACCTGACCACCACCGCGTACGACTCGGTGCTGACCGCGCTGCCCGCGGACGGCGTCGCCCGCGACCGCGATCTCGGCGACCTGGGCCGGTACCGGCTCATCGCGGTGCCCACCCAGGCGGGCAACGGCGTGGTGGCGTTGATCGGGCTGCCGATCGAGGCGCTGGAGGACACCCTGTGGACCACGGGCCTGGTGCTCGGCGGGGTGTCGTTGCTCGGCCTGACCATCGCGGGCGTGGCGGGGGTGCTGATCGTGCGGCGCACATTGCGCCCACTGGACCGGATGGCGGCCACCGCGCGCCGGGTCGCCGAGCTCCCGCTCGACCGGGGCGAGGTGGCGCTGTCGGTGCGGGTGCCGAAAGCGGACACCGACCCCGGTACCGAGGTCGGGCAGGTGGGGTCGGCGCTGAACCGGATGCTCGGCCACATCGGCGCGGCACTGACCGCGCGGCACGCCAGCGAGACCAGGGTGCGCCAGTTCGTCGCGGACGCCAGCCACGAACTGCGCACCCCGCTGGCGGCGATCCGCGGCTACGCCGAACTGGCGCGCCGCCGCGGCGACGAGGTGCCGCCGGACGTGGCGCACGCGATCTCCCGGGTGGAGTCGGAGGCGCGCCGGATGACGACGCTGGTGGAGGACCTGCTCCTGTTGGCCCGCCTGGACTCCGGGCGTCCGTTGCTCTACGAGACGGTCGACCTGTCCCGGCTGGTGCTCGACACCGTCGGCGACGCCAAGGTCGCCGGGCCCGAGCACGCGTGGCGGCTGGAACTGCCCGCCGAGCCGGTGTTGGCCGTCGGCGACCAGGCGCGGCTGCACCAGGTGCTGGCGAACCTGCTGGCCAACGGGCGCACGCACACCCCGGCTGGCACGACGATCACGGTGGCGCTGCGGGTGGACGGGTCGGACGCGGTGCTGTCGGTCGCCGACGACGGCCCCGGCATCCCGGCGGAACTGCTGCCCGAGGTGTTCGAGCGGTTCGCCCGCGGCGACGAGTCGCGCTCGCGCGCGCAGGGCAGCACGGGGCTGGGTCTTGCCATCGTCTCGGCGGTGGTCGCGGCGCACCACGGGTCGGTCGAGGTGATCAGCGGACCCGGTCGGACCGTGTTCACCGTCAAGGTCCCCGCGGCGAGCGGGGCGGTCGCGGCCACCGTCTGATGATCACCACGATCGGGTGTCTTTCGGCCGATCACGCACCCGGCGCGGCAACAATTCCGGCGACGTGTTCGCGGCGGAAGGAGTTGCGGTGAAAGGTGTTCGCCGAATAGTCGTGTCGCTTGTGGTCACCGGTTTCGCGATGACCGGGACCTCGGTACCACAAGCGGCGGCGGCGACCGGGATCTTCCTCTACTACGAGTTCGACGGCGGGTTGGGGATCGTCAACCCCGACGACGACTGGTGCTACCGGCTCGGTTTCACCGTGCGGCACCTGGACAACGACACCAACCGCAGCGTCCTGGTGTTCCCCAACGACGACTGCCTCGGGCTGCCCGCCGCCACCATGCGGCCGTTCACCAGGCAGGACTCCCCCGGCCTCGTCTCGGTCCTGTTCCGGCGCGGCACCAGCCCCCGGTGCGTCACGGTGAAGGACGCCGACAGCTCGCCGGGGTCCACCTCGCCGGACGAGGGCGACCGGCACTGCAACGGTTGAGCGGGCGCACAGTTCCCGCACAGGGAACGCACATCCCCGCCCCAGCGCGCTGCCCGACCGTGAGGGCATGACACTCGTCGCTGACCGGCCGGTGGCCGTCCCCACCCCGGACACCGCGCGCACCCCGGTGCCGCGCAGGCTCTCCGTGGCCGTCCTGCTCCTCGGCACCGCCGCGCTCTACCTGTGGGACCTCGGCGCGTCCGGGTGGGCGAACGCCTACTACTCGGCCGCGGCCCAGGCGGGCGGGCAGAGTTGGTCGGCGTGGTTCTTCGCCGCCACCGACAGCGCGGGCGGCATCACCGTCGACAAGACGCCGTTCGCGGTGTGGGTGATGGGGCTGTCGGTGCGGGTCTTCGGGCTCGGCTCGTGGAGCGTGCTGGTCCCCCAGGCGTTGGCCGGTGTCGGGTCCGTCTGGCTGCTCTACGCGGCGGTGCGGCGGTGGTCGGGGCACCACGCGGGGCTCATCGCCGGTGCCGCGTTGGCGCTGACCCCGGTGGCCGCGCTGATGTTCCGGTTCAACAACCCCGACGCCGTGCTGGTCCTGCTGCTCACCGCGGCCGCCTACGCGACGGTCCGCGCGGTCGAGCGGGCCGGTGTGCGGTGGCTGGTGCTCGCGGGCGCGTTGGTCGGTTTCGGTTTCCTCACCAAGATGTTGCAGGCGTTCCTCGTGCTGCCCGCGTTCGGTCTGGTGTACCTCATCGCGGCACCAACCTCATTGGGCAAACGCATCGCGCATTTGTGCGCCGCTGTCGGCGCGGTCATCTGCACGGGCGGATGGTGGGTCGCGGTGGTCGAGCTGATCCCGTCCGGCAGCAGGCCCTACATCGGCGGCTCGCAGACCGACAGCGTGCTCGAACTCGCCTTGGGCTACAACGGTTTGGGCAGGCTCACCGGCGACGAGGTGGGCAGCGTCGGCGGCGGCGCGGGCTGGGGCACGGCCAGTTGGTCGCGGTTGTTCGGCAGTGAGATGGGCAGCGAGATCGCGTGGCTGCTGCCCGCCGCGCTGCTGGCGCTCGTCGCGCTGGTGTGGCTGACCCGCCGCGCGGACCGGACCGACCGGACGCGGGCCGCGGCGCTGCTGTGGGGCCTGTGGCTGGTGGTGACCGGGGCCGTGTTCAGCCTGATGGACGGCATCATCCACCCGTACTACGCGGTGGCGCTGGCCCCGCCGGTCGCGGCGCTGTTCGGCATCGGCGCGGTGGCGGTGTGGCGCAACCGGGCCGATCCGGCGGCGATCGGGTTCCTGTCGGCCGGGATCGCGGTGACGGCGCTGGAGGCGTGGCTGCTGCTCTCCCGCGAGGACGACTGGCTGCCGTGGCTCGCGCCGCTCGTGCTGGGTGGCGGGCTGGCCGCGGCGATGGCGGTCGTGTTCGTCCCGGTGCTGCCGAGGGCGGCCGGGCGCGCGGTGGCGGTGGTCGCGTTGGTGCTCTGCCTTGTCGCGCCGGGGATGTACACGGTGGCGACAGCGGCACAGGCGCATTCCGGTGCGCTGCCGTCCGTGGGTCCGTCGGCGTCGAGTGGCCCTGGTGGTGGCGGCCGCGGCGGCATGGGCGGCGGGGGCATGGGCGGGCTGCTGGGCGCGCCGACGCCGAGTGCGGAGTTGTCGGCGGCCATCGCTTCCGGCGCCGACCAGTACACCTGGGCCGCGGCGGTGATCGGGTCCAACAACGCAGCCGGGTACCAACTCGGGTCCGGTGTCCCGGTGCTGGCCCTGGGCGGGTTCAACGGCACGGATCCCGCGCCGACGCCTGCCGAGTTCCAGCGGATGGCCGCCGACGGCGAGGTGCACTGGTACATCGCGAGCTCGTTCATGCAGGGCTCGACCGGCAGCGACGACGCGCACGAGATCGCCGAGTGGGTAGCACAAAACTACGAAGCCACCACCGTCGACGGCGTCACCCTCTACGACCTGAGCCGCTGAGATGACCACCACTTCGGGATTTCCCACAGCGGGCGCACAGCCGCCGCACACCGACCACCCAGCGCGGCGCCCGATCGTCTACGGCATGACCCCCACTGAGACGGCGGCCGCGGACCCCGAGGTCTCCGGCGCCCTCCCCCAGCAGGTGGCCCGCGGACCGGTGCGGACGTCGGGACCGGCACCGGTGCTCGACGTCGTGGTGCCCGTGCACAACGAGGAGCGCGATCTGGAGCCGTGCGTGCGCCGACTGCACGCGCATCTGCTCGCGCACTTCCCCTACCGGTTCCGGATCACCGTCGCCGACAACGCCAGCACGGACCGCACCTGGGCGGTCGCCGAGTCGCTCGCCGCGTCGCTGCCCGGGGTGCGCGCGGCGCGGCTGGCGGAGAAGGGCCGCGGCCGGGCGCTGCACACCACCTGGCTCGGCTCCGACGCCGAGGTCCTCGCCTACATGGACGTCGACCTGTCCACCGACCTCAACGCGCTCTCGCCGCTGGTGGCGCCGCTCATCTCCGGGCACTCGGACGTGGCGATCGGCAGCAGGCTGGCGCGCGGCGCCCGGGTGGTGCGCGGGCCGAAGCGGGAACTGATCTCGCGTGCCTACAACCTGCTGCTGCGCGGCACCCTCGCGGTGCGCTTCTCCGACGCCCAGTGCGGGTTCAAGGCGATCCGCGCGGACGTGGCCAGGGCGCTGCTGCCGCACGTGGCCGACACCGGCTGGTTCTTCGACACCGAACTGCTGGTGCTGGCGCAGCGGGCCGGGTCGCGCATCCACGAGGTGCCGGTCGACTGGGTCGACGACCCGGACAGCCGGGTCGACATCGTGCGCACCGCGGTCGCCGACCTGCGCGGCATCGCCCGGCTCGGCCGCGGTCTGGCCACCGGTCGGCTGCCGATCGCCGACCTGCGCGCGCAACTGGGCCGCGGCGCGATCACCCCGGACCCGCCGGGTGTCCCCCGTGGACTGCTGCGGCAGCTGGTGCGGTTCGCCGCGGTCGGCGTCGTCAGCACCCTGGCGTACCTGGTGCTGTACGTGCTGCTGCGCGGCCAGGTCGGGCCGCAGGCGGCGAACCTGGTGGCACTGCTGGTGACCGCGGTCGGCAACACCGCGGCCAACCGGCGGCTGACCTTCGGGGTGCGCGGGTCGGGCGACGCGGTCCGGCACCAGTTCCAGGGGTTGCTCGTGTTCGTCCTCGGGTTGGGGCTCACCAGCGGCGCGCTGGCGCTGCTGCACGGGCTCACCGCGCCGAGCGGCCGCACCGAGGTGGCCGTGCTGGTCGCGGCCAACCTGCTGGCCACCGTCCTGCGGTTCCTGCTGCTGCGCAGCTGGGTCTTCCGCCGTCCCGCCGAGCCCGTCCTGGAGAGCGCGCTGTGAGCACCGTGACCGCCGAGTCCGCCGTCCCCGCGACCGACACCCCCACCGATCCCGGGCCCAGCACCGCACCGGCCCCTCGACACCCCCGCTGGGAACTGCCCGCCGCGATCACGCTGCTGGTCGCGACCGCCGTGCTGTACCTGTGGGACCTCAGCGCGTCGGGGATGGGCAACAGCTTCTACGCCGCCGCCGCGCAAGCGGGCACCCAGGACTGGAAGGCGCTGTTCTTCGGGTCCCTCGACGCGGGCAACCTGATCACCGTCGACAAGCCGCCCGCCGCGCTGTGGCTGATGGCGCTGTCGGGCCGGGTGTTGGGCTTCTCGTCGTTCAGCATGCTGCTGCCGCAGGCGCTGGCCGGGATCGGCTCGGTGTGGCTGCTCTACCGGGCCGTGCGCCGCTGGTCGGGGCCCGGCGCCGGGCTGCTCGCGGGGGCCGCGCTGGCCGCGACCCCGGTGGCGGCACTGATGTTCAAGTTCAACAACCCCGACGCGCTGCTGGTGCTGCTGCTGGTCGTCGGCGCGTACTGCACGGTGCGCGCGGCGGAGAAGGCGAGCCCGACCTGGTTGGTGCTCGCCGGTACCGCGATCGGCTTCGGGTTCCTCACCAAGATGCTGCAAGCCTTCCTCGTGCTGCCCGCGTTCGTGTTGGTGTACCTGGTGGTCGCGCCGACCAGCCCGCTGCGGCGCGCGCTGCACGTGCTGGCCGCCGGGGTCGCGGTGGTCGTGGCCGCCGGGTGGTACGTGGTGGTGGCCGACCTGTGGCCCGCCGCGTCCCGGCCGTACATCGGCGGGTCGACCGACAACACCGTGCTCGACCTCGCCCTCGGCTACAACGGCCTCGGCCGGATCTTCGGCGGTGACGGCAACGGCGGCGGGGGTGGCGGCGGGAACACCGGTTTCGGCGGGGAAACCGGCCTGTTCCGGATGTTCGGCGCGGCGTTCGGCCCCGAGGTGTCGTGGCTGCTGCCCGCCGCGCTCGTCGGCATGATCGCCGGGTTGTGGTTCACCCGCCGCGCGCCGCGCACCGACCGCACCAGGGCCGGGCTGCTGCTGTGGGGCGGCTGGACCGTGGTGACCGCGCTGGTGTTCAGCTACATGCAGGGCACCGTCCACCCGTACTACGCGATCGCGCTGGCGCCCGGCATCGCCGGTGTCGTCGCGATCTCCGGCCGCGAGCTGTGGCGCGGCCGCGGTCACCTGCCCGCGCGGATCGCGCTGGCGTCGATGGTCGCGCTGACCGCGGGCTGGGCGTTCGTGATGTTGGGCTGGGACGGCAGTTGGTTGCCGTGGCTGCGGTGGGTCATCGCGGTGGCGGGTGTGCTGGCCGCCGCGGCGATCGCGACCGGCGTGCACCTGCTGCGCGGGGCGGCGGTGCCGGTGGCGGTGCTGGCGCTGGTGGCGTGTCTCGGTGCGACATCGGCGTACACGGTGGCCACGGCGGCGACCGCGCACAGTGGCTCGATCCCGCTGTCCGGCCCGGTGTCGCAAAGCAGCGGCATGGGTGGCGGTATGGGCGACACCGGTTCCGTCAGCGCGGAACTGGTGGCGGCGTTGCAGGCGACCACGGGTCGTTGGGCGGCGGCGAGCACCGGTTCGCAGGGCGCTGCCTCGTTGCAGTTGGCCAGTGGCATGCCGGTGATGGCGATCGGCGGGTTCAACGGCGGTGACCCGGCGCCGACGCTGGCGCAGTTCCAGGCGTACGTCGAGTCCGGACAGGTCCGCTACTACGTCGAGGGCGGCCGCGGTGGCGGCTTCGGCGGCGGGAGTCAGATCGCGACCTGGGTTCAGGAGAACTTCGCGCAGGTCACGATTGGCGGCCAGACGGTGTACGACCTGGCGGTCCGCGCGGGCTGACCCCGGCTGGGGTCTTTGGACCTGGGACAGCGGCGTCGGTGCCGCGTAGGCTGCCGTCCACTCGGTTCCGACGCCGCTGGGAGGCTCGCCGTGCTCGACGACGCGACGCCCGCCCCGGCCGCCCGGCCCCACCGGGGTGGTGGTCGCGATCGTTGAGCAGCCACCACCGCGCGCCGAGCACCGGGCCGACCGGCAGCCGGGGCGGGCCACCCCGGACGGGGTGGTTCCCCGGCAGGGCCGGTTGACCGGGCACGCGGACCTGCGCACCCGGCCGGACTTCGAGCAGCTGCTGGTCGCGCTGTGCACCCAGGCCACCGGCGACGTCCACTTGGACCTTGCGGAGCTGGACTTCATCGACGTGTCCGGTGTGATCACCCTGTTGCGGGCGGCCGGGACGCTGCCGGGTCAGAGCAGGCTGGTGCTGCGCAACCCGCCGGAGTCCATGCGGCGCATCCTGGACCTGCTGGGGCCCGCTGTGGGCGCGGCGGGGGTCACTGTCGACTGACCGCCGAACAACCCTGTTGTGACTGTGTCACAGCGGGAGCGGTCACCGGGACAACAGTTCCCGGACCTCGGCGTCGTCGACCTGGGTGAAGTCCTCGTACCACTGGCCGACGGAGTTCAGGTCGTCCGGGGCGAGCGGGCAGACGACGTCGTCGGCGATCTCGGTGAGCCGGTCGACCACGCTCGCGGGGGCGACCGGTACGGCCAGCACCACGCGTTCGGCGCCGAGTCCGCGCACCACCCGGACGGCGGCCTCGACGGTGGACCCGGTGGCCACCCCGTCGTCGACCACCACGACGGTGCGGCCGCGCAGCGAGTGCGGTTCCCCGCCGCCGCGCAGTCGCCGGGACTGGTCGGTGAGGTCGGCCTTCACCCTGGCGACGGTGTCGGCGACGTCCGACCAGGACAGTTCCAGCAGGGCGAGCACCGGTTCGGCGCGCACCTCGACCCAGTCCGATCCGTGCCTGCCCTCCCCCACCGCGCCGACCGCGAGTTCCGCGGTGCCGGGTGCGCCGACCTTGCCCACGAGCACGACGTCGAGTTCGGCGGTGAGCAGGGCGGCGACCACGGCGGCGACCGGGACCCCGCCGCGGGGCAGGCCGAGGACGACCGGGTCCTCGCCGCGCAGGTACTCCAACCTCGCGCCGAGCACCCGACCGGCGTGGACGCGGTCGGTGTAGTGCATCCCCCCAGTGTGCGCCCCGGGTTCGGTCGCCGCCGGGCGAGAAAAAGTTCGCCGGATCGAGTGAGAATCGCGTTCGCCGGGGTACCTCAGTGTCGAGACCCCCACCGAGATTCGAGGGAGCGGACAATGACCGTCACCGGCATCTTCACCGCGCTGATCATCGGTCTGATCATCGGCGCACTGGGCCGCCTGGTGGTTCCCGGCAAGCAGTCGATCCCGATCTGGCTGACCATCGTGGTCGGTATCGTCGCGGCTTTCCTGGGTACCGCGTTGGCCAACGCGGTCGGCGTCGGCACGACCGCGGGCGTGGACTGGATCGAGATCATCTTCCAGATCGGCCTCGCCGCGCTCGGTGTGGCGCTGGTCGCCGGTTTCTACGGGCGCAGCCACGCCCGCCGGTAACCCCGCGGGCTGACCGGGCAGGGAACAGCCGCGCAGGGGATGCAGCAGGGTTGCAGTGCGAAGTACAGGGTTGCAGTGGGAAGTACAGGGTTGTCAGGGGAAGTACAGGGTTGTCAGGGGAAGTACAGGGTTGCGGGAAGCCCCGACCAGTTCGCTGGTCGGGGCTTCCCCTCGTTGTCGGGCTGTTCAGCGCCGTCCCGGGATCAGCCGACCGGGTCCAGCTCGCGGGTCTGCTCGGCCTCGACCGGGGCGGGAACCCGGCGGGGGCGCAGGATCCGCGGCGTCCACCAGTTCCGCTCACCGAGCACACCCATCAGCGCGGGCAGGACGATGGCGCGGATGAGGGTGGCGTCGAGCAGGATCGCGGTGGCCAGGCCGACGCCCATCTGCTTCATGTCGATCGTGCTGAGCGTGGCGAAGATGGAGAACACCCCGATCATCACGGCCGCGGCGCTGGTGACCACGCCCGCCGAGGACGTGATGCCCTGGGAGATCGCCGCCCTGGTGTCCATACCGGAGTCCCGCGCCTCGCGGATGCGGCTGACGACGAACACGTGGTAGTCCATCGAGAGTCCGAAGAGGACGACGAAGAGCATCAGCGGCAGCCAGGCGACGATGCCGCCGGTGGAGGTGAAGCCGAGCAGGCCCTCGGCCCAGGTGTTCTGGAACACCAGCACCAGCACGCCGTAGGCGGCCGCGGCGGAGAGCATGTTCAGCGCGATCGACGACAGCGCGATCAGCGGGGCGCGGAACGTCCAGGTCATGATGATGAACGTCAGCAGCAGCACGATCGCGATGACCCACGGCAGCGACTCGTTCATCGAGTCGACGAAGTCGTTCTCCCCCGCGGTCTGCCCGCTCACCGCGAACTCGGCACCGGCGACGGCCCCGACGGTCTGCGGCAGGGCGACCGTGCGCAGCCAGGTGAGGGACTTGTCCGCCTCGGGGCTGGCCGCCGAGGACGAGATGGCCGCGTTGAGCAGGAACACCCGGCCGTCCGATGAGCGGGTGACCTCGATCTCGCGCTCGTGGGCGAACCCGGCGTCGGCCTTGATCCGCTCGGTGAGCGCGGTCACCGCGGCCTCGGTCTGGGCGACCTTGTCGGCCGGGGCCCGCACGCCGACCGCGTGGGTGGCGCCGGTGCTGGGGAACGCGGCGGTCATCCGGTCGTAGGACTGCATGACCGGGATGCTGCGCGGCAGGTCGGCGTCGGACGGGGAGTTGAGCTTCATGCCCAGCGCCGGGATGGCCAGCGCGACCAGGGCCAGGCCCGCCACGGTGAGCGTGGTGGCCGGGCGGCGCAGCGACGGCCGCAGGATCGCCTTCCACACCCTGGGCTCGCCGCCCTTGGCCGACAGGCGCCACACGAACGGGACCCTGGGCTTGTCCACCCAGCGGCCGAGCTTGGCCAGCATCGCGGGCAGCACGGTGATGGAGCCGATCACGGCGGTCAGCACGACCAGGATGGAGCCGATGGCCATCGAGGTGAAGATGACGTCGTTGGCGACGAACATGCCCGCCATGGCGACCACCACGGCGAACCCGGAGACCACGATCGCGTGCCCCGAGGTGGCCGCGGCCATCTCCACCGCGTCGAGGTGGGTGCGGCCCTTGGCGCGTTCCTCGCGTTCGCGGCGGACGTAGAACAGCGAGTAGTCGACGCCGACGGCCATGCCGATCAGCAGGATCATGCTGGAGGTGTTCTCGGAGGCGGGCACCAGCTGCGAGGCCAGCGCCGAGAGGCCCATCGCGGCGGCCACCGCGGAGAGCGCCAGCAGCACCGGGATGCCCGCGGCGATGACCGCGCCGAAGGCGATCAGCATGATCACCAGGGTGACCGGGATGCTGATCAGCTCGGCCTTGGCGAAGTCGTCGCCGAGCGCGGTGGACAGCGCCTTGTTCAGCGACTCGCCGCCGACCTGCTCGACCAGCAGGTCGGGGTGCGCGGCCTGCACCGCGGCGGTGGCGTCGAGCAGCGGTTGCAGCCGCTCGTCGGCGGTCTTGCGGTCACCGGCGATCTCGACGCTGACCAGCAGCGCGTTGCCGTTGGGCGAGGGCAGCGCCTCGCTGACCTCACCGACCTCCTTGAGGCCCGACATCCTGCCGCGCACGTCCTCGGCGACCTTGCCAGCCGCCGCCTTGTCGAGCGCGCCGGAGCGGGCGGTGATCAGGACGTTCTCGCTGGCCGGGCGGTTGAAGCCCGCGTCGTCGACCATCTTCTGGTAGACCGCGAGCTCGCCCTTGGCCGCGTCGTCGAAGTCGGTGGTCTTGGTGCCGACGATGTTGCCGACCCCGATGCACACCGCGACGAACACCAGCCACGCGGTGATCGCGCGCCACGGGTGCTCCGCGCTCCACCGCGCGATCCGCACCGTCGCCATCGGTCTTGCCTGCGTCGCCGAATTGCCTGACATGTCTGGGTTCCCCCCGCTGACGGAAACGACACTCTTCGCTGTTGGGCAGAAGAGTGTCAGCGGCGTGGCACCGGCGAATCAGGATTCGTCCCCGATCTTGGCCAGGGGACGACCCCCTAGGGGTGACCGGGGTCACCCGTGCATGCGTTGCGGGAGTGAGGAACCGACCAGCCAGTGGTCCACTAGGAACGATTCCACCGAGTCCGGCCTGCGGCCGCCGAGCGCGGCGACCTCGGCCCTGGTGAACCAGCGGGCCTCTTCCAGCTCGTCGAGGTCCACCGCGATGTCCGGCGACAACGCCACCGCGCGGAAACCGAGCATCAGTCCGGATGGGAACGGCCACGCCTGCGAGGCCAGGTACCGCACCGCGCCGACCGCCACTCCGGACTCCTCGGCGACCTCCCGACGCACGGCGTCCTCCATGCTCTCGCCGATCTCCACGAACCCCGCCAGCGTGGAGAAGCCGGTGGCGCCGCGGTGGCGGCCGAGCAGGCAGCGGTCGCCGTGCTCGACCAGGACGATGATCGCCGGTTCGATGCGCGGGAACAGCAGCTTGCCGCAGCCGGTGCACTGGCGGACGTGCCCGCCGTGCGAGTCGATGGCGGCGCTACCGCAGGCGCCGCAGAAGCGCTGGTTGCGCCGCCAGTGCAGGATTCCCCTGGCGTAGGCGAGGCGGGTGGCGTCTTCCGGACCGAGGTCCGCGAACAGCACGCGGATGTCGGCGGCACCGTGCGCGCCGGTGTCGGCGACCGCGACGCCTTCGTCCACTTCGGACAGGTCGCGCGCGAACAGGGCGGTGTCGCCGTCGAGGCCGAGGAACACCGCGTCGTCGGTGACGGTGGTGAACAGCGGTCGGCCGTCGCGGACCAGGCACCGGTCGCGCCAGAACGCCAGGGCGTGCCCGCTCGGTCGCCTTGCGTCGATCCAGGCCGCGTCAGCCCGTCGCGCACCAGCCCGGTCGAGCACCATACCGCTGTACGGAATGAGGGAGTTCTCCACGTTGAGCCTCCATCGGTGGGTCTGTCCCCACCCTGTCACGGCCGTTCGGTCGGGGCCAGCGAGATGGTGGACACTCGAACGGACCCGGGAGTAACTTCCGGTGCGGTGACGATTCGCAGGCGGCGACGACCAGTGGAGGGCCAGTGACCCAGCGGATCGCGATCGTGACGGGGGCGGCGCGGGGCATCGGTGCCGCGATCGCCACGCGGCTCGGGCGGGACGGGTTCGCGGTCGCGGTGCTCGACCTCGACGCCGCGGCCTGCGCGGGCACGGTCGAGGCGATCACCGGGGTGGGCGGGACGGCGCTGGCCGTCGGGGCGGACGTGAGCGTGACCGAGCAGGTCGAGGCGGCGGTCGCGGAGGTCGCCGAGAAGCTCGGGCCACCGACGGTGCTGGTGAACAACGCCGGGATCCTGCGCGACAACCTCGTCTTCAAGATGAGCGACGACGACTGGGACTCGGTCATCGGGGTGCACCTGCGGGGCGCGTTCCTGATGAGCCGCGCGGTGCAGCGCCACCAGACCGAGCAGCGGTACGGGCGGATCGTGAACCTGTCGAGCACGTCGGCGCTGGGCAACCGCGGTCAGGCGAACTACGCGACCGCGAAGGCGGGCGTGCAGGGGCTGACCAAGACGTTGGCGATCGAGTTGGGCAGGTTCGGGGTCACCGCGAACGCGATCGCGCCGGGGTTCGTCGAGACCGAGATGACGGCGGCGACCGCGGCGAGGATCGGGGTGTCGTTCGAGGACTTCAAGGCGGGCGTGGCGGCTTCCGTGCCGGTCGGCCGGATCGGGCAACCGGAGGACGTCGCGGCCGCGGCGGCGTTCCTGGTGAGCGAGGAGGCCGGGTTCGTGTCCGGTCAGGTGGTCTACGTCGCCGGTGGACCGACGGACTGATGGCGTTCGCGCGGCATGGAGGAGCAACGGTGAGCGGGATGCGGGACAGGGTCACGGCGTTGCTGTCGGCGCACGACCCGGCGAAGACCGAGCGGCTGGGGTTCTTGCGGGCCCGGTTCGACGCGGGCCTGGCGTGGGTGCACTTCCCGGTCGGGCTCGGTGGGCTCGGCGCGCCCCGCGACGCGCAGCAGGAGGTCGACCGGGCGCTGGCCGAGGCGGGCGCGCCGGACAACAGCCCGCGGCGGATCGGCATCGGGCTGGGCATGGCCGCGCCGACGATCCTGGCGCACGGCACCGACGAGCAGCGGCTGCGCTTCCTGCGTCCACTGTGGACCGGCGAGGAGGTGTGGTGCCAGCTGTTCAGCGAGCCGGGAGCGGGATCGGACCTGGCGGCGCTGGGGACGCGGGCGCGGCGCGACGGTGACGACTGGGTGGTGACCGGGCAGAAGGTGTGGACCTCCAGCGCGCACAACGCCCGGTGGGCCATCCTGCTCGCCCGCACCGACCCGGACGTGCCCAAGCACGCGGGGATCACGTACTTCCTGTGCGACATGACCGCGCCGGGGGTCGAGGTCCGGCCACTGCGGCAGATCACCGGCGAGGCCGAGTTCAACGAGGTGTTCCTGACCGGGGTGCGGGTACCGGACGCGCACCGGGTCGGCGAGGTCGGCGCGGGCTGGCGGATCGCCCAGACGACGCTGATGAACGAGCGGGTCGCGATCGGCGGCCGCCCGGTCCCGCGCGAGGGCGGCATGGTCGGGGTGGTCGCGGACACCTGGCGGGCGCACCCGGACCGCAGGACAGCCGAGCTGCACGACCGCCTGCTGGGCCTGTGGGTGGAGTCGGAAGCGCTGCGCCTGGCCGGGATCCGCCTACGCCAACAACTCGCCGCGGGCTCCCCCGGCCCGGAGGGCTCGGCCATGAAACTCGGCTTCGCCCGCCTGTCCCAGGCCCTCTCCGGCCTCGAGGTCGAGCTCCTCGCCGAAGACGGCCTCCGCTACGACGACTGGACCGCCCACCGCCCGGCCGCGGTCGACTTCACCGGCCGCGAGGCGGGATACCGCTACCTGCGCGCCAAGGGCAACTCCATCGAGGGCGGCACCTCCGAGGTCCTCCGCAACATCATCGCCGAACGGGTGCTGGGACTCCCCGCCGAACCGAGGTCCGACAAGGACGTGCCCTGGAAGGACCTCCCCCGATGAACCTGCTCTACACCGACGTCGAAGACGACCTGCGGGCGAGCGTGGCCGGTCTGCTCGCCGACCGGGCCGCGCCCGCTGCCGTGCTCGCCAACCTGGGGAACGGAGCTGACACGGCGCTGTGGCGGGATCTGGCGCGCATCGGTGCCACCTCGCTGCACGTGCCGGAACACCTGGGCGGTCAGGGCGCGAGCTACCGCGAGACGGCGGTGGTCGCCGAGGAGTTGGGGCGATCAGTGGCCCCGGTCCCGTTCCTCGGCAGCGCGGTCCTGGCCACCGCCGTCCTGACCCACCTCGCCGACGACCCCGCCGCCCGTGACCTGCTCAGCCGACTCGCCCAGGGTGAGACGACAGCCGCCCTGGTGGTGCCGTTGTCGTCCTGGGGACCAACAGCAGGCGGGTACAAGGCGCGCAGTGTCGCCGACGCCGAGGCAGCCGATGTGCTCGTCGTCCCGGTCGAGGGAACGGTCCACCTGGTCGAGGCACGCCACGCGGCGGTCACACCGGTGACCTCGCTCGACCAGACCCGGCCCATCGCCGACGTCGACATCACCGGCGCCCCCACGACCCCGCTCGCGGGCCCCGGCGACGAGGCCGTCCGCGCCGCCCTGGTCGTGGGGGCGGGGATCCTGGCGTCCGAGCAGGTCGGCATCGCCCGGTGGTGCCTGGACAGCACGGTCGCCCACATCAAGGGCCGCTACCAGTTCGGCAGGCCCGTCGGGTCGTTCCAGGCGCTCAAGCACCGCGTCGCCGACCTGTGGCAGTCCATCGTGCTGGCCACCGCCGCCGCCCGGCACGCCGCCGACGCCCTGGCCACCGGGGTCGACGTGGACATCGCGGTGTCGGTCGCGCAGTCGCTGTGCTCGACGGTCGCGGTCCGGGCGGCCGAGGAGTGCGTGCAGCTGCACGGCGGGACCGGCATGACCTGGGAGCACCCCGCGCACCTGTACCTCAAGCGCGCCAAGGCCGACGAGATCGCGCTCGGCACCCCCGGCAGGCACCGCGCGACCCTCGCCCCGCTGGTGGACCTGCCCCTACAGTCGACACCATGAGCGCATTCGGCGAGCTGTTCGGCAGCCAGAAGCTCCGCAAGGAGAGCCAGGACGAGGCGGGCAACGGCCAGGACCCGGCACTCGAGCGGATCGAGGAGCTGACCACCGGCCCGATCGACCTCGACGCCGGTGTCCTCTACGTCCGCCGCCCCACTCCCCCGCGCACCGACGACACCGGCGCCTGACCGGGCAGGTCAGGCGCCGGGGCCACGTGGCCCCTCGCACATCACGGGTCCTCCCGTGCGGGAGTCAGCCCAGGCGGACAGTGGCGTGCATCTCCCACACCAGGATCTCCGCGCCCTGCGGCCCGGCCGTGACCCGCTGACCACCCGAGGCGGTGATGCGCGCGGCGTCACCGGTGGCCAGCGCACCGGACTGCTCCAGCGTGACCGACCCGACCGGCACGAACAGGTGCACGAACGGCGCGTCCGGCAGCGTCACCGTGCCACCGGGGGCGATCCTGGCGGCGTAGAGCGCGGCGTGCTTCTGGCCGATCCGGATGGCCGAGGCACCCTCGTGCTCGGGCATCCCCGACGCGACCGGCACCAGACCGCCCGCGAGCAGCTCGTCGTCGATCTCCAGCTGCTCGTACCCGGGGGCCTTGCCCGCCTCGTCCGGCACCACCCACATCTGCACGAAGTGCACCGGGTCGGCGTGCTTCGGCCCGCCGGAGACCCGCCACGAGTCGTTCTTCTCCGAGTGCAGGATCCCGGTGCCCGCGCTCATCCGCTGGGCCAGGCCCGGGTAGATGATCCCGCTGTGCCCCTCGGAGTCCTGGTGCACCAGGGCGCCGCGCAGCACCCAGGTGACGATCTCCATGTCCCGGTGCGGGTGCGTGTCGAACCCGGAGCCAGGGGTCACCACGTCGTCGTTGTTCACCAGCAGCAGCCCGAAGTGGGTGTTGCGGTGGTCCTGGTGGTGGCCGAAGGAGAACGAGTGCTTCGAGTCCAGCCAGCCGATGTTCGTCTTGAACCGGTCCCCGGCCCTGCGGACATCCACCGCGGTGTCGATGTTCATGCTGTTGTCCTTCATACGACCAACTCCCCGTACATCTCGCCGAGCGGGTCGGCGATGAGTTCCACGCGGGCGCCATCGGGGTCGCGGAAGTACACCGAGGTGCCGCTCTCCTCCATGTAGGCCACACCGGCGGCATCCAGCCGCGCCCTGGCCGCCTGCCACTGGTCCGGCGCCATGGAGATCGCCAGGTGGTGCAGCCCGCCCAGGACCTCGGCGTAGTCGCCGAGGTCGAGGCCGGGCAGGTCGAAGAACGCGACCGCGTTGCCGTTGCCCACGTCGAAGAAGAAGTGCGTGGACCCCGGGTAGTCGCGGTTCTCGAACATCTCGGTCAGCGGGAACCCGAGCACGTCCTGGTAGAACTCGACCGTCCGGCGCACGTCCCCGCTGATCAGCGCGGTGTGGTGGATGCCGCGGGCGCTGCTGGCGGGGCGCTGCCCGCGCTCGCGCAGCAGTTCGGTCCGCAGCCGGTCGCGTTCCGCGGTCAGCTCGGCGACGCGGCTGTCCGGCAGTGCCATGGTTTCTCCGCCTTCCGGGTTCGGGTGTCTCAGGCGCCGCGCTTGAGCCGGGCGGCGACCTTGACCGCGCGGCTCGCCTGGAACGAGATCGCGGCCAACTCGGTCTCCCCCGGCGGGGTGGCGCCGTTGTGGGAGATGTGGCTGGCACCGTAGGGGTTGCCCGCCTGGAACTGGATCGGGTCGGCGTAGCCGGGGGCCACGATGATCGCGCCCCAGTGGTAGAAGGTGTTGTTGATCGCCGTGATGGTCGTCTCCTGGCCGCCGTGCGCGGTACCGGTGGACGTGAACGACGATGCCACCTTGTCCACCAGCTTGCCCTGCGACCACAGCGGACCTGCCTGGTCGATGAACTGCTTGACCTGCGCGGCGGGCAGGCCGAAGCGGGTCGGGCTGCCGATCAGGACGACGTCGGCCCAGTCCAGGTCGTCCATCGTCGCCTCGGGAACCGACTGGGTCTCGGCGGCGTGCGCCGCCCAGCCCTCGTTGGCCGCGATGGCCTCGGCCGGGGCGAGCTCCTTGGCCTTGACCAGGCGGACCTCGGCGCCCTCCTTCTCCGCCGCCTCGGCGGCGGCCCTGGCCAGCGCGTACACGCTGCCCGTCGCCGAGTAGTACACGACCGCCACCTTGACCTGCTCGGTCACCGTTCCTCCAACTAGTTAATGAATTAACTACCGCGACTGTAGCCCCGGGTAGTTGCGATGTCAACGAGAGGGGTGCTGCGTAGGCTGGACCGGTGACGCCCTGGTTGGACGCCGCCCAGCAACGCTCCTGGCGCGCGCTCGTGGAGGGCGCGGGCCTGCTGCTGGCCCGCGTCGACAAGCACCTGCGCGACAGCCACGGCCTGACGCTGGCCGAGTACGAGATCCTGGTGCACCTGTCCGAGGGGCACCTGCACATGTCCGAGCTCGCCGCGCAGGTCAGCCACTCGCGGGCCCGGGTCACCCAGACCGTCGACCGGCTGGTCCGCGCCGGCCTGGTGACGCGCTCGCCGTGCCCGCAGGACCGCAGGGGGGTGCACGCGGCGCTGACGGACCCGGGTCGGGCCCGGCTGGAGGCGGCCGCGCGCGACCACGTGCTGGAGGTGCGGCGGCTGGTGGTGGACGTGCTCGACACCGACGAACTCGCCGCCGTCGGCTCGGCACTGGCCAAGGTCCGCGCCGCCGCCCAGGACTAGAGCGGCTGCTCAGGACTCTGCCTGATCCCTCCCGCCACCCGCCCCCTCGTCCCCACCCGGCACCGTCCCCGACCTGGCGCGCCATCCGGACGACCGCGGCGCCGCTCCAGCCCCTGACGATCGCCCTGGATCAGACTCGGACCACTTCCACGCCGGCGTCCTCGAAGGCGGCGACGGCCTCGACGGGGGCGGCGGAGTCGGTGATGAGCAGGCGCATGGCCGACACCGGGCAGATCTGGGCGAAGGCGTGGCGGCCGAGCTTGGAGCTGTCGGCGATGACGATGACCCGGCGGGCCCGCTCGGCCATCAGCCGGTTGATGCTGGCCTCGCCCTCGTGGTGGGCGTAGGCGCCGTGCACCGGGTCGACCGCGTCGACGCCGAGGAACACCACGTCCAGGGTGATCTCGTCGAGGATCCTGGTGGCCAGCGGGCCGCTGAGCTCGAAGGACTGCGGGCGGGCGACGCCGCCGGTGACGACGATCTTGACGTGCGGGCGGACGGCCAGCTCGTTGGCGATGTTGAGCGCGTTGGTGACCACGGTCAGCGCCGGTTCGTCGGTCTGGTTGAAGTCGGGGCGGATGGCCAGCGCGCGGGCGATCTCGGTGGTGGTGGTGCCGCCGTTGAGGCCGACCACGGTGCCGCGGGCGACCATCGCGGCCGCGGCCTTGCCGATGCGCTCCTTCTCGGAGGCGTGCCGGGCGGTCTTGTAGCGCAGCGGCAGGTCGTAGGCGACGTTGTTGGCGACGGCGCCGCCGCGGGTGCGGGTGAGCAGCTGCTGCTCGGCGAGGTGGTCGAGGTCGCGGCGGATGGTGGCCGCGCTCACCCCGAGTTCGTCGGCGAGGTCGTCGACGTCGACCTTGCCACGCTGCCCGAGCATGTCCAGCAGCGTGCTGAGCCGCTCGTACCGGTCCACCCGTGCACCACCCTCCCTGCCCTCCCGCGCACACTCGCGGCGTTGCAAGGTATCGCCAAGTGAACGCACATTCAACGACCGAAACGCTTGGCATCGGCTGACTGATCACGCAGTATTCGGTGCGCGCGCGAGCAGGTTCGAGCGCTCGAGCGCCGGAGATGGACGCCCAAGGGGAAGGAAGCGCATGGCAGCGGACCAGCACGTGGTCGCGGTGGACGTCGGAGGTACCTCGATCAAGGCCGCACTGGTCGACCGGGACCTGCGCGCCGTCGAGACCCTGCGCGAGCCGACCAGGCGGATCGGCGAGGTGGCCGACGTCGGCCAGATCGCCGAGCTGGTCAACCGGCTCGGCGCAGGCCACGACGTGGTGGGCGCGGGGGTGGCGGTGCCGGGGGTGGTCGACGACGACCTCGGCCTGGTCCGCACGGCGGTCAACCTGGGGTGGCACGACGTGCCGCTGCGCGCGGAGTTGGAGGCGGCGACGTCGGTGCCGCTGCTGGTCCGCCACGACGTGCGCACGGGCGGCCTGGCCGAGTTCACCGTCGGCGCGGGCAAGGGCGCGCCGGACGCCATGTTCATGCCGGTCGGCACCGGTATCGCCGCCGCGGTCCAGGTGGACGGCTCCGTGCTCGGCGCCTCGGGCTACGCCGGTGAGATCGGCCACCTCATCGTCGACCCCGGCGGCGCCACCTGCGGCTGCGGCGCCCGCGGCTGCCTGGAAACCCTCGCCGCCGCCCCCGCCTTCGCCCGCCGCTACGCCGAACGCACCGGCCGCACCATCACCGACGCCGCCGGAGTAGCGGGCCTGCTCACCACCGACCCCGACGCCCGCGCCGTCTGGCGGGACGCCATCGACGCCCTGGCCACCGCCCTCCAAGCCGCGGTAACCCTATTCGGCCCCTCCATCATCGTCATCGGCGGCGGCGTGGCAGAGGCGGGCGAAGCCCTCATCGCCCCGCTCCGCGAGGAACTCCTCAACCGCCTCCAGTTCCAACGCAAACCAGAAGTGGTCCGCGCCGCCCTAGGCCAAGACGCAGGCCGCGTAGGCGCCGCCCTCCTAGGCTGGCAAGCCGCCAAGTCCTAACCCCACCCCCGACCGCGCCGCCCTCGTCCAGCGGCGCGGTCACCCCGCGACCACCGACGCCCGATCATCGATACGGGCGCCCTCCGCCTCGAAGCACCGCCGGAACGGGTTGTCCCGAATCCGGTCCCACCGGTCCGCGACCAGCCAACACGCGACACTCGCGGCACTCACCACCCCAAGCGCCAGGACACCCAGTGGGCCGGTCAACTCACCGAGGGTGATGGCACTGAGCACGCAGGCGACCGCGATGGCCGCCAGCGCCGACACAATACTCAGCCCGGTCTGCCGACCGGTGCGGGCGTCGGCGCGCCCGAGCACCCACAGCGACAGCACTCCGGCGACGAGCACGACCGACGAGATGGCGGCGGCCCACACCGATCCCACGGGCCAGACCTCGAAGATCGTCAGGACACTCCGGAGGACCCCGGTGGCGAGCATCGCCCCCACGAGCGGGAACAGCACCCACCGGCTCGCCCACCGCAAGAGTTTGGTGGGTCGTTGCGCGGCCCGGATGGTGGCCCAGTCGGCGGTGCGCACCTCGCGGGAGACCGAGCCCGCGTCTTCGAGCAGCATCAGGTAGAGCACCCGTTGCACCGGCCAACTGAGCAGGGCCAAGAGCCGCATCTGGCTGCGGGGCACGTCGATGCTCATGGCAATCGTGCGGCACACCCGGCTCACCAGGGGACCATGCCCGCTTCCCTGTTCCAGCAAGAAGCGCCTGATCCGCTGCTTCGGCCCGGCGCCCAGCCCCGGCTGGCCGATGATGTGGTCGATGACCTCGACCGCGGTGAACGGCAGTGGTCGTGTGCGCCGGAACCCGTATACGGCGATCGGGATGGCCAGTCTCGGGTCGACGGCCCTGAGGTCAGCGGGCCAGCCCGGGGAATGGTCCGCGATCCGGGAATTGTTCATGATGTCCGCGATCCGACCGCAGACGACCAGCAGTGGATCGTCCTTTCCGGACGCGAACGGTTGCCACACCCACTGCATCTCGGCGTGAGCGCCACGCGGCAGGTCCGCCCGGCGCACCTGGTCCTCGATCCCCGGCCGCGCCAGCAGGTCCGCCAGCCGCCAAGCGGCCCTGGTGGACACCTGCCCCGTGTCGTCCCAAAGAACACCGACCAATGCCTCAGCGGCGGCGGGAGTGCCGATCGCGGCCAGGTCGTCCACCGCCCACACAGCGTCCACCCTGCTGCGGGACACGAGGGCGGGGATGGCCAACTCGCCCATGCCGCGCAGTGCTTGCCGAGCGAAGTCATGGAGTTCCGCTTCCTCCGCGAGGACCACGGCCGCGTCTGGGCGTCCCGAGGCGGAGAGCGCGGACATGGCATCGTCGCGGGCCAGGACCTCTGCCCGGGCGAGGGCGGCCAGGTCGGCACGCACGCGGTTGCCGCGAGGACGGCTGTCCGACGCGACGGCGCCGAGCGCGGTGTTGATGGCGTGGCGGGCAGGGTCATCGGTGCCGAGGCGGTCGAGGAAGTGCCGGATGACGAGGTCGGCGAAGTCGCTGTCGACGCGGGTGGCCTCGGCGAGGCATTCGAGGGCGAGGACGCGGTGGTGGGACTCGGCGGAGCCGAAGATCTCGGCGATGACCTTGGTGGAGTCGCGGGTGGTGGCCCCGCACCAGAGCTTCACCGTCTCCCGCCAGGCGGCCGGGTCGGCCGAGTAGCGGCGCAGGAGGCCATCGGGGTCGTCGGCCAGTTCAACCGCCGTGAGGTACTCCTGGAGGGTGAGGTGGCGGAAGGTGTAGTTCGTGCGCACCCTGTCGGTGGCCACCAGGAGTTGGCTGCGGTCGATGATCTCGTCGAGCAGATCCTTGACGTGGCTGTCGTCGAGGTTGAGGTCGGGGAGCAGCTTCTTGGTGGTCGACTCCAGGGCGCGGCGGGACAGGGTGAGCCGGTCCTCGCCGGTGGACTCCATGGAGCGCAGGGCGACCTGCTGCAGCACCGCCAGCTTCTCCCCCGCGTGGTAGACCGACCTGGAGCGGCCGAGATCGGGATCGCGGTTGAGCAGGTGGGTGATCGCGTCCTGGTAGAAGGCGGGCCGTGAGGTCGGCAGGCGCTTGCCGGACTTGGTGAGCACCTCGGTGTGCAGGTAGGCGATCATCGTCAGCAGCAGCGGGCTGCGGGCCAGTCTCATCAGGGCCGGGTTGTCCCGCAGGCTGGTGAACAACTCGACGGGGTCGGACAGGCCGCGCCAGTTGCCGAGGAAGCGGATCACGGCGGCGTCGTCGAACTCCGCCACCCGCACGACGTGGGCGAACGTCGGCCCCAGCGGCTGGCCCTGGTAGACCACGTCGCGGCAGGTCACGATGTACTGGCAGTCCGGGTACTCCCGCGCGAGATCACGCAGTGCGGCGTGGACCCGTTGCAGGTCGTCCCGCCCGACCTCGTCCAAGCCGTCGAGCAACAACGCGAAAGCACCGTCTTGGAGACCGCGCAGCACAACATCGCGGATGCGGTCGCCGCCACGCACTCGGGAGCGGGCCAGTTCCGCGACGATGAGATCGACCAGGGTGTCCTGCGAACCGTTGCAACGGTGCAGCTCGACGAGCACGGGCACGCGGGTGGTACGGGCTTGACGTGCCCACAACAGCATCGAGTTCTTCAGCAGCATGGACTTGCCCGCGCCTGCCGGGCCGATCACCACCGAACAGGACTGCTCGCGGATGTTCTCGTAGATGTCCTGCCGGGTGCCGCCACGCTCGTACTGCAACGGCACGTACACCTGGTCGATGTCGATGACCCCGTCGGTGACGAAGCCCATGGCGTGCTTGG
Source organism: Actinokineospora cianjurensis (assembly GCF_003663795.1). NCBI lineage: Bacteria > Bacillati > Actinomycetota > Actinomycetes > Pseudonocardiales > Pseudonocardiaceae > Actinokineospora > Actinokineospora cianjurensis. The sequence continues at coordinate 810,373 of NZ_RCDD01000002.1, forward strand.
TGAAGTCCTGCTCGACGACCTCCGCGTACCGGCGGACCAGGCGGCGGCCGAACTTGGCCCGGCGGGAGTACCAGCGGGCCGACCGGTCGAACGCGCTGGCGCCGGACCGCTTGAGGTACTCACCGAGGAATTGCTTGGCCACGAACAGGGCGACGAGCCCGGCGGCGGCGATCGCAGCGGCTACGACGGCGCCAGTCACCTCCGCATGATCGCCGCCAAGCCGGGCTCCGTTACGGCGGCCGAACCGTGCAGACCTGGGGATCAGACCTGCGCGATCCATGCCGGTCCCAGGCCCGGATACAGGCGCGGGACCGGCGACTCAGACCAGTGGCAGCAAGCTGGGTTTCCACACCCCATCCGCCGCCAACGCAGCCGCGCGCCGTTCGACCGGCACCTCGCCATACGTGGTGGTGCGTTGCCGGGCAGGCCGACCCGCAAGAGCAGCCAACGCCTCCAGATCAGCGATCGTCTTGTAGCTGCCGTTGGCGCTGCCCGCCATCCGGCTGATGGTCTCCTCCATGAGCGTCCCCCCAAGGTCATTCACGCCGCCGCGCAGGACGTCCACCACACCCGGGTCGCCGAGTTTGACCCAGCTGGTCTGGATGTTGGGGATGCGGCCGTGCAGCAGGATCCTGGCCAGGGCGTGGACGGCGCGGTTCTCCAGGTGGGTGGGGCCGGGGCGGGCGATGCCCGCGAGGTAGAGCGGGGCGTTGGTGTGGACGAACGGCAGCAGGACGAACTCGCTGAACCCGCCCGTGTCGTCCTGCAGGGCGCCGATCAGCTTGAGGTGCGCCACCCAGTGCGCGGGGGTGTCGACGTGGCCGTACATCATCGTGGACGTGGTCGGGATGCCGAGCCGGTGCGCGGTCGTGACGACCTCGATCCACTCGGCGGTGGGCAGCTTCCCCTTGGTGAGCACCCAGCGCACGTCGTCGTCGAGGATCTCGGCCGCCGTGCCGGGCAGTGAGTCCACACCGGACTCGCGGGCGGCCGTCAACCAGTCCGCAATGGACAGATTGGACCTGGTGGCACCGTTGACGACCTCCATCGGCGAGAACGCGTGCACGTGCAGCCCGGGCGCCCGCTTGCGGACCTCGGCCGCGATGTCGAAGTACGCCGTGCCAGGCAGGTCAGGGTGGATACCGCCCTGCATGCACACCTCGGTCGCACCGACGGCCCACGCCTGTTCCGCCCGCGTGCCGACCTGCTCCAGCGACAGCGTGTACGCGTCGGCATCCGTGCGGCGCTGGGCGAAAGCGCAGAACCGGCAACCGGTGTAGCACACGTTGGTGAAGTTGATGTTCCGAGTGACCACGTAGGTCACGTCATCGCCCACCGCCTCGCGCCGCAACGCGTCCGCGAAGGCCGCCAACGCCTCGATCTCCGCCCCCGGCCCGGCCGACAGCAGCATCAACGCGTCCGAATCGGACAGACCGGAAGGGTTCTTCTCCGCGTGCCGCAACGCCGTCACGAACTCCGGCCGGACCGCTCCCCCACCGCCCACGATCCGATCGGCGTGGACAACCTGCTCCCGCAAGGACTCCCAGTCGCCGTACACGGAGTCGAAGTCGTCGCGGCGGTCCGAGGTGCGGCCGGTGGTGTCGATCGTGCTGTGCAGGTCTGTCCGTCCGGAATCGACCAGCGCGACTTCCGGTTCCTGCCAGGGCCTCCCGACCACGGGCGCGTCCTCGACGGCGAGCCCGGTGTCCGGATCGGCCAGTGCGGCGACGTGCGCGGCGAGCCGGGGATCGAGCCAGGGCTCGCCCCGCTTGAGGTACTCGGGGTAGATGGTCAACCGCTCGGCGAGCCGGAACCCGGCCGCGGCGGTGCGCTCGGCGAGGGTGTCGATCTGCGGCCAGGGGCGCTCGGGGTTGACGTGGTCGGGCGTCAGCGGTGACACGCCGCCCCAGTCGTCGATCCCGGCGCGCAGCAGCAGTTCGAACTCGCCGCCGATGAGGTTGGGCGGCGCCTGGATCCGGGCCTTGGGGCCGAGCACGACCCGCGCGACGGCGACGGTCGCGGCGAGTTCCTCGGCCTCGGCGTCGGGCATGCCGCGCATCGCGGTGTCCGGTTTGGCCCGGAAGTTCTGGATGATCGTCTCCTGGATCCCACCGTACTGCCGGGAGATCCGGCGGATCGCGAACAGCGACTCGACCCGGTCGGCCAGGGTCTCGCCGATGCCGATCAGCACGCCGGTGGTGAACGGCACCGCCGAGCGGCCCGCCTCCTCCAGCACCCGCAGCCGCACCGCGGGTTCCTTGTCCGGCGACCCGTAGTGCGGCCCGCCCTGCTCCGACCACAGCTTCTCCGCCGTGGTCTCCAGCATCATCCCCATCGACGGCGCGACCGGCTTGAGGCGCTGGAAGTCGGTCCACCCGAGCACGCCGGGGTTGAGGTGCGGCAGCAGGCCGGTCTCCTCCAGCACCCGGATCGCCATCGCCCGCACGTACGACAGGGTGTCGGGGTAGCCCGCGGCCTCCAGCCACTCCGCGGCCGCGGTCCACCGGTCCTCCGGGCGGTCACCGAGGGTGAACAGGGCTTCCTTGCAGCCCATCGCCCCGCCCTGCCTGGCGATCTCCAGCACCTCGTCGGGGCTGAGGAACGGCGCGGGCAGCCGACCGGGCACCGTCGCGAAGGTGCAGTAGTGACACCGGTCACGGCAGAGCCGGGTGAGCGGGATGAACACCTTGCGCGAGTAGGTGATCACCCCGGCCCTGCCCACCTCGGCCAGCCCGGCGTCGCGCACGCGGGAGGCGGTGGCGAACAGGTCGGCCAGCTGCTCACCCCGCGCGTGCAGCAGGATCTCGGCCTCGGTCTGGTCCACCGCGACGCCGTCGCGGGCCCGGCGCAGGGCACGTCGGAGCGCGGAGTCGGTGGGCACGGGCAGGGTCACGGCACCTCCAGGGAGTGGCTTCGTCCAACCTATCCACCGGTATGGACGAAATCGCGGCCCTGGTGATTCCGGACTCAGCCGGGCAGCACCCCGACGACGGCCTTCCTCGCCTTGCGGGGCGCGCTCACGACGGCGGATCCGACGTGGTCGCTCGTGTCGGAGATCCAGTCACCGAGGTCGTGGGTGGCCCGCCTGGCACGCCACGCGACAGACGGTTTGCCGTGCGTGTCGGCGGAGGCGAGCAGCAGCCCGCCGAGCAGGCCGACGTTCTTGAGGAAGTGGACCAGCTGCTGCTTGCGCTCGGCCGGGTCCTTCTCCTCCCAGAACGGGTGCGCGGCGACAGTGGTCGGGACCACACTGGCCGAGAGCAGCAGCGCGGCCAGCCGCGGCACCTTCCCCAGCGCCAGCGCGACCCCGGCGGCGACCTTGACGGCGCCGTCGATGCGCACGAGGGTGACCGGATCGGTCGGCACCTGCTCGGGGAGCTTGCCGCCGACCTTGGCGAGTAGCGGTTTCGCGGCCTCGGCGTGCGCCTCGGGCGACCGCAACGCGTTGATCCCCCCGCTGATGAAGATGGCGGCGAGCATCGGACGGGCCAGCCTGCGCAGGATCATGATCTAGTCCCTCTCTGGTCTCGTGCCTGGTTCAGTCGACCCGGTGCTTGGTCTGCTCGACCAGGTCACGCACGTGCGAGATGTCCCCGCACCCCGCCGACACGCGCGCGGCCCTGGCCTCGACGAACCTCTCGCCGAGCTCGACGCGCCGCTGCTCCGGCACGGTGTCGCGGGCGGAGTTGAGGATGGTCCGCTCCTCCTCGTCGAGGTGGTGGTTGATGGCCTTGACCAGGTCCTCCAGCTTCGCGTCCCAGTCCGGCGCCTCGGGATCCCCGACCTCCATCAACGCCAACAGCGCCTGGTGCCCCTCGGCGTGCTCCTCGGCCCCGTGCTCGACCTCGTGCGCGTCGATGTCCTGGAACCGCCGCAACGCCGGGTAGACCTCCCCCTCCTCGGCCTCCGCGTGCGCCACCAGCAACTCGGCGAGATCCCTGAGCGCCCCCACCCTGTCCTCGGAGTTGTCCCGCAACCGCCGGAACAAGTCCTCGAACCGCCGATGATCAGCCAGGATCAACTCGATGACGTCTCCGGACACTGCCCGCCTCCCAACCTGGTCTTCCCACCCGGTCAGTACCCCCACCAGCAGCCGCTCAACCTCCCAGCCACGCTAGGCCCGTTCCCCCCCCCCCGTCCCCCCACACCACCCCATCAGGCGACGACAGCCCAGACCCGCCAGTACACGCCCCCACACCCACTGATCCCCACCCGACCTCGACCCACGCGCGCCCCAAACACCACACGGGCCACCGCACCCAACACGCCCCGCACGCCCTCCCAGGCGTAGCCCCCTCCGACGTCGGCCAGCCCCACGCGCCCCTCTCAGACACCGGTCCGCAGGTATCCCTCTCAGACGTTGGCCACCACGCGCCCCCAAACAACGTTGGCCAAGCAACGCTCCTCGCAGTCGCTGGTGCCAACCCGGCTCGATGGGGTGGACTTGTTTTGTGTGGGGGAGCAGTGCCCGTAGCGTCGCTCACCGTGGCAGGGCCTGCTTTTCGGCCCCTGCTTTGTGGTTCTGCCACGGGTGCTGTCGGGGCCCCGCGCAAAACGAGTTCGCCGCATCGAGCAAAGCTCGAAACTCGCGCCCCACCGCAATGCCGAAGGCGAGCCGTTGATCGTCGACGCCGCAGGCAAGACCGAGAGCCAGACCACCCTCAGCTCAAGATCAAACCCGTCAAAGCACCCCCCGATACACAGCCTACCGGGAGGCACCGACAAAACGGGCAGAGCGAGCAGCCACCCTGTGGACAACCCGCCCCACCCCCCAGCCCACCTACTCCGACCCAGCCTCGATATCCCCCTCCACCTGCAGATACAGCTCCCGCAACTCCCGCAACGTCTCCGGATCCGGCTCAGCCCACATCTTCCGCTCAGCCGCCTCCAGCAACCGCTCCGCGATCCCGTGCAGCGCCCAAGGATTCGACTCGCTCAGGAACTTCCGGTTCTCCGGATCCAGCGCATACGTTTGCGCCAACTTGTCGTACATCCAGTCAGCCACAACACCAGTCGTCGCGTCGTACCCGAACAGATAGTCCACAGTGGCCGCCAACTCGAAGGCGCCCTTGTACCCGTGCCGCCGCATCGCCTCGATCCAGCGCGGATTGACCACACGCGACCGGAAGACCCGGTTCGTCTCCTCGGCCAAGGTCCGCGTTCGCACAGACTCCGGCCGAGTGCTGTCCCCGATGTAGGCCGCCGGAGCGCGGCCAGTGAGGGCGCGGACCGTGGCGATCATGCCGCCGTGGTACTGGAAGTAGTCGTCGGAGTCGGCGATGTCGTGTTCTCGGGTGTCGACGTTCTTGGCGGCCACGTTGATGCGGCGGTAGGCGGCTTCCATGGCCGGGCGGGCGGCGATGCCGTCGAGGTCGCGGCCGTAGGCGAAGCCGCCCCAGACGGCGTAGACCTCGGCTAGGTCGGAGTCGTCGCGCCAGTTGTGGCTGTCGATCAACGGGAGCAGGCCGGCGCCGTACGCGCCCGGCTTGGAGCCGAAGATGCGGGTGGTCGCGGTCCGGGCATCGGCGTCGGAATCGGCCTGAACGTGGGCTCGGACGTAATTGTCCTCATCGGACTCGTCGAGGTCGGCGACCAGGCGTACTGCGTCGTCGAGCATGTAGACCACGTGCGGGAAGGCGTCGCGGAAGAAGCCGGAGATGCGGACCGTCACGTCGACGCGCGGTCGACCCAGCTCGGCCAGCGGGATGGCCTCCAGCGAGCTGACCCGGCGCGACGCCTCGTCCCAGACCGGCCGAACTCCCAACAGTGCCAACACCTCGGCGATGTCGTCGCCGGAGGTGCGCATCGCCGAGGTCCCCCACACCGACAGCCCGACCGAGCGCGGCCACTCCCCCGTGTCCTTGCGGTACCGGGCGAGCAGCGACTCCGCCATCGCCGAACCCGTCTCCCACGCCAGCCGGGAGGGGATCGCCTTCGGGTCGACGGAGTAGAAGTTGCGCCCCGTCGGCAGCACGTTCACCAAGCCGCGCAACGGGGACCCGCTCGGCCCGGCGGGCACGTACCCGCCGTCCAGGGCGTGCAGGATGTTGTCCAGCTCGTCGGTCGTGCGGGCCAGGCGCGGCACGATCTCCTCGGCCGCGAAGCCCAGAACCGCCTCGACAGCGGGGTTCGGCTCCCCGAGAACGTCCACACAGACCTGTCGCGCGTCGGACCACCCCGCGTCCTCCATGGCCTGCACCAAGGACAGCCCGATCGCGTCGATCTCGTCGACCCGGGTGCGGCTCTCCGACCCGTCCTCCGCCAGCCCGAGCGCCTCGCGCAGGCCCGGCAGCGCGGCGGCCTGCCCACCCCACATCTGGCGGGCGCGCAGCATCGAGTTGACCAGGTTCACCCGCGCGGCGCCGACCGGGGCGTCGCCGAGGGTGTGCAGGCCGTCGCGGATCTGCACGTCCTTGATCTCGCACAGCCAGCCGTCGACGTGCAGCAGGAAGTCGTCGAACTCGACGTCGTGCGGGCGGTCGTCCAGGCCGAGGTCGTGGTCGAGCTTGGCGGCCTGGATCAGCGTCCAGATCTGCGCGCGGATGGCGGGCAGCTTCGCCGGGTCCATCGCGGCGATGTTGGAGTGCTCGTCGAGCAGCTGCTCCAGCCGGGCGATGTCGCCGTAGCTCTCGGCGCGGGCCATCGGCGGGACCAGGTGGTCGACCAGGGTGGCGTGCGCGCGCCGCTTGGCCTGCGTGCCCTCGCCCGGGTCGTTGACCAGGAACGGGTACACCAGCGGCAGATCACCCAGCGCGGCGTCCGGTCCGCACGACGCCGAGAGCCCGAGGTTCTTGCCGGGCAACCACTCCAGGTTGCCGTGCTTTCCCAAGTGGACCATCGCGTGCGCGCCGAAGGTGCTAGCGACCCAGCGGTACGCGGCGAGGTAGTGGTGGCTCGGCGGCAGGTCGGGGTCGTGGTAGATCGCGACCGGGTTCTCGCCGAAGCCCCGCGGCGGCTGGACCATCAGCACCAGGTTCCCGGCCCGCAGCGCGGCCAGGACGATCTCGCCACCGGGGTCGGCGGAGCGGTCGACGAACAGCTCGCCCGGCGCGGGACCCCAGTGCTGCTCCATCGAGGCGCGCAGGTCCTCGGGCAGGGTGTCGAAGTAGGCGCGGTACTCGGCGGCGGAGATGCGCACCGGGTTGCCGGTCAACTGCTTCTCGGTCAGCCAGTTCGGGTCCTGGCCGCCCGCCTCGATCAGCGCGTGGATGAGTGCGTCGCCGTCACCGTTGGCCACACCCGGCAGGGCGTCCTCGGGGCCGAGGTCGTAGCCCGCAGCGCGGAGTGCCTCCAGCAGGCGGATAGCGCTAACCGGCGAGTCGAGGCCGACAGCGTTACCGATGCGAGAGTGCTTCGTCGGGTACGCGGAGAGCATCAGCGCGATCTTGCGCTCGGCGGGCGGGGTGTGACGCAGCACGGCGTGCTTGACCGCGATACCCGCGACCCGGGCAGCCCTCTCGGGGTCCGGTACGTATACCGAGAGCCCGTCGCGGTCCTGCTCCTTGAACGAGAACGGCACAGTGATCAGACGGCCGTCGAACTCCGGTACCGCTACCTGCGTCGCAGTGTCCAACGGCGACAGGCCGTCGTCACTCTCCTCCCAGGTTGCCCGGTCAGAGGTCAGCGCTAGACCCTGCAGGATCGGGATGTCCAGGTCAGCGAGGGCGCCCACGTCCCAAGCGCCGTCGTCCCCACCAGCGCTAGCGGCGGCGGGCAGCGTCCCACCGGCAGCGAGCACGGTGACGATAAGAGCGTCGAGCGTGCCTAGAACGGACAGCAACTCCTGCGGCGCGGTACGCAACGACGCGCAGTAGACCGGTACCGCTACCGCTCCGGCGTCCTCGACAGCGTCAGCTAGGGCGGCGATGAACGCGGTGTTCCCGGCCAGGTGGTGCGCGCGGTAGTAGAGGACGCCAACGCGGGGCCCCTCGGTCCGGCGGGCCTCTCGCTCCAGGTGACCCCACGGCGCCAGGTCGACCGGCGCGGCGAACCCGGTGCCGGTGAGCAGGATCGTGTCGGACAGGAAGTGAACAAGCTCACGGAGGTTGTCCGGGCCGCCGAAGGCGAGGTAGCGGTGGGCCTCGGCGACGACCCCGCCGGGCACCGTGGACAGCTCCATCAGCTCCGCGTCCGGCGCCTGCTCACCACCCAGGACGACCACCGGCCGCGGCCCGGCGAGCAGCGAGTCCAGGCCCTCCTCCCACGCCCGGCGACCCCCCAGCAGCCGGACGACGACGATGTCGGCGCCGTCGAGCAGGCCGGGCAGGTCGTCGAGGTGCAGCCGGGCCGGGTTGGCCAGCCGGTACTCGGCGCCGCTGGCGCGCGCGGAGAGCAGATCGGTGTCCGAGGTCGACAAGAGCAGGATCATGAGGCCCTTCCTGGGGTCCTCGCCCCGGGTCGTGGGTGGCGACGGCCGGAGTGTCCTGGCTCCCGGATCAGCGCTCGCCCTGGCCTTCCGGCTGGTGCCGTGGCGTGTTCAGGGTCCGCTCCCCGGTGACAGGAACATTCCCGCCCACCACCCTCTGGCGGGACCGCGCCGGACTCCCACCGGCTTCCTCCATTGCCATCGCTGCTTCGCGCTCACCCTATATTCGGCAGGTGCCTTCCTCCCAGCGCCGAACGGGCGCCGACGCCTGCCCAGGTGCGCTCGACGTGCACCGCGCGGCCGACGGCGGACTGGCGCGGGTCCGGGTCCCGGGTGGGTGGCTGCGCGCCGACCAGCTGCACCGGCTGGCTGATCTGGCCGTCGACCTGGGTGACGGCGCCCTGGAGTTGACGTCGCGGGCGAACCTGCAGCTGCGCGGGCTGGCTGAGGGCGCCGAGGTGGAACTGGGCGCGGAACTGGCGGCGATCGGGCTGCTGCCGTCGCGGACCCACGAGAAAGTGCGCAACATCATGGCGTCCCCGCTGGGACCCGGTGACCTGGTGGCCGAGCTGGACGCGGCGGTGTGCGCGGAGAGTGACCTGGCCGCCCTGCCGGGCCGGTTCCTGTTCGCCCTGGACAGCGGCGCCGGTGACGTGGCGTGGTCGGGCGCGGACCTGGCGGCCCTCCCGGTCGGCGACCGGGTAGCCCTGCTGATCGGCGGCATCGACCACGGCGTGCGAGTGGCACCCGACCAGGTCGTCCCGGCTATGGTCGCCTGCGCGAAGGCGTTCTTGCAGGTCAGGGGCGAGCAGTGGCGGATCGTCGAACTGCCGGACCCGGGGGTCATCGCGGCCACGCTCAGTGACTATGTGGCCACGCTCGCGGACACTGCGGCCACGCTCGTTGACACTGCGGCCACGCTCAGTGACACAGCGGCCAGGCTCGTTGACACCGCGGCCACGCTCAGTGATTCTGCGGCCACGTCTGCCAACAGCCTGGGGCAGGCCGGTCCGCTGTCCGGACTTCGGGGGCCGGGCATCGCGGTCACGGCGGAGCGGGTGATGCCGGGCACACCACCCACCGGTGGGCCGATCGGGCCGGTCGTGTTCGCTGACGGCGGTCTTGGTGTCGGTGCGGCCGTGCCGTTGGGGCGGTTGACCGCGGACCAGGCGCGGGCGCTCGGCGATGTGGTCATCACCCCGTGGCGTGGGGTCGTGGTGCGCGGTGAACTGCCCGAGATCGGGTTGATCACCGACCCGACGGCCGCCGGGATCGGGGTGACGGCGTGCGCGGGTCGGCCGCACTGCCACAAGGCGCTGGCCGACGTGCGGGCCGCGGCGCTGGCTGTGTCGGTGCCGGGGCGGGCTGTGCACTGGGCGGGGTGCGCGCGTCGGTGCGGGCGACCGGCGGGAGACGTGCTCGACGTGGTGGCCACAACGGACGGCTACCTCGTTGACGGCCGGGCGATCCCCGGCGAGCGGGTGACTGAGGCGGTCGCCCAGGGAAGGCAGGACTAACGGTGACGGACTACATCAGGGACGGCGCGGAGATCTACCGCCGCTCGTTCGCGACCATCCGCAGTGAGGCCAACCTGGCCGGGCTGCCCGAGGATGTGGCGCGCGTCGTGGTGCGCATGATCCACGCCTGCGGCATGGTCGACCTGGTCGACGACGTCGCCTACTCCCCCGATGTGGTCGCCTCCGCTCGCGCCGCGCTGCTGGCGGGCGCGCCGGTGCTGTGTGACGCGCACATGGTGGCCTCCGGGATCACCCGCAAGCGCCTGCCCGCCGACAACGAGATCGTCTGCACGCTGACCGAGCCCGGAGTGCCTGAGCGGGCCGCGGAACTGGGGAACACGCGCAGCGCGGCGGCGTTGGAGCTGTGGCGGGACCGGCTGGCGGGGTCGGTGGTGGCCATCGGCAACGCGCCGACCGCGTTGTTCCACCTGCTCGACATGATCGACGCGGGCGCGGGTCGTCCGGCCGCGATCCTGGGGCTGCCCGTTGGGTTCATCGGCGCCGCGGAGTCGAAAGACGCTCTTGCCGCGCACGGCGGCGGTATCCCGTACCTGGTGGTTCGTGGTCGGCGCGGCGGTAGCGCCATGGCTGTTGCCGCTGTCAACGCGATCGCGAGTGAGGCAGAGTGACCGGCACCCTCTATGGCGTCGGGCTCGGTCCCGGCGACCCCGATCTAGTCACCGTCAAGGCGGCTCGACTGATTGGCGCGGCTGATGTGATCGCGTACCACAGTGCCCAGCACGGTAGGTCTATCGCGCGCGGGGTGGCTGAGCCGTACTTGCGTGAGGGGCAGATCGAGGAGCAGTTGGTCTACCCGCTGACGGTAGAGACAACGGACCACCCTGGCGGTTACGCGGGCGCGATGACCGAGTTCTACGAGCACGCGGCTGCGAGGTTGGCCGCGCACTTGGACGCCGGTCGGGACGTGGTTGTCCTAGCCGAGGGCGATCCGCTGTTCTATGGCTCTTACATGCACATGCACAAGCGGCTGAGTGACCGATATCCGACCGAGGTGGTTCCGGGCATCACGTCCGTTAGTGCTGCCGCGGCGGTCTTGGGTCGTCCGCTCGTGGAGGGCGAAGAGGTGCTGACGGTCCTACCGGGCACGTTGCCTGGAGAGGCGTTGGCGGAGCACCTGGCGCGGACCGATTCGGCGGCGGTGCTGAAGCTGGGGCGCACGTTCGGCAAGGTGCGGGACGCGTTCGAGCAGGCCGGGAAGCTGGACCGGGCGCTGTACGTGGAACGGGCGACGTGGTCGACGGGGCGCAGCCTTCCACTGTCCGAAGTGGATCCGTCGAGCGTGCCGTACTTCTCGTTGGCGCTGCTGCCGAGCCCGGTCAACGACGGTGTGAGCTCGGCGCGGCCCGCGGTCGAGGCGGCTCCAGTCCCGGGCGAGGTCGTCGTGGTGGGCACCGGCCCCGCTGGTCGGCCGTGGTTGACACCGGAAGCGCAGGAAGCTTTGTCCCTGGCCGATGATCTCGTCGGCTACAAGACCTATCTCGACCGCGTCCCGGTCAACCCGCGCCAACAACGGCACGCCTCGGACAACCAGGTGGAGGCCGAGCGCGCGGCGTTCGCGCTGGACCTGGCCAAACGCGGCCGCCGAGTCGTGGTCGTGTCGTCCGGCGACCCGGGGGTCTTCGCCATGGCCACCGCCGTGCTGGAGGTCGCCACCGACCCCCAGTGGGAGGGCGTCCCGGTCCGCGTCCTCCCCGGCCTGACCGCCGCCCAGGCCGTCGCCAGCCGCGTGGGCGCGCCCCTGGGCCACGACTTCTGCGTGATCTCCCTGTCCGACCGCCTCAAACCGTGGCAGGTCATCACCACCCGCCTCACCGCCGTGGCCCAGGCGGACCTGGTCATCGCCATCTACAACCCGGCCTCCAAGACCCGCACCTGGCAACTCGCCGAGGCCCGCGACCTCCTCCTCACCCACCGCTCCCCCAACACCCCGGTCGTCATCGGCCGCGACGTCGGCGGCCCAGAGGAGTCGATCCGCGTCGTCCGCCTCGCCGACCTGGATCCGACCACAGTGGACATGCGCTGCCTACTCCTGATCGGCTCCTCCCAAACCCGCCACATCGAGAAGCCCGACGGCACGCATGTCGTCTTCACCCCGCGCCACTACCCCACCCCACCGGCATAGCGACCACGCCGACTGTGGATTCGCCGACCACATCGACAATCAGACCACCACGAAGGCAATGGGCAAAGGCGACACTGCGGCCACCTAGTCCGCACACGCAAGTGGCGAGTAGGTCTTCACCCGCACCACAACTCGACGCCACCGGCATAGCGACCAACACGGCTGGATCCGCAGACCGCACCGACGATCGGGCCGCCGCGAAGGCGATGGGCAGAGGCCGATGCTCCAGTCACCTGGTCCGCGCACGAGCGGGGAGCGAGTGCTGCCACCGACTGGCCTCACTCCCTCGACAGTGGATGCCCAGCGCCTGCTGATCGACTCCTCCCCAACCCCCACAAGCCCGACGGCACCCACGTGGTCTACACCGCGCCACTACCCCGCCGTTACCGGGTGAGTTCGACCAGGGCGGCGAGTTCGTCGTCGTCGAGTTCGGTGAAGGTGGGGGTGCCGGTGAGGACTGAGTCGGCCAGGTGGCGTTTGGTGCGGAGGAGGTCGGCGATGCGGTCCTCGACGGTGCCCTCGGCGATGAGGCGGTGGACTTGGACGGGGCGGGTTTGGCCTATTCGGTAGGCGCGGTCGGTGGCCTGGTCCTCGACGGCGGGGTTCCACCAGCGGTCGTAGTGCAGGACGTGGTCGGCGCGGGTGAGGTTGAGGCCGGTTCCGGCGGCTTTCAGGGAGAGCAGGAACACGCCGAACTTGCCTGCGGTGAACTCCTCGACGAGCTGTTCCCGTTGCGGCACCGGGGTCCCGCCGTGCAATAGTCCACAAAGGATTTTCCGCTCCCGCAGGTGCCGCTCCAGCAGCCGGGCCATCGTCACGTACTGGGTGAACACCAGCACCGCCGAGTCCTCGGCCAGGATCGTGTCCACCAACTCGTCGAGCAGGGCGAGCTTCCCCGACCGCCCCGCCAACCGGCCCTCGCGGTCGCGCAGGTACTGCGCCGGGTGGTTGCAGATCTGCTTCAGCGACGTCAGCAGCCGCAGCACGTGCCCGCGCCGCGCCATCCCCTCCGCGCCACGGATCTCCACCATCGCCTCCCGAACGGCAGCGGTATAAAGACCTGCCTGCTCGCGGGTCAACGGCACAGGATGGTCGGTCTCGGTCTTCGGCGGCAGCTCCGGCACGATCCCCGGGTCGGACTTGCGGCGCCGCAACAGGAACGGCCGGATGAGGCGGGCGAACGTCTCGGCCACCCGCGGATCGACCCCCACCGGATCGGCCCACTTGGTCCGGAACGACGCCCGGGTCCCCAGCAGCCCGGGTGTCGTCCAGTCGAGCAGCGCCCACAGGTCCGTCAAGCTGTTCTCCACCGGCGTACCCGTCAACGCGACCCGAGCCGCCCCGGGGATCGTGCGCAAAGCCTTGGCGGTGGCGGAGTCCGGGTTCTTCACGTGCTGCGCCTCGTCGGCGACCACCAACCCCCAGGGCTGCCCCGCCAACCGCGCCGTGTCCCGGCGGAGCACTGCGTAGGTGGTCAGCACGATCCCTTTGTCCGCCAGGGTCCGGTTCGCCCCGTGGTACCGCGTGACCGGCACCCCCGGCGCGAACCGGGCCACCTCACGCGCCCAGTTCCCCAGCAACGACGCGGGGCACACCACCAGCGTGGGTTCCACTGTGGACCGGTGCAGGTGCAGCGCGATCAGGGTGATGGTCTTGCCGAGCCCCATGTCGTCGGCCAGGCAGGCACCCAGCCCGAGCCGGGTCATCCGCGCCAGCCACCGCAACCCCCGCAGCTGGTAGTCGCGCAACACCCCGGTGAGCCCGTCCGGCGGCTCCACCACGTCCTCGACAGGTTCCTCGATCCTGGCCCGCAACGCCTCAAGCCACCCCGTCGCGACCACCGGCACCGCGCGACCGTCGACATCGGCCGTCCCGGTCATCGACGCCGCCAGCGCCTCCGCGACGGTGAACGGCCTGATGGCGCGCGGGGTGACAGCAGCGTCGAGCAGCACCCACCGGTCACGCAGTCGCACGGCTTGGGCGTGCGTCGCCGCTAGCCGCTCCACTTCGGACCTGCTCAGCGCGGTCCCGTCGAGGAGCAGTTCCCAGTCGGCGGTGACCACCCCGTGCGCGGACTCGACCCGCCCGATGACCACGCGTCGGGTCAGGGTGGCGACCATGTGCCGCGGCCAGTGCACGTCCACCCCGAGCCGAGTCGCGTTCACCAGCAGGTCCCCGACCTCCGCCTCGGTCAACGCGAGCCGATCCGGCACGTCCCGCGCCAGCAACCGGCCCAGCGGCGGCCATCGGCGCGCGACCCGGTGCAGCGCATCGGAAAGCGCCGCCCTGGCCGCATCGTCCCCACGTTCGGCGACCTCGGCGGCGTCCACCACCACACCCCCGGAGTGGACCTGCGCAACGCAGGCGCCGTCGGGGTCGAGCCGCAGCGACAGCCGCACACCGCCGGGCAGGCGAAGCACGTCCTCCGGCGGCGGACCGGCGATGGCCTCGACGAACATCCGCACCACGGCAAGGGGTTCCGCGGCCGTGACATGCGCGCCGTCCGGCATCCGCTCGGCCAACTCGGCGAGGCGGTCGCGGTCCTCCTGGCTCAACGAGCCGCGCGCGACCTGCCGCAACGCGACCACCACGACCGCGCCCCAGAACGCCGCCGTGCGATGACACCGCGGATCCCGCCTGGCCTTGGCCAGAACCGGCACCGCGTCAGCGATCGGCATCCGCACCGCGGCGACCCGGCGACCCGCCACCACCAGCTCGCCCAGTTCGTCCCCGTCCGGCAGCGCGTCACCGTGGAAGGCGACCACCTCGGCCGACTCGACGGTGGCCGCGCAGCGGTCGAGGCCCTGGATCACCGCAGCCAGGCCATGACCTGCTCGACGTCCGACACCACCGGGACCGCGGGCGGTGCCGGTCTCCGCACGACCACCACCGGAACACCCAGCTCCTCGGCGGCGTCCAGTTTGGCCACGGTCAGCGGGCCGCCACTGTCCTTGGTGACCAGCACGTCGATCCGGTGCTCTCGAAACACCGCGAGCTCACCCTCCACTGTGTACGGACCGCGGTCGAGCACCACCTCCGACCGCGCGGGGACCGGCGGCTCAGGCGGATCCACGCACCGCACCAGGAACCACGCGGACGACCCGGCGAAGGCCGCAAGCCCTTGTCGACCCGTGGTCAGGAAAACCCGCTCCCCCAACCCTTCCGCGACAGCGCAAGCCCCCTCCAGCGATTCCACCCAGTGCCACCCAGGACGCGACGGCCACCCCGGCCGACGCAACATGAGCAACGGAACCCCGGTCAGCTCAGCGGCGCGGGCAGCGGAAGCACTGATGCGCTCGGCAAACGGGTGCGTGGCGTCCACGACCGCGTCGACCTTGTGCGCGACAAGCCAGTCAGCCAACTTGTCCGGCCCACCGAACCCGCCGACCCGCACCTCCCCCACCGGCAACCGCGGATCCCGTACCCGTCCGGCCAAAGAGGACACAACCGAGTGGTCCGGACTCTCGTCCAACGCGGCCGCCAGCGCCCGAGCCTCACCCGTGCCGCCCAGGACCAGGACCTTCACGAGCGGTCCCGCTCCGCCGAGTACAGGTGGCTCTCGCAGAACCCGCCCGGGGCGAGCACTCGGCCGACGATGATCACCGCGGTGCGCTTGATGCCCGCGTCGTGCACCTTGCCCGCGATGTCGGCCAACGTCCCCCGAAGCACCACCTCGTCCGCCCGAGAGGCGTACGCCACCACCGCGACCGGACATTCCGCGCCGTAGTTGGGCAGCAGCTCGGCGACGACCTCGTCGATCCGCTGGACGGCCAGGTGCAGCACCATCGTGGCACCCGATTGCCCCAACGTCCCCAGGTCCTCCCCGACGGGCATCGGCGTCGCCCGAGCGGAAGTTCGAGTCAGCACAACGGTTTGCCCCAGTGCGGGGACCGTCAACTCTTGCCGCAACGACGCGGCCGCCGCCGCGAAGGCAGGCACCCCAGGCGTCACGTCATACGGAACACCAGCCGTGTCAAGGCGTCGCATCTGCTCGGCCATCGCACTGAACACCGACGGATCGCCGGAATGCAGCCGCGCGACGTCGTGACCAGCGGCGTGCGCGGCCACCAGTTCCGCGATGATCTCGTCCAAGGTCAGCTCGGCCGTGTCGACCTTCCGCGCCCCCGGCGGGCACACGGCCAGCAACTCGGCGGGCACCAGCGCACCGGCGTACAGGCAGACCGGCGAGGCGGCGATGATGTCCCGCCCGCGCACGGTGATCAGGTCGGCGGCACCGGGGCCCGCGCCGATGAAGTGGACGGTCATGCACGCTCCTTGGTCGCCACCAGCTGCGTCACCGGCATCGCCTGCCGCCACCCGGTGAACCCGCCCACCGGCCCCGCGCGACCCACCGACAGCCGGGTCAGTGTTCCCCCGACCTCCGCGTGCCACCGGGCGACCAGCACCTCGGACTCCAGCGTCACCGCGTTCACCACCATCCGCCCACCCGGCCGCAACGCCGCCCAGCACGCGGGCAGCACACCCTCGGCCGTCACCCCGCCGCCGACGAACACCGCGTCCGGTGCCTCCAGGCCCGCCAACGCCTCCGGCGCAGCACCCCGGACCAGCACCAGACCTGGCACGCCGAGCGCGGCGGCGTTGCGGACCACCCGGTCGGCCCGGTCCTCCCTCGGTTCCACCGCGATCACCCGGCAGGCGGGGTGGGTCCGCGCCCACTCGATGCCCACGCTGCCCGACCCGGCGCCCACGTCCCACAGCAGCTGCCCCGGCTCCGGCGCCAGCGACGACACCGTCACCGCCCGGACCTCGCGCTTGGTGATCTGCCCGTCGTGCTCGTACACGTCATCGGGCAACCCCGGCACCCGCGGCAGCCGACGCGCGCCGGGGTCGGCCACGCACTCGATCGCGACCACGTTCAACGGCGACACCCCGTCGACGTCCGCGCCGATCCGCTCCCCCGGTCCGCCCAGTTCCGCCAGCACGGTGACCTTGCTCGCCCCGAACCCCCGGTCCCGCAGCAACGCCACCACGGCGGCCGGGGTCGAGCCGTCCGAGCTGAGCACGAGCACGCGCCGTCCCGGGTGCAGCACGGCGTGCAACCGCGCCAGCGGCCGGGCGACCGCGCTGACCACCGCCACCTCTTCCACCGCCCAACCCAGCCTGGCGCACGCCAGCGACAGCGACGACGGGTGCGGCACGACGCGGACCTCGGTGAACCGGCCCAGCGTGGTGCCGATGCCGTGGAACATCGGGTCGCCGCTGGCCAGCACGCACAGCGCGCGGTCGCGGTAGCGGTCGAGCAGCCCGGGGATGGCGGGCACCAGGGGCGACGGCCAGGTGACCCGTTCGGCGGTGACCTCGTCGGGCAGCAGGTCGAGTTGGCGCGCCGAGCCCAGCACGACCTCGGCGCGGTCCAGTTCGGCGCGCGCGGCCGGGGACAGCCCGGCCACGCCGTCCGCCCCGATCCCGATCACGGTCACCGGATTGATCCCACTCACCCCTGCCTGTCGGACACCGGCCAAGACCCTAACCGACCCGAGATCCCCACCACGTGCCTTGGCCACCGGCCACGCGGTCTGCGACGATGCGATGGAGCCAACTGAAGAGAAGAACCAGCAGGGTGAGCGAGGAAGCCGGTGCGAATCCGGTGCGGTCCCGCCACTGTGACCGGGGAGTGCCGTCCCCTCGCGTGCCACCGGGCTGCCCGGGAAGGCCGGGGCGGTGCCGCGATCCGGGAGCCAGGACACTCGGCCCCGCTGCCCCATCGATCCGGGCGCGGACCCGGAGTGAGGAACGACGTGTCCCGTCCAGCCCTGCCCGGCTACCCGTTCGCCGCGGTCGTCGGCCACGCCGACCTGCGGTTGTCCCTGCTGCTCAACGCGGTGCACCCCGGGATCGGCGGGGTGCTGGTGCGCGGCGAGAAGGGCACCGCGAAGTCGACCGTGGTGCGCGCGCTCGCGGCTCTGCTGCCCGACGCCGAGGTGGTCGCGGGCTGCCGGTTCTCCTGCTCCCCCGCCGCACCCGACCCGGGCTGCCCGGACGGCCCGCACACCGACCCCGAGTCCGACACCCGGCCCGCGCGGCTGGTGGAACTCCCGGTCGGCGCGACCGAGGACCGGGTGATCGGCTCGCTCGACCTGGAGCGCGCGCTCACCGAGGGCGTCCGGGCGTACCAGCCGGGGTTGCTGGCGGCGGCGCACCGGGGCGTGCTCTACGTCGACGAGGTCAACCTGCTGCACGACCACCTGGTCGACCTGCTGCTCGACGCCGCCGCGATGGGCCGGGCGCACGTGGAGCGCGAGGGCGTGTCGGTGTCGCACGCGTCGGCGTTCCTGCTGGTCGGGACGATGAACCCGGAGGAGGGCGAGCTGCGGCCGCAGCTGCTGGACCGGTTCGGGCTGACCGTCGAGGTGCGGGCGGCCCGGGACGTGGACACGCGCACCGAGGTCATCCGGCGCAGGCTGGCCTACGAGGCGGACCCGGCCGGGTTCGCCGCGACCTGGTCCACTTCGGACGCCGAGCTGGCGACCCGGATCGTGGCCGCCCGCAAGGCGTTGCCGGAGGTCGTGCTGCCGGACTCCGAGCTGCGCCGGATCGCCGCCGTGTGCGCCGCGTTCGATGTGGACGGGATGCGGGCGGACCTCGTGGTGGCCCGCGCTTCGGTGGCGCACGCGGCGTGGCGGGGTGTTCTCGAGGTCGAGGAGATCGACGTCGAGGTGGCCGCCCGGCTCGCGCTGCCGCACCGCCGTCGCCGCGATCCGTTCGACGAGCCTGGCCTGGACCAGGAGCAGTTGTCGCAGGCATTGCGGGACGCGGCCGAGGAGGCTGACCGCAACCCTGACGACACACCGGATGGTGGCCCCGGCGGCGGTTCGCCCGAGTCTGAGCCTGAGTCCGATCAGGGCAGTGGCGAGTCGCCGGGCAAGCAGGACACCGAGGCGCCGCAGGGTGGTGACCGTTCGCAGGCTGCCCCCAGTCCGGACGAGGCATTCCGGGCGAGGGTGCTGCAGATCGACGGTGTGGGTGAGGGAGCGCCGGGCAGGCGGTCCAGGTCGCGGGCAGGCGGTGGCCGGGCGTTGCGGGCGGCGCAGAACCAGGGCACAGGCATCCACTTGGTCGGCACACTCACCGCCGCGGCGCCGTTCCAGCAGTCCCGGGGGCGTAGTGGTCCGGGATTGGTTGTGCGGTCTGGTGATGTGCGCCGGGCAGTGCGGGAAGGGCGTGAGTCCAACCTCGTTCTGTTCGCTGTGGACGCCTCGGGGTCGATGGCCGCTCGCAAGCGGATGTCCGCGGTGACCGGCGCGGTGATCTCGCTGCTGCGCGACGCCTACCAGCGCCGCGACAAGGTCGGGCTGATCACCTTCCGCGGTGGCGACGCCGAGTTGGCCCTGCCGCCCACTTCTTCGGTCGAGGCGGCGGTCGCTCGACTGCGCGACCTGCGCACCGGTGGGCGCACTCCCTTGGCGGACGGCCTTTTGCGCGCTCGCAAGACACTTGAGGTCGAGCGGATGCGGGACCCGCGCAGGCGGGCGCTCCTGGTGGTTGTCACCGATGGTCGCGCGACGGTGGCGGTGACCCGCAATGGCCGCTCGTCCCACGACGCCGTCGCCGACGCTCTGCGGGCCGCTTCCGCGATCGCCGCTGACGGTGTGGCCAGCGTGGTGGTCGACTGCGAGACCGGACCAGTACGGCTGGGGCTCGCCACCAAGCTCGCCACCGCCCTCGGCGCCACTGGCCTCCGCTTGGACGAACTGTCCGCTGACGCCGTCGCGGGTGTCGTCCGCGCCGCCCGCGCGGCCTGAGGGAGACGCCATGCCACAGGGAAAGCCGTCCGTTGTTCCCCAGGACGGGCTCACCACCCGTCAGCGCCGCAACCGTCCCCTTGTCGTCGTCCACACCGGAGAGATGAAGGGGAAGTCGACGGCCGCGTTCGGGCTCGCGTTGCGGGGCTGGAACCAGGGCTGGTCGATCGGGGTGTTCCAGTTCGTGAAGTCGGCCAAGTGGCGGGTCGGCGAGGAGTCCGCGTTCCTGGCGTTGGGAAAGGTGCACGAGCAGACCGGTGAGGGTGGTCCGGTCGAGTGGCACAAGATGGGCGCTGGGTGGTCGTGGTCGCGGAAGGCGGGATCCGAGGAGGACCACGCCGAGGCTGCGCGCGAGGGGTGGGCGGAGATCAGCCGGAGGTTGGCGGCGGAGCAGCACGGCCTGTACGTGCTCGACGAGTTCACCTACCCGCTCAAGTGGGGCTGGATCGACACCGACGAGGTCGTGGCGACGCTGGCTCAGCGACCGGGCCATCAGCACGTGATCATCACCGGTCGGGACGCACCGCAGTCCCTTGTGGACGCCGCGGACCTGGTCACGCACATGACGAAGGTCAAGCACCCGATGGACGCGGGCCACAAGGGCCAGAAGGGCATCGAGTGGTAGCCCGCGTCGTCATCGCCGCGCCCGGGTCCGGGAGCGGCAAGACCACGGTGGCGACCGGGCTCATGGCGGCGCTGCGCGGGCGTGGGCACACCGTGGCGCCCTTCAAGGTCGGCCCCGACTACATCGACCCCGGGTACCACACGCTCGCCGCAGGTCGTCCCGGTCGCAACCTCGACCCGGTGCTGGTCGGCACCCACCGGATCGGCCCCCTGTTCCGGCACGGCTCGTCGGGCGCGGACATCGCGGTCATCGAGGGCGTCATGGGTCTGTTCGACGGCCGGGTGGGGCACCACGTCGAGGAGGGCGGGCTCGGGTCGACCGCGCATGTCGCCGGGCTGCTCGCGGCTCCGGTGCTGCTGGTCGTCGACGCGCGCGGGCAGAGCACGAGCCTGGCCGCGCTGCTGCACGGGTTCCGCTCGTTCCGGCCGGGCGTGCGCATCGCCGGGGTGGTGCTCAACCAGGTCGGGTCGGACCGGCACGACCAGGTGCTGCGCGAGGCGTGCGGCGAGGTCGGGCTGCCGGTCGTCGGCTCGGTCCGGCGCGCGGGCGAGGTCGACGTTCCATCGCGGCACCTGGGCCTGGTTCCCGCCGCGGAGCACGGGTCGCACGCGGTTCGGGCGGTCGAGGCGATGGCCGCGCTCATCGAGTCCTCTGTGGACATCGAGGCGGTGGTCCGGCTCGCGCGGACGGCAAGCCCGCTGGACGGTCCTCTGTGGTCACCGGCCGAGGAGGTCGCGGCCGTGTCGACCCGACCGGTGGTGGCCGTGGCGGGCGGGCCCGCGTTCACCTTCGGGTACGCCGAACACACCGAGCTGCTCCGCGCCGCCGGAGCCGAGGTCGTCGTGGTCGATCCGCTGCGCGACGAGCGCCTCCCCGAGCGCACCGCCGCCCTGGTGCTCCCCGGCGGCTTCCCCGAGGCGCACGCGGAAGCCTTGTCCGCCAACGAACTCCTCCGCCACGACGTCGCCGCGTTCGCCCGCTCCGGCAAACCGGTCCACGCCGAGTGCGGCGGCCTGCTGTACCTGGCCAAGCACCTCGACGGCCACACCATGTGCGGCGTACTCGACGCCGACGCCACCATGACACCGCGCCTGCTGCTCGGCTACCGCGACGCCGTCGCCACCGCACCCTCCGTGCTGCACCGGGAAGGCGCCCGGGTCACCGGCCACGAGTTCCACCGCACCCGCCTCACCCCCGCCCACCCCGCCAGCCCCGCCTGGACCTGGCGCGACCACGACGGCACCCCCCACGGCGATGGCTTCAGCACCGGCGCCCTGCACGCCTCGTACCTGCACACCCACCCCGCGGGCACCCCGGACTCGATCGCCGGATTCGTCCAAGCGGCCACCTAGGTCGTGTTCGGCCCGCCGCGATCCGCGCCACACCCGTTCGCGGACACGGCTCAGGCGGCGACGGCCTCCACGGGCTCGGGTGTCTTCTTGGGCTTGCGGGGCGCCCAGGACGCGGCCATGGCGCCGCCGAGGATGCCGAGGAGGGAACCGAGGAAGAAGCCGCCCAGGTTGGTCAGGGGGAAGGCGGCGACCGAGACCAGTACCGCGATCAGCCCGGCGATGACCCTGGTCGGCGGGCTGAACCACAGGCTGAGCGCCAGCACCGCCATGATCGAGCCGAGCAGCAGCCCGGACACGCCCGCGATGCCGCTGGCCACCAGCACCTTGATCGGCGCGAGCGGCAGCACGAAGATCGGGACCGCGCCGAGCAAGACGAACAAGCCGCCCCAGAACGGGCGGGTGCGCCGCCAGCCGGTGAACGAGCGCCAGAGCCTGCCGACCACGATGGCCTCCTGGGGAGAAGTGGTGGCCCGGCGGCGGGACACGCCGCCGGGCCGGAGGGGGATCAGCAGCCCGCGGCGCCGGGAACGATGCTGAGGGTGAGGTTGTCGAGCTTGAAGCTGCCCGCGATCTGCGCCGAGAGGGCGTCGGCGCGCAGGTTGCCGATGTTCGCGGTGTCCGCCTGGAGGCCGAAGTCGCCCGCGCCCTTGCGGACCTCCGCCGGGCCCTTGCTCAGCGCGTTGCTGGCCACACCGAGGTCGAGCCCGGTGAACACGCCGTTGCCGCTGAGGTTCTTGGCGTCGAGCAGCAGGTTGGACGCCTGCAACTCCTTGGTGGCCGGGTCGGCGTCACCCGCGGTGATCTTGAAGGTCACCTGGCCGACGATCGGCACGGTCGGGATCGCGCCCGCGCACAGGCCGCTCAGCTGCGCCGAGCTGAACCCGGCGTAGGCCACACCCTGGTTGCCCGCGTTGTAGACGGTGCCAGCGAACCCGTCGCCCGCCACGCTCTGCGACGTCAGCGTGATCGGCACCCCGGACACCGCGAACGAGGCGGCGAGCAGCCCCTGGGCCATCGCGGCGGTGATCGCGGCGATGGCACCGAGAGCGGGGACGCCGACCAGGGCCGTGCGGCCCCACCGGGTCCGGCCCCGCTCGGCGGTCGTGTCTTCCTCTGTCATAGGACGCGAGCCTCCCTAGGTCGTCCGGCCGAGCGCCGTGTGCGCCGACCGCCCCCGGCGCCGACCGACCGCGGCCTGGCAGCCGCCACCCGCGTTCGTCGTGAGCGAACGCCCAGGTGGGGGCTGCCGCGCGCCATGCCGCGGGCGGGGATCGGGCACGCCGTGTTGCGTGGGTGGGCAGATGGTGCCCGGGTGTGCGCCAGCCCACAAGCACCCGTCCGAGCCGCTCCGGAACGCCCCCGGGCGCGTTGTGTAACGGCGGGTAACAGGTAACGTGACGCACGTTAGCGACCACCCGCAATCTGACTCGAAATCGGCACCGAGCGTGGTCGACACCGCACGGAGGTGAGTCGCTTTCGCCTTTAGCGTCTACCCAGAGTTACCTTTGACCACAGGTAACAGTTACGCAACATCGCAGTATCCGGGTGTTCACCTGGGCCACCCGGCGGGGTTTCGTTACCGCCGACCGGCCGAACCAGCGGTCGTGCCGAGGGACGGGAGGGGCGCGTGCCCGAGGACGCGAAGGTCCGGCCGCGCTGGCCGAGGGCGGTGGCGGTCACGCTCTGCGTCGTGGTCGTCTTGGCCGCCGCGGTGGCCGGGCTGGGGTACGCCCTGTCGATGCGGGTGGACGGCCGCAGCATGGCGCCGACGCTGGCCGACGGCGAGCAGGTCCTGACGAACCCCTTCGGCGGCGACTACACCCCCGAACGCCTCGACGTCGTGGTGCTGTCCCCGCCAGGCCGCGACGCGCCGGTGGTGAAGCGGGTCATCGGGGTGCCGGGTGATCACGTACGGATGACCGACGGACGGGTTCTCGTGCAGCCGGGCGGTAGTGGCCCGTGGCTGGAAGTCGTGACCGGCGCGAATGACCCGTGGGGCCGCCCGCCACGGGAGTGCTGCGAGACGAGCGGACGCGGCGGGGTCGACGCCGAGGTGACCGTCCCAACCGGACAGTACTGGGTCGTCGGGGACAACCCGGCGGTGTCCGAGGACTCCCGGGAGTACGGCTGGGTGCCCGCCGACCGGATCAGGGCCCGGCTGTGGCTGCACCTCTGGCCACCGGCCCCGGTGGACACCGAGCCGCGATTGCGCCCGGTGTGAAACGAGTCCGGCCCCACCCTCCACAGTGGAGAGCGGGGCCGGACCGGTTCTGGCTTACGCCACGCGGGTTCGGGTGAGCCCGCGGTGCAACAGTGCGGCGAAGGTGATGCCAATGCCCGCCCACAGCACCGCGGAGGTGCCGAGGGAGGCGATCCGGAACTCCCACAGCAGGGCGCCGGGGAACCCGTCCGGCACCTCCTGGAAGGACGGCAGCAGCTTGGCGATCGCGGTCACCACGACCGCGTAGCCGACGCCACCGACCACAGTGGACCACCAGCCGCCCAGCCTCGGCGCCAGCGCCCGCGCGGTGGCCACCGCGGCCACCAGCAGCGCCAGCGAGATGGCGATCATCCCGAAGTACAGCCCGGTGCGGTCGCCGATGGTGTCCGGGTTGCCGACGGCGGGCGGGTTGGCCGGGTAGGTCAGGAACGGCACCAGCACGACCGCCAGGTAGCCGAGACCGGCCACCGCGAGCGAGGTGGCCCGCGGGCTCAGCGAGCCGACCCTGCCGTAGGAGAACGCGAAGGCGAGGCTGAACAGCCCTCCCAGGCCGAGGCCGTAGGCGACGGCGCCGATGCCGAGGCCACCGGTGGACTGGAAGGCGCGCGAGACGACCTCTTCCTCCGCCGGTTCCTCGCCGTGGCTGTGCTCGCCCTGGGTCGCGTGGTCGTCACCGTGCGAGTGGCCCGCCCCGGCTTCCTCGATGGCGATGGCGGCGTCCACCGAGGGCTCGCCGAACGCGGAGGCGAACCCGAAGGCGAGCAGCCCGCCGACCAGGCCGGCGAGCAGGCCCCAGACGAGCAGGGAGCGGACGTTCAGCGTCGCGGACGCCGGTGGTGCGTCGGTCTCGGTCAGTGGCACGGGAAGCCCAGCAGGTGCCGCGCGTCGTGGACCAGCTCGTGGACCGTGGTCCCCTCGAAGACCGCGAGGGCGCCCTGCTCGGCGCCGACGAAGTAGAGGGCGATCAGCGAGATGATCCCGGCGAACACGGCGTACGGCAGGATCTGCCGCACCGGGATGGCGGGGACGGGCAGAGCGGTGGGGATGGCAGCGGCTACCGCCATGGCGAACCTCCTCGGGGCTTCACGCGGCCCGGTGGGTGGAACGGTCGACGGCGAAGGGTCTGACTGCGGGTCCGGCTGGGGTGCCGGTCCCGGTCACAGTGGCGCGGCCGTGCCGGAGTCGCACCGGCTTCCTTCTACCATCATGGTCGATTCGGCAACGTAGGTTAGCGCAAGAGGCGGTGTCAACGCGGTCGTCGGCCGTCTCGGGGTTCCGGTGGGTGGGATATGTCATCGCTGCGGGTTGTGCTGGTCAGCCACGGTGCGACGGAGGCGACGCGGCGGGCGGGCTTCCCGCTCGACGAACCGTTGCTGCGCACCGTTCTCGACGATCCCGGGCCCGGTTTCGGGCGGGTCGACGCGGGCCTGCGCGGGCCGTCGCTGCGGTGCGCGCAGACCGCGGCCGCGCTGCACATCGTTACCGAACCGGACGAGCGGCTGCGCGACCTCGACCACGGCGACTGGAGCGGCCTCACCCTCGGCGAGGTCGCCGCGGCCGACCCGGCGGGCATGGCGCGCTGGCTCACCGACCCCGAGTCCGCCCCGCACGGCGGCGAGTCGGTCGCCGACCTCGCCAGGCGCGTCGGCGGCTGGCTCGACGACCGCTCACCCCAGGTCGCGCACACCGTCGCGGTGACCCACCCCGCGGTCGTGCGGGCCGCCATCGGGCACGCGCTCGGGGCCGGTCCCGCCGCGTTCTGGCGGGTCGACATCGCGCCGCTGTCGCGCACCACGCTGCGTGGCGGACCCGGTCGCTGGACGCTGCGCTGGATTGTGCCCGGCACCGGCTGAGTCGCCTTTCCCGCAATGCGCCCGGCCATTGTGGGAAATGGCATCGGCGTGAATCGCCTGCGCCATTTGGGCCGAACAGGCCATCAGTCCCGCGTATCGGCGGTGACCCAGCGACACCACCGGCTGCGCCGTCGGTGACCCCGCCCCATCCCCCACGGGCGCGCGGGCCCGACCCCGGGTCGCGACCGCACTACCGAAAGTGATCGCGGCCATAAGGTCACCAACCGTGTCGAGCACCCGAGAGGCGGCAACATCACTGGTCAATTCGGGGGCATCGACGCGACGCCCTTGCGCGGTGCGGCTATCTCGTGGACGCTCAACGCACCGATCACACCCGAGGATTTCCCCGGCGCGCCGCCGCGCGGGCGCCACCGGGCTCGTGATCAGGCGCACACGACCGGGACGGGCGCGCGGAGAGAGCGGTGACGCCGTGGTGCAGGCTGGCACGGGCCCCTCAGACGGCCCGAACAAGACCACGCCCGAACTACCACCGTCGAACGACGCCGCGCCCGGTTCGCCGCACAACGGCGCCGCGCCCGGCAATCCGGCACTCGACGTCGCAACGCCGATCAGCGCGACACCCGTCGACGCATCACGTGGCGACGGCGCGCCTCGCGGTCCGGTGTCCGGCAACGGTGCCGCCAGGTCCATCCCGCCTGCGCCGGGAGCGAAGGCGGCCGCCGTGGTGACCGCGGCGCACCGGGACAACCTGTTCCGGGGGTTGGTCGACCGCGCCGCCGCGGCGGAGGTGTCGCAGGAGCGGATGCGGCACCTGTTGGACGCGGTGCTGTCGGTGGCCAGCGACCTGTCGCTGCCGGACGTGCTGCGGCGGATCGTGACCGCGGGGTGCGAGTTGGCGGGGGCCAGGTACGGCGCGCTCGGGGTGTTGGGGCAGGACGGTCACCTGGTGGAGTTCACCCACACCGGGATGACCGGGCGGACCGAGGCGGAGATCGGGACGCTGCCGGTCGGCAAGGGGGTGCTCGGGCTGGTGATCAAGCACCCGGAGCCGCTGCGCGTCGCCGACCTGGCGCAGCACCCGGACGCGGCCGGGTTCCCGGCGAACCACCCGCCGATGACCTCGTTCCTCGGGGTGCCGATCCGGGTGCGCGGCGAGGTGTTCGGCAACCTGTACCTCACCGAGAAGGTCGACGGCCTGGCGTTCACCCAGGAGGACGAGGACGTGGTCGTGGCGCTGGCCGCGGCGGCCGGGATGGCGGTGGAGAACGCCCGCCACTTCGACCGCAGCCACCGCCGCGAGCGCTGGCTGCAGGCCACCACCGAGGTCACCGCGGTGCTGCGGACCAGCCTGTGCGAGTCGGCCGGGATGGACCTGCTCGCCGAGCGGGCCAGGGAGACCGCGGGCGCGGTGCTGGCCTTCGTCGCGGTGCCAGCCGGGCCGGAGCACCTGCGGATGAGCGCGGTGGACGGGGTGCTCGCCGACGAGCTGACCGGCGAGTGCGTGTCCACATTGGACAGCATCACCGGCGACGTCTACGTGACCGGGCGGGCCAGGGTGCTCACCGAGGTCGCCAAGGCGACGCTGACCCGCTCACCGTCGACCTTCCAGCAGCTCCCGGACGGGATCAGCGAGCTGGGCCCGGCGGTGTTCGTGCCGCTGAGCGCCGGGGCGCGGCCGTGCGGGGTGCTGATGATCGCGCGCGATCACGGCGGCGCCCGGTTCGACGACGACGACCTGCGGATGGTCACCGACTACGCCACGCACGCCGCGCTGGCCATCGACTTCGCCGACGCCCAGCAGGACCGCCAGCGGCTGGCGCTCTACGAGGAGCGCGACCGCATCGCCCGCGACCTGCACGACCTGGTGATCCAGCGGCTGTTCGCGATCGGCCTCGGGTTGCAGGGCCTCAAGCGGGCGCCCGCCACACCGGACGCGCCGGAGCGGCTGACCGGGTTCGTCGCCGAGATCGACCAGACCATCCGGGAGATCCGGCGCAGCATCTTCTCGCTGCAGCAGCCGACCGGCGGTCCCTACAGCCTGCGCGGCGAGGTGCTGCGGGCGATCTCCGAGGCGACCGTGACGCTGGGCTTCGAGCCGACCGTGCGGCTGGAGGGCCCGCTGGACTCGGTGGTGCCCGCGGACGTCGCGCTGGATTTGATGGCAACGTTGCGCGAGGCGCTGTCCAATGTCGTCCGGCACGCGGGCGCGGGCAGCGTCGCGCTCACGGTATCCGTCGACCGGCACGCCAGGCGGCTGCGGCTGCTGGTGCAGGACGACGGGGGCGGGTTGCCCGAGGACATCGCCCACCGCGGCGGGTTGGCCAACATGGTGCAACGCGCGCGCCGGTGGGACGGGGATTGCGTGATCGACTCGCCGGGGGTGGGCGGGACCAGGGTCGACTGGGACGTGCCGCTGGCCAGGCACGCCGAGAGCCAGGAGGGGCGTGGATGAGCATTTCCGTGTTCGTGCTCGACGACCACGAGGTGGTCCGGCGGGGACTGCGGCAACTGCTCGAGGTCGAGCCGGACATCGAGGTGGTCGGCGAGGCGGCGACCGCGGCGCAGGCGCTGGCCAGGATCCCGGCCGTGCGGCCGAGGGTGGCCATCCTCGACGTGCGGCTGCCCGACGGCGAGGGGGTGTCGGTCTGCCGCGAGGTCCGCTCGGTGGTCGACCCGCCGCCCGCCTGCCTGATGCTCACCTCGTTCTCCGACGACGAGGCCCTCTTCGGCGCGATCATGGCGGGCGCCGCGGGCTACATGCTCAAACAGGTCAGCGGCGACGACCTCGTCTCCGCCGTCCGCACCCTCGCCTACGGCGGCTCCCTGCTCGACGCGGGCGTCACCGCAACGGTGCTCGACCGCCTGCGCGCGGGCCGGGTCGAGGACCCCCGCTACGCAACGTTGAGCCCGCAGGAGCGCAAGATCCTCGACCTGATCGCCGAGGGCATGACCAACCGCCAGATCGCCGGAGCGCTGTACCTGGCCGAGAAGACCGTCAAGAACTACGTCTCCACCCTCCTGCACAAACTCGGCTTCGACCGCCGCACCGAAGCCGCCGTCTACGCCACCCGCCTCCAACGAGGCATCACCTCCGACCGCCAGCCCTAGCTCCCAAGATCACCAAAACCCCCACTTCGGTCGACTCCCCGCCTCGGCATGGTGCTTGCGGGCCGGTCGTGGCTATGACCAGGCGATCTTTGCTTTCTGAGTCCGCCATATTCACCCGGTTCAGGGACAGAAGTTATCCACATGTGGATCTTCGGCGCCCTTTGTGAAGATCATTTGTCGGTGGGCGCCGGTAGGCTGGGACCTGGGACGCCCCCCGGAGAGGGTGGGGGCTGGGGCCGGACTGGCGTGCGCGCGCGAGGCGGGATCTTGGGGCCGTGCTCTCGGACGCCGCGGGGGCCACGCTCGCTCTCGGACCCGTGGGGCTGCTTCCCAGTCCACGCGGGGCCAACTCCCGGACCAGTGGGGGACGCTCACAGCCCCTGTGAGGGCCGCGCTCTCACGACCCGTGCGCCACGCCCCGCCTGCCGGGGTCGTCGACCAGCGTCAGACTCCGTGTGCCGCGCGAACCCGCCACAATCCGGACCGGTGGGGGGCCGACCGGGTCCGGGCCACCGGGGCGTGAGTGGTCGGGTTTGGCTCGGTCCCGGTGCGGGGCGGGCGGCGGCTGGGGTCCACTGTGGTCGATCGGGTGCTGCTGGGGTGTGCCCGTCCGGGGCGGCGTGTCTTGGGGGGTGCGGCGGGGGTCGGGGGTAACGTCGACGGGGTTGATCGCTATACCGCAGGCAGGAGACGGGGACGCGGCCGGGGGTGTCCACCGAACACCGGAAGGGGCCGCCCCGTGCCGAACACGCTCGTGCCGCTGCCCGCGCCGACGCCGGGGGGACGCGTTCCCGAGGTGTGCCTGGTGGCCGGGGACGCGGCGGCCGCGGTGCGGTTGGCGCCGGTCGCGGCGGCGATGCGGGCCCGCAAGCTGGTCCGACCCGTGGTGCTGGCGTGCGGTGACGGCGCGCGGGCGGCGACGGAAGTGCTGTCCGGGTTCGGGTTGGCGACCGACGTGCTGGTCGAGTTGGTCCGGGACGGGCAGTGCACGCCCCGGGTCGCGGCGCAGCTGCTGACCGGGCTCGACCACGCGTTCGCGGACCGCCCGCCCGCCGCGGTGGTGGTGCAGGGCGATTCGGCGACCGCGTTCAGCGCCGCGATGGCCGCGTTCTGGAGACAGGTCCCGGTGGTGCACTTGGACGCCGGGGTGCGGTCGTTCGACCTAACAGCGCCGTTCCCGCAAGAGGGGCACCGTCGGCTGATCGCCCAAGTGGCGTCGTTGCACCTGACTGCGACGCCGGACGCTGCCGTCAATCTCGCGCAGGAGTGCCACGGCGGTCCTAAGGTCGTGACGGTCGGAAGCACCGCGGTGGACGCGGGGTTCGACGCGTTGGACCGGTACGTGCGGCACCTCGACGCACGCGTGCAGGCGGTGGAGAACGCGGTGGTGGCCGGAGAGGTGCGGCTGGCGCTGGTGGTGCTCGACGCCGCGCGGTGGCCGGACGAGTCGGCCGCGGCGGTGCTGCACGGGATCGCGGACCTGGTGCTGGCGTGCCCGGACCTGGAGGTCGTGCTGCCGATCGCGCGCGGTCCCCTGCGCCACCTCGCCTACGACATGCTCGGCCGCCTGGTCCGGGTGACGATCACCGACCCGCTCCCCCAGCCGGAACTGGTCTGCCTGCTCTCGGTCGCCGCCGTCGTCGTCACCGACACCTCGACCCCGGCCGAGCAGTCCCCCAGCTTCGGCGTCCCCGTCCTGCTCCTCGGCGGCGAACCCGGCGCCTGGACCGAACCCGCCGCCCCCGGCCACCCGTGGACCGCGGGCGGCGACCGCGCCGTCATCGCCCGCATCACCGAGAAACTCGTCCTCACCCACGTGGAGCGCCTCGCCGCCTCCCCCACCGACAACCCCTTCGGCGACGGCTTCGCCGCCATCCGCGCCGAACAGGCCATCCACTGGCTCCTGGGCCTGCGCGACCGCCCCACCGACTTCGCCCCGCGCTAGCCCTTGCCCCGGCGCGCCCCTCGCTCTAGCTTCCTGTTCCCGCGAACGGCCGGGCGGGACTCGACGCGGGCGGCAGGAATGCCGGGTCCTTCGCGGAAGGGGCTGACGGTGGGGCGTGGGTGGTTGGTGGCGTTCGGGTTCGCCACGGCGGCGGTGTTCGTGGGGTGGTACGGGCCGTTGCAGGTTCTGCTGGCCAGGCAGGCGGAGGGGGTTGGCGGGGCTGGGAAGGAGGGGGTGTTGGCGTTGGTGGCCGCGGTCGGGGCGGTGGGGTCGATGGTGGCCAACCCGGTGTGGGGGGCGTTGTCGGACCGGTCCGGCCGGAGGTTGCCGTGGGTGCTCGGCGGCGCGGTGGCGGGGGCGGGTGGGTTGGTGCTGCTGGGAACGGCGACGACCACGGTGGGGGTGGTCGCGGGGTGGGTGGGGGTCCAGGTGGCGTTGAACGCGCCGTTCGCGGCGTTGAGCGCGGTGATCCCGGACCAGGTGCCGGAGAACCGGCGGGGGACGGTCGGCGGGTGGTTCGGGTTGGCGCAGACGGTCGGGATCATGGCGGGCACGGGGCTGGCGCTGGTCGGCGGGACAGTCCTCAGTGGATATCTCACGTGTGCGGCCGCGGTTGCCATCGGGGTGGTCCCGTTCATGATCCTCGCCAAGGAGGAGGTCCCCAGTAGACAGTCCACAAAGGCCGAGAAGACACCGGACTTCCGGTGGGCGTGGGTGACGCGGTTCCTCATCAACCTCGGCAACGCGATCGCCCTGCTCTACCTCCTCCACTACCTCAAGGACGAGGTCCGGGTCGCCGACCCCGACGGGGGCGTCTTCCTGCTGACCGCGGTCTACGCCGTCGCCCTGCTCAGCACCGTCGTCGCGGGCGGGGCGCTGTCCGACCGGGTCGGCAGGCGGCGGGTGTTCGTCTGCGCGGCCGGGCTGATCATGGCCGCGGCCGCCGTGCTGCTGGCCGCGTGGTCGACCTGGACCGGGGCGATCACCGCCGCCGTCGTGCTCGGGGTCGGGTTCGGCGCCTACACCTCGGTCGACTTCGCGTTGGTCACCGAGGTGTTGCCGACCGCGGCCGACCGGGGGAAGGATCTCGGGGTGATCAACGTTGCGAACACGCTGCCGCAGGTGCTCGCGCCGGTGGTCGCCGCACCGCTCGTTGCGCTAGGCGGGTATCCGGTGCTCTACATGGTGGCCGCCGTGGTTGGCGTTGCGGGCTCGGTGCTGGTGTTCCGGATCAAGACTGTCCGCTGAGGAGGACGCATGCCGTTCCCAGGGTTGCCCGCCGACTTCCTGTGGGGGGTCGCGTCGGCGGCCTACCAGGTCGAGGGCGCTGTCGACGAGGAAGGGCGGGCGCCGTCGGTGTGGGACACGTTCTGCGCCGAACCGGGGAAGATCCGCGACGGTGACACCGGTGCGATCGCCACCGACCACTACCACCGCTATCGCGAGGACATCGCACTGTTGCGCGACCTCGGCGTCGGCGCCTACCGGTTCTCGGTGTCCTGGTCCAGGGTGCTGCCCGAGGGCAGGCCGAACCCGCGCGGCCTGGACTTCTACGACCGCCTGGTCGACGAGCTCGTCCAAGCGGGGATCGCCCCCGCCGTCACCCTCTTCCACTGGGACACCCCGCAGACCGTCGAGGACGCGGGCGGCTGGCTCAACCGCGACACCACCGAGCGGTTCGCCGAGTACGCCGCCGTGGTCGCCGACCGCCTCAAGGACCGCGTCAGGCTGTGGATGCCGCTCAACGAGCCGGTGGTCGTCACCATGTTCGGGTACGCGCTCGGCCACCACGCCCCCGGCAGGTCCCTCGGCTTCGGCGCGCTCCCCGTCGTGCACCACCTGCTGCTCGGCCACGGCCGCGCGGTCCAGGCACTGCGGGCGGCGGGCGCCACGGGCATCGGCATCGCCAACAACCACGGCCCGGTCTGGCCCGCGTCCACCGCGGAGCAGGACACGACCGCCGCCCAGACCTACGACACGCTGGTGAACCACCTGTTCGCCGACCCGGTCCTGCGCGGCGCCTACCCCGCCCCCGAACTCGCCGCCGCCATGCCGGGCCCGGTTGTCGAGGACCTCAAGGTCATCTCCGAGCCGCTCGACTTCTACGGCATCAACTACTACCAGCCCACCCTGGTCGGTGAGTCCACATCGGACACCGTCGAGGTCGAGGGCGCGATGCTCCCGCCGGGACTGCCGTTCGCGCCCCGCCCGATCACCGGCTACCCCGTCACCGACTTCGGCTGGCCCGTGGTGCCCGATGGCCTGCGCGAGACCATCGCCACCTTCGTCGCCCGCTACGGCGACGCGCTCCCCCCGATCTACATCACCGAGAGCGGCTGCTCCTACCACGACCCCGACCCGGTCGACGGCCGCGTGCCCGACCCCCAGCGCATCGCCTACCACGACGAGCACCTGCGGTCACTGGCGCAGGCCCGGGCGGCGGGCGCGGACGTGCGCGGGTACTTCGCGTGGTCGGCGACGGACAACTTCGAGTGGGCAGCGGGCTACCGGGAACGCTTCGGCCTCATCCACGTCGACTACGCCACCCAGCGCCGCACCCCGAAGGACTCCTACCACTGGTACAAGCAGGTGGTCAGCTGACCTGGGCGCAGCTCACCCGCGCACCAGCAGCGCGCAACCCGTCACCTCGGCCAGCAGCGCACGTCAACTCAGCCGAACTGCGCCCAGCAACACCAGCTCTAGCCGACCTGGGCCGCGTTGACACGAGCGCGGGCCGTCAACACCCAGTCGAACCGGGACCGCCCAGTGTCGGCTCTAGACCTGGGCCGCGTTGACACGAGCGCGGGCCGTCAACACCCAGTCGAACCGGGACCGCCCAGTGTCGGCTCTAGACCTGGGCCGCGTTGACACGAGCGCGGGCCGTCAACACCCAGTCGAACCGGGACCGCCCAGTGTCGGCTCTAGACCTGGGCCGCGTTGACACGAGCGCGGGCCGTCAACACCCAGTCGGACCGGGACCGCCCGGTATCGGCTCTAGACCTGGGCCGGTACCAGGGCGGGCATCCGCACCACCTGGGCGGCGTAGGTCAGTCCGGCGCCGAAGCCGACCAGCAGGGCCAGGCCACCCGGGGCGACCTGGCCCTCGGCGACCAGGCGC
Source organism: Actinokineospora cianjurensis (assembly GCF_003663795.1). Classification (NCBI taxonomy): domain Bacteria; kingdom Bacillati; phylum Actinomycetota; class Actinomycetes; order Pseudonocardiales; family Pseudonocardiaceae; genus Actinokineospora; species Actinokineospora cianjurensis. The sequence goes on from NZ_RCDD01000002.1 coordinate 844,344, forward strand.
TCCATGGCCATCGGGATGGAGGCGGCCGAGGTGTTGCCGGAGTCGACGACGTCCCTGGCGATGACCGCGTTGGGGGCGTCGAGCTTGCGGGCGATGGCCTCGATGATGCGCAGGTTGGCCTGGTGCGGCACGATCGCGGCCAGGTCGGCCGGGGTGATGCCCGCGCGTTCGCAGGCGAGCCTGGCGACCGGGTGGATCTCGGTGGTGGCCCAGCGGAACACCGCCTGGCCCTGCATCCGCATCCGGCCGCCGCGCGGGATCTCGATCAGTTCGGCGTTGGCCTCGGCGCCGTCGCTGCCCCACACGATCGGGCCGATGCCCGGTTCGTCGGCGGCGGCGACCACGGCGGCCCCCGCGCCGTCGGCGAAGATGATCGAGGTGCCCAGGTCGGTCGGGTCGACCCAGGTGGACATGGTCTCGGTGCCGACCACCAGCACCCGGCTGGCGGACCCGGCCCGCACGGCGTCGGCGGCCACGGCGAGCGCGTAGCAGAAGCCCGAGCAGGCGGCGTTGAGGTCGAAGGCGGCCGCGGTGGCCGAGCCGAGCGCCTTGGCGACGGTGGCCGCGCGCACCGGCACGGGGCTCTCCACACTGCACGTCGCGACGATCACGAGGTCGACCTCGCCGGCGTGCATACCCGCCTGGGTCAGCGCTCTCGTCCCCGCGGTGACGGCCATGGTCTCCAGGCCCTCGCCCCTGACCACGCGCCGGGACACGATGCCGGTCCGCTCCCGGATCCACTCGCCGGTGCGGCCGAACCGGGCGGCGATCTCCGCGCTGCCCACGGCGGTGCTCGGCCGGTACGACCCGAGCCCGACCAGCCGGGCACCGACCGCTCCCTGGCGCTGGCGCAAACCGATGACTGTCACCGGCACACTGTGGTCAACTACCACCGGGTAGCGCTTGGCCTGTGATGGATTTCTCACCAAAGGTGTTATGTGCCAGCGACTTCCGACCCGCCCGAACCGCCCGGTAGCACTCACCGGTAGCCAACACCGGCAACCGTGTCGCGTGTGGACACCGGCCACCGCCATTCGGGTGACCCCGCCACAACACCGCTCACACACCGCCGCAGTGCCCACCCAACCACCACGACAACGACTCGACCACCAACACCGACGCCCAGCAGGCGATAGCCGAAGCCGCCGCCCCAGAACAACTCCCCCACGGCCTGGCAGGCACCACAAACCCATCCCCGCGTCAGTGCCTTGGAGAACCGTGGTACCAGCCCATCCCGCCGCCACGACACAGGCGGACCCGAATCCCGGGCCAGACCGCAGGCGACGTCGATCCAGCCGCAAGCCGATCGACAAGGCTCACGGGCGCGGCACCCCACCACGCGCCAGTGCCTCGGCGTTCCGCGACACCAGCCCGTCTCGTTGCCACGACACGGGCAGATCCACACTCACATCCCCAAGTCAGACCGCCCACAGCCGATGCCGCCAAGGCCCAGCCGCGGGCCGGTCGCTCACAGCCTGGCCCGCACCACACACCCACCACTCGTCAGCACCTCAGCCACCCGCGACACCGGCCTCACCGCTGCGACACAGACAGCCACCCGACTTCCCCGAACCAGACCGCGACTGACATCGGCACGATCCAGCCGCGAGCCTGCTCACCGGCGACACACCCACGGACAGGCAGGCACCCCGTACCCACCACACGTCAGTACCTTGGCGAACTGTGAGTCCAATCCAACTCACCGCCACGGCACAAGCCACCACCCCATCTCGCCACCCTGGCACAGGCGACCACCCACGCCGGAGCACCCACGGCCGACGACGACACAATCCACCCGTGAACCGGTCGACAAGGCTCACGGGTGGAATGCCCACGGGCTGGTGGGCACCACGCAGCCGTCGCGGGTCAGGGCCTTGGCGAAGCGCGGGTCGGTGCCCAGGGCGGCCAGGTCGGTGCAGACCGGGACCGACAGCGGGGTGGCGCAGGCGCCCCGGCGGGCGTTGAGCCTGGCCGCGGCGGCGAGCAGTGACGACTCGACGCGGCGGCCGGTGCGGTGTTCGACCCGGCGGACCAGGGCGGTGGTGATCGCGCGGGTGAGCACCACCCCGGCGAACACGGCCACCACGGTCATCAGCGTCGGCGGTACGCCCGCGTGTGCCTGCACCACCGGGTCGCTGCCGTGCGGTGGCCACGGGCCGAGCGCGGAGCCCCAGTCGGTGGCGTGCGCGTGCACCAGGCCCGGCCGCACGCCTGCCAGCGCGTCGGCGTCGAGTGCCCACGCCTCGGCGCGGCCGGGTGGCCAGTCGTGGGTGAACACGTCGGCGTCGGCCACCAGGTGCCCGATCGCGGCGCGGCCTGCCGGGGTGGTGGCGTCGGCGACCACGACCCGCTTGCCGCGGTTCAGCGCGTGCTCGCGCGCCGGGACGCCGCCGACCAGGGGGACGCCGCCGGGTGGGTGCTCGGCGGGCGGCTCGACGCGCACGACCGTCGCGCCGAGGAAGCCGAGCAGGTGCCCGGCCATGGCGCCGTGGTCGCGGCGGCAGCACTCGACCACGCGCAGCCCGGACAGCGGCAGCGGTCCCGGCACCTTCCTGAGGTCGGTGGCCGGGCCGCCGAGCGGGTGCGCGGCGTAGGGGGCGAGGTCGTCGATCGGGCGGTGCGCGACCCGGACCAGGCCCATCCCGGTGCTGCGCGCGCAGTGCTCGGCGCGGTCGATGGCGGTCCTGGCGGCGAGCAGGGTGAGTTCGGCGGGCAGCGGGCAGGTGGCCGTGTGCTCGCGGCGGTGGAACACGGGCCACCCGGCGGCGACCGCGTCCCCGCCCGCGCCCATGGCGTCCCAGAACCGCCGCCACACCGCCGCGTCGACCGCGGCCACCTCGTAGCCGATGCCCTCGACCGACACCAGCGGCGCGCCGCCAGGTCCGGGGATGTCCTCCGGGGTGTCGGCGGTCGCCGAGGCGAGGTACTGCGACACCGCCAGCAGCGCGGCCTGCGCCGCCGACGTGCTCACCTCCCGGACCTCGATCCCGCGCACCCTGGCCAACCCGACCGCGGCGGCACCGGTCTCGCCCAACTCGGTGGCCAGCAGGCAGGTGTAGTTGAGGTCCAACCGCCGCGGCTCACCGAAGCGCCGACCGTTGACGTGCATCAGCCCGCACGCGGCCTGCACGTCGATCTCCCCGGCCAGCGGCAGGTCGACCGGACCGGCCCAGGACGTGCCGTCGCACAAGGCGGAGGTCACCCTCGCCCTCACCTCACTCCTGCGCTGGGGAACCCCGGGAGACGGCCCCGAGATCGGCAACCACCTTCCCCAGCCACGCACCGGACCCGCGAGATGAGACCCGGTTCTCCACCTGAACGTGTGACATCCGAGTTGCATAGTCACCACCCGTGGTCGACCTGACAGGATGCGGCGCATGGACCTGGCTCTCGTCGGCCGGGCGGTGCTGATGTTCGCGGTCACCAACGTCGACGACATCGTGCTGCTGGCGCTGTTCTTCGGCCGGGGTGGTCGCCGGTCGGCGGTGGTCGTGGGCCAGTACCTGGGCTTCGCCGCGATCCTGGCGGCCTCGGTCGCGGCCGGGCTCGGCGCCGGTCTGCTGCCGGACCACCTGATCCCGCTGCTCGGACTGCTCCCGCTCGGCCTGGGACTGCGGGCGGCGTGGTCGGCCTGGAAGAACAACGACGACGAGCCTTCCGTGCGGACGTCGCCGGGGGCGCTCGCCGTCGCAGGGGTGACACTGGCCAACGGCGGGGACAACGTGGGGGTCTACGCGCCCGTGTTCGCCGCGAGCGGCCCGTCGGACACAGTGGCCTACGCCGCCGTGTTCCTGGTCTTGGTGGCCGCGTGGTGCGCCGCAGGACTGTTCGTCGCCAGTAGGCCGGTCGTGGCACGCACCCTGACCCGATGGGGCCACGTGCTGCTGCCCGTGGTCCTCATCGGAATCGGCGTGCTCATCCTCCTCGGCATCTAGCCCTCAGTACTGGTAAAAGCCTCGGCCGCTCTTCTTGCCGAGCAGGCCCGCGTCGACCATGCGCAGGAGCAGGGGCGGGGCGGAGTAGAGCTGTTCCTTGAACTCGGCGTACAGGGAGTCGGCGATGGCCTTGGTGGTGTCGAGGCCGATGAGGTCGGTCAGCCGGAGCGGGCCCATGGGGTGGGCGCAGCCCAGGACCATGCCGTTGTCGATGTCCTCGGCGGAGGCGAAGCCGGATTCCATCATCCGGATGGCGGAGAGCAGGTACGGGATGAGCAGGGCGTTGACCACGAACCCGGCCCGGTCCTGCGACAGCACGACCTGCTTGCCCAGCGCGTCCTCGACGAAGGTCTTGGCGCGGTCGCGGGTGTCGTCGGCGGTCAGCAGGGACGGCACGAGTTCGACCAGCTTGAGCACCGGGACCGGGTTGAAGAAGTGCACCCCGATGACCGCGTGCGGCCTGGCCGTCGCCATGCCCAGCTTCATGATCGGGATGGACGAGGTGTTGGACGCCAGGATGGCGTCGGGGTCCTCGACGACCTTGTCGAGGGTGGTGAAGACCTCGGTCTTGACCTGCTCGTTCTCGGCGACGGCCTCGATGGTCACCTGGCGGTCGGCGAACTCGCCGAGGTCGGTGGTGAACCGGAGCCTGCCCAGCGCGGCGTCGCGCTCGTCCTCGGCCAGCTTGCCGTTGCGCACCCCGCGCGCCAGCGACGCCTCGACCCGCTTGCGGCCCGACTCCAGGGCGCCCGCGCTGACCTCGGCCACCACGACGTCCAGGCCCGCCCGCGCGCACACCTCGGCGATGCCCGAGCCCATCAGACCCGCCCCGACGACCCCGACCCGGCTGATCCCGCTCACCGCGACCTCATCTCCACTCGACACGCCATCTCCACTCGACACACCGGCACCCAGTACCGCCAAACCCGGCCAGCATCACACATTGCGCCGGTACTGCCCACCGACCTCGAAGAACGCCTCGGTGATCTGACCCAGCGTGCAGACCCTGGCCGCGGCCATCAGCACGTCGAAGACGTTCTCGTCGGACGCGGCGACCTCGCGCAACCGCACCAGCGCCGCGGTGGCCTCGTCGCGGTGGCGCTGCTGGAAGTCGCGGGTGCGGTCGACCTGGGCGCGCTTCTCGTCCTCGGTGGCGCGGGCCAGTTCGATCTCCACGACCTCGTCCTCCTCGCCCTTGGCTGGCAAGAAGGTGTTGACGCCGACCAGCGGGAGGGTGCCGTCGTGCTTGCGGTGCTCGTAGAGCATCGACTCGTCCTGGATGCGGCCGCGCTGGTAGCCGGTCTCCATGGCGCCCAGGACGCCGCCGCGATCGGAGATGCGGTCGAACTCGGTGAGCACGGCCTCCTCGACCAGGTCGGTCAGCTCGTCGATGACGAAGGAACCCTGCAGCGGGTTCTCGTTCATCGACAGGCCCCACTCCTTGTTGATGATGAGCTGGATCGCCATCGCGCGGCGCACCGATGACTCGGTCGGCGTGGTGATCGCCTCGTCGAAGGCGTTGGTGTGCAACGAGTTCGCGTTGTCGTAGAGCGCGCACAGGGCTTGCAGCGTGGTGCGGATGTCGTTGAAGTTCATCTCCTGGGCGTGCAGCGAGCGCCCGGAGGTCTGCACGTGGTACTTGAGCTTCTGCGAGCGCTCCGCGGCGCCGTAGCGCTCCCGCATGGCCACCGCCCAGATCCGGCGGGCGACCCGGCCGATCACCGAGTACTCGGCGTCCATGCCGTTGGAGAAGAAGAACGACAGGTTCGGCGCGAAGTCGTTGATGTCCATGCCGCGCGCGAGGTACGACTCGACGTAGGTGAACCCGTTGGCCAGGGTGAAGGCCAGTTGGCTGATGGGGTTCGCCCCGGCCTCGGCGATGTGGTAGCCGGAGATGGACACCGAGTAGAAGTTGCGGACCTTGTTGCGGATGAACCACTCCTGGATGTCGGCCATCATCCGCAGGCTGAACTCGGTGGAGAAGATGCAGGTGTTCTGGCCCTGGTCCTCCTTGAGGATGTCGGCCTGCACCGTGCCGCGCACGTTGGCCAGCGCCCACGCGGTCAGCTCGACCCGCTCGGCGTCGTCGGGCTGCCTCCCGTTGTCCGCCAGGAACTTGGCGACCCGCTGGTCGATGGCGGTGTTGAGGAAGTACGCCAGGATCGTCGGCGCCGGGCCGTTGATCGTCATCGATACCGAGGTGGTGGGCGCGGTCAGGTCGAAGCCGTCGTAGAGGACCTTCATGTCCTCCAGCGAGGCGATGGACACCCCGGAGGTGCCGATCTTGCCGTAGACGTCCGGCGGGGTGTCGGGGTCGCGGCCGTAGAGGGTCACCGAGTCGAACGCCGTCGACAGCCGGGTGGCCGGGTTGCCCTCCGACAGCAGCTTGAACCGGCGGTTGGTGCGGAACGCGTCGCCCTCACCGGCGAACATGCGGGCCGGGTCCTCGCCCTCGCGCTTGAACGGGAACACGCCCGCGGCGAACGGGAACCGGCCGGGCAGGTTCTCCCGGCGCAGGAACCGGATCAGCGAGGCGTCGTCGTCGAACCGGGGCAGCGCGACCCGGGGGACCTTGTTGCCGGACAGGGTCTCGCGCCACAGCTGGGTGCGCAGCTCCTTGTCGCGGACCTTGACCACGAGCTCCTCGGCCCGGTACTGCTCCACAGTGGACGGCCAGTCGGCGAGCAGGTCCTCGGTCTCGCGCTCGACCTTGCGGGCGGCGTCGGCGGCGAGCTTCTCCACGTCCTCTGTGGACGCACCCGCCTCGGTGAGGGCCTTGCGCGTGAACGAGAGCGCGGAGTGGGCGCGCACGGCGTCGACCTGCTGGTCGGTCTTGCGGTGGTACCCGCGGACGGCCTCGGCGATGTCGGACAGGTAGCGGGCGCGCTGCGGCGGCACGACCGTCGCGGCCGAAGTGGACACCTTGCCCTCGACCAGCGGGAGCGCGCCCTCGGCGAACGCGACGCCCTTGTCCGCCAACAGCTTGCGCAGCTCCTGGTAGAGCGCGGTGACGCCGTCGTCGTTGAAGGTGGCGGCGCTGGTGCCGTAGACCGGCATGTCCTCCCAGGACTTGCCGAACGCCTCCCGGTTGCGCACCAGCTGGCGGGCGACGTCGCGGCGGGCGTCCTCGGCGCCGCGGCGCTCGAACTTGTTGATGGCGACCACGTCGGCGAAGTCGAGCATGTCGATCTTCTCCAGCTGCGAGGCGGCGCCGAACTCCGGCGTCATCACGTACAGCGAGACGTCGACGTAGGGCACGATCGCGGCGTCGCCCTGGCCGATGCCGGGGGTCTCGACGATGACCAGGTCGTTGCCAGCGGCCTTGGCGGCGGCGATCGCGCCTGCCAGGCCCTCGGGGACCTCGGAGCCCGCGCCGCGGGTGGCCAGGGAGCGGAAGAAGACCCGGTCGCCCTCCAGCGAGTTCATCCGGATCCGGTCGCCGAGCAGGGCGCCACCACCGCGGCGGCGGGTCGGGTCGACGGCGATGACCGCGACGCGCAGCTTGTCCTGCTGGTCGAGCCGCAGGCGGCGGACGATCTCGTCGGTCAGCGACGACTTGCCGGAGCCGCCGGTGCCGGTGATGCCCAGCACGGGCACGGCCCGGTCGGTGGGGTCGAGCGCGGCGCGGACGTCGTCGGGCAGGGTGCCCGCCTCGATCCGGGAGATCGTCCTGGCCAGGGCGGCGTGGTCACCGGCGAGCAGCGCGTCGCGGGTCACGTCACCCGGTGGGGTGAAGTCGCACGCCTCGATCATCGAGTTGATCATCCTGGCCAGGCCGAGCCGCTGGCCGTCCTCCGGGGAGAAGATCCGGGCCACCCCGCGCGAGTGCAGCAGCTTGATCTCCTCGGGCACGATGACGCCGCCACCGCCGCCGAACACCTTGACGTGGCCCGCGCCGTTCTCGCCGAGCAACTCCACCAGGTAGCTGAAGTACTCGACGTGCCCGCCCTGGTAGGCGCTGATGGCCACGCCCTGGGCGTCCTCCTGGATGGCGGCGGTGACCACCTCGCGGACCGAGCGGTTGTGCCCGAGGTGGATCACCTCGGCGCCCTGGGACTGCAGGATCCGGCGCATGATGTTGATCGCCGCGTCGTGGCCGTCGAACAGGCTGGCCGCGGTGACGAACCGGACCGGGTTGGCCGGTCGGTACAGCTCGGCGGACATGGGTCCTCCAGGAGGGGTGCGACGTACCCATTTAGTTTGACGTCCTACTTTCGGACGGGCAAGTACCGTGTGGCTGAACTAACGGCCGTAGGATGGCCGGGTGATACCCGAACCGGTCACCAGGATGCTGGCCGACGACCTGGCGTCCAGCGCGCTGGGCATCCGGCTGCTCGACGCCGGGCCCGGTCGCGCGGCGGCGACCATGCGGATCACCGAGACCATGGTCAACGGGCACGGCATCGGCCACGGCGGGTACGTGTTCCTGCTGGCCGACACCGCGTTCGCCTGCGCGTGCAACAGTCACGGCCCGGTCACCGTCGCCGCCGGGGCCGACATCACCTTCGTCGCCGCCGTCCACTTGGGTGACGACCTGGTCGCCACCGCCACCGAGCGGACCGTCTACGGCCGCAGCGGCATCTACGACGTCACCGTCACCAGGGCCGACGAGGTCGTCGCCGAGTTCCGCGGCAGGAGCAGGACCCTGCGATGACTGTCGAGCACTGGCTCGCCGAGGCCATCGACCTGGCCACCACCAACGTCACCCGCGGCGGCGGCCCCTTCGGCGCCCTCGTCATCCGCGGCACCGAGGTCATCGCCCGCGGCGTCAACCGCGTCACCGCCGACCTCGACCCCACGGCCCACGCCGAAGTGGTGGCCATCCGCACCGCCTGCCAAACCCTCGGCGACTTCCGCCTGCACGGCTGCACCCTGGTCTCCTCCTGCGAACCCTGCCCCCTGTGCCTGTCAGCGTCCCTGTGGTCCCGCCTGGACCGGGTGGTCTTCGCCGCCGACCGCGACGACGCCGCCAAAGCAGGCTTCGCCGACAGCGAGTTCTACGACGTCCTCGCCCGCCCCCGCGACACGTGGCCGCTGAAGGTCGACCAACTCCGCCCAGGCACCGAGTCAACCCCCTTCACCGCCTGGACCACCCGCCTCGACCGCACCGACTACTGACCACCACACACCTCGTCCGACCGCCGACGACAACGTTGGCCCAACCCACCCCTCCCAGGCGTTACCCCCAACCCGCCCTCTCAGTCGTCGGCCCCCACCCGGCCCTCCCAGACGTTGGCCCCCACGCACCCTTCTCGGGCGTTGGCCTGCATCCGGCCCACACAGGCATTGGTCCCAACCGCCCCACACAGGCATTAGCCCTCAACGTGCCCTACACAGGCGTTGGTCCTCAATGTGCCCTTCGCAGGCGTTGGCCCCAACACGCCCCTGTACAACGTTGGCCGAACCGCGCTCCTCGGATCCGCTGGTGCCAGGCCGGCTCGATGGGGCGGACTTGTTTTGCGTGGGGGGACGACACCCGTAGCGTCGCTCACCGTGGCAGGGCCTGCTCTTGGGCCCCTGCTTTGTGGTTCTGCCCGGGTGTCGTAGGGGCCCCGCGCAAAACCAGTTCGCCCCATCGAGCTCTCCGCTTTCTCGCGCCCCCACGCAATGCCGAAGGCGAGCCGTCCACCGTTGACGGCGCAGCCGAGCACGAGAGCCGGACACCCCCCAGCTCAAGATCAAACCCGCCACAGCAGCCCCCGATATACAGCCTACCGGGAGGCGCCGACCAAACCGGACCGAGCAAGCAGCCACCCTGTGGACAACCACCCACCACTGTGGACAGCACCCCACCCGATCACATCCGCCGATGGCTAGTAGCGCGATGATCAGGCCCAGAACGCTGAGGCGGCGCGGTATTGCTACGCGCAGGAATCGTGAAGCACACCGTAGTCCCGGACACCGCCCCAGGCTCGATCCAAATGCGACCACCGTGCCGTTCGATGATGCGCTTGCATGTACTGAGCCCTATCCCGGTCCCCTGGTACCCGAGCCCGGAGTCCTCCCGGTGGAAAAGAGCGAAGACCTTCTCCCGGGCCTGTTCCGCGATACCGATCCCGTTGTCGGTGGTACGGATCGTGACCCAGCCGTCGGTGGATTCGGCGGTGATGTGGACTCGGGGGGCGACGTCGGGGGCTACGTACTTGACGGCGTTGCCGAGGAGGTTGGCCATCACCTGGCGCAGGAAGGTGGGTTGGGCGGGGACGGCGGGGAGGTGGTCGTGGGTGATGGTGATGTGGGCGCCGCGGGAGGTGCGGAGTTCGGTGGTGAGGTCGTCGACGAGGGTGTCGAGGTCGACGGCGTGCAGGCTGAGCGGTTCGTGGCACGCCTTGGCGTGGGCCAGCAGGTCGTCGATCATCGAGGTCATCCGGGTGGCGGAGCGGATGATGGCGGCGACGGCCTTGACCTCGCTCGGGGAGCGGTCGCCGAGTTCGGCGAAGACCTCGGCGTAGGCGGTGATGGCGGTCAGCGGGCTCTTCAGGTCGTGGGCGACCATCGCGGTGAACCGGTCGAGTTCGTCGTTGGCCGCCGCCAGTTCGCTGTTGGCCAGCGCGAGCCGCTCCCGGGCCGCCTCACGCTCGGTCACGTCCCGCAGGAAGGCGTGGAAGCGCTTCTCCCCCTGCCAGGTGAACGGCGCCAGGCTCAACTCCACCAGCAGTGCCGTCCCGTCCCGACGCCGCGCGGGCACCCGCACCAGCCTGGTATTGCCCAGCGCGGCACGGGCCAGCAGGCTCTCACCGTCGGCGCGCTGCGGGAACACCAACTCCTCCAGCCTGCGCCCGCCCGCCTCGATCGACGACCAGCCGAACATCGCCTCGGCCGCCGGGTTCCACCGGGTGACCACCCCATCGGGATCGGTGACCACGAACGCGTCCTGCGCCGTGTCGAGCACCGTCGTCAGCAGCCGCTCCCGGTCGGCCAGCTCGCGCCGCTGCGCCCGTTCCACGGTCACGTCGCTCATCGCCACGACCGCGCCCAGCGGGCTCCCGTCGGCCCGCCGCAGCGCCCGACCGGTGCACACGACCCGCGCGGGCGGGCGGCCGACGGGCGCGATCACCATCTCCTGCCCGGTGACCTCACCCTCGTGCAGCGCCCGGTAGAGCGGGATCTGCGGCACCGGCAGCGGGGTGACGCCGTCGCGGTCGTACAGGTTGTAGCGGCCCGCCCAGTCGGCGGCGTCGACCCCCGCGTCCGGGTCGATGCCGTGCCACTCGCGGGCGGCGCGGTTGAACATCGACAGCCGACCGAACTCGTCGCACACCACGATGGCCACGTCGATCGACTCGTGCACGGCGTCGGTGAGCTGCCCGCGCGCCTCCAGCTGCCTGGCGTAGTCCTCGGCCAGCGCCCGCGCCTGCTGTGCCTCCTCCGCCAGCGCGGCGGTGACCCTGGCCTGCCTGCGCCGCTCGAACAGCGACAGCACGACGGTGGCGAGGTCCTCCAGCGCGCTGATCTGCTCGTCGGTGAACGCCCGCGCCTCGCTGTCGAACGCGCACAGCGTGCCCAGCACGTGCCCGGCCGGGGTGATCAGCGGGACCGAGGCGTAGCCGCGCACCCTGGCCAGCTCCCCGGTGACCCACGGGTTCGCGGCGAAGCGCTCGTCGGTGCTGGCGTCGGCGACGTGCACGGGCACGCCGGTGGTGACCACCACCTCGCACATCGCGGCCGAGCGCGGCGAGTCGGCGCCCTCGAACCCGACCGTGGTGAGCTGGCACTGCCGGTTCTCGTCGAACAGGTTCAGCGTCGCGGTCGGCACCGTGGCCAGCATCGCGGCGACCCGGACCACCGCGGCCAACTCGTCGTCGGCGGGCGCGTCGAGCACCCCGTACTCGTGCAGCGCGGCGAGCCGCGCGGCCTCGTCCACCACGTGCGCCTCCCGAGCCGACCCGCCGAGACCCCCACACGTATCCCATCGACCACACCGGGCAGACCTGAAGCTTCCTCACCCGACAACCGGCCGTTCGGGTGACCACCGCTCACCCAGCGTCAGACCAGGGCCAGGAAAACCACTCCACCGACCAGCGGACCCACCAGCGCGCCCACCACGACCTGCGCCACGGTGTGGTCGCCCAGCACCACGCGCGACCAGCAGACCAGGACGACCGGCAGCACCAGCAGCAACGACCACGGTCCGTGCAGCAGCGCCACCATCGCCACCGCTCCCCCGGCGACCGCGGCGTGCAGCGAGATCTTCCAGCGCCGGGTGATCGCGACGCACACGGTGAGCGTCGCGAACATCGACAACGACAACGCCAACACCTCGCGCGGAGCATCGGCGACCACCAGGATCGCGATGCCCACCGCGGTGGACCCCAGGCCGACCGCGAGGGGGACGAACCGGTGCTCGCGGTCGCGGACGTGGTGGGTGTCCCACCGGCCCGCCCTGGCACCGCGGACGATGAAGACCATCGGCAGCACGCTGGAGAACAGCGCGACCTCCAGGCCCCACAGCAGCGTGCGCGCTATGTCGCCACCGGTGGCCGACCAGGCGACGACCAGCGGGAGCAGCAACACCACGACCGCGGGCGAGCACACCTCGCTGACCACCCTGGCCACCCGACTGCCCCGGACGACGACCTCGTTCACCCACACAGTCTTGTCCACCTCCCCACCCACCCGCCAAAGTTGTCCACCTCCCCACCCACCCGCCAAACGCCGACCACCACCCCACCGGCCGGGCACGACCAGGGCTGGCTGGCAGGACGCCGAGGACGCCGCGGCCCAGCGGTGGCCGCGCTGCTGGCCGCCGAGCCGTGGCCGACCGGCCTGCACGTGGCCCGCGACCCGCCAAGTGCCGACCACCCCGCAGCGTCGACCGCGGCGCCCAGTTCCGCGTGAGCGTCGGGCACGTGGTCACCGGCGATGGCACTCGCCGCCGCGGACCAGACCCGAGTTATCCCCAAGGCGACCACCTGTCCACAGGTCCGGTGCCAGGGATATTGACAAACCCGACGAAGCGCTACGTTCAGAGATGGGGCCCCGGGCCCCGGGAGGGTGGGCCCCCGGAGCGGAGTTGATCTTGGCCGGGGCGCGGCGGCTGGGGGTTGGTGCGGCGGCGGGGGTTGGTGCGGCGGCTGGGGTTGGTGCGGCGGGTGGGGGGTTGGTGCGGCGTTCTCGCTCGTCACGACGCAGCAGGCACGGTGACGACCGCGCCCGATCCGTTCGTCCGGTGTCGACCACGCCCGCACGGTGTCGGTTACCACCCTGCCCGCGGGTTGTCGCCCAATCGTGTTCCCGCGCGCGCGACCCATCCCCGGCGGTGGCTGGACCGAATGACCCGTGGTCGGGATCAGCTCGAAGTCGGAAGTTGGGAGTCGCGCGTGGCCACATCCCCAGTCGCCCCGGTGCTCGTCGAGGTCGCGGAGCGGGTGCTCGGTGGACCGCTGCCCCTGCGGGTGCGGGCCTGGGACGGCAGTGAGGCGGGGCCGGAGGGCGGGCCGGTGGCGGTCGTGCGGGACCGGCGGGCGCTGCGGCGGCTGCTGTGGGACCCGAACGAGCTCGGGCTCGCGCGCGCGTACGTCTCCGGTGAGCTGGACGTCGACGGTGATCTCGGCGAGGCGTTGTCCCTGTTCTGGGCGATGGCGCGCGGCGGCGGGATCCGGAAGGTCACGGTCAAGGACAAGCTGTCGCTGGTCGGTACCGGTGTGCGGCTCGGTCTGGTCGGTCCCCGCCCGCGCCCGCCCGCCGAGGAGGCCCGGCTCTCCGGCCGCAAGCACACCCGGCACCGCGACCGGGCGGCGATCGCGCACCACTACGACATGTCCAACGCCTTCTACGAGCGGGTGCTGGACCCCAACATGGCGTACTCCTGCGCGTACTGGACCTCGGACGCGCCCGACTACGGCGTCGAGGACGCGCAGCGGGACAAGCTGGAGCTGGTCTGCGTGAAGCTGGGCCTGCGGCCGGGCATGCGGATGCTCGACGTGGGCTGCGGGTGGGGGTCGCTGGCGATCCACGCGGCCAAGCACCACCGGGTGCACGTCACCGGGATCACGCTCTCGGAGCAGCAGCGGGACTTCGTGCTGGAGCGGATCGCGGCCGAGGGGCTCGGCGACCGGGTCGACGTGCGGTTGCAGGACTACCGCGAGCTGACCGACGAGCCGTTCGACGCGATCGGCACGCTGGAGATGGGCGAGCACGTCGGCGCCGAGAACTACCCGCGGTACGCCGAGACGCTGTTCCGGATGCTCAAGCCCGAGGGCCGGTTGCTGTTGCAGCAGATGTCGCGCGGGGCCGTGGCGCAGGGCGGTGGGTCGTTCATCGAGACCTACATCGCGCCGGACATGAACATGCGGCCGGTGGGGCAGACCGTGGACATGCTGGAGGACACGGGTCTGGAGGTCCGCGACGTCGAGGCGTTGCGGGAGCACTACGTGTGGACGTGCCGGGCGTGGGGCGAGACGATCGAGTCGCGGTGGGACGAACTGGTCGCGTTGGCCGGGGAGACGACCACGCGGGTCTGGCGGCTCTACATGGCGGGGAGCGCGTTGGCGTTCGAGGAGAACCGGATCGGGGTGCACCAGGTGCTGGCCGTTCGTCCGACCGCGGCGGGGGTCGCTGGGTTGCCCCGGACCCGCGCGGAGCTGCTCGCCTCGGAGTCGGTGTGATCCTGCTCGTCGCGCTCGGTGTGGTGGCCGCCGTTATCGGGGCCACGTTCGTCATCAGCGTCCGGCGCGGGCGCTGGGACCTGATCGATACGGTGTGGGGGCTGGGTTTCGCGGCCGTCGCCGTGGTCGCGTGCTTGGTGTCCACAGGGGACTTGGCGCTGCGGTTGACGGTGACGGCGATGGTCGTGCTGTGGGGCGTGCGGCTGGCCGTGCACATCCACCGGCGCAACCGGGGCCAGCCGGAGGACCGCAGGTACGTCGAGATCCTCGGCAACGCCCAGGGCGACCCCCGGCTGCACATGCTGCGCCGGGTGTTCCTGCCGCAGGCGGCGATCATGTGGTTCGTGTCGCTGCCGGTGCTGGCCGCCGAGCACGGCAGGGTCACCGCGGTGACTTACGCGGGCGTCGCGGTGTGGCTGGTGGGCCTGGTGTTCGAGACCGTGGGAGACTGGCAACTGGCCCGCTTCAAGGCCGACCCGTCGACCAAGGGGACCGTGCTCGACACCGGGCTCTGGCGCTACACCCGCCACCCCAACTACTTCGGCGACGCGTGCGTGTGGTGGGGCGTGTACCTCACCGCGTGCCACTCGTGGCTCGGCGCCGCCACCCTGGCGTCGCCGGTGCTCATGACGTACCTGCTGGCCAAGGGCACCGGCAAACCCCTGACCGAACGCCACCTGTCGACCAGCCGCCCCGGCTACGCCGACTACGTGGCGCGCACGAGCGGGTTCTTCCCGCTCCCCCCGAAGAGAGGAACCCGCGCATGAGGACGGGCGACACCGCACCGGACTTCACCCTCCCCGACGACACCGGCACCCCGCGCACGCTGAGCGAGTGGCTGGAGACGGGCCCGGTCGTCCTGTTCTTCTACCCGGCCGCGATGACCGGCGGCTGCACCGCGGAGTCCTGCCACTTCCGCGACCTGGCCGAGGAGTTCGCCGAGGTGGGCGCGCACCGGGTCGGCATCAGCCCGGACGACGTGGCCAAGCAGGCCCGCTTCTCGGAGATCAACTCCTTCGACTACCCCCTGCTCGCCGACACCGACGGCACCGTCGCCACCCAGTTCGGCGTCCGCCGCCGCTTCGGGCCGCTGCTCACCAAGCGCATGACCTTCGTCATCGACACCGACCGCACGGTGCTCGCCGCCATCAAGAGCGAACTCCGCATGGCCGTCCACGCCGACAAGGCCCTGGAAGTCCTCCGCGAACGCCTCGCCAAGACGGCCTAGCCGAGCAGCTCTCCCTGATCCCGCAACGCTTTCCGGAGCAGGGTCAGCGCACTACCGGACAACCTCGGCTCCAACCGGGCCACACCGTCCACAGTGAACGGGTGCAGCACGGCGGTCCCCTCGTCATTGACGAACCCGCCGTGCCCCACCAACGCGTCGAACTCCTCGCCGTCGAACACCGCGACGGTCAGCTGACTGGCGCCCAACTCCAGCGGCTCCATGATGAGCCCGTAGTGCCAGAGCGTGAGATCACCACTCTCGCGCAACGCGGTGAGCTCGCGGTATGGCGACGCCGACGTGTAGTCCACCGGGCCCGCGGCGATGCCGTCGTGCTCGGGATTGCCGAGGAACTCCTCGGAGAACTCCCGCATGATGTTGCGCCACAACGAGAAGTCGGCCCGCGGGTCGGACACCGGTTGGAACTCACCCGCGGGCATGACGTGGGCGAGACCGCCACCGTCGGCGACCTTGGCGCCATCGCGCTCGTGCAGCACGAACCCGTGGTTCCCGTCGCGGTCCCGGCGCAGGGTGAGGGTCGAGATGCCCGGCGACATCAGCCAGGTGCCCGGGTCGAACGGATCACCGACGGCGGTCCGGATCGGCAGATCATCCCAGGTCGGTAGCGCTCGCCCACCGCGCAGCCACTTCTCCTTGAACTCGTGCGCCACGGCCTGTTTGACGTCGAACACGGCGAAGAAGGTGGTGAGCCCGAAGTCGAGGGTGAGCCCGGCGGAGGTGTCGACGCCGGTCAGGCGGTAGCTGGGACGGTTCTCCATGAGCCGGGGCCGCACGATGTCCCGCACAGCGCGGCTGTAGCCGTCGTAGAGCGTTCCACGGTCGGTCAACGGGAGGACTTGGTCGACGGGACGAGCGGGCGGCAACGGTGTCTCGCGCCAGGTGAGGCGCACGTCGTCGAGTTCGACGGGGTGATCGAGAAGCCAACCGGGGCCTGCGAGCACGTGCCCGCCGGGGGCTCGGACCGACTCGGGGTAGAGCCAGGCGGCGAGTTCGCTGAGCTCCCGCCCTCGCACTCCCGGCGCCCGCCGAACAGTGAGCCACTCCTGTTGACTACGCCGAATGTCATCCGGCTGGCTCGAATTGGCCGCCTCGTCCAGGATGTCGGCCAGTTCGCGGCGCGAGACGGCGAGAAGGTGGCCCAGTTTCGGGCGCAGGTGCGGGGACGGCGAGTGGGTACCCGCCTCCCAGGTGATGACCGTGGTGCGGTCGACGCCGAGTTCTTCGGCGAGGCGTTCCTGGGTGTAGCCGGTGGCCTTGCGCAGGCGCGCCAACCGGGTTCGCTTGGCCATGGGCACTCCGTTCCGGATCTGGACGGGAGGCGACCGTAGCAGCGGCTGCGGCAACAGGTCGCGTCTCGACCGGGAGTACCACCCGTTGCGGTCAGGGCATCGGCGGGAGTGCTTGAAAGCCAACGGGTCGTGTCCCTTGTGGGGGCACGACCCGTTGGCTTTCATGGGATCAGGGCGATCAGCAGCGGACGTGGGCGCGGAGGATCTTGGTGGTCTTGATGGGGGTGCCGTCGACCGGGGCGGGGTTGTCAGTGGTGGGCTGGATGCCGCCCGCGGCTACCTTGTCGAGGGTGGCCAGGCCGCGGGCGTCGACTGAGCCGAAGACGGTGTAGTTGGCGAGGAGGCGGGAGTCGCCGTAGACGAGGAAGAATTGGCTGCCGTTGGTGGCTGGGCCCGCGTTGGCCATGGCGAGCAGGCCACGGGCGTAGACCTTGCGGGTGCCGGTGGTGTCACCCGGCCAGGTGGGCAGGTCGGTGGGGAGTTCGTCCTTGTACTTGTAGCCGGGGCCGCCCTCGCCGGTGCCGGTGGGGTCGCCGCACTGCAGGACCTTGAGGGTCGGGTAGGCGGTGAGGCGGTGGCAGGTGGTGAAGTCGTAGTACCGGTGCTCGGCCAGGTGCAGGAAGCTCTGCACCGTGCACGGCGCCTTCGCCCGGTCCAGGGTCAGGCCGATGGCGCCCTGGCTGGTGGGCAGGTCGACCTTGACCGTCCCCCGGCTCGGGGTGTGCCGCGGGTCGCGGGGCAGGCCCACCGGGCGGGCGGCGGGGTCGTCCGGGGTCTCGGTGTACTGGCACGGACCCTTGGTCACCTTCGGCGGCTGGTCCGCAGCAGCCGAGGCGGCACCGGGAACGACCACGGCGGCGGACAACGCCAACGCCGCGATGACAACACCGCGGATGAGCACGGACGTCACGAGTTCCTCCTAGTCGGCGCCCGGGTATCGGGTGCCGACGGCGAGGGTAGGCCGTCGCGCCGTCACCAGAACAGGTGCGCGCGACGGCACCCCGGCACGGCCGAATGGCCCAAACACCCCGCGCCCCCACGGATTCCCGCAGCCTCCGCGACCCGACCACGCACCGCTGCGGCCGGGTCCACGGATCGCTACTTCGGCGGCGCGACGATCACGTCGGCGGGAACCTCGGCGTCGGTGCGCAGTGCGCCGAAGAGCTTCTTGGACTTGGCCTCGTCCCAGACGATCGCGGAGCCGACGCCCTTCACGCTCTTGGAGCCGCTGAACGGGACGGTCGTGGTCAACAACCCGTCACCCGCGCCCATGGCGAGGGCGAGGCTCGGGAGGTTGTGCAGGTGGTCGCCCTCGTCGAGGGTGATGGCGTCCGGCGCGCTCGCGAGCAGCGGGATGACGCGGAACGGGTTGATGAGCGTGCCGAAACTGGTGGCCTTGTCGGTCAGCGCCCCGATGAACGCGCGCTGCCGGATCACGCGGTCCAGGTCGGCGCGCGGGCCCTTACGAGTGCGGACATAACCGAGGGCGTTGGCACCATCGAGTTCCTGGCAGCCCGCGGGGAGGTTGATGCCCGCGAGCGGGTCCTCCATGGGAGCGTCCAGGCACATCTCCACGCCACCGACCGCGTCGACGACGTCGGCGAACCCACCGAAGCCGATCTCGATGTAGTGGTCCAGCCGCAGCCCGGTCTCCAGCTCGACGGTCTTGGCCAGCAGCGGCGCGCCACCGAAGGCGAACGCGGCGTTGAGCTTGTTCTGCCCCTTGCCGGGGATGTCGACCAGCGAGTCGCGCAGCAGCGACACCAGCGTCGGCTTGGTCCCGTTGTCCGGCAGGTGCATCAGCATGATCGTGTCGGTGCGCTTGCCCTTCGCGTCACCGGTGGCCAGCCGCGCCTCGTCCTCGGCGGAGAGCTCCTCGCGGCTGTCGGACCCGACGATCAGCCAGTTGGTGCCCGACCCCGCCGCGGGCCTGCCCTCGTAGTCGGTCAGCGCGGCCACGCGGTTGATCGAGGTCTCCAGGTACACCCACACCCCGCCGAACAACGCCACCACCACGGCCAACGCGATCAGCGCGATCCGGCCCTTGCGCCTGCGCCGACGCGGCGGCACCCCACCGGCGAACCCGGGCGAGCCGGGGCGGGCAGGCGGTCCAGGAGGACCGGACGGCGTGCGCGGCTGCTCCGGCTGGTAGGCGCGGGGCTGCTGCCGGGGCGGCGGCTGGGGCCGGTTCTGGTTCGGCTGCGGCTGGTAGGACGTCGGCTGGTACTTCGGCACCGGCTCCGGCCGGTAGGGCGGCGGCCGGTTGTCGGACCCGGGCTGCTCCATCTTCCTGGTCGGGTTGTAGCGCGGCCTCGGCTGCTGCCCAGGACCCATCCCTGAACTCATCGGAGCCCACCCACCTGGCGCGTCACAGACCGACCCCTCACCCGTGGGATTCTCCCACCTCACCCGTCAGGACGCGGGACGACCGGGATGGGTTGCCCACCGGCGGCGCACCGCGCGCACACCGTAGCCGGCGGGCCCCCACCAAGATCACCAGGGTCGAGGGTCAACGCCCGATCGACATCTGCCGCGCTCAGCCACCCACGGGACACCTACCGCCCTCAACGCCCGATGGACATCTGCCGCACCCCGATGTACCCGGACGCGAACCCCGCCTCGCAGTAGGCCAGGTAGAACTCCCACAGCCGCCGGAAGGTGTCGTCGAAGCCGAGCGCGGCGATGCCCGCCCAGTTGGCCAGGAACCGCTCCCGCCACTGCCGCAGCGTCTGGGCGTAGTCGAGCCCGAAGTCCCGGTACTGCCCGACCCGCAGGCCCGTGCCCACCAGCGACCGGTCGATCGCCTCCGGTGACGGGAGGATGCCGCCGGGGAACACGTACTTGTGGATCCAGGTGTAGCCGCCGCGGGTGGCGCGCAGCCGGTCGTCCGGGATGGTGATCGACTGCAGGCCGAACCGCCCGCCCGGCCGCAGCAGCCGGTCCACGGTCTGGAAGTAGGTGGGCCAGTACCGCTCCCCCACCGCCTCGATCATCTCCACGCTGACCACGGCGTCGTAGCTGCCGTGCGCCTCGCGGTAGTCGCGCAACAGCACCTGCACCCGGTCGGACAGACCCTCCTCGGCGACCCGCCGCTCGGCGAGGGCCTTCTGCTCGGCGGAGATGGTCAGCGAGGTCACCCTGGCGCCGCGCTGGGCGGCGCGGATCGCCAACGACCCCCAGCCGGTGCCGATCTCCAGCACGTGGCTGCCCGCCCGCACGCCCGCGTAGTCCAGGACGCTGTCGAGCTTGCGGTGCTGACCGGCGACCAGGTCGGTGGAACCGGGCTCGAACAGGGCCGACGAGTAGGTCATCGTCTCGTCGAGGAACTGCTCGAACAGCTCGTTGGACAGGTCGTAGTGCCGGTGGATGTTGTTGCGGGACCCGGTGAGCGTGTTCTCCTCCGCCTCCGGCTGGCGGCGGTCCACCAGCCTGCGGAACACCTGCAGCGGCGTCGGGATCAGCCGCGCCATCCGCGCCGAGAAGGCGGTGAGCAGTTCGGGCAGCATCGTCGATGTCCAGTCGCCGACCATGTACGACTCGCCGAAACCGATCTTCGAGTCGACGCCGAGGCGGTGGAAGAACGCCGAGGGCCGGTGCACCCGCATGACGGGCGACCCGGGGCCGCCCGCGCCGAGCCTGCGGCCGCCGGGGAACACGACGCGCACCGGCAGCGTGCGCACGGCGTGCTGGAACAGCGCCCTGGCGATGCGCGCCCTGGTGGGGTCGCACGGCGGGGTGAACAGGTCGCCCCAGTCGTGGGCGTCGTTGGCGGGGCGGGTGGTCAGCTCGGTCACTGGACTCCTTCTTGCCTGGCGTGCCGGGGGCGGCGGACCACGGGGATCCGGCGCAGCCACAGCGCGATGCCGTGCGCGCGGATCAGAGTGGTGACCCGCAGCGTCATCAGCGGTCGGCGCAGCACCATGCGCGCGACCTGGTTGGTGGTGGCGGGGCGGTGGCTCCCGGTGAGGGTCGCGGTGAACGGGACGGTTCCGTTCTGCCGCAGGGTGACCGTGAGGGAAAGCCGCTGCCCCGGCTGGGGTAACCGCATCTGGTAGTGGCCACCCATCTCGAGGAAGGGTGAGACGTAGAACTCCTTGTCGGTGTCCGCGCGCCCGGCCTCGTCGGTGCGCAGCAGGTAACAGTGCCGCTCGCCGTAGGTGTTGTGGACCTCGGCGACGACGCACTCCAGCGCGCCATCGGCGTCGTGCACCCAGTAGACGGTGAGCGGGTTGAACACGTGGCCGAGCACGCGGGCGTTGGCCAGCATCAGGACCCGACCGGTGACCGTGATGCCCTGCCCGGCCAGCCAGCCTGCCAGGTTGTCCTTGATGGACCGGTCGGGGTCGCCGAGGTGGTCGCGCGCCTCGAACCGGGCGAACGGCCGCAGCCAGCGGGGCAGCCGGGGCAGGTCGTCGAGGTCGACGTACCAGAGGTACACCGGGTGCTCGAAGGCGTTGTCGATCCGCTCCATCCGGACGTGCCGGACGGTCGCGTCGTAGAGCGCGGGGGTCATCCGTCCCAGCCAGACCCGAGGGACGCCGCCGCGCGGACGCCGGACAGGCAGCCGTCCTCGTGGAAGCCCCACCCGTGGTAGGCACCGGCGTAGGCGACGACGCCGTCGTTGAGCTCGGGCAGCCTGCGTTGCGCCGCCACGGACTCCGGGGTGTAGATCGGGTGGTGGTAGGTCATCCGCCGCAGGACGGACTTCTCGGCCACCAGGTCGGTGGCGTTGAGCGTGACCACGTAGTCCTCGGGCTCGGCTAGACCCATCAGCCGGTTCATGTGGTAGCTGACCTGCACCGGGCCGCCATGCGAGTCACACGTGGGCTTGAGGTAGTTCCAGGACGCCCTGGCCCTCTCCGTGCGCGGTAGGACTGACGGGTCGGTGTGCAGGATCGTCTCGTTGGTGGAGTACTCGATCGCGCCGAGCACCTCGCGCTCGTCGGCGGTCGGCTCGGCCAGCAGCCGCAGGGCCTGGTCGGGGTGGGTGGCGACCACGGCGCGGTCGAACCGGTGCGCGTGGTCGGCGTCGTCGCGGACCTCGACGTGGTCGCCGCGCCGGGCCAGCGCGCGCACCGGGGTGGACACCAGGACGGAGGTCACCTGCTTGGCGATGAGGTCCACATAGGTGCGCGAGCCGCCGACCACGGTCCGCCACAGCGGGGACCCGGTGACCGACAGCAGGCCGTGGTTGTCCAGGAACCGGAACAGGTACCGCGCCGGGTACCGCATGCTCAGCTCGGGCCCGGACGACCACACGGCGGACACGACGGGGATGAGGAAGTGGTCCACGAAGTACTGGGAGTACCCGCCGACCACGACGAACCCGCGCAGGGTGAGCTCACCCGGGTCGTCGGCGCGCAGGACCCGCTTGGCGTGCAGGTGGAACCGCTTCACCTCGGCCAACATGGCCAGGTAGCGCGGGTGCAGCAGGTTGCGTGGTTGGGCGAACACGCCCGGTAGCCCGCGAGCGCCCGCGTACTCCAGGCCGCAGCCGTCGCAGCGGACGCTCATCGACATCTCGGTGTCCCTGGTCGCCACGCCGAGCTCGCCGAACAGTCGCAGCAGGTTCGGGTACGTGCGCTCGTTGTGCACGATGAACCCGGTGTCGACCTGGGTGGTGCCGCCGTCGGGGGTGGGCACGTCGTGGGTGTGCGCGTGCCCGCCGACGCGGTCGTCCGCCTCGAACAGGGTCACGTCGTAGCGGCGTTGGAGCAGGTAGGCGGCGGTGAGGCCCGCGACCCCACTCCCGATGACCGCCACCCGCCGTCTGTCGCCACCGGCCACTGCTCCTCCTCCCGGTCGCCGCTAGAGCGGCACCCGCAGCCCTCCGGGTGAGGGCTGTCGCATGGCGTTCGTAATCCGGGGGTCCCCCGGTTGGGTGGCGAAGGCCCCGAGGACAAAACCGGTGACCAACTCGGTCCACTGGTCGGCGCGGCGCAGCATCGCGTGCCGCTCCCCGCGCACGTCGAACCGGGCGACCCGCTCGGTGATCGTCTTGGCCCGGCGGGCGTAGTCGTAGGACAGCCGCGGATCGGTCATCCGATCGAGGACGCCGTGCGCGATGAGCACCTCGCGATTGGCCAACTGCTCGACCGGCTCACCCTTGGGCGTCCACGGGGCGAGCGCGCACACCCCGACCACGGACGGGTCATCGGCGACCCGCAGCGCGACCCGGCCACCCATCGAATGCCCGACCAGCAGCACCGGGACCTCGCCGTGCACGCGGCGGACCTCGTCGAGGGCCCACCTGGCGTCCTGGACGGGGTGCAGGTCGGGGGCGTTCCAGCCGCGGTAGCGGTTGCGCACCAGCCAGGCCGCGATGCCGTACTCGGCGCCGACCCTGGCGATGGCCTTGGCGAAGGGCACCATCCGCAGGTAGGCGAGCTGGTGACGGGCAACCCGGCCGTGGCCGTGCTCACGGCCGCCGTGCAACACGAGCACGACCGCACGGACAGCGCCGGGGTCCGCCCCGTACACGGTGATCTTCGGCACGGGGCCGGTCGCTGGGGTCCTCGGGTGGCTCGCGGGGGTCACAGCAACATCTTCGCGCAAACACGCGATTCGGCTTGGTGGGAGAAAGCCACCGACAACGAGGTCAACGGATCGTGGCCACCGAATCGCGGTCGGTGGGATCGCGATTGGTGGATCGCGGTGGGGACGCCGGTCGGTGGGAGCCCGGTCGGTGGAGCGCGGAGGGGACGCCAGTCGCGGTCACGGTGCCAGCGCCGGTTGGGGTGCCGGTAGCGGCAGAGGCGCCAGTCGCGGTCGGGTGTCGGTCGGTCGAGGGCGTCGGTCGGCGAGGGGCGCGGGCGCGGCCGAGGTGCCGGTCGCATTCGAGTACCGGTCGCGGCCAGGGTGGTGGTCGCGGCCAGGGTGGTGGTCGCGGCCAGGGTGGTGGTCGCGGCCAGGGTGGTGGTCGCGGCCAGGGTGGTGGTCGTGGTCGGAGTGCCGGGCGCGGGCGGGGTCGAGGGTGTCGGTGGCGGTCAGTAGCCTGCCGCGGTGGGTGAGCATCGGCAGATCAGTACCGGGGTGGGGACCTTCGACGCGGTGGGGGCGGGGCCTGCCTCTGGTCGGCCGGTGTTGTTGCTGCACGGGTTCCCGCAGGCGGCGATCGCGTGGGAGCACCACGTCGATGTGCTCGGGCACGCCGGGTTGCGCGCGGTCGCCTTCGACCAGCGCGGCTACTCCCCCTCGGTGCGACCCGACGACGTCGCCGACTACCAGGTGGATGCCCTCGTCGGCGACGTGCTCGCGGTGGCCGACGCGGTCGACATGCCCGAGTTCGACCTGGTCGGCCACGACCTGGGCGCGGTGGTGGCCTGGCACCTGGCCGCGGCGCACCCCGAGCGCGTCCGCACGCTCACCGCGGTGTCGGCGCCGCACCCGGCCGCGCTCGCGGCGGCGCTGCGCGAGGACGAGGACCAGCGGATGCGGTCGCAGCACGTGCCGGTCCTCAAGGAGCGGTCGGCCGAGCGCCGGTTGCTCGCGGACAACGCGGCGGCGTTGCGGCAGCTGTTCGAGTGGCGGGTCCCGCGGTCCGAGGTCGACGAGTACGTCTCGCGGCTTTCCGAGCCGGGCGCGCTGACCGCGGCGCTGAACTGGTTCCGGGCCGAACGGTGGAACGTGCTCCCCGACCCGGTGGCGGTGCCGACGATGTACGTGTGGGGCGGCGAGGACGTCGCGGTCGGGTCCACGGCGGCGCTGAGCTGCGGCGCTTGGGTGAATGGTCTATACCGATTCGAACTGGTGGACGAGGCGTCGCACTGGGTGCCGCAGGAAGCTCCCGACCTGATGGCGGGCCTGCTACTCGATCATCTGCGGTAGCTGCCTCTAGGCTGCCGCCATGGCGGTTTCCGGCGGTGCGCGCGTGGCGGGGCTGGTGCTCGCCGCGGGTGGCGGCAGGCGCTTCGGCATGCCCAAGGCGCTGGCCCCCTACCGCGGTGGACTGCTGGTGCAGCACGCGATCCTGGCGTTGGCCGACTGCGCGCCCACAATCGTCGTGCTCGGGGCGGGCGCGGAGCGGGTACCGCCGCTGCCCGCGACCGTCGTGCACAACGAGGTCTGGACCACCGGGATGGGGTCGTCGCTGCGGCTGGGTCTCGCCGCGCTCGACGGCACCGGGGCCGACGCGGTCGTCGTGCTCCCCGTGGACACTCCCGGTGTGACCGCCGCCGCGGTCGCCAGGCTCGCCGCCCACGCCGCGCCGGACGCGCTGGCACGGGCCACCTACGCCGGGGTTCCCGGACACCCGGTCCTCATCGGACGCGCGCACTGGGCGGGGGTCGCCGAGTTGGCCGTCGGCGACACCGGCGCGCGGCCCTACCTGGCCGGGCACCCGGTCGTCGACGTCCCGTGCGGGGACGTGGCCGACGGTGCCGACGCGGACCGTCCCGAAGATCTCGACTGACCACGATACGAGGAGGCACCATGCCGGAAGACGTCTACGGCGACCAGGTTCTGACGCACCTGGCCAAGGTCGGCGCGCACAACGCGGACGCGCTCGACGACGTGTCCGACCTCGTGCTCGCCTGCGTCCGCGCGGACGGGCTCGTGCTGACCGCGGGCGCGGGGCACTCGCTGGCCGCGGTCGCCGAGACGTTCTTCCGCGCGGGTGGCCTCGCCTGCGTGCGGCCGCTGTTCACCGAGGAGCTGCAGGTCTTCGGCGGGGCGCGGCGGGCGACGGCGGCGGAGCGGCGACCGGGGCTGGCCAGGTCGGTGTTCGGGCTGGTGACCCGCACCGGGCACGAGGTGCTGTTCGTCTTCTCCAACTCCGGGATCAACCACTACCCGGTCGAGCTCGCGGTGACCGCGCTGGAGGCCGGGTGCCCGGTGGTGGCGGTGACCTCGCCGGTGGCCTCCGCCGACACCCCGCCGCGGGCGGGCACGAAGCTCTCGCTCAACGCCACCATCATCCTCGACACCCTCACCGGCCCCGGCGACGTGAGCTACCCCGAGCAGTCCCCGGTGACCGCGTCACTGTCCACGTTGAGCAACGCCTACCTGTGGAACCAGGTGCTGGCCAGGGTGTTCGACAAGGCCGCCGCGGCGGGCGTCGACCTGCCGCTGTGGCGCAGCTCGAACGTGGAGGGCGGCGACGCGGCCAACGCGAGCCTGCTGGAGCGCTACGGCGACCGCGTCCCGCAACTGGGCTGATCCCTCCCGCCACCCACCCGCCCGGGACTAGTCGCGGGGGTCCCACTTGGTGTGGCGCAGGCCGAGCGCGGCGGCCACCACGGTCCAGACCACCAGGGACGCCAGTGGGCGCAGGACGTCCTCACCGCCGACCAGGGCGGCGATCGCCCCGCCCGGTAGCGCGGTCGCCCACGGGCTGCCGGTGGTGAGGGCCCAGATCGCGCCGCCGAGCGCGGCGAAGAAGAACGGCGCGGTGGTGATCTGCGCGGCCTCGGCGGAGGCGGTGAACGCGGCGGTGAGCAGTCCGACCGCCGCGTTCACCGCGACTCCCCCGACGATCGCGATGACCAGCCCCAGCGGGTTGCCCGGCACCGGCGCCCCGGCGGCGAACACCACGCCGGTCAGCAGCACGCTCTGGGCCAGGCCGATGACGGCGAACGGCGAGAGCACGCCCGCGAGGATCGCCAGGTCCGGCAGCTCCCCCGCCCGGAACCGCTTGAGCGAGAGATCTTGGCGGCGCGCGGCGATCGCGGCTGTCGAGCTGATGTAGACGCTGAGCGCCTGCGCGCCGACGAGCAGCATGGTGATCGCCAGGTCCCAGTCCTGCTCTCCGGAGCCGAACAGGAACATCGCGGCGAACACGATCGGCAGCACCAACACCATCGACGCGGTGGTCTTGTTGCGCAGCAGTTGCAGCACCTCGGCGCGGGCGAGCGCGATGACCGGGTTCATGCCGTGGCCCCCTTGTCCTGGACGTTGTGGAAGACCTCGGTCAGCGACGCGTGCGTGGCGCGCAACCGGGCCAGTTGCAGGTCGCGGTGGGCGGCCCAGGCCAGCAGCACGGCCAGGTCGTCCTGCAGGGCGCGGGTGCGGATCTCGACCCGGCCCGCGGCGAAGGCGTCGCGGTCGAGGGTGCCCGCGACGGTGGGCAGGTCGGCGGCGGTGACCCCGGGCGGGACGACGAACCCGATCCGGGACGCCTCCCGCTCCAGCACGTCGACCAGCGTGCCGCTGACCGCGACCCGGCCCTCGTGCATGATCGCCAGCCGGTGCGCGAGGTGCTCGGCCTCTTCGAGGTAGTGGGTGGTCAGCAGCACGCTGGTGCCGCGGGCGACCATGTCGCGCACCAGCGCCCAGGTCCGCCTGCGCGACTCGGGGTCGAGGCCGGTGGTCGGCTCGTCGAGGAAGAGCAGTTCGGGTTCGCCGAGGGTCGCGACGGCGAGGTCGAGCCGCCTGCGCTCTCCGCCGGAGAGGGCATTCACCCGCACGTCGGCGCGGTGGTCGAGCCCGACCGCGGCCAGCGCCTTGTCCACATCGGAGGGTCGGGAGGTCAGCGACCGCCACAGCCGCAGGGTCTCGACGACGGTCAGCGTGCCGCCCGCGCCGCTGTCCTGCAGCAGCACCCCGGTGCGCGGGCGGATCCGCGCCCGGTCGGCGTCGGGCCGCAGGCCGAACACCCGCACCGTGCCCTCGCTGGGCGCCCGCAGCCCCTCCAGCACCTCCAGGGTGGTGGTCTTGCCCGCGCCGTTCGTGCCGAGCAGCGCGAACAACTCCCCCTCCGCCACGTCGAGGTCCACCCCGCGCACGGCCTCGAACGGCCCGTAGCGGCAGTGCAGCCCCCGCACCTCGATCACCGGTTTCCTCATGCCCCGGAGTCTGCTCGAACCGGGCAGCGGGCGGATAGCGCCACCGATCAGGTGTACCCGGGAGATTCGGCACGTCCCCGGCGTGACAAATGTCAGGACTACCACCGGGCCCCGGCGGTCGGGTCGCGGTGTCCCCTACATTCACCGTGTGGACCGACTGTCGCGCAACCTCATGGACCGGGTGCGGCGCTACATCCTGGTCTCGCTCATGGTGGCGGTGGTCTTCGTCGCGCTGCTCCTGGCGCTGGACCTGGTCGGGCTGCGCCACAACGCGCCGACCGCCGCGCTGCTCGCCCCCGCCGCCGCGCTCGGCCTCGTCCAGTACGTGCGGATCAGCGGGTTCAGCATGCCCGGCCTGCGCACGGCGACGGCGCGGCGCGGGGAGGTGGCGGTGACGATCGCGGTCACCCTTCTTGCCTGGTGGGTCGCCGTGGCGCAGGAGCCGACGGGGTTCGGCTGGTCGCTGCCGTGCGCGCTGGTGCTCGCCGCGTGGCTGCCGATGGTCGAGACCTGGTGGCGCTGGCCGCTGTCGGTGGCCGCCGGTCTGGCGGTCGCGGTGTCCGGCCTGGTCGCCGGTGCGGTGGCCGGGCAGCCCGCGCCCGAGGGCGCCGCGGTGTCGGTGGTGGTCGTGACCCTGACGGTGCCGTTCTTCACCTTCTGCAACTACCTGCAGGTCTGGCTGTGGTCCATGGTCCGCCAACTCGACCAGGCCCGGCGGGTGGCAGGCGAGCTCGCGGTGGCCGAGGAACGCCTCCGCTTCGCCGCCGAACTGCACGACATCCAGGGCCACCACCTCCAGGTCATCGCCCTCAAGGGCGAACTGGCGGCCCGCTTGGTGGGTCACGACGACGCGGCGGCCCGGGCGCAGGCGACCGAGGTGAGCGAACTGGCCCGGACCGCGTTGCGGGAAACCCGCGCGGTGGTGCACGGCTACCGGCGGTCGAGCCTGTCCACGGAGATCGGGAACGCGGTGGACATCCTGCGGGCCGCGGGAATCAACGCGACTGTGCGAGGTAGCGCTACCGACGTGCCGCCGCCACTACAGCCACTGTTCGGGATCCTGGTGCGGGAGGGGACGACGAACATCCTGCGCCACAGTGCGGCTGGAGAGTGCTCGCTGACGATTGATGTGGACGGTGGCCGGGTGCGGGTAGTGCTGTCGAACGACGGGGTGGAGCCTCGGGTATCGACACCGGGCAGTGGCTTGCAGAGTCTGCGGGAGCGCTTCGCCGTCGTGGGCGGGACGGTGCGGAGCGAACAGGAACCGGGCACCTTCCGCCTGATCAGCGAGGCGGCGGTTCCGTGATCCGGGTGGTGTTGGCCGATGACGAGGACCTCATCCGGGGGGCGTTGGCGGCGTTGTTGGAGTTGGAGCCGGACATCTCCGTTGTCGCGCAGGCCAGTGATGGGGCGGCGGCGGTGGCCGCGGTGGGGGTGCACTCGCCGGATATCGCTGTGCTGGATCTGGAGATGCCGCGGTTGGACGGGATTGCCGCGGCGGCGGAGATCGGGGCGGGGACGGCTGTGGTGATCGTGACGCGGCACGCTCGGCCGGGGGTGTTGCGCAGGGCGTTGGCCGCCGGGGTGCGGGGGTTCGTGCCCAAGACGACCCCAGCCGCCCGGCTCGCCGCGATCCTGCGCGATGTCCACGCGGGCGCCAGGTACGTCGACTCCGAGATCGCCGCGAGCGCGCTGACCGAGGACGCCTGCCCGCTGACCGCCCGCGAGCTGGAAGTCCTCCGCCACACCAGGACCGGCGGCTCCGTCCTGGACATCGCCGCCGCCGTCCACCTGGCTCACGGCACCGTCCGCAACTACCTGTCCTCCGCCATGACCAAGCTCAACGTCACCTCCCGCCACGACGCCGCCCGCCTCGCCTGGGAAGAAGGCTGGATCTAGCCGCTCAGCTCGCCGTGGGGGTCGGGTCGTCGGTGAACTGGGTGCGGTAGAGGGTGGCGTAGCGGCCGTTGGCGGCGAGCAGGTCGTGGTGGGTGCCGCGTTCGGTGATCGAGCCGTTCTCGACGACCAGGATCAGGTCGGCGGCGCGGATCGTCGACAACCGGTGGGCGATGACCAGGGCGGTGCGGTCGCGCAGGGCGTCGGCCAGGGCTTCCTGGACCGCTGCCTCCGATTCCGAGTCCAGGTGCGCGGTGGCCTCGTCGAGCACCACCACCGAGGGCCGCGCCAGCAGGAGCCTGGCGATGGTCAGCCGTTGGCGCTCGCCGCCCGAGAGGCGGTAGCCACGTTCACCGACGACGGTGTCGAGGCCGTCGGGCAGCGCGTCGACCACTGTGGACAGCCGGGCGGCGGCCACCGCGGCGCGGACCTCGGTCTCGGTCGCCGAGGGGTTGGCGTAGCGCAGGTTGGCCATGATCGTGTCGTGGAACAGGTGCCCGTCCTGGGTGACCACCCCGACCGCGGCGCGCAGGTCGGCGAACGACAGGTCGCGCACGTCCACACCGGACAGCCGGACCGCGCCGGAGTCGACGTCGTAGAGCCGCGGCACCAGCCCGGCGATGGTCGACTTGCCCGCGCCGGAAGGCCCCACCAGGGCGACCAGCTGCCCGGGCGAGGCGCGGAACGACACCCCGTGCAGCACCTCGTGCCCGCCGCGCTGGTCCAGCACCGCGACGTCCTCCAGCGACGCCAGTGACACCTTCTCCGCCGCCGGGTACCCGAACCGCACGTCGTCGAACTCCACCGACACCCCACCGGCGGGCAGCGGCACCGGCCGCTCCTTCTCGGCCACCATCGGCGTCAGGTCCAGGACCTCGAAGACCCGCTCGAACGACACCAGCGCCGTCATCACGTCCACCCGCACGTTGGCCAGCGCGGTGAGCGGCGAGTACAGCCGGGTCAGCAGCAGCGCCAGCGCCACCACCGTGCCCGGCGCGATGCTCCCGGTCAGCGCCAGGTACCCGCCGAGCCCGTAGACCAGGGCCTGCGCCAACGCCGACACCAGCTGCAACCCGGTGAGGAACCAGCGGCTCGCCATCGCCGTGCGCACCCCGATGTCGCGCACCCGCGCGGCCCGCGCCCCGAACTCCGCCGCCTCGTCCGCGGGTCGCCCGAACAGTTTGACGAGAGTCGCGCCGGGAGCCGAGAACCGCTCGGTCATCTGCGTGGTCATCGCCGCCGACAACCCGGCCGACTCGCGTTGCAGGTCCGCCATCCGCCGCCCCACGCGCCTGGTGGGCAGCACGAACACCGGCAACATCACCAGCGCGAGCACGGTCACCTGCCAGGACAGCGTGAGCATCACCCCGAGGGACAGCACCAACTGGATGCTGTTGCCGACCAGACCTGACAGCACCGAGGTGAAGGTGCGCTGCGCCCCGATCACGTCGTTGTTGAGCCTGCTGACCAGCGCGCCCGTCCTGGTCCTGGTGAAGAACGCCACCGGCATCCGCTGCACGTGCTCGAACACCGCGCGGCGCAGGTCGTGGATCAGCCCCTCCCCCACCATGGACGACTGCTTGCGCTCGGCCAGCCCCAAACCGGCGCCGACCACCGCGAGCCCCGCGATCGCCACCGCCAGCCACACCACCGCCGACACCGCGTGCCGACCCACGATCTCGTCGACCACCCGGCCCGCCAGCAGCGGCGTGGTCACCCCGAGCGCCGAGGACACCACGGTCAGCACCAGGAACAGCGCCAGCCGCGGCCGGTGCCGGGCGCTGAACCCCCACACCCGCCGCACCGTGCCCGGTCGGATCCCCTTCGGCGCGTCGGCCGCCCGCACCGCTCCCGCCATCAGCCTGCGCGGACTGTCCACGCGTCCCCTCTCCTCGCCGTCCGGTGTCGACCGGACGCCGTTGTGCAACGCCGGGCCACACCGGGACGTTCCCCAACTCCAGCAGGCCCACCCCTCGGCCCCGACACCGGTGCCGGATCGGTGCTCGGTAATCTGGGAACAACGGCGCGAGGAGGACAGCGGAGGCTATGCAGGGTGCTCCCGCGCGTCGAGCGCTCTGGCTGGACCTCGCCCTCTACGGCGGCGCCCTCGTCTTCGCCGTGATCACCGCGTTCGCCTCGGAGTTCTACGGCTACCGCGTGTGGGGCAACTTCGCGATCGCCGGGTACCTGGCCGCGCTGCTCGTCACCGCGTGGATCGCCGTCACCGGACGGGGGTCCCGGTGGCTACCGGTGTGGGTGACAGCCGTGGTGGCGACCGTGGCACCGTTGCTGTACCTGGCGTTGCGGCGGTCGCCGACGTTCACCTGGGGTCCGTGGCCGTGGTCGTTCCCGGCGCAGCCGGAGGTCTGGGTCATCGAGCGGTCCGCGCGGGACCTGTTCGCGCACGGCACCCCGTACACCGACCTGGCGACCCTCGGCCGGGCACCGCACCCCGACGACTACACCCCGTACGGCCCGTCGATGACGGTGTTCGGGTTCCCGCGCGCGCTGTTCGGCGACCACCCGCTGACCGACGCCAGGGTGGCGTTCCTGCTGGTGACCGCGGGCGCGCTGCTGCTCGCCTGGTACGCGCTGGGCAAGCCGCTGCTGCCGGTGCGCGCCGGGCACCTGGTCGTGGCCAGCCCGCTGACGGCGCTCACCCTCGCCGCCGCCGGGGACGACGTCGCCGTGGTGGCGCTGATCGTGGCCGCGGCCGCGCTCGCCTACCGCGCCGACCCGGCCAGCGCGTGGGGCGCGGGCGCTCTCGGCGCGGTGCTGGTGACCATGAAGTTGACCGCGTTGCCCGCGGTCGCGGTGCTCGCCATCGGGGTCGCCGCCACCCGGGGGTGGCGGGCCGCGGGCGCGTTCACCGCCGCGCTCGTCGTGGTCGGGTCGGCCGTGGTGCTCCCGGTGCTGCTGGCCGACCCGACGTCGTTCGTCGAGCACGTGGTGAAGTTCCCGGTCGGCCTCGGGCAGGCGTCCTCGCCCGCGTCCAGCCCGCTGCCGGGACACCTGGTCGCCGGGCTCGGGCCGGTCGGGCACGCCGTGGCACTCGTCCTGTTGGGACTGGCCGCCGCCGCCACGGCGACCTGGGTGCTCGTCCGTCCACCGAGGACGGCGGGGGACGCGCTGGCGTGCACCGCGGTCGGCCTCGGCCTGGCGATCGTGCTCGCGCCCGCGACCCGCTGGGGCTACCTGGTGTACCCCGTGGTGCTGGCAGGCGCCGCCATCGCGGCAGGCCGGGCCCAGGACCGGGGTGGACCGGCCCGGGTGGGAACCGGGGTGCCCGCACCGGCCGATCGCTCCGGTGTGGACAGCCCGCCGGGTGGACCGCGCACGGCCTGAGCCGACGCCGCCGCACCCAGGCGGGGTTTACTTCTTCTTCGTCCGCGTCGCTCCGCCTCGCCCGCGCAGCGTCACGCCGGACTCCGAGAGCACTCTGTGCACGAATCCATAGGAACGGCCGGTGCTTTCCGCGAGCGCCCTGATGCTGGCGCCCTTCTCGTACTTCTTCTTCAAGTCGGTGGCGAGCTTGTCGCGCAGGGCGCCGGTGATCCGTGCGCCTTTCTTGAGGTCAGCCACGTTGTCCGCCTTCCGTCACGTGTGGCCGGGGCCACGGGTGGCCCCTACCGCCGCAATGATCGAACACCGCCGCGCGAAATGCCAGACGAGACGCGCAAATGGTTGCCGCCGCCGCTGATCACCGGCGGCGGCACCACTGGGACTCAGCGTGATCTGTGAATACAAGATCCCAGCAAAACGGCCAATTTCAGGCCAGCTGAACGAGTTCGAGGTACTCGGCCGACCAGTGGTCCTCGCTGCCGTCTGGGAGCAGGATCACCCGCTCGGGTTCCAGTGCCTCGACCGCGCCGGGGTCGTGGGTGACCAGCACGACCGCCCCGGAGTAGCGGCGCAGCGCGTCGAGCACCTGCTCGCGGCTGGCCGGGTCGAGGTTGTTGGTCGGCTCGTCGAGCAGCAGGACGTTGGCGGCGCTGGAGACCAGCCCGGCCAGCGCGAGCCTGGTCTTCTCGCCGCCGGAGAGGGTTCCGGCAGGCTGGTCGAGCTGCTCACCGGTGAACAGGAACGTGCCCAGCAGCGACCGCAGTTGCTGCTCGCCGGTGTCGGGCGCGGCGTGCCGGATGTTGGCCCACACGCTGGCGGAGTGGTCGAGCGTCTCGTGTTCCTGGGCGTAATAGCCCAACCGCAGGCCGTGACCGGCGATGACCTCGCCCGAGTCGGGGGTCTCCATGGCGCCGAGCAGCCGCAGCAGGGTGGTCTTGCCCGCGCCGTTGAGGCCGAGGATGACGACCCTGGAGCCCTTGTCGATGGCCAGGTCGACGCCGGAGAAGATCTCCAGCGAGCCGTAGGACTTGCTCAGCCCCTCGGCCAGCAGCGGGGTCTTGCCGCAGGGCGCAGGCTCGGGGAAGCGGATCTTGGCGACCTTGTCCGACTGGCGGACGTCGTCGAGGCCGGAGACCAGCTTCTCGGCGCGCTTGATCATGTTCTGCGCGGCGACCGCCTTGGTGGCCTTGGCGCGCATCTTGTTGGCCTGCTCCATGAGCACGCCCGCCTTCTTCTCGGCGTTGGCCCGCTCGCGCCTGCGGCGCTTCTCGTCGGCGGCGCGCGCGTCGAGGTAGCGCTTCCAGCCCATGTTGTAGATGTCGACCTCGCCGCGCATGGCGTCGAGGAACCACACCTTGTTGACCACGTCGCCGAGCAGTTCCACGTCGTGGCTGATGACCACCAGGCCGCCGCTGTGGCCCTTGAGGAACCCGCGCAGCCAGGTGATCGAGTCGGCGTCGAGGTGGTTGGTCGGCTCGTCGAGCAGCAGGATCGTGCCGGAACCGCCGCCAGCGCCCGCCTCGGACGCGGCGAACAGGATCCTGGCCAGCTCGACCCGGCGGCGCTGACCACCCGAGAGCGTGCGCAGCGGCTGGGCGAGCACCCGGTCGGCCAGGCCGAGGTTGGAGCAGATCCGCGCGGCCTCGCTCTCGGCGGCGTACCCACCGAGTGCGGAGAAGCGCTCTTCCAGCCGCCCGTACTTGCGGACCGCGTTGTCGCGGACGGAGTCGTCGGCGTGCTCGGCCATGGCCGTCTGCGCCTTCTCCATCTCGCGCAGCAGTTCGTCGAGGCCGCGCGCGGAGAGCACCCGGTCTTTCGCGGTGACCGACAGGTCGCCCTCGCGGGGGTCCTGCGGCAGGTAGCCGAGTTCGCCGGTGCGGCGCAGGTCGCCGCCGTAGGGCTCGCCCTCGCCCGCGAGCACGCGCAGGGTGGTGGTCTTGCCCGCGCCGTTGCGGCCGACGAGGCCGATGCGGTCCCCGGCCTGCACCCGCAGGGAGGCGTCGGAGAGCAGGATGCGCGAGCCCGCGCGCAGTTCGAGGTCAGTTGCGGTGATCAAGGGGGAGCTCCGTGGGTGCGGTGGTCGTGGGCAGGGGTGATCCGCTCGCGTGCCGTGACCCGCGAGCCCACTGGCCCATCAGTCGGTGAGCACAGCCCTGCCCGCTCGATCCCCTTCGGTGATAACCACGGGACCCAGTCTAGCCGCGCCGCGCCACGGGTTTCCCGCCGGCTAGAGTCCGACCATGGGAACAGCCGAGTACGCGGGCAGGGCGGCGCTGGTCACCGGGGCGAGCCGGGGCATCGGCCTGGCCATCGCCACCGAGCTGGCCCGCCGGGGCGCCGCGGTCGCCATCAGCTCCCGCAAGCAGGCCGACCTGGACGCCGCGGCCGCGTCGGTCGTTGCCGCCGTGCCGGACGCGCGGGTGCTGGCGGTGGCGGGCAACACCGGGCGCGACGAGGACCGCGAGGCGGTGGTGGCGCGCGTGGTCGCCGAGCTGGGCGGGCTGGACGTGCTGGTCAACAACACCGGCATCAACCCGGTGCACGGGCCGCTGGTGGACGCGGACCTCGACGGGGTGCGCAAGATCTTCGACACGAACGTGGTCGCGGCGCTGGGGTTCGTGCAGCTGGCCTACCACGCGTGGATGGCGGAGCACGGCGGCGCTGTGATCAACATCGCCTCGGTGGCCGGGCTGCGGTCGTCGGGGGTGATCGCGGCGTACGGGGCGAGCAAGGCGGCGCTGGTGCGGCTCACCGAGGAACTGGCGTGGCAACTCGGCCCGGGGATCCGGGTGAACGCGGTCGCGCCCGCCGTGGTGAAGACCAGGTTCGCGACGGCGCTGTACGAGGACCGGGAGGAAGAGGCCGCGGCGGCCTACCCGATGAAGCGCCTGGGCACACCGCAGGACGTCGCCGAACTGGTCGCGTTCCTGTGCTCCCCGGCGGCGTCGTGGATCACCGGGGAGACGGTGCGGGTGGACGGCGGCCTCCTGGCCACCGGCACCCTGGGCTAGCTGCTCGGCG
This sequence comes from Actinokineospora cianjurensis, assembly GCF_003663795.1. Classification (NCBI taxonomy): domain Bacteria; kingdom Bacillati; phylum Actinomycetota; class Actinomycetes; order Pseudonocardiales; family Pseudonocardiaceae; genus Actinokineospora; species Actinokineospora cianjurensis. The sequence goes on from NZ_RCDD01000002.1 coordinate 880,461, forward strand.
TGGGGACGGGCGTCGGGTTCGGCGTCGGGAGGACACTGGACGGCGACGGCGCGGGCGGGGTGTTCGGCCGCCTACCGCGCTCGGGCGGGAACCCGGGCTGCCCAGGCCGGTCGACACCGGGCCCACCGTGGCGACCGGGCCCGACCTGCCACGAGTGACCAGGCCCGCCGTGCCGCCCCGGGTGGTCCCCGGAGTTCCCGATCGCATACCCCACGATGCCACCGACGAGCAGCAACACCGCACCGGCCAACCCGGCGACAAGCACACTTACCGTCCGCCGCGAATCGATGACCACCTCGGCCGGTGGCCCCTCGACCCGCGCGGGTTCCGGCTCGGGCACGGCAGCAGGCGGCGCTTGGTCGCGAACGGGCTCAGGAGTGGACTCACCAGGGGACGGGGTCGTGCTCATGCCGCACACTGTCCTCCCCGAACCTGTGTGCCCGCTGTGAACGCCCGGTCCTGCCGGTCCGCCGACAGCCCGGCGCTGGGCGGTCGTGAGGTCAGGCGGGATCGCGGACGATGATCTCCACTGCGAAGACTCGCTCGGCGGCGTCGTCCAGGACTGTGCGGCGGGGTTCTGGGATGTCGAGGACGCGGGGGGTGGCGAGGGCGAAGACCGGGGCGAGGGTGCGGTCGGCGCGGAGGGTGTCGAGGGCGTGGCGGTCGCCGCCGAGTGTTGTGGCGGTGAGGTCGGGGAGGCGGGGGAGCAGGACCTCGGCGATGTCGTGGGCGGCGGCCTCGATGGCGTGCCTGGCTTGGCCCTCGCGGCGTCTGGCGAAGCGTTGCTGGGACCAGCCGCCCGCGGCGCTGCGGCCCTGGACGAGGTGGCGGTCGGTCCGCGAGACCAGGACGCGCCCCGGCTCGGCCACCCCGAGGCTGTGCCCGCCGAGGCGCACCAGGATCAGTCCCACCCGCCGCGGGACGGCGAGGTGGTCGAGGAAGCCGCCGATCGCCAGGCCCGCCCACTCCCCCACCGCGACCAACGGCGGGAACGGCACCTCGGCACTCGCGGTGGCACCGTCGGCCGCCGTGCACACCACGGTCGTGGCCCCGAGGGACGTGTGGGTGACACCGTGGTGGCGGTCGCCGAACCGAGTGAACCAGCCCGCCACCCGCTCCACCGGCACCTCGACCGCCCGCCCACCCCCAGCCACCACCCGCGTCCTGCTCATACCGCCCCACGCTACGGCCCAACCGCCCCCAGGACACCGAACAGCACCAGTCCGTTGTCACCCGCGCGCCAAGAGGCGGTCGCCCCAGCAGGGCGACCGCCTCTCGCGATCAGTCACGCGGGCAGGCCACCTGCGAGAGGCGACCGGCCGCTGGGGTCAGGCGCCCGGGGTCGCGTATCCGTTGATGTGCAGGGATACCGCCCGGATCGAGCCGGTGTCGCCACCGGCCACGTCGACCACCTTGTACGTCCACGCCCCGTCCGCGACGAGCGACGCGAAGCCGCTCAACGGGGACGTGGGTCGCCAGGTGCCGGTGAACGGCGCGTTGGCGGAGGTCACCGAGGAGAACGCCGCGGTGGCCGAGTCGGCGAAGACGACCTGGCAGAGGTTGTTGCCGCCGCCGCCGCTGCGGGAGTGCAGGGTGGCCACGGCGCCGTTCGGGGCGGTGAGGGTGCCGACGAGGTCGCCGACGAAGGTGTGGTCCAGGCCGACGGTGGTCGCCCCGGTCGCGGTGCTGCACGTGGCACCGTCGACCGAGAAGGTCACCTTGGACGCGCGGCCCACGCCTGCGACCGGGATGGTCACGCTGGCGCCGAGCGGGTTGTTGTCCGGCACGGCGACCGGCGCCCCGCCGTAGGCGAAGTCCCGGGTGACCGGCGAGGGCCGTCCCACCGGGAAGCTGAACGTCGCCCTGGTCGGGGACGAGGACGCCGCGAAGGTCACCCTGGCGTCGAGCACGACCGGCGTGCCGACCGGGTGGTTCAGCGGGACGGTGACGGTGTAGACCTTGCTCACCGTCTGTCCCTTCGGGACGGTGCCGTAGTTCTGCGAACGCGGCGCGATGGTGACGCCCGCGGTCGGCGAGGTCAGCACTACGCTCGTAGACACGGCATCGGCGTCACCGGTGTTGCGGACCGGGAGGGTCACCGACACGGTGTCGCCCGGGTCGACCAGGTCGCCGCCGTCGGTCGGGGCGATGGTCGGGTTCTGCGCCAGGGCACGGGGTTGCGGGCTGGCGCCGGTGTAGGCGAGCACGCGGTCGGCGAGGATGATCCCGGCACCGGTGCGGCCGTCGAAGCCAGCCGGGCCGAGGTCGATGGCGGTGTTGACCAGCGCCTCGCGCACCTCCGCCGGGGCGATGCCCGGGTTGCCGGACAACACGAGCCCAGCGATCGCGGCCGCGTGCGGGGCGGCGGCCGAGGTGCCGAAGAACGGGTCGAAACCGTCCACACTGGTCAGGACGCCGTCCGCGGCGGTGATGTCGGGCTTGGCGCGCACCTCGCCGCCGGTCGCGCCGACGTTGCCCGGGGTGATCGGTGTGCCGTCGGCCTTGTAGAACACGCGGCGCGGGCCGTCGGAGGAGAACCGTTCCAGCGCCGAGGAAGCGCTGAACGAGCCGGGGAACGGGCCGCGCGGGTTGGCCGGGTCACCCGGTTCCAGGTCGAACGGCAGTGGACCGGCCGCTGGCGCGGCGGCGACGCTGAACGCCTGCTTGGCCGCCGAGTGGCCCACGGTGACACCGGGGGTGTTGAACGCCTTGAGACCATCGGTGGAGTCGGCGAACCGGCCGCGCAGCGCCGAGAGCGACAGGTACCTGTTCTCGCCGTAGAACTTCACGACCGCGAGCCGCAACCCGTTGCCGCCGAAGGTGGGCGTCTGCAGGATCTCGAACGGGTCCTGCTCGCCGTCCTGCACGTCCTGGCTGAAGGTCACGACGTTGCCGGTGCGGTCGAACAGGTACAGGTCGTAGTCGTTGGCGGAGGCGCCGAGCGGGTCGGACCAGTGCAGCGTCACGGGGACCTGCGCGGAAGACGCGTTGGAGATCGGCTGGAACACCTGGGTTGTCGCCGAGGGGTCCCAGTCGTGCGCGGTGCCTGCGAACTTGCCGACGATGCGGCCGGAGTCGCGGAAGTCGCCCTCCCAGTGCCCCGCGGTGCCGTCCGCGGTGTTGCCCTCGTTGCCCGCGGAGGAGAAGTAGAGCGCGCCGTCGGCGGTGACGTCGTTGACCGCCCGCGCGATCAGGCCGTCCTGGAACGGCGACTCGACGAAGTACAGGACGTCGTCGACGATGATGTCGCAGCGCAGTTGTTGGCGCAGGGCGCGGATGTTGTCGGCGAAGCTGGCCTCGCTGTTGAACGCCGAGGCGAAGCCGAGCGCGGCACCGGGGGCGAGGTCGTGCAGGATCTCCAGCATCGCGGTGCCCTCGTCGCCCTCGCCCTCCTGGGTGGGCAGCACGTCGACGGCGGGCAGTTCACCGGCGGCCTGCGACACGGCGAGCGAGTCGACGCCGTCCGACAGCGCGCAGATCTTCACGCCGACACCGGTCACGCCGAACTCGGCGCGGGCGGTGTCGGCGTTGTGCGCGCGATCGCCCTCACTGGTCACCAGCGCCGCCGCGCCGCGCTGCTCGATCGCGGCCTGGACCTGTGCGGCGAGCCGGGATTCCTTCTGCTCCTTGGTCTCGGTCTTGGCCGGAGCGGTCCCGCGCGGCCTGGCCGACGCCGTGATCGCGCCACTGGCCGTCTCGACCTTGCGGACGTCGGCGCGGCCGGAGATGCCGGTCAGCGCGGCGAAGGGGACCTCGGCCCTGATCTCGCCGAGGCCGGTCGACACGGCGCGGATCCCGGCGCCGGACTTGGTCAGCGCCGCCACCAGCTCGTCGCTGACCCGCTCGACGCTGATGTCGACGAGAACGGTGTCGGACGCCGACAGCTTGACCCCGCTCTGCAACCGGGGCGCGGCCGAGACGAGCGAGCGGTCCTTGCGCAGCCGGTTCTCCACGGCGAGCTTGCTGTCCAGTTTGGACTCCGCCTTGGACTGCGTCTGCTTGACCTTCTGCAGCGCCGAGATCTGGCGGGCCGCGTTGTCCTGAGCCGCGGTGAGTTGGTTCGCGGGCAGGGCCTGCCCGGACGCCGGGGTGGTCATCCCGACCACGAGGGCGAGGGCGCAAACCCCCGCCGTCAGACCGGTTGTGGCGCGTGTGGATAACTTCGAGCGATCGGACGAACGCACGGGTCCTCCCCCGCTAGTGCGTGCCCCGACCCACGCCCACCGACGCCGGGAGTACTCCCGGCCAGGTGAACGTATGGTTCACACCAACGAGGTGACATCTACCGTTCGAGTGAAAGTCACCGTCCAAATGTCACGCTCGGTGCCGATTCACTCCCGCCACCCACCCCCTCTTCCCCACCCGCCATCGTCCCCAGCTTGGCGGGACAGGGCCTCACAGCACGAAAGCGTCCGACCAGAACTGTCCGGTCCGGCCGGACAGCGCCTCCAGCAGCGTCGCGGCCTGCCCGTCGGCGAGCGAGGCGGCGAAGTCGATCACGGCCCGGCCGCGGGCGAGCGCCTGCACGGTGCCCTGCCCCTCCGGCCACTCCCCCGTCGCGCCGACCAGGGCCTGCGGGTGTTCGCGGGCCAGCCAGTCGTACTCCACGCGGGCCAGCTCGACCAGGTCGTGCAGCCTGCGCGGCAGCCGGTCGGCCTCGTAGCGGTCGCCGAGCCACTGCTCCAGCGCCTCGACCAGCCTGGTCAGCAACCTGGCCTGGCCGCGCTGGTGCAGCGCGAGGTCCGGGCGCAGCAAGACGAACCGGCGGTGCACGAACTTGAGCACCTGCACCTCGTGCCACTGCCGGGCGCCGAGCAGCACGTGCCCGGAGCGGGTCGGCGGGTCGGCCACCACGTGCACGCCCGCCACGAGCCGCGCGGTCCACCCCGAGGAGAACCGGCCGAACGCCTGCTCGGCGTCGACCGAACCGTCGAAGGGCATGGACAGCAGGTCGTCGACCAGTTCCGCGCGAACCCGCGACACCGCCGCGGCGAACGCGTCGTCGTCGACCACCCAGGAGTCGCGGGCGTGCAACCGCCTGCGCAAGCGCTCCAACGACTGGCCGGGGCGCCGCCCGGAGTCCAACTCGCTCGCGTCGAGCCGGGCGAACTCGGCCCGGTCGGCCTCCCACTGGCCCAGCTCGGCCGACACCGGGGCGTGTTGCAGCACCCCGATGCGGTGGAAGTCCTCCAGGTCGTGGATGGCGTAGGCGATGTCGTCGGCGTTGTCCATCACCGACGCCTCGACGGTCTGCTGCCACGGCGGCACGAGCCCGTCGAACACCGCGCGCGCCTGGAACAGGTCCTCGAGTTCGGTGACGTAGGCGGAGAACTTGCTCGACCCGGTACCGGGCGCGTCCGGCGGCTCGGCGGCACCGCGCGGCGGGTCGGCCAGGTCGCGGGGGTGCGGGTCGGGGTGCGAGAGCCGGGTCCACGGGTACTTCAGCGTCGCGGCCCGCACGGCGGCGGTGAGGTCGAGGCCAGCCGCGGACGGCCCCCTGGTGTCGGTGGTGGTGATGATCCGGAAGCTCTGCGCGTTGCCCTCGAACCCGTCGGGCAGCCCGAAGCGGTGCCGGGCGAGCCGGTCGAGCACCTGCTCACCGAGGTGCCCGAACGGCGGGTGCCCCAGGTCGTGCGCCAACGCCGCGGCCTCCACCACGTCCGGGTCACAGCCACCGAGCCGCTCCAGCAACGGGGCGTGATCGGGGTCGGCGGTCAACCGCTCCGCGATGGCCCGACCGATCTGGGCGACCTTGAGGCTGTGGGTCAACCGGTTGTGCAACAACCCCGACCCACTGGCGCTGACCACCTGCGTGACACCACCGAGCCGCGCGAAGAACGGCGAGGACACGATCCGGTCGCGATCGGCCCGGAACGGGTTGGCGGTGAGGTCCGCACCCCCCTTGCCGTCCCTGCGGTCGACCCGGCGCTCGTGGAGATCCGACATGCCGCGAGCCTAGGTGCAGCCCGGTGGGGGCGGCGCGCGGGATTCCGCGATCCGGGTGCGCGGACGGTAGCCGCCCGTACGAGACGTACTGGGCGGTCAGCGCGGATCGCTCGGCGCCTGTGGTTGTCGGGTGGGCTTGGGGGCCTGCGCTGTTGTGGTGGGGTGGGGCGTGGTAGCGAGAGGGGGTGAGCAGGGTGGATGTGGTGGTGGTCGGTGGCGGTCCGGCGGGGTGGGCGGTCGCGGACGCTTGTGGGCGGGCTGGGTTAAGGACGGTGGTGGTCGCGCCGGGTGGGCGGCGGGTGTGGGCGGCGACGTTCGGGGTGTGGGCCGACCAGGTGCCGCTCGACCGGTACCGGGGTGTGCCGGCCACGCGGGTGTTGGCGGCCGGGCACGAGATCGCGCGGGAGTACCTGGTGCTGGACAACGCGGCGGTGTGCGCGGAGCTGTGGCGCGGGCCCGCCGCCGCGGTGGACGACGAGGTGGTCGGCGCGGAGTTCGGGCGGCGGGGCGCGACGGTGGTCCTCGGGTCCGGGCGGCGGGTGGCGTGCGCGGTGGTCGTCGACGCGAGCGGCGCCCGGCGGGTGGTGTCGGGCGGGCCCGCCACGGGAGTCCGCGTGGAGCAAACGGCCTACGGGGTCGTGGTTCCTTCGGCCGCCGCTGAGGAGATTGTCCGATCGGGTGACGCGGTGCTGATGGACTGGGGCAGGCCGCCGACCTTCCTCTACGCCGTCGGGGTGTCGACCGACCGGGTACTGCTTGAGGAGACCTCCCTGGCCGCCCGGCCCGGCATGAGCTGGGACGTGTTGCGGCGCCGATTGTCCGAACGGCTGGGGTATGAACCGGAAGCGCTTGCGGTGGAGCGGGTGCGGTTCCCGGTAGATCTACCGCCGACGCCGCCCTGGCATCGGGGTTCGGTGCCCTTTGGCGCGGCGGCGGGGATGGTGCACCCGGCCACCGGTTACAGCGTCGGCGACGCGCTCGCGTTGGCCCCAGTGGTGGCGGACGCGATCACGGCAGCGATGGCGCGGGGTCCAGCGGCAGCAGCAGCGGCGGGACGGGCCGCGGTGTGGTCACCCCAGGCTCGCGCCGTGCACGCGATGCGGTCGCACGGTCTAAGAGCGTTGCTGGGACTCCCACCGGGCATGTTGTCGGAGTTCTTCGGCGCCTTCTTCGCCCTGTCCCCCAGGCTGCAGCGCGCCTACCTCAGCGGACGCGAGGACGTGGCGGGGACCGCCGCCGCGATGGCCGCGGTGTTCGGGGCGACCCCGTGGGGAATTCGCCGGAAGCTGCTGCTATCGCGCGATTACCCACCGGGATGACCGTGGCCCGGCGCGGTGTGGTGCTTCCGGGCACAGCTGGATGAACAGATGGTGACTAACCATCATCTCCGCGCGGGCACCGGGCACGATGCCAGGGTGACCGTCGCACCGGACGTCAGCTTCGCGTTCCAGCCGTTGCTCAGCACCCGTACCGGTGAGGCCATAGCCGTGGAGGCCATGGCCCGACCGCGCACCGGCGACATCTACGACCTGCTCCGCGCCGCCGGGAAGGCGGGCAGGCTGGTGCAGACCGACATCTCGCTGGCCAGCCGCGCCGTGCTCGCCTCGTCGCGCCAGGACCCACCGCTGCCACTGCACGTCAACGTCGTGGCCGCCACCGCGACCGCGCCGGAGGAACTGCTGCGGTTCCTGCGCCCCGCGCTCAACCAGACCGGCCGCAAACCCCGCGACATCGTGCTGGAGATCACCCCGCCGTTCAGCCGGGTGCACCGCGCCGAGCTGATCCGCGGCCTCGACGTGTTGCGCGAGGCGGGGTGCGGGATCGCCTTCGACGCCATCGGCGACGGCGACCTCCCGCTGTCGCTGCTCGCCGACGTCGGCCCCGACCTGATCAAACTGGACGCGCACCTGATCTCCGGCCTGCCGGAGGACCCGGCGTGCCTTGCCGTGGTCGAGTGCCTGGCGCAGTACTGCACCCGCACCGGCACCCGGCTGGCCGCGGTCGGCGTCGAGTCCGAGGAACAGCTGCTGTGCCTCAACCGGCTCGGCGTGCGGCTCGCGCAGGGCAACCTGCTCGCGGGCGCCAGCCAGGAGGGCGGGATCGCGCTGCCGCTGCCCCGGCCGGTCGCCGAGATCATCGAGCTCAACGCCACCACCGGCGCCGCCCCGGTGCCGCTGGTGTCGGACTACCTGCGGCCCGCGACCACGATGGCGCAGGACGCCAGCGCCGAGGAGGTCCGCGACACCTTCGCCGCCAACCCGACCATCAGCGGCGTGGTGCTCGTCGACCCGGAGGGCAGGCCGGTGAGCACGTTGCCGCGCAGCCGGTTCCTGCTCGCCGTCACCGGCCCGTACGGGCACGCGCTCAACGCCAAGAAACCCGCGGTGCGCCACGGCGACATCCCCCGCACCATCCGCGCGGACGCCGGGAGCCTGCAACTGCTCGACCTGGTCGGCGACACCGACTGGGACCGGCACGGCGACGAGGTCGTGGTGGTCGACGCGGAGCGGGTGTGCGTCGGGGTGGCGCGCATCTCGGAGGTCGTGCGCGGGGTGGCGGAGGCCAAGATCGAGCAGGCCGCCGCGCTGAACCCGTTGACCCGCCTGCCCGGCAGCGACACCGTCGACCGCGACATCGACCGCCGCATCCACGCCGCCGAGATGTTCGTGGTGGCCTGGCTGGACGTGGACTCGTTCAAGCAGGTCAACGACACGGTCGGCTTCGCGGCAGGCGACGACCTGATCCGCCACATCGGCCGCTGCCTCGCCGACGCCGAGCGCGACCTGCCCGGCACCCGAGTCGCCCACGTCGGCGGCGACGACTTCCTGGTGGTCACCGACCTCGAGGAGATCAGCGCCCTCGCCGCCCGCCTGGTCGACCGCCAGTGGGTCACCGAGGGCATGGCGGTCAGCGTCTCCCTGGCCACCCTGGTGTGCGGCGTCGGCTCGGTCCGCTCCTACCGCGAGGCATCCCGCCTGCTGGCACCCCTCAAGAAGCGGGCCAAGTCCGTCCCCGGCTCCAGCTGGATCCTCGGCCGCCCCGGCAGCGACCACGTCGAGGTCCTGCGCGGCTCCCGCCCGGCCCACGCCCGCGTCAGCTGACGTTCGCCCTGGCACAGCGGACAAGCACGGAGGGAGGCCGCTGATGAGTGGCGAATGGGTGTTCACCACCTGTGTCTTGGCGGTGATCGCGCTCGTCATCCTGTGGTCGATCATCTCGGGACTGCGGGAGCGGGCCAGGAGGGCCAGGTTGCCCGCGTGGCGTCGTGAGCTGGAGGACCTGTGGGACCAGCGCCAGCGCGAGCTGTGACCGGCCCGCGCGCCGGGGTACGGGAAGGCGCCGGGGTATAAGAACGCGTTGGGGAGCCATCACCGGGGGCCTGGTTCGGCGTGTGCCGTGGTGGGGATCGGCAGGGTGGTGTCCCCTTTCGGCCGTTGACGTAGTTCGGTCTCGTCGGATTTGGGTGGGTTGGGTACGTTCGGGGGATGGCGGCTGTTCCCCCGGTGCTGGGCCGGGCCTCGGTGATCGCCCGCTGTCGGGGTGGGTTGGCCGACGGGGGTGGGGTGCTGCTGCACGGGCCAGCGGGGATCGGCAAGTCGCTGTTGGTCGAGGTGTTGGTGGCGGGCGCCGGGGCGGAGGTCGTGCTGCGGACCGGTCCGGCCGCGGTGGACCGGGAGTTGCCGCACGTCGCGCTGTACGACCTGTTCGCGAAGGTGCTGGCGTCGGTCGAGTTGCCCGCGCACCTTCGGGCCGCCCTGGACACCGCCCTGCTGCGGGCCGCGCCGCTGCACCCGGTCGACCCGCTCGCGTTGCGGTTGGCGGTGGTCGACCTGCTGCGGGGCCTCGCCGAGCGGCAGGCGGTGCTGCTGGTCATCGACGACGCGCAGTGGCTGGACCCGGCCAGCGCCGAGGTGCTGGCGTTCGCGGCGCGCAGGCTCACCGAGCACCAGGTGCGGGTGCTGGTCGCCGAGCGGACCGACGGGGCGCCGACCACGACCGACCTGGCGCCTGCGCCGGTGGTCGAGGTGGAGCTGACCGGGATCGACGCGGGGTCGGTCGCCGAGTTGTTGCGGACCCGGTTGGTGCGGCCGCTGTCGTCGGCGACGGTCAGCCGGGTGGTCGCGGCCAGCGGCGGGAACCCGTTCTACGCGCTCGAACTGGGCCGCGCGCTGGCCAGGCACGGCGGCTCGGTCGGCGCGGACGAACCGCTGCCGGTGCCGGGCAAGCTGCGCGAACTGGTGGGCGACCGGCTCGCACCGCTGCCGGAGGGAGCGTGGGACGTGCTCAGGTTGGTCACCGTCGCGGTCCGGCCGGGGCTCGACCTGCTGCCGCTGGGCGACCCGGGGCTCGACGCCGCCATGGCCGCCGGGGTGCTGGTCGCCGACGAGGACGGGGCGCTGCGGTTCAGCCACGCGCTGGTGGCCGAGGTGGTGGCCGCCGAGGCGACCGCCGCGCAGTGGACCGCCGCGCACGCCAGGATGGCCGCGCTGGTGACCGACCCGATCGAACGCGCCCGCCACCGCGCGCTGGCCACCCCGCGACCGGACGGCTCGATCGCCGCGGAACTGGTCGAGGCGGCCCGGCTCGCGACCGCCCGGGGTGCCCCGGCGACCGCGGCCGACCTGCTGCGACTCGCCGCGCACCGCACCCCCGCCCCGGTGCAGCGCGCGGAACGCCTGCTCGGTGCCGCCCGCGCCGCCGCGGAGGCGGGGTTGACCGCTGCCGCCGCCGAGCTGTGCCGGGCCGTCGCCAGGATCGCGACCGGTCCGACCAGGGCGTGGGCGCGGCTGCTGCTGTTCGACCTGGCCGGTCGGGACATGGTGGCGTTCTCCGGTCTGCTCGACGAGGTCGCCGCCGACGGGGGTGACGACCCGGCACTGCGGTGCGCCCTGGTGTTGCGCCGCGCGGAACTCGCCGCCCACATAGGACGGACGGCGGAGGCGCTAGCGCACCTCGACAACGCCGACGCGCTTGCCGTCCGCGCCGACGACCCGACGCTGGTGATCCGGTCGCTGATCATGCGCATCCCGTTCGCCGCCGCGTCCGGTCCGGACACCGAGACCGACCTGTTCCGCCGGTTGGCAAGGCACACCGCGGGTCTGCCGCTGTCGGAGCCCGTGGTCTTCGCCCGCGTCTACCTCGCGGTGATCACCCTGCGCCGCGGCGAGACGGCCAAGGCGGTCGAGATGCTGGAGCGGCTGCGCCACGAGACCGAGGCGGCTGGCCGCATCCGCGACCTCATCGCCGTGCTGTACTCGCTGACCTCGGCCTACGAACGCGCGGGCCGCTGCGCCGACGCCCGCCGCGCCGCGCTGTGGGGCGCCCGCTTGCGCGTCGACGTCGACCAGCACCCCGGGATCGGGCTCACCCTGCGCGCCCTCGCCGAGCTGAACACCGGCAGCCTCGACGAGGCGGGCACCCTGCTGGCGCAGGCGGCGGAGGCCGACGAGCAGGCCAGGGACGGCGAGTGGGCGGCGTACGCCAGCGGGTTGCGCGCCAGGGTCGCGGTGCTGCGCGGGGAACACCGCGCCGCCGCCCGGCTGTTCGCCACCTGCCTGGCGACCCTGCGCGAGGTCGGCTACACCGATCCGGCGATGTTCCTGGTGGACGCCGATCTTGTGGAATCCCTTGCGTGGGCGGGGCAATCGGACCAGGCCGAAGCCGCCCTGCGGGACGCCAGGTCCAGAGTGGACGCCCAAGGCAGGCCGGTGGTGACCCTCGGCCTGACCCGCGCCGCCGCCGTCATCGCCGCCACCGCGGGCGACCCCCGAGGCGCCGCCGACACCCTCCGCGCCGCCCTGCCGCCGACCCACCCGTACCCGATGGAACTGGCCAGGGCCTGGTACACCCTCGGCACCCTGGAACGCCGCGCCCGCCGCAAAGCCGCCGCCCGCGAGGCCCTCGCCGAGTCCCTCCGCCGCTACGCCACCGCTGGCTGCACCCCCTGGGTCGACCGGGTGGAGTCCGAGCTGTCCAAACTGGACACCCAGGACACCCCGCTGTCCGACCTGGAGACCCAGATCGTCACCCACCTGCGCCTAGGCCACAGCAACCGCCAGATAGCCACCGCCCTACACCTGTCGGTGAAAGCGGTCGAGGCCAACCTCACCCGCATCTACCGCAAACTGGGCATCCGCAACCGCGCCGAACTCTCCACATAACGAAGTGGCCGCCCCCCACGCGCGCCGCCGCCCCCATTCAAGATCAAACTGAGCCGAGCCGATCGAGACCGGGCAACGTTGGCCCCACCCCGCCCCCAAGCAACGTTGGCCAACCACCCGCCTCTTGCTCGAAAACCGCGCCCAGGCCAATGCCGCAGGCGAGAACAAGAGCCGGAAAGGCCCCTCCCCGGTGGGGGGACACACACCGAGGAGGGGGGTCAACGGTCAGCCAAGCGTCACGTCATCCAGCAAGAAGTTGGTCGCCAGATAAGCATCCTCCACTCCAGAGAACCGGATGGTCACCGTTTGGCCGCGGTAGGCGGAGAGGTCTACCGCGCGCTGCACATAGGTGGTGCCTGCGTTGGCGTTTGAGTAGGTGACGGCAGTGGTGCCGTTGACCTGGACCCGCAGAACGTCGTACGCCGTGGTGCCGGTTTCCTGGGTGGTGACCTTCAGCCAGAAGCGCAGCGCGGGCGCACCGGTGCTGGGGACCCTGACCTGTTGGCTGATGGCCTCGCTGGCGGCGCGGCCGTTGCCCAGGAGCCAGGCGTAGTACGAACCACTGCGCGGGGTTTGCTGGGTGCTGTTGGTGACGACCGCGGTCTCGCTCCAGCCCGTCTGGCCGGACTCGAAGCCGCCGTTGGTGATGGCGTTGCCCGTGGGGGGAACCGTGGTGGTCGTGGTCGGGCCGGTGGGGCTGGTCGTGGTGGTCGTGGTGGGGCGGGTGGTGGTCGTCCCGGGTGCGGGGAGAGCGGTGCCGACGCTGACCGCGGCCCAGGCGACGCTGACCAGGTAGCGCTCCTGGCTGTTGGTGCCGTACAGGTCGGCGGCGGCCTGCAGGGTCGCGGTGCGCGCCCCGGCGTAGTTGGTCGTCGACGTCATGTACGTGCTCAGCGCCCGGTAGAACACCGCTGCGGCCTTGTCCCGGCCGATGCCCGCGAAGGTGGTGCTGTTGCAGGTGCCGCCGCTGTGCGCGAGGCCGCCGATGGTCTTGTTGCCGGTGCCCTCGGAGGCCAGGTAGAACCACCGGTTGCCGATGCCGGACGAGTAGTGCACGTCGACCTGACCGGCGGTGGAACGCCAGCAGCCCAACGAGTTCCCGTCCGCGGCCGGGTTGTCCATGCGCCGGAAGTAGCCGCTGGGCATGCGCAGCTTCTCGCCGATGTAGTAGTCGGCCGGGTCGTTCGGGTTGGCGGCCGAGAACTCGACCATGGTGCCGAAGATGTCGCTCGCGGACTCGTTGAGACCGCCCGACTCCCCGGAGTAGTTGAGGTTCGCGGTGGCCGCGGTGACGCCGTGGGTCATCTCGTGGCCGACGACGTCGATCTGGGTCAGCGGCGTGTTCTGGTTGGTGGAGCTGCCGTCGCCGAAGACCATGCAGAAGCAGCTGTCGTCATAGAAGGCGTTGAGCAGGCCCGATCCGATGTGGACGTACATCGTGTGGCCCTGGCCGTTGTTGCGGATGCCGTTGCGGCCGTAGGCGTTCTTGTAGAAGTCCCAGGTCTTGGCCAGGCCGTAGTAGGCGTCCACGGCGATGGTCTGCCGGTTGCTCAGCTGACCGGTGCCCCACACGTTGTCGGCGTCGGTGAACGTGGTCGCCCGCGCCGCCGGGTTGGTCTCGGAGCCGCCGTTGCCGTCGAGGACGCGGGTGTTGCCCCGGGTCGTGTCGGTGAGCGTGTAGCCGCCGGACGCGCTGCTGGTGCTGATGTCCACGGTGCCGACGTGGTAGCCGTTGCCGGTGGCCTTGTGCCGCTTCTCGTAGCGGTCTAGTAGCACGCCACTGGCGGCGTCGGTCACGACGACCTCGGCGCCGCCACCCTCCACAGTGGTCCGGTAGGCCAGGATCGGCTTGCGGTTGACGGCGTAGACGACCAGCTCCGGCTTCGCCGCGCCATCCTTGTTCTCGGCGGTCAACGCGGGCGCCAGCGCCGCGGCCTTCGTGGACGCGATGGTGGGCGTGACCGACGGGACCGTGATGGTCTCGCTGCTCGCGCGGTCGACGGCGGTGATCCGGCCGTCGGACGCGCGGTGCACCACCAGGTCGCCCCCGACGACCGGCAGCTTGTCGTAGGTGCGGTCGTAGCGGACGTGGCGGGCGCCGTTGTTGTCGACGACCACGTCCTTGACGACCAGCTTCTCCTTGGCGCCCAACCCGAGGTCCTTCGCGGCCGCGGTGGCCTCGGCACCGGCGCGGTCGAGTTCGGTGGCGCGCTGCTGCGGGCTCAGCGCCCTGGCGCCGGGGGCGGACTGGTCCTGCGCGGCACCGGCCTGGGAAGCGGTCACCGCGATGACCGTCGCACCCAGCGCGGTCGCCGCGGCCACAGCCGCGGCGACCAGCGCCTTGCGACCCTTGCGTGACATGTCGTCTCCTCCACCGGCCCGTGAGGACGGAGGAGCCCACTGTCCACGGTGGAGTGGACGGGTGGGCTTGCGGACCGGTGGGCGAAAGCTAGGTGTCAGTTCCGCGTGAATGAATACATGGATTGCCCCGCAAGGGGTCGGCAAGGGGTGCGCAAGGGGGCGTCGCGATCACTCCACGGTGACGCTTTTGGCCAGGTTGCGCGGTTTGTCGATGTCGCGGCCCAGCGCCGACGCGGTGTGGTAGGCCAGCAGCTGCAGCGGGATGGTGAGCAGGATCGGGTCCAGCTCCGGCTCGCCGCGCGGCACCCGGATGACCTCGTCGGCCAGCCCGTCGGGCAGGTCGGCGTTGGTGATCACGATGACCGGGCCGCCGCGCGCCTTGACCTGCTCGATGGTGCCGATGTTCTTGGCCACCAGGTCGTCGGCCGGGACGATGACCACGCTGGGCATGTCCGCGTCGACCAGCGCCAGCGGGCCGTGCTTGAGCTCGGCGGCCTGGTACGCCTCGGCGTGGATGTAGGAGATCTCCTTGAGCTTCTGCGCGCCCTCGCGGGCCACCGGCCAGCCGCTGACCCGGCCGAGGAAGAACATGTGCCGCGCGTGGGCGTACCGCTTGGCGATCCTGGCGATCTCGGCGTCGTCGGCGAGCACGCGCTCGACCTGACCGGGCAGCGCGCGCAGGCCGGTCACGATCCGTGCCCCCGCGGCCGCGCTCAGGTCCCGGACCCGGCCGAGCAGCAGGGCGAGCATGGCGAAGGAGACGGTCATGTTCGTCAGCGCCTTGGTGGAGGCGACCGACACCTCCGGTCCGGCGTGCAGGAACACGCCGCTGCCGCACTCGCGGGCGATGGCGCTGCCCACGACGTTGACCGCGCCGATCACCCGGCCGCCCTTGCGCCGCAGCTCCTGCACCGCGGCCAGGGTGTCGATGGTCTCGCCGGACTGGCTCACCGCGACGTAGAGCGCGTCCGGGTCGACCACCGGGTTGCGGTAGCGGAACTCCGACGCGGGCTCGGCGTCGGCGGGGATCCTGGCCAGCTCCTCGACCAGCGCGGCGCCCATCTGGCCCGCGTAGTAGGCCGAGCCGCAGCCGAGGAACTTGACCCGCTTGACCGCGCGCAGCGCCATCGGGTCCAGGCCGAGGCCGCCGAGGTGCGCGGTGGCGAACCGCTCGTCGAGCCTGCCGCGCAGCGCCCTGGCGATGGCCTCGGGCTGCTCGGCCATCTCCTTGCGCATGAAGTCGGTGTGCCCGCCCAGCTCGTAGTCGTCGGCGGCGTGCTCGACGGTGGTGGGCGTCTTGCTGGTCCGCCGCGCCTCCACAGTGGACGTGCGGAACCCCTCGGCGGTCACCGTGGCCAGCTCGCCGTCGTCGAGGAAGACGACCTGCTGGGTGTGGTGCACCAGCGCGGCCACGTCGGAGGCGATGAACATCTCGCCGTCGCCGATGCCCAGCACGATGGGGCTGCCGTTGCGGGCGACCACCAGCTCCCCCGGCCGGGAGCGGTCGAGCACGACCAGCCCGTAGGTGCCCTCGACGCCGCGCAGCGCGGCGCGGACGGCGTCCTCCAGGGTCGCGGCGTCCTCGCGGGCGACCAGGTGGGCCAGCACCTCGGTGTCGGTCTCGGACACGAACACCACGCCGTCGGCGGTGAGCTGGGCGCGCAGCTGCTCGGCGTTCTCGATGATCCCGTTGTGCACCACGGCCACCCGTCCGGTGGCGTCGAGGTGCGGGTGGGCGTTGCGGTCCGACGGCTCACCGTGCGTCGCCCAGCGGGTGTGCGCGATGCCCACGGTGGCGGGGTTGTCGGCGAGCTTGTCCCGCAGGTCCCGCACCCGGCCCGCGGTCTTGGTGACGACGATGTCACCGTCGCGCACCACCGCGACCCCGGCCGAGTCGTACCCCCGGTACTCCAGCCGGTGCAACCCCTCCACCAGCACGGGCGTCGCCGGACGCACCCCCAGGTAGCCGACGATTCCACACATAGCTTCGCTCCCTAGCCGTAGATGATCCGCCGCAGCTGCCGTTCGCTCAGCGCGGGCGCCGCGACCGGGCGCGCGGCCAGCTCCCCGGCCACCCGCGCCCAGATCTCGGCGTTGCGCAGCCGCGCGCGCCGCAGCTCGGTGTGCCTGCGCCGCACGTACTGCTCGACCGGTTCGCCGAAGTAGGCCATGACGTCGGCGACGACCCTGGCCGCGATCCCCGGCGGGAGACCGGTGGTCCCCGTGACGTACCGGACGAGGTCGGCGGGTGGTTCGGTCACGCACGACCCTGGCACTGTTTCGACCGCCGAGGCAACTCCGGTGCCCGATATCGGGTCAGCCGAGGGACTCGCGCAGCTGCCGGAACTCGGCGGCGAGGTCGGGCAGCTGGTAGTGCGCGTTGAGGCCGCTCGGGTTGGGCAGCACCCACACCCGCACCGACTCGAACAGCTCCGCCTGCGCCCCGATGACCGCCTTGGGCGCCGCGAACGCCACCCGGTAGGCGGTGATGCCGACCACCGCGACGACCCGCGGCTCGTGCTCGGCCACGAGGCGGCGCAGCCGGTCGCCACCCCGGGTCAGCTCGTCGTCGGACAGCTCGTCGGCGCGCGCGGTGGCCCTGGCGACGAGGTTGGTGACACCGAGGCCGTAGTCGGTCAGCAGCTCCTGCTCACCGGGGTCGAGCAGCCGCGGGGTGAACCCGGACAGGTGCAGGGCAGGCCAGAACCGGTTGCCCGGCCGGGCGAAGTGACGGCCGGTGGCGCCGGAGTACAGGCTGGGGTTGATCCCGCAGAACAGCACCGCGAGACCGGCACCGATCACATCGGGCACGGTCCGGTCCCTGGCCGCCGCGAGCTCGGCACGAGTAGGTCGAGGCACGCACCCATGGGAGCAGAAGTCGATCACCCCCGCCACCGACGAACGTCGATGTGCCCCGCCGACACCCCCACTCCCACCGACCGGACCCGTTGCCCACCAGCCGATTCCCGGCTGTGGCCCGAGCACACGGACTCACCACGGGTTGTGACAACACCACAAGAACCCCGCCCAGTCCTGTGGATAACCCACCACCCGGCCATCGTGTCCGATGTGGACGCTAACCGCCCGTTACTCGTTCAGTGGCGACCACGCGCTGCTCGGACTTGACGGAGAATGCCCTGGTTCCCGTGAGTCGGTCCGGACAGCGACGCGAAACGGCCCGCCTTCATCGCGGAAGGCGGGCCGTTCGGGACGAGCGGGTCAGACGGTGAAGCCGAGGGCTCGGAGTGGCGGCAGCGAGGTTGGCGTGGGCCGGGGCCTGACGGGGGTCGATGCTGACCGGCGCGGGTGCGCCGGTGGCCTTCTACCCGATCATGCGCGGGCGTCCCGGGCGGCCGAGCGGGCCTGCCGGACGAAGGGGCGATCGAGCGGCTGAGCGCTGATCACGCGTACGCCCGCGTCGTGGGGCTCCACGAGTTGGAGCGCCTGGTGGGAGAACCCGGACCAGCGTCAAGCCGTCGCCGACGCGATCCGCGCGTGTGTCCGCGTGCCGCTCCAGGACCCGCGGGATCCGCTCCGCAGCGCAAGGCATCTTCGCCCGCCACCCCGACCGCGCGCCCGAGGGCCGGTGCCGGACGAGGACCTGCCGTGGGTTCACGCGAAACGGCCCGCCTTCATCGCGGAAGGCGGGCCGTTCGGGACGAGCGGGTCAGACGGTGAAGCCGAGGGCTCGGAGTGGCGGCAGCGAGGTTGGCGTGGGCCGGGGCGCCTGGCGGGAGGCCGATGCTGACCAGCGCGGGTGCCTACCCGACCATGCGCGGGCGTCCCGAGCGGCGGAACGGACCGACTGGGCGATCGAGCGGCTGAGCCGCTGATCACGCGTACGCCCGCGTCGTGGGGCTCCACGAGTCGGAGTGCCTGGAGCGGGAGAACCCGGATCGGCGTCAAGCCGTCGCCGATGCGATCCGCGCGTGTCTCCGCGCGCCGCTCCAAGACCCGCGGGATCCGCTCCGCGGCGCAGGGCGTGCTCGCCTGCCACCTCCGATCCGCGCCCGCGGGCCTGTGGACGAGGACCTACCGTGGGTTCACGCGAAACGGCCCGCCTTCATCGCGGAAGGCGGGCCGTTCGGGACGAGCGGGTCAGACGGTGAAGCCGAGGGCTCGGAGTTGTTCGCGGCCGTCGTCGGTGATCTTCTCGGGGCCCCAGGGGGGCATCCAGACCCAGTTGATGCGGAAGTCGTCGACCAGGCCGCCGCTGGTGAGGGCGGTGCGGGTCTGGTCCTCGATGACGTCGGTCAGCGGGCAGGCGGCCGAGGTGAGGGTCATGTCGATGGTGGCGGTGTTGTCCGGCTCGACGCGGATGTCGTAGACCAGGCCGAGGTCGACCACGTTGATGCCGAGTTCCGGGTCCACGACGTCGCGCATGGCCTCTTCGAGGTCGTCGAGCGAGGCCAGGTCGGCGCGGGGGGCCTGGGTGGGCATCCCGGCGGCGCCGCGCTCGACGTCCGGCTCAGCGGCGGGTACAGCCACCGCCTCCGACACGGCGGCGGTGCCGTGTTCGATCCCGGGTTCCGTCATGCCGGTCCTCCTTCACCGCGGGCGCGGGTGACCGCGTCCTTGAACGCCATCCAGCCGAGCAGGGCGCACTTCACCCTGGCGGGGTACTTCGCGACACCGGCGAACGCGATGCCGTCCTCCAGCACGTCCTCGTCCGGCTCGACCTTGCCGCGGCCGTGCATCAGCTCGTGGAACGCGTCGAACTTGACCATGGCCTCGGCCAGCGGTCGACCCACCACCAGATCCGTCAGCACCGACGTCGACGCCTGGCTGATGGAGCAGCCCTGCCCGTCGTAGGACACGTCGGCCACGACCCCGTCGTCGAGCCTGACCCGCAGCGTCACCTCGTCCCCGCAGGTCGGGTTGACCTGGAAGGACTCGGTGTCGAACGGGTCGCGCAGGCCGCGGCCGTGCGGGTTCTTGTAGTGGTCCAGGATGATCTCCTGGTACATCTGCTGCAGCTGCATCAGGCCACCCCGAAGAAGCGGCGCGTCTCCCGCACCCCGGCCAGGAACGTGTCCACGTCCCGCAGGTCGTTGTAGAGGTAGAAGCTGGCCCGCACCGAGGCCGGGACACCCAGCCGCCGGTGCAGCGGCCACGCGCAGTGGTGCCCGACGCGCACGGCGACGCCCTGGTCGTCGAGAACCTGGCCGACGTCGTGCGGGTGGATGCCGTCGACGACGAAGGACACCGCTGCACCGCGCGCGTGCCCGTCGACCGGGCCGATGACCCGGATGCCCGGGATCTCGGCGAGGCCGTCGAGCGCGGCGACGGTCAGCAGGTGCTCGTGCGCGGCGACCCGGTCCATGCCGACCGCGGACAGGTAGTCCACGGCCGCGCCGAGCGCCACCGCCTGCGAGGTCATCGGCGTGCCCGCCTCGAACCGCTGCGGCGGCGGGGCGAAGGTGGACCGCGCCATCTCCACCATCTCGATCATCGACCCGCCGGTGAGGAACGGCGGCATGGCCGCGAGCAGCTCCCCGCGGCCGTAGAGCACGCCGAGCCCGTACGGGCCGAGCATCTTGTGCGCGGAGAACACCGCGAAGTCCACGCCGAGCGCGTGGAAGTCGACCACCGAGTGCGGCACCGACTGGCACGCGTCGAGCACGACGAGCGCGCCCACCTCGTGCGCCCGCGCCACCAGCGGCTCGACCGGGTTGACGGTGCCCAGCACGTTGGACTGGTGGGTGAACGCCAGCACCTTCGTGCGCGCGTTCACCACCTCGTCCAGGGTGGACAGGTCGAGCCTGCCGTCGTCGGTCACACCCAGCCAGCGCAGGGTCGCCCCGGTGCGCTGGGCCAGCTGCTGCCACGGCACCAGGTTCGCGTGGTGCTCCATCTCGGTGGTGACGATCTCGTCGCCGGGGCCGAGGGCGAAACGGGCCGCCTCCGGTCCGGCGGTGGACGCGTTGCCCATGGCGTACGCGACCAGGTTGATGCCCTCGGTGGCGTTCTTGGTGAACACCACCTCGCCCGGCGTCGCGCCGATGAACGCCGCGATGCGGGCGCGCGCCGACTCGTAGGCGTCGGTGGCCTCCTCGGCGAGCTGGTGCGCGCCGCGGTGCACGGCGGCGTTGTGCTCGGTGAGGAAGGCGCGTTCGGCCTCGATCACCTGCGACGGCCGCTGCGCGGTGGCCCCGGAGTCCAGGTACACCAGCGGTTTGCCGTCGCGGACGGTGCGGCCGAGGATGGGGAAGTCGGCGCGCAGGGCGTCGACGTCCAGTGGTGCGGTCACTGCGGTCACCTGACCGGTACCCCCTTCTTGCTCAGACCCGTACCCGGTGCAACGCGCTCAGACGCCCGCGGCTTCCTGGCTGCCGGTGTACTTCACGTAACCCTCGGCCTCCAGCACGTTCGCCAGCTCCGACCCGCCGGACTCGACGATGCGGCCGCCCGCGAAGACGTGCACGAAGTCGGGGGTGATGTGGCGCAGGATGCGGGTGTAGTGCGTGATCAGCAGGACGCCGGTCTCGCCGGACGCCTTGAACCGGTTCACCCCGTCGGACACCACGCGCAGCGCGTCGACGTCGAGGCCGGAGTCGGTCTCGTCGAGGATGGCGATCTTCGGGCTGAGCAGGGCGAGCTGCAGGATCTCGTGCCGCTTCTTCTCGCCGCCGGAGAAGCCCTCGTTGACGCTGCGCTCGGCGAAGGCCGGGTCGATCTCCAGCTCGGACATCGCCGCCTTCACCTCCTTGACCCAGGTGCGCAGCTTCGGCGCCTCGCCGCGCACGGCGGTGGCCGCGGTGCGCAGGAAGTTCGACATCGACACACCGGGAACCTCGACCGGGTACTGCATGGCGAGGAACAGTCCGGCGCGGGCCCGCTCGTCCACGCTCATCGCGAGCACGTCGTCGCCGTCGAGGGTCACCGAACCGGAGGTCACCTCGTACTTGGGGTGCCCGGCCACGGCGTAGGACAGGGTGGACTTGCCGGACCCGTTGGGGCCCATGATCGCGTGCGTCTCGCCTGCCCGGACGGTCAGGTCGACGCCCTTGAGGATCTCCTTGGCGCCGTCGTCGGTCGCGACCGAGACGTGCAGGTCCTTGATCTCCAGGGTGGCCATGGTGGTTCTTCTTCTCCTGTGCGGAAAGGGTCAGTCAGTTCGGGGGGTGGTTCACGGCGCGGGTGACGTCGACGAGCACGTCGTCACCGGTGATGGTCACCGCGTACACGTCGACCGGTTCGGTGGCCGGTGGCGCGGAGGGGGCGCCGGTGCGCAGGTCGAAGCACGACCCGTGCAGCCAGCACTCCAGGCCCTTGCGGGACAGCTCGCCCTCCGACAGCGCCACCGAGGCGTGCGAGCACTCGTCGCGCAGCGCGTGGACCTCGTCGCCGCGGCGCACCAGCACCACGGCGACGTCGTCGACCTCGACGGCGAACGGCTTGTCGTCGTCCAGATCGGACAGCGCACAAGCCCGTGTCACGTGCCTACGGCTTCCAGTTCGGCCTCGATGGCCGCCTCGAGGCGCTCGCGCACCTCGGGGACCTGGATCTTCATCAGCAGCTCGTGGAAGAAGCCGCGCACCACCAGACGGCGGGCCTGGTCCTCGGGGATCCCGCGGGCCTGCAAGTAGAACAGCTGCTCGTCGTCGAAGCGGCCCGTGGCGCTGGCGTGACCGGCACCGGCGATCTCGCCGGTCTCGATCTCCAGGTTCGGCACCGAGTCGGCGCGGGCACCGTCGGTCAGCAGCAGGTTCCGGTTCAGCTCGTAGGTCTGCGTGCCCTCGGCCGCCGCGCGGATCAGCACATCACCGATCCACACGGTGTGCGCGGCCCTGTCGCCTTCCCCAACGCCTTGCAGCGCGCCCTTGTAGACCACGTTCGAGGTGCAGTTGGCCTGCGAGTGGTCGACGAAGGTGCGGTGCTCGAAGTGCTGCCCCGCGTCGGCGAAGTAGAGCCCGTTGAGCTCGACCTCACCGCCCTTGTCGGCGAACGCCGCGGTCGGGGACACCCGGACCAGGTCGCCGCCGAGGGTGACCACCGTGTGCCGCAACAGCGCGTCACGGCCGATGCTGGCGTGCTGCGCCGAGACGTGCACCGCGTCGTCCGCCCAGTCCTGGATGGACACCACGGTCAGCTTCGCGCCGTCGGCCAGCACGAACTCCACGTTGTCGGCGTACACGCCGGACCCGCGGTGGTCGAGCACGACGACGGCCTCGGCGAACTGCTCGGCGCGCACCTGCAGGTGCCCGTAGGCGACCTGCCCCGCGCCCGGCCCGGTCACGGTGACCAGGACCGGCGCGGACGCCTTGGTCTCCTTGGCCACCGTGAGCAGCGTGGCCGCGGTGAACGAGCTGTACGCCTGGGCCGCGACCCGGTCGGCGGGCACGCCCGCCGCGCCGAGCCGGGAATCCCCGCGCTCCACGGTCTCCACCGTGACCTCGGCGGGCGCGTCGACCTCGACGGTCGCCGAGCCGGTCGCCTCGACCCCGGTGTGCAGACCGGCGAGCCGCTTCATCGGGGTGAAGCGCCAGATCTCCTCGCGCCCCGACGGCACCTCGAACGCGTTCACGTCGAACGAGGTGAACCACTCCGCACGGGACGACTCGGGCACCACAGCCCCGTGCGAGTGGGACTTCTTACCGTGCTTGTCTTCAAGGACGGCCGCGGACTGTGCCGACGACATTTAGCCGACCGCCCCTTCCATCTGGAGTTCAATGAGACGGTTGAGTTCGAGCGCGTACTCCATGGGCAGCTCGCGCGCGATGGGCTCGACGAACCCGCGCACGATCATGGCCATCGCCTCGTCCTCGGTCAGGCCGCGCGACATCAGGTAGAACAGCTGGTCGTCGCTGACCTTGGAGACCGTCGCCTCGTGCCCCATCGCCACGTCGTCCTCGCGGACGTCGACGTAGGGGTAGGTGTCGGACCGGCTGATCTGGTCGACCAGCAGCGCGTCGCACTTCACCGTGGACTTCGAGTGGTGCGCGCGCTTGTTGACCTGCACGAGACCGCGGTAGGACGTGCGACCGCCGCCGCGCGCCACCGACTTGGAGATGATCGTCGAGGAGGTGTGCGGTGCCATGTGGACCATCTTGGCGCCCGCGTCCTGGTGCTGGCCCTCGCCTGCGAAGGCGATGGAGAGCACCTCGCCCTTGGCGTGCTCGCCCATCAGGAACACCGCGGGGTACTTCATGGTCACCTTGGAGCCGATGTTGCCGTCGACCCACTCCATGGTCGCGCCCGCCTCGGCCTTGGCCCGCTTGGTGACCAGGTTGTAGACGTTGTTCGACCAGTTCTGGATGGTGGTGTAGCGGCAGCGCGCGCCCTTCTTGACCACGATCTCCACGACCGCCGAGTGCAGCGAGTCCGAGGAGTAGATCGGGGCGGTGCAGCCCTCGACGTAGTGCACGTAGGCGTCTTCGTCGACGATGATCAGGGTGCGCTCGAACTGGCCCATGTTCTCGGTGTTGATCCGGAAGTAGGCTTGCAGCGGGATCTCGACGTGCACGCCCTTGGGGACGTAGATGAACGAGCCACCCGACCACACGGCGCCGTTGAGCGCGGAGAACTTGTTGTCCCCGTGCGGGATCACCGAGCCGTAGTACTCCTCGAACAGCTCCGGGTGCTCCTTGAGCGCGGTGTCGGTGTCGAGGAAGATGACACCCTGCTTCTCGAGCTCCTCGTTGATCTTGTGGTAGACCACTTCGGACTCGTACTGCGCGGCGACACCGGAGACCAGGCGGGCCTTCTCGGCCTCGGGGATGCCCAGCTTGTCGTAGGTGTTCTTGATGTCCTCCGGCAGGTCCTCCCAGGACTGGGCCTGCTTCTCGGTGGAGCGCACGAAGTACTTGATGTTGTCGAAGTCGATGCCGGACAGGTCGGCGCCCCAGCTGGGCATGGGCTTGCGGTCGAACAGGCGCAGCGCCTTGAGCCGGGACTCGAGCATCCACTCCGGCTCGCTCTTCTTGGCCGAGATGTCCCGGACCACGGCCTCCGACAAGCCGCGCTGGGCAACCGCGCCCGCGCTGTCGGAGTCGGCCCAGCCGTACTCGTACCGCCCGAGCGTCGCCAGGGTCTCGTCCTGGGTGAGCGGCTGGGGTGTGGTGGTGCGCTGCTGCGCAGCGGCAGTCATGGGACTTCCCTCCATCCGGGATCTGTCGAGCTGTGGTGCTGTGGTGCTGTGGTGCTGTCGTGCCCGCGGCCGGGAGCGCTACGGGACCGTCTGGTGCGGGACGTGCGTGGTGCACGCCGCGTCGCCCCTGGCGATGGTGGCCAACCGCTGCACGTGGGTGCCGAGCAGGTCGGCGAACGCCGCCGTCTCGACCTCGCACAGCTGGGGGAACTCGGCCGCGACGTGCGCGACCGGGCAGTGGTGCTGGCACAACTGCTCCCCGGCCCCGACGCTGCGCGTCGAGGCGGCGTAGCCCTCCCTGGTCAGCGCCGCGGCCAGGGCCTTGGCGCGACCAGCCGGGTCCTCCGGCGCGGTCACGTCGTCGCGGTGCCGGTCGACCAGGGTGGCCACCCGGCGCGCGGCGAACGCGCGGACCGCCTGCTCCCCGCCGGTCTCGGCGAGGAAGCGCAGCGCGGAGATCGCGAGGTCGTCGTAGGCGTGCCCGAACCGCGACCGACCGGCCTCGGTGAGCAGGAACAGCCTCGCCGGTCGTCCACGGCCCCTGGTCCCCAGGCGGGGCGCGTCACGGGTGTACGCCTCCCCGTCGGCGACCAGTGCGTCCAGATGCCTGCGGACGGCGGTCGGGCTCAGTCCCAACGCCTCGGCGATCGCGACCGCCGTGACCGGCCCCTGCTCCAGCAGCAGCCTGGCCACGCCCTCGCGGGTGCGACCCTCGGCCTGCTGCCCGGCCGCTGCGGGGGCGTCGGCCTCCGCAGCGGTCCGCGGAGCGGGAGCGGTCTTTTTCACAACACAAGTGTGTCTTATTTCCCGACCGGTGGCAAAGGTGGGGGTCGGCGGGGGTGTCGCGGGTCACAAGCTCCGTTCGGGTGACGCGCGGGGACCCCTGGTCAACGCGGTGTGACAACGGCCAGGACCTGCCGC
The DNA here is from genome assembly GCF_003663795.1 of Actinokineospora cianjurensis. Taxonomy (NCBI): domain Bacteria; kingdom Bacillati; phylum Actinomycetota; class Actinomycetes; order Pseudonocardiales; family Pseudonocardiaceae; genus Actinokineospora; species Actinokineospora cianjurensis. The sequence continues at coordinate 905,940 of NZ_RCDD01000002.1, forward strand.
TCGACCAGCAGCATGATGCCGCACAGCTCGCGCGGGGTGGCCCCGAAGTGGACCCGGTCGGCGCGCATCGCGGCGGCGAAGGCCGCCACCGGGGCCGGTGTGCGGCGCGCGGCGTGCAGGCGGTCACGGGCGGTGGCGAGGTCGCCCCGGTCCGCCGCCGCCCGCGCCGCCGAGCCCGTCGCGTGTCGCCTGGCCGCCGCGGGCAGGTCGTGCGCGGCCAGCCAACCGTCGATCTCGGCGACGACGTCGAGGTCCGGGTCGGCCTCGGCGTGGTCGGCCACCGCGGACCACGCCAGCGCGGTGCCGAACCGGGCGCCCGCGGCGTCGAACGCGGTCAACGCGTCTTTGGCGGCGGCCAGCGCGCCCACCGCGTCACCCCGCTCGCCCCGGATCTTGGCCTGCCAGAGCGCGAGGTCACCGCGCGCGGCGAATCGAGCGCGGTCGATCCGGTCGTCGGTGATCCGCTCCAGCGCCACGCGCCGGTCAACGGCGTCGAGCAGGGCGTCGGCGACGGCGATGGCCTCGTCGGTGCGCACCAGCCACGGCGGCTGCGCCCGTTCGTCGGCGAGCGAGCGCAGCGCCAGGGCGCCGACGGCGTCGGGCAGGGAGAGGTCGGGCGCGGCCACGACGACCTTCTCGGTGACCCACGTGTCGATCACCGCGCCCCTCTTGGACTCGGTCAGGGTGGACAGCAGGGCCGCGTCGGTCAACTGCCGGAAGACCCGGCCGCGCCCGATCGACAGCCAGCCGATGACCAGCGCGGGCAGTCCCCCGATCACGGCGGGCACCAGCAGGTCGCGGTCCGGGTGCAACAGCGCGATGGCGCCGGTGAGCACCAGCCCGGCGGCGACGGCGAGCCTGGCGAGGTGCCCGAGGGCGAGGACGACGAAGAGCAGCGGACCGCGGACCATGTTGTTGCCGATGAGCACCGCCAGCACGACGAACACCGAGAAGACGACGGCGACGAGCCGGTACCACTCCCAGCCCAGCGGTTCCAGGGTGCGCCCCCACCAGGCGACGGCCTCGGCGCCGATCGGGCTCGCGGCGAGCACGGTGGCGACGAGGGCGTTGTTCAGCTCGGCCGCGCGCAGGATCCGGCGGCGCGGGCGCAGCAGCGCCACCCGGATCCGGTCCACGGCGACCAGGTACAGCGCGATCACCGCGGCACCGAGCAAGCGCACCGCGGCGTCGGCGAGATCACCGCCGGGCAGCGGGACGCCGAGGACGAGGGCGAACGGGACGACGGGCGCGATCTTGGCCGCCAGCGACCACCGCAGGTCCGACCTGGCGCTGTCGCGCTCCGCCGCCTCGAACGGCAACTGCTTGCCGTTGGCGGCGCGCAGGAAGTGGTGCAGGGCGAACCCGACGAGCAGCGGCACGACGGTCATCGCCATCAACTCGGGGTCGGGGAGCCGGACGAGGGTCAGCGCGGCGGCACCGGCCAGGAACCCGAACCCGAACAGGCCGAGCGCGACCGCGACGGCGGCGACCCACCACGCGGGGTCGTCGAACGCACCGGCGGTGACCGCGAACGCGACAGCGAGCGCCAGGTCGACCCACGGAAGCGGGAGCACCCAGTCGGCGCGTTCGAGCCGCTTGACCGCGGCGAGCACCCCTGCGAGGACAGCGAGCACGATCGACAGCAGTGTCGGATCCGGCATCGGACCGCCCCTCGTCCACCACCACACCGCGGCGCCGCGAGCGCCTGCACCGGCCGGGACGGCACGGTTGATCATGACGGTAGCGCGCTGCCCGCCGCGCCAGGTGCGGTTCGGCGCGATCACCCTGCCGCTACCCTTCCGGACGTGGTAGCCGGTGACACTGTGGGGGACGCGACGCGCACGCGCGCGGAGGACGAGCCGGGGCGGGCGGACTCCGGTCCGCTCGACGAGCGCGAACGCAGGCAACTCGACGTGGTGCGCCGGTTCGGCACGGTCGGGTCGCTGCTGCTGACCATCGGCTCGCTCGGCGCGGGCGCCGCCCCGGTGTTCAACCCGGTGTTCCGGCTCCCGGTGCTCGGCCTGTTCAGCCGGATGACCACGGTGTCGCTGGCCTTCGCGTTCACCGGCGTCTTCATGATCGTGCTGGCCTGGCTGGCGCTGGGCAGGCTGTCGCGGCCGGGCCGGGCGCGCGCGGTGTCGGTGCCGCAGATGGCCCGCACGCTGGTCATGTGGATCGCGCCGCTGGTGTTCACCGTGCCCAGCTTCAGCCGCGACGTCTACAGCTACCTGGCGCAGAGCGAGATCGTGGCGATGGGGCAGGACCCATACACGGTTGGCCCGGCGCAGGCGCTGGGCATCAACCACCCGCTCACCCAGGGCGTGCCGACGATGTGGCGGGAGACGCCGTCGCCGTACGGGCCGCTGTTCCTCACCCTGGGCAAGGCGGTCAACTGGCTCACCGGCGACCACGTGGTGCTCGGGGTGGCCGCGCACCGGGCGCTGGCGCTGCTGGGTCTGGCGATGGTCATCTGGGCGCTGCCCCGGCTGGCCCGCCGGTTCGGGGTGAGCCCGGTCAGCGCGCTGTGGCTGGGCGCGGCGAACCCGCTGGTGCTCTTCCACCTGGTGGTCGGCGTGCACAACGAGGCGCTGGCGATCGGGCTGATGCTGGTCGGGTTCGAGTTGGCGCTGCGCCGGATGCCGCGGGTCACCCCGGACGGGCCGTTCCCGCCGTGGCAGCGCGGGGAACTGCTCTGGTACGCCGTCGGCGCCGCGGTGATCACCCTGGGCGCGGCGGTGAAGATCCCGGCCGCGCTGGCACTGGGCTTCCTCGGCGTGATGATCGCCCGCCGGATGGGCGGCTCGTGGAAGAACCTGTTCGCGGTGGCGGGCGGGCTCGGCGTGGTGTTCGCCGTGGTGCTGACCGCGACCTCGTTGGGCAGCGGGCTCGGCTACGGCTGGGTCGCGACGCTGAACACCGCGGCCACCATCAAGAGCTGGATGGCGCCGATGACCGCGCTGGGCTTCGGCGCCGGGTGGCTGGGCATCGTGCTCGGCCTCGGCAACCACATCGACGCCGCGATCACCGCCAGCCGCACCGTCGGCGCGGTGATCGGCCCGCTGATCGCGGCGAAGCTGCTGCTCGACAGCTTCCGCTGGAAGCTGCGCCCGCTGACCGGCCTGGGGGTCGGGCTCGGCGCGGTCCTGGTCTTCGGCGCGACGGTGCAGCCGTGGTACCTGCTGTGGGCGGCGGTGCCGCTGGCCGCGGGCGCGGGCAACACCCGGTTCCGCACCGCGGCGATGGTGGTCAGCGCGGGTCTCGCGGTCGCGCTCGGCCCGACCGGGGCGACCTTCGACGGACGGGTGTTCGTGCTGCCCTACGCCTACATCGGCGCCATCGCGGTGACCCTGCTGGCGGTGACCGCGGTCCGCAAGCACATCCCGCGTGCCGAGTGGACGCCCGCCGGGGCCGTGACGGCGCCCACGTCCTAGGCTTGACCACTGTGAACACGCCCGCCGTCGAGGTGTCCGACCTGGTCAAGTCGTACGGGTCGACCACGGCCGTCGACGGCGTCGGCTTCCGGATGGCGCACGGCTCGGTGCTGGCGCTGCTCGGCCCCAACGGCGCGGGCAAGACGACCACCGTGGAGATCTGCGAGGGCTTCCTGCGGCCGGACTCCGGCGCGGTGCGGGTGCTCGGGCTCGACCCGGCCGCCGACGGATCCCGGCTGCGGCCGCGCATCGGTGTGATGCCGCAGGGCGGCGGCGCCTACCCGGGGGTGCGCGCAGGCGAGATGCTGCGGTTGGTGGCGGCGTGCGCGGCGAACCCGCTCGACCCGGCGTGGCTGATCGACGTCCTCGGGCTCTCCGGCTGCGCGCGCACCCCGTACAAGCGGCTCTCCGGCGGGCAGCAGCAGCGGCTGTCGCTGGCCTGCGCCCTGGTCGGCCGCCCCGAACTGCTGTTCCTCGACGAGCCGACCGCGGGCATGGACCCGCAGGCGCGGCGGCTGGTGTGGGAACTGGTGGCGGCGCTGCGCGTGGACGGCGCGAGCGTGCTGCTGACCACGCACCTGATGGAGGAGGCCGAGGCGCTCGCCGACCACGTCGTGATCATCGACGGTGGCCGGGTGGTCGCCGAGGGCAGCCCCGCGCAGCTCACCGAGGAACACCCGGCCGCCCAGGCGCTGCGGTTCCGGGCCCGCTCCGGCATGGACACCGGGCTGCTGGTGGCCGCGCTGCCCGAGGGCTGCCTGGTGTCGGAACCCTCCCCCGGCGGCTACCTGGTGACCGGCACGGTCGACCCGCAGGTCGTCTCGACGGTGACCGCGTGGTGCGCGCAGCAGGGGGTGCTCGCCGAGGAGTTGCGGGTGGGCAGGCGCAGCCTCGAGGACGTGTTCCTGGACCTGACCGGGCGGGAACTGCGCTCGTGACCGCCACCCGCCCACCCGTGCCCACCCAGATGCCGTCGACCGGACGAGAGCCGCGCCTGTGACCGACCTGCCCTCGACCGGGCGGTTCGCCCCCGGCACCTTCACCCCGGCCCCCGGCGCGGGCGCCCCGCTGCGGATGCTGTTCACGCACGCCCGCACCGAGGCGGTGCTGACCATGCGCAACGGCGAGCAGGTGCTGCTGACCCTGCTCATCCCGCTCGCGCTGCTGGTGGGCCTGGCCAACGTCACGGTGATCGACCTGCCGGAGCCTCGCGTTGACTCCCTGGTGCCGCGGGTGTTCGCGCTCGCGGTGATGTCGACGGCGTTCACCGGGCAGGCCATCGCCCTCGGCTTCGACCGCCGCTACGGGGTGGTCAAACGCCTCGCGGCCACGGCCCTGCCGCGCTGGCTGCTGGTCGCGGGCCGGGTCCTGGGCTGTCTGGCGGTGGTGGCGCTGCAGTTGGTCGTACTCGGGATCGCGGCGGCACTGCTCGGCTGGTCGCCGTCGGCCATCGGTCTGGTGTGGACAGTGGTGCTCGGCGTGCTGGGCACGTTGTCCTTCGGCGCCATCGGGGTGTTGCTGGGCGGCGCGCTGAAGGCGGAGGTCGTCCTGGCCCTCGCCAACGTGATCTGGCTGGTGCTCTTGCTGGCAGGCGGCGTGGTCCTGACCGCAGACACCCTCCCCGCGGGCATGGCCGACGTGGTCCGCCTACTCCCCTCCGCCGCCCTGACCGAGGGCCTCACCGACGCCCTCGTCCACGGCACAACCCCCGCCCTGTCCACAGTGGTCCCCCTACTCGCCTGGGGCGGCGTCGCAGGTCTACTGGCCACCAAGACCACGAGGCTTACCTAAGCCCCGACAGTTGGCTTTCGAGAACTGCGCCACCCAGGCATGCCCACCGGGAGACCACCTGCCAAGCCGGGAACGACGCCGACACCCGCCCTCCCAACCCAAGTCCCACCTCGGGAGACCACCTGCCAAGCCGGGAACGATGCCGGGCGGGGATGTGGGGGCGGGTGGCGGGAGAGAATGGATACAGAGGCTGCCGCCGGGCGGGTCGTGGGGGAGTAACCGGACCGACGGCAGCCGGGAAGGCGGGTGGGGGAATCCGCGCTTCCGCGACGGAGTGTAGTTCCCCGTGATCACCGCGTGGGGTCCTTTCGCGAGCATGACCACACTTTCGCCGATCAGCACGTGGTGAGAGCCAGGGCACGCTAGGCAGGCCCGCACCGCGACTCCCAGTGACCCGGGCCTACCATCGGCGGGTGCCGCTGGAGACGCTGAAGGCCCGGATCGACGCCCTGCCCGCCCCGAGCACGCGCGTCCAGCGCGCGGTCGCGGTCGCGGTGGTGGTGACGCAGGCGTTGATCGCGGTGACCGGGTCGGTGGTCCGGGTGACGGGTTCGGGTCTGGGGTGTTCCACGTGGCCGCAGTGCCAGCCCGGCAGCCTGGTGCCGGTGTCGCACCCGGAGTTCGCGGCGCTCAACCAGTGGATCGAGTTCGGCAACCGGCTGCTGACCGGTGTGGTGGGGATCGTCGCGTTCGCCGCGTTCGCGTTGGCGTACCTGGCCAGGCCGCGGCGCGGGCGCTACGTGCGACTGGCGCTGGCGATGCCGGTGGGTGTCGTGGTGCAGGCGGTCCTGGGTGGGCTCACGGTCCGCTTCGACCTGTTGTGGTGGACCGTCGCGGTGCACCTGATGGTCTCCGCGGTGATGGTCTGGCTGTCGGTGCTGCTCGTCGACGCGGTCGACCCGGCGGAGCGCGAGCCCGTGCGGGTGCCGTCCGCGCTGCCGGGGCTGCTGACCGGTTCGGTGGTCGTCCTGGTGGGCCTCTTGATCGCCGGGACGATGGTCACCGGCGCGGGCCCCCACGCAGGCGACCCGGAGACCCCCCGCCTGGACCTCCCGGTGGAGACCCTCGCCCACGTCCACGCCGCGTTCCTGTTCGTGTACCTGGGAATGCTGCTGGCCGCCGGGCTGCTGCTGCGCACCGGCGCCGCCAGTCAGACCCTGTGGCGCCGCTACTGGACCCTGGTCGCCGTGGTCCTCGCCCAGGGCGCTCTCGGCTTCATCCAGTTCTGGACCGGGGTCCCCGAGCTGCTCGTCTCCCTGCACGTCCTCGGCGCCACCGCCGTCGTGGCCGCCACCTCGGCCCTCTGGTGCGCCACCCGAACCCCCGCCCCGGCCACCACCCCCGCCGAACCCGTCGCCGCGTAACCGCAGGCTGGATCACCCGATCATCGGGCGAATCTCGTGCCCTGACGGGTGATTCGAGCCAGCCCCGAGATCGACTACCCGCGGGTGCGGGAGGCCATCTTGGCGCGGTGGGCCGGGCCAATGCGGGTGGCCGCCACGGTGTCGCGGTCCCAATCGGACCGCTCCAGGCCGTCCACCCGGTCCACCAGGGCCGCGCCCGCCTCGACGCCGGGTACCAGCACGTCACCCATGGCGCCGTCCTTGCCGATGAGCACCACCCGGGCACCGGTCCGGCCGATACCCTCGACGACACCCCGGGACGGCGTACCGTGCGCCGCGACGAAGGCGGTGGCGGAGCGAAGTGCCGCGTCCGGGACCCGCGTTCCCGTGTTCTCCTCAGCTGAGTTCGCCATGACCTCGAGCCTAGGTCGTCGGCGGCCACCACACCCGGTCACCGTGAGCTGACGCACTCGGTGGGTCCGGGTGGTAGGGGTACCCCAGAACGCGCGGCCCCGGTCGACCACAAACGGGGACGGCGGGATCACCCACACAAGGAGAATGACTGTGCCCAAGGCGATAGTGGTTTCGGAGTACGGCGGACCCGAGGTGCTCGTGGCGGCGGAGGTGGACATCGCCGGGCCGGGTGCGGGCGAGTTGCTCGTCCGGGTCGCCGCCGCCGGGGTGAACTACATCGACACCTACCAGCGCAGCGGCGCCTACCCCGTGCCGCTGCCGTTCACCCCCGGCCTGGAAGGGGCGGGAACGGTCGAGGCGGTCGGCGACGGCGTCACCGATTTCGCCGTCGGGGACCGGGTGGGGTGGACGCACTCCATCGGCAGCTACGCCGAGCAGGTCGTGATACCGGTGACGTGGGCGGTCCGGGTCCCGGACGAGGTGGACGACGAGACCGCCGCGGCGATACTCCTGCAGGGCCTGACCGCGCACTACCTGGCGGCATCGACCTACCCGGTCCAGGAGGGCGACACGGTGCTGGTGCACGCCGCGGCGGGCGGGGTCGGGCTCCTGCTCGTGCAGCTGGCGAAGGCGCGCGGCGCCAGGGTGATCGGCACGGTGTCCACACCGGACAAGGAGCGGCTGGCCAGGGACGCCGGGGCCGACGAGGTCATCCGCTACGACGAGCAGGACTTCGTGGCCAGGACCAAGGAGCTGACCGGCGACGAGGGCGTCGCGGCGGTGTACGACGGGGTCGGGGCCGCCACCTTCGACGGCAGCCTCCAGGTGCTGCGCCGCCGCGGCGTGCTGGCGCTGTTCGGGGCGGCCAGCGGCCCGGTGCCGCCGGTGGACCCGCAGCGGCTCAACGCGGCGGGCTCGGTGTTCCTCGCCAGGCCGACGCTGTCCGACCACCTCGCCACCCCCGAGGAGACCCGGTGGCGGGTGGACGAGCTGTTCGGCGCCGTCATCGGCGGCGACCTCCGGGTCAGCGTGACAGGGCGCTACCCGCTGGTCGACGCGCGCAGGACCCACGAGGACCTGGAGGGCAGGCGGACCACCGGGAAGCTGCTGCTGATCCCGTGACGCCGGAAAGGTAAGGGAGTCACCGAGCGGAGGCATTTCCGGTGAAGTCGGGGCGAGTACCGCCCGCGTCAGTGGACCGAGCGAAATGGTTCACCCGCGGGCGGTCTCAGAATTCCCATCCGCCATTCCGCCACTCGCAGCAAGGGCGCGCTCGATGGCCGAAAAACGCATGGTGATCTGCATTACACAGGCCCCGGAAATCGGCCGTGAATGGACCCTGGGCCGCAGCGATCATCCGAGTCGGCGTACCCGCGAAAAGAGCAACGGCTTAGCCGGTGCGGAAGCGCGGGACGCGACCGGTCTTCACCTCCGGGCAGTCCACCGGGGTCCCGGGTGGCCAGGGACCCGCGCTACCCCCGAGGGTCCTGCCGCGCCGGAGTGGTCCGGTCCACCCCGAGCACGGTGACCAGCTCCACCAGTTGCCGCCGGAACGCCTCGTAGTCGCGCACCGCGCCCAGCACCTCGGGTTCCTCCCGCTCGGCGCGCAACGCCTCGGCGTGCACCTCGCGGCCCTCGTCGGTCAGCGAGACGACCATCCTGCGCCGGTCGACCGGGTCGGTGCCGCGCTCGACGAACCCCGCGCGGTGCAGCCGCTCCACCGTCCGGCTCATGGTCTGGTCGGTCACCTTGGCGCCGTGCGCGAGCGCCCGCTGGGTGCGCGGCCCCTCGCGCAGCAGGTGCAGCGCGATCAGCCCGGCGTGGGTGAGCCCCCTGGTGGCCAGGAACTCCTGCCAGGAGTGCTCGACCAGCCGCGCGGCGACCGAGAGCAGCCGTCCGGTCGGCCACGAGGCCACCGGGTCCCCTGCGCCCACCCGCACCTCCGGAGTTGCGTTGTTCAGCGTGCTGAATAATCATGTTCCACGGCCCCACCCGACCGAGCAGCACAGGGACGCGATGACAGACAACCGTACCCGCGCCCGCGCCGCGCGCTGGATCCTGCCCGCTCTGCTGATCGTCGCCTGGCTCGTGGTCGGCGGCATCGGCGGACCGCTGCAGGGCCAGTTGAGCACGGTGCAGACCAACGACAACGCCGCGTTCCTGCCCGAGTCGGCCGAGTCGACCAGGGTCGGCGAGCTGCAGAAGGGCTTCGCCGAGGTCACCGCCCTGCCCGCGGTGCTGGTGTTCGAGCGCCCCGGCGGCCTCACCGGCGCCGACCAGCAGGCGATCACCGCCGCACTGGCCGAGGTGGCCGAGGTGCCCGGCGTCGGCCCGGTGACCCCGCTCAAGCTGTCCACACAGGACGACGAGGCGGCCCAGGCGGTCGCGCTGCTGCCCACCGGCGGCGCGAAGCCCCGCGCGGTCGTCGCCGACATCCGGGAGCGGCTCGACGGCCTGCCGGACGGCCTGGCCGCGCACGTGACCGGCCCGGGCGGCCTGATCGCCGACTTCACCGCCGCGTTCGGCGGCATCGACGGCCTGCTGCTGGGTGTCACCGCGGCGGTGGTCGCGTTGATCCTGGTGGTCGTCTACCGCAGTCCTGTGCTGCCGCTGGTGGTGCTGCTGACCGCGGGGCTCGCGCTCTGCCTGGCCGTCGCGGTGGTCTACGCGCTGGCCAAGGCGGGTGTGCTGCTGCTCAACGGGCAGAGCCAGGGCATCCTGTTCATCCTCGTCTTCGGCGCCGCGACCGACTACGCGCTGCTGCTGATCGCGCGGCTGCGCGAGGAGTTGCGCAAGCACGAGAGCAAGGGCGCGGCGATGCGGGCCGCGCTGCGGGCGGCGGCCGGACCGATCGCGGCGTCGGCGGGCACGGTCATCGCCGGGTTGCTCTGCCTGCTGATCTCCGACCTGCGGTCCAACTCCAGCCTCGGCCCGGTCGCCGCGATCGGGATCGCCGCCTCGCTGGCCGCCGCGCTGACGTTCCTGCCCGCGGTGCTGGTGCTGCTCGGCCGGGCCGCGTTCTGGCCCGCCCGCCCCCGCTACGAGTCGGTCGACTCGGTCGAGGAGACGAAGTCGCGCCGGGGCGTGTGGCCGAGGGTGGCCGGGCTGGTCGGGCGGCGGCCGCGCGCGGTGTGGCTGCTGAGCACGCTCGTGCTCGCCATCGGCGTCGGGTTCCTGCCGCAGCTGCGGGCGGACGGGGTGGCGCAGAGCGAGCTGTTCCTCACCGAGGTCGACTCGGTCACCGGCCAGCAGGTGCTGACCCGGCACTTCCCCGGCGGCACCGGCTCCCCCGCGATCCTGGTGACCGCGGCGTCCTCGGCGCAGGAGGTCGTGCGGCTGGCCAAGGAGACCGAGGGCGTCGCCGACGCGGCCGTGCGCGGGGCGAAGATCGTCGACGGGAAGGTCGAGATCAACGCGGTCCTCAAGGACGCCGCCGACAGTCCGAACGCGCTCGACACCGTGCAACGGCTACGGGAACGCACAAAGGATGTCGGCGGCACCCTGGTCGGCGGCGCGACCGCGGGCCAGCTCGACGTGCGGACCAGCTCGCTGCACGACCGGAAGATCATCATCCCGGTGGTGCTCGCGGTGATCTTCCTGATCCTGGCACTGCTGCTGCGCGCGCTGCTGGCGCCGCTGCTGCTGATCGCGACCGTGGTGCTCTCGTTCGCCGCGACGCTCGGGGTGAGCGCGCTGGTGTTCAACCACGTGCTCGGCTTCCCCGGCGCCGACCCGAGCGTGCCGCTGTTCGCCTTCGTCTTCCTGGTGGCGCTGGGCATCGACTACAACATCTTCCTGATGACCAGGGTCCGCGAGGAGGCGCTCGCGCACGGCACCCGCGACGGCGTGCTGCGCGGGCTGACCGTCACCGGCGGTGTGATCACCTCGGCCGGGGTGGTGCTGGCGGCCACCTTCGCCGCGCTGGCGGTGCTGCCGATCCTGTTCCTGGCCCAGATCGCGTTCCTGGTCGCCTTCGGCGTGCTGCTCGACACCCTGCTGGTGCGCTCGCTGCTGGTGCCCGCGCTGACCGTCGACATTGGACGCAGGGTGTGGTGGCCGGGCAAGGTCGGGTGAAAGGCGAAGGGCGCGCCCGGTGCGGGCGCGCCCTTCGGCGATCGGAGGGGTGAGCGGTTGGATGGGTGATCAGGTGACCTTGACGGCGTCGATGACGAACACCAGCGTCTCGTTGGGCGCGATGCCGTTGCCGCCCTGGCCGTAGCCCTTCTCCGGCGGCACCACGAGCAGCCTGCGGCCGCCCTGCCTCATCCCGATCAGGCCCTCGTTCCAGCCGTCGATGACCTGGGCCTGGCCCACGTTCTCCAGCGGGTAGGGCTCGCCGCGGTCCCAGGACGAGTCCTTCTCCTGCCGGTTGGACCAGGTGACCAGCAGGTAGTGGGTGTCCATGGTGACCCCGGCCTTGACCACCGGCCCGGTGCCCTCGACGAGGTCCTTGCTCTGCAGCCCCTTGGGCGCGGCGCACGCGGGCGGGATGGTGATCTTGGGCTTGGCGCCCGCGGCACCCTCGACCAGGATGTCGTCGACCGAGCACTCCTGGCCACCGGACTGGGCGGCGGTGGACGGTGCGACCGTGGTCGGTGCCGCGCTGCTCGCGGTGGGCTTCGCCTTGACGCTCACCGTGGGGTCCCCGGGCGCCTGGGAGGACGCCTGCTCGGAGTTGGCGCAGGCGGTGAGGCTGATCCCCACGGCCACCGCGATCATGAACTTGCCGACGTTGCGCATGGCTGGTGAGCTTAGGTCCCCGGATCGCGGCGGGCGCGGGGTGCCCCGGCCGAGCGGACCGCGGACCGGCGGTGATCCACCGCCCTCACCCGATGTTCGCAACCAATTCCCCGGCCGGGCGGCGTAAAGTGACTCACAGCCCCCGTTCGTACACCCATCGCTGCCGTGCGGGTGCGCCAAGGAGGTGACCTACCTTGTCCGCGGACGGCACGGTCCGCCGCACCCACCCGATCCAGGAGATGTTCTGGACCCGCACCGGCCTGCTGCTGTTCGTGCTGCTCGTCGTGTCGGGGCTGTCGATGTGGGTGTCCGATGAGCTCGCCCCCGGGCTCGGCCGCAACCTGCTGACCGCGCTGGGCACCGGGACCCTGGTGTCGGCGGTGGTGGGCTTCGGCCAGACGCTGATCACCGCGAGCGCCGCGCAGCGCGCCATGCTCACCCCGGTGATCGAGGAGAGCCGCAAGGCCCTGCGCGAGCTGTCCGCGGAGTACCGCTCGCTCAACCAGGAGTTCTTCCCCACCCACGTGTTCGAGGCGAGTACCGAGCCGGACCGCGCGTTCAACGCGCTCATCATGTCCGACCTGCGGCAGACCAGGCAGCTGTGGTTCCGCGGCTTCTCCGGCCGCTACGCCGCCGCGCGGATGCTGCTCTCGCCTGCCCAGTGGGAGGTGCGGGCGGTGCTGGCCGACCCGCGCGAGCGCGGCGCGATCAGCGGCAGGGCCCGGCACCAGGCCAGGCACCAGGGCGCCAGCGCGGACTTCGAGAAGATCCAGCTGACCCTGCACGAGGAGATCCGGATCGGCCTGGTCGGGCTGTACCTGGCGCGGGCGCGCTGCGCGGGCATCGACGTCACCGTCATCGCCGACCCGCCGCTGGACCGGGTGGAGCTGTTCGACGACTGCGTGTGGATCACCCTCTACAGCGCCGTCGCGGGCGCGCCGTCGCTGTACCCGCGCACGCTGCGCTTCTCCGAGGGCTCGTTCATCTACGACATGCAGCGCGCGGAGTTCGCCAGGGTGCACGCCGCCCGCGAGGCGCACCGGTTCGTGCTCACCCCCGACACCAGCCGCGCGGAGTTCTGCGCGCACTTCGCGACGATCACCGGCTCCTCCCTGTCCGAGGCCGAGTTCCTCGACCTGGAGGCGAAGTTCCACCAGTTCCGCCACGAGTTCTCCACCAAAGCCGAGCTTGAGAGCTGATGCCCGTGTCCTCCCCGGTGCCCGCGCTGTCCCAGCTGGCACAGCGCATGCGCGAGATCGAACCCACCCGAGCCGACCCACCCCAGCGCTGGTCCGAGGTCTACCGGGGCGTGTCGTCCTGGGTGGACGGTGCGGTCCTGCGCGCGGTGCTGCGCCGCCACCTCGCCGAGCTCGACCCCCGGCACGCCGAGGCGCTGGCGGCGCGCTCCCGGGAGACCACGACGCACTTCGCCTGGTGCCTGCGCGACCACGCCGACGAACCGTTCACCTTCTGGCTGCACGAGTACAAACCCCGGCACGAGTGGCGGCCGGGGTACGCGGACTCGGTGCACAACCACCGCTACCACTTCTGCACCGTGATCCTGCGCGGCGGCTACCGGCACGAGCGCTACACGACCACCACCGACGCCGACACCGGCCTGATCACCGGGGTCCGGTTGACCGCGCGCACCGAGTGCGCGGCCGGGGACTCCGGTTTCCTGGTGGCGCAGGACTTCCACCGCATCCCGTGCGCGCAGGACGGCACCATGACGTTCCTGGTCAAGTCGCGCCCAGTGCGGCGGTGGAGCCTGTCCTGGGACCCGACCACCGGGACCGGCCACCGGCACGTCCCGGTGGAGGCCCGGCTCGGGGAGCTGACCGGCCTGCTGTGACGGAGCCGACCGTCCCCACCGGCGACGGCCTATAGCATCGCCCCACCCGTTTGTCCAACGGAAGGGGAAGGTCGGCATGTCCGCATCCAGCACCACCTCGGTGTCCGACACCATCGCGCGACCCACGATCACCGCCGTCGAGCGCCAGGTCCGCGCCCTGTGCGAGCGCCACGCGGCCCGACTGCAGTTCCACGGCTGGCACCACGTGAGCTTCGTGCGCGACAAGGCCGCCGAGTTCGCCGCGGTCAACGGCTCGGACGTCGCCGTGGTGGAGACCGCCGCCCTGGTGCACGACGTCAACTACCTCGTCCGCCGCAACTCCACCGCGGCGGCGGGCAGCGGCCTCCGCCTGTCGATCCTCGCCGCCGCGGGCGTGGACCCCGACGTCGCCCACTGGATCGACGCCATCGTCGACGAAGCCGAGATGCGCACCCGCCACCGCGACATCACCCTCGAATCCCAAGCCCTCAGCGACGCCGACACCCTGTTCAAGGCCCTACCGGTAACCCCAGTGGTCCTCGCCCACCGCTACCTGGCCGAAAACGGCGTAAGCCTGCGCGAACTGGCCAACAAAATCGTCGGCGAACAACAAAACCCCCACGACGAGGGCTTCTACTTCTACTCCCCCGCCGCAGCGGCCGCGTACTCCCGCTGGGCCACCGCCAACCTCACCCTCTGGCAGTGCATCCAAGAATCCCTCAACGACCCCACCGTCGAACGCCTCCTCACCGCCGTGGCCTGAGCCCTCTCAACAGGAGACCCCCTGACCGGCCGCGAGGGAGCTGCCCGTGGTCACAGCACGGCGACAACACCAACACGCCCCTCGCAGACGTTGGCCGACCACGCGCTCCTCGGAGTCACCGGTCCCAACTGGTCGAGACTGTGCGACGTTGGCCCCAGCCCGGCCCTCACGATCGTTGGTCCCAACCCGGCCCTCACAGACGTTGGCCCAAACGCGCCCCTCACATGCGTTGGCCCAACGTGCCCCTCTCAGGCGTTGGCCGAACACCGCTCCTCGGATCCGCTGGTGCCAAGCCAGCTCGATGGGGCGGACTTGTTTTGCGTGGGGGGACAGCAGCCGTAGCGTCGTTCACGCGGCAGGGCCTGCTTTTCGGCCCCTGCTTTGCGGTTCTGCCACGGTTGTTGTAGGGGCCCCGCGCAAAACAAGTTCGCCGCATCGAGCTTGCTCGAAACTCGCGCCCCGGCCAATGCCGCAGGCGAGGCGTCAATCGTCGACGCCGCAGGCGAGCAAGAGAGCCGGACACCCCTCAGCTCAAGATCAAACCCGCCACAGCAGCCCCCGATATACAGCTTACCGCCGCACACCGACAACCCGGGCAGAGCGAGCCATCACCCTGTGGACAACTCCACCCGCCAGCCGGTCAGAACGGCCACCCGGTGACCGGCAACGACAACGCCGAGTCCACCGCCAACGCCACGAACACCGCCGTCAAGTACGTATTCGACAGGTGGAACAACTTCATCGGATTGGTCGGCTTGTCCCGCCGCACCGCGCTGTACAACCGATGCGCGAACACCAGGAACCAAGCCCCCGCCGCCACCGTGAACACCGTGTACACCCACCCGGTGGCAGGCACCAGCAACAGCGTCCAAGCCACCATCACCCACGAGTAGACAACGATCTGCTTCGCGACGTGCTGCGGGGTCGCGACCACCGGCAGCATCGGCACGCCCGCCTTGGCGTAGTCGTCGCGGAACTTCATCGCCAGGGCCCAGAAGTGCGGCGGGGTCCAGAAGAAGATGACGCCGAACATGACCAGGGCCTGCCAGCCGACGTCGCCGGTGACCGCGGACCAGCCGATGACCACCGGCATGCAGCCCGCGGCGCCGCCCCAGACGATGTTCTGCGACGTCCGTCGCTTGAGGAGCATCGTGTAGACGAGGACGTAGAACAGGATCGCGCCGACGGCCATCGCGGCGGCGAGCAGGTTGGTGGTGGCGTAGAGCCAGCCGAAGGACAGGACGCCGAGGACAAGGCCGAACACCAGCGCGTTGCGGGTCGGCACCGCGTGCCTGGCCAGCGGGCGGGCGGACGTGCGCTTCATCACCGCGTCGATGTCGGCGTCGACCACGCAGTTGAGCGCGTTGGCGCTGCCCGCGGCCATCGTGCCGCCGATGAGGGTGTTGAGCACCAGCCACGGCGACGGGATCCCGCGCGCGGCGAGCAGCATCGCCGGGACCGTGGTGACCAGCAGCAGCTCGATGATGCGCGGCTTGGTGAGCGCGACGTAGGCGCGCAGCACGGTTCGGATGTCGGAGCGACCCGGGGTTGCCTTCGTGTCGACGGGCACGGGGGTCACCGACGACATCTCGCTCCTCGTTGGTCCTCAGGGATCCGCTCGCGACCTGGTGTAACCCCGGTCACCGCGATCGATTCCACACCGCGGGGAGGGCCGCGGCACCGAGGGAAATGTTAACCGCGCGGTATCCGGGTACCCGTATCGGGTGGCCGGGTGTCGCCAGGGGACGGTCGGAGATCACACCGCGACCGCCTGGCGACTAGGCTGGCCACCGGACCAGGGATGACACGCGGATCCGCCGAGTCGCCGGTTACCGGGATCGATCCAGCCCGGGTGCGGGAGACTGTGCGCGACGATTCCGCCAGACGTGGAAGTAGGAGCCGAAGTCCGTGTCCGTCAGTAGTGAACTGCCCGCCGACCTGACCGAACTCACCCGAGCGACGCTGCCGCAGGACTGGACCGACCTCGACCGCAGGGCGGTCGACACGGCGCGGGTGCTGGCCGCGGACGCGGTCCAGAAGGTCGGCAACGGCCATCCCGGCACGGCGATGAGCCTGGCCCCGGTCGCGTACGCGCTCTACCAGCGCGTGATGCGGCACGACCCGACCGACCCGCACTGGATCGGCCGCGACCGGTTCGTGCTGTCCGCCGGTCACTCCAGCCTCACCCAGTACATCCAGCTGTTCCTCTCCGGCTACGGCCTCGAGCTCGACGACCTCAAGGCGCTGCGCACCTGGGGCTCCAAGACCCCGGGTCACCCGGAGGTGAACCACACCAAGGGTGTCGAGATCACCACCGGCCCGCTGGGCCAGGGCCTGGCCTCCGCGGTCGGCATGGCGATGGCCGCGCGCCGCGAGCGGGGCCTGTTCGACCCCGAGGCCGCGCCGGGTGCGAGCGCCTTCGACCACCACGTGTTCGTGATCGCCTCCGACGGTGACATCGAGGAGGGCGTGACCAGCGAGGCGTCGTCGCTCGCGGGCCGCCAGGAGCTCGGCAACCTCACCGTCATCTACGACGACAACAAGATCTCCATCGAGGACGACACCGCCGTCGCCCTGTCGGAGGACACCGCCAAGCGGTACGAGTCCTACGGCTGGCACGTGCAGGTCGTCCTCGGCGGCGAGAACGTCACCGGGATCCTGGCGGCGCTCGAGGCCGCGAAGGCGGAGACCGGGCGCCCGTCGTTCATCCTGCTGCGCACCGTGATCGGCTTCCCCGCGCCGACGCTGCAGAACACCGGCAAGGCGCACGGCGCGGCGCTGGGCACCGACGAGGTCGCGGCGGTCAAGAAGATCCTCGGCTTCGACCCGGAGCAGACCTTCGAGGTCGCGCCCGAGGTGCTCGCGCACGCCCGCGAGGTCGTCAAGCGCGGCGAGGCGGCGCACGCCGAGTGGCAGAAGTCGTTCGACGCGTGGAAGGCCGCCAACCCGGAGCGGCACGCGCTGCTGGTCCGGGCGCAGGCGTACGAGCTGCCCGATGGCTTCGACGAGGCCCTGCCCAGCTGGGAGCCCGACTCGAAGGGCCTGGCCACCCGCAAGGCGTCCGGCGAGGTGCTCAACGCCATCGGTGGGCTGCTGCCCGAGCTGTGGGGTGGTTCGGCCGACCTGGCCGAGAGCAACAACACCACCATCAAGGGCGCCGACTCGTTCGGCCCGCCCTCGGCGAAGACCGCGCACTGGAACACCACCCCGTACGGCCGCACGCTGCACTTCGGCGTCCGCGAGCACGCCATGGGCTCGATCCTCAACGGCATCGTGCTGCACGGCCCGACCCGCCCGTACGGCGGCACGTTCCTGGTGTTCAGCGACTACATGCGGCCCGCGGTCCGGCTCGCCGCGCTGAGCAAGCTCCCGGTCACCTACGTGTGGACGCACGACTCGATCGGGCTCGGCGAGGACGGTCCGACCCACCAGCCGGTGGAGCACCTGGCCGCCCTGCGCGCCATCCCCGGCCTGATCGTGTTGCGCCCGGGTGACGCGAACGAGACCGCCGCCGCGTGGCGCGCGACCCTCTCGCAGCACGACGCCCCGGTCGGACTCGCGCTCACCAGGCAGAACCTGCCGGTGCTCGAGGGCACCAAGGAGAAGGCCCGCGAGGGTGTCGCCAAGGGCGCCTACGTCCTGCGCGACACCGAGGGCACGCCGGACATCGTGCTGCTCGGCACCGGTTCCGAGCTGCAGATCGCCGTCGAGGCCGCTGACGTGCTGGCCAAGGACGGCGTGGCCGCCCGGGTCGTCTCGGTTCCCTCGATCGAGCTGTTCGACGCCCAGGACCAGGCATACCGCGAGTCGGTCCTGCCGCCGTCGGTCAAGGCGCGCGTGGTGGTCGAGGCCGGGATCGCCCAGCCGTGGCACCGGTTCACCGGCGACGCGGGCGAGATCGTGTCCATCGAGCACTTCGGCGCGTCCGCGGACTACCAGACCCTCTACCGCGAGTTCGGCATCACCACCGAGGCCGTCGTCGCGGCGGCCAAGCGCTCCATCGACAAGACTGGAGGCGACAAGTGACCGACATCCTCAAGCAGCTCTCCGACGCCGGGGTCTCCGTCTGGCTGGACGACCTGTCCCGCGAGCGGCTGACCTCCGGCAACCTCGCCGAGCTGATCCGGGACAAGCACGTGGTGGGCGTCACCACCAACCCGACGATCTTCGCCGGTGCGCTGTCCGACGGTGAGGCGTACGACGCGCAGGTCCGCGAGCTGGCCGCGCGCGGCGCGGCGCTGGCGGAGGTGGTCCGCGAGCTGACCACCACCGACGTGCGCAACGCCTGCGACCTGTTCCGCGACGTGCACCAGCGCAGCGGCGGCGTCGACGGCCGGGTCTCCATCGAGGTGGACCCGGGCCTGGCGCGCGACACCGACGCCACCGCGGCCGAGGCGCTCGACCTGTGGAAGACCGTGGACCGGCCCAACCTGCTGGTGAAGATCCCGGCGACCGAGGAGGGCCTGCCCGCGATCACCAGGACCCTCGCCGAGGGGGTCAGCGTGAACGTGACGCTGATCTTCTCCGTCGAGCGGTACCGGGCGGTCATGGACGCCTACCTGGCCGGTCTGGAGCAGGCCAAGGCCAACGGGCACGACCTGCGCTCGATCCACTCCGTCGCGTCCTTCTTCGTGTCCCGTGTGGACTCCGAGGTGGACAAGCGGTTGGACGAGATCGGCACCGACGAGGCCAAGGCGCTGCGCGGACAGGCAGCCGTGGCCAACGCCCGCCTGGCGTACGCCGCGTTCCTGGAGGTCTTCGCGGGCCCGCGCTGGGACGCCCTGGCCGCGGACGGCGCGAACCGGCAGCGTCCACTGTGGGCGTCGACCGGGGTGAAGAACCCGGACTACTCCCCCACGCTGTACGTCGACCAGCTGGTGGTGGCCGACACGGTCAACACCATGCCGGAGAAGACGCTGCACGCGGTGGCCGAACACGGCAAGATCACGGGTGACACCGTCACGGGCACCGCCGACGCTGCCCAGGCGGTCTACGACCGGCTCAGCGCGGTCGGGATCGATGTCGCCGACGTCTACCGCGTCCTCGAGACCGAGGGTGTGGAGAAGTTCGACAAGTCGTGGGCCGAGTTGCTCGAGACGGTCCAGGGCCAGCTAGACACAGCCAAGAGCTAGGGACCCAGGAGAGGCTGACGCCGCAGATGGCAGCGCACCCCGGAGAAGTCGCAATTTCCATCGTTGACGAGCGGCTCGCCGAGGAGGCGGCCCCGCTCGTGCGTCAACTGGTCGAGGACCGGGTGGCGTCCCGGCTCACCGCGCAGGACCCCACGCTGTGGGGCCCTGACGCCGAGTCGGAGGCGCGCGTCCGCCTCTCCTGGACCTCCTTGGCGACCAGTTCGCGCCCGTTGCTCGCCGAGATCGACGCCCTGCGCGCGGAGTTGGCCGCCGAGGGCATCGACCGGGTGGTGCTGGCGGGCATGGGCGGCTCGTCGCTCGCCCCCGAGGTCATCACCGCCACCGCAGGCGTACCGCTGGTCGTGCTGGACACGACCGACCCCGGCCAGGTCGCCGACGCGCTCGCGGGCGAGCTTGCCCGTACCGTGCTGGTGGTGTCGTCCAAGTCCGGGTCCACTGTGGAGACCGACAGCCACCGGCGGGTCTTCGCGGCGGCCTTCGCCGAAGAGGGCCTCGACCCGGCGCGGCACATCGTCGTGGTCACCGACCCCGGCTCCCCGTTGGAGAAGACGTCGGTGGAGGCCGGGTACCGCAGGGTGTTCCAGGCCGACCCGGACGTGGGTGGCCGCTACTCGGCGCTGACCGCGTTCGGCTTGGTGCCTGCCGGGCTCGCGGGCGCGGACGTGGCCGGCCTGCTCGACGATGCCGAGGCCGCGGTGGGCGTCCTGTCGGCCGACAGCGACGACAACCCGGCGCTCGTGCTGGCCTCGGCGTTGGGCGCGGCGCACGCGCGCGGTGCGGAGAAGGTCGTGCTCGCCGACACCGGGTCCGGCATCAAGGGCTTCGGCGACTGGGCCGAGCAGCTGGTGGCCGAGTCGACCGGCAAGGGCGGCACCGGTCTGCTGCCGGTCGTCGTGGAAACCCCGCAGTCGCCCGGGTTCTCGAACGCGGGCGACGACGCGACCGCGGTGTCGATCGGCTCGCCTGCCGACGGTGCCGTGCTCGGCACCACCGGCACGCTCGGCGGGCTGATCCTGCTGTGGGAGTACGCCACGGCGGTGGTCGGCAGGCTGCTGGCCATCAACCCGTTCGACCAGCCGGACGTGGAAGCGGCGAAGAAGGCGGCGCGCGCGCTGCTGGACTCGTCGGACTCCGCCGCCCCGGCGCCCGCGTTCGTCTCCGGCCCGGTCGAGGTTCACCCGTCCGGGGGTTTGTTGCCGGAGGGGACGGACTCGCTGGCAGGCGCGGTGCACGCGCTGCTCGCCGCCGCCCCGGCCGCCGGGTACGTGTCGGTGCAGGTCTACCTCGACCGGCTCGACGACGCCTCCGCGGTGCTGCTGCGCACGCAACTGGCCCGCTCGTCCGGGCTGCAGACCACCTTCGGGTGGGGGCCGCGGTTCCTGCACTCGACCGGGCAGTACCACAAGGGCGGGCACCAGAACGGCGTGTTCCTGCAGATCACCGGCGCGGTGGAGCAGGACATCGCGGTGCCGGAGCGCCCGTACACCCTCGGCGGTCTCCAGCTGGCGCAGGCGTTGGGCGACGGGCAGGTGCTCGCCGACCACGGCAGGCCGGTGCTGCGGCTGCACTTCACCGACCGCGCGGCCGGGCTGGCGCGCCTGGTCGAGGCGCTGGCGGAGGTCGGCCGGTGACCCGCGCCTGGGTGAACCCGCTGCGCGACGAGCGGGACAAGCGGCTGCCGCGCATCGCGGGGCCGTGCGGGCTGGTGATCTTCGGCGTGACCGGGGACCTGTCGCGCAAGAAGCTGATGCCCGCGATCTACGACCTGGCCAACCGCGGCCTGCTGCCGCCCGGCTTCTCGCTGGTCGGGTTCGCCCGCCGGGAGTGGGAGGACCAGGACTTCGGGCAGGTGGTGTACGAGGCGGTCAAGCAGCACGCCCGCACCCCGTTCCGGGAGCAGGTGTGGGACCGCCTCGCCGAGGGGTTCCGGTTCGTGCAGGGCACCTTCGACGACGACGCCGCGTTCGACAAGCTGGCCGAGACCGTCGCCGAGCTCGACGAGCTGCGCGGCACCAGCGGCAACCACGCGTTCTACCTGTCGATCCCGCCCGGCGCGTTCCCGGTGGTGACCCAGCAGCTGGCCCGCTCCGGCCTGGCCAAGCCGCAGCGCGCCGACCAGTGGCGGCGGGTGGTGATCGAGAAGCCGTTCGGCCACGACCTGGCCAGCGCCCGGCAGCTCAACAAGATCGTCAACGACGTGTTCCCCGAGGACTCGGTGTTCCGCATCGACCACTACCTCGGCAAGGAGACGGTGCAGAACCTGCTGGCGCTGCGCTTCGCCAACCAGCTGTTCGAGCCGATCTGGAACGCCAACTACGTCGACCACGTGCAGATCACCATGGCCGAGGACATCGGCCTCGGCGGTCGCGCCGGGTACTACGACGGCATCGGCGCCGCGCGGGACGTGATCCAGAACCACCTGCTGCAACTGCTGGCGCTGACCGCGATGGAGGAGCCGGTCTCCTTCCGCCCCAAGGCGTTGCGCACCGAGAAGTCCAAGGTGCTCGAGGCGACCAAGGCGGTGGGTCCGTTCGGCGAGACCTCCGCGCGCGGGCAGTACCTCGGCGGCTGGCAGGGCGGGCAGAAGGTGCCCGGTCTGCTGGAGGAGGAGGGGTTCGACAAGAACTCCACCACCGAGACCTACGCGGCGATCACCTTGGAGGTGAACACCCGCCGCTGGGCCGGGGTGCCGTTCTACCTGCGCACCGGCAAGCGGTTGGGCCGCAGGGTCACCGAGATCGCGGTCGTGTTCAAGCGCGCCCCGCACCTGCCCTTCGACGACACCGCCACCGAGGAACTGGGGCAGAACGCCCTGGTGGTGCGGGTGCAGCCGGACGAGGGCGTGACCATGCGGTTCGGCTCGAAGGTGCCGGGCAACGCGATGGAGGTCCGGGACGTGTCCATGGACTTCAGCTACGGGCACTCGTTCACCGAGTCGTCCCCGGAGGCGTACGAGCGGCTGCTGCTCGACGTGCTGCTCGGCGAGCCGTCGCTGTTCCCGGTCAACCAGGAGGTCGAGCTGTCCTGGGAGATCCTGGAGCCGGTGCTCAAGCACTGGAAGACCACCGGCAAGCCCGAGGGTTATCCGTCGGGCACGTGGGGTCCGGAGTCCGCTGAGAAGATGCTTTCCCGTACCGGCCGTCATTGGAGGCGCCCGTGAGCGCCGCCCGAGTCCCGCACCCCGGCTGCCGACCGGGTGCGGGTGTCCCGCGATCGCACAGGAGGCGACCGTGATCATCGACCTGCCCTCGACCACCACCTCGCAGGTCAACTCGAAGCTGGTGCACCTGCGCGAGCAGGGCGGCGCGACCACCCTGGGCCGGGTGCTGACCCTGGTGATCGTCACCGACGACGGCGCCAAGACCGAGGACGCGATCGACGCGGCCAACGACGCCAGCCGGGAGCACCCGTGCCGGGTGATCGTGGTCGCCAGGGGCGCGCGCAAGGCGGCGGCCCGGCTGGACGCGCAGATCCGGGTCGGCGGGGACGCCGGTGCCAGCGAGGTGCTGGTGCTGCGGCTCTACGGCGCGCTCGCCGACGCCGGTGCCAGTTGTGTGATCCCGCTGCTGCTGCCGGACGCGCCGGTCGTGGCGTGGTGGCCGTTCGAGGCGCCCGCCCGGCCTGCCGACGACCCGATCGGGCGGCTGGCGCAGCGCCGGATCACCGACTCGGCCGCCGAGCGCAACCCGATCAAGGCGTTGGAGGTCCGGCAGAAGCACTACGCCGAGGGTGACACCGACCTGGCGTGGACCAGGTTGACGCTGTGGCGCGCGGTGCTGGCCGCCTCGCTGGACCTGCCGCCGTACGAGAAGGTCACCGACGCGACGGTGACCGGTGAGGCCGACTCGCCGTCGACCGACCTGCTGGCCGGGTGGCTGGCGGCGCGGCTGAACGTGCCGGTGCGCCGGGTGAAGGCGGCCAACGGGCAGGGCATCGTGTCGGTGGCGCTGGAGCGCAAGTCCGGTCCGGTGGAGCTGCTGCGGCCCGACGGCAAGGTGGGCACGCTGACCCAGCCCGGCCAGCCCGCCCGCCGGGTGGCGTTGCAGCGGCGCGAGGTCCGCGACTGCCTGTCGGAGGAGCTGCGCAGGCTCGACCCGGACGAGCCCTACGAGGAGACCCTCAAGGGGCTGGCGAAGGTCGTGCGCGGGCGCACGCCGGTGAAGACGCCGACGAAGGCCCCGGCCGCCCCGGACGACACCCCGGTGGTGACGGCGGCCGACGCCGAGGCCGCGCTGACGGCCAAGGACTCCGGCGGCGCGGCCGCGAAGAACGGGGCCGGGAAGACGAGCGCGGCGAAGAAGCCGCGCGCCGCGGGTTCCACCAGGGCGCCCGCCAGGGCGGGCAAGGGGAAGTCATGAACCGCGTGATCGTCTACACCGACCCACCGCTGCTGGCCAGCGCCACGGCGGCCCGGCTGGTCACGGCCATCACCGACCTGCAGGCCACCCAGCCCTCGGTCGCGATCGCGCTGACCGGCGGCCGCACCGGCACGGCGGTGTTGGAGCACCTGCGGGTGAACACGGCGGCGACCGCGATCGACTGGTCCACTGTGGACATCTTCTGGGGTGACGAGCGGTTCCTGCCCGGCAAGCACCCGGACCGCAACGAGACCCAGGCCAGGGCCGCGCTGCTGGACCACATCAAGATCCCCAAGGGCCGCATCCACGCGGTGGCCCCGTCCGACGGCCCGTACGGCGACGACGCCGAACTGGCCGCGGCCGCCTACGCCAAGGAACTCGACGGCGTCACGCTGGACATCCTGCTGGCCGGGGTCGGCGAGGAGGGGCACACGCTCTCGGTGTTCCCGGACTCCCCCGCCGTCCACGAGACCGAGGCCACGGTCGTCGCGGTCCGCGACTGCCCGAAGCCGCCGCCGGTCCGCATCTCCCTCACCCTCCCGGCCGCCCGCCAGGCGTCGCAGGTGTGGCTGATGACCACGGGCACCAGCAAGGCCGAGGCGGTCACCACCGCGCTGTCCGGGGCGTCCGAAGTGGACCTCCCGGCGGCGGGCGCGCAGGGCCGCGAGCTGACCCTCTGGCTGCTGGACAAGGCAGCCGCGGGGCGCTGACAGTCCACACACGACAGTGGCCGCACCTCACTTCGAGGTGCGGCCACTGTCGTTGCGGAGCGAGCGCCCACAAGCCGCTCACAGGCTCCCGCGACGGTCGTGTCGCCCAAGCGGTGGCGAACTCGCCAGGTCGGGGACGATGCCGGGCGGGGATGAGGGGGTGGGTGGCGGGAGGAGTTAACGGAGCCCGTTGCGCTTGGCTACGGAGATCAGCAGGTCGGGGTCGTCGGAGATGAGGCCGTCGACGCCGAGGTCGATGACGTGCTGGATGGTGGGCTCGTCGTTGACGGTGTAGGGGACCACCTTGAGGCCCTTGCGGTGCAGGCCCGCGATGTCGGGGCCGTGGAAGTAGGACGGGTCCTGGCGCAGGTACCAGTCAGGGCTGACCACGGTGCCCTGGGCGGGGTCGTGGACCTGCCAGTTGGCCGAGACGGTCGAGGCGCCGGACTGGCGGACCAGCTTGGCCAGGTCGCGCGACTTCCACCAGTCGAGGCCGCCGGTCCACGGGGACTTGACCGCGGGGTTGCCGTAAGCGGCCTGCAGGGAGCACTCGTCGGCGACGGTGGCGCACTCGGCTGGGCCGTACTGCCACACCAGGGCGACGGTCTCCAGGCGGGGCTGGATCCGCTTGGACAGCTCGATGGTGCGCCAGTCGAACGACTGCAGGGTGGTGCGGCCGATCACGGTGGCGCGGCTGATCTCGCCGACCACCTTGCGGGTGAACACCTCGTACGGCGCGGTGTCGTCGGCGGTGGGGCTGATCTTGGTCTCGATGTTGAACCGGATGTCGGAGCGGACCCTGGCCGCGGCGAACACCTCGGCCAGCGTCGGGATCCGCTCACCGGGCACGGCGACCTGGCGCGGGAACTCGGCGAGCGTCTTGGAGCCGCAGTCGAGGGTCTTGACCTGCGCGAGGGTCAGGTCGCGCACCCGCTTGCCCACGTACGGGAACTCCGGGTCGCCGGGGCGGACCGGGGCGGTGTCGACGCAGTGCGAGCCGTTGATGGTGCGGTCGTGGATGACGACGACGGCGCCGTCCTCGGTGATGCCGGTGTCAAGCTCCAAAGTGGACACGGCGGGGTTCGCCAGTGCGTAGCGGAAGGCGGCGAGGGTGTTCTCCGGGCGGACGGCGCGCGCGCCGCGGTGGCCCTGGACGTCGAACGGGGAGGCGTACGCCTTGGGCAGGCGGTAGCCGCGCTGGGCGAGCAGGCCGCGCAGCAGGTCGGGGTAGTCGGTGATGAGACCGTCCACGCCGTCGTCGATCAGCTTGGCCATGGTGGGGACGTCGTCGACGGTCCACGGGATGACCTTGACGCCGTTGCGGTGGGCGTGGCGCACGAGGTCGGCGGTGACGTACGGGCGGTAGCCGGGGTCGTTGACGGTGCCGCCCTGGGGGAAGCCGTGCACCGGGGAGAACGCGGTGGCGCCGAAGGTCTTGATGGCCTTGATCGGGTCGCCGCCGAAGTCGTCGATGTCCAGACCGCCGAGCCACGGGGACTTGCCTGGCTGACCGGTCTGCAGGAAGTCGTAGTTGGTCAGCGCGACGACGGGCAGCCGGGGCGCGACCTGGCGCATGCGGATCAGCGAACCCCAGTCGAAGCTCTGGATGCTCACCCGGCGCGACACCCCGGCGGCCTGGACCTCCCGCGCGGTGATCTGGACGAACTTCTCCCGCGGCGCGGTCTCCTGCGGGGCGCCCGCCTCGACCTTGGTCTCGATGTTGAACCGCACGTCGTCGGCGCCGTAGCGCTCGACCAGCGCGAAGACCTCGCTCAGCAGCGGGATCCGCGACCCGGGGGTCAGCTCCTGGCGCGGGAACCCGGCGAGCGGGGTCGAGCCGCAGTCCAGGGTCTTGACCTGGGCGAGGGTGAGGGTGTTGACGTACTTGCCGACGTAGGGGAACTCCGGGTCGCCCGCGGTGGCGGGGGCGGTGTCGCGGCACTTGCGGCCGTCGACGCGGCGGTCGTGGGTGACCACCGCCTGGTCGTCCTCGGTGATCTGCACATCGAGCTCCAGGGTGCTGACACCCAGGCGCAGCGCGTTGCCGAAGGAGCTCAGGCTGCTCTCCACCCGCAACCCGAGCCCACCGCGGTGCGCCTGCAGGTCGAACTCACGCTGGTGCGGGTGCGCGGCGGCCACACCGGGCACCGCGGCCGCGACGGCCAACACCGCCACCGCCACCACACCGGCGCGCACGAACAGAGAAGGGGTCGTCATGGCCGGATCCTGACAACCCAAAGGAGACACCCCATGACCCCCGGATGACCCCCAGCCGAACGCCCGACCGCCACCACCCGCGATCACCCCACCGACCTGCGATCCCCCGCAGAACCCGCCCGGCACCCCTCAACCCAGGCGCACCTCAGCCCAGCGACCGGCCGCCACCCAACGGAACCCGTCCCGGAAAGCGAGCCCCCAGCACGTCCACCATCGTCGTCGCCTTCACCGCCGTCTCCTCGAACTCCGCCGCCGGGTCCGACAGGGCGATGATCGCGCCGCCCACGCCGAACGACACCTGGCCGTCGCGCAGCACCATGGTCCTGATCACGACGCTGAGGTCGGCGGCGCCGGTGAGGGAGAAGTAGCCGATGGCGCCGGAGTAGATGCCGCGGGGGCCTTGTTCGAGGCGGTCGATGATCTGCATCGTGCGCTCCTTCGGGGCGCCGGTCATGGAGCCGCCGGGGAAGGCGGCGCGGACGCAGCGCACCGCCGACACGCCCTCGGCGAGGCGGGCGCGGACGGTGCTGACCAGTTGGTGGACCGTGGGGTAGGTCTCGACCTCGAACAGGCCGGGGACCTCGACGGAGCCGATCTCGGCGTAGACGCCGAGGTCGTTGCGGACGAGGTCGACGATCATCAGGTTCTCGGCGTGGTCCTTCTCCCCGGTCGCCAGGTCGTGGCGCAGCCGCTCGTCCTCGGCGGGGGTCGCGCCGCGCGGGCGGGTGCCCTTGATCGGCTGGGACTCCACGGTGCCGTCGGCGGTGATGGCCAGGAACCGCTCGGGTGAGGTGCTCAGCACCGACAGGCCGCCCAGGCGCAGCAGCGCGCCGTAGCGGGCCGGGTTGGCGCGGCGCAGGACCCGGTAGGTGTCCCACGGGTCGATGTCGGCGGACCCGGTCAGCTCGTTGGTCAGGCACACCTCGTAGGTCTCGCCGTCGCCGATCGCGCGTTGGCACTCGGCGATCATCGCGAGGTACTCGGGCCGGTCGTGCCGCGCGGTCAACTCGACCTCTATTGCCGGGGACACCGGTAGCGCCAACGCGGGCACCCGCTCCAAACGAGCAGCGGTAGCGCTAAGCCATTCCTCATCACCGGCAAGTGCGAGGAGGTAGACCTCACCCGTCTCGTGGTCGAAAGCGAGCGCCCGGTCGGCGAAGACCACCTGGGCGTCCGGGTCGGGCGCGCGGTGCGCCCGGTCGCCGCCGCACTCGGCCTTCAGCTCGTAGCCGAGGTAGCCGACCCAGCCGAGGGCGAAGTCGAACGGCAGCGGCGGCGCGGTCACCGGGTGCGCGGCGAGGTCGGCGTCGAGCCAGTCGAGGAACCCGCTCTCGACCACCGCCACTCCCCCGGCGCTGGTGATCGTCACCGTGCCCGCGGCCAGGTCGGCGGTGGCGACCCTGGCCAGTGGGCCGCTCGCGTCGCCGAGGAAGGAGAATCGCCCGTCCGCGGCGCTGTCCAGCCAGAACGCGTGCGCCGAGTCCCCGTACAGCTCGGCGAAGACCTCCTCGGCGGTGACCGCGACCGTGGTCCGCGTGACCACCACCCCGGCCACCGGCTCGGGCGCCACTACCGGCGGCGCGGGCACGGGGGCCGACCGGACCGCGACCGACTCCCGGGGGTGACGGGTCCACCACTGCCTGGTCATCGCCTCGAAGTTGGCCAGCAGGTCGACGCCGTGCTCGGTCGCGACCGACTCGGGGTGGAACTGCACGCCCCAGGCCGGGCGTCCCCGGTGCCGGACCCCCATCAGCACACCGTCGTCGCTCCACGCCGTTGCCTCTAGAGCGTCCGGCAGGTCTACCGCGGCAAGAGAGTGGTATCGCACGACTCGCATCGGAGAGGGCAAACCGTGGAACAGATCCCGCCCGTCGTGGTGTACCTCTGACAGCCGCCCGTGTCGCACCTGCGGGGCGTGCTCGACGCGCGCGCCCGCGAGGAGGCAGAGCCCTTGGTGACCGAGGCACACCCCCAGCAGCGGCTGCCGCGCGGCCGCGAGCACGGCCCGGCTGAGACCGAAGTCACCGGGCACGCCAGGATGACCGGGACCGGGGGAGATGACCACGTTGTCGAAGTCGACCAGACCGCCGAGGTCCCAGTCCTCGTCGTTGCGCACCACCGTTGGCCTGGCACCGTCGAGGCGGGCGAGTGCCTGGTAGAGGTTGTAGGTGAAGGAGTCGTGGTTGTCGACGATGAGCGTGCGCACCTGGCGTGCCGCCTCCCCTCTGCTCCGATCGGGCACCGTGCGTTTGCTCCCGCACAGTTGTTGGGCGGGCGCCGTCCCGGAGCCGGTGTTGTCTGTCTTGATGGGTGACGACACACCACACACCGACCCACCCCCGCGACGCCGCGACCCGGCTCCGCTGGCGAAGCACCGTGCGGCAGGTCGTCGCAGGAAGGGCGTTCCATGCCACAGCGCCGGAGCGGCCCGGCCCAGGACCGGGAGAATGGTAGCGCCCGCGGTGGCGTCCCCTCCCAGCGCGCGGGCGGGCACGACCGGTCCCGGGTGGCGGCGAACCCCGACCCGGGTGACGTCGTCGCCGCGGATCCCGGTCCGGGCGCGGGAGGGGGCGCGGACGTGCGGACGCCCATGCTGACCCCCGACAGCGTCGGCCCGGAGGCCCGCCCCGAGAGCACCGAGCCGCCCCAGCGCCGGTCCCGGCTCACCGCGGGCACCCTGCCCCGGTTGCGCTTACCGCTCGCGTTGGCCCGCTTACGCGAACGCAAGGCGGTTCGCGACCTGGGTTCGGACGCGCTGGCCCTGATCGTCGCCGCGCTCGACGTGTACGCGGGGATGAGCGGGGACGCCGCGTGGTACTCGCACTGGCTGTCCTGGCTGACGCTGCCCGCGATGCTGCTGCGCAGGCACGTGCCGCTGGTGGCGCTGCTGATCACCATCCCCGGCTTCCTCGCGGGCTGGGCCCAGCTCTCGGCGATGATCGCGCTGGGCACGCTGGCCAGGCGGCACCTGATCAGCTGGCAGACCGCGGTGGGCGCGGCGCTGGTCGGGATCAGCAGGTTCATGCTGTGGCCGTGGTCGGCGTTCCTGGACCTGACCTGGCGCGAGCACCTGCGCGACGTGGTCTACGGGGTGCTGGTGGCGGGCATGCCGGTGGCCATCGGGCTGCTGTTCGCGGTGCGCCAGGAGCTGTCCACCCGGCTCAAGGAACTGGCCCGCAGCCGGGAGCGGGAGAAACGGCTGCACGCGGCGACGGTGCGCTCGGCGGAGCGGGCGAAGCTGGCCAGGGAGATGCACGACGTGGTCTCCCACCAGGTGACGCTGATCGCGATGCAGGCGGGCGCCATGCAGGTCGACGTGCGCGACCCGGCCACCAGGGAGGCCGCGGAGACCATCCGGTCGCTGAGCACCAAGACCCTGGAGGAGCTGCGCGAACTGGTCGGGGTGCTGCGCTCCGGGGTGGACGACGACGAGGCCCAGCCCGGCCTGGAGGACATCGCCGACCTGACCCAGGGCGCCGACATCCGGCTGTCCATGGACGCCTGCCCGGCCGACACGCCCGGCCCGGTGTCGCGCGCGGCCTACCGGACGGTCCAGGAGGCGCTGACCAACGTGCGCAAGCACGCGGCCGGCTCGTGGACCTCGGTCCGGGTGGTCGCCGACGCGGACGCCCTGGTCGTGGAGATCCGCAACGACCCGCCGCGGCGGCGGCACGTGGGCACCCTGCCCTCGGGCGGCCACGGCCTGCTGGGGCTGCGTGAACGGGCCGGGTTGCTCGGCGGCAGCTTCCACGCAGGGCCCACCGACAACGGGGGTTTCGAGGTCAGGGCCAGGTACCCGCTGGCGGACTGACCGGCCCGATAGCGCAATCGGGGCATGTCGGTGCGTTCGCCTCAACTTCCACCACCACCCGCCGAAGGGCCTGGCGATCGGAGCCAAGACCCGCGGTGAATCCGCGCGAGTGGAACGGTGGCACATGCTGAAGCGAATCTCGGACCTGCGGGTCGGTGTCAGGGTAGGCGCGGCGATGGCCGTGCTGCTGGTGCTGCTGGCGGCACTGGCGACGGTCGCGGTGTCGGGCATGGAGCGCGAACGCGAGTCCGCGAACGAGATCGCCAGGGCCAGGCAGCTGACCCAGTTGGCGATGCAGGTCAAGTTCCGGTCCGGTGACTTCAACGGCTGGCAGACCGCCTACGCCTTCGACGTGATGCGGGCGGTGCCCAACGCCACCGGTGACACGACCGGCGCGCGCGCCACCTTCCTGGCCTCCGCCGAGTCGTTCCGCAAGGAGCTCGCGGCGCTGCAGTCCTTCGGCCTCGACGCCGACCAGACCGCCGACATCACCGCCATCTCCGGGCTGTTCGGCGACTTCATGAAGCTCGACGAGGAGATCGTCGGCGACTACCGCTCCGGCGCGTGGGCCGACTACCTCAAGGCCAACGAACTGGTCGCGGTCGACGAGATCGAGATCTTCAACAAGATCGCCGCGCGGATCGACGTGCTGGTCCAGGACGTGGAGGCCGAGTCGGCCGCGGCCATCGCGACGGCAGGTACCCGCGCCAACGAGGGCGTGCTCACCACCATCCTGCTGGCCATCGCCGCGTTCCTCACCGGTGCCGGGCTGACCGTGCTGCTGGTGCGCTCGATCACCAAGCCGCTGAGCAGGCTGCGCGCCGGGCTGGCCGGGATCGCCGGTGGCGACCTGACCCAGCGCATCGAGCAGGGCCGCGCCGACGAGCTCGGCGAGGTCGCCAACGGCTTCAACCTGCTCGCCGAGCGCACCCAGGAGCTCATCGGTCGGGTCGCCGCCCGCGCCGAGGAGGTCGCCGGGGCGTCCAGCGAGCTGACCACCGTCAGCGGCAAGCTCGCCGAGACCGCGGGCGAGACCAGCCTGGAGGCCAACTCGATCAACGAGACCGCCACCGACGTGTCCAACATGGTCACCGCCATGGCCAGCGCCTCGGAGCAGATGCGCGCCGCGATCGACGAGATCACCCAGAACGCCAGCCGCGCCGCCGACGTCGCCACCGACGGTGTCCGCGACACCGAGACCGCCAACCTGGCCGTCGCCGCCCTGGGTGAGGCCACCGCCGAGATCGGCGCCGTGGTGAAGCTGATCAGCTCCATCGCCGAGCAGACCAACCTGCTGGCCCTCAACGCCACCATCGAGGCGGCCCGCGCAGGCGAGTCCGGCAAGGGCTTCGCCGTGGTCGCCGGTGAGGTCAAGGAACTGGCCCAGCAGACCGCCACGGCCACCGAGGACATCATCCGCCGGATCAAGGCCATCGAGCAGGGCAGCGCGGAGGCCACCTCGGCCATCCACCAGATCGGCCAGGTCGTCAGCTCCATCTGCGACACCCAGACCGTCATCGCCGCCGCCGTCGAGGAGCAGACCGCCACCACCGCCGAGATGAGCCGCAACGTCCACGAAACCGCCAACGCCGTCGTCCAGATCGGCAACGGCATCGGCGGCCTCGCCACCGCCACCGAGGACACCAGCTCCGCCGCCAGCGCCGCCAAGCGCACCGCGGAGACCCTGAGCGAGGCTTCCGCCGACCTCCGCACCCTGATCAGCGCGTTCCGCTACTGATCCCCGCTCGAAGGCTGCCCCGCGTTCCTCGTGAACGCGGGGCAGCTGTCTGTCTTGCCTGGTGTGGGTGGGTGGGTTATCCACAGCCTGTGGTTCGCTGGGAGCGGTCTGTCGGTGGCTCTCGGTGCCCTACGACACCCGGGCAGAACCGCAAAGCAGGGGCCGAAAAGCAGGCCCTGCCGCGAACGACGCTACGTGTGCCGTCCCCCCACAAAACAAGTCCACCTACTTTTGGTCTTATGGTGCTAGTCCATGATCACCTTTTGTGGACCAGAACGGCCCCCCGTGTCAGGGTTGACGTGCGGTTTCTCGGGTAGACTGGTGTCGTTGGCACGCGTTGTGCGTCCGGTCGTCGACACGCTGGGTGAGACTCGTTGCGCTGCCCTGCCCACACCTGCGGCGTTCAACAGTCAGTGTCGGACGCCAGCCCAAGCCGCAAACCCAGCCACTGTGTCGATGCTGCGCATCTGCTGGCCAAGCAGGGTGCGCACCGTCTCGTGAACCATCGCATGATGTCGCGTCTGTTCCGGTGCGATCCTTCTAGCGCGATCAAGGGCCGTCAGCGACTTGTTGCGATCGCCGTTGTAGAGGTAGCCGCGGGCGAGGTCGATGAAGTAGTGCCCAGCGCGCTCTCGGGGAGTCCTTCGGGAATTCGGATGTTGGCTGATCGCCGCACTGCCTCAGCGCCGTTGCACAACTCCACGGCGAGTCCCACGCTCCAGATGTCCACGTTGGTTGGACCAAAGCACAGGCGGTAATCGTCTCGATCAGTGCCGATGCGCTGCGTCGTCTCGCGCGCCTCCGTCAGGTGTGCATCTGCCAACTCCTGGTTGCCAGCACGTGCGGCAGCCAACCCGGACTTGAGGTGAAGATTCCCCCACATGGCGAGGGTTGCCGGATCGGAGCCTCCTACCTGCGCCTCAAGGCTTGCGCGGCTCTTGTCCAGCAGCACGAGGGCGGTGTCCCAGTCGGCCGTGCCGATCAGTCCACCTGCTCGCTGGTAGTCCCCAACAAGAACAGCCAACTGGTCGCCGGACTGCGCAGCTGCCCACTCGTACCGATCGACCGCGAGAGACGACAGATCAACGTACCCGAGTTTATAGGCATACTGAGACGAGGCGTAGTAAGCCTCAGCCAACAAGCTGAATACCCGCTCGCGCTCGGCGCCTGCGCTGCGCTGCCATCTTAGGCGCAGCGCATAGAGAAGACTGGGTAGGCGGGAACCCAATTGGTCGAATGCAACGGCGTGTCGTAGCTCAGAAACGTGCGAGACCCGGGCCGCCAAGTCTGCGAACGAGTCAAGCTCGTGGATATTGCCCGCGTCCTGCTTGTAGGCCGACAATTCACGTCGAAGCGGGCCGATCCCGCTGTGAGACTGGTATCCCGTTTTGCCGTCAGGGCGCAAAGGAAGACTCATCAACTCGGCAGCACCCGTACCGAGAGCGCGGGACACGGCGGCAATGAACGCGGGCGACGGTGGCGCCGCTCCAGTCTCACCTTCTTCAAGAGGCTGAGTGAGACGGCTGACACTGCCGCCAGCTTGCGCTGTGCCCAGTTGAGCGCCTTCCGTCTCAGCGCGACTGCCGCGCTGACACCTTCGGTCGGTAGGGCATCCAATCCGGGATCGTCCAAATGGCCCATCGCTTGCCTCCTAGTGGCTTCTGATTGTTCGGCCGGATGGGGCACCTGGCAAGACGCAACTTCGAGCCCGCCCGGCGGCTAGCAAGGTCGAGTCTGCTAGTCGTCGGGCATCCACGAGCAGGGCTTGACCTAGATGACCTGCACACAACTAGGTCTCGCTCGGACCGCCCCGCGGCAGCATCCCCTGGCTGCATGCGGGTGGCGGGACGGCTTGATCCCGGCAAGCGCCGGGTATTGCCGATCGCGCTCAAGCCGGGTTCGCGCGGAGTCCCCTACCGCGCGAACCCGGTCAGTTGGTGCCGGTTGCATCTCGCGTGCGCAATCGCTTGAACCGCAAAGACCCATTTGATGTCAGCTCGCCCATATGGCACCTTAGCGGCAAATTCGAAAAGGTGGTGACGGCGATCGAGAGCTTCCATCCTGCCAACTTAGAAGCAACCGATTCTCGCTTTGCCGGGGTTCTGCGTGCTGTCTGACGCGTTCGACTGTGTCACACGTATGGTCACGGCGCGACCACCCGAAAAGCGGTAGACCTCCCACTATTTCGCCACAAGCCTAGTCAACGATGACGAGAGGAGGTGAAGAAACATGGAGGAGCAATTGGTCATCCGCGTTGCCGACCTGCCCGCAGTGCAGGGGCGGTTCGACGCCGCACAGGGCGACCCGTCCAAGGACGGCGGCGGTGACGGTCACGGCGACGCGGGCGGCGACGGCCTGAACATGCCCGAGGCCGACTAGTTCTATCGCAGGGGCAGGCTGGCCCAACGTCGTGCTGGCCTGCCCCTGCGTCCAACGACAGGGAGACACCCTATGGACCATCGCCTGGTATCAGCGATAGAGAAGGCCCTGGGCTGGAACGGAGCCCAGCTACTGGGAAAGGAGTTCGCACGGGGAACGATCCCGGACACGGACCTGTGTTTGCGCCTTCTGACCCCGACCAACCTGCTCGACACCATGATGCGGCGCAGCCTCGCCATCCCTCAACTCCGCTTCTTCAAGGCAGGCAAGGAGCTCCACCCCGACGCCTTCCTGACCGACGCTGTGACCCGCCGCGGGCAAAGCACCTCGATGGCGAACATGGACCGCGTCGGGCGGCTGATCAAGGACGGCTGCACCATCGTGCTCGACTCGTTCGACACGTTCGACCCCACGATGGAGGCGGCTTGCCGAGCCTTGCAGTGGTGGGCGCACGAACTGGTACAGGTCAACACCTACCTCACTACCCACGACGCGGCGGGATTCAATCTCCACTGGGACGACCACGATGTACTGATCTTGCAGCTCAGCGGCGACAAGTCATGGGAGGTGCGTGGCGCGTCTCGCGAGGTCCCGATGTATCGCGACTCCGAGGCCAACCGCACGCCGAGTGAGGAGCTGGTCTGGTCGGGCACCATGAGCCCAGGCGACGTCATGCACATCCCTCGTGGGTACTGGCACCAGGCCACCCGAACCGACCGGGGCGCGGGACACAGCCTCCACATCACGTTCGGTTTCGTTAACCGCACAGGTGTCGACTGAATCAGCTGGCTCGCGGACCAGTCCCGAGAGAACCCGCTTTTCCGCACCGATCTGGCTAAGTGGGGAGACGGAGTCGCGAAGGCGGAGCAGGCCGCCTCCCTTGCGTCGGCCATCCCTGACATGCTCGCGAAGTTCGAGCCGCGAGAGTTTCTCTGGCGTCGCCTGGCGAACCGACCTCCACACCGTCACGTGCGCACGTTCGGCACATTCGGTCCCGCCGAGGACATCGTGTGCGTCACCGAGTTCCCGCCGAGCATCCAGGTGGCCGACGACCGGATCGTGGTGCGCGCGGCAGGCAAGGAGATGGAACTGGCCAAGACCGCCGAAGTAGCGATCCGCCTTCTGCTGTCAGGTAACCCCGTGAACCTCGCTGAGGCGAACCACACGATAGGACCGGAGGTCGGAAAGCTGGCTGAGGTCTTCCTGAACGCCGGACTGTGCGGCGAACTCACCGCGGAGTTGGCGAGCGGGTACCAGGGCCTGACCCCGCACCCGAGATCAGGTTGAACGAAGCTCGACCAGCAGATCGTCCGCCGCCGCCTGCGCGGCCTCCGACAGCGGAGTCGATTCCCCGCGCCGGGCGGCGACGCGGACCGCATTCGCGCACTGGAGCAGTTGCGCGAGTTTTCCCGATCGGGTCGTCATGTCGTCAGCGAACTCACGACGAACCCGATCCGCAACGGCCCTGTTCGGCAGAGAAGCCTGCCACAGGCACGACGCGTCGAGCCCCCTTGGACCCGCACCCCAATCCTCCCAGTCGAGCAGGTGACCATCGGTGGTGAGGTTCCCCCAGTGGACGTCGGTGTGCGCGGTCGCCCATTCATCGACATGGGTGTCGACATCGCCGAAGACTTCAGTGATACGGTGGGTGAGGTGTTTCTGGCTCATCCCGACGCGTTCGGTGGTGTGCGCTCCCAACGCGTCCAATGATTCCCGCAGGCTCGTCCACCATGAGTCCGGCAGCGCCCCCGCTTCCTCGCTGGTGGCGACAATCGGCGAAGTGACCAGTTCGACCTCGTCAGCGCGCCAGACGACGTCCCGATCATGATCGACCCAAGTGGCGCCTTGGAACCACTCGGGCTTCTTCACCCCACGGATGGTCGCGGCGGCCTCGAGACCGACCCACACCGCACTGTTGATCCGCAGCCGCCCACGGCGCTCCACGCGGACCCAAGTACCCCCCGTCGTGCGGAAGCCCTCAGTTGCGCCGTAGATCCCGTAAACGACGGAAGCTCTGTCGAGAACGACGTCGAGCGTCCGCTCGACTCGATCCAGGACGTCCGCGTGCGGGTTAACCCGCACGTCAAAGACGGGATTGGGTTCGAAGCCAATCGGTTGAGCGATGCTCACTGGGTACCCTTCGAAGTCGACTGGCGCCGCCCACATCTTGCACTACCAGCACCTGCATGGTTACGACGGGTATAACCACCCGAGCGCTAGATCGTGACCCACGTCACGCACATAAGGCGCAAGTTGACTCCACCCCTCGAGCAGCCCCACCACAGCAAACAGCCCCGCGTCCACCAGGACACGGGGCCATCGGCACTACCCACCACACCGTCTCGCCCCGGAGGGCGTCAAGCTCAGCCCTCGCGCCTCGCGCGCAGCTTCGCCAGCGCCTCCGCCAGGATCGCCTCACCGTCAGCGTCGGAGCGGCGCTCCTTGACGTAGGCGAGATGGGTCTTGTAGGGCTCGTTGCGGGGCGCCTTCGGTGGCGCCTGCTCGTCCAGGCCCGCTGGGAGGCCGCAGCGCGGGCAGTCCCAGGATTCCGGCTTCTCGGCCTCCAGCGCGAAGGACGGCCGCGACTCGTGGCCGTTGGCGCACCAGTAGGACACCCGCTGCCGAGGCGCGGACTCCCCGCGCTCGGACTCACCCATGGGACCAGCACCGACCCGGGTACCCCGGATCGCGTTACCACCGGCCATTGACGTTCACACCCCCACCACGTGGTCGGACGCGGGGCTGTGCCGCGTCCGTCGCTCTCTTCATGGACCGCCGAACCGCCTGCGCGGGGTTCAGCTGATCTTGACCAGCAGGCCGAGGCCGACGACGCAGATGATCCACACCGCGCCGACGAACAGGGTGACCCGGTCCAGGTTCTTCTCCACGACGCTGGACCCGGACAGGCTCGACTGCATGCCGCCGCCGAACAGCGAGGACAGACCGCCACCGCGGCCGCGGTGCAGCAGCACCAGCAGGATCAGCAGAAGGCTGGAGGCGATCAGAGCGATCTGCAGCGTCAGAATCATCGGGTCCTCGCGGTCGTGTGGTTGAGACCTCAGATTACCCGGTGACCCGCCCGTGTTCGACCACCGCCCCGACGTGGCGTGCCCAGCCCGTTACCAGTTTCCCCGCGACCGGCATCGACCGAGGCGTCCGCACGTGCACCTGCATGTACGCAGAAATGCGACAGGGCGCCGGGATGACTCATTCCCGACGCCCTGACCTGCGAGAACAGCGTTACGGCAGCGGTCCGCCCGCGGCCATCGCGCACAGTTTCGTGAACTCGTCGGCCTGCAGGCTCGCGCCGCCGACCAACGCGCCATCGATGTCGTCCTGGGCCACCAACTCGCCGATGTTGCCCGATTTCACCGACCCGCCGTAGAGCACGCGGACGGTACCGGCGACCTCGTCGCCGTACTTCTCGGCCAGCGCGGCCCGCAGCGCGCCGCAGACCTCCTGCGCGTCGGCCGCGGTGGCGACCTTGCCGGTGCCGATCGCCCAGACCGGCTCGTAGGCCACGACGACCTTGGCGACCTGCTCGGCCTTGAGCCCCTTGAGACCGGCGACGAGCTGCGCGACGCAGTGCGCCACGTGCTCGCCCGACTCGCGGACCTCCAGCCGCTCACCCAGGCACAGGATCGGCGCGACACCGTGCTTGAGGGCGGCCTTGACCTTGGAGTTCACCAGTTCGTCGGTCTCGGCGTGGTACTCGCGCCGCTCCGAGTGCCCCACGGTGACGTAGGAGCAGCCGAGCTTGGCCAGCATCAGGCCGGACACCTCACCGGTGTAGGCACCGGAGTCGTGGCGCGAGATGTCCTGGGCGCCGTAGCGCAGGAGCAGCTTGTCGCCGTCGACCATGGTCTGGATCGACCGGATGTCGGTGAACGGCGGCAGCACCGCCACCTCGACCTTGGCGTAGTACTTCTCCGGCAGCGAGAAGGCGATCTTCTGCACCAGGGAGATGGCCTCGAGGTGGTTGAGGTTCATCTTCCAGTTGCCCGCGACGAGCACCTGCCTGGCCATCAGCCACCCACCCCGGTCTCGATGACCTGGACGCCGGGCAGGTCCTTGCCCTCGAGGAACTCCAGCGACGCTCCCCCACCGGTGGAGATGTGCGAGAACCCGTCCTCCGGCAGCCCGAGCAGCCGGACCGCGGCGGCCGAGTCGCCGCCGCCGACCACCGAGAAGGCGTCCGCGGCGACGATCGCCGCGGCGACGCCCCTGGTGCCCTCGGCGAACGGGGCGAGCTCGAACACGCCCATCGGGCCGTTCCAGAACACCGTGCCCGCGCCCGCGATGACCTCGCTGTAGCGCTCGACGGTGATCGGCCCGATGTCGAGGCCCTTCCAGCCCTCGCGGATGTTGGCCGCGAGCACGGTGTGGGTGTTGGCGTCGGCGGCGAACGCGTCGGCGATCACCACGTCGGCCGGGAGCAGGATCTTCTCCGGGTGCTCGGCGAGCAGCCGCTTGCAGGTGTCGATCATCTCGGCCTCGAGCAGCGAGTCACCCACCCCGAGCCCCTCGGCGGCGAGGAAGGTGAAGCACATGCCGCCGCCGACCAGGATCGCGTCCACCTTGGGCAGCAGCGACTCGATGACGGCGAGCTTGTCGGAGACCTTCGAGCCGCCGAGCACCACCACGTACGGGCGGGCCGCGTCGCCGGTGAGCTTGCGCAGCACCTCGACCTCGGCGAGCACCAGGCCACCGGCGTAGGCCGGGAGCTTGGTGGCCACGTCGTAGACCGATGCCTGCTTGCGGTGCACCACGCCGAACCCGTCGGAGACGAACGCGTCGGCCAGCGCGGCGAGCTCGTCGGCGAGCGCGTCCCGCTCCGCGGCGTCCTTGCTGGTCTCGCGCGGGTCGAACCGCACGTTCTCCAGCAGGGCGACATCACCGTCGGCGAGGCTCGCGGTGGTGGCCGCCGCCGACTCGCCTGCCACGTCGGTGGCCAGGGCGACCGGGCGGCCGAGCAGCTCACCGAGCCGCTCGGCGACCGGGGCGAGCGAGTACCTGGCCTCGGGCGCGCCCTTGGGGCGGCCCAGGTGCGCGGCGACGATCACCCGGGCACCGGCCTCGGCGAGGCGGGTGATGGTGGGCAGCGACGCGCGGATCCGGCCGTCGTCGGTGATCACGTCACCGTCGAGCGGGACGTTGAGGTCGGCGCGCACGAGCACGCGCCGACCGGACACGCCCTCGGCGAGCAGGTCGTCGAGAGTCTTCACCCCGGGACCCCTCTACAGCTTCGAGGCGACGAGCGCGGTCAGGTCGGCGAGGCGGTTGGAGTAGCCCCACTCGTTGTCGTACCAGCCGACGACCTTGACCAGGTTCCCGCTGACCTTGGTCAGCGGCGCGTCGTAGATGCACGACGCCGGGTCGGTGACGATGTCGGCGGAGACGATCGGGTCGGTGTTGTAGCGCAGGATGCCCTTGAGCGGGCCGTCGGCGGCGGCCTGGTAGGCGGCCTGGACCTCGTCGAGGGTCACGTCGCGGCCCAGGGTGACGGTCAGGTCGGTCGCCGAGCCGGTCGGCACCGGGACGCGCAGCGCGTAGCCGTCGAGCTTGCCGTTGAGGTCGGGCAGCACCAGGCCGATCGCCTTCGCGGCGCCGGTCGAGGTGGGCACGATGTTGAGCGCGGCCGCCCTGGCCCTGCGCAGGTCGCTGTGCGGGGCGTCCTGCAGGTTCTGGT
The DNA here is from genome assembly GCF_003663795.1 of Actinokineospora cianjurensis. Classification (NCBI taxonomy): domain Bacteria; kingdom Bacillati; phylum Actinomycetota; class Actinomycetes; order Pseudonocardiales; family Pseudonocardiaceae; genus Actinokineospora; species Actinokineospora cianjurensis. The sequence continues at coordinate 946,308 of NZ_RCDD01000002.1, forward strand.
CCTGGGTGTAGGCGTGGATCGTGGTCATCAGGCCGCGCTCGATGGTGAACGCGTCGTGCAGGACCTTCGCCAGCGGCGCCAGGCAGTTGGTGGTGCAGGAGGCGTTGGAGATCACCGTCTGCGAACCGTCGTACTGGCCCTCGTTCGCGCCGAGCACCACGGTCAGGTCCTCGCCCTTGGCAGGCGCGGAGATGATGACCTTCTTGGCGCCACCCTCGTCGACGTGCTTGCGGGCGTCGGCGGCCTTGGTGAAGAACCCGGTGGACTCGACGACGACGTCGACACCCAGGTCCTTCCAGGGCAGCTTGCCCGGGTCGCGCTCGGCGAGCGCCTTGATGGTGGTGTCGCCGACCTTGATGCCCTCGGCCACCACCGACACGTCCTGCGGCAGCCTGCCCAGGATGCTGTCGTACTTGAGCAGGTGCGCCATGGTCGCGACGTCACCGAGGTCGTTGAAGGCCACGATCTCGATGTCGTGGTCGCTCGCCTGCACGGCTCGCCAGAAGTTGCGACCGATCCGACCGAAACCGTTGACACCTACGCGAACCGTCACCTGGGTCTCCTCGTTTCTGCGACTGGTTGGCCGGGCCGAACGGGCCCGGCGGAAGCATCCGCCCTCCCAGGAACCCTAGCGTTCACCAGTCCGCGCGCAGGTCACGAGGTCAGCGGTCTCTCTTTATCGAATCAGACCGCGCGGCCAGGGACAACTGTTCGACGAGCGCGTAGTCGGAGGGGCAAGCACCTCAACGCTGTGACCGAATCGCCCACATCGGAACCGGTGCAGTCCCCGGATAACAGTGGAGTGGAGTCCGCCAGCCCCCACGCCGGGCGGACTCCACTCCACTTCTCCCCCCACGGGTGCCCCTCCCCCAAGCGGCACCCGCGCTCCCGGAAGTCAGGAGGAGGGGGATCCAGCACCAGATACCCGGCGAGAGCCAGATCACACGGCCAGGTGACGGACTACGCGTCGGCTTCGAGCATGTCGGGGGTGACGGCTGACTCGGTGTCGGGGAGGCCGAGGTCCTTGGCGCGCTTGTCGGCCATGGCGAGCAGGCGGCGGATGCGGCCCGCGACGGCGTCCTTGGTCATCGGCGGGTCGGAGAGCTGGCCGAGTTCCTCCAGGGACGCCTGCTTGTTCTGCAGCCGCAACTCCCCCGCCGCGGTCAGGTGCTCCGGGGCGTCGGGGCCGAGGATCTCCATCGCCCGCTGGACCCTGGCCGCGGCGGCGACGGCGGCCCTGGCGGAGCGGCGCAGGTTGGCGTCGTCGAAGTTGGCCAGCCGGTTGGCGGTGGCCCTGACCTCGCGGCGCATCCGGCGTTCCTCCCAGGCGAGCACGCTGGAGTGCGCGCCGAGCCTGGTCAGCAGCGCGCCGATGGCGTCGCCGTCGCGCACGACCACCCGGTCGGCGCCGCGGACCTCGCGGGACTTGGCGGCGATGCCCATCCGGCGGGCGGCGCCGACGATGGCCAGCGCGGCCTCGGGGCCGGGGCAGGTGATCTCCAGCGCGGACGAGCGGCCGGGCTCGGTGAGCGAGCCGTGCGCGAGGAACGCGCCGCGCCAGGCCGCCTCGGCGTCGCACACCCCGCCGGAGACCACGGGGGCGGGCAGTCCGCGCACCGGTCGGCCGCGCGGGTCGAGCAGCCCGGTCTGGCGGGCGAGGCCGTCGCCGTCCTTGACCACCCGCACCACGTACCGCGTGCCCTTGCGCAGGCCACCCGAGGTGATCACGTGCACGTCGGCGTGGTGGCCGTAGAGCTCGTGGATCTCCTTGCGCAGCCGCCGCGCGGTGGCGCCGGTGTCCAACTCGGCCTCGACCACGACCCGGCCCGCGACGATGTGCAGGCCGCCCGCGAAGCGCAGCAGCGAGGACACCTCGGCGCGGCGGCAACAGGTCTTGGCAACGGCCAGCCTGCTCAGCTCGTCCTTGACAGCGGCGGTCATCGCCACAGGGTCCTCCTTTCCCAGCCCCGGTTCGGGCGCCGGTACATCCCACCACGAGCGCCGGGTGGGTTCAGCGCGCCCTCACCGAGGTGATCGCCCGGCGCAGGCTGGTCGCCAGCGCCGCCGGGTCGTGCCGGTCCGGCCGCGCGGGGGCGGCCACCGACGCCAGCCACATGTCCGCGCCCAGCACCGAGGCCGCACGTCGGAGCCGGTCCGGGGTGGGCACGGAGTCGGCGTCGGCGATGACGGCGTCGACCCGGAGCCGGGGCGCGTGCTCGCAGAGTACGTCGAGGTGGCGCTCCGGGGAGAACCCGGCGGTTTCCCCCGGTTGGGGGACGAGGTTCAGCACCACGACCCGCGCCGCGGCGGTCCGCACGAGCGCCTCGTGCAGTTCCGGCACGAGCAGGTGCGGCAGCACGCTGGTGAACCACGAGCCCGGCCCGAGCAGCACCACGTCGGCGTCGAGCACCGCCTCGACCGCCTCCGGGCACGCCGCGGGCGCCTCGTCCTTGCGGTTGGCGTTGTGCAGCCGGATCCGCCGGACCCGCCCCGGCGTGGTGGCCACCGCGACCTGCCCCCTGATGCGCCGCACCGTGTCCGGGTCCTCCTCCAGCCCGGTGACCTCGGCCTCGATGTCGAGCGGACCGGTCGACATCGGCAGCACCCGCCCGGTGACCCCCATCAGCGCGGCCGCTTCCGCGAGGGCCTGGACCGGGTCCTTCGTGACCTCCAGCAGCCCCGCGAGGAGCAGGTTCCCCACCGCGTGCCCCGCCAGCGCCCCGGTCCCCCCGAACCGGTGCTCGAACACCTCCGGCCACGGCCCCCCGGCCCCCGCCAACGCGGTCAACGCCTTCCGCAAGTCCCCCGGCGGCAACAACCCCAACTCCCGCCGCAACCGCCCCGACGACCCCCCGTCGTCGGCAACGGTGACCACGGCCGTCACGTCATCGGTGATCAACCGCAACGCACTGAGCGTCACGTGCAACCCCCGCCCACCCCCGAGCGCCACCGCCCGCAACGGCCGCTCCGGTGACGCATCGCCACTCGACGCGGCGGCACGGTTCGACGGCGCGGCGGCAGCGTTCGACACAGCACCGTTCGACACAGCGCCGTTCGACGGCGCGGTGCTGCCCGGTCGCGACTGCGGCGCGGTGGTGCCCGGTGGGGTTATGGCTGGGGGTGTCGGGTCGGGGTTGGTCACTCGCGCCCCAGGTCGCGGTGGACGACCTTGACCGCCATGCCGTCCTCGTCGGCCAGGCGCCTGGCGAGTTCCTCGGAGATGGCGACGCTGCGGTGCTTGCCGCCGGTGCAGCCGATGGCCAGGGTCAGGTAGCGCTTGCCCTCGCGGCGGTACCCGGCGCCGATGAGGCGGAGGAGTTCGTGGTAGCGGTCGAGGAACTCGTCGGCGCCCTCCTGGCTCAGCACGTAGTTGCGCACGTCGGAGTCGCGGCCGGTCTGGTCCTTGAGCTCGGGGATCCAGAACGGGTTGGGCAGGAAGCGGACGTCCATCACCAGGTCGGCGTCCATCGGCAGGCCGTACTTGTAGCCGAAGGACAGCACGGTGACCCGGGTGGTGGCCGCGGCGTCGGAGCCGAAGGCGTCCTCGATCTTGGCGCGCAGCTGGTGCACCGACAGCGTCGAGGTGTCGAGGACCAGGTCGGCCTCCTCGCGCAGCGGGCGCAGCAGTTCCCGCTCGGCGCCGATGCCGTCGATGAGCCTGCCCTCGCCCTGCATGGGGTGGCCGCGGCGGACGTGCTCGAAGCGGCGCACCAGCACGTCGGTGGTGGCCTCCAGGAACAGCACGCGCGGCCGGTAGCCCTTGGCGTCGAGGTCCTTGATGATCGAGGAGAGGTCCTCGGTGAAGGCGCGGCTGCGCACGTCCATCACGACCGCGACCTTGGTGATCACCCCCCGCGCCTGCGCGCCGAGCTCGACCATGGTGGAGATCAACTCGGGTGGCAGGTTGTCCACCACGAACCAGCCGAGGTCCTCGAGGCACTTGGCCGCGGTGCTGCGGCCCGCTCCGGACAGTCCGGTGACGACGGCGACCTCGATGCCGGGGCCACCCGTATCGGTGCTCACTGCTGTTGTTCCCCTGCTCTCGGGTGCGCGGCGGGCTCCCCCGCCAGCGCGCTGTGCACTGCCCTCGCGGTGGCCACCCCGATGCCGGGTACCCCGCTGATCTCGTCGATGCTGGCCGCTCGCAGTCGTTTCAGCGAGCCGAAGTGCTTGATCAGCACCGCCTTGCGGCCCTGGCCGAGTCCGGGGATCTCGTCGAGGGCGGAGGCGGTGAGCTTCGTGGACCGCTTCTGCCGGTGGTAGGCGATGGCGAAGCGGTGCGCCTCGTCGCGCACGCGTTGCAGCAGGTAGAGCGCCTCGCTGGTGCGCGGCAGGATCGCCGGGTCGGGGTCGCCGGGCAGCCAGACCTCCTCCAGCCGCTTGGCCAGCCCGATCACCGCGACATCGGTGACGCCGAGGTCGGCGAGCACGTCGGCGGCGGCGTTGGCCTGCGGTCCGGCGCCGTCGACGACCAGCAGGTTGGGCGGGTAGGCGAAGCGCTTGGGCTTGCCGGTCTCGGGGTCGACGCCCGGGGTGGGGTCCTGCCCGCCGGTCTCGCCGCGGTACTTGGCGAACCGGCGGCGCACCACCTCGGCGATCGAGGCGACGTCGCCCTCGGTGGCGGCCTCGCGCAGCGCGAACCGGCGGTACTCGGACTTGCGGGCCAGGCCGTCCTCGAACACCACCAGCGAGGCCACCACGTCGCTGCCCTGGATGTGGGAGATGTCGACGCACTCGATGCGCAGCGGCGCGGTGTCGAGCCCGAGGTTGTCCTGCAACTCCTGCAGCGCGGCCGAGCGGGCGGTCAGGTCGCCCGCGCGGCGCAGCTTGTGCTGGGTGAACGCCTCTTTCGCGTTGCGCTCGACGGTCTCCATCAGCGCCCGCTTGTCGCCGCGCTGCGGCACCCGCAACGCCGTCCTGGACCCGCGCAGGCCGCTGAGCCAGTCGGCGACCGCGTCGGCGTCGCCGGGCAGTTCGGGGACCAGGATCTCCTTCGGGACCGGGCTGCCCTCCTCGGCCAGCTCGACCTGGTCGCCGTAGAACTGGCTGAGGAACCGGTCGACCAGCGCGCCCACCGGCGACTCGTCGGCGTCGTCGAGCCGGTCGATCACCCAGCCGCGCTGGCCGCGGACCCGGCCGCCGCGCACGTGGAACACCTGGACGGCGGCCTCGAGCTCGTCGAAGGCGAAGGCGACCACATCGGCGTCGGTCCCGTCGCCGAACACGACGGCCTGCTTCTCCAGCGCCCGCTTGAGCGCCCCGACGTCGTCGCGCAGCCGGGCGGCCCGCTCGAACTCCAGCTCGGCGGAGGCGGCGCCCATCTCCTTCTCCAGCCGCCGGACCATGGCGTCGGTCTTGCCGGAGAGGAAGTCGCAGAAGTCCTCGACGATGCCCCGGTGCTCGGCCTCGTCGACCCGCCCGACGCAGGGCGCCGAGCACTTGCCGATGTAGCCGAGCAGGCAGGGCCGCCCGATCTGGCCGTGCCGCTTGAACACGCCCTTGGAGCAGGTGCGGGCCGGGAAGACGCGCAGCAGCAGGTCCAGGGTCTCGCGGATGGCCCAGGCGTGGGCGTAGGGGCCGAAGTAGCGGACGCCCTTCTTGCGCGGACCGCGGTAGACGTGCAGGCGGGGGTAGTCCTCGTTGAGGGTGACGGCGAGGACGGGGTAGGACTTGTCGTCGCGGTAGCGGACGTTGAACCGCGGGTCGAACTCCTTGATCCAGTTGTACTCCAGCTGCAGCGCCTCGACCTCGGTGGACACCACGGTCCACTCGACGCCCCCCGCGGTCGTCACCATCTGCCGCGTCCTGGGGTGCAGCGAGGAGATGTCGGCGAAGTAGGAGTTCAGCCGACTCCGCAGGCTCTTCGCCTTGCCGACGTAGATGACCCGGCCGCCGGGATCCCGGAACTTGTAGACCCCTGGGGCTTCCGGAATGGTCCCGGCCGAAGGTCGGTAGGTGGAGGGATCAGGCACACCACCAACCCTACGACCGCCCACCGACACTCACCCACCGCACCCGTCCCCGGCGATCACGCGGGCGGCCCCGGGGCCACGTGGACCCGGGGCCGTGGGCACGCGGGGTCAGGCCACGGCGTGGAGGTTGCCGTCGGCGCCGGTCAGGCAGCGGGCAGCGGGGGTGGTGGTGGCGAGGTACTCGGTGAGGCAGCGGCCCAGTTGGGCGTGGCCGCGGGCGTTGGGGTGGAAGGACTGCTGGGCCATGTGGATGCCGACGGAGTCGAGGCCGCCGAAGACCCAGGCGTAGGGGTCGACCAGGACCCGGTTCTGCCACTCGGTGGCGGAGTTCTCGCCGCCACTGCACGCTTCGTGGCCCTCGGTGGCGCGGGAGATGTCCAGGTAGGACAGACCGTTGCGGGCAGCGATACCCCGGTACGTGTCAGCGAACTGCGGGACGGCCTCGGTGCGGCCGTAGGCGGCGTCGGCGAGGCGTAGTGGGCAGCCCTGGGGGCCGTGGTTGATCGCGTCCATCTTCTCGGTCACCGGGGACGCGTAAGAGGTGATGACGAACTTGTAGCTGCCGTCGGCGTAACCGGCTTGGCGCATGGCGGTTTTCACGTCGGCGACGGCGCGCTCGACCTTCGGTGCCATCGCGGCGAGGCGGGCGGGCCACTGGACGCGCAGGTCCTTGGCGCAGCCGGAGCCGAAGGGGTTGAACCACTTCTTGATGCAGCCGACGAGGGTGTCGGCGAAGGCCGGTTCGTCGTTCGCGCCGACCTGGAGCACGACGGCGACGACCCGGTTGGCCTTGGCGACGTCGATCAGGCGGCGGGCCTGGGAGCCCTCGGTGTAGTGCGTGGTGTCGGCCAGTGACACGTTGGCCGCGTCGGCGCCGGAGCAGGCCAGGTTGACGGTGCGCTGGGCGACCTGGGTCTTGTGGATCAGCGCGTTGGCCGAGCGGTGGCACCAGTTGCCGTTCTCGCCGCGGGTGCCCGGCTCGTAGTCGCCCGCGCCCTCCCCGGAGATCGCGCTGTCACCGAGGGAGACGACGGCGGTGGGTCGCTCGTCGGCGGCGGCCTGCGGCGCGGCTAACAGGCCCGCGGCCAGCACCCCCGCGACGAGGCCCAGTACACGGATGGACGGCATGGGGGCCTCCCCGGAGCAGGTGATGGTCAGCTCTGACCCAACCACGCCGGATCCGGTGAATCCATAACCCGAACGGACCTGGGTCCGGGGGCCGTCCGGCTTACCCCTACCGTCCACTGTGGAGCGACGGTAGGGGTGAGCCGGGGTATCAGGCCAGCACGACGCTGTCGCCGTCGACCTTCACCGCGACGGTCTTGAGGCCGGTCTGCGCCTGGCCGCTGACGCGCGCGCCGGTGGTCGCGTTGAAGGTGCTGAAGTGCCGGGGACAGGTGATCACGCCGTCCTTGGGCGGGTCGACGGTCGCGCCCTGGTGCGGGCACGACGGGTCGAAGCCGGCGACCGTGCTGCCGGAGCGGACGAGCAGGATCTTCCCGCCGGAGGGGCTGTTCACCAGCACACCACCGCCGTCGGGGATGGCCGCCACGGTGCTCAGCGCCCCGGTCGACCCGCCGCCGGTGGTCGCACCGCCGCCGGTCGTCGCGCCGCTGCCGGTGGGGGTGCTACCGCCAGTCGTACCCGGGGCGGGGGTGGTGGTCCCGCCCGGGGTATCGCTGGTGCCGCACGCGGCGAGCACACCGGGCGCCACCAGGGCCACCATCAGCCCGCACAGCACCTGCCTGCGGTTGCGCTCGACGGGCTGGGCCGGGCTGCGGGAATCGGTGGTGGTGGGTTCGACGACAGTCACGCTGGGCCTCCTCGGGAAATCAGTCCAGTGGTACACCGAGGCCAACGCCCCCGCGCGGTGGCGGGTTCACCGATCAGGGGTTTTCACAGTCCGCGCACAGGAACCACCCACCCGGGTGGACCACCAGCGCGGCCACCCGCACAGGCCCGGACCAGGCGATCCGGGGCGGTCAGAGGCCGAGGTGCACGCGCAGGGCGTCGTCGAGCGACGGCAACAGCCGGGCCGGAACCCGCCCGAGGCGGCGGCCGATCCGGGCGGTGGCGACCGAGCGGACCTGTTCGGCCTGGGCTTTCGAGTCCGCGACCAGGCCGCAGTCACCCGCGGGCAGCAGCACCTGAAAGGGGAACACCCGCACGGTGTTGGACGTGATCGGAACGACCGTCACCACCCCGCGCCCGGCACGCTGGGCCGCCTGGTTGGCCGCGTCATTGCTGACGATCACCGCGGGCCGGACCTTGTTCGCCTCCGACCCCCGGCTGGGGTCCAGATCGACCAGGTGGATATCACCGCGCCGCATCGACGACCAAGGACCCATCAGCGACCGCCGACTCCCACAACCCGGCATCGTCGGACCCATCCCACTCGGCGAACGCCTGGGCGTACTCCTCACGCATCGACGACTCCCGCAACAACCCGATGGCGAGCTGGATCACCGAAGACCTGGTCGCCGCATCGAACCGCGCCAGGTACTCATCAATGAACTGAACGTCGACCTCCGGCAAACTCACACTCAACTTCACACCGCCGATACTACTCCGGTTGCTACCAGGTTGGCCACCAGCGCGCCTACCTCCAGGTCTAGCCCGTGGTCCCGGCGGCGTCCGGTGATCCCACTGCCGCGCGGTGCAGGCCGCGTAGTGCGCGGATCGCCGTCACGGCTCGGGCGCCGTCGAGTGACTGGATCGCCATGACGGGGACATATTCGTCGTCGGGGAGTTCGAGGCGGGCCCAGGCGGCGCCGTCCGGGAAGCTGATGGAGACGATGGCTGACCAGGGGTAGCGGGTGCGGCCCAGGAGGTTGCGCACGGTGATGCCGTCCGCGTCCGCGGTCACCTTCGGCCACGTCAGCCACAGCACGCCCGCGGCGAGCAGTACGCCGATGCCGACCATCGCGACCTGGTCGGACACCTGGAAGTACACCCCCGTACCGCTGTCGCGCAGCAGGGCGGCCACGATCGCGAACACCGCGATGAAGACCACCGCGATGGGCACGGTCACGAACCAGACCTTGCGCGGGCGGGCGGTCACTCGAAGCCCCGCTCGGTCCACGGCTGGCGCAGGCCGCGGACGACGAGGGCCGTCTCCAGGGCCGCCGCGCACGCCTCGTAGCCCTTGTCCTCGGCCGACCCGGGCAGCCCGGCTCGGTCCAGGGCCTGTTCCTCGGTGTTCACCGTGAGCACCCCGTTGCCGACCGGCGTGGACTCGTCCAGCGACACCCTGGTCAGGCCGTAGGTCACCGCGTCGCACACGTACTCGAAGTGCGGGGTGCCGCCACGCACGACCGCGCCGAGGGCGACGACCGCGTCGTGGTGGCGGGCCAGTTCCTGGCACACCACCGGCAGCTCCACCGCGCCCGGCACGCGGACCACGGTCGGCTCCTCGATGCCCGCCTCCTCGGCGGCGGCGAGCGCGCGGACCAGCAACTGCTCGGTGATCTCACCGTGCCAGCGGGTGACCGCGATGCCGAGCCGGATGCCGGTGCAGTCGGGGACGCCGTGCTCCGGCCTGCCCTCGCCGCTCACGCGTCGTCCCCGACGCCGACGCCGGTACCAGCCGCGGACGCGCCCGCCGCGCCGATCTCGTACTGCTCCAGGTTGCCCAGCTCGTGGCCCATGCGGTCGCGCTTGGTGCGCAGGTAGCGCAGGTTCTCCGGGTTCGGCCACACCGACAGCGGCACCCGGTCGACCACGGCGAGGCCGTAGCCCTCCAGGCCGACCCGCTTGGCCGGGTTGTTGGTGAGCAGCCGCATCGACTTGACCCCGAGGTCGACCAGGATCTGCGCGCCGGTGCCGTAGTCGCGGGCGTCGGCGGGGACGCCGAGGGCGAGGTTCGCGTCCACTGTGTCCGCGCCGTCGTCCTGGAGCTGGTACGCCTGCAGCTTGTGCATCAGGCCGATGCCGCGCCCCTCGTGGCCGCGCATGTAGAGCACCACGCCGCGGCCCTCGGCGGCGACGGCCTCCAGCGCGGCGTCGAGCTGCGGGCCGCAGTCGCAGCGCAGCGAGCCGAACACGTCGCCGGTGAGGCATTCCGAGTGGACCCGGACCAGCACGCTCTCGCCGTCGCCGATGTCGCCGTAGACGAGGGCGACGTGCTCGATGCCGTCGAGGCGGCTGTCGTAGCCGACGGCGCGGAAGGCGCCGTGCGCGGTCGGGATGCGGGCCTCGGCGACCCGGTCGACCTGCTTCTCGGTGCGGCGGCGGTAGGCGATCAGGTCGGCGATGGTGATGATCGCCAGGTCGTGCTCGTCGGCGAAGACCCGCAGCTCGTCGTAGCGGGCCATCTCGCCCTCGTCCTTCTGCGACACGATCTCGCAGAGCACGCCAGCCGGTCGCAGCCCGGCCATCCTGGCCAGGTCGATGGCGGCCTCGGTGTGGCCGGGGCGGCGCAGCACCCCGCCCTCCTTGGCGCGCAGCGGCACCACGTGGCCGGGCCGGTTGAAGTCCTTGGGCGTGGACGCCTCGTCGGCGAGCAGCCGGATCGTGTGCGCGCGGTCGGCGGCGGAGATGCCGGTGGACACACCGTCGGCGGCGTCGACGGTCACGGTGTACGCCGTGCCGCGGACGTCCTGGTTGGTGTGGAACATCGGTGGCAGGTCGAGCCGGGCGCAGTCGGCCTCGGTGAGCGGCACGCAGATGTAGCCGGAGGTGTAGCGGACCATGAAGGCCAGCAACTCCGGGGTGCACTTCTCGGCCGCGAAGATGAGGTCGCCCTCGTTCTCCCTGTCCTCGTCGTCGACCACCACGACGGCCTTGCCGTCGGCGATGTCGGCGATGGCGCGTTCGATGGCGGCGAAGTCGCTCACCTGCGGTCCCCCTCCTCGGCGGCCAGGTGTGGCCCGGCCAGCTTCTCCACGTACTTGGCGATGACGTCCACCTCGAGGTTCACCCGGTCCCCCGGCTCGCGCAGCCCGAGGGTGGTGGCGCGCAGCGTCTCCGGGATCAGGCTCACGGTGAACCAGTCCGGCCCCACCTCGACCACGGTCAGCGAGACGCCGTCGACGGTGATCGAGCCCTTCTCCACCACGTACCTGGCCAGGTTCGCGGGGAGGCCGAACCGCACCACGTCCCAGTGCTCGGAGGGTGAGCGCGACACCAGTTCGCCGGTGCCGTCGACGTGGCCCTGCACGATGTGGCCGCCGAAGCGCTGCCCGACCGCGGCGGCGCGCTCCAGGTTGACCGCGTCCCCGGCGGCGATCCCGGCGAGACCGCTGCGCACCAGCGTCTCACGCATGACGTCCGCGGTGAACGACCCGCCGCCGTGCTCGACGACGGTCAGGCAGACGCCGTTGACGGAGATCGAGTCCCCCTGCTTGGCGTCGCTGGTGACCAGCGGCCCGGCGATGGTGACCCGCGCGGCGTCGGCCAACTGCTCGACCGCGACGACCTCGCCGCGTTCCTCGACGATCCCGGTGAACACCGGTGTTCCTCCTCAGTCCCGGACCGGGACGGCGGAGACCCGCACGTCCGGTCCGCTCATGGTGACCTCTTCGACGGCCAGCCGGTGCGCCTCGGTGATGGTCGACACGCCCGATGCGCCCAACGCCACAGGCCCGGCGCCGAGCAGGGCGGGGGCCAGGTAGAGCAGCACCCGGTCGACCAGACCGGCCCCGGTGAAGGCCCCGGCCAGCGTGGGTCCGCCCTCGAGGAGCACGTCGACGACGCCGCGGGCGTGCAGCGCGGCCAGCACCTCGGCCGGGTCGTGGGTGCGCGCCAGCAGCGTCTCGGCGGAGTCGTCGAGGACCCTGGCGGTGTCGGGCAGGTCTGTGTGTCCCACGACAACCCGCAACGGCTGCCGGGCCCCAGGTGTTCCACCACTGCCGCGGGCGGTCAGCGCGGGATCGTCCACCTTGATCGTTCCGGTGCCCACGACGATGGCGTCGACGCGGCCGCGCAGCTCGTGGACCTCGGCCCTGGACACCGCGGAACTGATCCACCGGCTGGTCCCGTCGACCGCGGCGACCCTGCCGTCGAGGGTCGCGGCGTACTTCCAGGTCACGTGCGGCCGACCGTGCCGGACGGCGTGCAGCCAGGCCCGCAGCGGCCCCTTGGCGACCTCGTCGGCGAGCAGGCCGCCCCGGGTGCTGACGCCCGCGCCCTCGAGCGTCCTGGCACCTCCGGACGCGACGGGGTTCGGGTCGGCGACGGCGTAGACGACTCTCGCGATGCCCGCGGCGATGAGGGCATCGGTGCAGGGAGGCGTGCGGCCGTAGTGCGCACAGGGCTCCAGGGTGACGACCGCGGTACCGCCCCTGGCACGCGCGCCTGCCTCGGCTAGCGCCACCACCTCCGCGTGCGGCCCACCCGGCGGCCTCGTCGCCCCCTCCCCAACCCGCTCCCCCGCCGCGTCGAGCACCACACACCCCACCGGCGGGTTCGGACTGGTCACCCCCCGCGCGCCCTCAGCGAGCCCCACCGCGAACCGCATCGCCGCGGCCAGCCTGTCCTCCACGCAGGACAGTCTCCCAGCCCGGCACGACATCCCCACACCGGGCCGCACCCACCCCTGACTCCACTGTGGACCCCACGCCCCGAGTTGTCCCCAACGGTCGGATTCATCCACAGGGCAACGCGGAACCCCTTGACAGCCACCGAAAACCGGTACGCTGGAAGTGGGTGGCCCCCCGGGTGGGTGGGGTCTGCCGTCGGCCGGGCGGGGGCTCGGCGTTCGCCGCGAAGGGGTGGCGGTCGGCGGGGGCCGTGTGGCAGGCCGGTGCGCGAGGTTCGCCGCAGGAGTACCTGACCTCGGCCGGGGCGAACGAGGCATGACCTCGGCAGGCGGGTGCCTGGCGTTCGCCGCATCGGGATAGGCGGTCGGCGTTGGCCGGTAGGGGCGGCGTGGGTCGCCGATCCTCGGGGCTCGCCGCGCAAGTGCCTGGCCTCGGCCGGGCGAACGGGGTCTGCCCTCGGCCGCCGAGTGAGGGTAGGCGGCCGACATGAGCCAGGCAGGTCGGCGTGTGGCAGGCCGGTGCTCGATCATCTGCGTTGGCTGGTCGACCATCCGGCGAAGAGCGGAGCACCCCCGCGAGCGGTCCCGTCAGGCGGGCAGGAAGCGGTGGTTGGCGGCGCGGGCCTGGGCGCGGAGGGCGGTGATGGCCTTGGTCGGGTCTGCGGCGCCGTAGACGGCGGAGCCTGCTACGAAGCAGTCGACGCCTGCTTCGGCGGCGCGTTCGATGGTGGTGGCGTTGATGCCGCCGTCGATCTCGACCAGGAGGTTGAGGTGGCCGGTGTCGACGAGGCCGCGGATGGTGCGGACCTTGTCCAGGACGTGCTCGATGAAGCTCTGGCCGCCGAAGCCCGGTTCGACGGACATGACCAGCAGGGTGTCGTACTCGCGCAGCACCTCGAGGTACGGCTCGACCGGGGTGTCCGGCTTGATCGACAGACCGGCCCTGGCCCCGGCGGCGCGCAGGTCGCGGGCGATGGCGATCGGGTCGGTGGCGGCCTCGACGTGCACCGTGACGTTGTACGCGCCCGCCTCCGCGTAGCCGACCGCCCAGCGGTCCGGGTCGGAGATCATCAGGTGGCAGTCGACCGGGATGTCGGTTGCCTTGAGCAGCGACTGGACCACCGGCAGGCCGAGGGTCAGGTTCGGCACGAAGTGGTTGTCCATCACGTCGACGTGGACCCAGTCGGAGCCCTCGATAGCGGCCAGTTCGTCGGCGAGCCTGGCGAAGTCGGCGGACAGGATGCTGGGGGCGATCATCGGCGTGGTCGACACGGGGAACCAGTCTAAATCAGACCAGTGCGACGACCGCGTCCGCGCTCCCCCACGAGTGGCTGACCCCCATGCCGCCGTGCCCGTAGTTGTGGACCACCGCCGCGTCGCCCAGCCGCTCGCGCTCCAGCCGGGGTGACGCCCGCCACGGCCGCAGCCCGACCCGGTGCCCCACCACGGGAGCGTCGGCCAGCCGGGCGTCGATGGCGGCGCAGCGGGCGACGATGCCCGCGGCGACCAGCGGGTCGGGCGTGCGGTCCCACACGTCCGGCCGGGACACCCCGCCGAGCACGACGACGTCGCCGTGCGGGAAGAACCCGGCCCACTCGTGCCCGCGCACGGCCTCGATGTAGAACTCGTCCAGCCCCGGGTTGGCCACCACGACGTGCTGCCCCCACCACGGCCGCAACCCCTCGTCGCCGGTCAGTTCGCGCGCGCCGACACCGGTGCAGTTGACCACCACGGGCGCCTCGGCCGCCGGTTCGGCCAGCGACGCGATCCGGCGGATCTCGATCTCGACGTCCAGCCGCGCGGTCAGGTAGTCCAGGTACCGGGGCATGTCGACGATGGGAACCGTGGTGCGCAGACCGACCAGCATCCCGGGCGCCAGCTCCCCGGGTTCGAGCATCCGCACGTCCGGCAGCCGGTCGACCCACGGCGGCGGCTCGCTCTGGATGTCGGAGGACTGCGTGCCCCGGCAGAGCCGGACGCCGGTGGCCGGGTCGGCGGCGAGCCTGGTCAGCTCGGGGCCGGTGGCGTACGCCCAGGCGCGGCCCGGGTCGGCGAAGTCCGGTCCCCAGAGCGCGGCGGCGACGGCGGAGGTCGTCTCGGCGGGCGGCTCCGCGGCCCACACCCGCACGGTGGCGCCGGACTCGGCCAACCGGATCGCGGTGCTGAGCCCGATGACCCCGGCGCCGACGACGATGACATCGGTACCCATGGCCGCACGCTACCCCGCTCCTGGCCGCTCTTGGGTAGGTTGACCTCCTGTGAAGCGCTCTCTGCGGGTGGCGTCCTACGCCGTGTGCGTCGAGGCGGGGAAGATCCTCCTGGCCAGGTGGGTGGGTCGCACGGAGAAGAAGTGGACGCTGCCCGGCGGCGGCATCGACCACGGCGAGGACCCGCTGGACGCCGCGGTGCGGGAGGTCGCCGAGGAGACCGGGTACGCGGTGCGGGTGGACGCGCTGCTGGGCATCGACTCGGTGCACCGGGAGTTCCGCGAGCGCACCGGGGTGCGGCGGGCGCTGACCAAGGCGGGCAAGGCGACCGACTGGCACGGGCTGCGGGTGGTCTACGCGGCCAGCGTGCTGGGCGGGGAGCTGCGCTACGAGGAGAACGGCTCGACCGACATGGCGGCCTGGTTCGACCTCACCGAGGTGTCCACACTGGACCGGACCGACCTGGTGGACATCGGCGTCGACCTCGCCACCCGCAAGCCGCCGACCGGCCGTGCGGACACCACCGGCTGATTCCCCGCCTAGCCGCCCCGGTTTCCGCACATCTGCGGAAAAAGGCCATCAGCGGATTCCCGACGTGACGCCATCCCCTTTTCCGGTAGCCTGGCCGGGAGGGGAAGTCGTTGGCACGCCGGTTCTCTGGGGAGGGAACTCGGTACGGCGGCCACGTCCGCCCCTTTTCCCCGGGCGCCGACGCGTGGCTCCCGGCCGGACTTGTGGGGGTTCACCAATGGCACACCGTCATGCCCGCGACAGTTTCTTCGTCGTCGGCGAGGGCATTCTGGGCGAGGGATCAGCGGACGCGGGGGGTGACGGCCCGGTCACCCGGGCCGCGTCGGCGGAGGAGGAGTTGCGCCGGTTCCGGTTCTCCCGGCTCGGCCCGAGGGGGAAGCGGACCGACGAGTCGACGCGCGCCGCGCTGGCCGCCGCGATCACCGACGTCTCGGCCGGGCAACCGGACGGCACGATCCCGGCCGGGTTCACCTACCTCGGTCAGTTCGTCGACCACGACCTGACGCTCGACCGGACCGCGACCCAGTTGGGGTCCGAGGTCACCGTGGACGACCTGGTGCAGGGCCGCTCGCCCGCGCTTGACCTGGACTCCGTCTACGGGCGGGGGCCGCACGACCGCCTCGACCGGCGGTTCTACGCCGAGGACGGGGTCCGGCTCAAGGTCGGCACGTCCTCGGCGACCGGGTTCCCGGACGACCGGGTGCGGGTCGACCTGGAGGGCTTCGACCTGCCCAGGGCGGGCGGCACCGCGGGCACGGCGGCCGACCGGCGCGCGCCGCTGATCCCGGACCTGCGCAACGACGAGAACCTGGTGGTCGCGCAGACCCACCTGGCGTTCATCCGGTTCCACAACCGGGTCGTGGAACACCTGGCGCTCACCGGGATCCACGAGCGCAGGCTGTTCGAGGCGGCGCGCGAGCAGGTCGTCAAGCACTACCAGTGGATGCTGCGCACCGACTTCCTGCCCAGGGTCGTCGACCCGGCGGTGGTGGCCGACGTGTTCACCAACGGCCGCCGGTTCTTCGAGGCGCGCGGGCACGGCAGGCAGCCGACGATGCCGGTCGAGTTCGCCGTCGCGGCGTACCGGATGGGCCACAGCATGGTGCGCGACGCCTACGAGTGGAACCGGGTGTTCACCACCGGCGGCCCCGGTCCGCTCGGGACGCTGTTGCTGCTGTTCACCTTCAGCGGGGTCAGCGGCAACTTCACCGGCGGCGGGCTGCCCGAGTTGGACGACCCGGACTTCGGCGAGGTGGACCGGTTGCCGACCAACTGGATCGCGGATTTCCGACGGCTGTACGACTTCACCGAGTCCGGGCGCCCGGACCTCGCGCCGCCCGCGGGAACGGCCAACGTGGCGAAGCGGATCGACACGGTGCTGGTCGACCCGCTGGCGCAGTTGCCCGCGGGCACGTTCGGTGGTCGGGGCAGCACTTTCCCGGACATCCACCGCAACCTCGCGTTCCGCAACCTGACCCGCGCCGACATGGTCCGCCTCGCGTCCGGCCAGCAGATGGCGGCGCTGTTCGGCGTCACACCGCTGAGCGGGGACCAGATCCTGACCGGCAACGGCGGCGCCTCCCTCGCGGGCCTGAGCGCCGAGCAACGCGCCTCGGTCGCCGCGAGCACGCCGCTGTGGTTCTACGTCCTGCGCGAGGCCGAGCTCAACGACGGCCGCCTCGGCCAGGTCGGCGGCCGGATCGTCGCGGAGGTCTTCCACCGCGCCATCGAGGGCAGCAGGCACTCGACGGTCCGCGAACCGTGGTGGCGACCGACCCTGGGCCCGGACGCGTCGACGTTCCGGATGACCGACCTGCTGCTGTTCGCCTTCGAGGGCAAGGCGGACCTGCTCAACCCGCTCGGCGAGTGAGCGCGGGTGGGGTGCCCCGTGACCGGGGCACCCCACCCGGCGGTAACGTTCCCTTGTGGACATGGCAGCCCTCGCCCGCTCCCGCCTCGCCGCGGCCGCGGACCCGACCCGCGCACCGGACATGCAGCGCTACATGAAGTCCGACATGCCCTTCCACGGCGTCCCCAAACCCGCCAGGGACACCCTCGTCCGCCAACTCCCCGCCCTCACCTCCCGCGCCGAATGGCTGGACACCGTCCGCCGCCTCTGGCACGAGGCCGACTACCGCGAGGAGCGCTACGTAGCCCTCGACCTCCTCCGCCGCTACGCCCGCTGGCAGGAACCCGACCTGCTCCCTTTGTATGAGGACTTCATCATCACGGGCGCGTGGTGGGACTATGTGGACGAACTCGCCAGCCACCACGTGGGTCCGCTCCTGATGGCCCACCGACCTGTCGTGACACCGGTGATCCGTGAGTGGGCGACCGATGCGGACCGTTGGAAGCGCCGGGTGTCGGTGATCTGCCAGCTTGGGGCGAAGGGGGAGACGGATCTTTCGCTGCTGACGTATGCGGTGGAGGCCAATGTGGATGATGCGGATTTCTTTCTGCGCAAGGGGATCGGGTGGGCGTTGCGGCAGTATGCGCGGGTGGATGCCGAGTGGGTACGGACCTTTGTGGATGACCACCCAGGCATGTCGGGGCTCTCCAGGCGAGAGGCTCTGAAACACATCTCTTGAAGGAAGACAACAACGTTGGCCCAAACGCGCCCCCCCCCCACAAGCATTGGTCCTCACCCGGCCCTCACAGGCGTTGGCCCCCACGCGCCCCTCTTAGGCGTTTGCTCCAACATGCCCCTCTCAGGCGTTGGCCGAACACCGCTCCTCGGAGGCGCTGGTGCCAAGCTGGCCCTCCCCCAGCTGATCCCGTTCTCGCCTGCGGCGTCGACGAAACCGCCTCGCCTACGGCATTGGCCAGCACGCGATTTACGAGCTTTGCTCGATGGGGCGAACTTGTTTTGCGCGGGGCCCCTACGACCTCCTGGGAAGAGCACAAAGGCGGGGCCTGAAGAGACGGCCCTCCCCCGCGCAGCGAGCTTACGGACGCCGCCACCCCACACAAAACAAGTCCACCCCATCGAGCCAGCCTGGCACCAGCGAATCCGAGGAGCGGTTGTCGGCCAACGTCGTAGAGGGGCGCGTAGGGGCCAACGATCGTGAAGGCCAGGTTAGGACCAACGTTGTAGAGGGGCGCGTGGGGACCAACGATCGTGAAGGCCGGGCTGGGGCCAACGCCTGTGAGGGGCACGTTGGGCCAACGTCTGTGAAGGCCGGGTGAGGGCCAACGTTGTAGAGGTCCGACGATCACGGAAGGCCGGGGCGATCAGTCCAGTTGGGTCGTCAGGGACTTGACCAGGGGGTCGGAGTCCACTGGTTTCCCCTGTTCCTCCAACGTCCGCGCCAAAGTCCCCAGCACCACCCCCAACGTCTGCGGATTAGGCGTATCCCCCAACAATGCAGCAGCACGCCGAGCCTCAGCCTCCGCCGTCCCGTGATTGCCGATGTCCAAGTGCAGATGCGCAGCCCGACCAGCGAGGAACGCCTGCCAGTCAGGATTGCCCAACCGGACCGCCAGTTCCTCCGCAGCGGCATTGGCAGTGAGAGCCTGGTCATAATGCTCATGGTGCGCAAGCAAAGCCGCACGGAACCCGATCGTCTCCGCCAGTTGATCCAGCCCGTCCTCGGTGGAGGCGGCCAACGACTCCGCCTCATCCAAATAGGACAGTCCCACCGTCAGGTCCCCCATCCCCCGCGCGTGGGCCAAGCGCACCAACGACTCGCTGGCGGCGATCGGGTTGTCGACGACGCGCCAGTGGGCGGCGGAGTGTTCGAAGGCGGTGGCGGCTTCGGGGAGGGCGCCGAGGTGCATGCGGACGTCGCCCAACTGGTGCAGGAGGTGGCCGAGGAGGGCGTCGTCGGTGGGGCCCGCGTTGATGACGGCGGTGAGGTGGGTTTCGGCTGAGGTGTGTTCGCCGAGGTCGCGGCAGGCCATGGCGAGGCGGTAGTGGATCTTGCCGAGGAGGTCGGTCGCGGTGGGTGGGGTGAGGCGGAGGGCTTCTTCGAGGGTCTCGGCCGCTTCGAGGGCGCGGCCGGTGGCCAGGTATCCGGCGGACAGGTGCAGGCACGCCTGCGCGGTGCCCACCGGCGGCAGGTACGCGCGGGCGGCCGACGCTGTCTCCAGCAGGATCGGCAGGTTGTCGGCGGCCAGGCCTGCGTGGTCGATGAGGATGGCGTACTGCATCAGCGAGTCCGCGAGCCACGGCCCCGGGCTGGTCCGGCACCGGGCCACCAGCTTCTCGAACCACCCGGCGGACTCCTCGAACCGGCCCATGTCCGCCAGCAGCCGCGCCCGGTGCTCCACCAGCCGCAGCGTGGTCAGCTCGGGCCAGGCGCGGTCCTCGTCGAGCAGCCCGGCCACGACGGCCAGCGCCCCCTCCTCGTCACCGCGCGCGGCCAGCACCTCGGCCCGGACGTCCCGCACCGCGCCGAGCAGTTCCGGCGCGTCGGCGGTCGCCACTTCCTCCGCCGTGTCCAGCGAGGCCGCACCCGCCGTCAAATCCAAGTCCACCAACGCGAGGTGCCCGTAGACCACCGCCAGCGGGTCCCCCAGGGTCGTGCCCTCGGCGATGGCCAGCAGCGCGTGGTCACGAGCGCGCGCGGTCTGCCCCGCCGCCTGCCAGAACCCGGCGAGCACCTGGTGCAGCCGGGCGGCGAGGACCAGTTCCCCGACCTCCACCAACCGCCCCTGGCACGCCATCAACCGCTCCGCCGACGCCACGGGGTCGTCGACGCGCTGGAACCGCAGCCGGTGCGCGGTCACCCGCGCGGCGAGCCGGTCCGGCAGCCCGGCCACCGACCGCACCCCGGCCAGTTGCTGGACCCCGGTGAGCACCTGCCCGGCCTCGATCGCCGCGCACGCCGCCTCGGCCGCCGCGACCCGGTCCACCTCGGCGCCGGACAGCACCCCGGCAACGAGCACCCCCGAATCACCGAGCACCCCGGCACCACCGAGCACTCCGGCATCACCGAGCGCCCCAGCATCACCGAGCACACCGGCATCATCGAGCACTCCAGAACCAGCAACCACTCCGGCGTCACTGAGCGCTCCAGCATCACCGGGCACACCGGACTCGACGACCACACCGGTGTCGAGCTCGCCGCTGAACGACCCGACCTGCTCGCCGAACGACGCCCCCGGCACCGCGACCAGCACCGGCCCCACGTCGGCCAGGTCCAGCGTCGCGCGGACCCGCCTGCTCACCGCGTCCGTCCCGTTGCGCCGGTCGAACGCCGCCGCGGTCGCCAACGCCTCCTCGGCGCAGAACACCCGCAGCGCCTCGCCGTCGAGCTCGACCTCGCCGACGGCGAACACCCGCTCCGCCCGGTCCGGCACCCGGCTCAGCACCAGCGCGGCCGCCGCGGCGAACTCCTGCAGCACCTTCGGGCTGGGCGGGTCGGTGAGGACGTCGAGGTTGTCGACGAGGATCTCCAGTCCCCGCGCGGCGTTGGCGGTGATCGCGCAGAACCGCAGGTGCGCGTGCAGCGCGGAGCGGCCCTGCGGTGTCCCCCGCACCACCCGGTACGACACCAGGTGCGCCCGCGCCGCGTCGTCGAGCCTGCCGGTGGCCAGGTACGCCTCGATGAGCGAGGCGAGCACCCCGTGCGGCTGCTCCGCGCAGTCCGACGGCTCGTCGAGCACCGGCCTGGCCACCGCGATCGCCTCGGTGAACCGCTCGCGGGACACGAAGTAGCCGACCTGGCTGTCCACGACGCACGCCGGGCAGTCGCTCATGTCGTCGGGCTCGGCGCCGCGCCACGCGGTGAAGTGGGCGTCGGCGGCGCCGGTGTCGCCCACGTGGTGGGCCAGGGCGCGGCGCTTGTCGTGCACCGGGTGCAGCGAGTAGCCGTGCAGCCGGTAGCGCTGTTCGAGCTGGTCGACCAGGGCGGTGACCTGCGCCAGGGTGAACCGGGGGTCGCCGAGCAGGCCGGTGGCGAGCCACTTGTGCATCCAGGTGAACTGGTGCACCGCCCACTCGTCGAACGCCTCCGGGTGCCGCGCCTCGGTCGCGCGCAGCCACGCGAACGGCGTGAGCATCAGGTCGTAGCGGCGGATCTCGCGGTAGGCGTTGACCAGCACGAGCCGCGCGGCGACGCCGAGGTCGGGGAGTCCGGCGGCGTCGGCGGAGCGCGCGACCCGTTCCAGCGCCTCGCACTTGGCCGCCCCGGCTGGCAGGTCGTCGGACTCGTGCAGCTGCCTGGCCAGGCGCTCACGCGGGTCGGGCTCGGGCACGTCGATCCTCCGGGTCAGTGTCCGATGGCGCGGTCGAGCAGGTCGAGGAACGACCCGGTGAGCGCGGCGGTGTCCTTGGGGCGCAGCGGGCGGTGCGACTGCAGCAGGGCGTTGACGTAGAGCGCGCGCACCGCCGACTCCAGCAGCGCGGTGTCGGCGACCTCGGCGAGCCGGGCCACCAGCGGGTTGCGGGTGTTGAGCACCAGCCGCTGCGCGGCGCCGGACCCGGCGTCGACCAGGTGCCCGAGCAGGTCCTGCCACAGCGGGTCGGCGTCGGCGCGGGCGTCCTCGGCGTCCTGTCTGCGTTCCCCGTCGGCGTCGGCGATGAGCAGCGCGGGCAACGACACCGGGTCGAACTCGCGCAGCGTCGGCTCGCAGTCGTGGTCGTGCAGGACCGCGGTGGCCACCCGGACCGTGTCGGCAAGCGCGGCCTCGGTGGCGGCGTCGGGGCGGCCGAGCGCGGCCAGCAGTTCCCTGGGGTCGACCCGGCGCGCGGTGTCGGGGCCGTCGCGGTCGGCGATGCGGCGCAGCAGGTCGGTGTCGTAGGCGTACCCGGCGTTGACCAGCCCGATGTCCTGGGCGGCCGCGACCGGGGCGAGCTGGCGGAACTCGTCGACGTCGGGGGTGTAGAGCACGGTCGGGTGGCTGCGGCGGAACTGGCGCAGCGGCATGGCGCCCCGGGTGGTCTCGTACGGCAGCCACCGCTCGGCCAGCCCGAGGAGCTCGTCGTCGACCAGGGCGAGGGACTTGATGCCCATGTGGTGCGCGGCCAGCAGCGCGCCCGCCCGTTCCGGCTCGGTGGCCGCGAGCCGCACCAGCCAGTCGCGCACCCGGCCGCCGAGGGCGTCGCGCACGGCCAGCAGCGTCTCGTCCTCGTAGAGCGCCTCGCGGCTCGCGGTCGGGCGGAGCGCGGAAGTGTCCACGACGCACCGCACGAAGTAGGCCCAGTCCGGCAGCAGGCCCTCCACCGAGGTGCCGACGAGCATCCGCTTCAGGTAGACCCGGTGGGCCTGTCGAGCTCCGGGGTGCGCGCCCTCTGGTAGGACGAACGCGACCCCGGTGAGTCCGGCGGCGCCGACCT
The DNA here is from genome assembly GCF_003663795.1 of Actinokineospora cianjurensis. Taxonomy (NCBI): domain Bacteria; kingdom Bacillati; phylum Actinomycetota; class Actinomycetes; order Pseudonocardiales; family Pseudonocardiaceae; genus Actinokineospora; species Actinokineospora cianjurensis. The sequence goes on from NZ_RCDD01000002.1 coordinate 968,775, forward strand.
CTAGCGGCAACGCGTCGAACGGCTCGAACCCGAAGACGGCCTTGCAGTACCCGGCCATCCGGTCGCGGTGCTCGGCGCTGGTCTCCCCGTCGACCCGGGTCCACGGGAATCCACCCGATGTGACCACCGCGGTGTCGGTGGCGCCCACGACGCGCACCTCGTAAGGAAGCAGCGACCCGAACTCGGCGGCCAGCGGCGCGACCGTGGCGTACTCGGCCCAGTGGTCGCAGTCCCGCCTGGGCAGCAGCGTCAACGTGGTGCCGACCTCGGCGCGCGCGGAGTCGTCGACCTGCACGGTGTAGGTGCCGTCGTTGCGCCCGGTCCAGCGCACCGCGGGGCCACCCTTGGCCGACCGGCTGACCAGCCGCACCTCGTCGGCGACCAGGAAGCACGAGAGCAGCCCGACGCCGAACTGGCCGAGGAAGTCGCGCCTGGCGAAGCCCAGTTCGTCGCGTTTGGACGTCCCGCCGAGGGTGGACAGCAGCGCGTGCACCTCGTCCTCGGCCAACCCGATGCCGGTGTCGGTCACCCGCAGCGTCCCGTCGCCGGTGTGCTCGGGGCACTCCAGGGTGATCCGGCGCGGCGCCCCCGGCTCGAGCAGCCCCCGCGCGGTGACCGCGTCCACCGCGTTCTGCAGCAGCTCGCGCACGTAGACCCGCGGGCTGCTGTAGAGGTGGTGACTGAGCAGGTCGATGACACCGCGAAGGTTGACACCGAATGTCTGGGCCAAGGTGGACCTCTGCGGGGTAGGGACTCGGGCGGACGGGCAGGGCGGGCAGGGGCTGGGCAACCGACCGGCCCAGGTCACAGTACAGGCGTCCTATGACATCGGCCCGGCCTTCACCCGGCCGCGCGAACCCGTACCGCTACCCGGGGCAACCCCACCGGGCGGCGCTGCGCCAACTCGGTGTCGGACCCCGAGGGCGATCACCTAGGATCGAGGCAGCTCACCCGCCCCGCCGGGTGCGCAGCCGTCCGCACGAGGACCCCCGGGGAGCTGTCCAGAAACCATGTCCGGAGCCAACGACCCGTACGACCCCAAGGAGGTCGCGGCGCTCTCGCCCGACGTCCTCCAGGCCGCCGTGGAGAAGGCCCGCGAGGAGTTCGGCTCCGCGGCCGACCTCGACGCGCTCGCCTCGGTGAAGCCAGCCCACCTCGGGGACCGCTCGCCGCTGCTGCAGGCCCGCCGGGAGATCGGCGCGCTGCCCCCGCAGGCGCGCTCGGAGGCGGGCAAGCGGGTCAACGAGGCCCAGGCGCTGGTGAAGACCGCCTACGAGGACCGCCTCGCCCGCCTGAAGGTGGAACGCGACGAGCGGGTGCTGCGCGAGGAGGGCGTCGACGTCACCCTCCCGTGGGACCGGCGGCCGCGCGGCGCCCGGCACCCGATCACCACGCTCTCGGAGCGCATCGGCGACGTGTTCGTCGGCATGGGCTACGAGATCGCCGAGGGCCCCGAGCTCGAGGGCGAGTGGTTCAACTTCGACGCGCTGAACTTCAAGAAGGACCACCCGGCGCGCACCATGCAGGACACGTTCTACGCCGGTGCGCGGGACTCCGGGCTGGTGCTGCGCACGCACACCTCGCCGGTGCAGATCCGCTCGCTGGTGGACCGCGAACTGCCGGTGTACGTGGTGTGCCCGGGTCGGACCTTCCGCACCGACGAGCTCGACACCACCCACACCCCGGTCTTCCACCAGGTCGAGGGCCTCGCGGTGGACAAGGGCCTGACCATGGCCCACCTCAAGGGCACGCTGGACGCCTTCGCCAGGGCCATCTTCGGCGACGAGGCGCACGTGCGGCTGCGACCGTCGTTCTTCCCGTTCACCGAGCCCTCCGCCGAGCTCGACGTGTGGTTCACCGCCAAGAAGGGCGGCCCCGGCTGGGTCGAGTGGGGCGGCTGCGGGATGGTGAACCCGAACGTCCTGCGCGCCTGCGGCGTCGACCCGGACGTCTACTCCGGCTTCGCCTTCGGCATGGGCATCGAGCGCACCCTGCAGTTCCGCGACGGCATCCCGGACATGCGCGACATGGTCGAGGGCGACGTCCGGTTCACCCTTCCCTTCGGCACGGAGGCGTAGTGCGGATCCCCGTCAGCTGGCTCATCCAGCAGCTCGAACTCACCGAGGACCACCGCGACATCGGCGCGACCGAGATCGCCGAGGCGTTCATCCGGGTCGGCATCGAGGTCGAGGACGTCCTGCCGCTCGGCCCGGTCACCGGTCCGGTGGTGGTCGGTCGGGTCGCCCAGATCGAGGAGCTCACCGAGTTCAAGAAGCCGATCCGGTACTGCACCGTGGAGATCGGCGAACCCGAGGAGGACGGCGAGCAGCCGCTGACCACCCAGGTCGTCTGCGGTGCCACCAACTTCGTCGAGGGCGACGTGGTCGTCGTCGCGCTGCCCGGCGCGGTGCTGCCGGGCGACTTCGCGATCAGCGAGCGCAAGACCTACGGCAGGGTCAGCCGCGGCATGATCTGCGCGGCCGACGAACTGGGCCTGGGCGACGACCACTCCGGCATCCTGGTGCTGCCCGTCGACGACGACGTGGCGCCGGGTGACGACGCGATCGAGCTGCTCGGGCTCACCGACACGGTCATCGAGCTGGCGCCGACCGCCGACCGCGGCTACTGCCTGTCGATGCGCGGCCTGGCCAGGGAACTGGCCTGCGCGCTCGACCTGGGCTTCGCGGACCCGGCTGCCATCGACGTGCCCGCGGCGGAGAACCGGGCGATCGCGGTGGACCTGGCCGCCGAGGGCGCGTGCTCGCGGTTCGCGGTGCGCCGGGTGACCGGTGTGGACCCGACCGCGCCGACGCCGTGGCACATCCGCCGCACGCTGATGCTCGCCGGGATCCGGTCGATCTCGCTGGCGGTCGACATCACCAACTTCGTGATGCTGGAGCTGGGCCAGCCGATGCACGCGTTCGACACCTCGCGGCTGCGCGGCGGGCTGACCGTGCGGCACGCGGTGGCCGGCGAGAAGCTGGTGACCCTCGACGGGGTCGAGCGGACCCTGGACCCGGACGACATCGTCATCAGCGACGAGTCCGGCCCGGTGTCGCTGGCCGGGGTGATGGGCGGCGCGAGCACCGAGGTGCGCGACGACAGCACCGACATCCTGCTGGAGGCGGCCGTCTGGGACCCGCCGTCGATCGCGCGGGCGGTGCGCAGGCACAAGCTGCCCAGTGAGGCGTCGCGGCGCTACGAGCGGGTCGTCGACCCGGCGCTGCCGCCGGTCGCGCTGGAGCGGGCCGCGCGGCTGCTGCGCCAGTACGGCGAGGGCAGCATCCAGCCCGGCCGCACCGACGAGGGCACCCCGCACGCCGCCGAGCCGGTGGTCATGGCGATGGACCTGCCGGACCGGGTCGCCGGTACCCGCTACGCGCGGGGCGTGACCGCGGCCAGACTGCAGCAGATCGGCTGCCGGGTCGAGGTCGGTGCCGCCGAGGACGGCACGCCGGAGGTCACCGCGTACCCGCCGAGCTGGCGCGCGGACCTGACGCAGCCCGCCGACCTGGTCGAGGAGGTCCTGCGGTTGCAGGGCTACGAGACCATCCCGTCGGTGCTGCCGACCGCGCCCGCCGGCCACGGCCTGACCCTGGCCCAGCGCCGCCGCAGGCACATCTCGCGGACGCTGGCCGAGCAGGGCTACGTCGAGGTGCTGCCGTTCCCGTTCGTCTCGCCGAAGGTGTGGGACGCGTTCGGGCTCGACGCCGACGACGTGCGCCGCCGCACGGTCGCGGTGCGCAACCCGCTGGAGTCCGACCGCGACCAGCTGGCCACGACGCTGCTGCCCGGTCTGCTCGACACGCTGGCGCGCAACGTCTCCCGGGGCGCGAAGGACGTGGCGCTGTTCCACATCGGACAGGTCGTGCTGCCGCGCGCGGACGCCGCGCCGATGCCGGACGTGCCGGTGGCGGGGCGGCCGAGCGACGAGCAGTTCGCCCAGTTGGCCGCCGCACTGCCCGCGCAGCCGACCCACGTCGCCGTCGTGCTGGCGGGCAACCACCAGCGGGTCGGCTGGTGGGGTGCCGGTGAGGCCGCCTCGTGGGCCGACGCCGTGCAGGCCGCTCGCGTGGTCGCCGAGGCCGCGGGGGTGGAGCTGGCGGTGAGTGCCGACGCGCTCGCGCCGTGGCACCCCGGTCGGTGCGCGCGGTTGAGCGTCGGCGGGTTCCCGGTGGGGCACGCGGGCGAGCTGCACCCGAAGGTCGTCGAGGCGCTCGGGCTGCCGAAGCGGACCTGCGCAATGGAACTCGACCTCGACCTGCTGCCGGTGCGCGAGCGCAAGGTGGTGCCGGTCGTGTCGCCGTACCCGCCGGTGCTGCTCGACGTCGCGCTGGTCGTCGACGACGAGGTCCCGGCGGCGGAGCTGACCGAGACGCTGCGCGGCGGCGGTGGTGAGCTGCTGGAGGAGCTGAGCCTGTTCGACGTGTTCAGCGGCAGCCAGGTGGGTGAGGGCAAGCGGTCGCTGGCCTACTCGCTGCGCCTGCGCGCGACCGACCGCACGCTGACGGTGGAGGAGGCGACGGCGGCGCGGGACGCGGCGGTCGCGGCGGCCACCGAGCGGCACGGCGCGACACTGCGCGGCTGATCGGACGCACCGCGCGACGGGGGTGGGCCTTTCCGGCCCACCCCCGTCGGCGTTCCCGCCGATCTCCGGCTCGGGTCGAGCCGCTGGCCCACGCGCATTCCGATCTCCACCCGGTGCGGTACCCACGGTTGTCGCGGTGGTCGTGCCGGTTTCGCGATTGCCTTGCGTGCGTGGTGCGCGCGGGCCCCGGTCGGCCGGACCGGGGCATTCGGGCCACGACGGCGGTCTTGGTCCGATGTGGATAGTCCGTTTCCCCCCGCGGCGACCGGTATTGTCGATCGACCATGGTTTCGCGTTAGCAAAAATCGGTGTTCGGCTATTCCCAACCGGACGCCGCTGGGGCAGCATCGGGCGGTCCGCGAACCACAACCCGGGTGCGGACGGAGCATGAGAAAAGGGGCAATGTGAAGAAAATCGTGGCGGTGCTCGCCGCGGCAGGTTTCGTGGTGGGCGGGGCGGTGCTCGCGCCGGTGGTCTCCGCGGCCCCACAGGCCAAGCCCGCACCCAACCAGGTCGCCTACGACCCCGCGCCGATCGCGTGGGGCACCTGCGCCAGCCCGGGCCTCGCCAGGCGCGGCGCGCAGTGCGGCTTCCTCGAGGTGCCGCTGAACTACAGCAAGCCGCAGGGCACGAAGATCAAGATCGCGGTCTCCCGGATCGCGGCCAAGGCGCCTGCGGAGCAGTACCAGGGCGTCATGATCACCAACCCCGGCGGCCCCGGCGGCTCCGGCCTGACCCTGTCGGTGCTCGGTGAGTACGTGCCCAACGGCGCGGGCGAGTTCTACGACTGGATCGGCTTCGACCCGCGCGGCGTCGGCTCCAGCCAGCCCGCGCTGACCTGCGACGGCACCTACTTCGCCTACAATCGGCCCTACTACGTGCCGGTGACGCAGAAGCTCGAGCAGACCTGGCTGACCAGGTCCAAGAACTACGCGAAGGCGTGCGACACCGCGGGCGGCGAGCTGCTGGACAACGTCAAGACCACCGACACGGTCAACGACGTCGACGTCCTGCGCAAGGCGCTCAAGCAGGAGAAGATCAACTACTACGGCTTCTCCTACGGCACCTACCTGGGCCAGGTCTACGCGACCCTGTACCCGGAGCGGGTCCGGCGGATGGTCCTCGACGGCAACGTCGACGCGCGCAAGGTCTGGTACCAGGCCAACCTGGACCAGGACGTCGCGTTCGACCGCAACATCAAGGTCTACTTCGACTGGATCGCCAAGAACGACGCGGTGTACCACCTGGGCAAGAAGGGCCGCGACGTCGAGGCGCTGTTCTACCGCGAGCAGCTGAGGTTCATCAGCAAGCCCGCTGGCGGCATCATCGGCCCGGACGAGTGGACCGACATCTTCCTGCAGGCCGGGTACTACGTGTTCGGCTGGGAGGACGTGGCGAACGCGTTCTCCGCGTGGGTCAACGGCGGAGACTCCGCCGGTCTGAAGGCGCTCTACGACGCGTCCAACGGCCAGGGTCCCGGCACCGACAACGGTTTCGCGATGTACCTGGCCACGCAGTGCACCGACGTGCAGTGGCCCACCTCGTGGACCAGGTGGCAGATCGACAACTGGATCACCCACCTGCGCGCGCCGTTCGAGACGTGGGGCAACGCCTGGTTCAACGCCCCCTGCCTGAACTGGGGCGGCAAGGTCGGCACGCCGGTCAAGGTCGACGGCTCGAAGGCCCCGCCGATCCTGCTGCTCAACGAGACCCTCGACGCGGCGACCCCGTACGAGGGCAGCCTGGAACTGCGCTCGCGGTTCCCGAAGTCCGTCCTCGTCGAGGGCGTCGGCGGCACCACGCACTCCGGTTCCCTCAACGGGATCGCGTGCGTCGACGACAAGATCGCCGACTACCTCGCCACGGGCAAGCTCCCCGCCCGGGTCGCGGGCCGCCGCTCCGACGCCCAGTGCGAACCGCTCCCGCAGCCGGTTCCCGCTGGTGCGGCGCAGCGCAAGGCGTCCATCGCGGCGAACGACATCACCCGCGCCGACCTCCAGAAGCTCATCATCGGCGCACGCGGCTAGTTGCCAGAACCCGAGGGGCGGACGCGATCTCGCGTCCGCCCCTCGGGCATTTCTAGAACGGGATCTCGAAGTGCACGGTCTGGAAGGTCGCCGGGTCACCGTTGCCGCCGTCGTGGACTTCCTTGGCCACTGACCGCCAGAACGGCGCGGCGCTGGGGACGCGGGCGTCGGTGTGGAGGTAGAGGACGTCGTAGCCGCCTTCCGCGGCCACGAACCGGGTCGCCTCCGCCACCAACTTGCGCGCCAGGCCGTGTCGCCGGTGTTCGCCGCGCACGTAGACGCGGAACAGTTGCGCGGTGCGGCCTTGTGGGTAGCGGTCGACCAGCCACTGCGGGTGCGGCGGGCTCTGCGGGAGGACGGCCCGGACACCTGTCGTGGCCACCACCTCGTCGTCCAGGGTGGCGACGAACAGCGCGTGCCTGGGGTCGCGCAGGTACACGGTTTCCGGGTCGACGACGTCGTCGTGCCAGCGGGGGTTGTAGCCGTACCCCAGGTCCCGGTAGAGGGTGTCGAGCATGACCGAGCGCGCGCCGGGGACGTCGGCGGGGGTGGCGGCTCGGATGGTGTAGGTCATGGGTTCCCGATCCTTGAGTGTCCGTTGTGGACCAGTCCGTTGTGGAGGGTCAGGACGCGGTCGGCGAGGTGGTCGGCGACGGCGTGGTCGTGGGTGATCAGGACCAGGGTGAGGCCGTGGGCGGCGCGGAGCGCGGCGAGCAGGCGCAGGACGCCCGTGCGGGTGACGGCGTCGAGGCCGGTGGTGATCTCGTCGCAGACCAGGACCCGCGGTCGGGCGAGGAGCGCGCGGGCGAGGGCGGCGCGGTGGAGTTCGCCACCGGAGAGGGTGGTGGGTCTTCGGCGGGCGGTGTCCTCGGCGAGCCGGACCTCGGCCAACGCGGCCAGGGCGGCGCTCTCGCTGTCCGCTGTGGACATGTCGCGAAGTCGTGCGGCGGTGCGGGCGACCTGGTCGAGCACGGGTCGGCGGTGGTCGAACGAGGCCCTGGCGTCCTGGAAGACGTACTGGACGGCGGCGAGGTCTTGTCGTGACCGGGACCTGAGGGTGCGGGCAAGGGGTCGACCGTCGAGCGCGACGGTGCCCGCACTCGGTGGGTGCAGACCAACGACGCACCGGGCCAGGGTCGTCTTGCCACTGCCGGACGGCCCCATCACGGCAACGCACTCCCCCGCCGACACGCGCAGATCGATGTCCTGGAGAACAACGTTGCGCCCGTGCTTGGCGGTGAGCCCTTCGATGCGCAGCCGCTCGGTGCTGATCGCCTCGTTCGCGGCCGCACGCAACGGCTCAACCAGCAGTGCACGCGTATAGGGATGCCGAGGCGCGGTCAGCAACTCCGCGGCAGGCCCGGACTCGATGACTTTCCCGGCCCGCAACACGACAACGTGGTCCGCCAGCGCCCGTACAACCTCCATGTCGTGGCTGAGCACCACCAACGCCACCCCACGCGCAACGATGCTCGCGAACTCCGCCACCACCTCGTCCCGCGTCTCCCGGTCGAGCCCGGTGGTCGGCTCATCGGCCACCACGACCGCGGGATCGCCCAGCAGGGCCTGCGCCAGCACCAGCCGCTGCTGCTGACCGCCGGAGAGCTGGTGCGGGTACCGATCGAGCAGCGCTCGCGGGAACCGAGCCGCCTCCACCGCCCGCTCGACCTCGGCGCCGGTCGCCAACTCCCGCAACACCGCCCCCACCCGTCGCACGGGGTTCAACACTGCCCCCGGGTGCTGCGGCACGTACCCCACTCGCCCCCGCACCCGCACGTCCCCGGACACCGCCGCCCCCACGGGGAACTCCCCCAACAACGCCAATCCCGCAGTCGTCTTCCCACTCCCCGAAGCCCCCACGATCGCCACCACCTCCCCCGCACCCACCCCGAACGACACCCCGTCCACCAGTGCCCGCCCCACCTCGACCCGAAGCCCCACCACCTCGACCACCAACCCACTCACCGCCCCACCCCCGCACACGCACCACCGACCGCCACCGACCCGCACGTTTCCGGAGGCCCACCCCGAAACGACCCCAGCCCCCACCCATTCCCGGGGGGCGTCCCCGAAGCCAGTCTATCGACCCACGGTTGCCACCAACCCGCGTCGCGCCGATCTGTGGACAACTCGGCCGTTGTGGACAGAGCCGACCTGGCATCCGTCCCCGCACGCAGGCGAGACTCACCCGACTGGGCACACGGTGGGGAGAACGAAGCCACCACGGACTCGCGCCAATCAGGACACCCAGGACCAGCGACGACCTGGCTGGATCGCCCTCCGCTCGCCGTCCGGCAGCGGGTCGTCCGCACGAGCCTCACCGCCGCACCGCGCGGTCGAACACGAGGTTCACGCCCACCGACCAGGCGATGATCAGCAGTGCCGGGACCACGACGGCGGCGGGGACGAGGAAGAGACCCGCCTGGTTGCGGTCCACCATCACCGCCCAGTCCGCCGCGTCCGGGGCCACTCCGACGCCGAGGAAGCTGGCCGAGGCGACGAGGTAGAGGGAGGTGGTGATCCGGACCCCGAGGTCGGCGACCAGTGTGGGCGCGACCGCGGGCACCACGTAGCCGAACGCCAGCCGCCGCCGGGTCTCGCCCTGGAGCCGCATCGCCTCCACCGCGGGTCGGCTGGCCACCTCCAACGCCGCCGCCCGCACCACCCGCACGACGTCGGGCACCGTCACCACGGCCACCACCACGACGACCGTCCCGTACCCGCGCGGCGCGATCCCCGCCACCAGGACCAGCACCAACAACGACGGCACCGCCAGCACCACGTCCAACGGCCGCATCACCACCTCGTCCACCCACCGCCGCCGCGCCATGGCCGCCACCAACGCCAGCGGCACCCCCACCGCGTACGACACCCCAGTCGCCACCACGGCGACCCCCACCACCGACCGCCCACCCAACAACACCTGCTGCAGGACGTCCCGCCCCACGAAGTCCGTCCCCAGCACCCCACTCCCCACGAACGCCCGCCCCCGCGCCACCTCCCCCACGAACCAGGGCCCCACCACGGCGATCACCAACGGCACCACCAACAACACACCCCCAACCCCCACCCCCCAACGCCCCCTCACCCCGCACCACCCAAAAACCCACCACCCGGCAACGACCTACCGCCCGCCCCACCCACCACCATCGAGCCACCCCGTCCGCCGCGCTCCCTCACTCCATCCCTATCCATCCACCTGTCCACACCCCCACCTCCCAACGCCCACGCACCTCGCACCTCGCACCTCGCACCTCGCACAAACCGCCATGCGGCCCGCCCGCCGCTCGCGCCACCCCACTCTCCCGACCCACCGCACTCCCCCACGCCATCCCCAAATGTCCACCTGTCCACAGCCCCACGTCCCAACGCCCACGCACCACCCACAGACCGCCACGCAGCCCGCCCGCCGCTCGAGCCACCCCATCCGCCGCGCTCCCTCACTCCGTCCCCATCCATCCACTTGTCCACAACCTCACCTCCTAATGCCTACGCACCTCGCACCACCACAAACCGCCATGCGACCCGCCCGCCGCTCGCGCCACCCCACTCCCCCAACCCACCGCACTCCCCCACGCCATCCCCAACCGTCCACATATCCACAACCCCACCTCCCAACGCCCACGCACAAACCGCCACGCGGCCCGCCCGCCGCCCGCGCCACCCCGGCGCCATCGAGCCTCCCCACCACACCCCGCCCGCCGCGCTCCCCCAGTCCATCCCCAACTGTCCACATGTCCACAACCCCCACCTCCCAACGGCCACGCACAAACCGCCATGCGGCCGCTCGCGCCACCGCGGCGCCATCGAGCCACCCATCACACCCCGCCCGCCGCGCTCCCCCAGTCCATCCCCAACCGTCCACCTGTCCACAGCCCCCACCCGCACCAGCCCAACCACGTCGTCCCCCTCCACTAGGCTGTGTATTGGGGGCTGCTCAGCACGACCCACCGAGTTGTCCACAGCCGCACCGCCGTCCACCCCGTCTTGTCGGCCCTTCCCGGTAGGCTGTATATCGGGGGCTGCTCAGGCCGGTTCGATCTTGACCGCGTGCCCGGAAACCCCACCGCGCCGCCAGTCCAGCGCTTGAGGCGAGCACCAGCGCGGCGATCCCGCCGCACCCACAGCGCTCCCGCCGACCCAGCTCAGTCGTCGTCACGCGGCGGTTCCGGCGCGAGGAGCCAGGCGGAAGGCGAGCAGGTCGGCGGCGAGGTTCACCAAGACCGTCGTCACGCCGAACAGGACGGCCAAGCCCTGGACGACCGGCATGTCGCGCCCGGCGACCGCGTCCACCAGCGAGGTCCCCAGGCCGGGGATCACGAACACCGCCTCCACGACGATCACCCCGCCCAGCAGCCAGTCCGTCGTGCGCGCCAACTGCTGCACCGCGGGCGCCAAGGCGTTCGGCAGCGCGTGCCGGTAGTCGACCCGGGTTCGGCTCAGGCCGAGGCGGCGGGCGTGGCGGACGTAGTCCGAGGCGAGGGCGTCGATCATGGCGGCGCGGACGAGGCGGGTCAGCGCGCAGAGCGGTCGGGCCAGCAGGACGATCACGGGCAGCACCAGCACGAGCGGGTCGGCCACCGGGTCGGCGCCCAGCGCGGTCGGTGGCAGCCAACCCAGGGTGACGCCGAACAGCGCGACCAGGACGATCGCCAGGGCGAACTCCGGGACCGCGTGCAACCCGATCGTGGCAGCCGTGATCACCCGGTCGAGCCCGCGACCAGCGCGGCAGGCCGCGAACACCCCGAGCAGCACCGAAGACGGCACCAGGAGCAGCAACGTCACCCCTGCCAGGAGCAACGTTGTCGGCAACCCAGCCGCGATGAACTCCGCCACCGGTCGTCCGGACACCAGGGACGTCCCGAGGTCGCCGGTGACCACCCCGCCGAGCCAGCCGACAAAGCGCTCCACAGCGGACTGGTCCAACCCCATCGACGCGCGGATCGCGGCCACCCGCGCGGGATCGGGGTTGTCGCCAGCCAGTGCGACAGCTGCGTCCCCCGGCAGCGCCTCGACCAGCAGGAACACCGCCACCAGCACCACGAGCACCTGGACGAGCCCCAACGCCACCCGGCGGGACGCGTACCGCCCCAGGGTCACCGCAGCCACACGCGGTCGAACCGGGCCCAGCCGAGGGTGTTCGCGGGCGCCGTCCCCACACCGTCAACACTCGGAGACGTACCAACGACCCAGTCCGCGAAGCCCCACACCAGGTAGCCGCCCTCGGCGTGCAGAGTCCGCTGCATCTCCTGGTACACCGAGTCACGAGCACCTGGATCCACAGTGGACACCGCCTTGTCGTAGAGCGCGTCGAACTCGGGCCGCGCCCACTTGGTCACGTTGGTGGTGGACTTCGACAGCAGCCGCTGGGACAGGTGCGACTCGATCGGCATCGCCCCGGAGCGGAAGCTGGACAGGGAGCCGTTCTTCAGCGTGTCCGACCAGAACGTGTCCTTGTCGCCGACGGTGACCTCGAGCGTGATCCCCGCCTGCCGCGCCTGGTCGGCCAGCACGGTCGCCGCCTCGACGAACCCGGTCGCCGCCTCCGAGGTGTTCAGCGCGACCCTGAGCCCCTCGGCGCCCGCCCGCTTGATCAGGAACTTCGCCTTGTCCAGATCGCGGACCCGTTGCGGGATGCCGTCCGCGTAGTGCCGATAACCCTTGCCGTACAGGTCATTGGCCACCTGGCCGGACCCCGACAGCACCGACTCGACCAACTGCGGGCGGTCCACCAGCAGGAACATCGCCTCACGCAGGTCGCGGTCGTCGAACGGCGGCCGGTCGACCTTCATCGCGAACGCCTGGATCCCGCTGTTGGGCGAGCGCAGGATCCGCACCCGACCACCCGCCTCGTGCGCACGGGCGGTGACCGGTGACAGGTCGTGCGCGTACTCGACCTGACCGGCCAGCAGGGCGTTGACCCGCGCCGATTCCTCGTTGGCCAGCACGAACTCCAGCTCGTCCAGCTTGGCGGCGCCGTCCCAGTGGTCGGCGTACCGCTTGACCACAGTGGACCGACCAGGGGTGAACGAGGAGAACGAGAACGGCCCGGACCCGACCGGCCTGGCGAAGTCCTCAGTGGACTCCGGGATGACGTAGGCGGAGAAAGTCGCCAGGGCGTTCGGGAACTCGACGTAGGGCCGGGTCAGCGCGAACTCGACGGTCCGGTCGTCCACCGCGCGACTGGCCGTCAGGTCGATCACCGCGAGGCTGGCCCTGGCCCGGAACGCGCGCTTCGGATCGAGGATGCGCGCGTAGCTCGACAGCACGTCAGCGGCCCGCACCGGCCGCCCGTCGTGGAACGTGGCCTGGCGCAACGAGATCCGCCAGACCGTGGCGTCCGCGTTGGACTCCCACTTCTCGGCGAGCCGGGGCACCGGGGTCAGGTCGTCGCCGAAGTCGGCGAGCTTGTCGTAGAGCGCCTTGGACCGCGCCGCCTCCACGAACAGGCTCGCCATGTGCGGGTCGAGCACCTCCTTCGCACCGCCACCGGCGAAAGCGGCCCGCACCCTGCCTCCCGAGCGCGGGGCGGACTGCCCGGGACCGGCCGCGCACCCCGCTAGGGCAAGACCACCGGCCAGGGTGAGGAAGCCGCGTCGGCGCAGGGTGGGGAACGGGTCGGACATGGTGATCCTCCGGGAAGGGACTAGCGGGGACGGGAGCGGGCGACCAGGTGCAACCGGTCGCCGGACAACGCGGTGGACAGCACGGCGTCGGGGGCCCACCGCACGTCGGTGCGCGGGCCGGGTTCGTCGAACAGGGCGAGCACGTCGAACCCCGCCGCTGCCAGGTGCGCGCGCAACTCCAAGGGGAACAGCAGCCGCCACGCGGTCTCCTCGACCACCGGGTCGGCCAGTTCGGCCCAGGTCCAGATCCGGTGCCTGCGCAACAACTGGTTGGCGTGGTCGATCCACAGCCGGGTGCGCGCGGTGTAGGCGATCCCGTCCCACGCGACCGTGCGGACGGTGACCTCGTTGAGCAGTTCGGTGTTGCCCAGGAAGAACGCACCGTTGCGCATCTCGGCGATCAGCAGACCACCCGGTGCGAGGTGGGCGTGGCAGTTGTCGAGGAACGCGCGCAGGTCCGCATCGGTGTGGCAGTAGAGCATGGTGCTGTCCAGGCACGTGACGACGTCAACGGTGCGACCGATGTCGAACGCGCGCATGTCGCCGTGCTGGAAGTCGACCGCGTTGTGCCGGGCCGCGGCGAACGCCAGCATCGAGCGGGACAGGTCGACCGCGGTGACCTCGTAGCCCAGGCGCGCCAGGTACCCGGCGTCACGGCCGGTCCCGCAGCCGATGTCGAGCACCCGGGTGCCGCCGCCGAAGCGGCCGATCACGTCGTGCGCGAACCGGGCGGCGCGGTGGTCGGGATCCGGGAACCGGCGTTCGTAGAGTTCGGGGTTGTCGGTCAGGAAGTTGCCCATGTCGCCGTCCTCTCCGGAATCCGCACGCACACCGCGCACACCAGCCCGACCGCCGCGCACACCAGGCACGCCAGCCAGCCGCCGAGGTCGCTCACCCAGCCCACGACCACCGTCGTCACCGCGGCCAGCGCGCCGGAGACGAGGTAGAAGACGCCGAAGTAGGTGCCGGTGACCTGCTCCTCGCCGAACGCGGGGACCAGCTCGTAGACGAACGGCTGCGCCACCATGCACCCGACGGCCAGCCCGAGAACAGCGACGACCACGGCGGCGATCGAGAGCGCTGGCCACGCGTAGGACGCGGCCGGAGCGAGGAAACCCAGGCCCATCAAGCCAAGCCCGACCGCGACGGTCCGCCGACGCGGCATGTCCCTGAGCGCCTTGGTGATCCGCACCTGCCCGACCAGGGTGACCACAGTGGACAGCACGAACACCCCGGCGACGCTCCCCGCCCAGCCGGTCGCGCGGGTGGCCTCGAACGGCAGCACCAGGTACAGCTGGTTCTGCAACGTGAACAAGCCCGCGGCGGCCGCGCTGAAGACCAGGAACGGCCGGTTCGCCAAGCACGCCCTGATGTCGGCGAACACCGAGGTCGGTGCGGCAGGCACGGCCCGTGCGGGCAGGACGAGCGCCTGGACGACGGTCAGCACCGCGAAGATGCCCGCCGCGACGGTCGCCGACAGCCGGAAGTCGACCAGCAGCAGCACGCTCCCGAGCACCGGCCCGACGAGGGCGCCGGTCTGCCCGTAGACCGCGAACAGGGCGAACGCCTCGGCCCGCCGCGGCAACGGTGTCTCGACCGAGATGTAGGCGCGCACCGCGGGGTTGAACAACGCACCGGCCACGCCGCTGAGCACCGCCGCCGCCAGCAGCACCGCGGGCGCGTCGCCGAGGGCGAACAGCCCGAACCCGACGGTGCGGAAGGCGCAGCCCGCGATGATCACGCCGCGCACGCCGAGCCGGTCGGCCGCGGTGCCGCCGAGCAGGAAGAGCCCTTGCTGGCTCAGGTTGCGCACGCCGAGCACGACCCCGGCCAGCGCGGCGGAGAGGCCGAGGTCCTCGGTCATGTGCGTCGCCAGGTACGGGATCAGCAGGTAGAACCCGGTGTTGACGCCGAACTGGTTGACCAGCAGCACGCGCACCGGGAGGGGGAACGACCTCACCGCCGCACCAGGCCCCAGCCGGGGCCGCCGCGCAGCCGCAGCGTGCCGTCGACCCCGCCGAGCCCGGTCCACGGGTCGGCGGCGAGCAGCAGGTGGCCGTCGAGGTCGACCCAGCGGGCGTGCCCGCTCAGGTGCACGGCGGGCGCGATGCCCAGCGAACTGGACACCAGGCAGCCGAGCAGCACGTCCAGGCAGGCCGACCGCGCCGCCTCGATCGCGGCGAGCGCCTGGGTGGGGCCGCCGAACTTGGCCAGCTTGATGTTGACCCCGTCGACCACCCCGGCGAGGTCGGCCACGTCGTCGACCGTCTCGACGTCCTCGTCGGCGACGACCGGGATCGGCGAGCGCGCGGTGACCCAGGCCAGTCGCGCCCGCTGCCCCGGCGCGATCGGCTGCTCGACCATCTCCACTTGGGACGGTGCCATCAACTCCAAGGTCCGCACCGCCTCGTCCGGGGTCCAGCCGCCGTTGGGGTCGAGCATGATCCGCGCTCGCGGTGCCGCCGCCCGCACCTCGGCGACCCTGGCGACGTCGTCCGGCGAACCGGCCTTGACCTTCAGGACGGTGAAGCCCTGGCCCACCAGTGCCTCGGCGGCCTTTCCCGCGGGCACGCCGAGACCGATGGTGCGCGCGGTCGGCACATCCGTCCACTGTGGATGTCCGAACAGCTCGTGCGCGGGCACTCCGGTGCGCACGGCGGCCAACTCCCACAGCGCGGCGTCCACCCCGGCCCGCACACCGGGATGGAGACCGGCGAGCAGGTCTTCGCCGATATCGGGTAACGCGTCGGCGACCACGGTGAGCTGCTTGGCGATCTCCGCCGCGTCCAGTCCGTAGTAGACACTGGTGATGATCTCGCCACGGCCGACGTCGCCGTGGTCGGTAAGTGTGACCTCGACCGCCTCGCGCTCGACCATCACCGACCGGGAGATGCGCAGCGGCTCGGCCAGGCGCAGGGTCGAGCGGGTCCAGGCCAGCCTCATGCCGGGACCCCCAGCGGATCAGTGACGACGGTGCACCGCGACCAGCGGCTCAGCGGCGCCGCGGCCGGGTCGGCGACCTCGACCGGGTGGTCGGACGGGCGGCCGAGCAGGCCCCTCGCCCGGCAGAACCCGTCGTCGAAGATCGTGTCCAGGTACCGGTGCACGCCGTCGGGGAACACGGTGACCACGACCGCGCCCGGCTCGACCCTGGCCACCCAGGCGGCGACCGTGGCCACCGCGCCCGTGCTCCAACCGCCGCTGACGAACCCGTCCCGGGCCAACGCGCGGCAGGCCGCAACGACCTCCACCGGGCCGAGCCAGTGCACTTCGTCGAACTCGCGGTACGCAACGTTGCGCGGGTGGATGCTGCTGCCGAGCCCGCGCATCACCCTGGGCAGCGCGGGCAGGCCGAAGATCGTCGAGCCGACCGAGTCGACCCCGATCAGCCGCAGACCGGGCCGGTGCCTGCGCAGCTCCCCCGCGACGCCCGCGCTGTGGCCGCCGGTGCCGACGCTGCACACCAGCACGTCGATGCGGTCGAGCTGGTCGAGCAGTTCCCGCGCGAGCGCGGCGTACCCGGTCGGGTTGGCCGGGTTGTCGTACTGGTCGGGCCAGTGGGCGCCGGGGAGCTCGGCCAGCACCGCGTGCAGCCGGTCGAGCCTGGCGCGTTGCCAGCCGCCGGTCGGGTGCGGCCGGGTGACGACCTCGAGGCGGGCGCCGTGCGCGGTGAGCAGGGCGCGCATCACCGGTTCGAGCTCGTCGTCGACCACCAGGACCACCGGGTGGCCCAGGGCCTGACCGGCGAAGGCCAGGCCGAGGCCGAGGGTGCCGCTGGTGGACTCCACGACCGGGGCGCCGGGGGCGAGCCTGCCGTCGGCGCGGGCGGCCATGAGCATCGACACCGCGGCGCGCGCCTTCATCCCGCCAGCGCCGAGGCACTCCAGCTTGGCCCAGAACCCGGCGTGCTGGTGCGGCAGCGGGGTGGTGACCCTGGCCAGCGGGGTGCCGCCGACCAGGTCGAGCAGTTCGGGTCTCACCGGGCCTCCCGGTAGCGGTGCAGCACGGTGGGACCGCCGTCGAGCCAGAAGAAGGGGTACGGCTCCGCGCAGACGGCCGTGACGCCGGTGCCGAGCAGGCAGGGCAGCACCGCGCTGCCGGTCTGCGCGAACATCACCAGCGGGACGCCTGCCGCAACGGCCGTGGCGCGCAACGTTTCGAACGAGCCGTTGCCGAGGGTCATCCCGGTCGCCAGGACCGCATCGCACCCGGTGAGGTCCGCATCGTTGCTGATCCGCTCGCCCCATTCGGTCCGGCCGCCGCGCAGATCGCACGGCCGGTAGTGGATGCCCCGGTCGCGGAGGTGGTGCAACAGTGAGTTCACGACGCCGACGACGAGCACCCGCTGCCCCGGCATCGCACCGAGCAGATCGATGACGTGACCGGCGCGCACGAGTGACTTCTCCAGCGACGTGCCCTGGTCGATCCGAACGTTGTCGTCCGCGTGCTCTTCGTGCGGCCGGGCGGCCATCAGGTACGCGTCCAACGCCGCCACTCGCACCGCGGGCACCGGGTGGTCGAACAGTGCGTCGACGGGCGCGCCGATGCAGTCGTAGACCAGGTCGTCGTCAACGGTGCCGGGTTCGACCGCGCACGACCCGACCGCGCGGCCGACCCGCAGGCTGAGGACCTCGTTGCGGTAGCCGGTCCCCCTGGTGTCGTGCCGGACCGCCTGCCGGGTGGTGAACCCGACGCTGACCTCGTTGTCGGTGGGCAGGCCGAACGCGCCGCCCCGGACCTGGTCGACCAGGTCGGCCACGACCGCGCTCATCCGGCGTACCTGACCTTGAGGCCCGCGACCAGTTCCTCGACCCGAGCCCGCGCGCCGAGCCCGGCCCGGTCGACGACCATGACGTGGCCGAGGTAGGCGTTGTTGCTGGTCGGGTCGCCCGCCGCGTGCCCGGCCGGTTTCACCGCCCACTCCACGACATCGGCGGCGGCGAGGGCGTCCACCCCGTCGATCTCCGCGACCACGCCCCGGTGGGCGGGCAGGAGGAACCCGACGGCGGCACTGCGCGCGCCGGTGGGGGTCGCGGTGATCTCCGGTGTCTCGCCGAGGGCCAACCGGACGTGCAGCATCGGCAGGTCGACACCGGTCGTCCTGCGGACCAGCTCGGTGATCCGGTTCCCCGCCGGCCTGGGGTTGACCTCGACGATCCTCGGGCCGGTGGCGGTCAGCTTGACCTCGGTGTGCCCGACCACGCGGTCGAGGCCCAACGCCTCGATCGCGGCGACCGCGACCTCGGTGACCGCCTTGTACTCGGCCCCGGTGAGCGCGGCCGGGAACATGTGTCCACTTTCGACGAACCACGGTGCGCCCACAATGGACTTGTCGGTCACCCCGACCACCGTCGTCCGACCGTCCACAGTGACCGTCTCGACGCTCACCTCGGGTCCGACGAGCAGCTCTTCCAGGAGTACGGCGGGGTTTCGCACCTGGTGGCGCGCGTTGACCGGGAAGCCCGCCAGTGCCCTGACCGCGTCCCCGAGCTCGGTCTCGTTGTGCACCACCCGCACGAACATGCCCGCGCACAGGTCAACCGGCTTCACCACCAACGGAAACCCGATCCCCCGCGCCGCCGTGACGGCCTCGTCCCAGCCGTGCACCACCGCGAACTCGGGCCCGGGCACGCCTTTCAGCGCCACCCGCGCGAGATCCTTCCGACAGGCCCGCTCGACCGCGTCCGGCGACGGACCGGCCCACCCGAGCCGCTCCGCCAGCACCGCCACCGCGGGCAGGTAGTAGTCACACGAACTGACCACCCCGTCGAACCGGAGCGCCCGGTGCAGCTTGCCGACGTGGGCGACCAGTGACTCGACATCATTGGTCTCGGCGGCGAGCACGTTGTCCGCCGCCAGCAACGGATGCGGCCCGGGACCCGGGTGCGACCGCAGGTAGTGCTGCACATCCCTGGTCACGAAACTGAACCGGTGCCCCGCCTCCCGCACCGCCCTGGGCAGCAACGCGCTCATCGCCCCGACCCAGCTCTCCACCAGCACCAGGTGCCCCACCAACACTCCTCACCCCAACCCGACCCACACCGACCGCCAACGATAACCATTGTCGACAAGTTCCGTATAGATCAGATCCACGCATATGTCGCTTGTGGACTGGACCGGGGCAGCCCGGTAGGACGTGGGCGCCGTGCTGGAAGATGGCCGTCCTGCGGAACGTGCGCGGCGAGTGGGTTCGCCCACGCGACGGCGTCGGAGCGCTAAGGGGTCGGCACGGCGGCCACAAGATCAAACCGTGCGGAGCAGCCCCCGATATACAGCTTACCGAGAGGTACCGACAAAACGGGTCCACGAGCGGTGGGGGCTGTGGGCAACTGCGGCGGTCACGGCGTCGGGCGTTCGGGGAGGTGCGGCGGAGGGTGGGCGCCGTGAACTACAGGGGTTAGCGGCGGCGCTGGGCGCGGGCGCTGGCGTAGAGGCAGACGGCGGCGGCGGTGGCCAGGTTGAGGCTTTCGGCGTGGCCGTGGAGGGGGACCTTGATGGTGTCGTCCACAAGGGACAGGACGGCCGGGTCGAGGCCGTGGGCCTCGCTGCCGAAGATCCAGGCCGTGGGGACCGACAGGTCGCCCGCGTCGGCGGCGTCGTCGAGGTCCAGGGAGGCGTGTCCGTCGGCTGCCACCAGGCGCAGACCGGCGGATCGGCAGGCGCTCAGCACCTCGGGCACGTCCCGTGAGCGCCCGACGGGGAGGTGGAACACGCTCCCGGTCGACGCGCGGACGCACTTGCCGTTGTGCGGGTCCACCGTGTCCCCGGCGAACAGCACGGCCCCGGCACCGGCGGCGTCGGCCACGCGGGTCACGGTTCCGGCGTTGCCCGGGTCCGCGACCCCGACCAGCACCGCCACCAACGACGGCGACGCGGCGAGGGCTGAGGCCACCGGTTGGTCCACAAGGGAGCAGACGGCCACCAGGCCCTGGGGTGTCACGGTTTCCGACAGCCCGGCCGCGGCCTTCTCGGTGATCTCCGAGACCGGGACCCCGGACTCGACCGCGAGGGTCAGCAGGTCCTCGTTGCGGGCGGCGGCGAACTCGGTCACGAACAGCTCGTGGACCTCACCGAACGCCAGGGCCTCGCGGACGGCTTGGGCGCCTTCGGCGAGGAAGCGGCCCGCCTTGTCGCGGGCCTGGCGGCGGGTCAGGGCCCGAGCGGCAACGACCCGGGGGGTGCGTTCGGTGAACGGCACTGCCCCGGGTCGTTGGACGCGCGTGCTCAGGAAGCGGCCTTGCCCTGGGTGCCCGCGTTGACGCGGGCGATCTCGACCAGGGCGGTGAACGCGGTGGGGTCGCTCACGGCGAGCTCGGCGAGGATCTTGCGGTCGACCTCGACACCGGCGACGCGCAGGCCCTCGATGAAGCGGTTGTAGCTCATGCCGTTCTGCCTGGCGGCGGCGTTGATCCGCTGGATCCACAGCTTGCGGAAGTCGCCCTTGCGGGCGCGACGGTCCCGGTAGGCGTAGTTGAGCGAGTGGAGCACCTGCTCCTTGGCCTTGCGGTACAGCCGCGAGCGCTGGCCGCGGTAGCCGCTGGCGAGCTCGAGGGTGGTCCGGCGCTTCTTTTGGGCGTTGACCGCCCGCTTGACGCGTGCCACGGGGTCCGTCCTGTCGATCTAGTGGGCGCCGAGGCGCCCGGTGGTCAAGGGGGTGGGGTCGACCTAGCGGGCCAGAAGGCGGTTCAGGCGGCGCACGTCGGGCTTGGCGACCTCTTCGGTGCCGGAGAGCCTGCGGGTGAGCGCGCTGGACTTCTTCTCCAGCTTGTGGCGCAGACCAGCCTGCTGGCGGCGAAGCTTGCCCTTGCCGGTGATCCGCACGCGCTTGGCGGTACCGGAGTGGGTCTTCATCTTCGGCATGTTCGATCCTCGTCGTCGTGCCGCCCGCGGGCGGTGAGGCCCGCGGGCGGCCTTCGGGGGTTGTGCGCCGACCGGTCGTCCCGGTCGGGTCAGTCCTGCGCGACGTTGTCGGCGGGTGCCTCGATCGGCAGCTCGACGGCCACCTCGGCACCTGCTTCGTCGTCGGGGTTCGCCGAGGTCGACTTCGGCTTCGGCTTCAGGTTCTTGTGCGGCGCGAGCACCATGATCATGTTGCGGCCGTCCTGCTTGGCCGACGACTCGACGAAGCCGAGGTCCTGCACGTCCTCGGCGAGCCGCTTGAGCAGTCGGAAGCCCAACTCGGGGCGGGACTGCTCGCGGCCGCGGAACATGATGGTGACCTTGACCTTGTTCCCGTGCTCGAGGAAGCGCACGACATTGCGCTTCTTGGTCTCGTAGTCGTGGGAGTCGATCTTCGGCCGGAGCTTCTGCTCCTTGATGACGGTGAGCACCTGGTTGCGCCGGGACTCGCGGGCCTTCTGCGCGCTCTCGTACTTGAACTTGCCGAAGTCCATGAGCTTGCAGACCGGCGGGCGCGCCGTGGGGGCGACCTCGACGAGATCAAGATCCGCTTCCTGCGCCAGGCGGAGCGCGTCCTCGATGCGGACGATCCCGACCTGTTCGCCGTTGGGTCCGACGAGTCGGACCTCCGGCACGCGGATGCGGTCGTTGATGCGTGTCTCCGTGCTGATGGGGCCTCCTTGGTCCGGTAATGCTGTCCGGCGGGGCCACCCGAGAAGACGGGACCACCCTGCCGGTTGCGTTCCCCGCCCGCCCAGGTGGGCGGACGTGGCACGTCCAACTCGCGACGTGCACGGCACGTGAGGTCCCCAAAAACAGCTCGGACCCCGTGGTGCCAGGTGGCACGCCGGGGCCCGCTTCCAACCGATTGCCCGACGACAGGCGTCAGGACACACCACAAGACCACCGGGTCAGAACCTGGCGGTCCGCGGCAACCGGACCCAGCTACCTCGCGGTGGCCTGGGTGGGAGCGGGGGCTCCACTTTGCCGCCCCCGCGCTGACGGGGGCTGGTCGCACGTGCAAGGGTAGCAGACCATGAACGACGCTTCCGCCGCACCCGGCCCCGCCACCTCGGACGACACCCTCGACAACGCGCGCGAACTCGCCGACATTCCCAGCGTCGAGGTGATCAGCCGGGCCGCGGTCATGCTGATGTCCGCCGCCGCGGAGCGGCTCGGCCTCGCCGACGAGGACCCCGCCACCAGCCCCCGCCGCGACCTGGACGAGGCGCGCAGGCTGATCACCGCGCTGGCCGGGTTGGTGACCGCCTCGGTGGAGTACCTCGGCCCGCACGCCGCGCCGATCCGCGACGGGTTGCAGTCGCTGCAGAAGGCTTTCCGCGAGTACTCCGCGTTCCCGGACGAGCCGGGCCAGGGCCCCGGTGAGAAGTTCACCGGACCGGTCTACTGATCGCGAACTCTACGACCACAAGCGTGACCGCGGCCACACCCGGGAGGAAGGTGGACCCCCTGGACCCCCAGGGAGGCAGCAGTGGCCGGTTCCGCCCCGATCCCACCCCCGCACCAGGCCGAGCCCGCTGAGCGGCCGAGGCGACGCGACCGCACCCACCTGCTGTACCTGGCGGTGATCGCGGCCGTCGCGCTCGGCGTGCTGGTCGGACTGCTGTTCCCGGCCACCGCCAAGGGTTTGGCGCCGCTGGGCGCGGCGTTCGTGGCGCTGGTCAAGATGATGATCAGCCCCATCATCTTCTGCACGATCGTGCTGGGCGTCGGCTCGGTGGCCAAGGCGAGCCGGGTCGGTCGGGTCGGCGGGCTGGCGCTCGGCTACTTCCTGGTGATGTCGACGGTGGCGCTGGGCATCGGGCTGCTGGTCGGCAACCTGCTGCACCCCGGCGACGGGCTGCGGCTCACCGACGCGGTGCGCGCGACCGGTGCGGCGCAGGTCAAGGGCGGCGAGTCGACAACGGAGTTCCTGCTCGGGCTGATCCCGACCTCGCTGCTGTCGTCGTTGACCGAGGGGCAGGTGCTGCAGACGCTCCTGGTTGCCCTGCTGGTCGGGTTCGCGCTGCAGTTGATGGGGCCGTCCGGCGAGCCGGGGCTGCGCGGGGTCGGGCACGTGCAGCGGTTGGTGTTCCGGATCCTGGCCATGATCATGTGGGCGGCACCGATCGGCGCGTTCGGAGCAATCGCCGCGGTCGTTGGGGCTACCGGCGCCGGAGCGCTCAAGAGCCTCGCGGTGATCATGCTGGGGTTCTATGCCACGTGCGTGCTGTTTGTGGTGGTAGTGCTGGGTTTGCTGCTGTGGGCGGTGACGCGGCTCAACGTCTTTTCCTTGCTGCGCTACCTAGGCCGGGAGTTCCTGTTGATCCTGTCGACGTCGTCGTCGGAGGTAGCACTACCTCGGCTGATCGCGAAGATGGAGCATTTGGGCGTCAGCAAGCCGGTCGTGGGGATCGCGGTGCCGACCGGGTACTCGTTCAACCTCGACGGGACCGCGATCTACCTGACCATGGCGACGTTGTTCGTGGCCAACGCGACCGGGTCGCCGCTCTCGCTCGGCGAGCAGTTCTCGTTGCTGGCCTTCATGATCATCGCCGCGAAGGGGGCAGCCGGGGTGAGCGGGGCCGGGCTGGCGACGCTGGCGGGCGGACTCCAGTCGCACCGGCCGGACCTGGTGGACGGGGTCGGGCTGATCGTGGGCATCGACCGGTTCATGTCGGAAGCGCGGGCGCTGACCAACTTCGCGGGCAACGCGGTGGCGACCGTCGTGATCGGGGCGTGGACCCGGGAGCTCGACCACGACCGGGCCGTCGCGGTGCTCGCGGGCCGCCAACCGTTTGACGAGGCGACCCGACCGGACGCACCGGGTGGTGACGCTACGCGGGAGTCACCGCCGAGCGCCGCGCCCGACTCGTCCGCACGGGCGAACGCACGGGAAAGCGCGCGTGAGGCGTAGCCTGGCCGCGCTGTCGTTCGTTGTACCGCGTGAGCCGCCCGCGACCGATGCCCCCGGTGCGGGCGGTTCGGCGTAGCGGCCACCCGGCGTTGTTCGTGCGCTGTACGGTGGCGATCATGACCTCTCGGTGGGCCTTCGTCGCCGCCCTCGCCACCACCGGCGCGCTGCTGCTGCGCCACCCCGCGCCACCGGGGGCCGTGGGCGGCTGGGGCTGGCTGGTCCCGGTCGCCGCGATCGCCGCGCTGGTCGCGCTGTGGCGGTTCCCCGGCCGGGCGTGGCCGTGGGTGCTGGTGGTCGGCGGCGCGCTGAGCACCGCCGACGCCGTGCTGTGGGTGGACAACTGGCCGTTGCCCGCGGGGGTCGACGAGGCGGTCCGGCTGCGGGTGGTGTCGGTGGTGACGTCCTCGGCCGCGGTGTTGCTCGTCTTGGGCGCTCTCGGCGGTGCGGGTCGGCTGCTCGCGGTGGGACATCGGGCTCATGGGTCAGCGTTGGCCGGGATCGCGGTGGGGGCGTACGCGGTGAGTGGGCCGTTGGCCCGGTCGCGGTTCGAGCCCTCTATCTGGGACCTGGTGCCGTTCGTGGCGGCGGGGCTCGCTGTCGCGGGGGCGGCGGCCGCGGTGCTGATCAGTCGGCGGGACGCTCGGGCACCCGCCGGACCGCCCTGGGTTCTCGCGGCCGGGGTGCTGGCTGTGGCGGTGAGCGCGCTGCCCGCGTTGGACGAGCGGCTGCGGCTCGTGTCGGTGGTGGGGCTGATCGTCGTAGGGGCGCTGACGGCGGTGCGTGCGACTTTGGAGGCGACCGCGCTGGTCGTGGTCGCGGTGGTGGGGATCGCGTTGGTGCGCGCCGGGATTCGCCTCGATGGGCACCCGTTGGGGGCGCGGCCGAGTCTGCTCGCCTGGGTGGCTCTGGTGGGGGGCGTGTTGGTTTTCGCTGCTCTTGGGCTGAGCGCGGCGCGTGCGTTGCTGTTCACCGTTGCGGCGACTGCGGCGGCGTTGGTACTACCCGTGTTCGTTGGCGACGGAGCCGGGTATGCGTTGGCACTGCTCGCGGTTGGTGTGGGACTGGTTGTGCTGTCTGGCGCTGTTGCGGCTGAGCGGTGCGGTGACGCGCCGTTGGTGGTGGTTGTAGTGCTGGGGCTGGTGGGAGCGCAGGCTGGACCTTTGGGGGATCTAGGGCTGGGCAACGGTCTGTTGGACAACAACCACCCGACCTGGTGGGTGACTCTGGCGCTGGTGGCGTCCGCGGCACTCGTGGCTACCGGTGCGGCCTTGGAGCGCTATGCGCCGAAGTCACCCACCCTGGTCTCGGTCTAGCGGATAGAGCCGGGGACTCGCTCCCAGCGGACGAACTTGAAGTTGGTGCTCTCGCGCTCCCCCGGGCTGTTCTCGCCGTCGTGGACGACGAGCAGGCCGTGAGGGTAGTCCCGGCCGAGCGGGGTGGTGATGACGGCAGCGCCGTCACTGTGCTGCACGCCGTCCACTGTGGAGGAGTCGGCGATGGTGAAGCCGCCGGTGTGCTTCGGGAGGCCGCGGGTGATGTCGTAGGTGACGAAGGTGCTGTCGCCCTGGCTGGAGGCTAGGAGCTGCTTCTGGCCCCTCTTGCCGTAAGCGATGGCGAGGCCCTCGGCGTCAGCGGTGAGGTAACGGCCTGCGGCGGGGGAAGGCGGGCCGGTGAAGGCGCACTCCTCGGTGGCCGGATCGTAGGTGGCGGGCCTGCCGAACTCGCGGACCTTGTCGACCAGGGTGGGATGGCCGAAGTGGCCGGCGCGCACGGGGATCCGCCAGATGCCGACGTCCTCCTGGGCGGCGTAGAGGGTGCCGTCGGTCGGGTCGAAGACCATGCCCTCGACCTGCGGCCCCTCCCCCGGCTCCAGGCACGGCGACCAGGTGCCGCCCGGGACGGTGAACGCGGCGGGCAGGTCGACCGTGTCGACGCGGCGGTAGGTGACGCGACCGCGACCGTCGTCGGCGAGGCGGAACACACCGAGCCGGGTGTCGTGGCGCCTGCTGACGACGACCCAGGGCGCGCCACCGTCCGGATCCGGCACGACGGTGAGGCCGTAGGCGGTGCGCTGCTCGTCGACCTCGGCCTCGGTGGCGCTGAACGCCCGCGGCGGCGCCTCGGTGGTGACATCGGTCAGGACACCGGCGCGGTCGATCGCGTAGACCCGGATGCGGTCCCGCCCCCGGTCGGAAACGACGGCGAGATCGAGCACCCGCCGCCCGACCCGGGCACCCTGCACGACGTCGACGTTGTTGAACCGCCCCGCCTCGGCGTCCGGGGTCGGCGCAGGCGGGGTCGCGATGTGCTGGACCTGGGCACCACGCAGGTCGAACACGGCGAGCCCGCCGTTCTTGAGCGTGCCGACCACCCGACTCCGCTCCGGCCGAGCGTGATCGACCCACACCGCCGGGTCGTCGGCGTCAGCACCCTCGTCGTCGTAGTAGGGCTGCGTCTCCACCGTCGCCCTGACCTCAGGAAGGCCGGCGGCGGCGGGTAACGCGAGCAACGGGATCAAGACCAAGGAGCCGACAACGGCCGCGGTACGCATGCGCGAAGATCCTGCCCGCCCACCCTGTCCACCCGGTGAACACCGAACCACCAGCCCACGTGCGCCAGCCGGCGGATCAACACCCCGTCGGTGCCCAAGACCGGCGCCCACGTCACCAGATGGGGTGCACCAGTCTGCGGATGGGGGCGCCGCGGTGGCGGAGGCGGGAGACGGGGGCTCGGTGGACGCCGTGGCCGTAGCTGATGGGTTGCAGGTCCGGGCTCACGGCGCGGACGACGCGGAAGGGGCTGGTGGCCACGTCGGCGCTGGTCACGTCAACGACGGCTACTCGGATGCCCGCGGTGCCGAGGTGGCCAGCCAGGTCGGCGACCGAGGTGTCGAAAGCGGGTTCGGGGAGGTCGGCCAGGCGGGAGGTGCCGCCGCAGCGGAGGCGGTCGAAGGCTTCCATGCGCGCGGGCGGGAAGTAGAAGGCGGCGTGGTCGAGCATCTCCCTGACCTCGCCCGCGTGCCGGGGGGCGCGGTGGCCGTCGCGCAGGAGGGCGGCCAGGTGGGGGGCGGTCTGGGCGAGTTCGAGGACGGCGGCGCGGATGGCGGCGCGGGGGGACCGGTCGGAGCCGAGGCCGAGGGAGATCGCGGGCCAGCGCCTGCCGTCGCCGATCGCGAGGGCGATGGCGGTGGTGCCGTAGGCGGAGGTCGGCAGCACGTACACCTCGACCGCGGGGCCCGCCTCGCGCAGCGCCTCGACGACGTCGGCGACCTCGATGTCGAGGGTGTCGTCCAGTTCGACGAACCGGCCCTTGGCGCCGGACAGCCACGCGCACATCATCGCGTCGCGCTCGACCAGTTCGAGGGTGGCGCACACGGCGGCGCTATCGGCGTCGGTGCCCGCGGCGAGTCCGTTGGAGGTGCCCTGGGCGATCAGGTGCTCGGGCAGCAGGCCCATCGCGAGGTAGCTGAACACCGCGGGTACCCAGACAGCCTTGTCTGTGCCGAGCCAGCTACCGCGCACCCACGGGTGATCGATGCGCCGGTCGTAGGCAACGTAAGGGAAGCCGCGCGCCGCGTACTGCTCTGGTTCATAGAGGGGGAACTCGCGCGGATCGAGCACTTCCCCGTCGAGGTCAGCCGCACGCGCCCACACCACCCTGTCCGGGTCAGGCAGGGACGCCGAGTACCGCTCGATGGCCTCCCCTACCGCCGACACGATCGCGGCGTGCCTGGTCATGCCCTTACCCCAGCCGATCGGCATCGACCGGACCTCGCCGCCGACCACTAGATGCGGCGGAGCCGCGGTGCCTACGTAGGGGCCACCGGTCAGCGGTTCACTCACCGAGACCCACGGGATGACACCGGTAAGAGGGTCGACCCAACCAGCCAGCGCCTGGAGCAACGCCTCGGGATCGTCCTCGTCCTCGGGGATGCCGACCGTCGCGATGCCGTCAGCGCCGCCGCACAGGTCGCAGTCCGGCAGCGGGATCACCTTGTGCCACAGCGGTTCACCCGACCCGACCTCGACGACGTACCCGACGAGCGCCTTGTCGCCCTGCACCGCGGCCCGCAGCATCTGGTCCACGACGGCGATCGCCTCAGCGGGGATGTCGCGCTCCCGCACTACCGCGGTGGCATCGGGATCGCGCTCGTCCACCGTCGCCGCGGCCGCCCCGAGCCGCCTGCCCCTCGCGCACGCCGCACACCCCGGCTCCCCCGGCACCGCCAACGGCCCGAGCTCCACCACGCCGTCGGCGGCGGTCACGGTCAACACCCGCAGCTTCGCGACCCGCGCGCGCCGCTCGAACGCGGGATCCTCACCGCGCACGACGGCAAGCCGCGCCCCCTGCACCAACGGCTCACCGGACACGGTGACCTTCGGCCCGAACTCCTGGCGCAGGCAGTCCCGCAGGTGCCGGTCCCACTCCCGCACGCTCACGGCACGCTCACCGGGCGCCTCGACGACCTTGGGGACGACCACCATCTTGGTCGTCTCGTCCCCCGGCAGCGCCGCATCGGCGGCGGGCTGAACAGAGGTAGCGCGGGCAGGGCGAACGGCGGCAGCCTCTACGGCGGCGGCAGCGTCAACGGCGGCGACGACCTCGGCGGCGAGTGCGCGCGTTGTGGTCACCTGGGTCAGTTCGTCCACGCTGAGGATGCCCGCCCGTGAGGTCACCTGGGTCGGTTCGTCCACTGTGGCCCCGGACGCGACTCGGCCCGGGGTCACCCGCGTGGGGTCGTCGATGCGGTTGTCCGTGTCACCCGGCACGCACTGGCCCCCGGCGGTCGGTGCCCGTCCGTCCGGTCGGCACGACGGCCAGCCGCATGCGCTGCTCACCAGTGGCCTGACCGAGACCGGTTGCCTGGCCGAGACCGGTTATCCGACCGACAGCGGTGGCCTGACCGAGACCGGAACGCTGGCCGGGACCGGTGTGCGGGCCGAGACCCGTGCGCTGACCGGGGTCCGTGCGGGCGTGGTGGCGGCCGCGGGAGAGCAGGCGGAAGTCGGCGGGGGCGGTGATGCCCTTGAGGCCATCCCACGCGCGCACGCCCGCGCCGCCGTCGACGAGGGCGAGCGAGGCTGCGGTGACCCGGCGCGGCTGCACGACTCTGGCCTCGAGTTCCGTTGTCTCGAACACTGCTGTCCTCCTCGCACGACCCGCGACAGCAGTCGCGGCTACGAGGTAGGAGTCAGCATCCGCGACCGGGATACACCATGTCCAGATGTCGTTTCCGCTGGTTACCGCACGTCTCCGAGTGAACTCCGGCGGTAGTCGCCGCCGGTGACCCAGGCCACCGGCGGCACCCGTTTCGATCACATCACGTGCGCGAGGAACTCCCCGGTGTAGCTGCCGTCGGCCTTCACCACGTCCTCGGGTGTGCCCTCCGCCACCACCGTGCCGCCGCCGGAGCCGCCCTCGGGTCCCATGTCGACGATCCAGTCCGAACCCTTGATGACGTCCAGGTTGTGCTCGATGACGATCACCGAGTTGCCCTTGTCGACCAGGCCGTTGATCACGCCGAGCAGCTTGCGGATGTCCTCGAAGTGCAGGCCGGTGGTGGGCTCGTCGAGGATGTAGACGGTGCGGCCGGTGGAGCGCTTCTGCAGCTCGCTGGCCAGTTTCACCCGTTGCGCCTCGCCGCCGGACAGGGTCGGCGCAGGCTGGCCGAGCCGGACGTAGCCGAGACCCACGTCGACCAGGGTCGCCAGGTGTCGGTGGATCGCCTTGATCGGCTCGAAGAAGGCGGCCGCCTCCTCGATCGGCATGTCCAGGATCTCGGCGATCGTCTTGCCCTTGTAGTGCACCTCCAGGGTCTCCCGGTTGTACCGGGCGCCCTTGCACACCTCGCACGGCACGTACACGTCCGGCAGGAAGTTCATCTCGATCTTGATGGTGCCGTCGCCAGCGCACGCCTCGCAGCGGCCGCCCTTGACGTTGAAGGAGAACCGGCCCGGCTGGTAGCCGCGGACCTTGGCCTCCGTCGTCGAGGCGAACAGCTTGCGCATGTGGTCGAACACGCCGGTGTAGGTGGCCGCGTTGGACCGCGGGGTGCGGCCGATCGGCGACTGGTCCACCTGGACCAGCTTGTCCACGTGCTCCAGGCCCTTGATCCTGGTGTGCCTGCCGGGCACCTGGCGGGCGCCGTTGAGCTTGTTCGCCAGGACCGTGGCCAGGATGTCGTTCACCAGCGTGCTCTTACCCGAACCGGAGACACCGGTGACCGACACGAGCGCGCCTAGGGGGAACGACACGTCGATACCGCGCAGGTTGTGCTCACGCGCGCCGACAACGGTCAGCTGCCGCTTCTTGTCGATCGCGCGGCGGATCGCGGGCATCGGGATCTCGCTGCGGCCGGACAGGTAGGCGCCGGTCAGCGACTCCTTGTTCTTCAGCAGCTCCTTGAACGTGCCGCTGTGCACGACCTTGCCGCCGTGCTCGCCCGCGCCCGGTCCGATGTCGACCACCCAGTCCGAGGCGCGGATGGTGTCCTCGTCGTGCTCGACGACGATCAGCGTGTTGCCCAGGTCGCGCAGCCGGGTCAGCGTCTCGATCAGCCGGTGGTTGTCGCGCTGGTGCAGGCCGATCGAGGGCTCGTCGAGGACGTAGAGCACGCCGACCAGGCCGGACCCGATCTGGGTCGCCAGCCGGATGCGCTGCGCCTCGCCGCCGGAGAGGGTGCCGGAGGCGCGGTCGAGGGAGAGGTAGTCGAGGCCGACGTCGAGCAGGAACCGGAGCCGGGCCTGGATCTCCTTGAGCACGGCGCCCGCGATCATCGACTCGCGCCTGCCCAGCTTGAGCCCGTCGAGGAACGCCGAGCACTCCCCGATGGACATGTTCGACACCTCGGCGATGGACTTGTCGCCCTCGGTGCCGTGCGCGAGGGTCACCGCGAGGATCTCCGGCTTGAGCCGGGTGCCCCGGCACGACGGGCAGGGCACCTCCCGCATGTAGCCCTCGTACTTCTCGCGCATGTACTCGGAGTCGGTCTGTTCCTGGCGCCGCTCAAGGAACGGGATCACGCCCTCGTACGCGGCGTAGTACGAGCGCTCACGGCCGTAGCGGTTCTTGTAGCGGACGTGCACCTGGTCGCTTACCCCGTGCAGCACCGCTTTCTGTGCCTTCGCGGTGAGCCTGCGCCACGGGGTGTCCATCCGGAACCCGATGGTCTCGGCCAGCGAGGTGAGCAGCCGCACGAAGTACTCCGCGGTCTGCCCGCCCGCCCAGGGCGCGATGGCGCCGTCGGCCAGCGACAGCTCGTCGTCGGGGACGACCAGCTCCGGGTCGACCTCCTTCTTCACGCCGATGCCGGTGCACTCCGGGCACGCGCCGTAGGGCGAGTTGAACGAGAACGACCTCGGCTCCAGGTCCTCGACGCCGAGCGGGTGGCCGTTGGGGCAGGCCAGGTGCTCGGAGAAGCCGCGGATGCGGTGCGGGTCGTTGTCGGGCAGGTCGACGAACTCCAGCTCGACCAGGCCGTCGGCCAGCCGCAGCGCGGTCTCGACCGAGTCGGTCAGCCGCTGCTTGGAGCTCGCCTTCACCGCCAACCGGTCGATGATCACCGAGATGTGGTGCTTCTCCTGCTTCTTGAGCTTCGGCGGGTCGGTCAGCTGGTGCACCGCCCCGTCGACCAGCGCGCGCGAGTAGCCCTGGGTCTGCAGGTTCGCGAAGAGGTCGACGTACTCGCCCTTGCGGCCGCGCACGACCGGGGCGAGGACCTGGAACCGGACCCCCGACTCCATCGCCAGCACCTGGTCGACGATCTGCTGCGGGGTCTGCTTGCTGATCGGCTCACCGCAGGTCGGGCAGTGCGGCTTGCCCGCGCGCGCGTAGAGCAGGCGCAGGTAGTCGTAGACCTCGGTGATGGTGCCGACGGTGGAACGCGGGTTGCGGCTGGTCGACTTCTGGTCGATCGACACCGCTGGCGAGAGGCCCTCGATGAAGTCGACGTCCGGCTTGTCCATCTGGCCGAGGAACTGCCTGGCGTAGGCCGAGAGCGACTCGACGTAGCGGCGCTGGCCCTCGGCGAAGATCGTGTCGAACGCGAGGCTGGACTTGCCCGAGCCGGAGAGCCCGGTGAACACCACGAGGCTGTCGCGGGGCAGGTCGATGTCCACGCCGCGCAGGTTGTGCTCCCGGGCGCCGCGAACGACGAGGCGGTCGGCCACTGAGGTCCCTTCGGTAGTGCTGAGCGGCGGCGCCGGGCGAACGGCACTGGCGCACTGCTCATGGGTCAACTGCTGGTGGGTGTGTCACTGGTGGGTCAACTGCTCGTGCCATCGCACCGCTGCGCGCGGCCCCCGCCGCCTCGCCCGGTGTACCCGCGGTCGTCGCGGCCGACGCCACCCGGTGGCGTGGAAGCACCGGGCACGGACCGTGCTCGACCTGCGGAACAACCCTAGAGCGATGGTTACGGAAGTGGCGTTGGGGATGCTAGACGGGGGCACCGACAATTCTCGCGGACCGACCTCGCCCGTGCACCCGCGACGGAGGTACCCAGCGGTAGCGGACCGGCTTACGCTGGAGGCCGGAGCGCGTTGCTCCGATCACACCAGCAGCACCAGTCGGGGGTGGGTATGACCGTGTCCAACACGTCCACGAGCACGACCGAGACCGCTGGAGCCGGCACCGAACAGCCCGGACTGCCTGGTCAGCGCCGATCCGACGGGGTCGGCCGGGCGCAGGCCGCGCACCAGGGCGTCCGCGAGGCGTGGGCGGTGCTGCACCGGGTGGTGGCCGACCTGCCCGACCCGGCGTTCCGCGAGCCCAGCCTGCTGCCCGGCTGGAGCAGGGCGCACGTGGTCAGCCACCTCGCGCGCAACGCCGACGCGCTGGTCAACCTGCTGACCTGGGCGCGGACCGGGGTGGAGCACCCGGCGTACACCAGCCGCGCCGACCGGGACGCCGACATCGAGGACGGCTCGACCAGGGTCGCGCAGGTGATCCGCGAGGACCTCTACGCCGCGTGTGACCGATTCCACACCGCCATCGCTCGTCTGGGTGAGGGCGACTGGGCCGCGATCGTCGTCCACCCCTCCGGCCGGACGCTGCCCGCGGCGGAGGTCCCCGAGCTCGCGCTGTTCGAGGCGTGGAACCACCTGGTCGACCTGGACGCGGGCACCGGGTACGCCGACATCCCCGCCGGTCACCTCGACCGGCTGCTGGACCTGGCGGTCCGGCCGTACCGGGCGCACACCGACGGCCTCCCGCTGCGGCTGGTCGCGGACCTGCCGGACGGGCGTCAGCGCACCTGGGAGCTGGCCATCGCCACCCACTCGAGCTCGCGGGAGGTCACCGGGCCCGCGCCCGCGGTCCTGGGGTGGCTGGCGGGCAGGTCCGACGGCAGCGGGCTGACCGGGACGCCGCCGGAGCTGGGCTCCTGGGGCTGAGGCCGGGCGCGCAGCCACGCCCACGCGGTCGGCCCCCTGGTGGTGAGCCAGCGGTGCGCGGGCTGCTCGACCAGCTTGGTGATCGCCCAGCCGAGCAGCAGCGCCATCGCCACGCAGGCCAGCAGGCGACCCCACGGTCCGATGCCCTTGTCGAGCAGGTACCTGGCCAGCACGAAGCCGAGCTCCTGGTGCACGAGGTACACACCGAAGGAGATCCCCGCGAGCCAGCGGATCGGCCTGCCCAGGCCGTTGAGGATCGCCCAGTCCGGCCCGCCGGCGGCCGCGACGATGCCCACCAGGACCACACCGAAGGCGATCGTGGACGGGGTGTCGACGAAGTAGGAGTGCGCGTCCTGGGCGACGAGCACCGCGACCAGGTAGGCCGCGAGGTGCGCGCCGGACATCCGGTGCCGGGTCCACAGCCAGATCGCCACACCGACCCCGAAGAGCGCGACCCGGTGCAGCGCCAGCCCGTCGAACAGGGACTTGACCCACTGCGCGGCGTCGTCGTGGCGCCACACGAAGCGGATCACGAGCGGGACCACGACCAGCGACCACAACGTGACCGGGATGGCCTTGCCGCGCATCAGGCCCCTCGGCCACAGCAGCGCGGCGATCAGGAACGACATGAGCTGCACGGGCAACGTCCAGTAAGAGGCGTCCACCCAGTGGAAATCCGGTGCCCAGGCTTGGATAAGAAGTAAGTTCGCGACCAGGTCGGTGTGGGTCGGTAGGTACCAACCGAACGAGGTGGCGACAGCCCGGGAGACGGCGTAGGTGATGACTACCGCGACGAGGTAGGCCGGGAGCAGACGCGAGACGCGGTTCCACAACCAGCGCTTGGTGGCCCCGCGGCGTACGGTCACGCAGACGAAGAACGCGGAGATCACCAACAGGGTGCTCGCGCCGAACTGCAACGGGAGCACGAAGGGGTACGGCCCGAGTTCCGCGTGGTTGATCGGCGACTGGTGGGTGATGTGCTGGACGACGACCGTGTACACGGCCACCACGCGCAGCACGTCCCAGCTGATCTTGCGCGGGGACCGCTTCTGGTTCGCTGTCTCAGGTGTCAGCACGAGCTCACAGGTTTCCGGCGACAGGGGTCGGTTTCAGGTCACGCTCTGATAACAGGATAAGGGGCGGTACCCGGGACTGCCGGAGGAGGTACCGTCGGCGCCCGTGGACCTCGTCGACGACTACACCGGGCACGTCGAGCCCGGCGGTGCAGCCAGCAGGCGCACCCTCCCCGCGCTGACCATCACGAAGCTCTCGGTCGGCCCGATGGACAACAACGCCTACCTCCTCACCTGCCGCGCCACGCGCGAGGCACTCCTGGTGGACGCGGCCAACGACCCGCAACGCCTGTCGGACCTGATCGGCTACGGCCAGGACCGCCCGACGCTGCGCACCATCGTCACCACCCACCAGCACGCCGATCACTGGCAGGGCCTCGGCGCCACCGCGGGCGCTTTCGGAGCCAACACCATCGCTCACCCCCTCGACGCCGACCCCCTGCCAGTACCACCGGACGTCCTCGTCGAACACGGCGACACGATTCCAGTGGGCGAGGTCACCCTCGAGGTCATCCACCTCCGCGGCCACACCCCCGGCTCCATCGCCCTCCTCTACCGCGACCCAACCGGCACCGCCCACCTCTTCACCGGCGACTCCCTCTTCCCAGGCGGCGTCGGCAAGACGTCCACCCCGGAGAACTTCACCTCACTGCTCGACGACGTAGAATCCCGCGTCTTCGCCGAACTCCCGGACTCAACCTGGTTCTACCCAGGCCACGGCGACGACTCGACACTGGGCGAACAACGCCCACACCTGACCGAGTGGCGCTCGCGCGGCTGGTGAAAATCCCCGATGGGGCCGCCCGAGTTTCTCAGGCGGCCCCATCGGCATTCGCGCGGCGTCCCCCAGGGGCTCGAACCAGCCTTCGGCTCACTTCCGGGGATATGGGGAATGCCTGAGACAACGGGCGCGGCGCGGGTGCTGGGGAGGTCCTAGGCGCTGACGACCTTCGTGGGCACCGAGCGTAGTTGGGGCGTGCGCAGGGCTGCCGGGGTGGACTGGCAAGCGGGAACGGGGTCGGTGGGGGTGGGGGTCGGTACAGTCCGGGCGTGGAGTGTCGGTGTCAGTTGTGCGTGGGGGAACGGGATGAGTCGTTCTCCGAGGTGTTGGCGGCCGTCGAGGAGTTTGGGTGGGGGGTTGTCGGGGTTTCGGGGGCTCAGTTCGACATCGTGCACACGGTGGGGCTTCGGCACAGTGTGGGGGTGGCCGAGGTCGCGATGTTCGGGCTCGACGGGGAGGACATGCTGGAGTGGGTGGGGCGGTGTGTCGAGCTCGGGCTGGAGCGGGGGTGGCCGGAGGGGGAGTTCGGCGGGGTGATCGATGGGGTCCCCACTCGGTTGCGGGCGATGGACGGGTCGTGGTTCGCGGGGGTGTTCGGGGCGGCGCGGCACTTCTACGGGGAGACGGTGCCGGTGTCGCAGTTGGTGTGGCCGGATGGCGAGGGGCGGTGGCCGTGGGACGAGGGCGCCGACGAGGACGTGCGGGTGTCGCAGCCGCGGGGGTGGGCGCCGGTCGGGGAGCAGCCCGCGGGGGCCTGGCGGCTGGTCGGCGAACTCGGGGCGGACTACCCGTTCCCGGTCAGCCCGGACGCGTGGACGCTCACCACGCAGTCCATTGTGGACAACAGGCGCGCGCCGCTGGTGGTCGCCAGGGGTGAGGGCCTCTACGACGTCCTCGACGAGCGTGGTTACGAAGCGGACGACCTGGTTCTCGCCTACCTCGGCGACCTCACCACCCGCTACCCCGCTCTCACCGGCGCCGCCGACCTGGGCGACGACGAGGCGGCTCTAGCGACAGACAGCGGCTGGACCAAGGTAGGCCGAACGCGCGAGCAGACGGCCGCCAGTGTGGCCGCGTGGCAGAGCGCGGGCACGGCATGAACATCGACCGCACCTTCACGGTCCCGCTAGACCACGCGAACCCCAGCGGCCCCACAATCGAGCTCTACGCGCGAGAGGTCATCAGAGGCCGCACAGACCTCCCTTACCTTCTCTACCTCAACGGCGGCCCCGGCTTCCCCTCACCGCGGCCGCTGGGCGGCGAAGGCTGGATCACACGGGCCTTGGCCGAGTACCGCCTCTTGCTGCTAGACCAGCGCGGCACCGGTAGGTCCACTCCGGTCACCCGGCATTCCCTTGCGCTACAAGGCAGCCCTAGGCAGCAGGTCGACTACCTCAAGCACTTCCGCGCCGACTCCATCGTCAAGGACGCCGAAGCCATCCGGCAAGCGCTTGCGGTCGACCGGTGGAGTGTCCTCGGCCAGAGCTTCGGCGGCTACTGCGCCGTCACGTACCTCTCGTTCGCGCCAGAGGCACTCGCGGAAGTCCTCATCACCGGTGGCCTCCCCCCACTGGAGTCCACAGCGGACGAGATCTACCGCATGCTCTACAAGACAGTCGTAGGCAAGAACATCGCGCACTACAAGCGCTTCCCCGAAGACGTCGAACGAGCCAGCACGGTCGCACGCTTCCTCAAGGACAACACCGTCCTCCTCCCCACCGGGCGCCCTCTTACGGTAGAAGCCTTCCAGGGGCTGGGAAATCTCCTTGGCTCATCAACGGGAAGCAGCCGTCTGCACTACCTGCTGGAAGCACCCTTCGACGGCAACCACCTCGCGGACGCGTTCCTCACCGATGTCGAACGCGAGCTCTCCTGGGCCAGCACAGCACCGTTGTACTTCCTGCTGCACGAAGCCTCTTACGCCCGCGGTCATGGCGCCACACAGTGGTCCGCGCAGCGGGTACGGCAAGAGTTCCCCGAGTTCGGCAACGACGACCCGCTGCTGTTCACCGGCGAGATGGTGTACCCGGCCCTGTTCGACAGCGATCCCGCGCTAGAGCCGTTCCGCGACGCCGCGCACCTCGTCGCGGCCGAAGACACCTGGCCGCAGCTCTACGACATCGACCGGCTCAAGGCGAACACCGTCCCGGTCGCGGCCGCGGTCTACAACGACGACATGTACGTGGCGCGTGAGCTGTCGCTGGACACCGCGCGCACGATCGCGGGCACCCGGTCCTGGCTCACCGCCGAGTACGAGCACGACGGGCTGCGGGTCAGCGACGGCGCGGTCCTGGACCGGTTGATCACCATGCTCAGGCGCGAAGAAGGCCCCGGACACGCTGGATGAACTCGTCCGGCAGCTCCTCGGGCGGGGTGAGCAGCGCCTTGCCCTCGACCGCGATGGCGTTGCCGACGAGCACCACGTCCGCGTGGCAGGGCAGGCCCGCCTCCTCCAGCGGGCCGACCAGCGGCCGGAACCGCCCCGAGGTCTGCCTGCCCAGCTCGCCGATGTCGCGCCCGTCCACCCGCAGCGCCACCACCACGCTGGTCGAGCGCGGCCCGGCCCGCTCGACCAGGTGCAGGCTCGCGACCACCAGCGCCTTGCCGGGCAGGTAGGCCGAGTCCATCAGCGGCACCAGCACGTCGAGGTGCTCGCGCTCCCCGGTCAGCTGGAACGGCCGACCGGGCGGCAGGTGCGGCGCGAGCGGGTCGACGGTGTTGAGCGGCAGCGCGAACTCCGGCTCGGCGAGGTCGAGCGCCACCGAACAGGCGAACTCGGGGTGCTCCCGAGTCCACCACAATCGAACACGGCACCGACCAGAGCCGCCGACGCGCTCCAGCGGGACCCGGTAGGCATAAGCGGCCGCTGTCGACAGGACTCCCACCGCGTAGCCCTCGACCAAGACCTGCACGTGGTCGTCCCGAAGTCGCAGCTCCGCCTCGGAGGCCCTCTCCCCCGTCGGCGCGGGACCACAGAGGGCGCGAACCACCGCGGTCTCCTCTAACACCGGCACGTTGAAGAAACCGTGCCCGCGCAACGGAGGCGCTAGGTCCGCCGCACGGGGCAACGGAACCTGCGGCCCCCGTCGCGCGACGAGGATGCCTTGCAGACGGGCGAAATCGTCCTGGTGCGCCCGGGTGAACGCCAACTGGTAGCTGCGGCCGTCGCGCAGCCGCAGGTCGAGCCGACCGTTGCGCAGCGGCCCCGCCTCGTGCACGGTGACCGCCGCGATGTCGCGCAGGTCGACGGTGAGCGGCCCGCCGCCCAGCGCCAGCCTGCCGACGGCGTTGGTCGGGGTGACCGACAGGTGGCCCCCGTCGAGCGTCACGGAGATGCCGATGCCGTCCACGCGCGCCTCCTCGCCCTGGGCCCCTTCCCATGGTACGCACCGGGTCCAGGCCACCGGCAGGCTCACCTGACCGGTCCACCGTAAGGGGCTGGCGGGCCTGTGCGGGTCAGCAGGCCACAGTGGTCACGTACTCGCGCAGGTGCCGGGCGGTCAGCGTGTCCGCGCTGTCGACGAGCTGGGCGGGGGTGCCGGTGAACACGACCCGGCCGCCGTCGTGCCCGGCGCCCGGCCCGAGGTCGATGATCCAGTCGGCGTGCGCCATCACCGCCTGGTGGTGCTCGATGACCACGACCGTGTTGCCGTCGTCGACCAGCCGGTCGAGCAGCCCGAGCAGTTGGTCGACGTCGGCGAGGTGCAGGCCGGTGGTCGGCTCGTCGAGCACGTAGGTGGATCCCTTCTCCGCCATGCGGATCGCGAGCTTGAGCCGCTGCCGCTCGCCGCCGGACAGGGTGGTCAGCGGTTGGCCGAGGCTGAGGTAGCCGAGGCCGACGTCGACGAGCCGGTCCAGGATCCTGCGGCCCGCGGGCACCGTGAGGAAGTCGTGCGCCTCGGCGATGGACATGGCCAGGACGTCGCTGATCGAGCGGCCGTCGAGCTTGTGCGCCAACACCTGCGGGGTGAACCGCCTGCCGTCGCAGTCCTCGCACACCGAGGCGACCCCGGCCATCATCGCCAGGTCGGTGTACACCAGCCCGATGCCCTTGCAGGTCGGGCACGCGCCCTCGGAGTTGGCGCTGAACAGGGCGGGTTTGACGCCGTTGGCCTTGGCGAACGCGGTGCGGATCGGGTCGAGCAGGCCGGTGTAGGTGGCCGGGTTGCTGCGCCGGGAGCCGCGGATGGCGGACTGGTCGACCACGACCACCCCGGGCCGCTTGGACAGCGAGCCGTGGATGAGCGAGCTCTTGCCGGACCCGGCCACACCCGTGACGACGGTGAGCACGCCGAGGGGGACGTCCACGTCGACGTTGTCCAGGTTGTGCGTACTGGCGCCGCGGATCGGGATCTGGCCGGTCGCGGTACGCGGGGTCGGGCGCAGGCGCGCGCGGTGCCCGAGGTGGCGGCCGGTGAGGGTGTCGGAGGTGGTCAGGCCCGCGAAGTCGCCGCTGTAGCAGAGGGTGCCGCCGTTGGTGCCCGCGCCGGGGCCGAGGTCGACGACGTGGTCGGCGATCCGGATGACCTCGGGCTTGTGCTCGACGACCAGCACCGTGTTGCCCTTGTCGCGCAACCGCAGCAGCAGGTCGTTCATCCTGGCGATGTCGTGCGGGTGCAGGCCCACGGTGGGCTCGTCGAACACGTAGGTGACGTCGGTGAGGCTGGACCCGAGGTGCCGCACCATCTTCACGCGCTGCGACTCGCCGCCGGAGAGGGTGCCCGATTCGCGATCCAGGCTCAGGTAGCCCAACCCGATCTCGACAAGGGAGTCGAGCGTGCCGCGCAGCACGGCGAGCAGCGGCCCGACCGACGGGTCTTCGACCTTGCCGACGAACGCGGCGAGGTCGCTGATCTGCATCGCGGCGCAGTCGGCGATGGTGCGGCCGTCGATGGTGACCGAGAGCGCGGCGGGGTTGAGCCGGGCGCCGTGGCAGGCCCCGCAGGTGGCGAAGGTGGCCGCGCGGTCGACGAAGGCGCGGATGTGCGACTGCATCGAGTCGCGTTCCTTGCTCAGGTAGAGCCGCTGCACCTTGACGACCAGGCCCTCGTAGGTGAGGTTCATCGTGCCGGTCTTGATCTTCGTGGCGGGCTTGTGCAGGAAGTCGGCCAGCTCGGTCGCGGTGTAGTCGCGGACCTTCTTGTCGGCGTCGAGCAGGCCGGACTGGACGAACGCCTGCCAGTACCAGGAGTCGACGGCGAAGTTGGGCGCGGTGATCGCGCCCTCGTTGAGCGACAGGTCGCGGTCGACGAGCTCGTCGATGTCGATCGCGGACACCCGGCCGAGGCCCTCGCACTCCGGGCACATGCCCTCGGGCCCGTTGAAGCTGAACGCGCCCGCGCCGCCGATGTGCGGGGTGCCCAGGCGGGAGAACAGGATCCGCACCATGGTGAACGCGTCGGTGGCGGTGCCGACGGTGGAGCGGGCGTTGGCGCCCATCCGCTCCTGGTCGACGATGATCGCGGCGCTGAGGTTGTGCAGCGCGTCCACGTCCGGCCTGCCCTGGCTGGGCATGAACGACTGGACGAACGCGGGGTAGGTCTCGTTGATCATGCGCTGGGACTCGGCGGCGATGGTGCCGAACACCAGCGACGACTTGCCGGAGCCGGACACGCCGGTGAACACGGTGAGCCTGCGCTTGGGCAGGTCGAGGGAGATGTCGGCGAGGTTGTTCTCCCGTGCCCCCCTGACCTGGATGACGTCGTGGCTGTCCGCGGGGTGAACGTGCTGCATGCGGTGATTCCTTACGCGGTAAACTAAGGTCGGCCCGGTCACTTTACGCTATAAGGAGATGGTGCGTGGTGGTGTTCGCCGCACAGGGCGATCCCCGTCGGACGATGGCCCTGCTCTGGCGCGGCCAGGCCGCCGCCCCGGTGCGCCCTGGACCGCGGCCGACGTTGACCGTGGAGGCGGTCATCGAGGCCGCGGTGGCGGTCGCCGACGAGGAGGGCATGGCCGGGTTGTCCATGCGCGCGGTCGGCGAACGCCTCGGCCGCACCGCGATGGCGCTCTACACCTACGTCGCGGACAAGGCCGAGCTGCTCGACCTCATGTACGACCACGTGCACGGCGAGCTGACCGCCGATGTCGTCGACGACTGGCGGGCCGGGATCACGGCCTGGGCCGAGGAGCGGTGGGAGTTCTACCTGCGCCACCCGTGGGTCTTGCACGTGTCGATGGCGCGACCGGTTCTGGGGCCTAACGAGCTGGACTCGACCGAACGGCTGTTGCGCGTGCTCAAGCCTGCCGGTCTGAGCGCCCCGGTAGCGCGGGGGGTCGTGAGCAGCCTGACCTATCTCGTGCAGGGCGCGGCGGCAATGGTCAACGACTCCCGGCGGGCCGCCCGTGAGACAGGGCAAACCGACGATGTGTGGTGGTACGCGCGCTCGGCGGAACTGACCGATGTAGCGCCGAGGTTCGACGGCCGGTACCCACTGCTCACGTGGCTGGAGACGGACAAGGAGCCGAACGAGACGGTGCCGTACATGGAGCACGAGGCGCGCGTGAGCTTCGAGGTCGGCCTCGGCGTGCTGCTGGACGGGATCGCCGTCAGAGCAGGCTGACCAACGCCCCCACCACACCCGAGCCGATCAACGCGGCGACAACGCCTCGGCGCAGCAGGAGCAGCCACACGCCCGCGGCAGCGAGCAGCGCGAACTGCCACCATTGCGACAGGGCTAGAGCGAGCGGGACGACCGAACCCGCGATAGCGCCGATCGCGGCGGCGCCCGCTCCGGTGAGGAACGCCTGGGCGCGCTTGTTGTCGCGGAGGCGTTCCAGGCGTGGGCCGCCCAGCAGGACGAACGCGAACGATGGGGCGAACGCGGCGGCAGCGGCCAAGAGGGCTCCGGCGATACCAGCGGCCGCGTAGCCGACAACGGCGATGGTCTGCACAACCGGACCCGGGGTGATCTGACCGAGCGCGACAGCGTTGAGGAACTCGGAGTCGGTCATCCAGCCGTAGGTGTGGACGGCGTCCTCGCGCATCAGCGGGATGATCACGAACCCCCCGCCGTAAGACAGTGCGCCGACCTTGGCCGCCACCCACACCAGTCCCCCACCGGCGGGCATCGCCGCGAGCACCGGCCACGCCACCTGCCGGTCCGACGGCACCCGCACCGACATCTCGACCACCCCGGCGGCGACCAGCACCAACACCAGCCACGGCCCTGTCAGCGCTGCCGCCACCCCGCCGAGCACCAGGTACGCGATCCACCGGACCCTGGCAGCGGTCGCCGCGCCGACCCGTTTCCAACTCCCGGGGACGAGCCCGTACGCGGCGTGCGCGGCAACGGCGGGCACCGCGGCCCCGGCGCCCGCGGCGGCGCCGAGCACCCACGCGGGCGCGTGCTCGGAGAGCAGCAGCACGGCCAGGGCGATGATCAGGACCAGGCCCGGGACGATGAAGCACACGCCGCCGACGATCGCCCCCGCCGCGCCCCGCAGCCGCCACGCGCACAGGATGGCGAGCTGGGTGGAGGCAGGCCCGGGCAGCAGGTTCGTGACCGCGACACCGTCCTCGAACTCGGCGTCGCTGAGCCACCGGCGCCGTACGACGCACAGG
This sequence comes from Actinokineospora cianjurensis, assembly GCF_003663795.1. NCBI lineage: Bacteria > Bacillati > Actinomycetota > Actinomycetes > Pseudonocardiales > Pseudonocardiaceae > Actinokineospora > Actinokineospora cianjurensis. Next base: position 1,011,639 of record NZ_RCDD01000002.1, read on the forward strand.
TCACGCAGCAACGCGATGTGCGCGGGCGGGCCACCGAATCCGATGCACCCGATCCGGCCCCACTCGCGGGCGATGGTGCCGAGTCCGACGCTGTCCATGCCGGGCATCCTCCACGCCCAGGGCGTCCGGCCGGTTAATACTCTCGGCATGCGATTCGAGACGAGCGTCGAGTTGGGCGGCAAGAACGCCACCGGGTTGAGAGTGCCCGAGGAGGTCGTGGCCGCGCTGAGCACCAAGAAGCGGCTGCCGGTAAAGATCACCGTCGGCGGTCACAGCTACCGGACGACGGTAGGACCGTACGGCGACGGGTACTTCGTGCCTCTCAGCGCCGAGAACCGGAAGGCCGCGGGCGTGGCCGCGGGGGACGCGGTGACGGTCGACATCGAGGTCGACGACGAGCCGCGCGTGGTCGAGGTGCCGGAAGACCTGGCGGCGGCGTTGGCGGCGGCGGGCGGACGGGCGGCGTTCGACAAGCTGTCGTACTCCCACCAGCGCGCCCACGTGCTGTCGGTGACCGACGCCAAGACGGACGCGACCCGGCAACGGCGCGTCGAGAAGGTCGTTACCGCGCTCACTACTCCGTAAACTTCCCTATCGCTCCGCTCCATACGGTACTTTGGGGAACATGGAGTGGCTGTCGGTCGAGCAGGTCGCCGAGGAGCTCGGACTACATGTGCGGACCGTGCGCAACTACGTGCGCGACGGGAAGCTCAAGGCCGTCCGCATCGGGAAGCAGTACCGGATCGCGCGGACCGACCTCGACGCGGTGACAGGCGCGCCTCCCGTGCGCAGACACCGGCACGTGGAGGTAGCGACAACGGTACGAGTTGACGCGATCAGTCGCGGTGACATGGACCGGGTCGCGACCCTCCTCACCGCCGCAGCTGGATCGGGGACCGCAGGCGACCGGGTGCGGGTGCAGCTCTCCTACGACGAAGAGCGCGGGAGCCTGACCGTGATGCTGCTCGGTGGTCTTATCACCACCGCCGAGCTGCTGCGGCTGGTCGACGCGGTCACCAACCAGGGAGGGGCAAGCGAATGACGGTCACCCGGATCGGCGCCGAGACGGTGCTGCACTGCGCGGCAGACGGCCCGGTCCTCACCGGTGAGCAGGACGCCCTCGACATCATCGGGGAGGCGTGGGGCGCGCAGGCGAGCGCGGTGGTGCTCCCCGCCGAGCGGCTCGACCCGAGCTTCTTCGCGCTGAGCAGCGGCTTCCTCGGCGCGTTCGTGGCCAAGTTCGTGAACTACCGGATACCGCTGGCCGTGGTCGGCGACATCTCCGCGCACCTGGAGCGCAGCGAGCCGCTGCGCGCGTTCCGCCAGGAGACCAACCAGGGCAGGCAGTTCTGGCTGCTCGACACCGCCGACGAGGTCGCCTCGAGGTTCTGACGCGCGGGGGCCGCCCGGCACGCGGGCGGCCCCTGGTGACGCCTAGCCCCAGATCGAGGCCACCCACTCCGGGTGGTCGATGAACGGGTTGCGGTTGTGCTGGTAGCTGTCGTAGATCACCTGGTTGCGGCGCTTCTCGAAGGCGTCCGGCGGGTCCTGGGCGTGCCAGCGCAGCAGCGTGGACAGCTTGCCGTGGTGCGGCTGGGTGCCGTTGTTGACGCTGTCGTTGACGTCGAGGTCGACGTACCCGTCGCCGCCCTCGTAGCGGACGTCCATGTAGAGGATCATCCGGGCGACGTCGCCCTTGACCGCGTCCCTGGGCTCCCAGGAGTCGGCGTCGGTGTAGTTGCCCGGCGCCTCGGCCGCGGGCGAGCCGCCGGTGTCGAAGTCCTTGTTGCCGCGGTTGGAGTTGACCGAGACGTCCTCGGGGCGCAGGTGGTGCAGGTCGGTGCCGGGGCCGGTGGCGGTGCCGAAGTCACCGTGGGACTTGGCCCACACGTGCTCGCGGTTCCAGTCGTTGGCGCCACCGCCGTTGGTCGACTTGCTCTGCGAACGTCCGCTGTAGAGCAGGATGACGTTGTTGGCGTTGTTCGGGTCCTGGTCGGTGGCCTTGAGCGCGGTCCACACCTGGTCGTAGTTGAGCTTGTCGCCGACCCGGATGATCTGGTTCAGCGCGGCCTTGAGCTGGGGGCCGGTCTTGCCGATGGCCGCCTGGTAGTAGGCGTCCGACGGCGCGGTGGTCGTCGGCGGCACCGTGGTGGTCGGCGGGACCGTGGTCGTCGTCGGCGCAGTGGTGGTGGTCGGAACCGTGTCGACGCGCGAGAAGGCGGTGGTCGAGGTCAGGCCCGCGTGGCTGAAGTACGCGCTGAGCGAGCCGGTGACGTCGAGTTGGGCGCCCAGCAGTGACGGGTTCGTCTTGAGCCCGTAGGCCGACCGGAACGAGGTCGTGATCTGCACGTAGACCATGCGCGTGTGGTTGGTCTCGGCGGCGGAGTCGGCGAGCGCCAGCGCGTAGTCGGACGGGTAGTTCGACCGGACCACGGTGGTGGTCGCGGTGGGCTGGCCGACGACGTAACCGCGGACGGTGGCCGACGACCCGTTCTGGGCGCCGATGGCGGCCGCGACGGTGATCGAGGCGGCAGCGCTCTGCGGTGCGGCGGCGCTCTGCGGTGCGGTGGCAGTGCTGCTCGGTGCGGCGGCGGCGGACCCGACCTGCGGTACCACCACGGCGGTGGCGACCGAGGCCAGGAGGGCTAACAGGGACCAGCGACTGGCTCGCATGGGCGATGTCCTCTCCCCGACGGTGACCAAAGTCGACAGAGCGTGACTCTGGTTTCACTTTCGAGTGAAGACTGCCATGTTTCAACCAACTAAAGCATGAACGTGGTGGAGCCTCGCGATGGCGACGTGATGGCGGTGCGCGTGCCGGGCGCCGGTCGAGCAGGGGCAGGCAGACCCGGGAAAAGAAGAGGCGGCCCTGCCGTCGGGGGGTGACAGGGCCGCGATGGTGTAGTCGCCGCAGGCCCTGTGGGTGTTACCGACTCGTGTGGACGCGACGACACCGAGCGCGTTCCGCAATGGACTGTGTCACCCGAACAGCGGAAGGCGCAGCGCGAACCGGGCACCGGTGCCCGCTCCGTCGCTGTGCGCGGTCACCGTGCCCCCGTGTGCCGAGACCACCCCACGCGCGATGGCCAGGCCCAACCCGAGTCCGCCGGTCCTGGTATCGGCCACCCGGGTGAAGTCCTGGAACAACACCTCGGCGAGCGCCGGGTCGAAGCCGATCCCGCTGTCCACCACGGCCACCTCGGCCGTGCCCGCGGCCACCACCAGCCCCACCCGCACCGGGGTCCCCGCCGAGCTGTACCGCACCGCGTTCGACAGCAGGTTGCCGACGGCCTGGCCCAGCCGCACCCGGTCGCCGAGCACCACGACGGGCTCGTCGGGCACGGACACCAGCACCTCCCGGCCGTGCAGCCCCGGCGGCCCCACCGCGTCGGCCACGACCTCGCGCAGGTCCAGCGGCCGCGGGTCGACCCGCAGGTTCCCGGTGATCACCCGACCCGCGTCGAGCAGGTCGTCGGTCATCCGGGTCAGCGCGGCGACCTGGCGGTCGAGCACCCCGAGCGCCCTGTGCTCGGCGACGTCGAGGGACAGCACCTCGGCCGCGGCGCGCAACGCGCTCAACGGCGTGCGCAGGTCGTGCGCGACCGCGGCGAAGAACCGGTCCTTGGCCTGGTGCTCGCGCCGCAGCGCCGCCCCGGCCTCGGCGAGCCGGTCGTTGGCCGCCTTGAGTTCGCGGGAGCGGACGAACAGGTCGACCTCCAGCCGTTCCAGCCGCTCGTCGGGCGGGTGGGCGGCGACCAGCTCGGTGACGTCCTCGGCCCGGTGCAGAATGCAGCGGATGTCGCCGTCCGGGCCGGTCACCGGCGTGTTGACCGGACTCCAGTGCCGTTCCTCGAACGCGCCGTCCGGGCCGACCGGGATGTCGTAGCGCTGGATGGGCATGGTGTCGGGCTGCCCGGTCGCGAGCACCGTTTCCAGCGAACGCCGCAGGTTGCGCACGCCGTCCGCGGTGAGCAGGTCGGGATTGTCCGGGAACGCGGTGAAGATGTGCGTGCCGACCAGTTCCGCGCGTTTCTTCGCGGTCGCGGCCAGGTACGCGGGATTCACCTCGACGATGACCAGGTCGGGGCCGATCACGAGATACGGCGATGGCGTGCTCTCGAACAGCAGCCGGAAGTCCATCACGAGTCCAGCCGGTAGCCGAAACCGCGCACGGTCGTGATCCTGGGCTCGGTGACCCCGGCGGCGAGCAGTTTGCGGCGCACCCGGTAGACGTGTTCGTCCACTGTGGTCGGTGCCTGCCAGCGCGACGACGAGCCCCACACGTGGTCGAGCAGCTGTTCGCGGGAGAAGGTGTGGCCGGGGGCGCTCGCGAGGAACTCCACCAGCCCGTACTCGCGCGGTGTAAGAGCGATGGGGGTGCCCGCGCGGCGGACCTCCCTGGCCCCGGTATCGATCACCAGGCCGCCGACCCTGATCGCGGTCGCCGCGGGCGGCGGTGCGGTGCTGCGGCGCAGCACGGCGCGGATCCTCGCGGCCAGTTCCCGTTGCGAGTAGGGCTTCACGACGTAGTCGTCGGCGCCGAGCTCGAGCCCGACGACCCGGTCGGCCTCCTCGCCGCGGCCGGTCACCACGATCACCGGCAACGGGTTGTCGCGCCCGCGCACGGCGCGCAGCAGGTCGAGCCCGTTGCCGTCGGGTAAGCCGAGGTCGAGGACGACCAAGTCGACGTGCTCGGTCTCCAGCAACCGCAGCCCGGCGCGCACATCGGCCGCGGGCAGCACCAGGAACCCCTCGCGGACCAGGAAATCCCTGGCCATCGCGGCGAGATCGGGCTCGTCCTCGACGAGCACGACCGCGGGCCGGTCGGATCGGGTCTCGGATTCCACTCCCCGCCCCGTTGACGAAACGTTGAACTTCCGCAGACAGCGTGGCCAAGGCAGGACGGTATCACTGGGAGAACACACCACGCAGTCCTCGGGTGACAACCGATCGGGTCATAACCTGAGATCCTTTCCAGAAATGCGAGCGAGGCGCGAAACCATGGCTACGCGAGCACGGCTTGCCGATGTGCTGATCGACCTTTCCGACACGCTGGGGTCGGATTTCGACCTGCTGTCCTACCTGCGGCGTCTCACCGACCACTGCGCCGATCTCGGGGTGGCCGACACCGCGGCGGTGCTCCTCGCCGACAGCGACGGCGCCCTTCGCTCGACGGACCCCCACACGGGCGACGAGCGGCTGGCCGAGCTGTTCGACCGGCACCACGCGCACGGCCCGGGCGGGATCGCGTTCGGCACCGCGACGGCCACCGGCGGTCCCGTGACCCGGTGGTCCGGGCTCGCAGGCGCCGCCACCGCGGCCGGGTTCCGGCAGGCGCACGCCGTCCCGATGCGGCTGCGCGGCGCGCCCCTGGGCGCGGTGTGCCTGTACCGGGTGGCCGACCGGCCGTTCGACGCCGACGAGGTCGCCGCCGTGCAGGCCGCTGCCGACATGGCCGCGGTGGGGATCAACGCCGAGCGCGCGGTCCGGCACCGGCAGACCCTGGCCGACCAGCTCCAGGCCGCGCTGTCGAGCCGGGTCCTGATCGAGCAGGCCAAGGGCGTGCTCGCCGAGCGGCACCACCAGCACGTGTCCGAGTCGTTCCGCGAGCTGCGGTCGCTGTCGCGCTCGCACAACCTCAAGATCGCCCAGGTCGCCGAGGAGGTCGTGCGCAGCGCGGCGCTGAGCAGGCTCTCGGCCCGCGGTTGAGCCGAACGGGGTCGTCGCGCAGCGCGTGAGCGGTCAGGAGAGGATGACCGGGACCGAGCACGTCGAAGACGAGGAGCACGCATGGCTCTGCAGAAGCCCGAGGTCGACCCGATCGAGGGTGCCGCACCCGCCGACCTGGAGGTGCACGACATCACCGTCGGTGACGGCCCCGAGGCCACCCCCGGCCAGTTGGTGTCGGTGCACTACGTCGGTGTCGCCCACTCCACCGGCGAGGAGTTCGACGCGTCCTGGAACCGCGGCGACACCTTCGCCTTCCCGCTCGGCGCGGGCCGGGTCATCGCGGGCTGGGACCGGGGCGTGGCGGGCATGCGCGTGGGCGGCAGGCGCAGGCTGGTCATCCCGCCGCACCTGGGCTACGGCGACCGCGGCGCGGGCGCGCTGATCAAGCCGGGCGAGACGTTGATCTTCGTGGTGGACCTGCTCGGCGTCGGCTGAGCACCAGCACCTCCCCGTCCGGCACCGGGACGTCACCGGTGCCGGGCGGGGGATCCACCGCTAGCGCAAGTACTCCAGCAGCACCGCGACCGCCGCCGGGTCCTCCACGTGCGCGTTGTGCCCCACGCCGGGCAGCACCACCGGGTCGGGCACGAGGGTCCGCAGGTGCTCGACCGGCGACATCGCGTCCTGCTCCCCCGCCGCCAACGTGACCCTCGCCCGCGCGGCCGCGAGCAGACCGGGCAGGTCCGGCCGTCCGACCGCGAACGCCCGCTGGTCAACCGCCGCGCGCCACCCGCCGCCCGCCTCGACCGCGAGGCCCGCGGGGAGCCCGGCGAGTTTCCCGGCCCACGACTCGGCCTCGGCGCGGGTCTCGAACACCTTCGGCGGTTTGCCGCCCAGCGCCCTGCCCTTGGCCAAATCGTCCGGCGACCAGCTGAGCTTCACCCCGAGGGCGACCACCGACTCCACCCTGATCCCGAACCAGCCCGACGCCAGCGCCAGGGCAACCACTCCACCCAGGGAGTGACCGAGCACCGCGACGGGCCGGTCGGGGTCGAGATCGGCGGCGACGCGGGCGGCCAGCGCGCCGAAGCTGTAGCGCTCCAGCGGGGCGGCCGCGCCGTGACCCGCGAGATCGGGTGCGACGACCGGACCGTCCCACTGGGTGGCCGCGTCCAGGCCGTCCCACAGCGCGCCGCTGCCCGCCAGGCCGTGCAGCAGGACCAGGGTCGGGTGTTCAGTCACGGCCCCGATCTTGCCCTACGGGATCAGCAACCGCCGCAGTTGTAAAAGGTGACATCCCAGTGATTGCTTTCCAAGAAGTAGACGTTGCCGCTGCCCGAACGCCACTGGTTGCCGCCGATCGAGGTGAAGGTGCCCTTGATGTAGTTGGTGAGGCAGCCGCTCAGGGCGAAGTCGAGCTTGTAGCCGTTGTAGTGGCTGTAGGTGCCGCTGGCGTGGCCGACCTCGGTGCCGCCGGTGACGTTGAGGGCGCAGCCGGTGGCGCTCTTGAGGGTCTGGGCGCCCTGGATGGTGGCGAGGTTGACCTGCTCGAACGAGGTGCAGTTCGGCCTGGTCCGGTCGCTGCAGCCACCGCTGGAGGACCAGGTGATGTTCGACGACCGCAGCCGGGAGGCGGCGTCGCTGTGCGAGAGCTTGGTGACCAGCGCCGAGGCGGTCGCGGCGGCAGGCGTCGAGATCGGGTCGTGCTCCGCGGTGGGCTGGGCGCTCGCGGTGGTGGCCAGGAGCAGGGCGGTGGCGGTCGCGGCCAGGACGGCGGCGGCACGGGCGAGAACGCGCATGGGGGACCTTTCGCCGGGGACTGGGGAATGATCAACTCCAGCGGGTAGCGTAATAGTCACCGACGGGAAAACCCAGCAGGTGTACGGAAACTTTCCCACTCAGCCGCCTTGCGGCACCCGTTCCGCCATCCGCAGGTCGCGCACCGCCAGCACGAACGCGACGGCGACGAGGGCAACGGCGGCGAACAGCGCCACCGCGATCGCCGCCGGGTAGCGGCCGGTCCCGCCGAGGACGGCGTAGAACACCGCCGCGAGGGTCGCCGTGCCCACCGCGGTGCCGATCCGCTGACCGGTCTGCAGCACCCCGCCCGCGACGCCTGCCAGCCGGTTGGGCACCGAAGTGAGCGTCAGCGTCGTGTTCGGGGAGATCACCGCCCCTCCCCCGACGCCCGCGAGCACCATCGGGACCGCGATCCACGCCCCGGCCGCGTTCCCGGGCACCACCAGCAGCACGACCGCCACCGCCGCCAGCCCGACCCCGACCGCGGTGAGCCCCAGCACCGTGATCAGCCGCCCCCACCGGTCCACCACCCGGCCCGCGACGGCGGCGGCCACCGCGGACCCGATCGCGAACGGCGTGACGGCCAGCCCGGACTCCAGCGGCGTGTACCCGAGCCCCGCCTGGAAGAACACGGCGAACACCAGCCAGATCCCGGAGAACCCGCAGAAGTACGCGAGCCCGATCCCGGCGCCCGCGACGTAACCGGGGGTCTCGGTGAACAGCCTCAGGTCGAGCAGCGGCGCCCTCCCGCGGCGCACCAGGTGTCGCTCCCAGCGGAGGAACAGCCACCCCAGCGCGACAGCGAGGGGGAACAGCCACCACAGGCTGGTCAGCCCGCCGCTGTCCGCTCTGACCAGGGGAAGGAGCACGGCCAGGACGGTCGCGCCGAGGAGCAGGGCGCCCACCAGATCGATGTCGACCCGGCCGGTGGGGCGATCCTTGGGCAGCAGGCGCATGGCCAGGACCAAGGCGACGACACCGATGGGCAGGTTGACGTAGAACACCCAGGGCCAGCCTTGGGGATCGCCGAACCAGGCGAGGATCAACCCGCCCGCGATAGGGCCCACAGCGGTGGAGACGCCGATCGTCGCGCCCAGCACTCCGAACGCCTTACCGCGCTCGGCGCCTTGGAAGAGGTCCTGGATGAGCCCGGAGTTCTGCGGGGTGAGCAGACCACCCGCGAGGCCCTGCGCGAGCCTCGCCAGCACCAACCAGGTGAGGTTCGGCGCCGCACCCGCCAACGCGCTGGTCAGCACGAACACCGACAACGCGACCAAGAACATCCGCCGCCTGCCCAACGCGTCACCCAACCTGCCGCCCGCGACCAGGGAGAGCCCGAAGGTCAGCGCGTAGCCGGAGACGACCCACTGGATCCCACCCGCCCCCGCCCCGAGATCAGCCTGCATGGACGGCAACGCGACATTGACGATGCTCACGTCGAGCAAACTCATGAACCCAGCGGCCTGCGTCACCGCAAGCGCCCGCCACCGCCGGGGATCGGGGTCAGTCACCCCATCGTCCTACCCCTCTCTTGTCGCCCCTGCACAACGCTCCTGCGCTTGGTTTGGCGCGACTTGCTTGGTGGCGGGCCCTGGGCGGGGTCGCCTTTGGGCTGGCGGGGCTTTGACCAGGCGCTTTGTGTTGCGCGCCGCCGGGACATTCACCCGGTTCAGGGACAGAAGTTATCCACATGTGGATCTTCGGGGTGCTGGTTCCACGATCGCCTGTCGGGGGGTACCGATAGACTGGCACAGGGACGCCCCCCGGAGTGGGTGGGGGCTGGGCAGGGTCGGGACCGCGTGCGCGAGGGGCGATTAGAGGGCTCGGCGGCTGCTAGAGGGCTGGGCGGCGGTTTGAGGGCAGGTCTGGGGTTAGAGGGCTCGGCGGCGGTTAGAGGGTGGCGGGGTAGCGGCAGGTGGGGGCGCTGTCGTGATCTGGGGGCGAGCGAGGCAGCCGGAGCGGGCGGGCGGCGAGCCCGAGGCAGGTGGGGCCGCGCGGGAGCGGGAGCCCGAGGCGGGTGGGGTGGCCAGAACAGGCAGACTCGGGCGGAAACCTCAGAGCAGGCAGGCCGAGCGGGGCAGGCGGGCCGAGCGGAAGCATCGGGGCAGGCAGGCCGAACAAGGGCCAGCGGGCTCAGGGCAGGTGGACCGGGAGGCCGCGTTCGGCTGAGGCGAAGGTGGCCTCGATGACGTCGGCTACGTCGGCGGTGTGGGTTGGGGGGACGGGGTTGGGGCCCTCGCCGTGGAGGCAGGTGGCGAGGGCTGTGTAGAAGCCCAGGTAGTCGCCGTCGAGGGTGGGGATTCGGGTGTCGCCCGAGGCGGTGGTCAGGGTGCCCCACTGCGGCTCCGGGTACACGCCGAAGCCGGGGTCGGTCGGGGCGTGGCCTGCGCGGGAGGCCGCTTCCTGGGGGTCCAGGCCCCAGCAGTGGTAGCCGGCGTCCGGGGTCGCGACGGCGAAGCGGGGGCCGACGGGGGCGGATGCCTTGCTGACGCGCAGGTAGGAGCGGACGCCCGAGGGGTGGGTGAGCAGGATCGTCGCGTCCTCCGGGGCGGGCGCGCCCGGGCGGGTCGCGTGGACGTCGGCGTAGACGGTGTGGGGGCGGCCGAACAGGACGATGGCCTGGTCGACGAGGTGGCTGCCCAGGTCGTAGCGGATGTCGGCGAGGTCGGCCGGGTCGGCGCTGCCCTTCCAGCCGGACTTCACGGGGGCCGCCGCGCGTTCGAAGCGGGACTCGAAGCGGGTCGCACCGGCCAGCTCACCGGACTCGACCAGCCGCCGGACGGTGCGGAAGTCGCCGTCCCAGCGCCGGTTCTGGAAGGTGGTGAACACCCGGCCGACGCGGCGCGCGGTGGCGGCCAGGTCCCGGACCTGCTGACCGGTCGCGGCGGCGGGCTTGTCGACGACGACCGAGAGCCCGGCGGTCAACGCGGTCGTGGCCTGGTCGTAGTGGTACCGGTTCGGTGACGCGACCACCGCGAGGTCGTAGTCGCCGGCCCGCTGCCACAGGTCATCCGTCGACTCGATCACATCGGTGTCCGGGTAGCGCTGCCTCACGGCGGCAGCCCTGCCTTCGTCCCCCGTGACTACCGCCGCCAACCGCAGGCCCGGCGCCGCGGCGACGAACGGGGCGTGAAACGCACTGCCCGCCAACCCGTACCCGATCAGGGCCACCCTCGCCTCGGTCGACATCCGCGTTCCTCCCGCCGGTTACTGGTGGGTACCGCGCCGCGGGGGCATCCCAAACCCGCCACTGCCTGCCGACACACCCCGCATGGCCGCTTCCTTACGACGCCACGGGTGCACAGCTTGGTACACGCAGAGCATCGCCCACAGCTCTTGCGCCACGCCGTGCGGATCCTGCGACCGCAGCGCGACCGGCCCGGCCTCCAGCGATTCGAACAGCGCCTCGAACCGCCACCTGGTGCGGTGCAGCGCCGCGAGCTCCGCGGCGGGCGCCTGGTCGGGGTCGAGCAGCGTGGTGACCAATACGGCGTCCGGTGACTGGAGCACGCGCACCGCCAGCGAGTCGGTCACCGGGTCGCCGTCGGCGAGCATCCTGGACAGGAACGAGCCGTCCGGCAGCACGTGCAGCCGGGGCAACGTGATCGGCGCGCGCGCCCGCCACAGCAGGTCAGCGCCCCGGTTGGCCGCCGCGCGCCACAGGTCCTGCTCGCCGGCGCTGCGGTGCGCGACCACCAGCGTGCCCGGGCTGATCGTGTCGAGCACCCGCGCGCCGAGCTCCTCGCGCGGCGAGCCGACGGCGACGTCGAGCAGCGACCCGGTGTCGTGGCCCGCCAGCACCGACACCCGGACCTTGGAGTGGTCGAACGCGGCGAGGTTGGCCGCGGTGTCGGGGATGTCGACGACGCCCGCGTCGAGGGTGCAGACCCGCATGCCGCGCCAGCGCGCCGCCTCGGCCCGGTCGGCGGCGGCGCGGCCGAGGAACAGCCTGCGCATCACGTCGGGGCCGAGCCGCTTGCGGGCCTTGGTGATCGACCCGGTGCTCGGCGCCGACCGGGTGCCGGTGGCCACGCCCGCCCACCGCATGCCCGCGGTCAGCCTGGCCAGCACCGCGTCGTACCCGGCGCCGCCGAACAGCCATAAGGCGAGGGTGAAGTAGACCATTGTCCGCGCGGGCAGGGCGCGGGAGCGCTGTTCGCGCGCGCCTGCCGCGTCGATCGCGGCGTCGACCTCCTCGGGCGGGAACGCCTTGAGCAGCATGCCGATCGCGACCCGGTCGGACAAACGGTCCCGCGACGCCTTAGCCGCACGTGTAATTCCGCCCACAGAAAGGACCCCTCACCCAAGCCTACTTAAGGAAGTAACGACCAGTCGATCTTGTCGACGAGTGCGGCGACATGAATAGCATCGGGGAGCACCCGAGCGCCAGAGGCCCCGGACCGCGAGACAATTCCGGAAGACCTACCCTCGGAATCGCCCGGTTCGTCGACCTCGGGCCGGGCCGCGTTTTCCCTACACCCATTCGGCGGGTTAACCAGGCCGCCGAGAAGGAGTGATCCGACATGTCCGCAAAGTCCCTCGCTGTCGCGGCTGTGTGCGCCGCGGTGGCCGCGCTGGCTCCCGCGACGACCGCCGACGCGACCATAGCCCCGGTCAGCGCAGGCTTCGTACTGACCGTCCAGCGCGCGGGTGAACTACCCAGACTCGCGGTGCTGCAGTGCGCGCCCGACGGCGGCACCCACCTCGAGGCGCGTACCGCGTGCGCGCAGCTCTCGCAGGTCAACGGCAGGTTCGAGAAGCTCAACGTGCGGCCGGACTCGATGTGCACGCTGGAGTACGACCCGGTGACGGTGACCGCGTACGGCTGGTGGGGCCGCAAGCCGGTGCACTACCGCCAGGTGTTCGGCAACGGCTGCGCGCTGCGCGTGGCGACCGGCAGCGTGTTCGCCATCTGAGACCGCCACCGCCGGACCGCGCGCACCCGGCCCGGCAATGCGGGACCAGACCGATGAGTAGTTCACGGCGGCTTCCACTAACCGTCATCATTCACCTCATCGGGTGGCACGGGATCGAATGAGTGGTGCCGGAATTGCCTACTGTCCGCTCCGGTATTCCCGGAGGTGACCACCGCCACCACAGCTCGACCGAATGGCCTTACCGCCCGTGGGTTCGGCGGCGCGGCCCGCACACGGAACGCATTGCGGCCACGCCGCCGGACCGACGCCGCCCGATTCTGCCTTATGGCTTTACCCTGTGACCCGATCGAGTGAGACTTGCCGGGGTCACCCGAGCGGACGGGTAGGTTCTGCCGGGTGACCGGTCCGACCTGGGCACCGCCAGCCCGCCCGACGGCGTCTTCCGCTCTACCCACCGACCCGCCGGCGCCCTCCGCGGCACCCACCAGCCCGCCGGTGCACTCCGCTTCGCCCCCCACTCGGGCGATGTCGTCCGCCCAGGTCTCAGCCGCTCACCCGGCGATGCCTCCCGAGCCTGCCGCACATCCGCGGGCGGCGGCACTCCCGGCGGACCCACAGACATCGCCCGGCTCGGCCACGGGCGCGCAGCCCACCTCGTCCGACGACGGCCCGGTACCGGCTGCCGCGTCGGTCTTGTCCGCTGTTCCGACTTCCGTGCCGCTCGCCCCCGGGTCGGCGGCACCGCGACGACCTCCGGTGGCGCCTGTGTTCGGCCAGTCCGCATCCCCGTCCGCGCAGGGTCGACCCGGTCTCGGCCAGCCCGCGATGTCCGCCACGAGCCAGCCTCCGGCGCTGTCCGCGCACCGCGTGCCCGCGATGTCCGGCACGAGCGAGCAGGCGGTGGCGCCCGTGCTGCCCTCGGTGGTCGGCGCGCACGGTCAGTCCGCGCTCAGGCCGCCGGTGTGTCCCGTGCTGCCCGCCCAACTGCCGGTCCCCGTGCTGCCGACCCAGTCGTCGCTGCCCCCGACCTGGGCGCCGCCCGCCGAGGTGGTCGCGGGAGTCGGGGACGGTGTGGCCGACGTCGACGAGGCGGTGGAGTTCCTGGAGTTGTTCCACGCCGAGAACCCCGAGGCGGGCCCGGCGGCGAACCGGATCGCGTGGGTGCGGGCCGAGATCGAGCTGACCGGCACGTACCGGCACACGAGCGCGGAGTTGGCGCACGGGGCGCGGGTCGCGTGGCGCAACAGCGCGCGCTGCATCGGGCGGTTGTACTGGCGGAGCATGCGCGTCCGGGACATGCGGGCCGTTCATCACCCGGTCGAGGTCGCCCAGCAGTGTGAGCAACACCTGCGGCTGGCGACCAACGGTGGTCGAATCCGGCCGTTGATCACCGTCTTCGCGCCGGACGCGCCGGGGCGGCCCGGTCCCCGGATCTGGAACGAGCAGCTCATCCGCTACGCGGGCTACCCGGCGGCGGACGGTGGTCGCCCGGTCGGTGATCCGCGCTACGCCGGGTTCACCGCCGCGGTCACCGCGCTGGGGTGGCGCCCGCCCGCGCGGCCGGGCCCGTTCGACGTGCTGCCGCTGGTGGTGTCCGGCCCGGACGGCAGGCCGCGGCTGTTCACGCTGCCGCCGGACGCGGTCGCGGAGGTCGAGCTGACGCACCCGGAGCACCCGTGGTTCGCCGACCTGGGCCTGCGCTGGCACGCGGTGCCCACCATCAGCTCCATGCGCCTGCGGGTCGGCGGCGTCGACTACCCCGCTGCCCCGTTCAACGGCTGGTACCTGGGCACCGAGATCGGCGCCCGCAACCTCGCCGACCAGGACCGCTACGACCTGCTGCCGGTGGTGGCCGCGCGCCTCGGCCTCGACACCTCCCGCGAGACCACGCTGTGGCGCGACCGGGCGCTGGTGGAGCTGAACATCGCCGTCCTGCACTCCTTCGCCGAGGCGGGCATGACGATCAGCGACCACCACACCGAGTCGGCCCGCTTCCTCAAGCACATCGACCGCGAGACCAAGGCGGGCCGCCCCTGCCCCGCCGACTGGAGCTGGATAGTCCCCCCGATGTCCGCAGCCCAGACCCCCGTCTTCCACCGCTACTACGACACAGACCACCTCCGCCCCGAGTTCCACTCCGACCCGTCGGCCACCAGCGCCGCCCTTGAGGGCACGCCGCCGGTCCTGCCCACGGGCCCCGAACAGGGCCCGCCGCTGTGGTCCTACCTCCGCGCCACCCGCACCCCCGCGACCTGATCCGAGCAAGGCCACCTGTCCGCCCCACGCAGGCGCCTGGTCTGGGCTGTGGGGTACGGCCGAACACGTGTGCCGTCCACCCCTCGCCCGACCAGTTCCAAGCCGGGCGAGGGCGGCGCCGCGGGTCAGGCGAACGGGATCCAGGCGGTGGGGGTCATGGTGTCGAGGGTGGTGGCTTGGATTCCGGCGGACGACAGGGTCCACAGGGTGTCGGCGGCTACCAGGGATCGGCGGATCCGGGTATCGGTGACCGAGGGGGTGGGGTGGCGCAGGGTCGCGAGTTCGGTGATCTGGTCGCCGGTCACGCGCAGGGCCAGGACGGCGCCGGAGCCCCGGGCCGTGTCGATCGGGATCACCACGAGGTTCTTGTCGGGCCAGGAGAGGAAGGCGTGGGCGTCGAACTCGGCTTCTGAGGTGGTGCCGGGTAGGTGGAACTGGGTGAGGCGGCGCACGGGGGTGGTCGTGGTGTCGAAGAGGGAGACCTGGGTGCCGGTGGCCCGGCCCTGCTCGGTGGCTTCCTGGCCGACGCCGAGGAGGCGGCCTGCGCCCAGGGGGTGCAGGTAGGCCGAGTAGCCGGTGATCTTGAGTTCGCCGGTGACGCGCGGGGCCGTGGGGTTGCTCAGGTCGACGGTGTAGAGCGGGTCGGTGCGGCGGAAGGTGACGACGTACGCGGTGGGACCGAGGTAGCGGACCGACTGGATGCGCTCCCCCACCCCGAGCCCGCCGACCCGGCCGATCCTGGCGAGTCCGGGGCCGCGCCGGTTCAGCACGTGGACGGCGCTGTCCTGGGCCGTCGTGGTGGCGACCCGCAGGTTCCCCTCGTACTCCGACAGCGCGTACTGGTTGACCAGCGACCCCTCGACCGACCCCGAGGCCACGTACACCGGCTTGCCGGGCGCCGAGATGTCGAACTGGTGGATGTCCGTGTGGCCTGCCGCGGGCCGTCCGTCAGCGGGCAGGATCCCGGCGCGCTGCCACTGGTCGTCGGCGATGTAGAGGCTGCCCGCGGTCCCGTAGAGCGTGTCCCCGTCCGCGGCGATCGAGACCGGGTCACCGGATCCCAGCGGCGCGCGCAGGTCGATCGTGTACACGGTGAGCATCGCGGTCCCCGTGTAGCCGGACGGCCTGGTGATCGACCCGCACCCGACCGCCGACTCGACCCGCGAGCCGTCGCGGTCCAGGGTCGCGCGCGGCAGCCACCGCTCCAGCGGCGCGTCCTCGATCAGCGCGCGGTTCCGTTGCAGCGTCGACGGGTAGGGGAACTCCAGGCGCGGCCGCGACCGAGCCACGACCCTGGCGACGGACCCGACCTGCCTGCCGTCGAGGTAGTCCCCGTCCACCGTCAGCGTGCCGGTCACCCGGGCACCGCCCGCGAGGTCGACCATGACCAGCGAGGTCGTCATCGACCCCCCGGAACGCGCGTCGCGGTCCACGGCGTCGAACCGCGGCACCGCCACCAGGGCCCGGTCGCCGTCGAGGAGCAGCGCCGTGGCCAGCCCCCCGCCGGGCATGGCGAGGCTGGCGGTCAGCTCGCGGGTGGCGGTGTCGACGACCCGCAGGGTGCCGTCGGCGACGGTGACGATCCGGCGCCCGTCCGTCTTGACCAGGTCCGGTTCGTCGGCGGCCGCCTCGTGGTTGTTGGTGCTGGAGTGGTCGCCGGTGCTGGAGTGGTCCTTGGCGGTGGAGCTGTTGCGGGTGGGCGCCTTCGGGGCGACCGGTGGGGCGTCGCCCTCGGCGGGCATCGCGATGACGTCGTACACCCGCGGGTCCAGGCCGAACTCGGTCACCCGCTCCGCCGCGGCCTTCTTCAGGTCGGCCTCGACGTCGGCGCAGGAGTCGTAGGAGACGAGCCGGACGGACGGCACGTAGGGCGCCGGACCGGCGACGTCGACCGGCTCCCGCGCGAAGACGATGCCGCCCGCCACGCACGCACTCGCCACGACCACGGCCCCCAGGGTGAGCCTCTTCGCTCTCATACCCGGATGGACGTACCAACCCCGGCCAACCGTTGCACTACAGTGGGACAACCGTCGGTGTTTGACCGTGTGCGGTGCGTGTCGATCTAGGTGAGTTTTCCCACAAAGGCGCACGAACCCGCACAACCGGGATACCCTAGGCGCATGACGGTCGCGTTGGAGCACGTGCTCGCGAAAGCGGGCCTGAGGGTCAACCCGGTCGAGTTCCTCGAGCTGGTGGAGGAGGCGGCCCGGCGGTTGTCCCCGGCCAACCCGGACCCGGCTGACTACTTCTCCCCCGACCAGCGCGACGCGCTCACCGACGTGGGGCTCGACCTGACGCCGCGGCGCGGTGACGAGGTCGACTCCCGGGCACGCGCGGTGGCCGCGCAGGCGGTGCTGCGCGACTCGGCGCTCACCGTGGCCGACGCCGCGGACGCGGTCGGGGTCGACACCAGCCGCATCCGGCACCGGTTGGCCGCCGGTCGGCTCGCGGGCTGGAAGGACCGCGGCGGGTGGCGGTTGCCCGCCTGGCAGTTCGCCCCGTCCGGGGTGCTGCCCGGCCTGGAGGCCGTGCTGGCCGCCGTGCCCGACGACCAGCCGCCGCTGGTGGTGGCCGCGTTCATGACCAGTCCCCAGCCGGACCTGCGGGTCGACGACCAGCCCGCCACCCCCCGGCAGTGGCTGCTCGCGGGCGGCTCGCCCGCCAGGGTGGCCGCGCTGGCGGCGGTGCTGGGCACCCCGGCCTGAGCTGACGAGGCCGACGAACCGAGATGTCCCGGCTCCCCCAGCCGCCCGCCCCAGCCGATCTGCGAACGCTGCTGCGCGTCGACGAGGACGTCGTGGCGCTGCACAGCGGCACGCACCTGGTCCGGGTCTTCGCCGCGGCGGGCGCGCACCGCCAGCGGTGGAACTCCTTCCGCTAC
Source organism: Actinokineospora cianjurensis (assembly GCF_003663795.1). NCBI lineage: Bacteria > Bacillati > Actinomycetota > Actinomycetes > Pseudonocardiales > Pseudonocardiaceae > Actinokineospora > Actinokineospora cianjurensis. The sequence continues at coordinate 1,029,123 of NZ_RCDD01000002.1, forward strand.
ACCGGTCCGCTCCCGCACGCCCGGTTCGACCCGCAGCCGCTCGGCCAGGACGGCGGACCGGCGACGGCGCCGGGGCACGGCGTGCTCTACTTCGGACTGAGCGTGCGCACCAGCATCGCCGAGGTGTACCAGCAGACCTCGGTGGTGGACCGGACCACCCGCAAGCCGCACATGGTGGTGTTCCGGCCGCGGCGCACGCTGCGGCTGCTCGACCTGTGCGGCTTGTGGCCGACCAGGGCAGGCGCATCGCAGGAGTTGAGCACCGGCAGCAAGGCCGTCACCCAGGCTTGGGCGCGGGCGATCCGCCAGGCGCACCCCGACCTCGACGGCGTCTGGTACCGGTCCTCGATGGACAGCGGCGAGCCCGCGGTGTGCCTGTGGGACCCGCCGGGCAGTGGCGCGTTACCGCGAACCCCGGACGTCCTGCTGCCGCTGGACTACCCGGGGCTCGATCTTCCGCTCGCCAGGGTGTGCGAGGAATTGAACTACACCCTGCTCTAGCAGAACTCGGCTCTAGCAGAACTCAGCTCTAGAACTCACGTCGAGTGGTATTCGGCGAATCGCGCAGGAGACACACGGTTCGTAGCCGGTGGGCGAACGCCCTCGCCCACCGGCTACGAACGGCCCGAGACCCTACGCCGTCCCGGGCCGCACCTGGTTCACAGGTGCCGTGACCACCACCGCAATACCTCGCGGAAACGTTGCTCGCGGTGGCGGGGCTTGCCGGAGCGGGTCAGTTCGTGACCCTCGCCGGGGAAGAGGATGAGCTCGGTCTCCACCCCGGCGCGGTGCAGCGCGACGTACATCCGCTGCGCCTGTTCGACCGGGCAGCGCCAGTCGTGTTCGGAGTGGACGACCGCGAACGGGATGGTGATCCGGTGCGCGTGCGTCAGCGGGCTCTTGGCCACCAGGTCGGCCGGGTCGGTGCCGCAGTACGCCTCGGCGAACCACCAGCCGATGTCGGAGGTGCCCAGGAACGAGTCCCAGGCGTTCACCGCGCGCTCGCTCCACGCGGCGCGGAACCGGTGCCCGTGGTGGGCGGCGAGCCAGCCGGTCATCCAGCCGCCGTAGGAACCGCCCATCACACCGACGTTGTCGGCGTCGACGTCCGGGCGCTCCAGGGCGGCGTCGAGCACCGAGAGCACGTCGTCGACGTCGACGGTGCCCATTGCGCCGATGATGGACCGACCGTGGGACTCGCCGTACCCGGCCGAACCACGCGGGTTGGGCAGTACGACGGCGTACCCGGCCGCGGCGTATGCCTGGGCCTCGTCGTTGAAACCCCAGCCGTAGTACATGAACGGGCCGCCGTGCACCGACAGCAGCACCGGGTGCGGCCCGTCGCCTTCCGGCAGCAGGATCCAGCCGTGCGTGGCGTACCCGTCGGGTGCGACACCCTTGACCTCGACCGGTTGGCGCAGACCGCGGGCGCGCAGCCGGGCGGAGAAGTCGGTGAGCCGGGTGGTGGTCTCGTCCTCGACCAGCACCACCTCGCCCGGTGCGTCCCATGTGGACAGGGTGCAGACGATCCGGTCGCCGCTGGCGGCGAAGCCCTTGACCGCGGCCTGGTCGCCCGCGATCAGCGGGAGCTCGGCCAGGGTGGCCCCGTCAGCGGTGAACGGGACCTTGCGCAGTTCGACCGCGCCCCGGTTGCGCACGGCCACCAGGACACCGGTCGCGGTCTCCACCGGCCGCCCGGCGGTGATCTCGGCGTCGACGGTCTCGGCGTCGGTGAGCCTGCGCGGTTCGGCTGGGGTGCCGTCGAGCACGAGCGGGACCGTCCACAAGCCGAGGTTGCGCGCGACGCAACGGGTGTCGGGGAATTCGTCGCCCAGGAACGCGACCGTGCCGTCGGACAGCGGCGCCGGGTGCTCGACGGTGCCCGCGCTGCGGACCACGAGAACGGGGTCACCACCGTCGGCGGGCACCGCGTAGAGGTCGGTGTTCAGTGTTTCCTCGACGCCCCAGTCGCGTTGGGCGCGGACCAAGACGTGCTCACCGGACAGGGTCCACACCGGGTGGCACGGGGTGGCCAGGCCCTCGGTGAGCCTGCGCGGTCCCGAATTCGCTGTATCCGCCGACCCCGCACTGTCCACACCGGTCACACCGGCGGCGTCGACGACGAACAACTGGGGTGGACGGTCGTGCTGGAACCCGATGTCGTCGAACCGGTACTCCAGACGGGTGATCACCCGCGGTGCCTCGGCTCCGGCGTCCGGCGTAGTGCCACGGCCATCTGCCACACCGTAGCGCCCGGGCTCGGGAACCCGTGCCACGAAAGCGATCCGCCGCGAGTCCGGCGACCAGACCGGGGCGCCCGCGCCGAGGGGCAGGTCGGTGAGGGTGCGCGCCTCCCCGCCGTCGACCGGGATCACGTGCAGTTGGGGCGGTTCGCCCGCTTTCGCCGTGCGCAGGAACGCCACCAGGGTGCCGTCCGGGGAGATCTCCGGCGCCGAGTCGCGGTGGCCCCTGGTGAACTCCCGCACCTCGCCGCCCGCCAGTCCCACGCGGTACAGACCGCCCGCGTAGGAGTTCGTGGGTAGATCAGGGGTGGCGAGGCCGACCAGCAGCAGGTCCCCGCGGAGGGCGGGCGCGCCGGGCGCCGCCACCAGTTCGATGTCCTCTGGGCGCACGCGACGACCGTACCCGAGTTCACGTTAAACCCAGGACCCCTCGATTATTCCCACTCGTCCACAGAAAAGCGGACGTGCATGGTTCGCACGCCCGCTTTTCGCCCTTCGCCCCGGCGCGCCCGCCCGGGATTGGTTCAGCGCCGGTGGTCGACCGGTTCACCCGTTTCGGTGGTGGATTCCCCGGTGGGGGATTCCCCGACCGGGGAATCGGCGGCGGCACCGGCGATCACCCGCGCTTCGTCCCGCTTGGACTTGAGCAGGCTGGCGATGGTGGTGATGGCCAGTACGCCGACGATGACCGCGAGCGACACCACGATGTTGGGCACCGGCACCGGCAGCGGCTCACCGCCGTTGAGGAAGGGCAGCGAGTTGGTGTGCAGCGCCTCGAGCACCAGCTTCACGCCGATGAAGGCCAGGATCACCGCGAGGCCGATGGACAGGTAGACCAGCTTCTTGAGCAGCCCGCCGAGCAGGAAGTAGAGCTGGCGCAGGCCCATGAGCGCGAAGGCGTTGGCGGTGAAGACCAGGAATGGTTCCTTGGTCAGGCCGAAGATGGCCGGGATGGAGTCCACTGCGAACAGCAGGTCGGCGGTGCCGATGGCGATCATCACGATGAACATCGGGGTGACGAAGCGCTTGCCGTCGATGCGCACGAACGAGTTCGCGCCGTGGTAGGTGTCGGTCACCGGGAAGATCTTGCGGGCGACCTTGGTGAGGGCGTTCTCCTCGTATTCCTCGTCCTCGCCGAGGCCCTGGCGCGAGAGGTTCCACGCGGTGTAGATGAGGAACGCGCCGAACAGGTAGAACACCCAGCTGAACTTCGCGATCGCGACCGCGCCGACGGCGATGAACGCCCCGCGCATGACCAGCGCCAGCACGATGCCGATCAGCAGCACCTTGTGCTGGTGGATCCTGGGCACCGAGAACGCGGACATGATGATCAGGAAGATGAACAGGTTGTCCACCGACAGCGAGTACTCGGTGATGTACCCGGCGAAGAACTCACCGGCGTAGGTGCCGCCGGAGAACGCCCAGATCCCGCCGCCGAAGGCGATCGCGCAGCCGATGTAGAAGGCGACCCACCGCCCGGCCTCGCCGACGGTGACCTCGTGCGGCTTGCGGTCGACGATGAACAGGTCGATCGCGAGCAGCACGAGCAGCCCGCCGATCGTGGCGAACCAGGCCCAGGTGGGGACGACCATGTAAACAAACCTCCGGTGTACGGGCGCGCGCCGACAACCGGAGGTCTCTTCCGCCGGAAAATGGTCCGGCCACCGGTCCCGGGACGCTGGGGTCCGTGCTGACGACACCGGTGCGAAGGAATACTCCCCTCCGACACATTCGGTGTCCGATTCTTCCCTGTCCGGGCGCGGCGCACCAGTCGGGGTACGCCCCCGGCCAGGTCGGATTGGTCACAACCACCCCGACCTCGGCGCCGACGCCCCGGGGCAGCCTGCCCTGACCTGGCCGAACGCGATACCCCACGGCGGCCCTGTCACCCGGTGGTGATCGCCGGGGCGCCCTGGGAGCACTCTCAGGAAGAGTCCAATAAGTTCGGTCCGTGCCCTCCATCCCGCGGCCCCGGCCCCGCCAGATCGCCACCGCCCTCGTCGTCGTCGCCGTGGCGGCCGGGGGCCTGGTCTGGCTGAACACCGGGGACGAGCCGCCGCACGTCACCGCGCGTGACGCCTTCCTGACGCTGCAGAGCGGTCCCGACCGGACCGAGCCGGTCCGGGTCGACACGACCCTGTACCTGCCGGAGACCACGCCCGCGCCCGCCGTCCTCGTCGCCCACGGCTTCGGGGGCAGCAAGGAGAGCGTCGACTCCGACGCCAGGGAACTCGCCCAGCGCGGGTTCGTGGCGCTGGCCTGGTCGGCGCGCGGGTTCGGCCGCAGCGAGGGTCAGATCGCGCTCAACGACCCGGACTACGAGGTCAACGACGCGCGGGCGCTGGTCGACTGGCTGGCGACGCTGCCAGAGGTGACCAAGGACGGTCCTGACGACCCGAAGGTGGGGGTGACCGGCGGGTCCTACGGCGGCGCCCTGTCGTTGCTGCTCGCCGGGTCGGACAAGCGGGTCGACGCGCTCGCGCCGGTCATCACCTACAACGACCTCGGTCAGGCGCTGCTGCCGAACTCGGCGGGTACCGGCCAGGTGGCGCGGACCGCGGCCGCGAACCCGTACGGCGCGGACGGGGTGTTCAAGCGGTCCTGGGCGGGGATCTTCTTCGCCGCGGGCATGGGGGCGGCCGGGTTGGCGGACCCGACCGGTGACGCGTCGGAGCCGGGGACCGAGGACGACGCGTCGAACTCGGCGACCGCGGGCGTGGCCGTGCCGGAGCCGTCCGGCGGGTCGGGCGGGCGGCAGCCGCAGTCCGGGTCGGCCGACCCGTGCGGCCGGTTCACCGCCGAGGTGTGCGAGGCGTATGCGCAGGTGGCCACGACCGGGCGGGCCGACCAGGCGACGGTGGACCTGCTGCGCCGGGTGTCGCCGGTGTCGGTGACCGGGAAGGTCACCCAGCCGACGATGATCGTGCAGGGCGAGCAGGACACGCTGTTCGGGCTCGACCAGGCCGACGCCACGGCGCGCCAGGTCAGCGCGGCGGGCGCCCCGGTCAAGGTCGTCTGGTACACCGGTGGCCACGACGGCGGGAAGCCAGGCCCGGAGCTGCGCGGGGAGATCGCGGACTGGTTCGACTTCCACCTGCGCGGCCGGGGAACGAACCCCGGGACCGGCTTCGAGTACGCGGTGCAGGGTGCGTTGCGCGCACAGGGAGCGCCGTCTGTGCGCACTGTCAGCACCGGCTCTTACCCCGGCCTTGGCGACTCGGCGGTGGCGGAACGGCGCGAGTTGGCGCTGTCCGGTCAGGAGCAGACGGTGGTGAACCCGCCGGGTGGGAACCCGGCGTCGATCAGCAGCATGCCCGGGTTGGGTTCGGTGCTGGGCAGTTCGTCGCGGCTGGCGGGTCGGATCGCGATCGACCTACCGGGTCAGGCGGCGCGGTTCCGCAGTGAGCCGATGACGGGCCAGTTGCTGATCGCGGGGGCGAGCACCGTCGGTCTGCGGGTTGCCAGCGCGACCGGTGGCGCCCCGGATGGCGCGGTGTTGTTCGCGAAGCTCTACGACGTCGGACCGGACGGGGTGCGGACGCTGCCGGGGTCGGCGATCTCGGCACTACGCACTCCCCCGCTTCCCGCGGACGGCTCCGCGGTGGAGTTCTCGGTGTCGCTACCTGCGATCGTGCGACCGGTCGAGGCGGACCACCGCGTGGAACTCGTTGTCTCTACCACTGACCAGGCATACGCCACGCCGGTCGAGGCGGCCGCGTACCGGATCGCGTTGGCGCCAGGCGCGGAGTTGGCGGTACCGGTGGTGACCGGGTCGCGGTCGAGTTCCGCGCCGCCCGCGGGTCCGCTGATCGGGATCGGCATCGTGTTGGGCGTGGTCCTGCTGGCCGTGGTGTGGGGTCTGCTGCGGCGCAGGCGCGAGGATGACGTGGACGCCTCACTCGCCGACGTGCCGCTGGTGATCGACGGGCTGTCGAAGTCCTACCCCGGTGGGCTCAAGGCGGTGAACACGCTGTCGTTCCGGGTGGAGAGCGGGCAGGTGCTGGGTCTGCTCGGCCCCAACGGCGCGGGCAAGACGACCACGCTGCGGATGCTGATGGGCCTGATCCAGCCGACCGAGGGGTCGATCAGGGTGTTCGGGCACAAGATCCACCCGGGCGCGCCGGTGCTGTCGCGGATCGGGTCGTTCGTGGAGGGCGCGGGGTTCCTGCCGCACCTGTCCGGGCGGGCGAACCTGGAGCTGTACTGGGCCGCGACCGGGCGGCCCCAGGAGCACGCGCACTTCGCCGAGGCGTTGGAGATCGCCGGGCTCGGCACCGCGGTGGAGCGCAAGGTCCGCACCTACAGCCAGGGCATGCGGCAGCGGCTGGCGATCGCGCAGGCGATGCTCGGCTTCCCGGACCTGATGGTGCTCGACGAGCCGACCAACGGGCTCGACCCGCCGCAGATCCACCAGATGCGCGAGGTGCTGCGCCGCTACGCCGCGACCGGGCGCACCGTGGTGGTGTCGAGCCACCTGCTCGCCGAGGTCGAGCAGGCGTGCGACCACGTGGTCGTGATGCACAAGGGCAGGCTGGTCGCCTCGGGCGCGGTGGACGACATCGTGGCGGGCGGCGGCGAGGCGACGTTCCGGGTGGACGACCCGGCGGCGGCCGAGGCGGCGCTGCGCGCGGTCGACGGCGTGCGGGACGTGGTGGTCGAGGGCCCGCTGGTGCACGCGGACCTCGACGGGCTGCCGAGGTCGACGGCGTTGGCGGCACTGGTGACCGCGGGTGTCGCGGTGGAGCAGGCGGGGCCGCGGCGCCGCCTGGAGGACGCGTTCCTGCAGTTGGTCGGAGAGGAGTCGTCCGCGTGAGCGACAACGGGAACCAGGCACCGAGCGTGAGGTCGAGCGGCGTTAAGGCAGCTGGATCGGCGGTGGCCGAGAACGTGAGCACCGTGCACACCGACCCGGCCGCGATCGACGAGATGGTCAGCGCCGCCTCGCACGAACACGTGGGCTCCGGGTCGGACGGCGCGGTCGACGGCTTCCGGCAGGGTCGGACGTTGCCTCTGCGCGTGGAGTTGGCCAGGCAGTTGCGGCGGCGCAGGACGCAGCTGCTGCTGGGGTTCCTGGTGCTGCTGCCGTTCATCCTGTGGGCGGCGTTCGAGTTCGGCACCAGCGGCAACGCGCGCCGCTCCGGCGGGTTCGTCGACCTGGCCACCGCGAGCGCGCCGAACTTCGTGGTGTTCGTGCTGTTCGCGGCCGGGAGCTTCCTGCTGCCGATGATCGTGGCGCTGTTCTTCGGCGACACGATCGCCTCGGAGGCGTCGTGGTCGAGCCTGAAGTACCTGCTGGCGATGCCGATCCCGCGCGGTCGGCTGCTGCGGCAGAAGGCGGTCACCTCGGGTCTGCTCTCGCTGCTGGCACTGGTGCTGCTGCCCGCGGTCGCCCTGCTGGTCGGGGTGATCTTCTACGGCGCAGGCGAGGCGGTGAGCCCCACCGGCGACGCGATCGCGTTCTCCGACTCGCTGCTGGCGATGGTGTTCGCGGTGGCCTACATCGCGGTGAACCTGCTGTGGGTGGCCGCGTTGGCGCTGCTGCTGTCGGTGGCGACCGACGCCCCGCTCGGCGCGGTGGGCGGCGCGGTGCTGGTGTCGATCCTGTCGCAGATCCTGGACCAGATCACCGCGCTGGAGGGCATCCGCGACTACCTGCCGACGCACTTCGCGTTCGCCTGGTCGGACCTGATCTCCACCGACATCGACTGGTCGAACATGACCAAGGGCGCGTTCTCGGCGGTCACCTTCGCGGCGGTGTTCGGGCTGCTGGCGGCGCGCAGGTTCCGGACGAAGGACATCACGAGCTGAACGCGCGGCCGGTGGGGGACGTGAGCAGGGGTATGGCGGAACGGGTTGTGGTGGTGCGCGCGGGCGAGGAACCCCCCGCGACGTGGTCGGCGAGCGTCTTCCTCGCGGGCCCGACCCCGCGCTCACCGGACGTGGCGTCCTGGCGCCCGGCGGCGGTCGCGGAGATCGAGGCGCGGTGGACCGGCCCCGGCACGCTCGTGGTGTTCGTGCCGGAACCGGCGGACGGGCTGTGGCCGGACTACACCCACCAGCGCACCTGGGAACTCCAGTGGGGCGACCGCTGCGACGTGGTCCTGTTCTGGATCCCCCGCAGCCCCGGCATGCCCGCGCTGACCACCAACGACGAGTTCGGCCGTTGGAAGGACAGCGGGCGCGCGGTGCTGGGCACACCGCCCGGCGCGGAGAGTGTGCGGTACCAGCGCTCTTACGCCACGGACAACGGGATTCCTCTAGCGGACACCTTGACCGACACCATCGATCTTGCGCTGACTGAGCTCGCGGGAGGTGTCGAGCGTGAGGGCGGTAAGAGGTTCGTACCGCTGCGCATTTGGCGAACCGACGCCTTCCGCCGGTGGATCACCACGGTCGAGCGATCCGGCAACCAGGTGGTCGACGCGACGCAGATGTGGGTGTTCCCGATCACCGGGCCAGTGGTGTTCTGGGCGCTGCGGGTGTCGATGTGGGTAGCCCTGGAGAACCGGCTGAAGTCCGGCGAGGTCATCTTGTCCCGCCCGGACCTGGCATCGGTCGTGGCGTACCTGCCGGGGGCCACAGCGCAGGACACAGAGGTGGTGCTGGTGCGGGAGTTCCGACCCGCCGCGCGGACCTCGGACGGGTTCGTGCTGGAGTTGCCGGGCGGATCGCACCAGGCGGTGATCGAGCCGGTGACCCTGGCGGCCCTGGAGTTCGGCGAGGAGACAGGGCTGACCGTGGCAGCCGACCGGCTGGTGGCGCACACGTCCCGGCAACTGGCGGGGACCATGAGCACACACCGGCAGGCGGTGTTCTCGGTCCGCTTGACGGAGGCGGAGATGGCGGAGCTGCGGGGGGCCGCTCCGGTTGTGGACGGGACCGAGGTGACGTACCCGGTGGTGTGGCGGGTGGGCGACCTATTCGCGGACGGCCACGCGGACTGGACGACGCTGGGGGCGGTGGCGGAGGTACTGCTGGGCGGGTGACGCGCTGGGCGGCGTGGCCGCTGTTGGGCGGGCCGTCAGCGAGGGGCACCTGGGGACCGAATGAGGAGCCGCTGAGCGGGCAAGGCGCTAGTGGGCGGCGGAGGCTCTCCAGGGCCACTGGGGATCCGCTGGGGTGTGCCGTTGCTGTTCGGGCACCGGGAAGCCGCTCGGGGCCGGGGCCGCTGCGCGGGCGAGTACCGCGCGGTGGGTCGCCACGCGGTGTCGCCGGGCAGTTCCGAAGTACTGCCCGGCAATCGGCGCCCCCACCCAGGACCACAACCGCACAACTCGGCGACTTGAGCGGCCCGCGCCCGCCGCGGTTGTCCACATGGGTCCGACCTATCCACAGCCACTCGGTTCACCCTCTTGACAAATCCCGCGAAGCGATACGCTGGATGCGGGTGGCCCCCGGGTGGGTGGGGGTCTGCCGTCCGCCGGGGTGCCGGGCGGAGGGTGCCGGGGTGCCGGGAGGGTGCCGGTGCCGGGCGGCTGGTGTGGCGGCGGCCGGGGGCGGTGCTCCTCCGAAGTTGATCATTGGGGTTCGATACCGTTGGTCGGCCGACCGAGGAGGGGTGTGCGCTGGACGACGTCGACTACTACGAGCTGCTCGGGGTCCGGAGGGACGCGTCGGCTGGGGAGATCAAGTCCGCGTTCCGGGCGTTGGCGAAGGTCATGCACCCGGACGCGGGTGGGACGGCGGGGACGTTTCGGCTGTTGAAGTCGGCGTACGAGACGTTGGCGGATGCGCGGAGTCGGGCGGAGTACGACCGTGGGGTCACGGCGGCGCCTGTTCCCGCGGCGGCACCGGCGCCGCGGGCTCGGCGGCGGATGTACCGGGACGAGCCCGCGTTCGTGCCCGCTGGGTGTGACGTGCCGCCGTCGTCGTTGCCGTGGTGGCACCTGACGAAGCACCAGCCGCGCATCGGGTACGTCCGGACGCCCGGGCACGCGCCCGCGATCGGAATGGGACTGGCGGCGGTGGTTCTAGCGGTCCCGTTGGTGCTACCGGAGTGGTTGCCGCCGTTCCTGCTGGTGTGTTGGCTGGCGTTCGTGGCCGCGGCGATCGCCGTCGCGGTGCGGTTGGCGCGGTTGTACCTGGCGGCGGCGCGGGCGCAGCGGGCGGCGCAGGCGGAGTTCGGTGAGCGCACCGTGTTCGGGGTCGCCGACGACGAGCCGGTCGGTGAGCGGTTGACCTCGGACCTGCTGGTCAACTACCTGGCGCGGCTGCCGGGGGCACGGGTGTTCCACGGGTTGTCGCGCCCGGGTTCGGTGTTCGCCGACGTGGAGCACGCCGTGCTGTGCGGGCACCGGTTGGTGCTGGTCGAGTCGAAGCTGTGGCTGCCGGGGCACTACGAGATCGACGACGACGGCTCCCTGTGGCGCAACGGCCACCCGTTCCGCGGCGGCTCGACGCACCTGTTCGAGGCCGTCGCCGCGTTCGCCGAGCACCTCCCCGGCGTCGAGGTCCGCGGCGTGGTCCTGGTCTACCCCAGCCGCTCCGGCGAGGTGACCACCGACGAGACCCCCGGCAACGGCGTCTCCGCCATGACCCCCTCCAGCTTCGTCGACGACATCGGCACCTGGCTCGCCGCCGACTGCGCCACCGTCGACCACCACGTCCTGCGCGCCGTCCGAGCCCAGGTGGTCCGCGAACCCGCCGCCTGACACCCGCGAAAGCCCCACCGCGCCCCCGATCCACGGGGACAACTCGCAGGCGCAAGGGAGTGGCTCAGGGCAGCAGTTCCGCGAGTCGGGTGGCGAATGTCGTGGGTTGGGTGACGAGGCCGACGTGGTCGCCGGGGAACTCCTCGAAGGGCACCGACAATGCCTCGGCGAGCGCGAGGGCGCAGTGGTGCGGGAAGGCGTGGGCGGACTTGGTGCCGCCCGCCAGGACCAGGCGGGAAGTATTGGGGCGTAGGGCGTCCAGGTCCAGGTGGTATCGGTGGGCCGTGGGGGCGTCGCGGGTCTGGAAGAAGCGCTGGTTGGCGAACTCGCGCTCGGTCGGTCGGGGGATCTCCACGCCCGGCTCGGTGTCGGAGTGGTCGATGGCCAGCGCGAGCGCGACGTCCCTCCACTGTGGACCTGGCTGCTCCAGAAGCTCCTGAACGGCCCGCGCCTGCCGCCGCCCTTCCACCGTCAACACCTGCGGCAGCGGCGGCTCGTGCGCGACTAGGAACCGCACCGAGTCCGGGTGCCTGGCCAGCAGGTCCAACGCGATGATCGCGCCGAGGCTGCTGCCGAACACCGCCGCGGGGGCGCCGACCGCGGCGATCACCCGGGCGGCGTCGTCCGCGTGGGTCGCGATCGAGGGGTGTTCGCCCGGGTCGGCCAGCGTGCTGCGGGAGAGTCCCCTGCGGTCGTGGGAGATCACGGCGAAGCGGTCGGCCAGCCGCGCCGCGAGGCCGGACACGGTGTCGGCGTCGCCACCGCCGCCCGGGATCAGCAGCAGGGTCGGGCCCGTGCCCGCGACCTGGTAGTGCACAGTGGCACCGGGAACCTCGATGGCGGGCATGGGCTCGACACTATCCGCTCGGACCTGGGAGGGTCGATGTTGGTCGAGTTGGCGGTCGGCGACGCGTACGGGGCCGGGTTCGAGTACGCCGAGCCGGGGTTCGTCGCCGCGCACAACGACGTCGCCGGGTACCGGCAGCACCCCGGGCACACCGACCTCGCGCCCGGCCAGTACACCGACGACACCCAGATGACCCTGGCCGTCGCCGAGTTGCTGGTCGACGGCGCGCTGTGGACGCCGGAGGTGCTCGCCGACAAGTTCGTCGAGGTCTTCCACCGCGACCCCCGGGCCGGGTACGCGTCCCGGTTCCACGCCCTGCTGTCCGAAGTGCACACCGGCGCCGAACTGCTGGACCGTCTCCGCCCGGAGAGCGACAAGAGCGGTGCCGCGATGCGCGCGACCCCGATCGGCCTGCTCCCCACCGTCGGCGACGTCCTCCACCACGCCGCGGTCCAGGCACGCGTCACCCACGACACCCCGGCGGGCGTCGCCTCCGCCCAGGCGGCCGCGCTGGCCGCGTACTACTGCCGCCACGACCTCGGCCCGCTCACCGGTGTCGGCGCCTGGGTCAGCTCCGTCCTCGACGACGACTGGGCGACCCCGTGGGAGGGCCCGGTCGGCTCGAAGGGGTCGATGAGCGTCCGCGCCGCGTTGACCGCGATGGGCGCGGGCGGCCTCACCGACATCCTCGGCGCGTGCGTCGCGTTCACCGGCGATGTCGACACCGTCGCCACGGTCGCCCTGGGTGCCGCTTCCCTGGCCGTGCCCAGCGATCTCCCCGCGTCCCTTGTGGACGACCTGGAGAACGGCCGCTACGGCCGCGACCACCTCACCGCACTGGACACCCGGCTGGTGACTCCCCGACTAGCGGGATGACTGGCACACCAGCCACTCCCCCGACTCCTCGACCATCGGGTAGGTGCGCCGGTCGGTGGCCGTGGTCGCCGCGTCGGTGGCGAGGATGGTGAAGCTGGGCGGGTCGGCGTCGGCGTCCACCGACTCCAGGGTGAACCGGGTGCCGGGGCGCAGGAAGATGTCGGCGGCCCTGGGCCTGTCCTGTTCGCACGTCAACTGGGCCAGGACCGTCGTGTCGGCGATGTTCACCGCGTCGACGAACTCCCGCGCGGCCGCGGTGGGGTCGGACGAACTCGGGTCGAACAGCAGCACACCCGCGATGACCGCGGCGGCGATGACGACGACCCCGCCGCCGATGACGAACAGCCGGGTGCGGTCCTGGGTGCGCACGACGGCCTTGGACTTGGGCGCCGGGCGGGCCGCGGTGGCGGGTCGGGGCCGGGTGGGGGTGGGATCACCGGACCACGTGGCCTCCGGTGGCGGGACGCGGCGCTCGTTGAACTCGCGGTTCTCGTGCCGCACCAGGGTGGTCCACGCCTGTCCGTCCCAGTAGCGCTTCTCCACCCTGCGCTCCGGGTCCGGCTGCCAGCCGGGGGCGAGGACCTTCTCCACCTCGGCGGCCAGCGGCGCGGGCAGGTCGGTGCGGGCGCGCATCCGCACCAGCAGCCCCCACACCGCGGCGCGCTCGTGCTCGTCGCGCAGCCGTAATCGGAGTTGGCGCAGCAGCTCGCGCAGCTCGGCCGGTTCCAGGCTCGGCTCGTCGAGCCGTTGCCGGATCGGGTCGAGGTAGGGCACGGCCGGGTCCGCGGGCAGCGGGTCGGGCAGCGGCGGCGCGGCGGGCAGCGCCAGCAGGACGCCGCGCAGCTTGGGCACCCGCTCGCTGATCTCCATGCCCGCCGGGGTGAACACGGGCGCGGTCTCGGCGTCGGCGGGCAGCGCGGTGGCCACCGCGGTCACCACCAGGACCGGTCGGCGCAGCGCGCGGGCGTAGCGGAGCGCGGCGAGGCACCCCGGCGAGCGCACGGCCGCCGGGGAGGCGACCAGGACGAACACGTCGCAGCGCTGGACCCGCTGCAGCACGCCCTCCCACCAGCGCGGACCGGTCGGCTCACCCCGGTCGAGGGAGACCTGGCGGCCCAGCTGGGCCAGGTCGGCGCGCAGGCCCGCTGCGACGTCACGATCGGACGGCGCGTGGCTGACGAACACCTGCATGACTCACTCCGCGGTCAGCGACCCGACAGCGCCCGGCTGATGTCGCACACCTTCCACGCGCCGTTCTCGTCGACGAGTGGAATCCGCAACCGCACCGAGGTTGCGCCTACGGTGCGTGTCGCGAGGACGGTGAAACGGGGGTCGGACCCGCTTACGTCGACACTTTCGAGGGTAACGTTAGCCGCGTCAAGGAACGCGGTGTAGAGATGGGCGTTCTTCTCGCGATCCGAGTCGCAGACGTACTGCTCCATCGCGTTCTTGTCCCGGGTGTTGACGGCGTCGACGAAGTTGCGCGCCATCCGGGTCGCGGACACCTCGTCCGGCCCGCCACCGAGCAGCACGACCCCCGCCGTGACGCCCCCGGCGACCAGCACGGCGGTGCCGACGCCGAGCGCGATGAGCTTCTGCCGGGTCCCGCGCGGACGGCGCAGCTTGTGCTTGATCCGCTGGGGTTGGCGCCGCGACGGCTCGGGCTCCGGCTCGACCACCGGCACCGGCCCGGTGCTCGAGGGCAGGTGCTGGTGCAGCCGGGGCGGGGTGTTGCGGTCGTTGAACTCCTTGCCGTTCTGCCAGACCAGCGTGGTCCAGCTCTGCCCGTCCCAGTACCTGGCCTCGAAGTTCTCCCTGGGGTCGGGCTGCCAGCCGGGGGCGAGGATCTCCTCGACGGTGTCGGCGACGCCGCGGTTGAGCTCGGGCCGGTCGCGCAGCCGCACCAGCAGGTCCCACACGTCGGCGCGCTCGTCGGCCAGCACCATCCGCTCGCGCAACTGGCCGAGCAGCTCGATCTGCTCGCGGTCGTCGAGCTTCGGCGCGTCGATGCGCGCGAGGTAGGCGTTGAGGTAGGAGGTGGGGATCTCGGGCTCCTGGGGCAGTCTGGCCGGGAGCGCGCGGGCGGCAGGCAGGGCGCTGAGCGCCTTGCGCAGCCGGATCACGCTCTCCTCGGTGCGGTTGACGTAGTCGACCGGCACCTGCAGGCCGTCGGGGATGTCCCCGCGGTCGACGGGTCGGACCAGCACCGGCAGGATGGGCCTGCGCAGGTCCTTGGCGTAGTCCAACTCGGCGAGGCACGCCTTGGAGCGCAGCGAGTCGGGCGAGAGCGCGAAGGCGAAGACCACGCAGCCGCGCACGTGGCCGAGCACGTCGTCCCACCAGTCCGGGCCGCCGTGGCTCTCGCGGTCGTACCACACGCGGTTGCCGAACCGCTCGAAGTCGGCGCGCAGCGCGGCGATCGGCGCCTGGTCCCGGCGGGCATAGCTGATGAATACGTGCATCCTCACTTCTCACGTTCACAGGGAGTAGTTCAGGGGTGCACGCACGTTATGTGGGAGTTCGAGGTAATGACAGGGACCAATGGCCCTGGCGCGCCCCTCCCGGTCGCCAAGCGTGGCCACAAGATCGCAGGCCGGAGGCGTTGCGGGCGTTTCGTCGGGGAGTCACCCGATGATCTTGCAGACGGTCCGGGAATGACCGGGGAGCTCACTGCGATGTGATGGCCACCGGTGACCGAGCGTGTTCGAGTTGGCTGATCGAGACGGTGCGGGCAGGCTGGGCCGCGTGCCTGGAGAAGACCCCGCCGCGGCGTTGCGCGCCCAGTTCCGCGGCCCGCTGCCGCCCTCGGTGACCGCGCTGCCCGCCGCCGACGCGCTCGACCTCGCCGACGCGATGCACGCGGCCCGCAGGCGCCAGGCCAAGCACCTGACCGACGCCACAGAGGACTCACTGCGCCAACTCCCCCGGCTGCTGCGCCCGCTGGTCCGCCGGGCGATCGGCCTGTGAGCGGCACCCGCGCCGAGATCGCCAAACTCGCCCGGCTGCTCGGCGAGCAGGCGGCCCGGTTCGACTACCTGGCGGCGCTCTCGCCCGAGGACGTCCGCGCCGTGCGGGACCAGGCGGCGGAGGTCCTCTTCGGAGCGAACCAGGCCCTGTTCGAGCGGATCGGGTCAGCCAGCAAGCTGGTGCCCGCCGCGCTGACCGCCGGCATCGCGCAACGCTCGTTCGGCCCCCTGCTCAGCGCCAGGGTCGCGGGCGCCCTGGAACCCGACCGCGCCGTCGACCTCGCCACCCGACTCCCGGTCCCCTTCCTCGCCGACGTCGCCGCCGAACTGGACCCGCGCCGCATCGCCCCCGTCCTCGGCCTGCTCCCCATCACCAAGGTCGTCGAGGTAGGCCGCGAACTCATCCGCCGATCCGACCACATCACCACCGGCCGCTTCGTCGGCGACCTGCCAGAACCCGCCCTCCAAGCCATGGTCACCACCCTCGACGACCACTCCCTCCTGCACACCGCCATCTACACCGACAGCACCGACCGCCTACCGGCCCTGTTCGCGCTCATCCCGGACAGCCGCCTACCCGGGATCGCCACCATCATCGCCACTGCCAGTGGGGAGTTCGCGGAGGACCTGATCCCGGTACTCCTCCACCTCGACACCCCCAGCCTGACCCGCCTCGCCGACGCGGTCCGGGCGCTGCCTGACGCCGACCGTGCTCGACTGAGCGCCACAGTCCGGGAGATGAACGTCCTGGAAGAACTAGGCCCACTGGCCGCCGCCCTCACCTAACCCTCGGCGCCCCCCAGACGTAGGCCCTCACGCGCCCTCTCGGGCAGTGGTCCCACCCTGCCCTCACAGACGTTGGCCCCAGCCCGGCCCTCACGATCGTTGGTCCCAACACGCCCCTATCAGGCGTTGGCCCTAACCCAGCCCTCACAGGCGTTGGCCAACCACGCGCCCCTCACAGGCGTTGGCCGACAGCCGCTCCTCGGAGGCGCTGGTGCCAGGCCGGCTCGATGGGGTGGACTTGTTTTGTGTGGGGGGACAGCAGCCGTAGCGTCGTTCACGCGGCAGGGCCTGCTTTTCGGCCCCTGCTTTGCGGTTCTGCCACGGTTGTTGTAGGGGCCCCGCGCAAAACAAGTTCGCCCCATCGAGCTCTTCGCTTTCTCGCGCCCCCACGCAATGCCGAAGGCGAGCCGTTGACCGTCGATGGCGCAGCCGAGCAAGAGAGCCGCCCTCCCCCAACTGCTCCCGTTCTCGCCTGCGGCGTCGACGAAACCGCCTCGCCTACGGCATTGGCCAGCACGCGAGTTACGAGCCAAGCTCGATGGGGCGAACTTGTTTTGCGCGGGGCCCCTGCACCCTCCTGGGAAGAGCACAAAGGCGGGGCCTGAAGAGACGGCCCTCCCCCGCGCAGCGAGCTTACGGACGCCGCCACCCCACACAAAACAAGTCCACCCCATCGAGCCGGCCTGGCACCAGCGAATCCGAGGAGCGCGGTTCGGCCAACGCCTCAGAGGGGCGTGTAGGGACCAACGCCTGAGAGGGGCGCGTGGGGGCCAACGCCTGTGAGGGCCGGGCTAGGGCCAACGTTGTAGAGGGGCACGTTGGGGCCAACGCCTGGGAGGGCACCTGCGGATCAACGCCTGGGACGGGCACGTTGAGGACCACTGCCTGAGAGGGACACGTTGGTGCCGACGGTGTTTAGGGGCGCGTGGGGGCCGATGCCTGCGAGGTCACCTCCGCCGGTTCCGCAGGTAGTCGCTCACCACGGCGCTGCCGAGGCCGTCGAGATCCGGTGCCACCACTCGCCCCCCACCTCGTCGGGCCACCAGGTCCACAAAGGCCGCCAGGCTCGGGTCCTCCCCCAGCATGAACACCGTCACCGAGGCTCCCAGCTTCGCCAGGGAGTCCACCTCGGCCAGTGTTTTCCGCAGTGTGTCCTGTGTGGTCGGATAGTGGAACACCGCCTCCCCGTCCGGCTCCAGGTGCGCTGTCGGCTCCCCGTCGGTCACGATGAGGACCACGGGGTGGGCGTCCGGGTTGCGGCGTAGGTGGCGGCCTGCGAGTAGCAGGGCGTGGTGCAGGTTGGTGCCCTGTTCCCAGGTTCCTTCGAGGGCGGTCAGTTCGGCTATGTCCACTGTGGTCGCGTGGCGGCCGAAGGTGATGAGTTGGAGGTCGTCGGTGCGGAAGCGGGTTGATACCAGGTGGTGCAGGGCGAGGGCGGTGCGCTTCATGGGGACCCAGCGGCCGTCTTGGACCATGGACCACGAGGTGTCGACGCACAGGGCGACGGCGGCTCTGGCTCGTTGTTCGGTTTCGGAGACCTCGACGTCGGTGACGTCCAGGTGGACCTGGGCGTCGCCCGCGGTGAGGGTGCGGAGGACGGCGTTACGGACGGTGCGGGAGACGTCCCAGGGTTCGGTGGCGCCGAAGGTCCAGGCGCGGGTGGCGCCGGTGAGCTCGCCCGCCGCGCCCGCGGTGGCGGTGTCGCGCTCGCCGCGCTTGGCTCGGGAGAGGCCGACGACCTCGGCAAGGGCGGTCTCGCCGAGGCGGCGCATCGCCTTGGGGGACAAGGTGAGTGAGCCGTCCGGCGCGCGGTCGACCAAGCCCTGCCTGCGCAGCTCACGCTCCAGTTCGGACAGTCTGCGCGCGTCGACACCCGCCTCGTCGCCGAGTTGGCGGCCGAGCGCTTCCAGGTCGATGTCCTCCAGCCGGGCGCCCGGGTAGGACTGGCCGAGTTGCTCGGCGAGGGCGTCCAGCTCGGCGAGGTCGGTCATGGCCTGCGCGCCCTCGCCGAGGCCGAGCGGGTCCTGGCCGCGGAAGCGGGCCGAGGAGGTCCAGTCCTCACCGGGGCGCAGGGCGCGCAGGTTCGCGTCGAGGGTGGCGACCTGGTCGGCGAAGCGCGGGTCGCCGAACGCGCCCGCCATCAGCTCGCCCAGCTCCTGGCGCTGCTGGGCGCTCATCGAGTTCATCATCCGCTGCGCGGCGGCGGCGCGGGCGGCGAGCGCGTCGACCAGCTCGTCGACGGTGCGCGGGTTCTCCGGGAAGAACTCGCCGTGCTCGCGCATGAACCGGTCGAACCGCTCGTCGGTGTCGTCGCCGCGCAGGTGGGCGAGCAGCAGCGCGTTGAGGTCGGCCATCATCGCGCGGATGTGCTCGGTGTCCTGCGGCCGCATCTCGCGCAGCGCCTGCTTCATGCCCTGGAAGCGGGACTCGACCAGTTCCCGGCCGAGCTTGTCGCGGATCTGCTCGAACGCCTCGCGGGCCTTCGGCGAGCGCCAGTCGTAATCGGCCAGTTCGCGCACGGCCGCCGCGGTGCCGGACGGGAGCGCGTCGAGCTGGGCCTCGCGGAAGCGGGCGTCGTCGGCCGGGTCGGGGAACAACTCGGCCCGCTCCGCCGCCAGCGCCTGCTCCAGCAGCTGCCTGACCTCGGTGAGCGTGCCGTCGAGGCGGTGGCGGCGCTGGATGCGCGAGCGCCGCTCCCACAGCCTGCGGGTGAGGTCGTCGAGGCCGGCCGCGTCCCCGACGCCGCGGCGCAGCAGCTCTTGCAGCGCCGCGCGCGGGGAGGCGCCCTCCATGACGTCGCGGCCGAGGGCCTCCAGGGCTGCCCGCAGGTCGACCGGGGGTGCCAGGGGGTCCGGACCGTCGTGCCAGGGTCCGTAGCGGTAGCTCACGGTCCGTACACCGCCTCCCCGTCGGCCGAGTCCTTGGCCAGCTTCCTGGTCAGGTACAGGTACTCCAGCGCCAGCTCGACCGCGGCGGCGATCCGACCGGGTGGATCACCGGCGCGCACGTCGAGCCGGGCGGCGACCTCGTGCAGCAGCGGCAGCTCCGGCAGCGCGGCCAGCACCTCGGAGCCGGGCACGCGCTCACCGGTGGCGACCAGGTGCCCGTCGACGACGGCGTCGACCAGCGGCCCCAGGTCCAGACCGGCGAAGCGGTCGCGGGCGGTCTCGGCGACGGCGCGCCGCAGCAGGTGCTCGAGGTGCTCGACCTCGCGGCCCTCCTCGCCGGACTCGAACTCCAGCTTGCCGCGCAGCACCGCGGGCACCGCCTCCAGGTCGATCGGGCGGGCCACCGCGGGCTCCTCGCCGATCAGCGCGGAGCGGCGCAGCGCGGCGGCGGCCGCGGTCTCGGCGGCGGCGACGGCGAACCGGGCGGACACCCCGGAGCGCTGGTCGATGGCGCTGGACTCGCGCAGGTTGCGCACGAACCGGGCCAGCACCTCCAGCAGCGGGTCGCCCACCTCGGCGACCAGCTCCGCCTCCTGGCGCACCACGTCGACCTCGGCCTGGACGCCGCGCGGGTAGTGGGTGCGCACCTCGGCGCCGAAGCGGTCCTTGAGCGGGGTGATGATGCGGCCGCGGTTGGTGTAGTCCTCCGGGTTCGCGGTCGCGATCAGCAGCACGTCCAGCGGCAGCCGCAGCGTGTAGCCGCGGACCTGGATGTCGCGCTCCTCCATCACGTTGAGCAGCGCCACCTGGATCCGCTCGGCGAGGTCGGGCAGCTCGTTGATGGTGATCACGCCGCGGTGGGCGCGCGGCACGAGTCCGAAGTGGATGGTCTCGGGGTCGCCGAGCGCGCGGCCCTGCGCGACCTTGACCGGGTCGACGTCGCCGATGAGGTCGCCGACGGCGGTGTCCGGCGTGGCCAGCTTCTCGGTGTAGCGCGCACTGCGGTGCCGCCAGGCGACCGGCAGGTCGTCGCCGAGTTCCGCGGCCAGCCGCAGCGAGCGCGGCGTGATCGGCGCCAGCGGGTGCTCACCGAGCTCGGAGCCCTCGATGACCGGCGTCCACTCGTCGAGCAGGCCGGTGATCGTGCGGGCCAGCCTGGTCTTGCCCTGGCCGCGTTCGCCCAGCAGCACCACGTCGTGCCCGGCGAGCAGGGCGCGCTCCAGCTGCGGCAGCACCGTCTGGCCGAACCCGACGATCCCCGGCCACGGGTCCCGCCCGGCGCGCAGCGCGTCGAGCAGGTTGGCGCGGACCTCGTCCTTGACTCCCCTGGGGGTGTGGCCCGCCGCGCGCAGGGCGCCCACCGTGCGGGGCAGGTGCGGCGGGGGTGTGGGTACCGGCGTGTTCACGACTGTCACGCTTCGACGCTACGCAGGTTCCGCCACGAGGTCGACGTGGAGTGGCTCCAACTGTGGACAACCGCGGGGGTTGGGGACAACCGGCCCGCGCGGTTTCTAGGCGTCGGCCGGCTCGTGCTCGGCGTGCCGGATCTCGTCGCGGACACCCCGGTAGTGCACCCACTCGTAGGCGATGAGGGCGATGAGCACGGCGGCGAGCACCGCCAGCGCGACCAACGCGGGCAGGAACGCGACAAGCGGCGTGACCGCGATAAGAAGGGTGCCGACCGCGAGTCGCTGGGGCTTGAGGTTGCGGCCGCAGCGCCAGGAAACCCCGGCTTGCGCGAACAGGTAGAGCGCTGTGCCGCCGAACAAGGCCCACAGCGGCGGCCCATAGAGGTGGTCGGCGACCGTGTGGCCGTTGGCGCCCGCCACGTAGTTGAGCACCTTCTTGAGGCCAAGAGCCAGCATCACGATGCCTACGACTAGGGGCAGGTGCAGGAAGCTGAACGCCGAGCGCGCCATGCTCGCCCGCTCCACGCCGGTCGCCTCGGCCAGCGCGCGTTCGGCGATGAGCACGTGCGTGTCGAAGTAGGCCCACCACAGGCAGGCCGCGACGGTCAGCCCGAGGGTGGCCGCGGCGATGACCGGCCAGGAGATCGGCAGCGCGGTGACCCCCACGCCGATGGCCACGATCGACTCGCCGAGCGCGATGATGACGATCAGGCCGTGCCGCTCCGCGAAGTGCTTGGCGGAGTTGAGCCGCCACCCCGAGGCGCCGATGGCGAAGGTGCCGCCGTAGTCGGCGGCGACCGCGGCCACCCACAGCCCGATCTGCGCCGCGCCGCTGGTCTGGGCGGCGAGCAGGAGCAGCAGGGTGCCGCCGAGCATGGTCGGGGCGAACCGCAGCAGCTGCTTGCGCAGACCGGGGTCGTCCGCGGCGCTGATCCAGAACAGCACCAGGTGCACCGCGCGGACCAGCAGGTAGCAGAAGGCGAACACGACCGGCCCGGACAGCCCGCCCGGCAGGTCGTCGAACGCCTCGGGGATGGCCAGCGCGATGAGGAACATCGCGGCCATGGCGCCCAGCATCGCGGTGCGCGCGGTCCCCTCGTCGGCCTTGACCAGGTTCGACAGCCACGAGTAGCCGACCCAGCACCACCACACGACGGCGAGCACGAGGGTGCCACGCAGCAGGCCGAGCCAGGTGGGGTCCTCGGCCATCAGCGCGGTCACCTGGGTCAGCGCGAAGACGAACACCAGGTCGAAGAACAGCTCCAGGGTGGTGGCCGTCGCCGACTCGCCCACCCGCTCCAACCTGGACCGGTACGGCTTGCTCATGGCGCAGATGGTGGCACGCCCGCCGGACCGAGGGCACGGGTGAGCAGGTCGCGGAACCGGTCGATGTCCTCGGTGGTGTCGAACGCGCGGCCCGGCACGGGGTGGAAGCCCGACGGCCCGGTGCGCAGTAAGAAGCTCCGGTCAGTCTCCACCCAGCCAGTGAGGTCGGTGAGGACGAGGTCGCTGTAGGCGCTGCCGTCCGCGGTCATCATCCGCACCGAGTGGTCGTCGATGTCCGCGGTCACGGTCCGACCGGCGACAGGGTTACCGCGGAAGGCATGCCGGACCGCGATGAACGGCATGGCGGCGATGACGACAGCGCACACCAGCCCGAACACACCGGGCAGGTTCTGGCCCAGCACCAACAGCACTGCGGAGAACGCCCCGAGCGCCAGCGCGAACCACGGCACCCACCGGGTGAACGGCACCACGGCGCGCACACCGTCGGCCCAGTCGGCGGGCACCGGGGTCCAGCGCAGTCGCATGACGGGCAGCTTAGGGAGCTGATCTGCCCGGTCGGGAGCGGGTCGCGTACCCTCGGTCCCCGTGTCAACTCCCAGTGCCACCTTCGCGGTGTGGGTTTCGGCGTGGCTGAACGGCTCGGCCGCCTCGGACGACGTCCTCGACGCGCTCACCCACTGGGCGCCGCTGCACGACGTGGTCGCGGTCGGCCAGTCCACCGCGGACTCCCTCGACGTCCCCCTGCGCGGTCAGGCAGGCGGCCAGGTGGCCGGTCTGCTGGCCGCGGTCCGCCGCGCCGAGTGCACCGGCGGGCGGCTCGTGCTGCCGGTCCCCGGTGACGTGCGCGGCCTCGGCGGCCGCAGCGAGTTCGCCGGTACCGCCCTGCACGCCGGTGAGGCCGTGGTGCTGCTCGGCGCCCCCATCGGCCTGGTCCCCGAGCCCATCGCCGACGGCGTGCTGCGCTGGACGGCCTTCGACATCGGCGAGGCCCCCGCCGCCGAGCACGTGCCCCTCGGCGAGGCCGAGCACGAGCTGACCGGCGCGATGCGGGTCGCCGCGGGCGTGCTGACCGAGCTGGGTGTCGCCAAGCACCGCTCCGGGGTCCGCGAGGAGATCACCGCCCGGGTCGCGCACCGCTCGGCGGCGCCGTGGCCGGAGGGCACCCCGCCGCGGGCGCTGCGGGTGCTGCAACGCGCCAACGAGGTCTCGGCGATCCTCGACCTGGCCGCGGAGGACGCCCCGGGCGGCGCGCTGTCGTCGTCCTCGGCGCGCAGGCGCGCGGACGCCCTGCGGCCGCTGTTCGACGCGGTGCGGGTGGCCAGGCTGGCCGCCGTGGACGAGGCCGTCAGGGTCTTCTCCGACCACGCTGACAAGCACTGAATCGAAACCATTGCCGGTCTCCCCGGCCGCTCGCCGCGGCCGGGACCGCGCCGCTCCCCGGTGACCGGCGGATGACCGGTTCCGCTGTCGAGTCGGCCGCTGACCTGCGGTAGCGCCGCTCACGGGCGGCTTCGTGGCGTGGGTCTCACCGGTGGGTCCGACCGCCCTCGGGGCCACTAGACCAATCCCGATCTGTCCGGTGTGGCCCGCGCTCACGCTCAGGGGTCACCGTACGTGGGCTTGCGAACAGCATCTTGCACGGAGACGAACACGGCGCGGTGGCCCGTTCACCGGTGTGGCGCTGGGAAACTACCGCCGGGTCACCCCGCGTGCGTGCCGCCGTTCGTCGAATTCCCCCGTCCGCCAAGGTGATGCCCGCGGCGACGGCCGGGAACCGCCGCCCCCGTAGATCTTCCCGGCACAGGTCCGGGGAAACCCTTGTCTTCACGACGATTGCCGTCGCCAACGACCGGCCTTGCGGCCCCCAGCTGCGCCAACGCGGCCATCACCGGCGACATAACCCAGTGCTATGGGTCTTTGGGATGAGCGCGGGCGGCCCGGGTCGCCGATAGTGATCGCACTGGACCAACCGCTGTCACCGGAGTCACACCATGACCGCACAACTACTCGACCCCAAGCAGGCCGCCCGGCCGCTGGCGCTGGACACCAACCACCTGGGTGCCCTGCAGATGGTCGCGCGCGGCGAGGTCGGCGCCTACGGTGCTGCGGCGGCCTTGCGCCACCGCACCGACGACCTCGGGGTGCTGATGGTGAGCGCCCTGTTCACCCTGCGCCGCGACGGCTTCGTCGGCTTCGGCGACGCGGTGCCCGACCCGCGCGACGGCTGGCTGCAGGCAGGTCTGACCTCCGCCGGTGAGCGGCTGCTCGACATCTGGCTGCGCCGCGGCCGCCGCTCCCCCGACGAGGCCGCCCGCACCCGCGACTGGTTCGTGCTGCTGCGCTGCGCCCAGCGCGGCGACCTGGGCATGACCGAGGCCAACCAGGTCGTCGACCGCGGCAGCCCGGTGGAGAGCAGGCTCGCGGCCAGGATGCGCGAGCTGGTGAGCGCGGGCCACCTGGTCGTCGGCGCCGCCCGCCTGCGCGACTGCCGCATGATCACCCTCAGCGAGACCGGCAGGGCACTGCACACGCGTCTCGACCTGTCCCAGAGCAACCACGGGTGAGGCGGCGATGATGAGGAACCCCCGAAGCGAGGTCTGCTGGGGCACGAACACGACCCACGGCGGCCGAGCCCACGTCGTCCTGCACGGCAGCGGCACGGGCCTGTGCGGCCAACCCGTCGACACCCGCTACCAGGACCGCCCGACCGCCCGCCCCGTCTGCCCCGACTGCGCCATCTCCTACGTGGCCGCCGTCTTCCCCACCGAGGTGACAGCGCCAGACCTCCGGCACGAGGTCCGGCTGCGCGCCTGAGAAAACCGAACCGCGGCGTCGGAGGTCCCCCTGCACCTCCGACGCCGCGGTTCGGCGTATTCGCACTGTCGCGGTTCGGCGTAGTCGACACTGTCGCGGTTCGGCGTATAAACCCAATCGCGATTCGGTGTATCCGCACTGTCGCGGTTCGGCTCGATCAAGGCTCTAGGCGGCTGGTTGTCGTTTGCCGCTTCGGAGTACGTAGGCGGCGGTGGCGAGGAACCAGAGTTGGACTGTGGCGCTGCTGATACTGATCAGCGGGCCCGCGTCGGCGCCGAGGAGTTCTACCAGGGGTAGGGCCAGGGCGGCGGCGGTGAGCACGGTGAAAACCCTGAGCCACAACGGGATGTTCGCGATCCTGGCCAGGCAGAAGAGCCAGCCCGCCGCGAAGAGGGAGACGCCGAGGAGTTCGCCGACTCCGCCTGCGAAGGAGTTCAGGGCGTCGTACTGGACCTCGATGGCCTCTCGGTGGGTGCCGGACTGCCAGGACTGGGCGAGGTCGGGCATGGTGGTGAGCCAGCGGATGATGCCGACGCAGCGGGCCAGGGTGGAGAGGGCGGCGAAGGCCAGGCCGAGTTTGGCGAGGTGTGAGTCTTGGCGGTTGGGCGCAAGGGTTGCAGTTGCCCACAACGCCACGGGTAGGAACAACGCCGAGTAGGCGAGGTACACGACGTACCCGAGTCTTAGAGCGGTCTCGTTCTCGGCCACGCGCGGTAAGACCGTCGCGGCGGGTTCGCCCAGGCTGGCGGGCCAGTCGACGGCGGCGCCGAGGATCACCAGTGGGACGAACAGCAGCACCCCCTCCACCAGCAACAACACGGCGGCCGCCCGTCCGCGTTCACCACTTGCTTTGCGATCAGTAACTGCACTGCGATCAGTGTTCACGCAAGCCACCGTAGCGCACTGCGAACACTGATCGCAACGCGCTACCCTCACGCACATGGCGACCAGGCGAGAACGGCTCAGGGAGCAGACGTCGGCCGAGATCAAGGCCGCGGCGTTGGCGCACCTGCGGGAGGGCGGCGGTGCGGCGCTGTCGTTGCGCGCGGTGGCGGTGTCGATCGGGATGAGCCCGGCGGGTCTGTACCGCTACTACCCGAACCGGGACGCGCTGCTGACCGAGCTGATCACCGACGGGTTCGCGGCGCTGGCGCGGGAAGTGGCGCGGGCGAGGGACGCGGCGGAGGGGGATGCCTTCGTGGCGGCGGCGCTGGCGTACCGGGAGTGGGCGTTGGCCCACCCGCACGAGTTCGCGCTCTTGTACGGAACGCCGATCCCGGACTACCAGGCACCCGAAGCCGGCCCGACGTCGCACGCGAGCCGAGACGTGGGCGCCGCGTTCGTGCCGCCGATCGTCGCCGCTTGGCACCGCGGCACCCTCAAGCGCCGAGAGGACACGCCCGCACTGAACACGTTCGCCGCCGCGGTAGACCTACCTCCGGACGCGGCGGCGGTGGCGTTCGCGGCCTGGACCGCGATCCACGGCCAGGTAGTCCTAGAGACCTTCGGTCACCTCGCGTGGCTCGGCGAAGACCCCGCCCCTCTAGCCGAATCCCGCTTCCACGCTCTTTCCGAGGATCTAGGAATCGCGCCCTAAGGGCGTGCGGGACGCTTCGCGGGCTCGCAGCAAAGAGGGGCGCAAAGAGTTCCGTTGAGGGTGCAGCCCGCGCTGGGGAATGCGGACAGTTTGGCGGGTTCGGCCTCGGCCAGGTGTTCCTGGACGAGCGACACCACCATCTCCGCGAACCGCGGATCGGCGTTGGGCGTGGCCGCGCGGGCGAACGGGATGCCCAGGGCGGCGGCTTTCTCGGCGGCCTCGGTGTCGAGGTCCCAGACGACTTCCAGGTGGTCGCTGACGAACCCGATCGGGCTGACGACGATGCCGGGCGCGTCGTGCAGGGTGTCGACGTGGTCGAGGATGTCGGGCGAGAGCCAGGGGATCCGCGGCGGACCGGAGCGGGACTGCCAGACGACGTCGAACGAGTCCACCCCCACGGCCACGGCGACGAGCCGGGCGGCCTCGGCGATCTGGCGGGAGTAGCGGTGGCCGCCCTCGTCGGGCGGACCGGAGGCGCGGTCGGCGGACTCCGGGACCGAGTGGGCGGTGAAGACCAGGCGGCTGCCGGGCGGGACCTGGGCCTGGGCCGCCCGCACCGCGTCGGCGACGGCGGCGATGAACAGCGGGTGGTCGAAGAACTGGCGGAGCTTCACCAGGTCCGGCGCGCCCTCGCCGACCGACGCACGCGCGCGGGCGATGTCCTCGTGGTACTGCCTGCACGCCGAGTACCCGCCGTACGCGCTGGTCGGGAACACGAGCGCCCGCCGCACGCCGTCGGCGGCCATCGTGGCGAGGGTGTCCTCGACCATCGGGTGCCAGTTGCGGTTGCCGAAGTACACCGGCAGGTCGATGCCGCGCCGGGCCAGCTCAGCCCGGACGGCGGTGATGGCCTCCTGGTTGAGCCGGTTGATCGGCGACACCCCACCGAAGTGCTGGTAGTGCGCCTCCACCTCGGCCAACCGCTCGGGCGGCACACCCCGACCCCGGGTGACGTTCTCCAGGAACGGCCGGACCTCGGCGGGCCCCTCAGGCCCGCCGAAGGACAGCCACAGCAGCGCGTCGACCATCACATGCCCAGGGCGTGCACGCCCCCGTCGACCCAGACCATGGACCCGGTCGTGGCGGGCAGCCAGTCCGAGAGCAGGGCGCAGACCGACTTGGCGACCGGCGTGGCGTCGTTGACGTCCCAGCCGAGCGGGGCGCGGCCGGCCCAGCCCGCCTCGAGGTCGGCGAAGCCGGGGATGGACTTGGCGGCCATGGTGCGCACCGGACCGGCGGCGACCAGGTTGACCCGCACGCCCCTGGGGCCCAGCTCGCGGGCCAGGTAGCGGTTGGTGGACTCGAACGCGGCCTTCGCCACGCCCATCCAGTTGTACGCGGGCCAGGCGACCCTGGCGTCGAAGTCGAGGCCGACGATGGAGGAGCCCTCGGCCAGCAGCGGCAGCGCGGCCACCGACAGCGACTTCAGCGAGAACGCCGAGACCTCCAGCGCCACCGACACGTCCTGCCACGGCGCGTCCAGGAACGGCTCGCCGAGGCAGCTCTTGGGGGCGAACCCGATGGCGTGCACCAGGCCGTCGAGGCCGTCGACGTGCTCGCGGACCCGGTCGGCGAGGGTGTCGAGGTGCTCCTGGTCCTGCACGTCGAGCTCGACCACCGGCGCGGGCTGGGGCAGCCGCTTGGCGATCCGCTCGACCAGGCTGAGCCTGCCGAAGCCGGTCAGCACGACCTGCGCGCCCTGCTCCTGGGCTGCCTTGGCGACGTGGAAGGCGATGGAGGCGTCGGTGATGACGCCGGTGATCAGCAGCCGCTTGCCCTCGAGCAGTCCGGTCATGGCTTGGCAGGGTCCTTCCGGGGAGAGATGTGGGGTGGTCAGTGGCCCATGCCGAGGCCGCCGTCGACCGGCAGCACGGCGCCGGTGATGTACCCGGCGGCGTCGGAGGTGAGGAAGGTGACCGCGGCGGCGACCTCCTCGGGGGTGGCGTAGCGGCCGGACGGGATGGTCGCCAGGATCTGCTGCTTGCGCTCCTCGGTGAGCGCGTCGGTCATGTCGGTGGCGACGAAACCGGGGGCGACCACGTTCGCGGTGATGTCGCGCGACCCGAGTTCGCGGGCGATCGAGCGCGCCATGCCGACCAGGGCGGCCTTGCTGGCGGCGTAGTTGACCTGCCCGGGCGAGCCCATCAGGCCGACGACGGAGGAGATGTAGACGATGCGGCCGAAGCGCGCCTTGAGCATGCCGCGGGTGGCCCGCTTGGTGACCCGCCACGCGCCGGTGAGGTTGGCGTCGACGACCCGGGTGAACTGGTCCTCCGACATGCGCATCAGCAGCGTGTCGTCGGTGATGCCCGCGTTCGCGATGAGCACCTCGACCGGCCCGTGCGCGTTCTCCACCTCGGTGAACGCGGCGTCGACGGCGGCGGAGTCGGTGACGTCGCAGTGGACGCCGAGCAGCCCGTCCGGCGCGCCGGAGCCGCGGTGGGTGACGGCGACCTTGTCGCCCCGCTCCTGGTAGGCGCGCGCGATGGCCAACCCGATGCCCCGGTTGCCGCCCGTGACCAGTACCGACCGTCCCATTGCCATCCCATCCACCCGGCGAGCACGTCCGCACGGAGGCTATCGGGCGGCGCCGACCCGGGGGCGGACCGGGGCGGACCGACGGGTGAACGCGACGTGAGCCAGGACACAGGAATGCGCGGGTCGGCCGTCCTGGCTCATTCGGGGGAACACGCGCGAGCCATTTCCGGGGCGGATCCGTTGTTCGTCGAGGGAGTTACCTCGGACGGCCGAAAGGGCACCGGAAATAGGCACCGTGCGTATTCGGTCGGCCACACTTTCGTGGCTGGGCGGCCCGCATAGAATTGGTGTATGTCCCGACGGTTCACCGGCTGGCCGGTGCAGGCGCTCGATGTGTTGCACAAGCTGGAGGGCGTTCCCACGACCGAGGTGCGCGAGGACACCCGCGCGGACCGGGAACGGCTGGTGCGCGCGCCGATGGTGGACCTGCTCTCGGACCTCGCCGACGCCGACCCGCGGTACGCCGACTTCTCGGTGTGGCACTTCGCCAAGGACCCGTTCTGGTGGCAGCACCAGGGCGCGGTGGTGCGCTTGGCGCGCAACGTCGAGATCGGCCTGCGCTTCGACCTCGACGGCCTGCACGTCAAAGGCGCCTGGCACTACCCGGACCCCGGCCAGGTCCGCCAATTCCGCAGCGCCGTCGCCGAAGACTCCACCGGCACGGAACTCGTCGAGATCCTGGCAGCGCTACCGGACCAGTTCGAGGTAACCGGCGACGTCATGAAACGCGGCCCCCGCGACTACCCACCAGACCACCCACGAGCAGACCTCTTGCGCTACCGCTCCCTGGTCGCCACCCGCCCCGTATGGCCCGACGACGCCATCCACACTGCCGCAGCGGTCGACCAAGTCCTTGCGGTAGCCCAAGAACTCGACGCCCTGCTGTCCTGGCTCGCACGGCACGTCCCCCTCCCCCAGCCCCGAAAGCCCGCGAGGCGCTAGCGGGAGAATCACCCGCTGCGTGGGTTACCCGGCTCAGGGCAGGCGTTGGGTGAGGGTGAGGGAGAGGGCGGCGGCGATGAGGGCGGCGAGGGTGCCGAGGATGAGCCAGGGGCGGCTGGCGTCGGCTTCCTTGATCTCGTAGCCGATCTGTTCGCCGAGGGTGTCGTAGACCTTGCGGAGTTGGTCGGCGGTGGCGGCTTTGTAGAAGTCGCCGCCGGACAGGCCCGCGATCTCCTCCATGGCGCCGTCGTCGACGGCGACGGACTGGACCCGGCCCTCGATCTCGACGGTGCCGTCGGCGGTGCCGAAGGAGATGGTGGTGATGGGGATCTTGCGGTCGGCGGCGGCCTTGGCGGCGGTGAAGGAGCCGCGGGGGTCGTCCTCGTTCTCCGTGGGGATGGTCTGCTTGCCGTCCGACATCAGCACGATGCGCGCCGGGGGTGGTCCCTCGGGGCCGCCGACGACCTGGGAGAAGCCCTCGATCGACTGCAGGGCGGCGAAGATGGCCTCGCCGGTGGCGGTGGACTGGGCGAGCTTGAGGTTGTCGATCGCCTTGGCCACGCCGCCGCGGTCGGTGGTCGGGGCGACCAGGACGGTGGCGGTGCCCGCGAAGGTGATCAGCCCGAGGTTCACCCCCGGGGTCAGCCCCTGGGCGAACGACTTGGCCGCCACCTGGGCCGCCTTGAGCCGGGTCGGGGCGACGTCGGTGGACTCCATGGACAGCGACACGTCGATCACCAGCATCACGGTGGCCCGGTTGCGCGGCACCCGTTGCTCGGCGGTCGGCCCGGCCATCGCGGTGGTCAGCAGCAGCAGCGCGATCACCAGCACGATCGCGGGCACGTGCCGCCACCGGCTCGGACCGGCCGAGGACACCCGTTCCAGCAGTTCCAGGTTCGTGAACCGCAGGGTCCGCTTGCGCCGGGACCGTTGCACGAGCACGTAACCGGCGACGAGCCCGGCCACGGCGATCAGCAGTAAGAACCACAGCGGGGCGGAGAAGTTCCGCAGGCTCAGTGTCACGCGGCTCCTCCGGACCAACGGCGCTTGCGGGCGACGACGAACCGCACCGTGTCGGCGATCCAGTCGGAGTCGGTGCGCAGCACCAGGTGTCCGCTGCCCGCGCGGCGGATGCCCGCGGCGACGGCGGAGCGGTGCTCGGCGGCCGCCGCGGCGAACTCCTTGCGCAGCAACGGGGACGCGGTCACCTCGCGCTGGCGCCCGGTCTCCGGGTCGGCCAGCACGACGGTGCCCACGTCGGGCAGGTCGACGTCGCGCGGGTCGACGACCTCGACCGCGACGAGTTCGTGGCGCAGCGACAACGCGCGCATCGGGCGCTGCCACTCGGTGGCGCCCAGGAAGTCCGAGATCACGACCGCCAGTCCCCGGCGCCGCGGCGGCCTGCGCAGCTGCTCGATCGCCTCGGCCAGGTCACCCCGCACGCCCTCGGACGCGCGCGGCGTCTCGGCGACCTTGCGCACCAGTCCCCTGGCGTGCGCGAGGCCACCGCGGGCGGGTACCCGGATCATCCGCTCGCCGGTGGAGATCAGGGCGCCGACGCGGTTGCCGCCGCCCCTGGTCAGGTGCGCGATCGCGGCGACGGCGGCGACGGCCAGGTCGCGCTTCTCGCAGCCCGCGGTGCCGAAGTCGAGGCTGGCCGAGAGGTCGACGACCAGCCAGGTCTCCAGTTCGCGGTCGGCGACGGTCTCCCGGATGTGCGGGACCGTGGTGCGCGCGGTGACCGCCCAGTCCATCCGGCGCACGTCGTCGCCCGGCTGGTAGGGCCGCGCCTCACCGGGTTCGGAGCCGGGACCGGGGACCAGGCCGAGGTGGTTGCCCTGCAGCAGACCGTCGAGCCTGCGCCGGACGTCGATCTCCAGCAGCCGCAGCCCCGCCTCCATCCGGTCGCCGCGCAGCACCGGGGGGACCCAGCTGGGCCGTTCGCCGTCGGTGGAGCTGTGCCTGCTCACGGCCTGCCGTTCACCCCGGCCGGGGTCGGGTGGCCGACGGCCTGCGGGCGCGCCGACACCTGCGGCAGCGGCACGGTCTGCAGGACGCGGGAGATCATGTGGTCGATGGGCACCCCGTCGGCGAGCGCGTCGTAGGACAGCACGAGCCGGTGGCGCAGCACGTCGGGCACCACGTCGACGACGTCCTGGGGCAGCACGTAGTCGCGGCCGCGGACCAGGGCGAGCGCGCGGGAGGCGGCGACGATGCCGAGGCTGGCGCGCGGCGAGGCGCCGTAGGCGATCCAGCCGGCGACGTCGGCGAGGCCGTGCTCGGCCGGGGTGCGGGTCGCGAGCACGAGCCGGACGGTGTAGTCGACCAGCGCGTGGTGGACGAAGACGTTGGCGGCCACCGACTGCAGGCGGCTCAGTTCCTCCGGGGTGAGCACCTGGCTCGGCTCCGGCGGGGTCACGCCCATCCGGTAGACGATCTCGCGCTCCTCCTCCACCGTCGGGTACTCGACGATGATCTTGAAGAGGAACCGGTCGCGCTGGGCCTCCGGCAGCGGGTAGACGCCCTCGTTCTCGATCGGGTTCTGGGTGGCCAGCACCAGGAACGGGGTGGGCATCGGGAAGGTCTTGCCGCCGATGGACACGTGCCGCTCGGCCATCACCTCGAGCATCGCCGACTGCACCTTCGCCGGCGCGCGGTTGATCTCGTCGGCGAGCACGAAGTTGGCCACGACCGGGCCGAGTTCGACGTCGAAGCGCTCGCTGCCCTGCCGGTAGATGCGCGTGCCGAGGATGTCGGCAGGCACCAGGTCGGGGGTGAACTGGACGCGGGAGAACGACCCGCCGACGACCCTGGCGAAGGTCTCCACCGCGAGCGTCTTGGCCACGCCGGGCACGCCCTCGAGCAGCAGGTGCCCCTTGGCCAGCAGGCCGACCAGCATCCGCTCGACCAGGCGGTCCTGCCCGACGATCACCCGCTTGACCTCGAACACGGTGCGTTCGAGCAGTTGCGCGTCACGCGCGGGGGTCGTGGGCGCCTCGGCCTGCCCGGGGTCGGTCACCGGCATCCTCCTCGTGGATCTCACGACAGACCTCGCGGTCTACCGCGTACAGCCAACCGGAACACCGGTGTGAGCCCTGTGAACTCACTCTGGGAACGGGGCCCCGGTACTGGGAACGTGATCGGCCAGGTCCCCCGGGTGATCCACGTCGCGTGCGCTGCCGTCGAGATCGGGGAGGCGGACCGGCGCGAGTCCTGTGAGGACCTTACGCAGTGCGGCGTCGGCGGGCCTGGCGGGCATCGCCGCGCGGAGAGCGCCGGTCGGCCAGGCGCCGAGCAGCCACTGGTCGCGCCCGCCGCGGTCGACGAGGACGGCGGGTGGCGTGGCACGGAGGCGGTCGACGGTGGCTTTCGTTAGCGCGGGCAGGTCGGCCGCGAGCAGCACGACGACCTCCGCGGTGACGAGGCCGAGCCCGGCAGCCAGACCCGCGACCGGCCCGGTGCCCGGCTCGGGTTCGCGGATCCACCGGACAGGGTGGACGGTCGGCCGCGACGGACCGACGACCACCACCTCGTCGGCGTGCACGACGGCGGCGAGCACCCGGTCGAGCAACGAAAGCCCCCCGACGACGAGCGCGACCTTGTCCACACCACCCATCCGGGTTGCCTTCCCCCCGGCCAAGACCACCGCCGCCCACCGCACGCCCCGAGCCTAGGCGCTGCCGTGCCGGGCAGCGC
Organism: Actinokineospora cianjurensis; assembly: GCF_003663795.1. Classification (NCBI taxonomy): domain Bacteria; kingdom Bacillati; phylum Actinomycetota; class Actinomycetes; order Pseudonocardiales; family Pseudonocardiaceae; genus Actinokineospora; species Actinokineospora cianjurensis. Next base: position 1,062,663 of record NZ_RCDD01000002.1, read on the forward strand.
TCAAGCGTCGACCCTCTCGTCCCAGTTGATCGTGTGGGCGTGGATGTCGCCGAAGATGCGCTTCGGGGTGAACAGGGTGCGGGTCAGCAGTGGGGTCAACGCGCGGCTGACCGCCCTGGCGACCGGGCCCGCTGCCTTGGAGTTGTTGGTGCGGCGGGCGCCGGCGATGATCTTGTCGGTGCGGGGGCGGCGGAGCTGTTCGTAGGCGGCGAAGGCGCTGGGCAGGTCCGGGCGGTCACGCAGGCACCTGGCCAGTTCGACGGCGCTCTCGGCGGTGATCGACACGCCCTGGCCGGAGCTGGGGGACGGGGCGTGCGCGGAGTCGCCGACGAGGACCATGCGGTCACGGTGCCAGTGGCGGACCGAGGGCAGGATCTCCAGGGCGCCGGTGACCTGCAGGTCCCGCGCACCCGCCAGCACCGACTCGGCCGGGTGGTCGCCCGCGTGGGCCTCGCGCAGTCGGCGCAGCCACTCCTCGGCGGGCACCTCGCGGGCCTGGGTGGTCGACATCGCCCCCTGGTGCGGGAGGTTGCTGAACCACGCCGTGTCGCCGCCGGGTGTCCCCCAGTAGCCGAAGAAGGCGCGTTTGCCCTGCGCGAAGTGCATGACCTCGGACCCGCCGATGCCGGGTACCGGCGGACCCCAGCCGCCGATGCCGAGTAGGCCCACCGGCTCCGGGCCCGGCGCGTCCGGGTCGATCAGGGTGCGGACCGTGGAGCGGATGCCGTCCGCGCCGACCAGCAGGTCCGCGGTGGCGGTGGTGCCGTCGGCGAACACGGCGGTGATCGAGTCAGGGCTCTCCTCGACACCGACGAGCCGCTTGCCGTACTCGACCTTCGCGCCCAGCTCCACGGCGCGGTCGTGCAGCACCCGGTAGAGGTCCGAGCGCCACATGGTGCGGCTCGCGGGCAGACCCGGCAGACCGTCGAAGGCGAAGACCTTCCTGCCCTGGAAGTCCTCCATCACCATCGTGGTGGTCGGCTGCCCGAGAGCGCCGACCTGCTCCCCCACGCCGACCGCGGCGAACGCGTCGAGCCCGTTGGGCGCGACCATCAGCATCCCGCCGACCCCGTCCGCCGCCTCGGCGTGCGCCTCGAAGACCGTCACCGCGACCCCGGCCCGGCGCAGCGCCGCCGCCGTGACCGGCCCCGCGATACCGCCGCCGATGACCAGCGCCGTTCGCACTGCTGCCGTGCCCTGTGCTGACGTGTTCACTGCTGCCGTGCCCTGTGTTGACCTGTTCAGCGCTCCGGTGCGCTCCATGGTGTCCCCTCTCCCAACGCTTCCTGCCAGGCGCGGAGGTATTCCGGCGCCTTCAGGCCGTCGATGAGGGTGCTGACGAACCGCCGCTCGGCCTCGATCAGCGCGAGCCGGTAGTCCTCCTCCACGAGGAAGACCCACGGCAGGCCCTGCGCCTTCGCCTGGGCGGTGTCGGCGGTGATCTCGGCGGCCTCCCGGTCGAGTGCGACCAGCCGGGTGCCGAGCAGCTCGACGGCCTCCCCCGGTTCGAGCACGCCGAGCAGCGACAGCGCGACGCCGAACCGCGGGTACTCGTGCTCGGGTTCGGCGACCAGCTCGCGCATCCAGTCGTAGAGCTCCGCCCGGCCGCCCTCGGTGAGCGCGTAGACGGTGCGCTCCGGCCGCGCCGTGTCCCGCACCGTCTCCTGCTCGGCGATGAACCCGGCTTTGCGCAGCTGCTCCACGACCATGTAGAGCGAGCCCCGGTTGTACTTGATGTTGCGGTCCTTGCCGGTCTCCTTGAGCCTGCGCCCCATCTCGTAGGGGTGCATGGGCTCCAGCAGCAGACCGGAGAGCACCGCGAGCGCCAGCGGGTTGCCCACCGCGCGTCGCTTGGCCACCACATCCTCATCTCTAGCCGACACCAACTATCCCGACTCGACTAGTCAGTGTCAACTAATTAGTTCCGGACCATCCCCCGCACACCCTGGCAGGCCCGCGCCGCGCTGGTTACGTTGTGCCCATGGCGGACGCCCCGGCGGTCGAGATCGAGGTCGGTGACCACACCGTCCGGGTGTCCAACCCGGACCGGGTGTACTTCCCGGCGATCGGGGCCAGCAAGCTCGACCTGGTGAACTACTACCTGTCGGTCGGCGACGGGATCGTGCGCGCGCTGCGGGAGCGGCCGTGCATGATGCACCGCTTCCCCAAGGGCGTCACCGGCGACAAGGTGCACCAGAAGCGGGTCCCGCACGGCGCGCCACCGTGGCTGGAGACGGTGCGCGTGCACTTCCCCCGGTACAACCGGTACGCCGACGAGCTGTGCGTCACCAAGCCCGCGGACGTCGCGTGGGCGGTGCAGATGTCCACTGTCGAGTTCCACCCGTGGAACTCGCGCCGCGCCGACACCGAGCGCCCGGACGAGTGGCGGATCGACCTGGACCCCATGCCGGACTGCGGGTTCGACCGGGTCCGCCGGGTCGCGCACGTCGCCAACGAGGTGCTCGACGAACTCGGCGCGGTGGGCTGGCCGAAGACCTCCGGCGGCAAGGGGCTGCACGTCTACGTGCGGATCGCCCCGGAGTGGTCGTTCGGCGAGGTGCGGCGGGCGGCGCTGGCGTTCGCCCGGGAGGTCGAGCGACGCGCTCCGGAAGACGTGACGACCACGTGGTGGCGCAAGGACCGCGACCCGGCGGCGTTGTTCGTGGACTACAACCAGAACGCGCGCGACCACACGATCGCCTCCGCGTACTCGGTGCGCGGCGTACCGGAGGCGACGGTGTCCACACCACTGCGCTGGGACGAGGTCGACGCCGTGGACCCGCGCGACTGCACCATCGCCACCGTGCCCACCCGCTTCGCCGAACTGGGCGACCTGCACGCCGGGATCGACGACGCCGAGTACCGCCTGGACACCCTGCTCGACTGGGCCGACCGCGACGAACGCGCGGGCGCGGTGGACCCCGGCGAACCCGAGTAGCGCTTGATCCCCCTTGCGCTGCAACGGTTTCCGCCCGGCCCATACCGTTCGCGGTGACCAGCCTCACGATCGTCGAGCCCTAGTGACCGACCCCCTGGTCTCCGCGGGCTTGGCCGCCGTCCCGGGTGGTCCTCGGCGCTGAGCAGCCCCCGAATCCAGCCTAGTTGGCGCTGAGCAGGGGAAACCAGCGGCGAGATCGGACTGTGGACAGGTCACGGCGTTGGGGACGAGCACCCGCGAGCGAAGGCGGCTGGGTGCGCTGGAGAGGCGATCAGCCCACGACGCCGCCCGTTCGAGGCGGGCGGCGTCGTGCAGCGGGGCGGTCAGGCGGGGCCGAGGTCGGCGGAGGTCCAGTGCTCGACCTTGAGGCGGAAGACGGTCTGCTGGCCCTCCTCCTTGAGGTAGGCCAGGTAGGCGTCGAGGCGCTCGGGGCGGACGTAGCGCGACGCCATCTCGCGCAGGTAGTCCTCGTTGCCCGGTTCACCGACGGCGGGGCCCTCGACGGAGACGTAGCGGATGGTCGGCGACAGGCGCTCCACCAGCAGCGAGAACCGGCCGGCGCGCTCGATCAGCCGCGCCTTGCGGGAGGTGGACTTGGTGGTGATCCACAGCTGGCCACCCGGCTCGTACTTGTACCAGATCGGGACCTGCCGCGGCCCGCGGCCGCCGTCGGCGGACACGGCGAGCGACCCGATGTGCGGTTCGAGGAGGAACTGCTCACGTTCTTCAAGAGTCAGTGGCATGACGTCGAGCCTACCGGCAATTCACCGACAACCCCGCACCACCAACGGTTTCCGACACGACCACCGGTTCAGGGGTACCCCTGAACGGGACGTCTCACCGGGTGGGCGGCTGACCTGGCGGGCGCGCGGGCGGCCCGGGTTCGGTATAAGGAGACGTGATCTTCGACGACGCCCGGAACCGGGCGGCTGCCGGGCCGCTGGCCGACCTCGACGCCTTCGTGCGGATGCCGCAGGTGGCCGGGCTGTGGCTGTCCCACGACGGCGACCGGCTGGTCGTCGGGGTCTCGCTGCCCGACGAGACGGGCACCCGCCACACCCGGTCGCTGTGGGAGGTCGACCCGCGCGGGCAGCGGGTGGCGCGCAGGCTCACCCGGGGTCCGGAGGGTGAGACCGGCGCCGGGTTCACACCATCGGGCGATGTGCTGTTCACCTCGACCCGGTCCGCCGCCGAGGACGGCCCGGCGCTGTGGGTGCTGCCCGCGGCGGGCGGCGACCCCGAGCCGCTCGTCCGGCCCGGCGGCGGGATCCGCGGCGTGCAGACCGCGGCGGACGGCACCATCGTGTTCGGCTCCGGCATGCTGCCCTCCGCGGTCGACCTGGCCTCCGACCGCGCGCTGCGGGACGTGCGGGCCGACGCGTGTGTGTCCGCGGTGCTGCACGAGGAGTTCCCCATCCGGCACTGGGACCACGACCTCGGCCCCGACCGCACCCGGCTGCTGGTGCGCGGACCCGACGGCGTGCGGGACCTGACCGGCCACGTCGGCCGCGCCCTGGGCGAGGAGTGCGGCTGGGACCTCAGCCCGGACGGCCGGACCGTGGTCACCATGTGGGCGGTCGGTGAACCGGGTGGCTCGCAACGGCACACCGTTGTCGCCATCGACGTCGCCACCGGCGCCAGGCGGGTCCTCGCCGACGACCACGGCCACGAGTACGAGTCCCCCCGCGTGTCCCCCGACGGCACCCGGGTCGCGGTGGTCGTCCAGCGCCGCAAGTGCCCCGACGACCCCGGCGACCGCTGGCTCGGTCTGGTACCGCTCGACGGTGGGCCGGTCGAGGCGTTGACCGCGGCGTGGGACCGGTGGCCGCACACCGCGCGGTGGACCCCGGACGGCGCCGCGATCGTGGTGTCCGCCGACGACCGCGGCCGGTCCCCGCTGTGGCTGGTCGACGCGGCCACCGGCGAGGCGACCAGGCTCACCACCGACGACGCCGCCTACACCGACACCTGCGTCTCCCCCGACGGCCGGTGGGTCTACGCGCTGCGCTCGACGATCGACAGCCCGCCGGTCCCGGTGCGCGTCTCGTTGCCCGGCGGCGACATCACCCCGCTGCCGGACCCGGCGTCGGCGCTGGGGATCGCGACCCACGTGCGCGGCAGGCTCACCGAGGTGACCACGACCGCGTCGGACGGGACGCCGCTACGGGCGTGGTTGACGCTGCCCGCGACCGCGAGCCCGGAATCACCCGCGCCGCTGCTGCTGTGGATCCACGGCGGGCCGGTGCTCTCGCGCAACAACTGGTCCTGGCGGTGGAACCCGTGGATCGCCTCCGCGCGGGGCTACGCGGTCCTGATGCCCGACCCCGCGCTGTCGACCGGCTACGGGGTCGACTTCATCCGCCGCGGCTGGAGCGCCTGGGGCGAGACCCCGTACACGGACCTGATGGAGATCACCGACGCCGCGCTGCGCAGACCCGACCTCGACCCGACCAGGACCGCGGCGATGGGCGGCTCGTTCGGCGGCTACATGGCCAACTGGATCGCGGGCCACACCGACCGCTTCGCCGCGATCGTCACCCACGCCTCGGTGTGGGACCTCGACCACTCCACCGACACCGCCGACATCGCCTACGACTTCCGCCGCGAGATGACCCCCCAGGTCGCCGAGGCCAACTCCCCCCACCACCACGCCGACAAGATCACCACCCCCATGCTGATCATCCACGGCGCCCGCGACTTCCGCGTCCCGATCAGCGAGGCCCTGCGGCTGTGGTGGGACCTCTCGGCCCGCTGCGCGGACGGCACCGGCCCGCACCGCTTCCTGTACTTCCCGGACGAGAACCACTTCATCCTGGCCCCCAACAACGTCCGCCTCTGGTACGCGACCGTGCTGGCCTTCCTCGCCGAACACGTCCTCGGCGAGGAATGGCACCGACCCGCGTTCCTGGGCTGACGCCCGGGCCGGGCTCGGCTCTGCGTGGGAACGTGCCTTGAGCCCGGTCCGGAGTCGGCCCCGATCCGGGTCAGGCTTCGGTTCGGGCGTTGGCCATGATCTGGGCGACGACGTCGGTCTTGGCTTCGGCGTAGTTCTGGACGTGGCGCCAGGTGGTGGTGGCCAGGTGGCGCTTGGTGGCGGCGTAGTGGTCGCGGTCGGAGTCGTTGGCGCGCAACCGGTCGCGGAAGCGGAGCATGCGGTCGGCCTCGGGGCAGCCGTCGCCGAAGACGTGCAGGTTGATGTCGGTGTCGGGGCCCTTGACCAGGCGGTGCTCGAACCAGTCCGGCTCGCGCACCCGCAGGACGTACCCGGCGGCCTCCAGCGCGGGCAGGTACCCGGACTCGTCGGCGGCGTCCGGCACGAGCAGCAGCATGTCGATGATCGGCTTGGCGGTCAGCCCCGGCACGGAGGTGGACCCGACGTGCTCCAGGCGGCGCGCCACCAGTCCCAGCACGGCGCGGACCCGGTGCTCCTCGCGGGCGTAGAGGTCGGGCCAGCGCGGGTCGTACTCGGCGAGGGTGATCGGCGCCGCATGCGGCCGGACCTCGCCGACGATGACCCGCTGGAGGTCGTCATCGCTGATGGGAGGCATGGTGCTCCTTCACTGTCGGTGGACGAAGGCAGCAGGCCAACGTAACAGGTGACCCCCGAAAGGGCGTCATGGATTCCCCCGCTCGGCGCGGTGTACTGGTCCGACCGGGACCCCCAGCCGCACGAGGAGCGCACCATGCGGCCGCACACCAGAACCCTCGGCGCCGTCGCCGTGCTGCTCGCGACCCTGCCGATGACCGCGGCGGCCCACCAGGCCGCCCCCGTCACCCACTCCCCCCACGGCAGCGCCCGCCCCACCCCGCCACCGGCCCTGACCCCCGCCGAACCGCTGTACTGCCCATCTCTCGACTGAGCGACCCCAGCACGGGCGGGGGTAGTAGCCGCGGGCCGGTCCCCCCGACCCGCGGCCATCCGCGATCGCGCCCTACTCGGCCCCCCGCCTTGCCTCGGCGAGCGCGTGCCCCACCGCGAACGCACACCCCAAGCCCCGGCCGCCGCCACGACGACACCTCGCCCGCCGCCACGACGGCAAGCCCCAGATTCACCCGGTTCAGCGACAGAAGTTATCCACATCTGGATCTTCCGACCCCCTGCTTGAAGATCGACTGTCGGGGGGTGCCGATAGACTGTCACTGGGACGCCCCCCGGAGTGGGTGGGGGCTGGGCAGGGTCGGGACCGCGTGCGCGCGAAGCGGCTTGGGTGGGGTAGGAGGGCCTGCGCGGTGCAGGGTCCGTCGCCTAGGGGCAGTGGGCGCTCGGCGGGGGCGAGGGCGAGCGGGGTGTCCGCGTAGATGGGCAGGTAAGCCCAACGGCGCCCAGATTCGACTACGCGCGTCGTCGCAAGGTTGCGGCTAGGCGCAAGCGTCGCAAGGAGCTAGGCGGCAGCGTGCAAGGGGTTAGGCGCGGAGGGCGGCGGCGAACCACTCGAAGGCGGGGACGCGGGGTTCGAACGGGGCGGAACCGTTGAGGATTCCCAGGAGTTGCCAGTAGCGCTCGACCCGGCGGTCGCTGAACGTCTCGATGGTGTCGGCGAGGCGGGAGCGGTCCTCAGTGGACAGACCGGGCGCGATCCTGGCGAGGATCTCCTGCCCCTGCGGGGAAGCCGGGTCGATCCCGGCGGCCTCGGCGGGGCCAGCGTGGTCGACCACCAGGGCCGGGTCGTGCGGGACCGGTGGGGCACCCGCTGCCCCGATGACCGCCATCTGGCGGACTCGGTGCTGGAAGTCCTCGTCGGCGACCAGTCCGGCGAGTTCGACCCAGGCGTCGACCTGGGGGTCGGTGGGGTCGTCCGGCAGGTCGACGCGGCGCATGGCGGTGGCGATGCCCGCCCCCGGCGCGGTCTCGTCGACCCCGGCGAAGGTGCGGTCCACGAACTCGTCGACCACTCGCCTGCGCTCCGCCGCGGACAACCTGGCCATCTCGTGCATCAGTCTCATCTCCTCGGTTGTGCTTCCCCGTCCGGCGACCGAGCGCAGGACCGCCCGCCGCACCCGCAACGCCCTGATCTCGACGTCGATGGCCCGCGCGTGCGCCGCCGCCACATCGGCGACGGTGACCTGCCGGTGCAGCACGGCGCGCACCGTCTCCAGGTCCAACCCCAGCTCCCGCAGCGTCCGCACCAGGTCCAGCCGCGCCACCGCCTCGACGTCGTAGAGCCGGTACCCCCCGTACGACCTGGTCGTCGGCGGAACCACCCCGCTGTCGGACCAGAACCGGATCGTCCGGACCGACAACCCCGTGCGCGCGGCCAACTGCCCGATGGTGAACAACTCGCCCGGATCGCCCATGACAGAAGCGTCCACCTTCCACCCACTGGAGACTCAACCCGGTTCTCCCGGCGGCACGCGAACACCCGGCAGTTGCCTTGACCCCCACGTGGCGTGTTGGGCAGTGTCGATTGGAGGAGAGTCGACGAACCGGCCGCAGGTAGAACAACCTCAGAGGAGCAGCTGAAGATGTTCGACGAGCAGTTGTACGACGTCATCGGAGCCGCTTATCCCGCCACGCGCCGCACCGAACCTCGGATTGCCGCGCAAGTCTGGGCGGCGCTAGGAGACGCGCGCACGGTCCTTAACGTAGGGGCAGGAACCGGCTCCTACGAACCACCCGACCGCCAAGTCACCGCGGTGGAACCCTCGGCGGTCATGCGCGCGCAGCGACCGGCAGGCGCGGCCCCGTGTGTGGCTGCTTCCGCCGAGGACCTCCCGTTCGCGGACCAGTCCTTCGACGCGGCGATGGCGTTCAGCACCGTGCACCACTGGCCGGACCCGATCGCCGGTTTGCGCGAGATGCGGCGGGTCGCGAAGCGGGTCGTCGTGTTCACCCACGACGACAGCGAAGCGGGCTGGCTCCGGAGATTCTGGCTGTCCCGGGACTACCTGCCCGAGGTCGCGAACCTGATCGAGGGAAGGCCATCGGTGCACGCTCTGGCCGACGCGATCGGGGCGAGGATGGAGCCGGTGCTGATCCCGTGGGACTGCGCGGACGGCTTCTTCGAGGCGTACTGGCGCAGGCCGGAGGCATACCTGGAGGACCACGTGCGCCGCGCGGTGTCGGTGTGGACCAAGGTGGGCCCGGAAGCCGAACAGCGGGCCGTCGACAAACTCCGCGACGACCTCGCCTCCGGCCGGTGGGCCGAACGCAACCGCGAGCTCGTCGGCCTCGACGCGGCGGAGTTGGGTCTGCGCTTGCTGGTGGCCTAGACGACGCGAGCGGCCTAGAGGACGCAGGTGCCCTAGAGGCGCGAGAGGTCTAGAGGGCGCAGATGGCCTAGAGGACGCGAGTGGCGTGGGCGACGATGCCGCCGTAGCGGACCGGGGAGATGCGGACCACGGAGCCGGAGTACGGGGCCTCGACCATCTGCCCGTCGCCGATGTAGAGGGCCACGTGGTGGATCCGGCCGTCGGTGGACCAGAAGAGCATGTCGCCGGGGGCCATCTGGGACAGCGGGATCTGGCGGCCCGCGGTGGCCTGGTAGCCGCTGTAGTGCGGGAGCGGGACGCCGACGCCGGCGAAGGCGAAGATCATCAGGCCGGAGCAGTCGAAGCCGACCTTGGCGAAGTCGCCGTAGGAGTCGGCCACGCCGCCGTCGCGGATGCCGCGGGTCGGGCCCTTGCTGTTGCCGCCGCCCCAGGCGTACTCGACGCCGAGTTGGGAGAGTGCGCGTTCGATCACCGTGCGCGCACGACCGGCCGACGGGGCCGCCGCCGTGGGACGGCCCGCCGCGGCCTGGCGGGCGTTCTCCTCGTCCTCGCGCTGCTTGGCCGCCAACCATCGCTGGTAACGCTCCCGCTGGCTCTCCAGCCCGCCGACCTCGGCCTGCGCGGCCTCCAGTTGGCGCTCGAACGAGGTGCGGTCCGCCAACAGCTGTTGAGACCTGGCGAGCTGGTCCTGCTGGGCGCGCTGGGCTTCCGCGGTGGCCTTGTCGGCGACGCGCTTGGCATCCTCGGCCTCGGTCTGTCGCCGGTTGGCGACGTTCAGTGCCGCCCGCGCGCGGGAGTCGGCGTTCGCCTTCTGCGTGCGGGCGCGTTCCATGGTGTTCATCGCGTCAAGCTCGCTGCCGCTGACGGCGTTGAGCAGGTGCGCGCGGTCCAACAGGTCCTTGGGGCTCTTGGCGCCCAGGTACGCGGTGAGCGATCCGATGGTGTTGCCCTGCTTGTAACTGCCCGCGGCGAAGTCGTCCAACTGCTTGCGCGCGTCGCCGACGGCCTTGTCCGCGCCCGCGGACTCGCGGCGGGCGGCGTCGGCGTCGGAGCGGGCGGCGGCCGCGGCGTCCTCGGCGGCGTGCAGGTCGACCAGGGCCTTGTTGGCGTCCTCCAGCTTCGCCTCGACCTCGGCCTGCAACCGCATGAGCTGCGACTCGGCCTCGGCGAGCTGGTTGGTCAGCCGACCGACCTGGCCAGCCTTCTCCTTGGCCGCGGCGCGGCTGGTGTCGAGTTCGCTGTCGCTGGGGTTGGGCGGCGGCGGGGGGACCGCGGCGGCGACCGCGGTCGAGGTCATCGCCGAGACCAGCGCGACCGAGGTGACCACCAGACCGAGCGGGAGCGTCCGTCGTACGGCCACCGCTGCCTCCTCCCTGCGCAGGGGCGGTTCGCCCCGCCCAGCTGACCTCGACTGTGCCACTTGGGACACTCGCCAACCAGCCGTACCAGCAGAAACATCGTGCTCGGGGACATCGCCGCGGCCGGTATTCGACGCAGCGTGTAGCGCGTCCGTCGAAAGAGGACGGTCGCGCCCACTCGAACGAGGGCGATGTAACCCGACCGGGGACAGGGGTGCGAGCATGGTGCCGTGTCCGAACGGAACTCCCGCGTGCTCGCGACCGCGCTGCCCGCCGCCACCACGGCGGTCGGGCTGCTGGCCGTCGCCGTCGGGATGTTCCTGCCGTGGTTCCGCTCGGGGTCGGTGCTGCGCGACAGCTTCCAGGCCGTCGGCGTCATCAGCACGCTCGGTTTCCTCGACGGGACCGCGCTCGAGGTGCTGCTCTACGCCTGGTACGGGGTCGTCCCGGCGATCACGCTGAGCATCGTGTTGTACGCGCTGAGCATGCGCGCGACGGCCGCAACGATCGGGGCGTTCCTGGCGATAGTCACTGGAACCGTTTCGGGTGGGGCGACCGTCGAAAGCAGTGGCGGTGACAGCCCGCTCGGCATCGCGGCAACCGGACCGACGACCACGCTCATCGGCTCGGCGCTCGCCGTGCTCGGCGCGGTCTGGATCGTGGTGAACGGGCGCAGAGGCGCCGGCAGGATCGCAGGAGGGGAACCGTGACCTATCCACCCGGAGGCGGCGGCCAGTGGCAGCCGAACGACCCGTACCAACAACAGGGGGGTCCGGGCAGCGGCGGTTTTCCCGCGCAACCGCAGCCAGGCTTCCCGCAGACCGGTCCGCAGCCCGCGCAGGGCGGCTTCCCGCAGGCGGGTTTCCCGCAGGGCGGTTTCCCGCAGACCGGTCCACAGCAGGCGCAGCCGGGCTACCAGTTCCCGCAGCAGCCCTACGGCGGCGGGCAGTACGGCTACCCGGTGCCGCCGGAGGCGCCGAAGAAGCGCAAGGGCCTGATCATCGGTGTCGTCGTCGCGGTGCTGGCGGTGGCCGCTGGCGCGGGCGTGACGGTGTGGGCGCTCAACCGGGGCAGCGCGCAGGCAGGCGCCGAGAGCCCGACCGCGGCGGCGACGAACCTGGTCAACGCCATCGGCAAGGGTGACGTCCTCGGCCTGCTGACCGGGCTCGCCCCGGCCGAGCGGGACCTGATGACCACGTTGAACTCGGAGACCACCAAGGAGCTCAAGCGGCTCGAGGTCTACAAGGCCGACGTCGACCCGAACCAGATCAACGGCTTCGAGCTCAAGACCGAGAACCTGAAGTTCGACGAGTCCGGCGCGGAGAAGGTCAACGACCACCTGACCATCACCAAGCTGGTCGGCGGCAAGGTCACCATCTCCTCCGACGCGAGCAAGCTGCCGCTGACCGAGGAGTTCATCGACCTGGCGTTCCCGCGCGGCATGACCGACGCCCCGCAGACGCAGACCTACGACGTGGCCGACCTGGTCAAGGAGAACAAGGGCGAGCCGATCCGGATCGCCACCGTCAAGGTCGACGACGAGTGGTACCCGAGCCTGTTCTACACGATCGCCGACTACGGCCTGGCCAGCGAGAAGCTGGAGTGGCCGAAGAAGTCGATCGCCGCGCGCGGCGCGTCGTCGCCGGGTGACGCGGTGCGCGAGTTGGCGCAGGCGTCGGTGAACGCGGACCTGTCGCGGGTCATCGAGCTGCTGCCGCCCGACGAGATGGCCGTGCTGCACGACGTCGGCCCGGTGCTGGTCGAGGCGGCTGGCAAGCAGAAGCCGGCCGACGTGAAGATCCTCAAGCTGGAGACCGAGACCCAGGACGTCGAGGACGCCACGAAGGTCCTGCTCAAGGAGCTCGAGGTCGAGGCGGACGGCCAGACGGTCAAGGTCACCAAGGACGGCGAGTGCTACGCCGCCGAGGTGCAGGGCGAGCGCGAGCAGATCTGCGCCGACGACCTGGCGGCCAAGATCGGCGGCCGGTCGATGGCCGCCGACGCCAAGCAGGCGCTGACCAACCTGGTCAAGGGCATGATCGCCAACACCGGCGTGGTCACCACCGAGGTCGACGGCAAGTGGTACGTGAGCCCGATCCGCTCGGTCACCGACCTGCAGATCACCGCGCTCAAGAGCCTGCAGCCCGAGGACGTCAAGGCGCTGTTCAAGCTGGCCAAGTAGTCCACCAGCGCGTTCTCCCGACGGCCCGCTCCCGATCTCCGGGGGCGGGCCGTCGCGCGTGGGTGCTGGATCACAGGGATCGGCGGGCGCCGACCCGGCGCGCCCCCTTGAGCGCTATACAGGACAAGCGTACTGTTTGAAGGGTGAGGCCGTCGCTGCGCCCCCCTCGGGGGTGCGCGAGACTCACCGACGAGTAACCCGGACTGACTTTGCGCCGCCACTGGAGTTGGACGTGACCACACCGAGTAAGGACAGCTTCGGCGCCCGCGCCACGCTGAAGGTCGGGGACGCCTCGTACGAGGTGTTCCGACTGGACGCGGTGGAGGGTGCCGAGCGCCTGCCGTACAGCCTGAAGATCCTGCTGGAGAACCTGCTGCGCACCGAGGACGGTGCCAACATCACCGCCGAGCACGTGCGCGCCCTCGCCTCGTGGGACCCCTCGGCCGAGCCGTCGACGGAGATCCAGTTCACCCCCGGCCGCGTCGTGATGCAGGACTTCACCGGCGTGCCCTGCGTGGTCGACCTGGCCACCATGCGCGAGGCCGTCACCCAGCTCGGCGGGGACCCGGACAAGGTCAACCCGCTGGCCCCGGCCGAGCTGGTCATCGACCACTCGGTGATCGCCGACGTCTTCGGCCGCCCGGACGCCTTCGAGCGCAACGTCGACCTGGAGTACGAGCGCAACAAGGAGCGCTACCAGTTCCTGCGCTGGGGCCAGAGCGCGTTCGACGAGTTCAAGGTCGTCCCGCCGGGCACCGGCATCGTGCACCAGGTCAACATCGAGCACCTCGCGCGCGTCGTGATGGTCCGCAACGGGCAGGCGTACCCCGACACCCTGGTCGGCACCGACTCGCACACCACCATGGTCAACGGCCTCGGCGTGCTGGGCTGGGGCGTCGGCGGCATCGAGGCCGAGGCCGCGATGCTGGGCCAGCCGGTGTCGATGCTGATCCCGCGCGTCGTCGGCTTCAAGCTGCACGGTGAGCTGCCCGCTGGCGCCACCGCGACCGACCTGGTGCTGACCATCACCGAGATGCTGCGCAAGCAGGGCGTGGTCGGCAAGTTCGTCGAGTTCTACGGCTCCGGCGTGACCGCGGTCCCGCTGGCCAACCGGGCCACCATCGGCAACATGAGCCCGGAGTTCGGCTCGACCGCGGCGATCTTCCCGATCGACGCCGAGACCACCGAGTACCTGCGCTTCACCGGCCGCTCCGAGGAGCAGGTGGCGCTGGTCGAGGCGTACGCCAAGGAGCAGGGCCTCTGGCACGACCCGTCGGTCGAGCCGGTCTTCTCCGAGACGCTGGAGCTGGACCTGGCGACCGTCGTGCCCTCCATCGCGGGCCCCAAGCGGCCGCAGGACCGCATCGAGCTCTCGGGCGCCAGGGAGTCGTTCCGGGCCGCCCTGGGCAGCTACACGACCGACGTGGCCACCTCCGCGGTCGACGAGGCCGGCCTGGAGTCCTTCCCGGCCAGCGACGCCCCCGCGGTCAGCGGCGGCAACGGCTCCGGCGCGCCGGTCGAGCAGCACTCGGCGGCGCGCGGTGCGCGGGGTCGGGCGAGCAAGCCGACCAAGGTGACCCTCGACGGCGTCGAGTTCGAGCTCGACCACGGCGCGGTGGCCATCGCGGCCATCACCTCGTGCACCAACACCTCGAACCCGTCGGTGATGATCGGCGCGGCGCTGCTGGCGAAGAAGGCCGTCGAGCGCGGCCTCTCGCGCAAGCCGTGGGTGAAGACCACGCTGGCGCCGGGGTCCAAGGTCGTCATGGACTACTACGACCGCGCGGGCCTGACCCCGTACCTGGACGAGCTGGGCTTCAACCTGGTCGGCTACGGCTGCACCACGTGCATCGGCAACTCCGGCCCGCTGCAGGACGAGATCTCCGCGGGCGTGCAGTCCGCCGACCTGGCCGTGGTGTCGGTGCTCTCGGGCAACCGGAACTTCGAGGGCCGGATCAACCCGGACATCAAGATGAACTACCTGGCGTCGCCGCCGCTGGTGGTGGCCTACGCGCTGGCCGGGTCGATGGACATCGACATCACCACCGAGCCGCTGGGCACGGGCTCGGACGGTCAGCCGGTGTTCTTGACCGACATCTGGCCGTCGCCGCAGGAGGTGGCCGAGGTGATCGCCTCCGCGCTGTCGGCGGAGAGCTTCGCGAGCAGCTACGCCGACGTGTTCGCGGGCGACGAGCGGTGGCAGTCGCTGCCCACGCCGACCGGCAACGTGTTCGAGTGGGACCCGAAGTCCACCTACGTGCGCAAGCCCCCGTACTTCGACGGCATGGAGATGACCCCGGCGCCGGTCACCAACATCCGGGGCGCCCGCGTCCTGGCGCTGCTGGGCGACTCGGTCACCACCGACCACATCTCCCCCGCGGGCGCCATCAAGCAGGACACCCCGGCTGGCAAGTACCTCACCGAGCACGGCGTGGAGCGCAGGGACTTCAACTCCTACGGCTCCCGCCGCGGCAACCACGAGGTGATGATCCGCGGCACCTTCGCCAACATCCGGCTGCGCAACCTGCTGCTGGCGGGCGAGAACGACGGCCAGGGCGTCCAGGGCGGCTACACCCGCGACTTCACCAGGGGCGGCGAGCAGGCGTTCATCTACGACGCCGCGCAGAACTACGCCGCCGAGGACACCCCGCTGGTCGTCCTCGCGGGCAAGGAGTACGGCTCCGGCTCCTCGCGCGACTGGGCGGCCAAGGGCACCTCGCTGCTGGGCGTGCGCGTGGTCATCGCCGAGTCGTTCGAGCGCATCCACCGCTCGAACCTGATCGGCATGGGCGTGCTGCCGCTGCAGTTCCCCGACGGCGAGACCGCCGAGTCCCTCGGCCTCGACGGCACGGAACTGTTCCTCGTCACCGGCGTCACCGACCTCAACGAGGGCAAGGTCCCCCGCACGGTCCGCGTCTCCGCCGCCCGCGACGGCAGCAGCACCACCGTCGACTTCGACGCCGTCGTCCGCATCGACACCCCCGGCGAGGCCGACTACTACCGCAACGGCGGCATCATGCAGTACGTGCTGCGCAAGATGGTCACCAGCTGACCTGATCGTGCTCTCCCCGGCGGGGGTCGCCTTCCGGCGACCCCCGCCGTCGTCTGCACTACAGGCGTACGGGAACTGGTGGAGACCAAGTCCGTCCAGCAGTTGCTGCTCCGACTCCGGTGCGGTCGCACTGGCGGGTCAGCGCGGTGTCGGCAAGCCCGCCCCGATCAGGGCACTGTCACGAGGAAGCCTGGCGCTGACGGGGAAACCCGCGCTCACCGTCGCCAGACCGTGGTGAGCGTCGTCGTGCAGGCCGCGGTGGAACGCGCACCCGTGTTCACGACTGCGGGCGGTGGCGATCGACCAACTGGACCGGATCCGGTTCCTGCAAACGTTCACCACGGGGTGGTCCGGTAAGATCAGCCTGCCCCCGGCCGAGGTAGGGCAGACCAGGCTGGCGCAGCGGATCGAGCAACCGCTCACCCACCCCGAGGTGGTAGCCGATTTCCGCCGGGGACCTTCGGGGTGCCCGGGTGCCTCTTCCTGATCTCGGTGTCCGACGACGCCATCACCAGCTTCGAGCGGCGGGGGATCGCGGTCCGCGACGCGTTCGCCAAGATGCTGGTGGTGAAAGCCGTTCTCGCACCACGAGAGCGCGCAGTGGTTGCACGAGCGCGTGCCGACGCTGTCCCAGGAGTTCGTGGCGTTCTGCCACTGCCTGTCCGCGGGTCTGCCACGCGAGTCGCGCCTGCGACGGGGCGCCGCTGGTGCTGTCCTGGCTGGAGTCCTTGAGCTCGTTTCGGGAAGTGGCCGAACTGGACGCGGGCGTCAAGCCGTCGAACACGGGCGAACTGCGCAGGGTCTGCGGCCAGGCGGCGACGTTCGCCCTGTTGTCGGGGACGGTGCTGGCGGTCTTCAGCCCGACGTTCGATGTCTTGCGAAACAAGGAGACCCTGGCGGACTTGGTGCGCGCGCGCCAACAACTCAGCACCGACTGGCGGGTGGCGTTGGAGACGGTGCGGCGCGCCAGGGCGGAACTCAAGTTGTCGTCGACCCCGTAGCGGCACCGGCCCGCGCGTGCCCTGCCGCCTCGAACCCTTTCCTCGCAAGAGTTCCCGTGCGCGGGGTGACAGTGGTCATACGGAGGTTCGCTCGATCGGCCCCTAAGTGACGTCACGCTGTGTCAGGATGGTTTTGGGGGAACGAGGGATTGGGGGATCCTTTGGAAAACAGGAAGTTCCACCTGGGAATCGCCGCCACGGGCACCGTCGGACACGGTATCTCGTTGGCGGCGCGTGGATCGACTGGGGATGACCGGGAGTGGCTCGGCGTCGCGGCGGGACCGCGGCGCACCACACCGGCCGCGAAGGGGGCATCGGCACTCTAGTGGGTGAGCCCGGGAGCCCAGGTGCGCGTGGTGTCCAGTTGACACCGCCCACCTGGGCTCTCGTGTACCACCACCGGGTCTGATTCCCGCGAGCCCTGGTCACCGATAGCGGACGGCGCCGTCCCGGGGAACGGCGCCGTCTGTCCTATCAGGTCACCGGAGCCCCCATCAGGTCAGGGGGCACCGAAGATCGGCAGGTCCGGCGCGCACACCTGGCCTGGTGCGGGCGCCGTGAGGTTGACCAGGTAGTCGGCGGTGATGCGGTCCACACAGGTGCTCTCGCCCAGGACGCAGTGCCCGAAGGCGTCCACGCTCACCAGGCGCGCGTTGCCCAGCTGGGCGGCCATGCGCTTGGCGAAGTCGTAGCGGGTGGCCGGGTCGTGGTAGTTGCCCACCACCAGCACCGGGTTCGCGGTCTTGCGGTTCCACGGACCCGAGTAGCGGTCGGCGGCGGGCCACGGCGGGCACGTCGCCGCGTCGCCCCAGGCGCCGTAGCGGCCGAAGGTGCTCATGGCGCGGTCCCACCGGTCCGCGATACCGGGCACATCGGACAACCGGTTCGTGAAGGGCTTGTCCGAGCAGTTGACCGAGGCGTACGAGTCCTCGCCGGTGTACGGGGTGTCCGGTCGGGTGTCGGTGCGCGGTGGCACGCCGGTGGCGAACAAGCGCGCCCTGGGCTCGGCCGCGACCCGGAGCTGTCCCGGCTGGATCGCCGAGTGCAGGTGCTGCAACAGTTCCGCGAAGGTTGCCAGGTAGGCGCGTTGGTACAGGAAGCTGCCGGTCGCCGCGACGAACCGCTCGTAATCGACGAAGGTGCCGTCCGGCAAGGTGACCGGGCCGTGGCTCTTGAGGTACTCCCGGCTGGCGTCGTACTTCGCCCGCGCCCCACCGCTGTACGCGCACAGCGGACCGACGCGGTCGCACTCGGCGAGGAACGCGGCCAACGCGATCTCGAAGCCCTCCGTGCGCTGCCGGTCGTAGGCCAGGCCGTCGGTGCTGCGCAGCCGCGGGTCCACGCTGCCGTCGAGGACGATGGCGCGCGCCCGGTGCGGGAACAGGTTGACGTAGGTGGCCCCGAGGAACGTGCCGTAGGAGAAGCCGACGTAGGTGAGCTTCTCGTCGCCGACCCCGGCCCGCAGCAGGTCCAGGTCGCGGGCGACCGCCTCGGTGGACATGTTCGCCAGCAGCGGACCGGCGAACCGGTCGCAGTACCGCGCGTAATCGCGGCGCGCGGCGCTGGTCTGGCGGATCTGCTCGGGGGTGCGCGGGATGAGCGTCCCCCGGCGCTGGAGCGCGTCGGCGTCCTCCTGGGTGGCGAAGCAGCGGACGGCGGTGCTGCGGCCGATGCCCCTCGGGTCGAACCCGACGACGTCGAACCGGTCCAGCACGGACGCCTGCAGGAATCCCGCCGCCCGCAACGGCAGCACCGTGCCAGGGCCACCGGGACCACCGGGGTTGACGAAGATCGAGCCGACCCGGGCGCTCGGCACACCAGCGGCGCGGCGCAGCAGGGCGATGTTGATGGTGCCGAGCCCCGGCCGGTCGTGGTCGAGCGGGACGGTGTAATCGGCGCAGGTAAACCGGAACCGCTCCGCGGGCGGTACGTCGGCCAGTTGGTCTGCGGCGCAGTCCCGCCACACCACGGGAGTCGCGGGTACGGCAGGAGCTTGCGGGATGGCGACGGCGGGTAAGACCAGTCCCCCGGCCCCCAGCACAACCACCGCGCCCACCATCGTGGCGCGCAGCATTGAACGAACAGTCACGTGCTTCCCCCTGGACACATCGACAACTGTGACCCCCTGAGGCTCACACGCCTGCGCGGGAAGGGAAATCACCTGGTGGGCCCAACCAGGGCGGCCTTGCGGCGGCTGTCGACGGGCAGGGGCCGATCGGGTGGCGGACCTGGCGAAAGTCCAGCCACCGCAGGTGAACCACGGTCGGGACAACGGACCGCCCCGCCCGCGCACCAGCACGGACGGGGCGTGTCACGACACAGCGGACTAGTCGGCGCGCGCCAGCGAGAGCGCGAACCGGCCTCCCTCATCGGTCCACCAGTGCTCGAGCGAGAACCCGGCCGCGCCCAGTTCGCCGACCACCCGCTCCCGGCGGAACTTGGCGGAGACCTCGGTGCGGACGTCCTCGCCCTCGGCGAAGTCCACCGCCAGGTCCAGGTCGGTGATGGTGGCCCGGAGGGCGCGCTTGGCGCGCAGCCGCATCTCGATCCACTCGTGGTCGGGGTCCCAGCGGGCGATGTGGTCGAAGTCGGCCGGGTCGAAGTCGGCGCCCAGTTCGCGGTTGAGCACGTGCAGGACGTTGCGGTTGAACTCGGCGGTCACGCCTTCGGCGTCGTCGTAGGCGCGGACCAGGGTGTGTTCCTCCTTGACCAGGTCGGTGCCCAGCAGCAGCCACTCCCCCGGCTTGAGCACGGTGCGGACGGCGGTGAGGAACTCGGCGCGCTCGGCGGGCAGGAAGTTGCCGATGGTGCCGCCGAGGAAGGCGACCAGGCGGGTCGGTTGGCCGGGGAGCAGGCCGAGGTGCTCGGTGAAGTCGCCGACCACGCCGCTGACCTGGACGCCGCCGTACTCGGCCGCGAGTGCCGCCGCGGCGTCGCGCAGGGCGGTCGCCGAGACGTCGAGGGCGACGATGTGGGTGAGGGTGCCCGCGGAGCGCAGCGCGTCGAGCAGCAGCCTGGTCTTCTCCGAGGAACCGGACCCGAGTTCGACGAGGGTCTGCGCGCCGGTGGCCGCGGCGATCTCGTCGGCGCGGGCGGCCAGGATCTCCCGCTCCGCCCTGGTCGGGTAGTACTCGGGCAGCCGGGTGATCCGCTCGAACAGGTCGCTGCCCCTGGCGTCGTAGAACCACTTGGGCGGCAGGGTCTTCGGGGTGGCGGTCAGCCCCTCGCGGGCGTCCGCCGCCAGCGCTCGGGCGGCGTGGTCGTCTGGCAGGTGCACTTCCACGGGATCAAGCCGGGAGTCGGTCATCTGCTTCCTTGTCTGCACTGCCGAGCGCGCGCACGCGGACGGCGGGAGTGGGGGTCAGGGTGGCCGTTACCAAGCAGCGGTCGCCGATCGGCGTCCACAGCGGGTCCTGCGCCCACGGTTCGGACGCCAGCACGACGAAATCGGGGCCGGTCAGCGCGGACAGCGAGTGCCACCAGGTGGTGGCCGCGATGCTCGTGCCGTCGGTGATCATGAGGTTGAGCCGGGAGTCGGGGGCGGCCGCGGCGACGGCGGTGACGACGCCCTCCAGCGCGTCGGCCATCGGCGTACCCGCCCGCAGTTCGCGCCGCACCAGCGCCCACAGCACCGCGCTGTCGGTGGGCGCGTCGAGGGTCATCAGCTCCACCGCGGACAGCGTGCCCGCGAGCCCGGCGAGGCTGTCCGGCCAGCCGGTGACCCGGCCGTTGTGGCTGAACAGCCAGGGCCCGTCGGTGAACGGGGCGCACGCGGTGTCCACGACCGGCATGCCGATGGTGGCCGAGCGGGCCGCCGCGAGCACCGCGTGGCTGCGGGTGGCGGCCGCGACCTGGGCGAACGACTGGTCGGTCCACATCGGAACGGCCCGCCGGTAGCGCACGGGCTCATCCCCCTCGCCGGTGTACCAGCCGACGCCGAAGCCGTCGACGTTGACGGTGCCCCCGCCGCGCATGTCGGCGGGGGCCCAGGTCTGGCGCAACAGCCCGGTCGGCCCGTCGAGCAGACCGGCGATGGGCACGGCGGGACCGAGGTAACCCAGGTGGCGGCACATGCGACTAGCTGGTCGGGGTGGCGTCGCGGGCGCAGCGGAACCCGGAGAAGATCTGCCGCCGGATCGGGTGGTCCCAGTTGCGGAAGGTGCCGCGCACGGCGGCGGAGTCGGTGCCGAACGACCCGCCGCGCAGCATCTTGTAGTCGCCGCCGAAGAACACCTCGGAGTACTCGCGGTACGGGAACGCCGCGAACCCGGGGTAGGGCTGGAAGTCCGAGTCGAGCCACTCCCAGACGTCGCCGATGAGCTGGCGGACCCCCAACGCCGAGGCGCCCTTCGGGTACGAGCCGACCGGGGCCGGTCGCAGGTGGCGCTGACCGAGGTTGGCGTGCTCGATGCCCGGGTCGTCGTCTCCCCACGGGTAGCGGCGGGAGCGGCCGGTTGCCGGGTCGTACCGGGCGGCCTTCTCCCACTCCGGTTCGGTGGGCAGTCGCTTACCGGCCCACTTCGCGTACGCGGCGGCCTCGTGGAAGCACACGTGCACGACAGGTTCGTCCACCGGGACCTGTTCCACCACACCGAAGCGCGTGCGCAGCCACCGGTCGCCGTCGCGTTGCCAGAAACGGGGCGCGGTCAGCGTCGCCTTCTGCCGGTAGGCCCACCCGACCTCGCTCCACCACTGCGGGTTGTCGTACCCGCCCGCGTCGATGAAGGCGAGGTAGTCGCCGTTGCTGACCGGGACGGTGTCGATGAAGTACGCGTCCACGTGGGTCTGGAACGCGGGCCGTTCGTTGTCCAGCGCCCACGGCTCGGTGGAGGTGCCCATGGTGAACTCCCCCGCCGGGACGAACACCTCGCGCGCCCCGATCGGCGCGACCAGCGCCGGGTCCGGGTCGGGCGCGTGCAGCACCGGGGTGCCGACCCGCAGTTGGTGGGTGGCCAGCATGGTCTCGTCGTGCTGCTGCTCGTGCTGCACGATCATGCCGAAGGCGAACCCGCCGTCGACCAGCCGGTTGCCGTGCAGCGGGACCCGGTCGAGCACGTCGAAGACCTTGTCGCGGACCTGTGCGACGTAGGCACGGGCCTCGACCGGCGATAAGAGCGGCAGCTCGGTCCGACTCGCGCGCGAGTGCTGGAACGCGTCGTAGAGCTCATCGATGTCGGAGCGGACCGGCTCGCGGCCGCCCACGTCGCGCACCAGCCACAGCTCCTCCTGGTTGCCGATGTGGGCGAGGTCCCACACCAGCGGTGACATCAACCTGGAGTGCTGCCGGACGAGGTCGTCGTCGTCGACCGCGTCGGTGAGCAGGGTGCTGCGGGCCCGTGAGCGCAGCAGCGCCTCGGCGACCCGCTCCCTGGCGCGCTCCACCTCGGTGGTGCTCGCCGCGGGGAGCCGGTTGGTCTGGTCGGTGCTGGTCACGACTTCCTCCCGTTCGTCGCATCCGGTCTGTCCACTGCCGAACCCGGCACCGCCGTGCCCACCGACTCGCGCAGCGCCACCAGCCGGTCGGTGGCGGTCGCGGCGTGGGCGGCGGGCAGGTCGAGCGCCGGGATCCTCGGGATGCCGAGGTCGAGCACCCGGCGCGCGGCCAGCCGCAGGTCGGGGTCGGCGACCCCGAGCCGGGCCGCGTCGAGCCACCGGTCGGCGACCGGCGCGCACACCTCGACCACGGCGTCCACCGCGGCCCGGTCCGCCATGAGCGCCACCAGCAGCGCCGAGGGGGCGATCCAGTCGTCGCCGTCCTGGGCGTCGAGGTAGCGGACCTCGAGGTAGCCGTGCGGTCGGACCGGCGGGAACAGCGTGGACATGTGGTAGTCGAGGTCGTCGACGGTGGGCCGGTGCTCGAGCGCGCCGTCGACCCAGTCGGCGAAGCTGACCCCCTCCGGGGCGTCCCACTGCCCGTCCGGCCTGCGCACGCACAGCAGCGGCGCGTCGAGGACGTAGTCCGCCCACGCCTGGGCCGGGTCGTCGGTGATCGGCACCGGTCGGGACCGGCGCGGGTCGACACCGAGCACGTGCAGCGTCCGCGCCGACGCCCAGCCGGTCGGTTCCCCGGCCAGGTCGGGCGAGTTGGCGAACAGTCCGATCAGGACCGGGCCGAGCGAGCTGATCGCCGCCCACCTGGCCGCGGCGTCGGCAGGCAGGCCGACATCGATGCAGACCTGCAGGCCCGCGCTGGCGCACATCATGGTGATGCCGTGGTCGCCGATCGGGGCGAAGGCACGTTCCATGGCGGCGTAGCGCGGGGTGTCCAGGACGCGGCGCGGGGAGCGGTGGGCGTCGAGACCGCGGCGTCCCAGCACGAGACCGGCGCGGTCGAGGAGATCGGCGAGGTAGCGGTGGTCGGCCGTGACGGCGTCGACCACGGTGCCGAGGGCGCGGGCCGGGAGCGAGGAGATCTCGACCTGGCCGCCTGGCTCGAGGGTGAGCGGGGACCCGGAGGGCAGCGGGAGCCAGGGGCTGCCGGGGCTGAGCGTGGTGGGGGCGTGCTGGCCGAGCGCGGCGGCTAGGTGGTCGGGGTCGAGTCGCCGCCGAGGGTCGTCGCGGTGGTGCACGACCCACTCCAGCTCGACACCCAGTAGACAGGGCGGACCGTGTTTGAAGCAGACCGAGGCGACGTAAGCCTCGGCCTCCACTCTGGCCCGCAACCGACTGCGCTCAGGCGCGTCGGTCTCGCGCGAAGCGGACAAAGGTGATCACTCCTTTCCTTCCCGCTGTGCCGGGAATCGACGCTACACGCGGGCACCGACAGCCGCACGAACCCGCTGGGCCGATCGGGTAACCGCCGGTGGGCGTGATGCGCGCCGCGTACCCAAAACGTACGTACGGATTGCTTCGGCGGCCCCCGGCTGACACGATCGTCGGGTGCCCAGGGTGAGCCAGGACCATCTCGACGCGCGACGGCGCCAGATCCTCGACGGGGCCCGTTCGTGTTTCGCCCGCCACGGGTACGAGGGGGCCACCGTCCGCAGGCTGGAAGAGGCTACCGGACTGTCCCGAGGAGCCATCTTCCACCATTTCCGCGACAAGGAGTCCCTTTTCCTCGCCCTCGCCGAGGACGACGTGCTCAGGATGACCGAGGTCGTGGCCGCCCAGGGCCTGGTGCAGGTGATGCGCGAACTGCTCTCGTCCACCCCCTCGGCCAACGGCGAGGCGCTCAACCCGGCCGACTGGCTCGGCACGAGGCTAGAGGTGTCGCGGCGGCTGCGCACGGACCCGGAGTTCCGGTCCCGCTGGGCGGAACGCTCCGAACAGCTCACCGTCGCGACCCGGGAACGCCTGCTGCGCCAGCGCGAGGCGGGCAACCTGCGCGACGACATCGACGTCGAGGTGCTGACCGCGTTCCTGGAACTGGTGCTGGAGGGCCTGGTGTCCCACCTGGCCATGGGCCTGCCCGCCGACGACATGGACCCGGTGCTCGACCTGGTCGAGGAAACCGTTCGACGGCACCGGCGCGCCACCTAGACCAGCCACCGCGTGACCGACCACACCGCGCCCTCGCCCCGACTCCGCGCGTACGCCGCCGCCGCGTCGTCGGCCAGGGTCGCGGACGAGATGGTGGCGGTCGCGGTGGTCCTCTTGGTGCTGGACCGGACCGGCAGCCCGGCGTTGGCCGGGGCCATGGTGACCGCGTACACCCTGCCCTCCATTGTGTCCGGTCCCGTGCTCGGCGCCTGGCTCGACCGTGTCCCCTACCGGCGGGCGGTACTGGGTGCCAGCGGCGTTCTGTTGGCGCTGACCTGCGCGGGCTTGGTACTCACCGTGGGCAGGGTTCCCGTGGTGCCGTTCGTGCTCGCGGCGCTTACCGGGCTGGCGTTGCCGTTGACCAGTGGCGGTTACTCCAGCCTGGTCCCCAAGTTGGTCGCGACGGAACGGTTGCCCAGGGCTAACGCGGTGGACGCGGCTACCTTCAACATCGGCGCGATCGCCGGTCCCGCGTTGGCTGGGACGGTGGCGGCGATAGCGAGTCCGGCGGCGGCGGTGTGGCTGATCGCGGTGTTGGCGCTGTCTGGCTCTGTGTGCACGTTGTTCCTACCGCCGGTGACGGGTGTGTCCGATGACCACCACACCTCACTGCTGCGGACAGTCCGAGCGGGACTGACCCACTTGGTCCATACCCCTGCACTGCGCGGCGCGACACTCACGACCGTCATTGGCTACGGGTCGGTTGGTGTGCTCGCGACAGCGCTACCGCTGCGGATGCAGGAGTTGGGCCAAGACCGCGCGGCCGCGGGTTACGTGTGGACCGCGATGGAGATCGGGTGCCTCGTCGCCGTGGTTGTTCTCGGTAGGTTCATCGCCGGTCCACATCCCCAGGTGACGGTGGTCGTCAGCACGGCCGCGTTCGGTGTCCTCATGTTGTGCTGGCCGATCGTGGACAGTGTCACCTGGACGCTCACCTTCGCCGTCGCGGCGGGTCTCGCGGAAGGGCTGGCGCTGCCCGCGATCATGGCGACCCGGCAGCGGCACACCCCGGGCGCGCTGCTGGCGCAGGTGTCCACCACGGGCGCCAGCCTCAAGATCGGCACCTTCTCGCTCGGCGCCGCGGCGGGCGGGTGGCTGGTGCCCGCGGCCGGTCCGGCGACGGCGATCACCGTCACAGCGGGCCTGCAACTGCTCGCGGCGGCGCTGGGCGTGCTCGCCGGGGTGCGTCGGGCACGACCCGCCGGAGTTCGCTGATGATCCAGTCGCCGCGTGGGCGTCGGCAGCGTCCCGCGAGACCTGGGACGGGGTGCCGGACGACCAGGGGGCGCACATGAGCAGCGGGGGCGCCCGCGATCGAGTAGGTGTCCTCTGCCCTGCTCGCCGAGTGCACCGACCAGGTCGACCAGTGGCGCGACGCGGGCACCTTCGACAGGCCGGTGCCGATCCCCACGGCCGCAAACCCGGCTGGTCGCGCCGCTCGGTCGGGACCCCGGGTGGCACCCGTCGGGCTGATCGCGGCGTGTCGCACGCGACTCCACCCGCGCGTTCGGGGGTCGGATCGCTCTACACTGGGCCGGTTCGTCAGAACAGACCCGAGGAGTGCGGCTTCCCGTGCGCAAGGCGCAGAAGAAGAGGCCGGGCCGCAGTAGCGGGCCGGGAGAGAGTCCCGGCGGCCATATCGGCCCGGATCCCGAGCGGGGTGCTCGGTGACCGGTTTCCTGCTCAGCGCCCTCGGCCTGCTGGCGGTCTGCGCGCTGACCGCGGGCACGGCGTTGTTCGTCGCGGCCGAGTTCTCCCTGACCACGCTCGAACGCAGCCAGGTCGACCACCACGCCGACCAGGTCGGTGACCGGCGCGCGCTGGCCATCAAGCGCGCGCACCGGTCGCTGTCGTTCCAGCTGTCGGCCGCGCAGCTCGGGATCACCATCACCACCCTGATCACCGGCTACATCGCCGAACCGGCGCTGGCCGCGCTGGTCGAGCCGCTGCTGGCGCTGACCGGGATGGGCGAGACCGCGGTGGACGCCGTCGGGCTGGTCATCGCGCTGCTGGTGGCCACGTCGCTGTCGATGGTGTTCGGCGAGCTGGTGCCCAAGAACCTGGCCATCGCCCGCCCGCTGTCGACCGCGCGGGCCGTCGCGGGCGCCCAGGCGGTGTTCGCCTCGGTGCTGCGCTGGCTGATCAACGCGCTCAACGGGTCGGCCAACTGGATCGTGCGCGGCCTGGGCGTGGAGCCGCAGGAGGAGCTGCGCTCGGCCCGGTCCCCGCAGGAGCTGGGTGGTCTGGTCCGCTCCAGCGCCGCGGCGGGCGCGATCGACACCGGCACCGCGACGCTGCTGAGCCGCTCGCTGCGCTTCGGCGACCGCACCGCCGACGAGCTGATGACGCCGCGGGTGCGGGTGCAGGCCCTGCGCTCCGACGCGACCGTGGTCGACCTGATCGACCTGGCCCGCAGCAGCGGGTTCTCCCGGTTCCCGGTGCACGGCGGCGACCTCGACGACGTGCACGGCGTGGTGCACGTCAAGCAGGTGTTCGGCGTGCCGCGCGAGCAGCGGGCGGGCACCAGGGTCGCCACGCTGGCGCGGCCGGTCCCGACCGTGCCGGAGACCCTCGGCGGCGACGTGCTGCTCGACCGGCTGCGCGGCTCCGGGTTGCAGGTGGCGCTGGTGGTCGACGAGTACGGCGGCACGGCCGGGCTGGTCACCCTGGAGGACCTGATCGAGGAGATCGTCGGCGACGTGCGCGACGAGCACGACCGGGGCGAGGTGAACCCGGTGCGCCCGCTCGGCCGCGACAGCTGGCTGGTGTCCGGGCTGCTGCGCGACGACGAGCTGGCCGAGGCGACCGGGTTCCGGATGCCCACCGGCGAGTACGAGACGGTCGCCGGGCTGGTGCTGACGAACCTGGGCCGCATCCCCGAGGTCAACGACGAGATCCGGGTCGACGGCTGGCGGATCACGGTGCTGCGGATGGACCGGCACCGGGTCGCCGAGCTGCGCGTGGCGCGGCTGCCGGGGGTGAGCACGTGAGCGACGTGCTGGCGCTGGGCGCCACCGTGCTGCTGTTGCTGGGCAACGCGTTCTTCGTCGGCGCGGAGTTCGCGATCATCACCGCGCGCCGCGACCGGCTGGAGGCGCTGGCCAGGGAGGGCGACACCCGGGCGGCGCTGGCGGTCGAGGCGGGCAGGCAGCTGCCGTTGCTGATCGCGGGCGCGCAGCTGGGGGTGACGGTGTGCTCGCTGGGGTTGGGCGCGCTGGCCGAACCCGCCATCGCGCACCTGCTGGAGGGCCCGTTCGGCGCGCTCGGGCTGCCGGAGGCGGTCGTGCACGGCGTGGCGTTCGCGCTGGCGCTGGGCATCGTTGTCACGCTGCACACGGTGCTCGGCGAGATGGTGCCCAAGAACCTGGCCATCGCCGGGCCGGAGCGGGCCGCGACCACGCTGGTGCCGGTGCACCTGGCGTTCTGCAAGCTGGTCCGGCCGCTGCTGGGCATGTTCACCCGGATCTCCACCGCGGTGCTGCGCCGGTTCGGGGTCGAGCCGCGCGAGGAACTGGAGAACTCCTACACCTCCGACGAGCTGGCCACCCTGATCGCCGAGTCCCGCCGCGAGGGCCTGCTCGACGACTCCGAGCACCGGCGGCTGACCAACACGCTGTCCTCGGCCGGGCGCACGGTCGCCGAGGTGCTGGTACCGCTGGAGAAGCTCAAGACGGTGCCGCACCCGCCGACGGTCGGCGCGGTGGCCGACGCGGTCGCCGAGACCGGCTTCTCCCGCTTCCCGGTCCGCATGCCCGACGGCACCCTCAACGGCTACGTCCACGTCAAGGACGTCCTGGACCAGGTCGACTCCGACCCGGCGACCAGGGTGGCCTGGTCCAGGGTGCGCGGCCTGCCGGAACTGCCTGCCGACTCCCGGCTCGACGAGGCGCTCGCCGCGCTGCGGCGCACCCAGAGCCACTTGGCCAAGGCCGTGTCGGCCGACCGCGAGGTGCTGGGCGTGGTGGCGCTGGAGGACCTGGTGGAGGAGTACGTTGGCACGGTGCGCGACGGGACACACATCGGTGACACCACCTGAGAGCCTGCTGCCCGAGCAGACCTGGCACGACCTGCGCGACGCCCACGTGGCCCGAGCCCGCCGCTGGACCGACCCGCACCAGGAACGCAGGCAGCGCAAGGAGAAGCACCCGGTCCTGGACTTCCTGTTCACCTACTACTCGCACCGCCCGGCCCACCTGGAACGCTGGCACCCCGGCCCCGGCGTCGTGCTGGAAGGCCCTTCGGCCGAGGAGTACCTGCGCTGGCCCGCCTATCGCTCAACCCCTGACGGCGTGACCCTCGGCCCCCTCTCCCCCGGCCGCACCGCCACCGCCTCGTTCATCCAGGACCTGCTGTCCGCCACCGCTTCCCGCCCACCACGCCTGGGCTGCTTCGGCCTGCACGAGTGGGCCATGGTGTACCGAACCCCCGACCTCCGCCACGCCGCCTGGCCACTGCGCCTGGGGCCCTCGGGGACGGACGAGGTGGTGGAATCCTCGACCATCAAGTGCAGCCACTTCGACGCCTTCCGCTTCTTCACCCCACCCGCCCGGCCGCTGAACACGCTCGAACCGAGCCGGGAGGGGCAGGTGGCGCTGGAACAGCCGGGGTGCTTGCACGCGAACATGGACCTGTTCAAGTGGGCATACAAGCTGGATCCTTTCGCGCCGTCGTCGCTGGTTGTGGACTGCTTCGAGTTGGCGGTGGACGTGCGGACGTTGGACATGCGGGCCAGTCCGTATGACTTGTCCGACTTGGGGTACGAGCCGGTGCGGATCGAGACGGAGCGGGGGCGGGCGGAGTATGTGCGTGCGCAGTCGGCTTTTGCCGAACGCGCGGCACCGTTGCGGGCTCAACTGATCGGATTGTGTCGGCGGCTGTTGAAAGAGGTCAACGTTGGAACCCACTGCGAGTGACATCCCGGAGTTCTTGGCCGCTGTCCCGGACGCGCGGCGGCGCGCGGATGCCGAGTTGTTGGTGGCGCTCATGTCTGAGGTGACGGGTCAGCCCGCGGTGCTGTGGGGCTCCTCGATCATCGGGTTCGGGTCACGCCATTACCGGTATGACACGGGGCGGGAGGGTGACACTGTTGCTGTGGGGTTCTCTCCGCGCAAGGCTCAGACTGTGTTGTACTTGACTGGGTCGTTGGAGGATTACGCGGATCTGCTTGCTGGGCTTGGCAAGCACACGACGGGGAAGTCTTGCCTGTACTTGAGGCGGGTGGATGAGGTGGACTCGGCGGTACTGCGCGCTGTCGTCACGCGGTCGTATCAGGCCGCGTTGGAGATGGGCGGCTGATGGCGGGGCGGGTGGCTGGGGCGGTTTGATCTTGTGGATGGGGGTTGTCCACAGGGGGCTGGCTCGGTCGGGGCGTTCTGTCGGTGGTGCTCGGTAAGCTGTATATCGGGGGGTGCTTCGGCGGGTTTGATCTTGGGCTGAGAGGGATCCGGCTCTCGTGCTCGCCTGCGGCGTCGACGATGAACGCCTCGCCTGCGGCATTGGCCTAGACGCGAGTTACGAGCTTTGCTCGATGCGGCGAACTTGTTTTGCGCGGGGCCCCTACAACAACCGTGGCAGAACCACAAAGCAGGGGCCCAAAAGCAGGCCCTGCCGCGTGAACGACGCTACGGCTGCTGTCCCCCCACACAAAACAAGTCCACCCCATCGAGCCGGCCTGGCACCAGCGACTCCGAGGAGCGCGGTTCGGCCAACGCCTGGGAGGGGCATGTTGGAGCAAACGCCTGAGAGGGGCGCGTGGGGGCCAACGTCGCACAGTCTCGACCAGTTGGGACCGGTGACTCCGAGGAGCGCGTGGTCGGCCAACGTTGTTGGGGGCAGGTTGGGGCCAACGTGGCGCAGTCTCTACCAGTTGGCGCCGGCAGGGGTTGCGGTGTTCCACCAGGGCAGGCCGTCGAGGTGCCACTCGTTGGGGAGCGTGTGGGTGCGGTGGTCATCCACTGGTCAGTACCGCGCGCATGCCCGCTACCGCCAACTGGTCGGCGCGTTCGTTCTCGGGGTGGCCGTTGTGGCCCTTGACCCAGTGCCATTCGACGTCGTGTTGGGCTACGGCTTCTTCCAGGCGTTGCCAGAGGTCGACGTTCTTGACTGGTTGGCGGGCGGCGGTTTTCCAGCCGTTGGCGCGCCATTGGGTGACCCACTTGGTGATGCCGTTGCGGACGTAGGTGCTGTCGGTGTAGAGCTTCACCGTGGAGCGGCGGGTGAGGGCCTCCAGGGCGGCGATGGGGGCCATCAGCTCCATGCGGTTGTTGGTGGTCTCCTCGGCCGTGCCGCCGGAGAGTTCGCGTTCGTGGGTGCCGTAGCGCAGCAGGGCGCCCCAGCCGCCGGGGCCGGGGTTGGGTGAGCAGGCGCCGTCGGTGTAGATCTCGACGATCACGGGGTCTCGCCGGTGATGTCGGTGACCAGCTGCTTGGCCGATGCCTCGGTGAAGTTGCCGGAGATCTGCAGCGCGCCGCCGGTGATCGGGGAGGCGATCTTGGGGGCGGAGACCAGCTTGCCGTCGACCATGACCGCCAGCTGCTCGTCGACGTGCTCGGTGGTCCACTTCGCGAACACCGCCGAGGTGGCCGACGGCAGGTCGATGGTGATCACCCACCCGTAGTCGGTCTTCTCCGGGCGGACGTCCTTGAACTCGGTGAACTCGCCGATCGACGGGCCCAGCGTGTAGACCGACTCGTCCGGCCCGATCACCTCGTCCGGCCCGGACACCTCCAGCCCCGGCTTGACCGAGGTCACCGGCCGCAGCTCCACCGGCACCCGCGCCGCGAGCAGCCCACCACCGGCAGCGGAAGCAGCCGTGGACGGCGGGGCGGCCGGGGTCGCGTCGGAGCCGCACGCCGCCAGCGGGAGCACGGCGGCGAGGAGCAGGGCGAGGATCGGTTTCCGCATGGACAGGATCCTAGGGCCAGGTCCCGATCCGGTGCCGCCACTTGTCCACAGGCTCAATCCCGGACGGTGACGGCCTGCCCGAGGGCGCCCACGACACCGCGGGCGTCCGGCAGCACGGTCAACGTCCCGCCGGTGGACGTGGCGAGGTCGCGCAACGCCGCACGGTCCGGATCGCGACCGATGGCGATGACGTCGATCGGCACCGGCTTGCCCTTCTCCGACACGCGCCGGAGAGCGGCTTTGGCCTGGGACAACGACATCGCACCGTCAGCGCCACCGTCGGTGATTACCACCAACTGGTTTCGGCGCCCGGGAACGTAACCCTGAACAGCAGAGCGGTATCCAGCCACAACGGACTCATAGAAGTCCGTGGCCCCGTTAGGCGTAAGACCGTCGATGGCGACATGTAGCGATGCCCGCCGGTTGGTGACAGGCCCTGTCGGTACGGCTACCGCGTAAGGCTTCCCCTTCTCCAGGGAGCGCGAAAACGGCCACAGGCCAAGGGAACCCGAGACGGTGTAGTCCGTGTACCCCTTCAACGCGTCCTTGACCCAGTCGAGCCTGCTGCGCCCGTCACCGCCGTCGCCGCCCATGGTGCGCGAGACGTCCACCATGATCGTCACGATGCCGCCGCCCTCCACCGCGTTGGCCCAGGTGGTGGCGATCCGCTGCGTGGTGTTGGGGTCCGACCTGGCGAACCCGGGCCCGACCTCGGCCCAGGACATGCCCATCGCCGCGGTCGGCCGGTCCGGGGCGTCCTTGCCGCGCAGGCCCGCTCGGGAGAACTCGCGCTGCTGCGCGGGTTCTTGCAGGAACGCGCGGAACCGGTCGGCTGCCTCGGTGCGCACCGGACCCACGTCGGGACCGGTCAGCGCCACGAACGGGAAGTCGGCCACCGGCGTCGGACCGTCGGCGACGACCTCCCACAGCGGGCGCTTGGCCGCGGGCCTGCCGTCGTCACCCAGGTTGCGGCGGTACAGGTCCACCTCGAGCGTCGCCACCGCGCCGTACGGGGCGTCGGCCATGTCCGGGCTCTCGCCCAACGCGGCCAACGCGGCACGTGTCGTGTCCGGCACCTCAGAAGGTTGCGCACGCGCCAGGGCGGATAGCGCTGACGAGACCGGTTGTCGCGCCAGCGCGTTCTGAGTCACCGGGCTCTCTTGCGCTACCCCCACCAGTGCGCTCTGCACGGCAAGTGCACTCGCCGGGTTGGTCAGCGGCGCGGGCAGCGCGACCGTCAGCCGTCCCCAGTCCGCGTGCCCGAACCTGGTCCAGCCG
This sequence comes from Actinokineospora cianjurensis, assembly GCF_003663795.1. NCBI lineage: Bacteria > Bacillati > Actinomycetota > Actinomycetes > Pseudonocardiales > Pseudonocardiaceae > Actinokineospora > Actinokineospora cianjurensis. Next base: position 1,095,064 of record NZ_RCDD01000002.1, read on the forward strand.
TTGGTGTCCGAGGTCAACGCGGCCAGATCGGCCCAGCGGAACCGGGCCGCCCTGGTCAGCACCTCGGCCGCCGGTTCCGGGGTGGCCAGCACGACCGGGCTGCTGGCCACCGGTTCCGGCGCGGCGGCCAGCAGCGCGTCGTCGGTCGCGGCCAACCGGTCGGTCCACAGCGACGACTCCGGCAGCCACGCGTCCGGGCGGTCGCCCAGTTCCCGGGTGTTCCACTCGCCGGTCAGCCCGGCGTAGGCCGCGGCCGACTCGGCGGAGCCGATGTTGACCCGCACGCAGTGCTCGTCGACCACGGTGGGACCGGAGTTCCACCGGTTGGCGGCCTCCCGCACCGGCCGCTCGGCCGACGGGGAGACCGCCACCCGGAGCACCTCGGCGCCCGCCGGGCAGCCCTGCTCGGTGGCGGCCGCCCGGTCCAGGCGAGCGCTGAGCCACCCCCAGCCCGCCCAGCCCAATACCAGCAGGGAGACCAGACCGAAGGCGATCACCCCCACGCTCACTCTTCTGCCGCTCACTTGCCCCCGATGCCGTGACATTGCGTCCTTTCCGCGCGACGGATATGCCGGTCCGTGTCCGCGCCAGGCGCCATGCACTCTATTAGGGGTTCGATATGCGTCAACCCAGGTGAAGCGGGAGGAAATTCACCGTTACCCGTTGAACTGCTCGGGGTTCGGGCCGACCCGCTGCCCGGTGTCGAGCCCGGCGAGCACCGCGAGGTCGTCGGCGTCGAGCTCGAAGTCGAAGACCTCGATGTTCGCCCTGATCCGCTCGGGGGTGACCGACTTGGGGATCACCACGTTGCCCAGCTGGACGTGCCACCGCAGCAGCACCTGCGCGGCGCTCTTGCCGTGCTTGTCGGCCAGCCCGGCGACCGCGGCGTCGGACAGCAACGCGCCGGAGGCGAGCGGGCTCCACGCCTCGGTCGCGATGCGGTGCTCGGCGTGGAAGGCGCGCAGCTCGGCCTGCGGCAGGTTCGGGTGCAGCTCGACCTGGTTGAGCACCGGCACCACGTCGGTCTCCTGGAAGAGCCTGCGCAGGTGCGGGACGTGGAAGTTGGACACGCCGATGGAGCGGGCGCGGCCGTCGGCGCGGATCTTCTCGAAGGCCCGCCAGGTGTCGACGTAGGCGTCGCGCGAGGGCGTCGGCCAGTGGATCAGGTACAGGTCGACCTGGTCGAGGCCGAGGCGCTCCAGGCTGGCGTCGAAGGCGCGCAACGTCGAGTCGTAGCCCTGGTCGGTGTTCCACAGCTTCGTGGTCACGTAGATCTCGTCGCGCGCCAGGCCGGACTCGGCGATGGCCTTACCGGTACCGGTCTCGTTGCGGTACGCGGCCGCGGTGTCGATGCTGCGGTACCCGGCCTCTAGCGCTGTGCTGATCGCGGCACCGACGACGTCGTCGGGCACCTGCCACACCCCGAAACCGAGCTGCGGGATGGTGGTGCCGTCGTTGAGCGTGACGCCAGGGACGTTCGGCATGGGGTTCCTCACCGTTCTCGGGGACAGTCCTCAGTGGCACCCAACACCGTGGGGCAGCGCTATCTTCCCCCGGTGAAACGGGCGTGGCCCGCCGACAACCACTCGGCGGGCCACTCTCGACAAAGCCTGTCAGCTGCTGTAGGCGTCCAGCGGCGGGCAGGAGCAGACCAGGTTCCGGTCGCCCTTGGCGCCATCGATGCGGCGCACCGGCGGCCAGATCTTGGGCGCGCCGAGCCCGGCGGGGAACACGGCCTCTTCGCGCGTGTACGGGTGGTCCCACTCGCCGGTGATCGACGCCGCGGTGTGCGGGGCGTTGGCGAGCGGGTTGTCCGCCAGCGGCCACTCACCGGCGGCGACCCGGTCGACCTCGCGCTTGATGGCGATCATCGCGGCGCAGAACCGGTCGATCTCGGCGAGGTCCTCGCTCTCGGTCGGCTCGACCATGAGGGTGCCCGCGACCGGGAAGGACATGGTCGGGGCGTGCAGGCCGTAGTCGGCGAGCCGCTTGGCGACGTCGTCGACGGTGATGCCGGTGGCCTTGGTCATCGGCCGCAGGTCGAGGATGCACTCGTGGGCGACGAAACCGCCCGCGCCGGTGTAGAGGACCGGGAAGTGCTCGTCGAGGCGGCGGGCGATGTAGTTGGCCGAGGCCACCGCGGTCAGCGTCGCGCGGCGCAGGCCGTCGGCGCCCATCATCCGCACGTACGCCCACGAGATCGGCAGGATCGACGCGCTGCCCCACGGGGCGGCGCTGATCGGGCCGACACCGGTCGCGGGACCGGCGGTGGGCTGCAGCGGGTGGTTGGGCAGGAACGGCGCCAGGTGCGCGCGCACGCCGATCGGGCCGACGCCGGGGCCGCCGCCGCCGTGCGGGATGCAGAACGTCTTGTGCAGGTTGAGGTGCGAGACGTCCGAGCCGAACTTGCCGTAGCGGGCGAGGCCGATGAGCGCGTTGAGGTTCGCGCCGTCGACGTAGACCTGGCCGCCCGCCTCGTGCACCAGGCCGCAGACCTCGCGCACGGTGTCCTCGTACACGCCGTGCGTGGACGGGTAGGTGATCATGATGGCGGCGAGGTCGGCGCTGTGCTCGGCGACCTTCTTGCGCAGGTCGTCCAGGTCGATGTTGCCCGAGTCGTCGCAGGCAACGACAACGACGCGCATGCCCGCCATGACCGCACTCGCGGCGTTGGTGCCATGTGCGCTGGACGGGATAAGACAGACGTCGCGCTCACCGTGGCCCTGGGACCGGTGGTAGGCGCGGATCGCCAGCAGACCCGCGAACTCGCCCTGGCTGCCCGCGTTCGGCTGGAGGCTGACCGCGTCGTAACCGGTCAGCTTCGCCAGCCAGTCCTCCAGGTCGGCGATGATCTTCAGGATGCCCCTGGCGTCCTCGACCGGCGCGAACGGGTGCAGGTCGGCGAAGGCGGGCCAGGTGATCGGCTCCATCTCCGCGGTCGCGTTGAGCTTCATCGTGCACGAGCCGAGCGGGATCATGCTGCGGTCGAGCGCTACGTCCTTGTCCGACAGCGCGCGCAGGTAGCGCAGCAGCGCGGTCTCGGAGCGGTGCGTCGAGAACACCGGGTGCGTCATGAACTCGCTGGTGCGCACCAGGTCGGCGGGCAGCGCGTCGCCGGTCTCGGCGTCGAGGGCGTCGATGTCGGCGCTGACCCCGAACGCCTTCCACACCAGGTCGACGTGCGCGCGGGTGGTGGTCTCGTCGGTCGCGATCCCGACGGTGTCAGCGTCGGCCAGGCGCAGGTTGACCCCTAGCCCGCGGGCAGCGGAAACGACCTCGGCGGCGCGACCGGGCACCTTGGCGGTGACGGTGTCGAAGAACGCGGCCCCGGCCACCTCGACCCCGCCGCGGCGCAGGCCCTCGGCGAGGACGGCGGCCATGCGGTGGGTGCGGGTCGCGATGGCGCGCAGGCCCTCGGGGCCGTGGTAGACCCCGTACATCGAGGCGACCACGGCGAGCAGCACCTGGGCGGTGCAGATGTTGGAGGTCGCCTTCTCGCGGCGGATGTGCTGCTCGCGGGTCTGCAGCGCCAGCCGGTAGGCGGGCTTGCCGTCGGCGTCGGTGCTGACGCCGACCAGGCGGCCGGGCAACTGCCGCTCCAGGCCCTTGCCGACGGCCATGTAGCCCGCGTGCGGACCACCGAAGCCCATCGGGACGCCGAAGCGCTGGGTGGTGCCCACGACCACGTCGGCGCCGATCTCGCCGGGTGCCTGCAGCAGGGTCAGCCCGAGCAGGTCGGCGGTGAAGGCGACCTTGGCGTCGCGGCCGTGCGCCTCGCGGGTCAGCTCGGCGAAGTCGCGGACCGCGCCGGAGGCACCGGGGTAGGAGAACAGCACGCCGAAGAAGTCCTCGACCGGCAGGCCCTCGGCCAGGTCGTGCACGACGACCTCGATGCCAAGCGGCTCGGCGCGGGTCTCGATGACCGCGATGGTCTGCGGGAAGGTGTCGGCGTCGACGACGAACCGGTTGGACTTGGAGCGGCCCGCGCGGCGCAGCAGCGTCATCGCCTCGGCCGCGGCGGTCGACTCGTCGAGCATGGACGCGTTGGCGGTGGGCAGCCCGGCCAGGTCGGCGACCATGGTCTGGAAGTTGAGCAGCGCCTCCAGGCGGCCCTGGCTGATCTCCGGCTGGTACGGGGTGTAGGCGGTGTACCAGGCGGGGCTCTCCAGCACGTTGCGCCGGATGACCGGCGGGGTGTGCGTGCCGTAGTAGCCCAGGCCGATCATCTGGGTGAGCGTGGCGTTCTGGGCGGCCAGGTCGCGCAGCTCGGCCAGCGCCTCGACCTCGGTGGCCGGGGCGGGCAGGTCGATGGCCAGGTCGCCCTCGCGGATGGACTCCGGCACCGCGTGCTGGGCCAGTTCCTCCAGCGACCCGACACCGACGACGTCGAGGATCCTGGCCAGCTCGGCGGGCCGGGGACCGACGTGGCGGTCGGCGAACGGGGTGCCGTGCTCGAGCGCGGCGAGCGGGATCCGGCCGGTCGTCATGGGTCTCCTCGGGGCGGTGCAGCAGGGGTCGGGCCTGGCACGGGCGGTCCGCCCGTGTGGCCCTCCCCCTCTGTCCGTGCCCGAAGGCGCCTGAGAGCTTCACCGCGGACCCGGGAGCGGGCGCGCGACTTGCACCTTCGGCGGGGCTCCCCGGTCGTGCCGGGTCGCCCGCTTTCCAGAGGCGTCTCACCCGCACGGTCCGTTTGCCTGAGAGGTTCCGGGGAGGAGTTGCTCCTTCGGCGCCGGTTCCGGTCTGGTGGACCGGCCGGACTCTCCCGCACGGGTTCAGCGACGCTCCCCGAGTCTAACCCGTCCGGGGTGCAATTCGATTGCGGCCGGGGTGCGGTTCGCGGTCGACTGCCGCACATGGGCTCCGACCTGGACATCGCGGCCGTGCGGGCCGTCCTCGACCGGCAACTGCGGCGCGACCTGGCACCCTCGGGTGTCCGGGCGAGTGCCGAGCGCGACGACCGGCTGAGCAGGCACGTCGGCGTCGGCCGGGACAGCTGGTCCGGGGTGGTGTGGTCGTCACTCGACCGGGCGTCCGCCGATCAGACCATCGCGGCCGCTGTGGCGTGGCTGCGGACGGTCGAGGGTCACGGCGAGTGGAAGCTCTACCACCACGACTCCCCCGCCGACCTGGGCGAGCGGCTGACCCGCGCCGGGCTGGTGGCGGGCTCGGTGGAGGCGGTGATGGTCGCCGAGACCGCGAGCGTGCCGGACTTCGCGCCGCCCGCGGGCGTGGAGCTGCTGGACGTGACCTCGGACGAGGACATCGATCGCGTGGTCCGGGTGCACGACGAGGCGTTCGGCGACGACCACAGCAGGCTCAGGGCGGAGATGCAGGCCGGGGTGGCGGAGGGCTCGATGGACGTGGTGCTGGCGGTGGCGGGCGACGAGGCGGTCAGCGCGGCGCGGACGAGCTATCACCCGGGCACCGACTTCGCGGGCCTCTGGGGCGGCGGCACGCTAGAACCATGGCGGGGACGTGGGATCTACCGGGCGCTGGTCAGTCACCGCGCCCGTAGGGCTCAACAGCGCGGGGTGCGCTACCTGCAGGTGGACGCGCTACCGACCAGCAGGCCCATCCTGGAACGGGTCGGCTTCACCTGCGTCGCGCTGACCACCCCGTACACGCTGCCCTGATGCCTAACCGGCGTTGCGGGCCTTGCGGCGCTGGGTGAGCTCGTCGTCGGCCGGGATCTCGACGCCGTCGGCGCGCTCGGCGGGGAACTCGTGGATGGTGCCGCTGATCTCGCGGATGGCGCCGCTGACCGCGATGCCGAACACGCCCTGGCCGCCCTGGAGCAGGTCGACGACCTCCTCGGGGGAGGTGCACTCGTAGACGGTGGTGCCGTCGCTGAACAGGGTGATCCTGGCCAGGTCGCGCACCCCGCGCCTGCGCAGGTGGTCGACCGCGACCCGGATGTTCTGCAGCGAGACCCCGGTGTCGAGCAGCCGCTTGACCACCTTCAGGACGAGCACGTCCTTGAACGAGTAGAGCCGCTGCGAGCCGGAGCCGTGCGCGCTGCGCACGGTGGGCACGACCAGTCCGGTGCGCGCCCAGTAGTCGAGCTGCCGGTAGGTGATCCCCGCGATCTGGCACGCGGCCGGACCCCGGTAGCCGACGAGCTCGTCGGGCAGCGAGGCGTCCGGGAACAGTTCGCCCTGCTCACCGGAGTCAGCCCCGGCGGGACCTTCCTCGAACACGCCTGCCTCCCCTCGTCCGGCCACCGATGGCCGGCGAACGAGACCGCCCGTTCCGCTCTGGGGAACCGTCGGCCGAGCGGCACACACGTGGGGTCGCGCGGTGGGTGGTAGCGGTACCGGCTGGCGGTACCCCTGCCTGCGACCTCAGCGTGTTTCGCTCGTCTGTGACGGTAAAACGGGCGCGCGAGGAGGTCAACGCGACGCGCGGGTCCATCGCGGTACTCGCTTGTTGGAGCACTGTCACACGGTCCCCCGAGTGCTCCCACCCGTCAAACCGGAGACCGGACGAGTGACCGCGACCTGCCAAGTCGGGGACGGTGCCGGGCGGGGATGAGGGGGTGGGTGGCGGGAGAGGGTGTTACGTATCGGCGCCGCGGAAGTCTTCGGGGGAGACGGAGTCGAGGAACTCGCGGAACTTCTCGACCTCGTCCTCCTGCTCGTCCGGGATGATCAGCCCGGCCTCCTGCAGCACCGAGTCCTCGGCGTGGATCGGCACGCCGACCCGCAGGGCGAGGGCGACCGAGTCGCTCGGGCGGGCGGAGACGCGGACGTCACCGTCGAAGACCAGTTCGGCGAAGAAGGTGCCCTCGCGCAGGTCGGTGATCCGCACCTGCTCCAGTTCGCGGCCGAGCGCGCCGATCACGTCCTTGAGCAGGTCGTGGGTCAGCGGCCGGGCGGGCCGCACCCCCTGCTGCTCCAGCGCGATCGCGGTGGCCTCCACCGATCCGATCCAGATCGGCAGGTACCGCTCTCCCTCGGTCTCACGCAGCAACAAGATCGGCTGGTTGGCGGGCAACTCCACCCGCACCCCCACGACGCGCATCTCGCTCATCGGGCTCGCCTCCCTCCGCTCGCTGGGGCATCGGCGTCCCAATCCTTCGAGGATCGCTCATCGCCTACTTCGACGCTACCCGCCATCTGGTCCCCACGCCCGCCTATCTCACGTCTATTCCAGGATGATCGGTTCACCACCGGCGGCCTCGGCCGCCGCGCGCTACTTCTGGGTCACTCTGCGCAGACCGGTCCTCACCAGCAGCGAGTGCAGGGTGATCGCCAACGCCACCAGGTCGTCGGCGGACTCGTCCGCGCGCGCCCGCGCCGCGGGGTCGCGTTGCCGGAACACGGGTGCGAGCACTTGCTCCAACAGCGACACCTCGCGGTCGGCCGCGGCGCGGAAGGCGCGCAGGTGCCGGGGTTCGATGCCGTAGTCGGCCAACGCGGACGCGGTGACCGCCACGGCGTGCGCGTCGGCGTCGAACGAGCCGTCGGCCGCCGCGGCGAGCAGGCCGAACTGCTCCAGCTCCGCCAGCGTGCGCTCGGGGATCCCGACGCGGTCGAGCAACTCGGCCCGGGTCAACGGGACCGCGGGCGCGGGGGGCTCGGGCAGTTCGGGGAGGGAGACGAGACCGCGCACCGGGCGGGCCACCTGCTCCGGTGGCCCGCCCGGGCGGTCGAGCTGCTCCTTGATGACCTTCAGCGGGAGGTAGTGGTCGCGCTGGGCGGCGAGCACGAAGCGCAGCCGCGCCACGTCGGCCGCGGTGAACCGCCGGTAGCCCGACGGCGTGCGCTCCGGGCTGACCAGCCCCTCCGCCTCGAGGAAGCGGATCTTGGAGATGGTGACGTCCGGGAACTCGGGCCGAAGCTGCGCGAGCACGGCGCCGATGCTCGACCCGGCCCGCGCCTGCCGACCGGCGGCCGTCACGCGCCCCTAGGCCCCCGCGCCGGGGCCGGTGAGGAACACCAGGCGGAACTTGCCGATCTGCACCTCGTCACCGCCCGCGAGGACGGCCTGGTCGACCGGCTCGCGGTTGACGTAGGTGCCGTTGAGGCTGCCGACGTCGATCACCACGAACTCGCCGCCCTCGCGGCGGAACTCCGCGTGCCGCCGCGAGACGGTGACGTCGTCGAGGAAGATGTCGCTGTCGGGGTGCCGTCCCGCGCTGGTGGTGTCGCGGTCGAGCAGGAATCGCGACCCCGCGTTCGGGCCGCGCTTGACCACCAGGAGCGCGGAGCCCGCCGGCAGCGCGTCGACACCCGCGACCGCGGGTTCTGGCGCCGGGGCGGCCTGCTGGGCCTCGGGGTCGGTGAGGAAGTCGGCCCGGAAGACCGAAGTCCGTTCCGGAGACTGCTCCGGCGGGACGCCGGGCCCGTCGTTGGTGCTCACCTGAGCTCCTCCTGCTGGTCAGTTCCGCTGAACAGTTCCCAACGTACCGTGCGCGATCAGGCGCCGGACCGGTGGTACCCCCTGGGGGGTTCCCGCGGGCCGAGCACGGCCGGACGAGCGCCCCAAGATCGTCCCACGGCGGGGTCAGCCCTGGGTGATGGCCTGGTAGGCGTCGGCGTCGAGCAGGGCGTCGAGCGCGTCGGGGTCGTCGACCCTGATCTCGAAGAGCCAGCCCTCGCCGTACGGGTCGTCGTTGAGCAGGTCGGGCTGCTCGACGGCGGCGTCGTTGACCGCGACGACCTCGCCGGTGAGCGGGGCGTAGAGGTCGGAGACGCTCTTGGTCGACTCGACCTCGCCGATCGAGGCGCCTGCCTCGACCCGGTCGCCGAGCTCGGGCAGCTGGACGAACACGACGTCGCCGAGCTGCTGCTGGGCGTACTCGGTGATGCCGACCCGGACGAGGTCGTCGGCCTTGGTCGCCACCCACTCGTGCTCGTCGGTGTAGCGGAGTTCTTCGGGGATCACGCGCCGCCCTCTTTCGGACCGGGATGTGGTGTGGCGCAGAGCTTAAACGGCGGCTGTGGGCGCCAACCGCAGCGCTGCCCGTGTCTGCACCAGGTACAGCAAGCCGGACCAGATGAACAAGACCCCGCCCCAGATGATGAAGGCGTAGGCGACCGGGCGGACCACCGAGGCGAAGGTGGACCCACCTTGCGCGAGCAGCAGCAGCGGGAAGGCGTACATGAGGTTGAACGTGGCCGCCTTGCCCACGTAGGTGACCTCTGGGGGGCCGAATCCGGCGCGGCGCAGCACGAGGATGCACCCGGCGACCAGGACGTCCCTGGCGAGCAGCAGGGCGGCGACCCACCACGGCACGATGTCGCGCACTACGAAGGCGACGATGGTGGCGATCGTGTAGAGCCGGTCGGCCGCGGGGTCGAGCAGGGCGCCGAGCTTGCTGGTCTGGTCGAGCCAGCGGGCGATCTTGCCGTCGAGCCAGTCGCTGAGGCCGCTGAACAGCAGGACGGCCAGCGCCCACCCATCGGCCTGCGGCACCAGCAGCAGGTACAGGAACAGCGGCACCCCGGTGAGCCGGAGCATGCTCAGGATGTTCGGGATCGTCCAGACCCGGTCCGAGATCACCGGCTCATCGGGGCCGGTCACGTGGCCTGGATCGCCCGAGCCGTCTACCGGACCCGCCCCCTCTTCCCGCACGTCAGCCATGCGGGAAGAGTAGGGCAGGCCACTCGGCGGCTCTTTATCCCCCAGTCCCCCAGTTAGTCGTATCCGTGCTGGTCGGTCAGGCTTCGCGGTGCTGCGTCCAGCCCTGCCGCTCAAGCGCGGCCGGGGTGAGCGCGGTGGGCCTACCGAAGGCGTCAAGCCCCACCCAGCGGCCCGCACCTCCGGTGTACTCCAGCACGTAGGCGTGCCCGTGGCTCCACACGACGCTGCACGGCGCGGTGGGCAAAGTCGGCCCGGAACCGGATCCGGCCTGGTGGAAGATCGTTTCGGTACTCATCGGCTTACCTCCGCTCCGGACGTCGGCAGCCAGGGAGTGTGTGTTAGCTCTCTTGGCCGCCGAATCGAACTGAATCGATGCGCTCCCAGCCCGTGGCAGCGCTAAGCGAGTGGCTTGCGCGCGAGGGTGGTGTCTGCCGCCAGTCGGCGGCGCGGACGAATGCCTTGATCAGCGCGGAGCGGAAGGCGAGCAGGTCATCGAGGCCGCGGTCGGTCAGAGCCGACATATCGAGACTTCCTCCACTCGGGTATGTGAACCGGGTTCCCATCCGGGACGATTCCAACCATGTGCGCTGCGAGCGGTGGGGTGGTCGACAAGCTCAGCGAGGTGGTCGGATCGCGGCACGTCCTGACCGATCCCGAGGTGGTGGCCGGGTTCGCGACAGACTGGACCGGGCGCTTCACCGGTTCAGCAAGGCTGGTCGTGCGCCCCGCGGACCGCGACGAGGTCGCGGGCGTGCTGCGGGTGTGCCAGAAATTGGGTGTCGCGGTCGTACCGCAGGGTGGCAACACCGGGCTTGTCGGCGGCGGAATCCCTTACCAAGGCGAGGCTGTACTGAGCTTGACCCGTTTGACCTACCTGGGCCCGGTAGACCCAGTCACGCGTCAGGTGACTGCTGGAGCCGGGGTGACGCTCACAGCACTAGCCGCGCATGCGGCTGAGGCCGGCATGGACTTCGCGATCGACATCGCGTCTCGTGACAGCGCTACCGTCGGTGGTTTGGTCGCGACCAATGCGGGTGGATTGCGTGTCCTACGGTGGGGTTCGATGCGCGACCAGGTGGTGGATGTCGAAGGCGTGCTGGCGAACGGGGAGGTTGTCGGCAGGGTTGTCGGGCTACCGAAGGACAGCACCGGGTACGACCTCGCGGGGTCACTCGTTGGCAGCGAGGGGACACTCGCGGTGGTGACAGCGGCCAGGTTGCGCCTGATCCCAGCGTTCCGTGAACGCGCTACAGCGACTTTAGCCTTTGACCGCACGGAAGACGCCGTAGCCGCTATCGGGGCGCTTCGCGTTCTCCCCTCTCTCACCTCAGCCGAAGTGTTCTACGACGATGGTTTGCGGCTCGTGTGCGCGCATCGCCAGGTAGCGCCACCGTTCGCCGAGTCCTACCCGGTGTACTTGCTCGTGGAGTGCGCAGCGGATGTAGACCCAACGGAGTCTCTTGGCGAGATTGTCGAGACACTGCAAGGGCTGCGGGATTCGGCTCTTGCCGTAGACGAGTCATCCCGGCGGACACTGTGGACGCACCGCGAGGCGCACGCCGAGGCGATCAACGCGTTGGGGCCACCGCTGAAGTTGGACGTAGGAGTACCGCCGGCACTGGCTGCCGAGTTCGAGCGTGAGGTGCGTTCGATCGTCACCGAGGTAGCGCCAACAGCCACGCTTGTCCTCTTCGGACATCTAGCGGAGGGCAACTTCCATGTGAACGTGGTCGGCGCGGGTGACTCCGAGCTGGAGCTGACCGATCGGGTCCTGCGTGCCGCCGCGGCCAAGGGCGGCACCATCTCGGCCGAGCACGGCGTCGGGGTGGCCAAGGCGCGATGGCTGGAGCTGACCCGCTCCCCTGTCGAACGCGCGCTCTACCGGGCCGTCAAGCACGCGTGGGACCCGGACGGGCTGCTCAACCCCGGCGTGCTCGTTGCTGGTTCGGCAACATAATTCGCCACCCGCGCGGCCCGCACGCATCATCGGCCCATGACTGACACCCACGCCCACGGCACCCACGCGTCCGCGACGGCCGACACCCCGCCCGCGGCCGAGTTCTGGGAGACCTTCTACTCGGAGCGCGACCAGATCTGGTCGGGCAAGCCCAACGACCTGCTCGTGCGCGAGGCGGCCGACCTGCCGCCCGGCACCGTGCTCGACCTGGGCTGCGCGGAGGGCGGGGACGCGGTGTGGCTGGCCGAGCGGGGCTGGCGGGTGACCGGTGTGGACGTGTCCGCGACCGCGCTGGAGCGCGCCAAGAAGCTCGCCGCCGAACGCGGGGTCAGCGACGCGATCACCTTCGAGCGCCACGACCTGGCCGAGACCTTCCCCGAGGGCAGGTTCGACCTGGTCAACGCGCAGTACTTCCACTCCCCCGTCGAGCAGGCCGGTGAGCGGCAGCGGGCACTGCGCAGGGCGGCGGACGCGGTCGCGCCCGGCGGGGTGCTGCTGGTCGTCGGCCACTTCGGCTGGCCGACCTGGATGGCGGAGCCGCGCCACGACTACGACTTCCCCACCACCGGCCAGGTGCTGGCGGGCCTGGAGCTCGACGACCGGTGGGTGGTCGAGCTCGAGGACATCGTCGAGCGGCCATCGACCAGCCCGGAGGGGGTCGAGGGCATCCGCACCGACAACGTGCTGCGGGTGCGGCTAGGCGCGTAGTTCCGGGAACTGGTCCTCGGTGAACTCGCCGGACGGGCTCGCGCCGCCGCCGCGGATCTCCCGCTCGCGGCCGCGCAGCTCGACCCGGCGGATCTTCCCCGAGATCGTCTTGGGCAGGTCGGTGAACTCCAGCCGCCGGATCCGCTTGTACGGGGCGAGGTGCTCGCGCGCGAAGGCCAGGATGGACCGGGCGGTGTCGGCGTCCGGTTCGTGGCCCGCGGCGAGCACCACGTACGCCTTGGGGACCGCGAGGCGGATCGGGTCCGGCGACGGGACGACGGCGGCCTCGGCCACCGCGGGGTGCTCGATCAGGACGCTCTCCAACTCGAACGGGGAGATCCGGTAGTCCGACGCCTTGAACACGTCGTCCGCGCGGCCGACGTAGGTGATGTAGCCGTCCGCGTCCCGGGATCCGACGTCGCCGGTGTGGTAGCGGCCGTCGCGCATGGCTTCCGCGGTGCGGTCGCCGTCGGCGGCGTAGCCGGTCATCAAGCCGACGGGCTGGTCGGCGAGCGCCACGCAGATCTCGCCCTCGTCGCCGGGCTCACCGGTGGCCGGGTCGACCAGGTCGATGGTGAAGCCGGGCAACGGCCTGCCCATCGACCCCGGCTTGACCGGCTGCCCCGGGGTGTTGGCGACCTGCACGCTGGTCTCGGTCTGACCGAACCCGTCGCGGATCGTCACGCCCCACGCGCGGGAGACCTGCTCGATCACCTCGGGGTTGAGCGGCTCGCCCGCGCCGACGACCTTGCCCGGCGGGGTGCTGAGTTGGCCGAGGTCGGACTGGATCAGCATCCGCCACACGGTCGGCGGGGCGCAGAAGCTGGTGACCCCGCAGCGGTCCATCTGGGCCATGAGCGCCGCGGCGTCGAACCGCGTGTAGTTGTAGAGGAACACGGTGGCTTCCGCGTTCCACGGCGCGAAGACGTTGCTCCAGGCGTGCTTGGCCCAGCCGGGCGAGGAGATGTTGAGGTGCACGTCTCCTGGCTCTAACCCGATCCAGTACATCGTGGACAGATGCCCGATGGGGTAAGAGACGTGGCTGTGCTCCACCAGCTTTGGTTGCGCGGTAGTGCCAGAGGTGAAGTAGAGCAGCAGTGTGTCGTCGGCCTTGGTGGGACTGTCTGGCGTGAAGTCCGCGGGTGCGTCGGCTGAGTCCGCGTAGTTGAGCCAACCGTCGACCGGTTCCCCTACCGCGATGCGGGTGTACTCGCCGGGGACGTCGTCGAACCTCGCCGTGTCGCCGGAGCGGACCACGACGTGCCGGGCCTGGCCGCGGTCGATCCGGTCCCGCAGGTCCGCCGGGCCGAGCAGGGTGGACGCCGGGATGACCACCGCGCCGAGCTTGATCGCGGCCAGCACCGTCTCCCACAGCTCGCCCTGGTTGCCCAGCATGAGCACGAGCCGGTCGCCCCTGGCCACGCCGCGCGCCCGCAGCCAGGCCGCGAGCTGGTCGGAACGCAGGGACAGCTCCGCGAAGGTCCACCTCCGCTCGGACCCGTCCTCCTCGACGATCCACAGCGCCACCCGGTCAGCGGTCGGCCCGTCGGCGGCGATGACGTCGAACCAGTCCAGCGCCCAGTTGAACTCGGCGGGCCTGGGCCAGGCGAACCCGGCGCGGGCGGCGGCGTAGTCCTCGCGGTGGTCGAGCAGGAAATCCCGGGCGGCGCGGAACGCTGCGGTCACTGCGGCTCCCCTCTGGTGGGTGGACCCCGAGCCTGCCCCAGGCGCGGCGGGTTGGCCAGCAGCGCTACTGGCCGGTGAACTCCGGCGGCCTGCGCCCCAGGAACGCCTGGACGGCCTCGCCGAGGTCCTTGCTCGGCAGGAACGCGGCGTTCCAGGCGGCGACGTAGCGCAGGCCGTCGGCGACCCGGTGCTCGCGCTCGTGGCCGAGCACGTCCTTGGTGCCCTGCACGGCCAGCGGCGGGTTCGCGGCGATCTCGGCGGCCGTGGCCCGCGCGGCGGTAAGAGCGGCCGTCTGGTCGGGGTAGACATCGTTGACGAGCCCGATGCGCAGCGCGCGGTCAGCGTCGATGTCCTTGCCGGTTAGCGCCAACTCCCGCAGGTGACCCTCACCGATGACCCCCGCGAGTCGCTGCAAGCTGCCCAGGTCAGCCACGATCGCGACCTTCACCTCGCGCAGGCTGAACCGGGCGTCCGCGCTCGCGACCCGGATGTCGGCGGCGGCGATGACGTCCAGCCCGCCCCCGACGCACCAGCCGCTGACGGCCGCGATCACCGGTTTACGGCACGCGGCCGCCGACGTCACGGCGTGCTGCAACGCGCGGACCTCGTCGTGGAAGCGGGCGCGCGGGGCGGCCAGCGCGCCCTCGGCGAGCACCTCGCCCCACCTCGGCATCATCGCGGGCAGGTCGAGCCCGTAGGAGAAGTGGGCGCCACTACCGGTCAGCACGACCGCGCGCACCTCGGGGTCGGCGTCGAGCGCGCCGAACACGACCGGCAGCTCGCGCCAGAAATCCGGCCCCATCGCGTTGCCCTTACCGGGCCCGAGCAGGGTCACCTCGGCCACGTGGTCGGACACCTCGACCGTCAACGACACCAGGTCCTCCGTCATACCGGCGACCTTACTCAGTGGTAACCGGCGCGGACACTTCCCCCGATCGTGTGGCGTCGTGATCACCGGGGCACGGCGGGGCGCGAGGTAGGTTCCTCGGCAAGCCAGGTAGCGAGGGAGACTGCGGATGGCGAACACGGGCGCGATGTCGACGCCGATCTTCGACGAGCTGTTGCGCGAGATGACCGAGGGCGCGGCGGCCGCGGAGGCGCAACAGGTCAGCACGCCGCCCGCGGACACCCCGGCCCCCAAGCCGAGCCAGGGCGGCAGGCGGCGGGCGCGCACCAGCTGAGGACCGGAAGCGCTCCCAGCCGGGGTGGGACCGGCGGGACCGCACCATAGTCATTTGACACGGTAGGTCCGCATTCAGAAACTCGCGGTATGGACATGGGGGACACACGCTCGACACTGCACGGGATGCGCGCGCTCGCGCACCCGCTGCGGATGCGCATCCTCTCGCTGGTCACCGACCGCGCGATGAGCGCGGCGGAGGTGGCGCGGGAACTCGGCGACAGCCAGCCCAACATCAGCTACCACCTGCGCAAACTGGCCGACGCGGACCTGGTGGAGATCGTCGAGGAGGTGCCGATCCGCGGCGGCATCGCCAAGCGGTACCGGCACATCCCGCCCGCGGTCGCCGCGCCGCGCGAGCCGGGCGACTCCGAGCACCTGCTGGCCACGGCGCTGGCGGCGGGCCTGGGGGCGCGCACCGCGCGGCGCAGGAGCGACGCCCCCGGCAACGCCGAGACCGCCACCGACGCGGAACTGTGGGTCGACCCGCAGGTCTGGCGGGACATGGTCGCGCACGCGCGGGAACTGGGGCTGCGGCTGCGCGACGCGGCCCAACCGCCGATGACACCGGGCACGGTCCGGGTCAGCACCACGATCTCGATGTTCGAGATGGACAGCTGTTGACCTCGTCGGCCGGGATGCTCGCCCCGCTGCGCGTACCGATGTTCCGCAGGCTGGCCATCGGCCGGGTGACCACCTACGCGGGCAACGCCGTGGCGCCGGTCGCGCTGGCGTTCGCCGTGCTCGACCTGACCGGGTCGGTGGTGGCCCTCGGCCTGGTCGTCGGCGCCAGGTCCATCGCGAACGTGCTGCTGCTGCTCATGGGCGGCGTCCTGGCCGACCGGCTCCCCCGCGGGGTCATCCTGCAGGGCGCGAGCCTGGCCGCGGCCGTCTCCCAGGCGGCGACGGCGCTCTCGGTCCTGCTCGGGTTCGCCTCGATCCCGCTGCTGGTCGTGCTCAGCGTGGTCAACGGCGCCGTCTCCGCGGTCTCCTTCCCCGCGGCGGCGGCGCTGACCCCGCAGACCGTGCCCGCGCCGCTGCTGCTGCAGGCCAACGCCGTGGTGCGGATGGGCATCAACGCCGCCCTGATCACCGGGGCGTCGTTCGGCGGCATGCTGGCCGCCCTCGCGGGCCCGGGGTGGGCGATGGCGGTGACCGCGGTGGTGTTCCTGGTGGCGTCGTTCTGCTACGCCAGGGTCCGCGCGCCGGAGATCGCCGCCAGCGAGCCGACCCGCCCGATCGCCGACCTGCGCGCCGGGTGGGCCGAGTTCACCGCCCGCACCTGGGTGTGGTCGATCGTGCTGGCGTTCATGGTGGTCAACGCCGCGGTCACCGGCGGCCTGCAGGTACTGGGCCCGTCCATCGCCGACGCCACCTTCGGCAGGCTCGCCTGGGGTTTCATCCTCGGCGCGCAGACGGTCGGCGCGCTGCTGGGGGCCATCATCGCCAGCCGCTGGCAACCGCGCCGCGCCCTGCTGTTCGGCACCGCCCTGATCGCCGTGGAGTCCGTCCCGGTGCTGGTGCTGGCGCACGCACCCGAGGTCCTGCTGATGCTCGCCGCCATGTTCGTCGGCGGCATCGCGATAGAACAATTCGGAATAGCCTGGGACGTCTCCCTCCAGGAGAACATCCCCCCGGACCGCCTGGCCCGCGTCTACTCCTACGACGCCGTCGGCTCGTTCATCGCGCTGCCCCTGGGCGAGATCGCCGTGGGCCCCCTCTCCCTGCACTTCGGCACCGCGGCCACCCTCACCGCCCTGAGCGCCCTCACCTTCCTCGCCATCCTCGCAGCCTCCCTAACCCCCAGCGTCAGATCCCTGACCCGCAAACAAACCCCCGCCCCCGCCTGACCCGCGCTCACCCCCACGCCTACCCGCGGGGCGGGCCGCTTCGGCCGACTGAACAGCTTCGCCACGCGCACTCAGCGCAACCCACGACCGCCGCAACCCCGCCGCCGACTGCCCCCCCCCCACACACACACATGCACCCACTTCCCCGAACTGCCCCCGCCCAGCAATCACCGCCCCGCCGCGCCCTTCGACGATGCCCTCCTCCGACAGGCCCGGCCGCGCCCCCACAACACGCCTCAGCGATGCCTGCCGCCCGACCGCCCCTGGCACAACACGCCGCTCCCAGCCCCCGTCACGCCACCACAACACGCCCCCGCCACGGCCTCGAAACACCAGTCGCAGCGGACCCCCATCGCCCTCCCGGAACGCCTCCCACAGCAGCCCCGTCGCGCCCTCAACCCCACCCCCACCGCACCCACCGGCGGCCCCACCACCCCGGCCTCGCGCGCGCACGCCAGTCCTGCCCCAGCCCCCACCCACTCCGGGGGGCGTCCCAGTGCCAGTCTATCGGCACCCACCGACAGTCGATCTTCACACGAGCCGTCGAAGATCCACATGTGGATAACTTCTGTCGCTGAACCGGGTGAATTGCCAGCACGTCCGAGGAATGAAGCCGCAGGTCAGGCGCGTGCAGGTACGCCGACATCCGCAGCCGGGCACCAAGTCGTCCGGACGAAGATCGACAAGTAGCACACCAGGCCGCCGAGTGTCCACAGTAGACAGAGTCCACAGTGGACCGACTCAGCAAGGGGCGTTGCAGGCTTCGTTGGCGTCTTCGCGGGTGGCGAGTTTGCGTAGGAGGTCGCGTAGGAGGTCGCGTTCGGGGGCGGCGAGTGGGGCGAGGACCTCGTCCTCGGCGCGGCGCAGGGCGGCGGCGGTGGCGGTGAGGCTGTCGCGGCCCGCGGCGGTGGCGGAGAGCAGGCGGGCGCGGCGGTCGGCGGGGTCGGGGCGGCGCTCGACGAGGCCCGCGCGTTCGAGGTCGTCGATCAGGTAGGTCATCACGGTCTTGTCGAGGCCGAGGCGGTGGGCGAGGGTCTGCTGGCTGCACGCCTCGCCCTCGACGGCGCTGGTGAGCACCTGGTACCCGCGCGGACCGCCGGGCAGCCCGGCCAGGACCCGCTCGGCCGAGCGCACGTACCGGCGGAAGACCGCGCCCAGCGCCCACCCCAGGTCCGACTCGACGGCTGGTGTGGTCACGGTCGCATCTTACCGACCCGGGATGGACAGTCACTTACTCCGCATGCAAGATAGTCTGTGCTACAGACGATCTGAACCACGGAGGACTCCGATGAGCCTGTTCCGCCTCGACAGCAGCATCCGCCAGACCGACTCGGTCAGCCGCGCGGTCGCCGACACCGTCACCGAGAACTGGGTGGCCGCGAACCCGACCGGCACCGTCGTCCGCCGCGACCTGGCCGTCGACGGGGTGCCGAGCACCGCGTGGACCGACGCCGTCGCGGGTGGTCCGACCCCGGTCGACCAGCGGACACCCGCCCAGGCCGCCGCCGTCGCACTCGCCACCACCATCGCCGACGAGGTCGCGGCCGCCGACGCGCTGGTCATCGCCACGTCGCTGTACAACTTCGGGACCTCGCAGCACCTCAAGACCTGGATCGACCTGCTCATCACCGACCCCAGGTTCGCCCCGGGCAGGCAGCCCCTCACCGGCAAGCCGGTCGCCCTCGTCATCGCCCGCGGCGGCGGCTACGCCCCCGGCACCCCGCGCGAGGGCTGGGACCACGCCACCCCCTGGCTGGTCCGCATCTTCCAGGACGTCCTCGGCGCCACCGTCACCCTCGTCGAGGCCGACCTGACCCTCGCCGAGGTGGTCCCGGCGATGGCCGACCTCATCCCCCTCGCCCACCAGTCCGCCACCGCCGCCCACGCCCTCGCCGCCACCACCGGCAAGTCCTTCGCCACGACCGCGGTCTGACTCAGCCGGTCAGGGACGCGCGGAGTGCGCCGATCGCCCGCAGGACCTCGTCCCGGTTCTTCGCGGTCTTCATCCACCGCGGCAACCGCGCCACCAGGCTCATGGTCCCCGGCGACGCCCGCCGCTCCCGCACCCGCGCGCCGACGAAGCGTTCCAGCAGGTCCACATGCGACTCGTTGAACGCCCACACCGTGCGCCCACCGCAACACCGCGCCCGCAACCACAGCGGCAACCCGAAGTACGGATCCGTCGCCCCGCCCCACTCCGACCACTCCGGCACCACCGTCGCCACGTGGCCGCACCCCGCGCAAGCCAACCGCCGGGGTGACTCGAACACATCCCCTCCCCTATCCGGCCAGGGCACGACAACCGCGCGCCCCCGACACCGCGGGCACACGACGAGGATCCCCTCGTCCGCCAACGCGTACAGCCGGATCAACGGGTCCTCGAACCGCTCCGGCACCCCACCCATCCGACCATCATCGACGACCGGTCCCATCCCGGTCATCCCGATATCCCCCCGGCGCTCCACACCGGAGTGATCGACTCGTTGAGTCACGAGTCGGACACGCTCGTAACACGGCGCCGGGCAGGCTCGACTCTCCGCACAGTGGAAATCGAGGCCGTGCAAGCAGGACGGCGCCCGGGAGTGGACGATGGAGATCGCGGAGAGAGCTCAGGCGCTGGCGGTGAAGATCCGCAAGCACAAGGCGGCGATCGAGACCGAGGAGGCGACGAAGAACGCGTTCGTGATGCCGTTCATCAGCGGGGTGCTCGGCTACGACGTGTTCAACCCGGACGAGGTGATCCCCGAGTTCACCGCCGACGTGGGCACCAAGCGCGGCGAGAAGATCGACTACGCGATCGTCCACAACGGCCAGGTGCAGGTGCTGGTCGAGGCGAAGAAGGTCAACGACCCGCTCAAGCTGGAGCACGCCTCGCAGCTGTTCCGCTACTTCTCGGTCACCAACGCCAGGATCGCGGTGCTGACCAACGGCGAGGTGTACCAGTTCTACACCGACCTCGACGCGCCCAACCGGATGGACGCGAAGCCGTTCCTGGTGCTGGACTTCTCCGACATCGACCCGACGCTGCTGCCGGAGTTGGCGAAGCTGAGCAAGGAGGCGTTCGACCTCGACTCGGTGATCAGCGCGGCTGGTGAGCTGAAGTACATCGGGCAGATCAAGCGGGCGCTGGCGGCGGAGTTCCGGGAGCCGTCGGAGGCGTGGGTCCGCTACTTCACGACGAAGGTGTACGAGGGGTCGTTCACCCAGAAGGTGCGCGAGCAGTTCACCACGCTGGTGGACAAGGCGGGGCACCAGTTCGTCAACGAGCAGGTCAACGACCGGTTGAAGAACGCGCTGGGCGGACCGGACACGTTCGTCGCGGTCCCGAGCGCCCCGCCTGAGCCGAGCGCGGCGGTGGAGGTGGAGACGCCTGCGGACGTGGTGACCACCGAGGACGAGCTCGAGGGGTTCCGGGTCGTGCGGGCCATCGTGTGCGCGGCGGTGGGCAGCGACCGGGTGGTGGCCAGGGACACGAAGACGTACTTCGGGGTGCTGCTCGACGACAACAACCGCAGGCCGATCGCGCGGTTGTGGTTCAACCGGTCGAAGAAGTACCTCGGGGTGTTCGACGAGAACAAGGTGGAGACCCGGGTGGCGATCGACCGGGTGGAGGACATCTACCGGTACGCCGACGCGTTGCGGGCCACCGTCGCGCGCTACACCGACTCGGCGATCAGCATCCCCCAGCCCGCGTCGGCGGCGCAGCCGGTGGCCATCAACTAGGCCCGTGTCCTGTGAGCGATCTGCCTGCTGGTGTGATCTTGGGTGTGGTGGAGTGCCATGGATTTTGAGCGTGCCCGGCTGCGGGAGTGGGAGCGGGAGAACCAGGAACGATCTATCCGGCCGCCCGCATAGAACCTCACGAACCACACGCGTCGAACTCGCGCGCCGAGCCGTCATCCGCGGACCGGAACTCGTGCGAGCGCTGATGCGCGAGCTGGGCCCGGTCCCGGTCGGACCCACGACGCCGGCCGGTCACGGCCGTCCCGGCACCGGACGTCCATGCCACACCCGATCTCGTCCAACGCGATTTCACCGCCGACCATCCCGGACACATCGCCCCCAACGAAGCCGAAAACCACCACCACGCACCACCACTGGCAGCCTGAAACCCCACTAACCACTGTCCGAAAAACCCGTGGCACTCCATGGTGGGCGGTGATCGAGCCGTTGGTGTCGGGTGGCGGTCGTCGGTGGCGTGGTTGGCGGTGAGCACAACGCGCCACCGACTACCCAACCGAACTCGCCACCGCCGCCATCATCCGCAGGCCCCGATGACTCACAGGACAGGCCCTGGCCCCGTCCATCCACACAGGACACAGCGCGCGAACCAGCCACTCCGGGGCGGGCGATCACCAACCCGCCCCGGGGTGCCGGGTCAGCGGATGCCCGCGGCGTCCATGCCGCGCAGTTCGCGCTTGAGGTCGTGGATCTCGTCGCGCAGGCGGGCGGCGAGTTCGAACTGCAGGTCGCGGGCGGCGTTCATCATCTGGTCGGTGAGCTGCTGGACGAGGTCGGCGAGTTCGGCGCGCGGCATGGTCTTGACGTCGCGGTCGGACACGATGCCCGCGGACTTGCTGGTGCCCGCCTCGCCGGTGGCGCGCTTGCCGCGGGAGGTGTTGCGGCCGGAACCGCCGATGGGGACGGTGTCCGACTCGGCCGCCTCCTCGTAGACCCGGTCGAGGATGTCGGCGATCTTCTTGCGCAGCGGCTGCGGGTCGATGCCGCGCTCGGTGTTGTACGCGGTCTGCTTGGCGCGGCGCCGGTCGGTCTCGTCGATGGCGTGGCGCATCGAGTCGGTGATCTTGTCGGCGTACATGTGGACCTGGCCGGAGACGTTGCGGGCGGCGCGGCCGATGGTCTGGATGAGGGAGGTGCCGCTGCGCAGGAAGCCCTCCTTGTCCGCGTCGAGGATCGCGACCAGCGACACCTCGGGCAGGTCGAGGCCCTCGCGCAGCAGGTTGATGCCGATCAGCACGTCGTACTCGCCCGAGCGCAGTTGGCGCAGCAACTCGATGCGGCGCAGCGTGTCCACCTCGGAGTGCAGGTACCGGACCCGGATGCCGAGTTCGAGCAGGTAGTCGGTGAGGTCCTCGGACATCTTCTTGGTCAGCGTGGTGACCAGGACCCGCTCGTCGCGCTCGGCCCGCTCGCGGATCTCGTGCACCAGGTCGTCGATCTGCCCCTCGGTCGGCTTGACCACCACCTCGGGGTCGACCAGCCCGGTCGGCCGGATGACCTGCTCGACGAACTCGCCGCCAGCCTGGCCCATCTCGTACGGGCCCGGGGTCGCCGACAGGTAGACCGTCTGGCCGATCCGCTGGGTGAACTCCTCCCAGGTCAGCGGCCGGTTGTCCACGGCGCTGGGCAGCCGGAAGCCGTGCTCGACCAGGTTGCGCTTGCGGGACATGTCGCCCTCGTACATGCCGCCGATCTGCGGGACCGTCACGTGCGACTCGTCGATGACCAGCAGGAAGTCGTCCGGGAAGTAGTCGATCAGGGTGGCGGGCGCGGTGCCGCCCGCGCGGCCGTCGATGTGCCGCGAGTAGTTCTCGATGCCGGAGCAGAACCCGACCTGGCGCATCATCTCCAGGTCGTAGCTGGTGCGCATCCGCAGCCGCTGCGCCTCCAGCAGCTTGCCCTGCCGCTCCAGCTCGGCGAGCCGCTCCTCCAACTCCTGCTCGATGCCGCCGATCGCGCGTTCCATCCGCTCCGGGCCCGCCACGTAGTGCGTCGCCGGGAAGATCCGCAGCTCCTCGCACTCGCGGACCACGTCGCCGGTGAGCGGGTGCAGGTAGTACAGCTTGTCGATCTCGTCGCCGAAGAACTCGACCCGGATCGCCAGCTCCTCGTAGGCCGGGATGATCTCCACGGTGTCACCGCGGACCCGGAACGTGCCGCGGGCGAAGGCGATGTCGTTGCGCGCGTACTGCACGTCGACCAGCGCGCGCAGGAAGGTGTCCCTATCGACCTCGCCGCCGACGGTGAGCCCGATCGAGCGGTCCAGGTAGGACTGCGGTGTGCCGAGGCCGTAGATGCACGACACCGAGGCGACCACGATCACGTCCCGCCGCGACAGCAGGCTCATCGTCGCCGAGTGCCGCAGCCGCTCGACGTCGTCGTTGATCGACGAGTCCTTCTCGATGTAGGTGTCGGTCTGCGGGATGTACGCCTCTGGCTGGTAGTAGTCGTAGTAGCTGACGAAGTACTCGACCGCGTTGTCCGGGAAGAACTCCCGCAGCTCGTTGGCCAACTGGGCGGCCAGCGTCTTGTTCGGCGCCATCACCAGCGTCGGCCGCTGCACCCGCTCCACCAGCCACGCCGCGGTGGCCGACTTGCCGGTGCCGGTCGCGCCGAGCAGCACCACGTCCTGCTCGCCCGCCCGGATCCGCCGTTCCAGATCGGCGATCGCGGTGGGCTGGTCGCCAGCGGGTTGGTAGGGCGCGGCCATCCGGAACTTCCCGTCGGAGCGCGGGATGTCGCTGACGGGCCGGTGCTCGGAGTGGGCGAGCACGGGTGCGTTCTGCTGGGATTTCTCGGTCGCGAAAGCCACGGGGACGAGGTTACGCCCGCGCACCGACAATCCGGGATGAGCCGGTCAGAAGGGGGGCCAGACCTCGAAGACGTGCTTGTAGGCCAACCAGGAGGACAGGTCGTGGCGGAAGCGGCTGAGCTCCTCGAGGGTCTGGTGCACCGTGCACAGCGCCAGGTCGGCGTCGCCCACGCGCAGCACCCGGCCCGCGACCGCGGCGGCGAACTCCTCCGAGCGCACGATCCTGGCCGTCGTCCCGCCCGGCGCGGCCAGGCCGAGCAGCAGGTCGGTGGTGCGCCAGGTGCGGCCGTCGCGCAGCACCCGGACCGCGGTCAGCACGCTCGGACCGCCCTTGGCGTGGCGGGAGCGGGGCTTGCTCTGGGTGAGCCGCAGGTTCAGGTGCGGCAGCAGCCAGGTCACCTCGGCGTCGGAGAACGGGTCCTCCGGGGTCGGGCACTCCATGCGCAGGCCCCACCGCTCGACCTGGCAGGTGCGGAGGGTCCGGGTCATCCCGGAGGAGTAGCTGCGTACCGCGGTGACCGTGTCGACGATGTCGACCAGCTGCGGGGTGATGGCCGTGCCCACGCGGCCAGAGCGTAGTCGCGGACATGCGTTCTGTGACTACCGGGGTCGATTCGTTATGTCACAGATCGTGTGCGCTCAGCTATCGGTTGGGCGAAATCCGCGCGCTCGCCGTCCCGAACCGTTGACGCAGAGTCGCCCCAGCCACTATCGGGGCTGCCACGGCGCGGGGATGCCGCGCTCGGCCAGCCAGGCGTCCACGTCGTGCCCCGCGGCGGCGATCCCGGCCACCGTCGTGTGCGTCCTGGTCATCGCCCGCTCGGCCGTGGACAGGTCGACCAGCCCGGCCCGGAACGCGGCGAGCAACTCGTCGCTGTCCTCGACCCGCACGTCGCGGCCCGTGCGCACCAGCACGTCCAGGTACAGGTCCACGGTCCGCCAGCACTGCCCGTCGCGGGTGATGTCGACGATGTCCAGGTAGAAGTCGTGCCCGAGGTCCACTCCAGACCTACCGCGCCACTTCGACACCCGCAGGCCGTCTTCGGGTAGCAGCAACGACTCGAAGTGCGCGATCCGTGGGTGGCCGTCCACCGGGCGCGACATATAGAGGCCGTGCTCGGTCTCGCGGAAGGTCTCGACCACCCGCACGAACCCCTTGGGGTCGGTATTGGTCATCTCGACCTGGTCGAACAGCTCCACTTTGGGCGGGTGGACCTCATGAGAGGTGTCGTCCCGGCGGGTCACCGGGATGGGCAGGTCACCGACTACGGGCTCGACACGCGCGCGCATGCCGACATCGTGCCTACCGGCCTCGAAGAAGCCCAGAGCTTTTGGCGGGTTTCTGCCCCCCGTACGGGTGAATGGGCGCTAGGCTCCCGCCCCGGTCGGGTCGTGGGAGTTCGTGGAGGTCAGACAGCGTGTTCGGGATCCTTCGGCCGTGCAGGCACCGGTTGTCGCCGACCTTGCGCACCTCGTGGATGGCTCACCTGTGCGGGCTCTGCCTCGCGCTGCGCGACGACCACGGGCACCTCGCCCGCACGGTCACCAACTACGACGGCCTCGTCGTCTCCGCCCTGGTCGAGGCCCAGTCGCCGACCGTGGGCACCCGCCGGGTCGCCGGGCCGTGCCCGTTGCGCGGCATGCGGACCGCCCCCGTCGCGGATGGCTCGGGCGCTCGGCTGGCCGCCGCGGTGTCGCTGGTGCTGGCCTCGGCGAAGGTCCGCGACCACGTCGACGACGGTGACGGCGCGTTCGGCAGGGCCCCGGTCGCGGGCGTCGCCAGGAAGGTCGCGACCCGGTGGGCGCGGCAGGGCGCGGCGACGGGTGAGCGGATCGGGTTCTCCACCGCGGTGCTGCTCGACGCCGTCGGCAGGCAGGGCGAGTTGGAGTCCGGTCTGGCCACCGGGTCGTCGGTGCTGCTGGCCACCGAACCGACCGAGACGGCCACCGCGGCCGCGTTCGCGCACACGGCGGTCCTGGCCGGACGGCCGGGCAACGCTGCCGCGCTCGGGGAGGCCGGGCGGCTGTTCGGCCGGGTCGCGCACCTGCTCGACGCGGTGGAGGACATCGACACCGACGCCGAGTCCGGGGCGTGGAACCCGCTGGCCGCGACCGGCACCGACATGGCCGAGGCGCGCAGGCTGTGTGACGACGCCGTGCTCGGGGTCAAGCTGGCTCTACGCGAGGCGGACTTCGCCGACCAAGGACTAGTGCACGCCCTCCTTGTGCACGAGTTGGACGCGGCCGTTAATCGCACCTTCGGTCACCAGCACTCGCACCAGACGCCAGGGCACGCACCGCCTCCTAACCCGCCCAAGGACGCGCCGCGTTGGGGTAAGAAGCGGTCGACGCTGCCTGGGTGCGGTGTCGCGATGGTGCTGTGTTGCACGTGCCAGTACTGCTGCGCGGACCCGTATCGCGATCCGTGGACCGGTGAGCCCAAGTCCGGCTGGTGCCAGTCGTCGAACTGCGACTGCTCGTGCTGCGACTGCTGCTCCTGCGGCGACGGGTGTTGCTGCGACTGCAACTGCTGAGCTGGGTCAGCCCGCCGTCCAGCCGGTCGCGGTCGCCCACGCCTCGGCGCGCTGGATGGCCTGCTCGAACCACGGTTCCTTCGCGTTGCCGTAGGCGGGGATGGTCGCGTGCTCCCCCGCGACCGAGCGCTTGACCTTCTCGTACTCGTCGCGGGCCCCCTCATCGGCGCGCAGCCAGGCGGGGAACAGCAGGCTGAGGCGCGCGAACGGTGAGTCCCGCGCTCGCACGTGGACATTGGCCCACCGGCCGGGGTCGACGCCGACGTGGACGTGCTTCGGGGTCTCCGGCGAACCGGGTGGGTGCCCGACATCGCTGTCGAAGCCGTGCGCGCGGGGGAACCCGGCGTTCGAGAGCGCCTCGGCGAGGGAGTCGTCCAGGGTGGGGACGGTGATCTGGAAGTCGAGGATGTCCTTGGCGGCCAGGCCGGGCACCGAGGTCGAGCCGATGTGGTCGACGCGCAGGGCGGCGCCGCCGACGGCGAGGCGGAGGCGGGCGAGGAGCCGCTCGGCCTGGGCTGGCCAGGTCAGGTCGTAGTCGACGACGCGGGGGGCACCGCGGCTGAACGAGCGGCGCAGGCGGGTGTTGGCCTCGTACGGGGCGAGCCGGTCGGTCCACAGCGCGTCGACGGCGGTCCTGGTCTGCTCGGGGGTCCCGGCGTTGGACAGCCAGATGTCGGCGGCGGCGCGGCGGGCGTCGTCGTCGGCCTGGGCGGCGATCCTGGCGCGGGCGTCGGACTCGGCGAGGCCGCGGTGGTCGACCAGCCTGCGGACCCGGTCCTCGACGGGGGTGTCGACCACGATGACCAGGTGGTACAGCGCGCCCATGCCGTTCTCCACCAGCAGCGGCACGTCCTGCACGACGACCGAGTCAGGCGGCGCGGCGGCGACGAGCTCGGCGGTGCGCTCCCGGACAAGGGGGTGCACGATCGCGTTCAGGCGCTGCCGCGCGGCGTCGTCGGTGAACACGATGGCGGCCAGGGCGGGCCGGTCGAGCACGCCGTCGACGAGGACGCCCGGCCCGAACTCGGCGGCGATCGCGGCCAGCCCCCGGGTGCCCGGCTCGACGACCTCCCTGGCGACCCGGTCGGCGTCCACGACGACCGCCCCGTGCTCGGCCAACGCGGCCGCCACTGTGGACTTCCCTGACCCGATCCCGCCGGTGAGGCCGACTCGCAGCATGGGGCCGCATTCTTCCACCACCGAGTGGTCGGCGGGTGAACTGTTGACAAGCGCGCCGGGGACACGCCGCGCGGATGTCGGCGTTTTGCCACTTCAGCCGGCTACGGTGCCCTCAGGGCCATCACCCAAGCGGAGGAACCAATGCGCGACACGAGGCGCCGGGGACGGCACCGGCTCGGCACGCCGGGCCTGGTGCACTGCACCGAGTACCTGTCCGTGCCCGCACACCGGACGTGGTGGTCGGTGGTCCTGATGCCCGCCAGGCACAGCCTCGCGGGTTTGCGCCGCCGCGCTGCCGCGGCCGCCGTGGAACGCGCGTGGGCCCCGCAGGTCCGTACCGCTTAGCGTTCGGTGAGCGCCCGGTCGGCCAGCTTCGCGACCTGTTCGGGAGTGGCGAGGGTCTTCGCGACGGTGACCGCGACCGTGAGCGTGCCGTGCGCGACTACGACGGTCCTTGTGTCACCTTCGATCAAGAACCCGGTATCCGTACCGACCTTGATCTCCTCTGCCGCGATCCCCTTGTCCCTCTCGGCGTCGACCGTCTCCTGAACCCGCTGCCGCGCTGAGGTCTGATCGGTGTAAGCGGCCATGCCCACGGTAAGAACCGCCGCTGCTGGTGGCTGGTCCTGCGGGATGCCGTAGTAGCAGTCAATCCGACCGGTCCGACCGATCTTCGGCAGCCCCACCCCCACCACGACCTCGGTCCGCCCGGTGATGACGGTCTCCACCACGTCATCGAGATCCTGCCGAGTCAGCAACCGCCCGCACGACGCCGGTAGCGCTACCCGCTCCACCCTCGGCTTCGCCGCGCTCGTGGAGATCCGCGGAATCTCCGGCGCCTTGGCCGCGGGCGGCGGCGCCGACGTGCAGCCCGCCGCCACCGCCATCACCAGGGCCAGCAGCAGGGTCCGCATCCGGAGACGGTAAACCGCGATCCCCACCGGCGAAAGAGCACGTTCGGGGCCTGTCGAAGTCCGCAGGAAAGCCGAGGGCCCCGCACCTGGCGAACAGGTGCGGGGCCCTCGGGGAGCTCAGCTAGCTCACACGCCGCCGGAGAGCTTCTCGCGCAGTGCCGCGAGCTGCTCGTCGCTGGCGAGGGTGCCGCCACTCTGGGCGGGCTTCTCACCGCCGCCGGTGGAGGAGTAGTTCTGCTCGGTGCCGCCGCCGGTCGCGCTGGCGATGACGCCCTCGGCCTCGGCGGCCGCGTCGGCCTCCGCGGCCTTGGCGATCTGCTTCATGTGCTGCTCGTAGCGGGCGTGCGCGTCGGCGTACTGGCGCTCCCACTCCTCGCGCTGCTTCTCGAAGCCTTCCTGCCACTCCTGGGTGTCCGGGTCGAAGCCCTCGGGGTAGATGTAGTTGCCCTCGGGGTCGTACTCGGCAGCCATGCCGTACTGGGTCGGGTCGAACTCGGTCTCGGTGGTGAAGCCCTCGTTCGCCTGCTTCAGCGAGAGCGAGATGCGGCGCCGCTCGAGGTCGATGTCGATGACCTTGACCATGACGTCGTTGCCGACCTGCACGACCTGCTCCGGGATCTCCACGTGGCGCTCGGCCAGCTCGGAGATGTGGACCAGGCCCTCGATGCCCTCGTCGACGCGGACGAACGCACCGAACGGAACCAGCTTGGTGACCTTGCCCGGCACGATCTGACCGATCGCGTGGGTGCGGGCGAACTGGCGCCACGGGTCTTCCTGCGTGGCCTTGAGCGACAGCGACACGCGCTCGCGCTCCATGTCCACGTCGAGCACCTCGACGGTGACCTCCTGGCCGACCTCGACGACCTCGGAGGGGTGGTCGATGTGCTTCCAGGACAGCTCCGAGACGTGCACCAGGCCGTCGACGCCACCGAGGTCCACGAACGCACCGAAGTTGACGATCGAGGACACGACGCCCTTGCGGACCTGGCCCTTCTGCAGCTGGTTGAGGAACTCGCTGCGGACCTCGGACTGGGTCTGCTCCAGCCACGCGCGGCGGGACAGGACCACGTTGTTGCGGTTCTTGTCCAGCTCTATGATCTTCGCCTCGAGCTCGCGGCCCACGTACGGCTGCAGGTCGCGCACGCGGCGCATCTCGACCAGCGACGCGGGGAGGAAGCCGCGCAGACCGATGTCCAGGATGAGACCACCCTTGACGACCTCGATGACCGTGCCCTTGACCGGCTCGTCCGACTCCTTGAGTGCCTCGATCGTGCCCCAGGCCCGCTCGTACTGAGCGCGCTTCTTGGACAGGATCAGGCGGCCCTCCTTGTCCTCCTTCTGGAGAACCAGGGCCTCGACCTCGTCACCGACGCTGACCACGTCGGCGGGGTCGACATCGTGCTTGATCGACAGCTCGCGCGAGGGGATGACACCCTCGGTCTTGTAGCCGATGTCGAGCAGGACCTCGTCCCGGTCGACCTTGACGATCGTGCCCTCAACGATGTCACCGTCGTTGAAGTACTTGATCGTCGCGTCGATCGCGGCGAGGAACTCCTCCTCCGTCCCGATGTCGTTGATGGCGACCTGCTGCTTCGGCGTGGACGCAGCCGGGACAATGGTGGTGTCGGTGGACATTAGGTAGGTGGCTCCGGTACGGATTGGGGGTCGCTGGGTTCAGTTCTTGGGGCGCGCCGCGGCGTTGTGCCGCCGACGGACACCCGGACCACAGGAACCAACACCGCCAACGAACGCCACCCCGGACCACATCCCGCCGACGGCTTCCCAGCGGTAGGAAACCCGGGGCAGCGCGTTACCACCGCGCGGATGTATCCTACGCGGCCCCGCGATCGCCGGGCAAACCCGGGGGTACCCTCCCGCCGGTTCCTGCCGGGTCCGGGCTGACAGGATGACCCGGTGGTGAGCGAGACCAGCGCGGAGCATGCCTTGGGGACGACCGGTGTGGCGCGGATGGCGGTGGGCTCCGCCGAGTCGGTCGCGGCGAACATCGCCTGGTGGGACGCCGACGCCGACGACTACCACCGCGAGCACGGCGAGTTCCTGGGCGTCAGCGATTTCATGTGGTGCCCGGAGCGGCTGCGCGAGGCCGAGGTGGGGTTGCTCGGGCCGGTCGCGGGCAAGGACGTGCTGGAGATCGGCTGCGGGTCGGCCCCGTGTGCGCGGTGGCTGGCGGACCAGGGCGCGCGGGCGGTGGCGTTGGACCTGTCGAGCGGGATGCTGCGGTACGCGGCCGCGGCGAACACGCTGACCGGGACGCGCGTGCCGTTGGTGCGGGCGAACGCCGAGCGGTTGCCGTTCGCGTCCGGGTCGTTCGACCTCGCGTGCTCGGCGTTCGGCGCGGTCCCGTTCGTCGCGGACGTCGGCGCGGTGTTCGCCGAGGTGGCGCGGGTCCTGCGGCCGGGCGGCACCTGGACGTTCGCCGTCACCCACCCGATGCGGTGGATCTTCCCGGACGACCCGGGCCCGGACGGTCTCCGGGTGACGGGCTCTTACTTCGACCGCACTCCTTATGTAGAGGTCGACGAGGACGGCACGCCCACCTACGTCGAGCACCACCGCACGCTCGGTGACTACGTGCGGGCGTTGAACGCGGCAGGCTTAGAGCTGTTCGACCTGGTCGAGCCGGAGTGGCCGGAGGGGCACACGCAGGAGTGGGGGCAGTGGAGCCCGTTGCGCGGTGAACTGTTCCCGGGGACCGCGATCTTCCGCTGCCGCCGGTGACCGCTCCCCTGCTCAAGGCGCAGTCCGCCCGGTTCGCCGCCCTCGACCCGCTGCTGCCGGCCGCCGTGGCGCCACCGCCGGGCGACCTGATCACCGCGGCGCTGCCCGACGGCGAGCGGGTGGCCGGGATGATCACGAAGACCACGCTGGACCCCGGCACGCCGCAGACGCTGTGGTCGGCGGCGAAGGTGTGGGAGCTGCACCCGATGGTGGGGTCGAGCGGCGGCGCCGGGGTGGACGCGCTGCTGCGCAGGTGGCCGTCGATCGTGGCCAACCTGTCCCCCGGCCGCGACTCGGCGTGCCTGTCGACCTGGCCCAGCCGCGACGTCACGGCGACGGCGGCGTTCCTCGCGCACGGGTTCGTCCCGCTCGCGGTCCTGGCCGTCCGCACCGGCGGCCCTGACCCGTCCGGCGGCACCTCGCCCGCGACGGTCCGCCGCGCGGTCCTCGGCGACCTCGACGCCCTGGTGGCCTCCGCGATGGCCGAGGTCGAGTACTCGAGCCTGGTGGGCGGCGCCGTCCTGCGCGCGGGCGCGGCGAGCATCAAGCGGGAAACCCTGCGCCGCCACCTCGCCCAGGGCGACCCGGTGTGGATCGCGGAGGTCGACGGGATCCCGGTCGGCCACGCCGAGGGCTGGCACACCGACTCCGTGCGCGGCTCGTGGGCGGAAACCCGGGTCCGCCACGGGCGCTGGGGGTACGTGAACTGCCTGTCCGTACTGCCATCCGCCCGAGGCACCGGAGTCGGCCGCACCCTGATGGACGTCGCCCACGCGGAACTACTGGGCCCCACCACAGTCGGCTCGTTCCTCTACTACAACCCGCCGAACCCGGTCTCCCCGATCTTCTGGGCCCGCCAGGGCTACCGCCCCCTATGGACCGTCTGGGAAACCCGCCCCGCCACCGCCATCCGCTAGCCCCCCTGAGCGGAATCCCCTTACCCCGCAACGCCCTCTACCCGCAACGCTCGCTTACCCGCAACGCCCACTTCCCCACAACGCGCTCTCACCCCCAGCGCCCTCTTACCCTCCAGCGCCCTCTTACCCTCCAGCGCCTCTTGCCCCACCGCCCCGCTCTTGCCCCACCGCCCCCGCTTCGCGCGCGCACGCCAGTCCGGCCCCAGCCCCCACCCTCTCCGGGGGGCGTCCCAGGTCCCAGCCTACCGGTAGCCGCCGACAGAGGATCTTGAAACGGCCGCGCGAAGATCCACATGTGGATAACTTTTGTCGCTGGAACGGGTGAATGTCGAGGTCGGCCGGAGCGGGAAACCCCAGGTCAGGTGCATGGGCGCCCCCGCTGGCGGCGGCGCCGGGCTCAAGTCGATCGGTGGGAGATCGACAACGGCCGGACGGGCGAGCGGTGCGTCCACAGTGGACAGAGCAGGACGCCAGCGCCTCGGCTCTCGACGTGGGCCGGGAAAGTGGCGCGGCGGGTGTGTCGATCCGGGCTGGCGCCGTTCGACGTGTGGTTGGAGCAGGACGATGACGGAGGACCAACCATGACCGAGCTGAACGTGGACCACGCCCGGCGAGCGATCGTCGACCACACCCGGCGGCTGGCGGAGTCGGCGACGGCGGCCGGACCCGGTACCGCTGTGCCCACGACCCCGAAGTGGACCGTCGCCGATCTGGTCGGGCACCTCGGCCAGGCCCAGCACTGGGTCGCGGAGATCATCGAGCGGCGCGTCACCGACCCCACCCAGCTGCCCACGGAGCTGGCCGTGCCCCCCACCGATCCCCGTCAGTGGCAGGGATGGTTGTCGGAGTCCGCCCAGCGGGTCGCGAACGCGTGCTCCGACGACGCGCTGGACGCCCCGGTGTTCAACGCCGCGGGCGACGGGCGGTCCGGGACGCGGTTCTGGCTGTCCAGCATGCTCAACGAGGCCGTCGTCCACGGCTTTGACGCGGCCGCCGCGGCGGGCCGACCGGCCGAAGTCGACGCCGACATCGCGGCCGCGCTCATCAGCAACCACTTCACGATGCTGACCTCCCCCACCTGGGCGCTGCAGCGGCCCGAGTCCGCCCGCGCTATCCAGGGCACCGGCCAGACCCTGCACTGGCTGGCCACCGACACCACCGACGCCTGGTTCGTCGAACGCCGACCCGACGGAGCCACCTGGCAGCCCGGCACCCAGCAAGCCGACGTGACGGTGTCAGGCCCAGCCCAATCCCTCCTGCTGACCCTGACCCGACGACTCCCCCTCGCCAACACCACCACCGACGGCGACATCACCCTCGCCCGCCACTGGCTCGACAACACCGCCCACGCCAGCAACTGACCCCACCCTCGGACCCGGCCGCAAGCTGTCAAAGAAGGCACGGCAGACCAGCGACCGAGATCAGAGCAATCCACACCCCAACCCAACTCAGGCGCCCCTACACCGCGCAAGCCCTCTAACCCCCACGAGCCCTCTAGCCCCAAACCAACCGCTTCGCGCGCGGTCCCGTCCCGGCCCAGCCCCCGCCCACACCGGGGGGCGTCCCAGTGCCCAGTCTACCGGCACCCCCCGATAGTCGATCTTGAAAGCACCCCACCCAAGATCCAGATGTGGATAACTTCTGTCGCTGAACCGGGTGAAAAGAGGAGGGCTAGCCGACCAGGTCGAGGCTGATCGCGAGCTGCAAGGCGCCCAGCAGGGCGATCACGGCCGCGGCGATCCGCCAGTGCGGGGCCTTGTCGGCGGTGGTTTCCCACTTCATCGCCATGGTCCAGGCGATCGCGATGGCGCCGAGCGCGGCGATGAGGCCGCCGATGTTGAGTGACTCGTGGACGACGACCTGGCCGTTGACCCGCTTGGTCTCGGTGATGCCGACGAAGAACACGTAGGGCGCGAGCGCGCACACCAGGCCGCCGATGAGCAGTTTCAGCTGTCTTGTCACGCGGGTTCTGATGGTCCGGTTCGTCCCCGGGTTCCCCCGATCGAGTCACCGGGATCACCCCGCGCCCGGTTGCGAACAGAGCCGACCCGGCGCACTATTTGAACTGACCAGTCAGTTCAACTACGGGGAGGCGCTATGGAGGTCCACGCGGACCAGGTCGTGGTCACCGGCGCGCACGGGCGGCTGCTGGAGCCGACGTCGTTGCGGGTGCGCGCGGGTGAGCTGGTGGTGGTCGCCGGTGAACCCAACGCCGGGCATACCGCGTTCGGCCTCGCCCTGACCGGTCGCATCACTCCGTCGGAGGGTTCTGTCACCCCGTCGGGTGGTGAACTGCGGGCGCACGCCGTGCTGGTGGACGCCCCGGAGGTGACCGCGCCGGAGCCGAACCTGCGGGTGGCCGACGTGATCGCCGAGGAGTTGGCGCTGGCCGGGGCGCGCAAACGCAGGACCGCGACCACCGCGCTGCTCGACGAGCACGGCTTGGAGCCGGGGACCCGCTTCGAGGACGTGCCCGGCGCGGCCAGGGTCGCGCTGCTGACCGGGCTGGCCGCGCGCCGCCCCGGCGCCGAGCTGCTGGTGATCGACACCCCCGACCGGCACTCCAGCAACCCGGCCGACTGGCTGCCCACGGCGATGGCGCACGCCCGCGACGGCCACGCGGTCGTCGTGCTGTGCGGGACGTCCACCGCGCTGCGCCTGCCCATGATCCCGGCCCGGCTCGGCGAGTCGGACCAGCCCGCCCCCCTGGAGTCGACCCTGTGAGCGTCTTCCGCCTCGCCCGCAACGAGCTGCGCCGGATCAGCTCCGGCACGCTGCCCAAGCTCGCCGTCCTGGCGCTCGTGCTGGTGCCGCTGCTCTACGGCTCGCTCTACCTGTACGCCAACGCCGACCCGTACAACCGGTTGGACAAGATCCCGGCCGCGCTCGTGGTGACCGACAAGGGCGTCACGCGCTCGGACGGCTCGCGGCTGGAGGCGGGGCGCAAGGTGGCCGACCAGCTGGCCGCGTCCGGGAAGTTCGACTGGCAGGAGGTGGACGCCCCGACCGCCGAGGAGGGCGTGCGCACCGGCAAGTACACCTTCTCGATCACGCTGCCGGACGACTTCTCCGCGTCGCTGGCGTCGTCGTCGGACTTCGCGCCGCGCCAGGGCATGATCACGGTGACCACCAACGACGCCAACAACTACCTGGTCGGCACCATCGCGGACCGGGTGGTCAGCGCGGTGCGCGAGTCGGTCGCGGCGTCGGTGGGCACGGAGGCGGCGGAGAAGTTCCTGGTCGGTTTCGGCACCGTCTACGAGCGCACCCGGCAGGCCGCGGACGGCGCGTCGCAACTGGCCGACGGCGCGTCGCGGGCCAACACGGGCGCGAGCCAGCTCGCGGCGGGTCAGCGCGAACTGGCGGACGGGGCAACCAAGCTCGCCGACGGCACCACCGCGGCGGCGGCGGGCACCAAGAAGCTGTCGACCGGTCTGGACACCCTGGAGTCCAAGACGAAGGACCTGCCCGCGCAGACGACGCAGCTGGCGACCGGCGCGCGCAAGGTCGCGACCGGCAACGACCAGGCCGCGCGCACGGCGGAGAACCTGTCGGCCGCCGCGCAGGCCGCGGTGAACCACCTCGACGAGCTGGACACGGGCATCGAGCAGAGCCTGCGCGACGCCGGGCTGCCGGACGCCGACGTCGAGCGGGTGCTGGCGCGGCTGCGGACCCTGCGCACACCGGTCGAGCAGGCGAACACGCAGGTGCACTCCGCCAGTGGGCAGCTGCGGGCGCTGGCCACCGGCGCCGACCAGGTCGCGAACGGGGCGGAGACGCTCGCCGCGGCCGCTCCCGCGCTCTCGGGTGGCATCTCCGAGGCGGCCGGTGGCGCGCGTGACCTGGCCTCCGGCACGTCCCAGCTGCGCACCGGGGCGTTGCAGCTGCGCGACGGCGAGACCAGGGCGGTCACCGGCGCCGACGAGCTCGCCGCGGGCACCAAGTCCCTGTCCGACGGCTCCGTCCAGCTGCGCGACGGCCTCACCGCCGGTCTCGGCCAGATCCCGCACCCGGACGACGCGACCCGCGACGCCACCGCGCAGACCATCGGCGACCCGGTGTCGGTGCACACCGTCGGCGAGAACAGCGCGGGCAGCTACGGCGCCGGGCTCGCCCCGTTCTTCCTGGGCCTGGCCCTGTGGATCGGCGCGTTCGTGCTGTTCCTGCTGATCCGCCCGCTCTCGGCCCGCGCCATGGCCGCCGGTCACTCCGCGGCCCGCACCGCGCTGGCGGGCTGGCTCACCCCGGCCGCGCTCGGCGTCGCCCAGGTCGTGATCATGTTCGCCGCGGTCACCACGCTGATCGGCATCCACCCGGCGCGCCCGCTGGCCACCCTCGGGTTCCTGGTGCTGACCTCGCTGGCGTTCGTGTCGGTGGTGCACGCGCTCAACGCGTTCCTCGGCCCGGTCGGCAAGTTCGTGGCGCTGGTGGTGCTGATCCTGCAGCTGATCAGCGCGGGCGGCACGTTCCCCTGGCAGACGCTGCCGGAGGCGCTGATCCCGCTGCACCGGGTGCTGCCGATGGGCTACGTGGTCGACGGCCTGCGCCACCTGCTCTACGGTGGCGCCTCCGGCGGCATCGGCACCGACGTCGGTGTGCTGCTGGCCTACCTGATCGGAGGACTCACCGTGTCGACCCTGGCCGCCCGCCGCCAACGCGTGTGGACCCCAGCCCGCCTCAAGCCGGAACTGGTGCTGTGACGGCGACGCGCCCCGGTAGGACCAACGCCACCAAGCGCAAGCTGTTCGACGCCACCCTGCGGCTCGCGGGCACCAAGGGCATGGTCGGCCTGACGGTGGACGACATCGCCGCCGAGGCGGGCGTTGCCAAGGGGACGGTCTACTACAACTTCGGCAGCAAGGACGGCCTCGTCGACGCACTGCTGCGGTACGGGGTCGATTTGTTGGCCGCCAGACTCCGGGGCGCGGAGGGGTCGGCCGCGGACACGTTGACGGCGTTGGTCGGGGGGATGTTGGGGTTCTTCGCGGAGTACCCGACGTTCGCGCAGCTGTTGGTGAGCGAGTTGTGGCGGACTCCCGGGCAGTGGCAGCAGACGCTGTCGCTGCTGCGGGAGGAGGTAACGTCGATCATCCGGGGGAAGCTGCGGGTGCTCGCGGACGCGGGGGAACTGCCCGGCGGGGTCCAGGTCCCGACGGCCGCGTCGGCGCTGTTCGGGACGGTGCTGGTGGTGTCGCTGGACTGGCTGGTGTTCAACCCGGAGCAGACCCTGGACGAGGTGCGGGACTCGGTGATCGGCCTGGTACGAGGACTGCGCACCCCCTGAGCACCCCGCCGCGGCTCCGATCGCCCCCAAGCGGCGCCCGGCCAGCCGAGGCAGGCGGCCTCTCACAGGGCCTGGATCCCCTGCGGCCCAGGCCAACCCACCGCTGACCCGCCCACCCCACCCATTGCACGCCAAGCCGCCTGGCCCGGTCCGTGCATTTCGCATACCGCGAACTCCACCCCGAAGCCGCCCCGCCCGACCCTGAGATCGCCCCCACTTGGCCCTAGAACCGCCCCTCCCGGCCCTGAAATCGGCCCCCATCTAGCCCCAAAGAACCGGCCCGCCCGACCCTGTGAGGTCGCCCCCACTTAGCCCAAGAACCGGCCCGCCCGACCCTGAAAACGGCCCCATCTGGCCCTAAAACCGGCCCACCCGGCCCCGGAAGCCGCCGCCGACCAAGATCAACTCCGCGGCCGGGGCCCTCCCTCCCGGGGGCCGGGGGCCCATCTCTGAACCTATCGAGCCGAGCGGGTTGTCAATAGGGGTGCGGAGTGGGCTGTGGATGGTTGGCGGGGATGTGGACAGGTCTGAACTCGCGCGCAGTGGGCCGGAGCAGGCGGGTCCTGGTTGCGCTGGTGGAGTCCGCGTAGGGCTCGTCGCGCGGGTTAGGAGATTCGCGGCGTGCTTCTTAGGCATAGACCGGGACAACTACGGCGAGACTCGGAAGCGGCGCTCGAGGGCTAGGAGTGGGCCGCGGTGACCAGGGCTCGGCGGGTGGTGTGGAGGAGGGCTTCGGTGATCTCGGTTTGGGTGGGGCGGCGGGTGCGGCCCGCGTAGCCGATGGGGGTCAGGACGACGTGGTGGGTGGGGTGGTTGGGGAGTGGGGTGGGCCAGCGGTCGCGGGCGGCGTGGGTTTCGACTACCGGGGCGCCGGGGGCCAGGAGGGGTTCTATGGCGCGCAGCGTCGGGGGGAGGGCTTCGTCGGGGAGCCAGGTTATGAGGAGGTCGGCGGGGGCGCCGAGGACGTGGGCGGCTTTGGTGGCGAGGGTGTGGGGTTTTGACCAGTCGGCTTCTACCCAGATAGCCCTACCGGTACCCGTGTGGTGGTCGGCAGGCAGTGGGGCGTAGTGGCGGGATGGCAGCACTACGCGCCAGCCGTTGGCCACTAGTCGCAAGGCGCAGCCGTTAAGCATGCCGGTGCCGCCGAGTACCAACGCTCTTCTGATCGCCACGTCGCCTCCTGAAGTCTCAGGCGGTGCCGTCGGGACGCGGCTCCGCACGCCGTACCCGGGACCTCCCGGAGCCGCTCGACCGGGCCGAGGCAGAGCCAGGCGACCGGGCGTGCCGACGCGGGATGTCCAGGAGGGACCGGAGGGGGTCCTCCGGTAAAGCTAACCCACCCGACGCCCGGATTCCCGGTCGTCGCGGACGGCCAGAGGTGCTGGATCACCGGGCACACCGAGTGCGGCCCGGCGTCGGCGATCGCTCGGGGACACGGCGAGCCGAGCACCGTGACTCAAGGGGACGGTCAGCGGCTGTGCCTGCCGTCGCCGTTCGGGGCCCGCGCGCGGCGCCTACCGGGCCGGTTCACCCGTCGCGCCGCCACCGCGTCCCGGATGCCGTTGACCGCGAGCAGGCCCGCCAGGACGACCAGGGCGAGGCTGCCGAGCATCGGGATGATCGCGGAGAGCGAGGGGCAGGTTGTGCTCGCGTTTGTCGCCGGGGATGGCGAAGCGGACCTTCATCCAGTCCCCGGTCCGCGTGCTGTGGTGGACGTCGGTCACGACGGCGGCCAGCAGGGACACCAGCGCGCCGCGGAACCCCTCGACCCGACTCACGAGCCCGGTCACCTCCCCCTGGTGAACGCCATGATCTCAGTCCGGCACCCGCCCAGGAAGCTCTCGTCCCGAGACCACCCGGCCGTCGGCGAAGACGAGGACCGCGGCCCCGGTGGTGCCGCCGAGCAGGACGCGGCCAGTGCGGGCGGGGGCGCGGTGCGCCTCGACGACGACCACGCCCGCGACGTCCAGGTTGACCCGCAGCGCGCCGGAGTCGGCGGTAGCGGTGCCGGAGCGCCAACCGTGGCGGCGGACCGCGAACAACCGGCGGGACCACCTGCCGGTGA
The DNA here is from genome assembly GCF_003663795.1 of Actinokineospora cianjurensis. Classification (NCBI taxonomy): domain Bacteria; kingdom Bacillati; phylum Actinomycetota; class Actinomycetes; order Pseudonocardiales; family Pseudonocardiaceae; genus Actinokineospora; species Actinokineospora cianjurensis. Next base: position 1,134,215 of record NZ_RCDD01000002.1, read on the forward strand.
GGACTGCGCCCGCAGCCGTTAGACCTACCGCGGCGACGAACGCACCAAGGTGGGCGGCCGCTAGTACCAACGGCGGTTCGGTACCCGCCTGCGCCGACGCCACCTGCTCCGGCTCCGCCGCGTCGTAGAACAGGGTGATCAGGTCGCCGACACGCGGCAGCGCGTCCGGCACGACAAGAGCCAGCGAACGCACCCGGTCCTGACCGTCCACCGCGAACCGGACCTCGACCGACCCGGACGCCAAGCGGCCGCGTTCCACCACGCCGACAACCACACCGGACACGCGTACCCCGTCGGCGAGCAGGTCGGCCCGCCTGCCGTCGATCGCGGAGCCCAGCAGCCCACCGGCGACGAACAGCGCCGCCCCGACCACCAGACCCGCCACCGACCGCAGCACCGCGCGGCGCACCGCCGCCGTCGCCGCGGACCCACCGAGCGGTTCGCTCCGCACGATCCCCTCCCCTGCTCCGGGGAGGATCTTCGACTAGTGCGCGGCCTCGTTCCAGGACTGGCCGAACCCGACCGACACGTCGAGCGGGACGCGCATCGAGAACGCGGCCGCCATCTGCGCGCGGACCAGCGCCTCGGCCTGCTCGCGCTCGCCGTCGGCCACCTCGAGCACCAGTTCGTCGTGGACCTGCAGCAACATCCTGGTGCGCAGACCGGCGGCGACCAGTTCGCGGTGCACGTTGAGCATGGCGACCTTGATGATGTCGGCCGCGCTGCCCTGGATGGGGGCGTTGAGCGCCATCCGCTCGGCCATCTCGCGGCGCTGCCGGTTGTCGCTGGTGAGGTCGGGCAGGTAGCGGCGGCGGCCGAACAGGGTCTCGGTGTAGCCCTCCTTGCGCGCCCGCGCCACCACCTCGTGCAGGTAGTCGCGGACCCCGCCGAAGCCCTGGAAGTAGTCGTCCATCAGGCCGCGGGCCTCCTCGGTGGAGATCCGCAGCTGCTGGGACAGGCCGTAGGCGGACAGGCCGTAGGCCAGGCCGTAGTTCATCGCCTTGATCTTGGCGCGCTGCTCCTGCGACACCGCGGTCGGCTCGACGGTGAACACGCGCGCGGCGGTGGCGGCGTGGAAGTCGAAGCCGGAGTTGAACGCCTCGATCAGCGCCGCGTCCTCCGACAGGTGCGCCATGATCCGCATCTCGATCTGGCTGTAGTCGGCGGTGAGCAGCTCCGCGGAGCCAGCGCCGACCACGAACGCCTCGCGGATGGTGCGCCCGGCCTCGGTGCGGATCGGGATGTTCTGCAGGTTGGGCTCGGTGGAGGACAACCGGCCGGTGGCGGCGATGGTCTGGTTGAACGTGGTGTGGATGCGGCTGTCCTCGGACACCGACTTGATCAGGCCCTCGACGGTGACCCGCAGCCTGGTGGCGTCCCGGTGCTCGAGCATGTGCGCCAGGAACGGGTGCTCGGTCTGCTCGTAGAGCGTGGTCAGCGCCTCGGCGTCGGTGGTGTAGCCGGTCTTGGTGCGCTTGGTCTTGGGCATCTGCAGCTCGTCGAACAGCACGACCTGCAACTGCTTGGGCGAGCCGAGGTTGATCTCCTTGCCGATCACGTCGAACGCGGCCCGCTCGGCGTCGCGCACCCTGGCGGCGAACTCCGACTCCAGGATGGACAGCCGCTCGCCGTCGACGGCGATGCCGACCGCCTCCAGCTCGGCCAGCACCCGCAGCAGCGGCAGCTCCATGTCGGCCAGCAGCGGCGCCTGCCCGGTCTCGGCGAGCGCGGTGTCGAGCGCGTCGGCCAACTCGGCGATCGCACGGGCGCGCAGGATCTCCCCGGCGGCCAGCTTGCGGTCGTCGTCGCCCTCGTCGTCGAGCAGGGACAGCTGCTGCTCGCCGTCGCCGTCCTCGACCCGCAGCTCGCGCTGCAGGTAGCGCAAGACCAGGTCGTCGAGGTTGAAGGTGCGCTGGCCGGGGCGCACCAGGTACGCGGCGAGCGCGGTGTCGGTGGCCAGGCCCGCGAGTTCCCAGCCGCGGTGGCGGATGGCGTGCAGGGAGCGCTTGACGTCGTGGGCGAGCTTGGGCGCCTGCGGGTCGGCCAGCCAGTCGCTGAACGCCTTCTCGTCGTCCTCGGTGAGGGTGGTGACGTCGACGTAGACGCCCTCGCCCCCCGCCGTGGCCAGCGCGACCGACTTGAGCTCCACGGCCTGCCCGGACACGCCGGTCGCGACCTCCCGGAAGGACAGTCCGATCCGGGTGCCCCTGGGGGCGTTCGCGGCGAGCCAGCCGGGCAGCTCCCCCGCCGCGACGGCGCCGCCGCTGACCTCGAAGCCCTCCTCGGCCTCGGGTTCGGCGGTGGACAGGGTCGCGAACAGCCGGTCGCGCAGCACCCGGAACTCGAGCTCGTCGAAGAGCCGGTGCACCGCGTCGCGGTCCCAGTCGCGCACCTCGAGGTCGTCCGGCCCGATCTCGAGCTCGACGTCGCGGACCAGCTCGGTCAGCTGGCGGTTGAGCAGCACCGCGGCCAGGTTCGCGCGCAGCGCCTCGCCCGCCTTGCCCTTGACCTCGTCCACCCGGTCGACCAGCTCACCGAGGGAGCCGAACTGCTGGATCCACTTGGTGATGGTCTTCTCGCCGACGCCCTTGATGTTGGGCAGGTTGTCGCTGGGGTCGCCGCGCAGCGCCGCGAAGTCCGGGTACTGCGCCGGGGTCAGGCCGTACTTCTGCTGCACCAACTCCGGGGTGTAGCGGGCCAGCTCGGAGACGCCCTTGACCGGGTAGAGCACGGTGACGTCGTCGGTGACCAGCTGCAGCGCGTCGCGGTCGCCGGTGCAGATCGCGACCTGGAACCCGGCGGCGGTGGCCTGCGTGGTCAGGGTGGCGATGAGGTCGTCGGCCTCGTAGTTGTCCTTGGCCAGCTTCGGGATGTTCAGCGTGCCCAGGACATCCTCGATCAGGCTGACCTGGCCCTTGAACTCGTCCGGGCTGGCGCTGCGGTTCGCCTTGTACTCGGCGAAGTGGTCGGTGCGGAAGGTCTTGCGCGAGACGTCGAAGCACACCGCGAGGTGGGTGGGCGCCTCGTCGCGCAGCAGGTTGATCAGCATCGAGGTGAAGCCGTAGACGGCGTTGGTGTGCTGGCCGGTGCCGGTCTGGAAGTTCTCCTTGGGCAGCGCGAAGAACGCCCGGTACGCCATCGAGTGGCCGTCGATGAGCAGCAGCCGGGGGGTGGTACGGGTCTCAGTCTTCGCAGGCACGGTCCGAGTCTAGGGTGGGGCACCGACACCCTTCGGAGGACCCATGAGCGGGATCGACCGCGACAAGCTGCCCGGGGCGCGCCCGGAGGTGGCCGACCAGTTCCTGCCGGACAAGCTCGGCATCGACATCACCGACTGGACCCCCACGCGGCTGGTGGGCACCATGCCGGTGGCGGGCAACCTCCAGCCCTACGGCCTGCTGCACGGCGGCGCGAACGCCGTCCTCGCCGAGACCCTCGGCTCGATCGCCGCGGTGCTCAACGCCCCCGAAGGCAAGCTCGCGGTCGGCTTGGAACTGTCCTGCACCCACCACCGCGCCGTCCGCTCCGGCCTGGTCACCGCGGTCTGCGTCCCCCTGCACGTCGGCAGGACGACCTCGACCTTCGAGATCACCATCACCGACGACCACGACCGCCGAACCTGCACCGCCCGCCTGACCTGCGTCACCATCACCAAGGCCCCCGGCGAGACCCCACCCGCGTAGGCCCGACGCCCGTCGTGCCGCCCGGCGGTGCTCCTGGAACGCTTCCAGCCCCAGGCCACCCGGCTCCCGCCCGACATCGCCGCTTCCGCCTGACATCGGCACTCCCGCCCGACGGCGCTGCTCCCGCAGGACAGCGTCGCTCCTGCCCAACAGCACCGGCTCCTGCCCAACAGCACCGCTCCGGCTCGACAGCACCACTCTCGCCCGACTGCACCACTCTCGCCCGACTGCACCACTCTCGCCCGACTGCACCACTCTCGCCCGACTGCACCACTCTCGCCCGACTGCACCACTCTCGCCCGACTGCACCACTCTCGCCCGACTGCACCACTCTCGCCCGACTGCACCACTCTCGCCCGACTGCACTGCCCTCGCCCGACATCGCCGCTCCCATCCGACGGCCTCGCTCCAGCCCGACGGCCTCGCTCCAGCCCGGCTGCCCCGCTCCAGCCCGGCTGCCCCGCTCCAGCCCGGCTGCCCCGCTCCTGCCCAACAGCACTGCTCCGGCTCGACAGCGCCGCTCCGGCTCGACATCAGCACTCCCGCCCGACAGCGCCGCCTCCGCACGACGACAGGGCGACAGGGCGACGACGCGGCGAACCCTCGCTGCCCGCATCCAGGCGATCGACTCCGCGACGGCGCCACTCCAGCCCAAGATCACCGGCTCGCCACTGCCGCCCGACAGCCCCACTCTCGTCCGACGGCGCCACTCCCGCCCGGCTGCCCCGCTCCGGCTCGACAGCCCCGCTCCCGCCCGGCTGCACCGCCCTCGCCCGACATCGCCGCTCCTGCTCGACATCTCCACTCCCGCGCGACAGCCCCGCTCCTGCACGACAGCCCCGCGCTCGCCCGACTGCACCGTTCCAGCCCAAGGTCACCGCTCCCGCCCGACGGCGCAGCTCTCGCCCAACACCAGCACTCCCGCACGACAGCACAGCGCCCCCTGCCCCAGCCTGCCGCCCCGCGATCCCCGCCCCACCCGGCCAGCCCCGACCCCCGCCAAGCGACCGGTACCCAGACACGGCTCCCCGAAATCGCCGCCTCGCGCGCCCGCGAGGACCCCCGCCCAGCCCCCACCCACTCCGGGGGGCGTCCCAGTGCCAGTCTATCGGCACCCACCGACAGGCGATCTTGAAACAGGGCGCCGAAGATCCACATGTGGACAACTTCTGTCGCTGAGCCGGGTGAATGTCGCGCCAAGGATCGCCACGTCGAGCCCCAGCAGGTAACCCACATCAGCGACCAGCAAACAAAGCCGCCCAAAACCCGGCAACCAGCCCCGTCACCACAACTGTCCACAAAGGAAAGGGCCGCGCCCGGGAACCCCGGATGCGGCCCAATCCCAGAAGAACGTCAGTCCTCGCCCAGATAAGCCGCCCGCACCCGCTCGTCGGCCAGGAGCTCGTGCCCCGGACCTTCCAGCGTCGTGCGCCCGAGGTCGACCACGTACCCCCGGTCGGACAGGGCCAACGCCGCCAGGGCGTTCTGCTCGACCAGCAGGATGGTGGTGCCCGCGGCCTGCAGTTCCTTGATGGTGTCGAAGATCCGCTGGGTCATGATCGGCGAGAGGCCCATGGAGGGCTCGTCGAGCATGAGCAGGCGGGGGCGCGACATCATGGCGCGGCCGATGGCGAGCATCTGCTGCTCGCCGCCGGAGAACAGGCCCGCCTTGAGGGTTCGGCGCTGGCCGAGCACCGGGAACAGGTCGTACACCCGCTGCATGTCCGCGGCGACGCCGGAGTCCTTGCGGACGTAGGCGCCGAGTTGCAGGTTCTCCTCGACCGTCATCCGGCCGAAGAGCCTGCGGCCCTCGGGGCAGTGCGCGACGCCGCGTTCCAGGATGGTGTGCGCGGCGAGGTCCGCGATCGGCTTGCCCTCCAGCAGGATGGTGCCGGACTTGGGCCGCAGCAGACCCGAGATGGTGCGCAGCGTCGTGGTCTTGCCCGCGCCGTTGCTGCCGATGAGGCTGACGATCTGGCCCTCGCCGACGGCGAACGACACGTCCCGGACGGCCTCGATGGCGCCGTAGGCGACGCTGAGGTTCTGCACCTCCAGCAGTGCGGTCACCGCTTGCCTCCCTCGTGGCCGTCCTGGTCGCGGACCGGCTGGATGACCTGGGTCGCTTCTGGCCCACCGTGCGCGACCTCGTCGGCGTACTGGCGCACCTCGGCCTCGACCTCGTCCGGCGGCTTGCCCAGGTACGCCTCGATGACCCTGGGGTCGGCGCGCACCACGTCCGGCGTGCCCTCGACCAGCAGCTGGCCCTGCACGAGCACGGAGACGTGGTCGCACAACGAGAAGATGAACTTCGTGTCGTGCTCGATGACGACCACGGCAACGCCGGTCTCGCGGATCGCGAAGATCAGCTGCCTCGTCGCCTCGGTCTCCTGCGGGTTCATGCCCGCGGTGGGCTCGTCGAGCAGCAGCACCTTCGGGTCGGTGGCCAGCGCGCGGGCGATCTCGAGCCTGCGCTGGTCGCCGTAGGGCAGGTTGCGGGCCAGTTCGTCGTGCGCCTTGCCGAGCCCGACGAACTCCAGCAGCTCGAGCGCGCGGTCTCGCGCGTCCCGCTCGCCCTTCTGGTAGGCGGGGCCGTGGAACAGCGAGGCCAGCGGGCCCTGCTTCATCCGCGCGTGCCGCCCCACCAGGACGTTCTCCAGCGAGGTCATGCTGGGGAACAGCCGGATGTTCTGGAAGGTGCGGGCGACACCGGCGACGGTCACCGCGGCCGGGTCGGTCGGCAGGACCTTGCCGCGCAGCTGCACGTTGCCCGTGGTGGGCGAGTACAGGCCGGTGAGGCAATTGAAGAAGGTGGTCTTACCCGCGCCGTTGGGCCCGATGAGCCCGAGGATCTGGCCCTCCTGCAGGCGCAGGCTGACGTTGGACAGCGCGGTGAGGCCACCGAAGACCATCGACACGCTGTTGGCGGCGAGCACCGGGGGCGCGCTCATCGGGTCACCGCCTTCTCGTCACCGGGGGTGTCGTGCACGTTGAGCTCCTCGATCGGCACCCCGTCGGCGCCCTCGTCGGCGAGTTCGGCCCTGCGGTGCCGGTCGGGCACCAGGCCCTGCGGCCGGAACCGCATGATCAGCACCAGTGCCAGGCCGAACAGCATGAGCCGGTAGTCGGAGAACTCGCGCAGCTTCTCCGGCAGCACCAGCAGCAGCGCGGCACCGAGCACGGCGCCCGGGATGGACCCCATGCCGCCGAGGATGACCGCGGCGAGCAGCGTCACCGACTCGATGAACTGGAAGCTGTCGTAGGCCACTGTGGACGTCTTGTGCGCGAACACCGCGCCCGCCAGGCCCGCCAGCGTCGCACCGATCAGGAAGGCGAGGATCTTCGCCTGCCCGGTCTTGATGCCCATGGCCCGCGCGGCGTCCTCGTCCTCGCGGATGGCGATCCAGGCACGGCCGATGCGCGAGTTCTTGAGGTTCGCGAACACCACCATGACCAGAGCCACCAGCACGATGATCAGCACGTAGTAGAGAACGCCGGAAGGCAGCTCTACCGAGCCGATGGTCAGCGGCTTCTCGAAGGACTGACCGAACCAGTTGATCGGCGGCACGTTGGGGATGGCGTTCGCGCCACCGGTCAGGTCGCCGATGTTGTTCTGCGCGGCCTTCTTGAAGATCTCACCGAAGGCAAGGGTCACGATGGCCAGGTAGTCACCGCGCACCCGTAGCGTCGGGGATCCGACGACGGCGCCGAAGATGCCCGCCACGACCGCGGCGATGATCGCCGCCACCACGAACGGCAGCTCGATGTCGAACGCGGCGGCCGCGGCACCTGAGAAGTTCGCCGCGACGAACGCGCCGATGCCCAGGAACGCCACGTACCCCAGGTCGAGCAGACCGGCGAGGCCGACGACGATGTTGAGGCCGATGGCGGTCGCGGCGTACACGCCGATGTTGGCCGCCGTCGTCATCCAGTAGTCGGTGCCCGCCTCGGTGAACGGCAACCCGAGCGCCACCAGCAGCAGCACCACGACGCTGAACCACTTGTGCTGGTCCGACAGCGCGGAGATCCAGGTGGTGAGGCCGATCGCCTGTAGCGTGCCGAGCACACCGGCCAGGAAGGCGAGCAGGGACAGGAAGATCGGGCCAGCGTACGGGTTGCCGACACCGCCCTGACCACCGGCGTTGAGCATCATCGCGACGACGAGCAGGAGCACGACGAAGGAGATGACCAGCACCGCGTAGGCGACGAGCCTGGGGACCGCGGCCTTCCAGTGCGGTACCGGTTCCAACACGCCACCGGTCTTGGCGGCGAACAGCAGCAGCAGGCCCGCGACGAGGGTCGCGATGCCGCCGAAGGCGAAGGTCTCGCCGTCGGAGGTGATCGCGCCGAGACCGCCGCCGTCGATCACCGGGAAGAGGATGTTCACCAGCGCGATGCCGATCGCGCCGAGGCCGAGCGCGCGCAGCACCCTGCGCCTGGGCAGCGGGAGGAACAGCACGACGATGGCGAGGACGCCGAGCACCAGCGTGTGCAGGCGGAACCCGCTCAGCGCGAAGGGGGCGTCGAAGAACTGCAGGGTCGCCTTGTCGGGGTAGGGACCGTCGTTGAGGCGGAAGGTCACCCACGGCAGCAGGGCACCGATGACGGCGATGACACCGCCTGCCAGGCCCAGTGGGCGGACCAGCGCCGGGCGCGGGGCCAGGAACGCGACAGCCGCGCGCCAGCCGAGGCGCAGCACGAACACGACGGCGATGATGGCCGCGATGGCGAGCAGGACCTGGCCGAGCCAGATCCAGCCGTCCGGGTACTCGATCCACTCTTTCACGCGCGCACCCTTTCCGGCTCACCGAACAGGCCCTGCGGCCGGAAGACGAGCACCACGATCAGCAGGACGAAGATCCACACCAGGTCGTACTGCGTCCCACCGGGGAAGTACTGCCCGGAGAGGGTCTTGATCAGGCCGATGGCGAAACCGCCGATGACGGCACCCTTGATGCTGCCGACACCACCGAGCACGGCCGCGGTGAAGGCGAAGATGCCGTAGAGGAAGCCGACCTCGGTGTCGACGTTGGTGATGTGGATGCCGTAGAGCACACCCGCGATGCCCGCCAGCGCGCCACCGATGGTGAAGGTGAGCACGATCGTGCGGTTGGGGTTGACCCCCATCAGCCGGGCGGTGTCCGGGTCCTGGGCGGTCGCGCGCATCGCGCGGCCCATCCGGGACTTGGTGATGTAGGTCTGCAGGACGATGGCGCCCACGATGGAGACCACGATCATCAGGATCGCCGTCGAGCCGATGTTCACGGTGCCGTCGAAGAACTCGAACCGGAACTGGTGGTCGACGAAGGCGCGGGGGAAGGGGACGGGGGCGGTCGCGCCCGGGTAGCCGAGGCGGACGACCTCCTTGAGGATGACCGAGACGCCGAGCGCCGTGATCAACGGTGCCAGGCGGGGTGCGTTGCGCAGGGGCCGGTAGGCGAAGCGCTCCATGACCACCGCGAGGACCACGGCGACCACGGCACCCCCGATGGCCATCAACGGCAGTGCCAGCCACCAGTCGCTGCGCCAGCTCGGCGGGAGGAAGTACCGGTACGTGGCGAGCGAGGCGAACCCGCCAACCATGAAGACCTCGCCGTGCGCGAAGTTGATCAACTGGATGATGCCGTACACCATCGTGTAGCCGAGTGCGATGAGCGCGATCAAGCCACCCAGCACCAGGCCGTTAATGAGCTGCTGTAGCAGCGTGGCCACGTCTACCTCCAAGAGCGGCGGGGGCGGGCTGGTGGGCCCGCCCCCGCCACGTGCGGTTGGACAAGAAGTTCCGGCTCAGCCGCCGAAGGTGCCGGTCTCGTCAGCCACCCACTTGCCGCCGGAGACCTTGTAGACGGTCAGCAGCTTGTTGGTGCTGTCGCCGTACTCGTCGAACTTGACCTCGCCGGTCGCGCCCTCCGCGGAGTACGACTGGACGTTCTTGATCACGTCGGTCCGCTTGGCCTCGGACCACTCGCCGCCGCCGGTCAGCGTCTTCGACAGCGCGCCGATGATGGCGTTGGTGGCGTCGTAGGAGAACGCGCCGTACGCGCTGAAGTCGTCCTTGTACGCCTTGGCCTTGTACGCGGACACGAACGCCTTGGCGGTGTCGAGCGTGTCGGTGGGGGCGCCGACCGAGGTGGCCAGGTCACCCTCCTTGCCGCCGAGCTCGATGTACTTGCCGTCGTAGATGCCGTCGCCGCCCATCACGGGGATGTTGAGGCCCGCGTCCTTGAGCTGCTTGGACAGCGGACCGGCCTGCGGGTACTCACCGCCGTAGTAGACCGCGTCCGGCTTCGAGCCGCTGATGGTGCCGATGACACCGCTGAAGTCGGTGTCCTTCTCGCCGACCTTGGCGGTCGCCACGATCTTGGCGCCGTCCTTCTCGGCCTGCTTCTTGAACTCCGCGGCCAGACCCTCGCCGTAGGTCTTGCCGTCGGTGATGATGGCGATGGACTTCTTGCCCGCCTTGCCGACCAGGTACTTGGCCGCGAACGGGCCCTGCAGGTCGTCGGTGGCGCAGACGCGGAAGTAGTTCTCGAACTGGCGCTTGGGCGCGGTGCCGTACTCGGCGCCGCGGGTCAGCGAGGGGTTCGTGTTGGCGGGCGACACCTGGACGATGTTCTTGCCCTTGAGGATCGGCTGCACGCTCTGCGCGACCGACGAGTTCAGCGTGCCGACGACGCCGACGACGTTCGCGTTGGAGGACAGGCGGGTCGCCGCCTGGGCGCCGACCTGGGCGGTCGCCTGGTCGTCCTCGGTCTGCACCTCGAGCTTGTAGCCCGGCGTAGCGCACTTCTCGTTGGCCTGTGCGGCCGCGAGCTGCGCGGAGTTCCGGATGCCGAGACCGAGCGCGGACAGGCCACCTGACTGCGGCGCGATGACGCCGATGACCAGGGTGCCCTTGCTCTGGTCGCAACTCTGGTTGTTACCCCCGCCGGAGCCCGACTCGGTCTTGTTCGTGCCACAGGCTGCGAGCAACAACGCGCCAGCGACCAGCACCGCGGCCTTCACCGTCTGGTTTCGCACGTGATGTCCCTTCTCCGCTTTCGTCCGGACAATGCGTGTAAGCATGCCGAACCTCGCCCTCATACCTGTTGGAGGGTTGCGCCGGAAAGTAGTGACCGAATGCGACGTAGTCACGCACCTGGGCTCCTCGTGACCAGACTGCAACGAAAGTATGGGGCGGTGTCCGCACTCCGGACATCCGGGCATGAACAGCGCGACCATGACCCGGTCTCAACTTCACAACAACGTGTCACACGCTGTCACCGGCGGACCTAGGGTGCGGGGCGTGCGACTGCGAAACCGGGTCCTGGCCTGGGGATCCGCCGGGCTCGCGATCGGTGCTGCCGTGCTGTTGCTGCGGGCGCCGGTCGAACCGCCGAAGCCTGGACCAGCGCCGATGCCGTCGCCGGAACGGGTTAGCCGCTTCGCCGCCGATGACGTGGTGCTACCGGAAGTCGGCGCGCCGCCGGACACTCCGCGTGACCTCCGGGTCCGCGCGGCGCCGGGGCTGCTGGTGGTGTCGTGGGCGGAAGCGGCCAGGGCCACGGGATACGAGGTCCGGTGGAGCGGCGCGGACCAGTCACCCGGCACGCGACTGGTGGCCACCAGGGACACGCAGCTCGACGGGCTCGTCGACGGGCGGGAATACCGGATCGAGGTACGCGCCGTCGACGCGTTCGGCCAGGTTTCGGCGCCCGCACCGGCAAAGGGGAATCCCGGACCGGGTGATACTTCCTGGCGGCGCGGCCTGACCGGCCTCCTCGACGATTTCCCGGACGATTCGAGCCTGCGCGCGGACACGGTCGGGTCACTCTGGCACCTGTCCGGTTACCGCGGGTGCGTCGATCTGGGCGCCCGCGCCGTTGGCGAGGTAGGACTACCGATCGACCTCGGTTGCGGCGCGGATGAGGCGGTCCTGCGCGCGCGTGCGCCCATGGTTCTCGACGAGTCCACACCGGACGGCGACCTCGGCCGGGTCGCGGTGGTGACCGACGCGGCGGGCCCTGGTGGACGGCTGACGCTGGACCTCGTGCCGGGACCGGCGGACCGGGTGGGGTCCGTGGACGGTGTGGGGTCGTTGCCGCCGGGGACGGTGCGGGCCGTTGTGGACGACACGGGCGCGCGGGTGGGTGAGCGGGGCGAGTTCGTCGAGGCTCCTGGGCCGCGCGGGGCTGGGGCGTTGCACTTGTATGAGGTCAGGGTGACTACGACCGGGGTGACGCTGTCGCAGGACGGCAGGGTTATCGCGTCGTCGCCGGTGGTGCCGTCGTGGCGTTCGGCTTGGTTGTTGGTGGGTGTGCGGGGGCCTGAGGGGCGTCGGGCGCGGGTACATGTGGCGTCGGCGGGGTTCACGGGGGTGGCATCGCCGGTTCCGCAGGTAGTGGAGACGCCGGTCAACCTGGCTACCCGGCAGGTGTTGGACCCGTCGGCAACGGCACCCTCGGCAGGCATCTTGCGGCGTCCACTGGCTACAGCACTGTCGGCCCGTCTTGTCGTGACCATGGTGGTGTCACCGGGGATGGACGTGGGTGCTAGCTGGATCCAACTGGGCACGGCAGTACTGCCCGCGCGTCCGGTAGCGCCACCGCCGCCTGAGCCTGGGTCAGTGGTAACCGTGATCGCCGACGTACCGCAGTCTCTATTGGGAGGCAACGGCTCCGACTCGTTGTCACCTCTAGTCGTACGCGCACCCGGAGCCGGCCAGGGCGCGCTAGTACAAGAGAGCTACCTGGAACTGGTCCCCGGCCCCATCGCGTCAGTCAGAACAACAACCCAACCCGCCCGCACCAACCGCCAACGCCCAACCGTCAACGCCCTGCCGACCGCCACGCTCACCCTGGGCGACTCCACGGGCCGCCCCCTGACAACCCCTTCCCTACCAGCACAGGGAAGACTCGTCCTCACAGTGACCCTTAACGGCGCCGCAGCCCAATGGGACACCGGCAGTCTGGAGGGCGTACAGGGCTTCCAGCTATGGGTAGACGGCCGAATGACCGCCAGCCTCCCCACGTCATCCCATACCGGAGCCCCCGCGGGCCGCTACGCGATCCCGGTAGCCCTAACAGGCCGCGCGGTGGGCGAGCACGCGGTAGAGGTAAGAGTCATCGGAACCAACGGCACCCGCGGCTCAACCCTCACCCAATTCACCACCACGTGAGCTACGTGATGTTGTCGACCACGGCCTCGGCGACGGCCTTCATGGTGGTCCGCCGGTCCATGGCGGTGCGCTGGATCCAGCGGAACGCCTCGGGCTCGGACAGGCCCTGCTTGTTCATCAGCAGCCCCTTGGCCCGCTCGATGACCTTCCGCGTCTCCAGCCGCTCGGTCAGCCCCGCGACCTCGTTCTCCAGCGCCTGCACCTCGGCGAACCGGCTCACCGCCAGCTCGATCGCGGGCACCAGGTCGTGCTTGGCGAACGGCTTGACCAGGTACGCCATCGCCCCCGCGTCCCGCGCCCGCTCCACCAACTCGCGCTGCGAGAAAGCGGTCAACATCACCACCGGCGCGATCCGCTCCCCCGCGATCATCGTCGCCGCCTCGATCCCATCCATCCGCGGCATCTTGACGTCGAGGATCACCAGATCGGGCCGGAGCTCCCCGGCCAACCGGACAGCCTCCTCCCCATCCCCCGCCTCCCCGGCGACCTCGTACCCCTCTTCCCGCAACATCTCGACCAGGTCAAGCCGAATCAACGCCTCGTCCTCAGCCACCAACACCCGCCGCGGGGCAGGCCGGGCCTCGGCAGCCAGATCGCTCACCGTGGTCCTCCTCCACTTAACCAGGAAAGACAGAGCCTGAACCATACCGCCAGGTAGCCCCCCACCCCCTCCCCACCACGCGTGATCGCGCTGACACCCACCCCCCACCCCGCCACACCCCATCCCGTAGAGTCACCCCCCGACGCCCCCGTAGCCCAACCGGCAGAGGCAGCGGACTCAAAATCCGTCCAGTGTGCGTTCGAATCGCACCGGGGGCACTCCCATGACCTCACAGAACAGGCCCTGACCAGCGCGAACGCTGACAGGGCCTGCTGCTTGCCTGTCCGACTGCGTCCGGCCGGATTCGGTCCCGTACAGCTGATCTCCCCCTAACCACCGCCACGACGACCCGTGCCCTTTAGGGTCTGGCCAATGCGCTTGCGCGCTTGGTGTTCGAGTCTTGCGATGACCGGTGCGTGGCTAGAGCAGCACTCAGATCGCGTGTCCCGTCCACTCGACGATCTGTGCAGGCTGCACCGCAACGGCCAAACCATAAGGACGCGCACCCGAGCCTCAGGTCGGAGGCATTCGTCCGAGGTGAGCGCGGCGCTTAGGACCGCGTCGGTTACCGGTGTCGGTCCACACAGCGCCACCGATCGGGGCAGCACCCGATAGATGGCATTCGTCCCATCCTCGGACAGCCCCCGCCCAGCATCGCCGCCTCTACTGCCTCAAGTGCGGCGAGGGTATAGATACGACGTAGTCCCGCCGCATCACTGGCCCGCCGCCAGGCCAGCCCCTGACCGCAAGTCGACGCGAACCGATATCGCCACGTAGTTCCGATCCCTCGTCGCGCCAGCGCAAGTTCGCTGAGTGGCCTTGTCGTCGCAGGTCTCCGAGGAACTGCCAATCAATCTGGACCAGGCGAAGTGAATGCAGAGAGCGGGAGCAGATCGAAGATTGTTCCCGCACCACTTTTCACCCGCGCGTGGCACTCACTCCAAGCAGTCCGTACCTGCGGAAGGGCGAGCTGGGTCGTTCGACATCTTCTCCCCGGGACACAACCTCAGGTCCGCCCGACAAACCTGGCCTTGTCCTTGGACCGGGCCATGCGCACACACTATCCGACCCTACCATGGGGCCTCAAGAACTTCGCACTCCGTGCTCTCGTTAGCTGATGTTTAGCGCACCAAGAGCCGCTCTGACTACGTTCGTTCGTACATGGCAAGTACCACATATCGGAGGCAGCGCCTTGCCGCAGCGCTGTGTTGACGCAACTTCGAGCGCGTACGGCTAGCCTTGCAGCGTTTCCACGGGACTACCTGATTGAAGTCGACAGCAGCGGCGCATACTTGAGATCCCTCTTCGGAAAAGGGTAGGATGAACAGGAAATGGACGGCTTGACATCTCAGGGATTGCGCCCGCCATAGCAGCAACCCTGTCCTCATCTGCATCAGCTGCCGCGGCCCATGCCTGCAATAGGTCCGGATCACGCATTTTATCAACCGGCCACAGGCTTACCCTCGTGACCGGCAATTGCTACATATAGTTTCGCGATACCCTTGACACGAATTCATTCGGACGGCATGCTCACATGCGAGATCACTAGCGTTCTGGGGAGATTATGCTGGAATCGATCCGGGTTCGAATTCGCCCAATAATTTGCCAATAGGGCACTTAACCGGGCGATCACACTGGATGGTCGCCAACTTGGCACCTCCGACACGGGACAACATGATCTGGATCCCGGACAACCACAGATCAACGAAGCAGAACTATGACACCGATCTCTACAGCCATCAGCTTATAGACACGGCCCATTGGGGATGATGTGGTACTGGTTCTGCGACCGGACGCCTACGTCGCCGAGACACCAAACGGAGCCTTCGTGCTCACAAACAGCGGCTCGTACACTTTTACCGGACATACGATATTCGCGCTCCTAACGACAATCAAACCATACATCAACGGCGAATATACACTTGATCAACTCGCCGCCCGAATCAATAAGAGAGCGCGAGAAGTAGCGGTTAAACTGCTGACCGGAATGCTTGACCTCGACATCGTGCGGGATATCGAGCGTCTCAAGATTCAAAGCAGTCAACCGGAGGTCCGGTTCATCGAGTACTTTCAAGATGACGCCGCCCGAACGTACTCAGAGTACTGCAGCATGTCTGCCCTCATTATTGGGCGCTCGCCACTCGCTCAGGCAGTGGAAGCGGCCTGTCGATTATCAGGACTGCGCACCAGGAGTGTCGACCAAACTGAAGATCGCGAGGCCGCCCCTATGGACAGCGCCGCGATGGACGACGTGATCTTCGTCGTTGGCGGCGAACCGGACTACCACTCCAAGGTCGAGGAGGAACTCAGCTGCGACCACGACGGGGTGTTGGTCCACGCGACGACAATCGGAGAAGCCTGGTTCTGCTGCATAGGCAAGGCAGACGAAGCCGTGTGGGCATCCGTCACGCAGAGACTTGCCGCCAGACGGGCACCCGCGCAGGCCCCGCGGGCATCTCCCGAGGGCAGACCAGACGACCACGCGGTACGAGTGTTGGCTGCCCAGCTCGTGCACAACGCTTTCCGACTGATTACCACGCCATCAGCAGCACGTGGTGGCGTCAACCGCGTTGATCAGGCGACGCTGGCAAGCGAACCGATATCTTACTTGCGGCACCCTTACACGCTGCCCGCTCAGCCACGCACCGCCACGCAGTTCGCTCATCGAATCGCCACCCTCGCCGCTAGTCCCGAACTAGACGAAGAGGCGTTCTCCCGACACGCAGTTTCGTGTACTGGAGAGTGGACCGGAGTCTTCGGACTACCGACTGAACGCGAGTTCGCCCAAACGCCACTATGCGTCTGCCAGATCGAAGTTTCAGCCACGACAGGCGGCAGCACTTCCCACGTCACCGGCGCGGGCCTCGACTTCGCGGCCGCCCGGTACCAAGCCTCTTTGCGTGCGTTCGCGAGCTACGGATCAACCATATTCGACCCTCGACAGATGCTTGATATCAACGAGCAACCGCTCGTACAGCGCGCAGAGGGCCTTGATCTCATTACCGAGGACCTACAAAGCGGTCGCCTCGCCGGATTTGTCTGGGCCTACAACTTAGCTACCTCCAGACCGATGCTGCTCGATGCAGTGCGCGCGTTTCCCAACACGGATGAGGGTTCACACTTGGGCAGCGCGGCAGCCGCCTACAGCTGGAAAGCCGCTATCTCCGCTGCGCTCATCTCGCAATGCCATAGGATGACGCTGCTCGAACAAACTGGGTCTGCACCGGAACTCGATATTACGAACATCCCACCCAATTCGCAACTTGAACACTACCGGGTAATTCTCTCGAAAATCGGCCCGGTGGTTGTTCGCGACATTACCGGCTCTCTAGAGGTACCAACAGTCATATGTCTTCTCAAGGGTGTTCACCTTGGCAGCGGAAGTGGTCTCTCTTACCTGGACGCGGTGACCGCTGCGATGGAAGAGGCGCTATTGAGCTACCAAGCATCAGCGAACCAGCAACCTGAGTACGCTCCGCCGACCGCGCCGACCGCACCGCAGGCAAGCAGATCTCGGCTACCTTTTCCGGTCGACCGACCAAGGACCGTGGACTCCGTCATCCAGACCTTGCACCGAAGCGGCCATACACCATTGGTGGTGCCACTCGACCATGATCCAGAGGTAGCCGCGATCATGCCTTACCTGGTTCGGGTGGTGCTGAGTGATGGCCGCTGAACACGCAACGCCGATAGCGATTCTCGGTAACGGACTGCTGGCCAACGCCCTGATCAAGCGACCAGGCGTCCATCAGGCCACTTCAGTCGCCGAGGTGGATGCCGGATGCCGGATGATCGTTGTCGCCACCGACGGCTGGGATGACAGCGCCTACCACTCGGTTCGAGCGGTCGCTGCCCGATTCGGCCGGCCGTGGCTACCCGTCCGAACCGAACTGGGCAGGATCGTCATCGGCCCAGTCGAGCAACCCGGCGTACCAGGCTGCGGCATCTGCGTCGAGCGTCGCCGTGCGCAGATCAGCGCGACCAACGACGGCGTCGAGGCCGTCCACCGCGCACACGGTACTGTGCTGGCGACCCGGTCCTCTTCCTGGCTGACCACGCTGGCCGCGGACGTCGCCACGTCACTCGTCCTACGGGAAGCCGACCGCCTGACCAGCAAGCAGGACGAGCCGAGAGCCGCGTGCGGGTATCTAGACATCGACTTGGCGAGCTTGGTTGTTCGAAGGCACGAGTTCCTTCCTGACCCTCTTTGCCCAAACTGCGGATACCTACCCGACGACAGCCCCGTGCTCGCACACATCCGCCGGACCAGGCAACCCAAGCCCGCCCCCGACCACTACCGGATTCGCTCGGTGGCTGATGAGCTGCCCGCCCTGATGGGACTCTACGTCGACTCCGAGTGCGGACTCATCAGGTCGGTGTCGAAGGACCAAGACGGCGGCGTGGTGATCGCCGCAGCCCCGGTCGGGCTTCGGATCGAGGCACGCGAGTTCGGGTTCGGGCGCAGCCGAAACTATCGCGACAGCCAGGTGACGGCCATCCTCGAGGCGCTGGAACGCTATGGCGGCGTTCGGCCCGGCGGCAAACGGACCTCGGTACGCGCGAGCTATGCCGAGGTACGCGACAACGCCGTCAACCCGAGGACTCTCGGACTCTACCCCGCTGATCGTTACCTGGCGCCAGGCTTCCGGTTCCAGCCGTTCAGCGAGACGCAGCCCTATCGCTGGGTGTGGGGGTATTCGTTCGCGCGCCAGGATTCGATCCTCGTGCCAGAGACCTATGCCTACTACGGCGTCTCTCGGCTGCCAGAAGCCGATATCCCATTCGTCTTCGAGACGTCCAACGGATGTGCGCTGGGGAGCTGTGCGGCAGAGGCGATTCTGCACGGGGTGCTCGAGATCGCCGAGCGCGATGCCTTCTTGATGGCATGGTATGCGCGACTACCTGTTCCACGAATCGATCTCGACTCGGCCGTTGACAAGGCCATCCCGCTGACCGCCAATGCCCTGCGGGCGGAGACCGGCTACGAGGTGATGGCCTTCGACACGACGACGGAGCAGGGCATCCCCTGTGTGTGGGTGATGGCCGTCGACCCGGTGGGCGACGGTGAACGCCCGAAGGCGGTCTGCGCCGCTGGAGCCCACCTCGACCCCGAGCACGCGATCGAGAACGCGCTGAACGAGCTTGGCCCTATCGTGGCCGACCTCATCCGCCGTCACCGGTTCGACCGTGAGCGCGCAAGGAGCTTGGCGACGGACCCGGGACTCGTGGTGGAGATGGCAGACCACTCGCTGCTCTACGCCAATCCGGAGGTGTTCTCCCGCTTGGACTTCCTAGCGAGCTCGGGACCCTCCATACCTATCTCGGCGATGGCTCAGCCCACCGCGTTCCGCAACGACGACCTCGAGGACGACTTGGACGAGCTCGTGCGGCGCTACCTGAACACCGGTCTGGACGTGATCGTGGTGGACCAGACGACTCCCGAGCACCGCGCGGGTGACTTCTCCTGCGTAAAGGTCATCATCCCCGGCACACTGCCGATGACCTTCGGGCACGACCTCCGCAGGGTGGATGGTTTGCCCAGGTTGTATGACATCCCCAGCCGACTCGGCAGACGACTACGGCGGCAGGACGTGAACCCCCATCCCCACCCTTTCCCATGAGGATCACATGTACCTCCAGATCGTTGCTTGGGACCTGTCTCGTTCGCAAGCCACCGTAGAAGGCCTCAGGGGCTACCTCAAGGACTATGCCGTCGACGCGTATTCGACGCTGGACGGGATGGCGATGAAAGTTTGGTTCGGCAACCCGGAGAAGCAAGTGTGGGGCGCTGTCTACCTCTGGGACTCATTGGAACACGCACATGGCATCACAACCGTCACCCGAGTCGTGGACCTGATCGGCTACCCACCGACCTCGGTGAGCGTGTTCCCGGTCGAAGCGATCTCACGTGGCCGAAGTCGGCACGACGTGATCGTGGGTCTTGGCCTGGCATTGGAAAACTAGAAGCAGCGGGGGGACGCAGTCGATGAGACCAGGTGCGGACAATGCCATCGCGGGCGAAGCACGGCCCAGACTTCGTCATGACGTCGTGCTCGCGGACACGGGCGACGGGGTGCTGATCCGGACACCCGACGGGCACCTCGTGGTCAAGGGCCCCGCCGCCTACCCGTTCGCCGCAAGGCTCGCCCCCCATCTCACCGGTGCATGGACGGTCGCCGAACTGTGCTCGTCACTGCCTGACGACAAGAGCAGGTTGGTGGCGGCGTTCGTGGAGACCTTGCTCGAACACGGTTTCGCCCGGGACACACGGTCGCCCCGATCAGGGCCGCGCAACACCTCGTACGCGACGCAGATCGACCTCATCGAACACTACCGGGATGACGCGGAAGAGGCGTTCCTCGCGTTCCAGAACGCAACCATCCAGGTCGCCGGAGCCGGGGCGGTAGATCGGGCCACAGCGAACAGCCTGATGCGCAACGGTGCTCGCAACGTCACCGTCATCACGACACCGGTTGAACCATTGCCAGCTGACGCCGTGTGCGGATCGGCCATCCCCTTGGAGACCGCGCCCGCACCGCTGGTACTGCCCGTACTCACCCACGCGGGCAAGGCGTTGCTCGGTCCGGCGACTCGACCAGGCGGTGAGTCCTGCTGGAACTGCCTGCTGCTGACACTGGAGGTGAGCGAAAGCGACACCCCGTTGCGACAGCCGCAGGCAGATTACGTCGGCAACGCACTGGGGACCGAGCTGTTCCGAAAGCTCACAGGGATCCCCACACCGACGGACGGCGGCGTGGTGGTGATCGATTTGGACACGTTGGAATGCACGCACGAGCGAGTGTTGCGCCACCCATCGTGTGCGTTCTGCACCAGAGCCGAACCGGTGCCCGTCGTACCGGCGCGAGCCGTGCAAGAGCCCGCCGCACAGTTTCGCGCACCAAGCCGTTTAATGCTCCGTGCCCTCGTTGGCGAACTCGACCGGTCGACCTCACCCACAACGGGACTGTTGACGGGGTTCCACGACACCTCGGTAACCCAGTCACCGCTCAAGGTAGGGCAAGTCAGGACCAGGTGCGGACGGACCATCACCGCGTTCGACCCGCATCATCTACCGGTTGCCCGACAGCGAGCCGTCCACGCCGCACTACTGGTCCACGCGAGCAGGTTCACCAGCGGCGGAGTCGCAGAACCGGCAGCACCAGTGCCCCCGAACGAGCTTCTCCTCTGGTCCGGTCAGACCTCCACTCGCTTCTCCCTTTGGTTGCCCATGACCTCCTTGCTATCCCGGACATCGCACTTCGTTCCCGCCGCGGCCGTCCATCCGGTGACTGTCCACAACAACAGTGGCTCCTTCGTCCGCACCGGTGCAGGTGACGGAATCGGTCCCACCACGGCCGAGGCCACCCTACGCGGACTGTTGACCGCGTTCGCTCATCACAGTCTCGGCGGCACCCATGAGGAGATCCACCTCCGGCAGGCCGATCTCGATCCGGAGATCGATTTCCTGCTGCGGACACTGGCTGTTCTCGGTGTCACAGCGACCTTGACCGACCTGGCTCCAGGAATGGCACACCGAGTAGTGCGGGCTCGGAGCAGTGATTCAGGCTTGACGAGTATCGGCGCGGCACTGTCCACCAGAGCCGCAACCGTGTCGGCGCTACGAGATCTCCTCGGCCGCATCCAGTTGGCGCGGGAAGGTGTGCCGTTCGACGCGGGCAATCCCCTCCTATCCCATCCCACCTGCTCCATCTACGCCGCCTGCGCACTGTCGGCAGATGATGACCCGGCAGGACTGTACGAGAACCTGATCGCTCGCGGACTGGACGCCTTGGCGGTGGTCACCACGCCATCCGATGTAGCCCAGTTGGGATTGGTCACGGTGCGAGTCCTGCTGCGCCGATTAGACAGAGTACATCGACCTAGGCCCGTGCGGAGGAAGACATGACGCTGCCGCACCTGCCGATGGACCGGGAGAATCCGTTCGACCCGCCCGCCGGGCTCGCATCGGCACGCGATGAGGGACCGGTCGTCCCGATGAGGTTCCCCGACGGCCATCGAGGATGGCTGGTCACTGGACACGCGGCGGCCCGAGAGATCCTAGCGAGTCCACTGTTCAGCAATCGGCCGGAGCTGACCAGGTCGATAGTCTCCGTCCCCGGCGGTACCGGCGTGGGGACCACAGCCCCTCCGGGCATGTTCTCCCGAATGGACCCGCCTGATCACACCCGGATACGCAAGCTGCTGACCCGGTGGTTCACAGTGCGCAGGACGCGGGAGCTGGCTTCGCGAATCGAGCGAATCACTGACGACCATCTGGACCGGATGGCAGCGCACGGCCCGCCTACCGACTTGGTCCACGCGTTCGCCCTGCCGATCCCGTCCATACTCATCTGCGAGCTCCTCGGCGTTCCCTATGCCCAGCGCGAACGGTTCCAGCGCGACACCGCGGTGCTGTTCGACCTCGACTCCCAGCCTGATCGAGTGAATGCCGCGTGGTCGTCGCTGGGAGGGCTGCTCAGTGCGCTGGCCAGGGAGAAGCGGCTGCGGCCGACCGACGACGTGATCAGCGAGCTGGTCGGCGGAGGAGACCTGACCGAGCAGGAGGTGGTCATGGTGGCGATAGTGCTCCTCGCGGCAGGACACGAGACGTCGGCCACCATGATCGCCCACGGGATCTTCGCCCTACTGCGGCACCCCGAACAACTCGCGCGGATCCGTGCCGACCCCCCACTGGTGGACAAGGCAGTCGAGGAGCTGCTGCGGTACCTCAGCATCTTCCACATCGGTCCGGCCCGCAGTGCACTCGCCGATGTCTTGGTCGCCGGACAACTGGTCAAGCGGGGGGACACCGTTGCCATCTCGCTGCCTGCGGCCAACCGCGATCCGTCGGAGTTCACCAACCCGGACGAACTCGACGTCGGGCGCGACCACAACCGGCACCTCGCGTTCGGTCACGGCATCCACCAGTGCCTCGGGCAACAGCTGGCGCGAGTCGAGCTGCGGGTGGGACTGGGTCGCCTGCTGCGCCGATTTCCCGACCTGCGACTCGCGGTTCCGGCCGAGGACGTGCCGGTGCGAGGCAACATCGCCGTGTACGGGGTGCAGAGCCTGCCGGTGACCTGGGGGCAAAGATGATCCAGGATGCCGCAGCCATCACCGACTACTTCCGAGATCGACTGGTCAGATCAGAGGTGATCGCTCCGGCCATCGGTGTTCTCGGTTCACCGCGCCCCAGCGCGCTCGACGAGGTGGTGCCGATCCACCTGGATGAGGGGCTCGTGGTCCTCGGGCCTATCCGCGCGCCAGGAGGTACTGGCCCCTGCGCCGAGTGTCTGCGCCTGCGCTGGGAGCAGCGAGCTGGGGCAGACCAGCCACGAGAGTCGGTCCGGATCGCGAGGTCACCCCACCTCACGCCCTTCATGATGGAGGCGGTCCTGCAGCTCTGGTTGTGCTTGCGGGCCCGTCGTCCCAAGCCCGGGACCGGGACCGGGACCGCGCCGCTTTACCGCGTCGACCTGCCGTCCGGGCGAGTCGAGCGAATGGCCTTGCTTGCGGACCCGTCCTGTTCGGTTTGCGGACCCCCCGCACACGATCCACCGATCGACTTCCGGCTGGTAACCCGCGAGAAGCACGCCGTGGACACCTTCCGGGCCAGCGCACTCGCCGACGTCGACTTACCGGTTTCGGCGCTGGTCAACTCGGTGTGCGGGCTCATCGGGGCGAAGGTAGAGCTAGGTCTCCCCTCGCCGACCACGGCTCCAGCCTTCGGTTCGTTCACTACGCAGGCCCGCGGCGGCGTACACGACATACTGTGGATGGGCCAGACCAACCGGTTCGACGACAGTCGGACAGCGGCCCTGCTCGAAGGGCTGGAACGCTATGCCGGTGTGCGCCACCGAGCGAGCAGCTCGGAGATCATCGAGCGGTTGGTCGATGTCGGCGAGCCCGCGGTCGACCCGCGCGACTGCGGGCTCTACGCCGACGGGTTCTACCACGATTCCGGTGCCTACAAGCCCTTCGACCCGGAGCGGCCGATCTCGTGGGTCGACGGCCATTCGGTGCGCGACGGTCGAACCGTGCTGGTTCCTCGGCAGATCGCGTACTTCGGCGAGGCCGCCACCGGACAGGTGTTCGCCGACGGATCGTCGAACGGTTGTGCCATCGGTGCGAATCTGGAGGAGGCAGCCCTGCACGGGCTGCTCGAGCTGGTCGAGCGGGACTCAGCACTGCTGGCCTGGTACGGCGGCGGTCCATTGCCCGAGATCGACCCGGCCAGCTGCGACGACCTACAGATCCGGTTGACCGTCGAACAGGTGCGGCTGGCCGGATTCGACGTCCGGCTGTTCGACGCCAGGAGCGACCTGGCCATCCCCGTGGTCATCGCGGTCGCGATTCGCCTCGATGGAGGGCCCGGTGCGCGGACCTTCGCCTCCGGCGCGGACCTCGACCCCGTGGGCGCCATCCGGTCCGCTCTGTTCGAAGTCGCCTCCTACGCCCCGGACCTGGCAGGCCGGGTGCTCGCTCGACTGCCAGCAGTCGAGCGGATGGCAGCGGACTTCGGAAACGTGGTGGACCTGATGGACCACTCACTGGTGCACGGGCTACCCGCGATGGCCACGCATTCGGACTTCCTGCTGGCACCCAACCGAAAGCTGCCGGTGCGCGAGCTCTACGCGGATGTCGACCCGCGCGGTCTAGACCTGCTCGACGACCTGGACTACTGCATCGGCCAGGTAGCGCGAGCCGGACACGACGTCGTGGTCGTGGACCAGACCCGGCCGGAACACCGAGCGATCGGCCTGCGCGCGGTACGCGTGGTCGCCCCGGGGCTACTCCCGATCGACTTCGGATGGCGCAAGCAACGCGCGTTGAACATGCCCCGCCTACGCAACGCGCTCCAGCGGACCAACCTCGCGAGGGACGCCCCAGCTGACGGCGAACCGCATCGCGTTCCCCACCCGTACGGCTGAGATCGAACCCGAGGAACCCTCCCATGTTGCGATTGCTCTTGACCTTCGACGATGCGCTCCGCATACGGATGGCACCGAGCGCGGACCCGCTTTGGGAGACCCGGCTGAGCCTGCAAGCCTTGCGCAGGCCCGTCTGCGGAATCCACATCGACGCTTGGCGTCGGGGTATCAACACAACACTCTCGCGGGATCAGTTGGTGCGATCAGCCTTGCGGTTTCTCACCCCGCTTGTCCCGGTCGAGGGCTACGTCCCGGACTTCTTGACGCCAACCGCAGGCAATCGTGGCGTACGAGCAGGAATTGATGCCGTTCTGGAGACACCACCCAGTCGAGTCAAGTCCGAGCTTGCGATGCTGGTGAGGTCTGGACCGGTACCCCGGCACGTCCACGAACTGGCCAGTGGTGATCTCGGCACGATGAAGAGGCTCGGTTGGGCGCTGGGCACTTACCACGACGCGGTGATCGCCCCACACTGGGGCCGAGTCCAGGCGCTGGTCGACGCGGACCGCGCACAGCGAGCCCGAACGGTCGCGGACCAGGGCGCCGAGCAGGTGCTGGCAGGTCTCGACGGTGTGCGGTGGCACCCTCCCCGCCTGGAGGTGGACAGCCCCGTCGACCGGGTGCTGGACCTGGGCGGAAGCGGGCTCCAACTGGTGCCATCCCTGTTCTGCCAGGGAAAACCTGTGATGCCGGTCGACGAAGGTCTACCCCGGGTACTGGTGTACCCGATCGACCTCGGAACCGGCTGGTCATGGCACGAGGACAAGCTCGACGCCGACCAGCGAGACGTGCGGGCGCTGCTGGGGTCGACCAGGGCCACGATTCTGGAACACCTGGTCGCCCGTGACCGCTTCACGGGTGAGCTGGCCAGAATCGTGGCGATGACCCCGGCGACTGTCAGCAAGCACACCGCTGTCCTCCGGCACGCCGGACTCATCATCAGCACCCAAAGCGGACGCCATGTCACCCACCGCCTGACTCGACTCGGCGCGGCACTGCTCAACAGATCCTCACGAATATCGTCGCCAGAGGGAAAACGACGGTCTGTGCCATCTGGAGACGTGCAAAAATGATCTCGGCGGTTTCACCGCCATGAACGAGAGGAGTGCCTTTAATGAGCGTACCCAACCTCGACTTCGATCTCGAGAACCTCCCCATGGACGTTTTCGACCTGGGCCAGAACGGCCTGACGATCGAGTCGCTGACCTCCGGCCACGGCATGGTGGAGAACGGCGCTTCCGTGCCTTGCCCTAGCGTCTGCAGCACGTCGACCATCTCGTGCAGTAGCAGCTGAGAAGAGCCGGTCGGGTCGGTGATCTTCACCGACCCGACCGGGTCGTCACCGCCGGACACGGGGAATCGAGACGGAATGAGCACGCTACCGACCTTGCACAACGGGACCCGGGTGGCCAACCCGCTGATCGTCCGCCGTGGTGGACTGCCCTTGAACTCGTTGGACCGCCTGCGGTTCGAGCAGAGTTTCGCCGCGGCCACCGAGATCGTCCGATCGCGTGATCGTCTCGTCGCGGAAGGCACCACACTGGCGGACGCGCTGTACTCGGTGATCGGTGAGCTGGCGGACGCTGCCGGAAAGCCAGGGCTGGTCGGATTGCGGCGAGCTCTGCACAGCATGAGACCACCTGCCGCCAAGGAGTGGAACGACACCACGTGCTCAGCGCTCCCGTCGGAGATCGCCGCCAGGGTATCGGCATGGGTCACCGACCTGCGGCGCCACGAACGGGAACGTGCTGGCCTCGCCGATGTCTTGGCCGCAGAGCGGTGCGAGAAGCAGGAGGTGCTGCGCTACGAGAGCGCACAACATGGCTTTCGCCGGGCCTTGTCGCAAGCGAGCGCGACGTTGTACGCCGAGCTCGACAAGTGGCTGGCCGACCCGCAACACCGGCCTCGTGAGCAGGTGATGGTCCGGCTGGTCAAGTACATGTCCCGGGCTGCGATGAAGACCAGCCCCTACAGCACGTTCACCGTGACCGGCGCCGGGACGTGGACGGAGGCGGGTGCCGCCGCGCACTTCACGAACGCGTCCGTCGCCGGTGTGGTTGAGTTGGACGGTTTTCTCCTACGCCAGCTGAGCGGTCTGCTGTGTGAAGACCCCAGGCTAGCCCCGTTCCTGACGGTTCGGGTCAATCCAAGCGCCACGGTCAGCGACAACCGGGTGACGTTCACCGGGCCATCGCCGCGGGAGCCGATAGTCACCATGCCCGTGAATGCCGCCGTGCGCGCGTGCCTTGAGATCTTGTCCGAACACCCGCCCACGTCGTTCACCGAACTGCACGAACGTCTGTCGGACGGCGCGGACCCGGCCGTGGTACGGCTGTTTCTCGGGGCGTTGCTGGACGCGGGTCTGCTGGAGCGCCAGCTCCCCTTCACCGACCAGGAACTGGACCCGCTCGAGGTGCTGTGCGACTGGACTACGACCGTTGGCGGAGACGACTTCACCCACATCGTGTCCTTGCTCCAACGCGTCCGAAGGGCACTACGGGCGTCGGTGCCGGTACCGGACGTCGAGGCGCAGGTCGCCCGCCAGAACGAGCTCAAGCAGGCTGTGATCGACCTTGGTACCGGGTTGGGCCTGCCACTGGACCACACCCAGAGGCAGGGCAGCTTCATGTTCCGTGAGAACGCCGTGTTCACCAGTCCGGTGGTCGAGTGCTCCACGGCCCACTGGCAACCCGCATTGGACGACCTCGATGTGGTTCGCAGGTGGATGGCACCCTTTGACTTGGCGCTACCCCTTCGGATCGTTCTCGGCACCTTCGTCGGAGAGCGGTTCGGCCAGGGTGCGCGAGTCCCCCTCTTGGCGGTCCACCGGGCCGTCCAGGAATCGGTGGCAGCGGGCCCGTCATCGAGCATGAGCGACGCCGAGCAGGAGATCGTGCGATTTCTCAGCAGCTCGCCGCTCGATCAGATGACAGGGGATGCCCACAGCCCGGTTGCCCGGCTCCGGCAGCTCAATCGAGTACGTGCACAGGCTCGTGGCGCGCTGCTGAGCGGTACGCGGGCACCCACTGCCACGCAGGTCGATCCCGTGTTGTTGAGCGAGATGATCGCGACGTGGCCACTGTGGATCGCAGCACCCAGGTCGTTGGCCTGCTATGTGCAACTCCTTCCCGGGGAGGAGATGGGCCTCGTCCTCAACTCGGCCCACACCGGGCATGGCCGTGGCCGCAGCAGGTCATTGCAGTTGATCAAAGATGCGGGCGGAACCACACCTCCGCTCGCCATCGAGCACAACGCGGTCGGGACACCTGTGGACGCTGAGCTAGGTGGCCTGGCGGTCTCGGCGCTCAACCGGCGCGTAGCGAGCCTGCCGTACGAGATCGACTATCCGCTGGCGGTCAGCGGCCGCCCGGCCGAGGAACGGATCACGCTGGGTGAACTGCTCGTGGTGCACGACCCCGAGTCACAACTGGTCCGCCTGTTCTCCCCCGCGCTCGGCCGAGACGTCCGATCCCTGCACGTGGGGATGATGTCGGACTTCTTGCTCCCCCCGGTCGCTCGGCTGCTGACACAGGCATTCGGTGCCACCCACTACGTGCACCCGAGCATCCCTTTGGTGGCGACCCACAGCGATCTCACCACCCCGGCGGGGATCGTGCACCATCCCCGGATCACGGTCGGTCGGGTTGTCGTGCAACGTGAGCGATGGGTCGTGCCGATCACCGAGGTGCCCGTTCGGGAAAAGGGAGAGAGCGCAGACTCCCACCTGCTCCGGTTGGTCGACTGGCTGCACACCACGTCCATCCCGGCGCAGTGCTTCGTCCGGGTGTGGACCGGCCTGTCGACGAGTCACGAACTCGGGCCGAACGGGTGGGAGAACTGGGTCTTCGACAAGTCGCGCAAACCTGTCTACGTGGACTTCGCCAACTGGTACCTGGTGATGGCCTTCGACAAGATGCTGCGTGACTCGGCTCAAGCCGTGGTGTTCGAGGAAGTTCTGCCCTCACACGCGGGAGCATCCGCCACCGGTCAGGACGATCGACGAGCAACGGAGTTCCTCGTCGAGCTCACCGGGCAGGTCGACCACGATGCATGACACCGGATACGTCAGCGCACACGCGTTCTACCAAGGCGACTTGGACACACTCATCGTGCAAGGGCTCCCGGGCATCCTCGATGACCTGCGTGGCAGGCGGCTCGTGGACGACTTCTTCTTCCTGCGCTACTGGGATGGTGGCACGCACCTGCGACTCCGGGTACGCCCCGGCCCGGATACCGAGCGCCGCCTGGTCGAGGATCTCATCACCAGCCGGTTCAGCGAGTTCTTCGCCAGGTCGCCTGCGAACCACACCATGTCGCAGGAGGAGTATGGCGCTCTGGCCGCGTCACTGGCCGAGTGGGAAGGGGTCCCATCGCACGTCGAGCAGCTGTACCCCAACAACTCCGTTGCGCTGATCCCCTATCAACCCGAGCATGAGAGGTATGGACGCGGCGCCTCGCTGGCTGCAGCTGAACGGCATTTCGGCGACTCCAGCAGGATCGCGCTAGCCATGCTGGCCCGGGGGCTATCACCGGATGAGCGCACGACCGCGGCAGCGTCGATGATCATGCTGGCTTGGTTCAGCGTTGAGCCAGACCCTGGTCGGCTACGGCGGGCGATCACTGTGTCGAGGTACACCGATACCCTGTTGGGTAAGGAGAAGGACCTGGTCCAACGCGGCCACGGCCAGGTCGTCCGGTTGGCCCGGCATATGTTCGCCCTCTCCGCTCACGCACCGGGACTGCGCAATGATGGCCTGCTCGTGCGTTGGGCACGATCCGCGGCCACTCTGGTGGACGAGCTCGCAGCAGAGGTGGCGAGCGGGGCCTTCTCCCCACCGAGCCGCGGCTGGGAGGGCTCCGAGGCGGCCTCGACCATCGAGCCGCGGTTACGCGTGCTTCCTGTTATCGACATCTGCGCCCATCTCCTGTGCAACCGGCTCGGCGTCTCCATCGCCGAGGAAGCCGTTATCCGGGTACGCCTGCTCAACGCGCTCGAGACTCTTTCCATGGAGGACGTGACGTGACTCAGTGGCACGCGGTGCACATCCACTACCACGACGATCCGGATCCCTTGATCATCGGTGGCATACGCCCGCTGTTCCAACGGCTCGCCGGAGTGGTGACCGGGATGTACTACACGAGGCACTGGCGCCTCGGGCCACACCTGCGGTTGCGTTTTCGCTGCACGGAGCGGGCCTTCGCACGGGCTGTGCGCCCTGCGGTCGAGGACGTGATCGGCGGTTTCCTGGCCGCTCGTCCCTCCACGAGCGAGCTGGACCCTGACTCGTTCTTGACGGCACACCAACGCTTGGCGGATCTGGAACAAGAACCTGGCGCTTTGGTGCCCTGGCATCCCGACAACTCGTTCCACGTCGCTGACCAGACCCCGCGAGTGGAGGTGCACGGCGGGCTCGCCATGGCGGACTTACTGGACGACTTCTACTCCGACACGACGGAACTAGCCCTGCAGACAACCCAACGAGTACCGCGGGGCAGCGCGCGCCTGGCCTTGGGGTTCGACCTGATGGTCGCGGTCGCGCACGCATTGTCCGGAGTGGGCATCACCGGAGGGTGCCTGTCGTACCGTTCGCACGCGGAGGCATTCCTATGCACCTTCCCCGAAGGCACCGGACTGCGTCCCGCATGGGACGACCACTACCGGCTGCACTCGAGTGCTCTACTCGCCCGCCTGCGAAACGTGACAGCCGGATTGGGCAACGGCGGAGCGGCGGAGTCACCCATCACCGCCTGGGTCGAGGTCCTCAACGATTACCAGGGCCGGGCAACGCGGCTGATGGACCAAGGACTGTTTGCCATGCCCCAAGGCGACGCTAGGTCAGAACTCGACCTGGCCCGGAGAAGTCCACTGCACCAGGCAGGATTCGCCAACCCGCGGTGGCTGGAGGTACGCGAGTCGGCAGGCTTCCTGCTCTACCGACTCATGATCAACTACACCTACCTGCACCTGAGCAGGCTGGGCGTGGCGCCCGTGGAGCGGTTTCAGCTATGCCACCTCGCCGCTAGTGCAGTCGAGGATCTCCACGGTGTCTCGGCGCTCAGCATGATGACGTACGGCGTCAACGCCCCCCTGCCCGAAACCAGGTGACACCATGCGATCGAGCCCTGTGAACGTTGCCACGACCAGCGAGTACACCGAGATGTTCCAGCTACGCCCTGGGGTGTTCAGCGCGAGGTCGGCGACCGAGGAGGTCCACCTCGTGCGGTGGCAGCTCTGGCAGCACGACGAGTCGTTCGGCAAGCTCTCCGAGGACCAGGCTAGAGCCCTCGAGCGGTTGGCCGCAGGTCCGTGCTCCGCTATGGACCTCAGCCAGGGCGTGGACGAGCCCGCGCCCCTGGTGCGGGCGTTGCGGGCAGGCGGCTGGCTGACCACAATCGTGTACGAGGGTGACCGCGCTCTGTACACGGTCCTACCGCTCGACCCGCCCCCCGCCGAGACGGTCACCTCGGAGTGCGAGCTGGTGTTGTCCAGGTTCGCCGTGATGCGGCGCGAAGGCGATGGCCTGGTAGTGGAGTCACCTGTCGCCTGGGCTCAGATGCACATCCACGACCCGCAGCTGGCCGCGATCTTGATGGGCGCGGATGGGGGGTCTGCCTCGGGTGTTCGCACCAGGTTCGAGAAGGACCTACGCCTGAGTGGGCTGCTCGTACCGGCGGGGAGTGAGGAAACCAATCCGGCCAGCAGCCAGTGGCGCTCCCATGAGCTGTGGTTCCACCAGCGGAGCAGGAGGGGCAATGGAGGGTACTTCGGCGCCGGGTATGGCCGCACCCAGTGGGCGCATGGTGCGATGGATCTGTTGCCCGCTCGCAGGACGTCCTTCTCCGCCCCCGCCATCGAACTCTATCGACCCGAGTTGGCGGCGCTTCGCCTGGAGGACACGACTTTGACCACTGCGGTGGAAGAGCGCAGATCGGTGCGGGTGCACGACGACACCAGCCCGATGACCGCCGACCAACTCGGCGAGTTCCTGTTCCGGTGCGCTCGGGTTCGCGGTACGTTCGTGGCCGACGGAATCGAGTACGCGAGCCGCCCACTGCCCTCCGGCGGAGGCGTCGCCGAGCTGGAGCTGTACCCGGTCGTGCGACAGGTCGAGGGACTAGCCCCGGGGATGTACCACTACGACTCCCACGCCCACCAGCTCCGGATGGCCCGAGGACCCGGTCACGAGGTCACCCGCTTGTTGCGCACCGCGGCGCACACTGCGGTCGTGCAGACAAGGCCCCAGGTGCTCATAGTCATCTCGGCCCGCTTCGGCAGGCTGATGCGAACCTACGAAGAGATGCCCTACTCGATCGTGCTCAAGCACGTGGGCGTGCTCTACCAGACCATGTACCTCGTCGCCACAGCGATGGGGCTTGCCCCCTGCGGGCTCGGCGGCGGAGACGCTGCCGCCTTCACCGCCGCCATCGGTGCCGACCCCCTGATGGAAGCAAGCGTGGGCGAGTTCATGCTCGGCAGCCGTCCGCCCGGGGACGAGTACAGAGACACCTCTGCTCACGAGCCCGCTGAGTGATGACCGAGGTCCGAACAGACAGACCTAGCCCTCCCCTCCGCGAGACGGCATCGGACAGCTCGGGCCGTATCGGCCCGCTTCAGCGCGGCCCACAGATGTCGACTCGCAGTAACGAACCAGAAGCCAGTCGTCTTCAGTGCACTCAAGCGATCACGGCAATATCCGCTGCTCTGTATCACCCTGCCGGGGAACCATCACGAGTTGTCATGGGTGGTGATCGGGAAACGTTGTTGGACTTGGTTGTGGGTGGTGGGTGAGGGTGGGTGGGTGACTGACTCGCCGCAGGTTTGGGTGCTGGGGGCGCGTGGGGCTTTGGGGGTGGGGGTGGGGCCTGGGCGGTTGCGGGCGGCGTTCGGGGCGTTTCCCAGTGGGGTTGTGGCGGTGGTGGCTCGGGTCGGGGGGCGGGTGGTGGGGTTGGTGGCCAGTTCGTTCACCTCCGTGTCGTTCGAGCCGCCGTTGGTGTCGTTCTCGATCAGACCTCGGGGCCTGGCGGTGCGGTGACGCTCACCGAGGGGGTGGCCTGGTTCGACACGACGATCGAGCGGCACATCGAGGCTGGGGATCACACGATCGTCCTCTTGCGACTGCACGCGGTGGCGCACGTGGAGCACCCGCTGCCGTTGGTCTTCCACCGGAGTCGGTTCGGTCTCAACCGGTGACGCGGGTGACCCTGGCCGAGGTTATGCCGGGGATCGAGGTGGCCAGGACCTCGGCGACGTGGTGGTCGGTGGGGTCGTCGTGGGTGTCGGTGATCGTGGCGGTGCCGTCGGTCACGTCGATGGTCCAGCGGGCGGGGTCGCCGTAGAGGGTCAGGCGGTGGCGCAGAGCGGTGGCGAGGGCCCTGTCGTCGCGGGTCAGCAGGTGGAGCAGGTCGGCGCGGGTTGTGATGCCCACCAGGCGATCGCCGGTGACGATGGGCAGGGCGCGCAGGGCGTTGTCGCGCATCGTGGTGACCAGGTCGGCGATGTCGGTGCCCGCGGCGGCGCGGGGAGCCGGGGTGGTCATGATCCCGGCGACGGTGTTCGGGGGTGGTACCGCGGCGGGGTGCAGGTGGCGGAAGCGGGGATCGCGGGGGAAGCGGTCGCGGACGATGTCAGCCTCGGTGACGACGCCGAGGAGTCCGCCGTCGGCGGAAACCACCGGCAGGGTGGTGAAACCGTGGGAATCCAGCAGTTCGGCGGCGTGCTTCACGGTCGTCGTCGGGGTCACCGTGACCACCGGGCTGGTCATGACGTCGCGGGCGCGCATGGCGGACCTCCTCGTTCGGCGTGATCCCCAGGCTAGGCGTCCTGGCCTGCCCGGCAGCACCACCGTTGGTCCCGGGATTGGCGTCCACATCGGACCCGGCGCACGGGACCAAGGTCCCGCGGTCACAGGGCCAGCGGCCGGTACCGCGCGGTGGTCGGGCGCGGCAGGGTGGTGGTGACACGGGAGGGAAGTCATGTCCACCACCGTTTCGACCGTGCACGCCGCCATCTCGGCCGCCGTGCGGGCGCCGTCGCCGTTCAACACCCAGCCCTGGCTGTTCGCCGCTCACCCGGACCGGGTGGACCTGTGGCTCGACCGGTCCCGGGTGATGACCGTGACCGATCCCGACGCGCACGAGGCCCGGGTCGGTTGCGGTGCCGCGCTGCACACGCTGCGGCTGGCCCTGGCCGTGTCCGGCCACCGCACCGAGGTTCACGTGCTGCCCGACAGAACCCGGCCGGACCTGCTGGCCACCGTGCTGCTCGACGGGAAGTACCGGCCGACGCCGCACGAACGCGCACTCTCGGAAGCCGTGTGGCGCAGGCACACCAACCGCAGACCTTTCCTGGACCGACCGGTCCCGTCTCCGGCGAAGACGGCGTTGATGCGCGCGGCGACGGTCGAGGGTGCGCAGCTGCACCTGATGGACCAGCCCGCCGAGGTGGGCGCGGTCGCGGACCTGGTTCGGCGCGCCGACCACGTGCTCAGCCAGGACTCGGCGCACGTCGACGAAGTACACGCCTGGATCGGCCGCCAGGGCCGGTCGGACGGTGTCCCGGTCGCCGCGTCCGGCCGTCCCTCCACACCGGACACACTCATCGTGTTGCGGGAGCTGGGTTCGCCCGCTCCCGCCGTTCCGTTCGAGCGCCTGCCACTGCTCGGCGTCCTCACCACGGTCGGCGACACCCACAGCGACCACCTCGCGGCAGGTCAAGCGCTCCAGGCGGTCTTGTTGCAGGCGTGCGCGGCCGGACTCGCCGTATCGCCGTTGTCCCAACCGATCGAGGTGCCCGCGACCCGGGACGCCCTCAGCGCGCACGTCGGCGCGGCGGCGCACCTGGTGCTGCGGATCGGGTACGGCCACTCGGGCACGACGACCCCGCGGCGCCCGGTCTCGGAGGTCGTCCTGGACTGAACGGGTGACGAGCCGCGGCATTCCGGTGATGGCCCGCTGATCACCGGTCGCGCCCGCACCGCCGTTCCTAGCGTGCGATGCAGCGCGAACGGGGAGGTCGGGGTGGGCAAGGCACTTTCGTTGTCGATGGCCGTCGTTGTCGGGTTGGTCAGCGTGACGCCATCGGCCGCGGCGGAGGCGAGCAGCGGCTACGTGGTCGTCCTGAAGGACGGTCGGGCACCCGCGGCCGAATACGCCGTGCGGCAGACCTTCCGGCACGCTGTGAACGGGTTCTCCACGGACCTGACGCCCCGGCAGGCGCAAGCGTTGGCGGCTGACCCGGCGGTGGCGTACGTCCAGCCGAACAGGCGGGTCCGCGCGGACACGACGCAGACCTACCCGCCGTCCTGGGGGCTGGACCGGATCGACCAGCGCGACGGCGACCTCGACGACGCCTACACCTATTCGACCACCGCGTCGAACGTCACCGCCTACGTGATCGACACCGGCGTCTACACCGCGAACACCGACTTCGGCGGCCGCGCGACCTGGGGCACGAACACCTCGGGTGACGGCAAGGACGCCGACTGCCACGGCCACGGGACCCACGTCGCGGGCACCATCGGCGGGGCGCGCCACGGTGTCGCCAAGGGGATCAACGTTGTCGCGGTGAAGGTCCTCGACTGCAACGGGAACGGAACGACCGAGACCGTTGCGGCGGGCATCGACTGGGTGATCGCGCACCACACCTCAGGGCCCGCCGTGGCGAACCTCAGCCTCGGCGGCGAGGCGGACCCGGTGCTCGACGCGGCGATCCGGCGGTTGATCGCGGACGGGATCACCACGACGGTGTCGGCGGGCAACAGCGGCGCCGACGCGTGCCAGCAATCCCCGGCCAGGACGGCGGAGGCGATCACCGTCGGGTCGACCAGCGAGGGCGACGACCGGTCGTCGTTCTCCAACACCGGCACCTGCGTCGACCTGTTCGCACCCGGCGAGAGCATCACGTCGGCCTGGAAGAGCTACCCGGACTCGACCAACACCCTGAGCGGGACGTCGATGGCCGCACCGCACGTGGCGGGCGCCGCCGCACTGTTGCTCGCGGTCGACCCTGCCACGACACCGGCGCAGGTCGCCGCGCACCTGGTGCTCGACGCCACGCCGGGCAAGATCACCGATGTCGGGCCGGGCTCCCCCAACCGGCTGGTGGTCGTCGGCACCGGGAGCAGGCCCGGGTACCCGATCGTGGCCAACCCCGGCTACCGCGCGCAACGCACCGGCACGCCGATGACCATCCAGGTGGCGGCGAGCGGCGGCACCGCCCCGTACACCTGGTCGGCGGCCGGGCTGCCCACCGGGACGAGCATCGGCGCGAGCACCGGTCTGATCTCCGGGACGCCCACGCAGACGCTGGTGAACAGCCCGGTGACCGTCTCGGCCAAGGACAGCGCGAACCGCACCACGACGGTCCGGTTCCTGGTCACGGTTGTCCCACCGGGGTGGACCTGCCCGTCCGGCGGCCAGAAGCTGGCCAACCCCGGCTTCGAGAGCGGTGACACGGTGTGGTGGACCAGCGGGTACTACGTCGACCGGTGGACGGGCGTCAACGCGCCGCGCACCGGGAGCTGGGCGGTGAAGATCCCCACGACGACCTCCATGGGAAACCACGCGGTCCCCGAGGACGTCCGCATCCCGCAGGAGTGCGCGTGGTCGACACTCACCTTCTGGGTGAAGGTCACCCATCAGGGCGCGAAGGACGACTGGGACAAGCTCCACGTGCGCATCGATGGCAAGACACTCGCAACGGTGCTGGGCAAGACCGCGCCCGCCGGGTACCAGCAGTACACAGTGGACCTGTCGGGCCACGCGGGCAAGACGGTCCGGATCTGGTTCACCACCTGGGGCGACACGGCGAACATCACCGACTTCGTGCTCGACGACGTCGCGGTGACCCTCCGCTGACCGCACCGCTACGATCGCGCGGTGACTACCGACCTGTTCGGGGGCCTGGACGCCTCGACCCTGCCCGAGCGGCAGCAGCGCATCCTGCTCGCGATCCAGGACTGGGTGGTCCGCCACGGCTACTCCCCCAGCACCCGCGAGATCGGCGACGCGGTGGGGCTGCGGTCGGCCTCGGCGGTGTCGCGGCACCTGGCGAGCCTGGAGGACAAGGGTTTCCTGCGCCGGGGTGCGTCGGTCTCGCGGCCGATCGACGTGCGCGACTTCCTCGGCACCCAGGAGTCGGTGCCCGCGGACTCGGTGGGCGTCCCGATCGTCGGCGACATCGCGGCAGGCGCGCCGATCACCGCCGACCAGCACGTCGACGACGTCCTGACCCTGTCGCGCGAGCTGACCGGCCGGGGCACCGTGTTCGCCCTGCGGGTGCGCGGCGACTCGATGGTGGACGCGGCCATCTGCGACGGCGACATCGTCGTGGTGCGCCAGGGCCCCGAGGCGCACTCGGGCCAGGTCGTCGCCGCGATGATCGACGAGGAGGCAACGGTGAAGGTCTACCGCCACCGCAACGGGCACGTGTACCTCGAACCGCGCAACGATGCCTACGACGTGATCGACGGCGACAACGCTGTCATCCTCGGCACCGTGGTGTCGGTCCTGCGCACCATCTGACACCGGACCTCCGCTCCGCGAACACCGCCGAACCGGACAGCGGAGTGGTCGCCTACCCACGGGCTCCGCCTGCCCTGCCAACGTCGTCCGGAGCACGCTCCTAGTCGCGGATCATCAACCCTTTCCGCACGAGGGAAGACAGACTCCATGGGACGACCCACTCGGCGTAGACGGTCACGGTGTCGGTAGGCCCGTTTCCGATAGATACCTACCCGCACACAAAGGCGGCGCCGCAGAGCGCGTCCGACAACTACCTCGGCGACCTGGAGATCACGCCGGTGGGCGACTGACGGTGAGGGTGTCGGGGAAGGTCCTGGCGACCTCGTGGCGGGAGTCGAGGTGGAGTTTGCGCAGGACGTTGGCGACGTGCTGTTCGACTGTGCGGCGGGAGAGGAAGAGGACGTCGGCGATGTCCTGGTTGGAGCGGTGTTGGGCCAGGAGGCGGACGACGTCGCGTTCGCGGGGGGAGAGTTGGTCGCCGTAGCTGCGGCGACCTCGGCGGAGGTGGGGGATGGAGCCGTTGTCGCGCAGGAGGTGGCGGCAGCGGTTGGCGTCGAGGGTCGCGCCCAGGTGTTCCAGGGTGTCGACGACGGTGAGCAGGTCGGCGGTGGCGGCGGTGCGGTGGGTGCGCAGGCGGCAGCGGGCGGTGGACTCGGCGTGGCGGGTCGCGGTGTACCTGGGGCTGCCTTGGCGGGCCAAGGTGTAGTGCGCGGCCGCGGTTTCCACATCACCGTCGGCCTCTGCTACCAGGCCACGACACTCATCGGCCACTATGGACGGTAGGTTCATCGACGCCGTGCACCGCAGCAGCTCGGCGACGAGGCGACGCGCGTCGTCCAGTCGACCCAGCCTGCAGAGCGCGGCGACCGCCGCGGGCACGACCTCGCCTGCCCACGCCCAGTTCCCCTTGTCCCGCAACAACCCCAAGCCCAGCTTGACGGCGTCCTCGACCTCCTCCGACCGGTCGCGGTGCAGCCACATGCGGATGGCTGTGGCGTGCGCGGCGAGCAGCACCGGCACGATCGCGTCCGCCGAGATCGCGGCCAGGTTCCGCTCAGCCCCCGCCCAGTCGCCCGTCGCCAACGCCAGCCAGGCCAGGACCAGCGCCCCCTCGGCCGACCGGGACGCCGCCGCCCGCTCCGCCAGGCCGGTCCACTGTCCACTGTGGAAGTCGAGTACCAACGCGGCCGGGCCTGGCGCGCGGCGCAGGTGGGCACGCGCCAGGTCACGGTGGCCGATCCAGCACGCCGCCTCGGCGATGGCGCGGTGGTCGGCCGTGTCCGCGTGGGCGGGCACCATCGCGAGCATGTCCCAGGCGACCGGGTCCGCGGTGTGCAGCCGGTTGGTCGCCACGGCCGCGAGCAGCGTCGTCCGCCCTGGACCCTCCGGGTACCGCGCCAGCACCCGCTCGCTCCGGTCCATCCACTCCAGGTTCTCCGCCAGCGGCCGCGACCCGAGCGTGGGCGCGGCCAGCACGACCATCCCCCGCGCGGCGACCTCCGGCCGCAAGCCCGCGACGGCCCGCCGCACCTCCCCCACACCCTCGTAGACCCCGGCGCGCACCAACAACAATCCCCGACCGAGCCGCACCTCGGCGCGCGCCGACTCGGTCAACCGGGCGTCGCCGACCAGCTTGGTCAACACCGGTAGACCACCAACGCCGACAACGCCCGCGTACCGCACCGCCAGGCGGCACAGGTCAGCGGCAGACAGTGCTGGCTCCGCTAGCAACGGCTCGATCGCCTCGACCACAACAGAAGCACCCGCAGCAGAATCACGCGCAGGTGCAGTGGAATCCTGCGTGGCCGTGATGACCGCCTCCACCTGCTCGACCCACTCCCCCAACCGTCCAGCCAACCGGGCGTGCTCCGCCAACACCCGCGGCGCCACCCCCGGCATCCCGCGCAACGCCCGCAGCGCGCGCCGGTGCGACTCCACCCGCTCCGGCCCGGTCAACTCGTCGTACACGACCCGCCGGAACACCCCGTTGGCCACTCGGAAGGCGTCCGGCGCGTGCTCCACGAGCACCCCGGTCCGCAGCGCGGCCACCACGGCGTCGCGACCGCCCGACACCCCACCGATCCGCGCCAGGACCTGCGTCGACACCGGCACGTCCACCACGGCAGCGGCGACGACCACCGCCCGCGTGTCCGCGCACGCCCCCTCCAACCGAGTGGCGACATCGTCGTACGCCGCCGCGGGTACAGAGAACCCTGCCGCCACCAGATAGGGCACGCCACCGGTATGCGCCAGCAGCGCGTCGGCGTCGGGGACCAGCGGATCCAGGTCCTCACGGGTGAACGGCCCGAGATCCACCCGCGTGCCGGGAACACCCAACGAGCCGCACCCCGGCCGGTACGTGAGCACGACCGCGACCCGATTCGCAACGGTGCTGATGAGGAACCGCAGCAACGCCCTGGTGTCCTCGTCGGCCCAGTGCGCGTCCTCGACGACCAGGACCACCGGCGCCAGCGCGACGAGCAACTCCCGCACCGCGCGGAACACCAGGTGCCGCCCGGCCGCCTCGTCGACGCGATCCGGCACGGGCGGCAGCAACTCCGCGACCTCCGGGAGCACCGAGCGCAACGCGCCCACCACCGGGTTCAACCGCACCGCGCCGATCTCGGCCACCGCGACCCGCAGCCCGTCGACCACCGGCCCGTACGCGAACGTCCCCACCGACGGCGGCTGGCACACCCCGCGCACCACGCGCCGGTCCCGCACCGCCGGGTCGGCCAGCAGCTCGTCGACGAACCGGGACTTGCCGTGCCCGGTGTCCCCCACGACGTGCAGCGGCGCACCCGCCACGCGGACGGCCCCGACCGCGGCGGCGAGCTCCGCGCGACGCTGCACCAGGACACCGGTCACCGCATTCCCCTTTCGCGATTTCGTGCCTTTCCCAGCCTACGTAGGTAGCGCCACCGGACCTGGCGCGGCGAATAAATGGGTATCTCCACTTAATGGCGTGCGGATTGGCTTACCGGCCCGTTCGGGGAAGGTTGGGCGCTAGTGGTCGCCCGTTCCAACCCTGCTCGCGACCACTCGCCGCAGTGGCGTCGCCCGCGGTGCAGTGAATGGGAGTTTCGATGAATTACAGGTATTCGATGCGGTCGTTGGCCGTGGCGGGCGTGGTGGCGGGCGCGGCGCTCGTCGCCGCGGTGGCCCCCGCCATCGCCGCCCCGGCCGAAGGCACCATCCGCAGCGCGGGCGTCCCCGGCTCCGTCGCTGGCAGCTACATCGTCGTGCTCAAGGACACCGCAGGCGCCCAGGCCGTCAACTCGGTCTCGGCCGACCTGACGAGCAAGTACGGCGGTCAGCGCAAGCTGACCTACTCGGCGGCGCTGAGCGGTTTCTCGGTCTCGATGTCCGAGCAGCAGGCCCGCAGGCTGGCGGCCGACCCGAAGGTCGCCTACGTCGAGCAGGACGGCACCGCGCACGGCTTCGGCGAGCAGCCGAACCCGACCTGGGGCCTGGACCGGATCGACCAGCGCTCGCTGCCCGCCGACAACAAGTACGCCTACCCCAACGACGGCGAGGGCGCGACCGTCTACGTCGTCGACACCGGCGTCTACCGCGGCCACTCGGACTTCGGCGGCCGCGTCACCTCCGGGCGCGACTTCATCGACAACGACGCCGACGCCTCGGACTGCCACGGCCACGGCACGCACGTCGCGGGCACCGTCGGCAGCGCCACCTACGGCGTGGCCAAGAAGGTCAAGATCGTCGCCGTCCGGGTGCTGGACTGCCAGAGCTCGGGCCAGTGGTCGCAGATCATCGGCGGGTTCGACTGGGTCGCGGCCAACGCGGGCGCGAACTCGGTGATGACCGCCAGCCTCGGCGGCAGCTCCAACTCCTCGGTGGACGACGCGGTGGCCAAGGTCGTGCAGAAGGGCATCACCTCGACCATCGCCGCGGGCAACAACAACGGCGACGCCTGCCAGACCAGCCCGGCCCGCACCCCCAGCGCGATCACCGTCGGCGCGTCCGACAACGCCGACAAGCGCTCGCTGTGGACCAACGGCCAGGGCTCGAACTACGGCACCTGCGTCGACCTGTTCGCCCCCGGCACCAACATCCTCTCGACGCTGCAGAACGGCTCGTCCGGGACGATGTCGGGCACCTCGATGGCCACCCCGCACGTGGCGGGCGCCGCGGCGCTGTACCTGACCGCCAAGCCGGGCAGCACCCCGTCGCAGGTCAGCAGCGCGCTGGTCGCCGCGGCCACCCCGGACAAGATCAGCGACCCGAAGGGCTCGCCGAACAAGCTGCTCTACGTCAAGGAGCTCGGTGGCGGCACGCCGCCGAACCCGGGCACCTGCGCCCCGCAGACCAGCTCCGGCGCCGTCGCCATCCCCGACGCGAGCTCCGCTGACTCCCCGGTGACCATGGCCAACTGCACCGGCACCGCGTCGGCGTCGACCACCGTGAAGGTCGACATCGACCACACCTTCACCGCCGACCTCGCCGTCGACCTGGTCGGCCCGTCCGGCGCGGTGTTCAGCCTGCGGCCCTCCGGCGGCCTCGGCGACGCGAACGGCATCCACACCACCTACACCGTCAACGCCTCGGGCGAGCAGAAGAACGGGACCTGGAAGCTGCGGGTCACCGACGTCTACCGCTTCGACACCGGCTCCATCACCTCGTGGACGTTGACCCCGTGACCGCGCCTGACCTGGAGAAGAAGACGATGTTGAGATCCAAGCGCTCCGTGCGCGTCGGCGCGGTGGCGGTGGGTGTCGCGGTGAGCGCGCTCGCGGTCGTCGCGGTCGCCAGCGCCGCCCCGGCCAACGCCAAGGCGGCCAACTTCGAGGGCGACACCCCGGTGCCGGCCCCCGACGCCACCGCCCAGATCTACAAGGGCGTCGACGCCACCCTCTCGGACTACCCGGCCGTCATCGGCGCCCTGCGCGAGGGCGGGTCGCGGCCCAAGGGCCAGTCCTGCACCGGCTCGGTCGTCGGCAAGCGCAGCATCCTGGTCGCCGCGCACTGCTACGACCTGGCGGGCACCAAGACGTTCCTCTACGGGCTCGACGACCTGGCCGTGGGCACCGGCACCACGCTGACGACCAAGTCGTACGAGAAGCACCCGAAGTACGTCAACTTCGACCAGGGCTACGACGTGGCCGTGGTGACCACCAACGAGGACATCCCGCTCTCGCCGGACAAGTGGGCCAAGTTCGCCACCTCCGCCGACGCGGGGAACGTGTGGAAGGTCGGCGACTCGGCGCTGAGCATCGGCTACGGCAAGAAGACCCACGACGACAGCCCGGCCGACGTCTCGCTGGACAAGCAGAACTTCCCGATCGTCAACGGCGACTCGGTCTGCCAGGGCGTCGGCGCCGGGTTCAAGTCGGCGTACATGATCTGCGCCGGGTACCCGGACGGCCGCTCGACCATCCTGCCCGGCGACAGCGGCGGTCCGCTGGTGGTCAACGGCAGGCTCGTCGGCGTCGCGTCGTGGAGCCGGTCGGACTTCAAGTGGTACGGCATCTGGGCCCGGCTCGACAACGAGATGGGCGACTGGGTCAAGGAGAAGGTCGGCTCGACCACGCCGCCCACCACGGAGTTCGGCGTCGCGGTGAACCCGTCCTCGGTGCGGGTCAACGCGGGCGCGAGCGGGTCGGTCGCGGTGAACACCACGGCCGGGGCGACCCCGGAGGACGTGGCGCTGTCGGTGTCCGGCCAGCCCTCGGGCGTGACGGCGACCTTCCAGCCGACGTCGATCAAGACCGGTGAGGGCGCGAAGCTGTCGCTCAGCGTCGCCTCCGGCACCCCGGACGGCACGCACACGCTGACCGTCACCGGCAAGACCGCGTCCGGCACGAAGAC
Source organism: Actinokineospora cianjurensis (assembly GCF_003663795.1). Taxonomy (NCBI): domain Bacteria; kingdom Bacillati; phylum Actinomycetota; class Actinomycetes; order Pseudonocardiales; family Pseudonocardiaceae; genus Actinokineospora; species Actinokineospora cianjurensis. The sequence goes on from NZ_RCDD01000002.1 coordinate 1,176,935, forward strand.
GGCGAACCTGACCCTGACCATCGGCCAGGGCGGTCCCGGCGGCGAGTTCGGCCTCGGCGTCAGCCCGTCGGCGCTCAAGGTCGACCCGGGCAAGTCGGCGTCGACGAACATCACCAGCGAGGTCGTCGGCGGCAACCCGGCGCAGATCTCGCTGACCGCCAGCGGCCTGCCCTCCGGCGCGGAGGCGGTGTTCCAGCCCACGACCATCACCTCCGGCCGCACCGGCAAGCTCACCGTCACCACCACGTCGAGCACCCCGAAGGGCGAGTACCGGATCACCATCACCGGCACCTCCGGCTCGGTCAGCAAGCAGGCCACCCTCACCCTGACCGTCGGCGACGGCGGCCAGCAACCGGGCGGCCTCACGGTGACCCTGTCCCCGTCCTCCGGCACGCTCTCCCGCGGCGGCGCGGCCTTCCCGTCCATCCGCGTCACCGGCGCCACCGGCACGGTGACCCTCACCACCAGCGGCGTCCCCTCGGGCGTCACCGCGCAACTGGTCCCCGCGACCATCAGCGGCAGCCAGACCTCGATGCTGTTCCTGACCGCCTCCTTCTCCGCGGCCCCAGGCACTTACACCATCAAGGTCACGGCAACCGGCGGCGGCAAGTCAGGCACAGCGGACTACACCCTGACGATCCGCTAACTGTCGCTAGGTGATCGCGCTCGGGGCCGGGTGGGAGGCTGCAGGACCTCCCACCCGGCCCCACTCTTGTCCGCCTCTCGCCTCACGCGCCCCGGTGCCATGATCGTCCCGGCTGATCCACTTCTGACGACTTTCCCCTCAGGCGCTCCCCACGACCTCGCCACATCGCGTTTCCCCAGGTGGATGCCCGGTGGTCGCCGCGAGATTCACCCGTTCCAGCGACACAAGTTATCCACAGAAGACCCTCCCCACTTCCCCGCCCAAGATCCACCGTCGCCCCCCTGCGATAGACTGGCCTCGGGGACGCCCCCCGGCGTGGGTGGGGGCTGGGCGTCGGCCGGTCGCGGCGCGGTGGGTGATCTTGGGGTGGGGGCTCTGGGGGTGGCGGCGCTGGGGCAGGCGGCGACCGTGGGGGCGGTTGGGTTGGCTGCTGGCAGGGGCGGGATGGCTGGGCGCGGTTGGCGGGTAAGGGCTGACCGGAGTTGGCCACGGGCCGCTGGGGTGCTCGTCCGAGGGGCCGAGGTGGCTGTGTCTGTTGGCAGGCAGGTTGGCTGGCGGGCGAAGTGCGACCCGTGGCCGGTGGCTGAGCGAGGTCAGTCGGTGGCGGGTTCGAAGGCGGCTCGGGAGGTCAGACCTAGTTTGCGCATGGCTTTGGCCACGTGGTGTTCGACGGTGCGTGGGGACAGGTAGAGCTCTTGGGCGATTTGGCGGTTGGTGCGGCCAGCGGCCACTAGGTCCACTACCTCGCGTTCTCGGGGTGAGAGGTCGTCCCCGTACCCGCGTCTACCCCGAGGTGTGCCCCGGCGGAAGCGGCGGGCTATCTGGCGGCAGCGGGCCTCGTCACGGGAGGCGCCCAGGTCGGTGAAGGTGGTGGTGGCGGTGGTCAGGTGGCGGGTCGCGGTGGTGGTGTCGCCACAATCAAGAGCAGAGCGGGCGGCGGCTTCGCGGGCCGAGGCGGCGGCGTGGGGGTGGGGTAGGGCGCTGTAGTGGTCGGCGGCGGAGGCGTAGTGGGTGACGGCTTCCTCGTGGCGGCCGCGGGCGGACGCGAGCACTCCCCTGGCCAGTTCGGCGCCCGCGACGGCCAGCGGCGCGTCCCGGCCATCGATCCCGCGCACGTACTCCGCGACCAGGTCGGCGGCCTCATCGACCCGGCCGCTCCGCACGTACGCCCGGGTCGCCCACGGCACCAGATCAGCCGCCCACACCCAGTTCCCCTTGTGCCGGGCCTCCCCCACCGCCCGTTCGGCACCCACCGCGGCCGCCGCGACATCCCCTCGCGCCAGCGCGATCGTCACCCGCCCGGTCGCGACCGCGAGGGACACCGGCGCGTTCTCCGGCGCGGCGACCAGCGCGTCGTCGAGGTGCCGAGACGCCAGGTCACGGTCGTCGCGGGCCAGTGAGAGCCACGCCAGCGCGAGCCGGGCGTCAGCCGCGAGGTACCCCATCTCCCCCGCCTGCTCGATCAACGCGGCCGCCGCCGCGGGTAGGCCGTCCCAACGCCCAGCGGCGACATCGAGCCGCAAACCCGTGCCAGTGGCCAACATCGACAGGAACGGCACGTCAGCGTCCACGAGCAGGGCCCCACCCGTGCGCAGGTATTCCCGCGCCGCGCTGTAGTGCCCGAGCCACGCCGCCGCGTCGGCCAGGTTGTTGTACGCCCGGCTCAGCTGCCGACGCACCCGCGACGACCTGGCCGACTCCGGCAGGTCCGCCGCGGCCGCCCACATCGCCGGGTCGCCGGTCTGGGCGAGCGCGGTGACCTCGTTGGCGCGCACCGATGCGATCAGCTCCATGTCGCGCGCACCGTCGAGAGCCAGGACAGCTTCGTTGAGCCACCGCAGGTGGAACTCGACCGGGCGGGCACCGAAGCTGGGCACGCACAGCGCCGCCATCCCGCGTGCGGCGAGCAGCGGGCGGTCGCGCAGGTCGTGGATGGCCATCTCGATCTCGTTCTGGCCCAGCTCCATCCGGCCCGCCTGGTTCATCAGCAGCCTGCCCAGGTTCAGCCGCACCTCGCCGCGCGCCGACCGGCCGAGGGTGCCATCGCGCAACAGTGCGCCGAGGCGCTCAACGGTGCTGCTGTGGGCGATGGCGTTGAGCGCGACCCGGCTCAGCCGCACGGCCAGGGTGTTGCGGGCGCGGCTGGGCAGGGCGTCGTCGACGAGGGCCTCTTCCAGCAGGTGCAACGCCAGCGCGGTGTCGCCGACCTCGGTGGCCTGGTCGACCGCGGCGAGGGTCTTGCGCACCCAGTTCGTCAGGTCGCCCGCGCGCCGGTGGTGGTGCGCGAGCCGGACGACCGGCGGGTCGGGCGCGGCGGCGAGCAGTTCGGCGGCCCTGGCGTGCAGCCTGCGCCGTTGCGGACCGGGCACGCAGATGTAGGCGGCCTGCCTGGCCAGGGGGTGGCGCAGCGCGTAGCGGCCGGTGTCGGTCTCGTGCAGGACCGCCGCGGCCAGCGCCCGGATCAGCGCGCTGCCGACCCGGCGCGCGGGCAGCCCGGCGACGGTGCCGATCTCGTGCTCGGTGGCGGGCATGTCGAGCACCGCGGCGGCGTGGACGACGGCGGACACGGTCGGCCCGAGCCGGGCGAGGCGGTCGGACATGGTGTCGCGCAACAGGTCGGGGATGTCGACGAGGTCGAGCACGGTCGGGTGCGGTGCCGCGGTGTCGCCGGTCTCCCTGACCTCGCGCAGCACCTCCTCGATGACGAACGGGATGCCCGCGGTGCGGTGGTGCAGGGCGAGCGCGAAGTCCTCGGGGACCTCGGCGGTGCCGAGCAGGTCCGCGGCGAGGGCGGCGACCGGGCCGGGTTCGAGCGGGCGCAGGCGCAGCAACGAGTTTCGGGCGTCGGCGAGCAGCCGGTAGCCGGAGCCGGGCAGCGCGGCGCCTTCCTCCTTGCGGTAGGAGAACACGGCCGACAGCTCGGGCGGCGGTGGGCTGGTGATGAACCGCAGCAGGTCCTGGGTGCCCTCGTCGGCCCAGTGCAGGTCCTCGACGACGAGCAGCGTGGGGCCGTAGGCGGCGAGCAGTTCGCGGACCGCGCGGAACACCCGGTGCCGCTCGACCGCGACGTCACCCCGTTCCAGCTCCGGCGGCAGCAACGGTGCCAACTCGGGCAGCAACGATCGCAACGCCCCGGTGACCGGCGGCAACTTGTCGGCGACGCCCGCAAGCAGGTCGCCGGTCTCGCGCAGGATGTCGACGACGGGGCCGTACGGCAACGGTGTCCGCATCGGCTGGCACGCACCGACGAGCACCGTTCGAGTCGTGACCTGCGGCAGTCGCAACAGCTCACGGACCAATCGGGTCTTGCCGACGCCCGCCTCCCCTTCCAGCAACGCCACCGCGGGCGGGCGGCGGACGCACCCGGCCAGCTCGGCGAGCTCGGTCGCACGACCGACGAACACCGACGTCGGCAGTCGAACCGGGGGGAGCTGGGTCACCAGCGCACGGTACCTCCGGGGACGGTATCCGGTCGATGTCCGATCCGCCGCCCGCGCCATTGCCGGATCCGTTCCCATTCCCATTCCGGGACTTTGAATAGGGGTACCCATCAATCCACTCAGTAGTTCACGGCCGGGCGCGGGCGACGCATTGTGGTGGCGCGGCGGTGTGTCCCTGACATTTCCCTGCCCCTTTTCACCGCGCGCAGAGGAGTCCTACAATGTTGAGTCGGAAAGCAGGACTGGCCGCGCTCGCGCTCGGTGCCGCCTGCGCCGTGGCGGCCATCGCCGTCCCGGCCGGGGCGGCGCCCGCCGTGGGCACCGTCGTCCAGGCGAAGGAGCACTACGCGGGCCAGTACATCGTCGTCCTGCGCGACGCCGCCGCCTCCGGTGCCGCCGTCGAGGCGAGCGCGCAGTCGCTGGTGAGCACCTACGGCGGCACGATCGCCTCGCTCTACAAGCTCACCGCGCGCGGCTACTCGGTGCACGGCATGACCGAGGCGCAGGCCAAGCGGCTCGCGGCGGACCCGGCCGTGCGCACCGTGTACCAGGACGGCAAGATGCGCGGCAACGACGTCCAGACCAACCCCACCTGGGGCCTGGACCGGGTCGACCAGCGCGACACCACGCTCGACCGCAAGTACGAGTACAACGCCACCGGTGAGGGCGTCACGGTCTACAGCGTCGACAGCGGCGTGCGGATCAGCCACCAGGACTTCGAGGGCCGCGCCAGGTCCGGCTACGACTTCCTGGACAAGGACAACGACGCCTCCGACTGCAACGGCCACGGCACGCACACCTCTGGCACGGCGGTCAGCAAGACCTACGGCGTGGCCAAGAAGGCGAAGCTGGTCGCGCTGCGGGTGCTGGGCTGCGACAACAACGGCCCGGACTCGCTGCTGTCGGACGCCGTCGAGTGGATCACCGCCAACGGCGTGAAGCCCGCGGTGGTCAACATCAGCATCGGCCAGTTCGAGACCGGCATCGGCGACGAGCAGATCCAGGCGTCGATCCGCGCGGGCTTCGTGTACGCGGTGGCGGCTGGCAACAACAACGGTGCCAGCGCGTGCAACTACAGCCCGGCCCGCGTCCCCGAGGCGATCACCGTCGCCTCGATCGACCAGGGTGACCGGCGCTCCAGCTTCTCCAACATCGGCACCTGCGTGGACATCTACGCGCCGGGCGCCAACATCACCTCGCTGTCCTACAGCAGTGACACCGGCACCGCGGGCAACTCCGGCACCTCGATGGCCACCCCGCACGTCGCGGGCGCGGCGGCGCTGTACCTGCAGGGCCACCCGAACGCCAGCCCCGCCGACGTCGCGACCGCTTTGACCTCGCTCGCCACGCCGAACAAGGTCACCGACCCCGGCACCGGCTCGCCGAACAAGCTGCTCTACACCAAGGAGATCACCGCCACCCCCGGCCCCGGCCCGGACCCCACCTGCGCCAAGCAGACCAACGCCGACGACGTCGCCATCCCGGACGCGGGCGCCGCCGCCACCAGCTCCATCACCCTGAGCGGCTGCACCGGCAACGCCTCCTCGACCGCCTCGGTCGAGGTCGGCATCGCCCACCCGTACCGCGGCGACCTCGCCGTCTCCCTGATCGCCCCCGACGGCACCTCGTACCCGCTCAAGGCGTCCTCCGCGGGCGACCCGGCGGCCGACGTGCGCGCCACCTACACCGTCAACCTCTCCAGCGAGGCCAAGAACGGTACCTGGAAGCTGAGCGTCACCGACGTGTACCGCTTCGACACCGGCACCATCGACACCTGGTCGATCACGGTCTGATCCCCGCCCGAGCAGGCTCCGCCCTCTTTCCGTGGGGCGGAGCCTGTTCGCCTTTCCGACGCAAGTGGACCCTCGGGTGCGGTCCCGAAGGGTCGTGGGGGTCACCGAGGACGGCGCCGACAAGCACGGCACCGGTCCGCGGGCAGGAGTCGCAGAGCTGCGCGGTGGGTGCGGACCAACGCCGGGTGGGTGAGCGGTGACTGTACTTTCGGCTGAGTCGTTCGCGCTGGTCGGGGACCTAGACTGACCCGGTGCACGAGTTGCTCCGGTCGCTCTGGCGGGAACCCCGGCCGCTGCCCGCGCCGCCGCTGAGGTGGTGGGACTGGGTGCTGGTCGGCGTCCTGGTGCCGGTCGCGCTGGTGGAGGGGGTGGTGCGGGGCGGGGCGTTGTCGACCGTCGTGGCGGTCGGGTTGGTGCCGGTGTTGCTGCTGCGGCGGTCGGAGCCGTTGCTGGCGGTGGGGGGCGCGTTCGGGGCGTGCGCGGTCGCGTCGGTGCTGGTGGGGCACGACTTCCCGGACCTGAACGTCATGGTGTACCTGGTGCTGTTGCCGTTCGCGCTGCTGCGGTGGGGGTCGGGGCGGGAGGCCGCGCTGGGGGCGGCGGTGATGGCGGGGCAGGTGGGGTTGGTGGCGCTGCTGGGGATGAAGTCCGCGTCGGACGCCCTCGCGGGGGCCGTCGTGCTGGTCGCGGTCATGGCGCTGGGGGCGGCCGTCCGGTACCGCTCGCGGGCCCGGGCGCGGGAGGTCGACCAGGTCAGGCTGCTGCTGGCCCGCGACCTGCACGACACCGTCGCCCACCACGTCTCGGCGATGGCGATCCGCGCCCAGGCGGGCATCGCCCTGGCGCCGACGGACCCGGCGGCCGCGGTGGCGGCGTTGCGGGTGATCGACGAGGAGGCGGCGCTGGCGCTGGACGAGATGCGCGCGCTGGTCCGCGTGCTGCGGGCTGGCGAGCAGGTGGAGATGGGGCCCGGCCCCCGGGTGGACGACCTGGCGCGACTCGCCGCCACCGGGCATCCCGTGGTCGACGTCGAGGTGGTCGGGAGCGCCGCCGACGTGCCAGCCCCGGTCGGTGCGACGGTGTTCCGGCTCGCGCAGGAAGCCGTCACCAACGCCCGCAAGCACGCCAGGAACGCGACGACGGTCCAGGTCCGCGTGGAGGTCACCCCTACGACTGTCCACTTGCGAGTGACCGACGACGGCGACCCGGCACCGGCCAGACCGCCCGGACTCGGCCTCACCGGCATGATCGAACGCGCGGCGCTGCTCGGCGGCACCTGCACGGCGGGTCCAGCCCCGGAACGCGGTTGGGTGGTGGCAGCCGACCTGCCCAGGACCGGAGCGGCGCGGTGAACGACCGGAACCGGTGCGCCAGTGAGCCCGATGCCGATGGCCGCCTCGGCTCCACAAGATCAAACCGCGCTGAGCAGCCCCCGATACACAGCCTACCGGGATTGGCCGACAAGACGGCCGGAGCGAGCAGCCGCCTGTGGACAACTCCGCCTCCGGCAGTTCCCCGGCTGCGTATGACCGGGCACGACCGAGACCGACAGCACCCGCTCGGCAGGCGGCAGGCGGCGGCGCGAACCGGGGTGGCGGGGTGAGTGTTCGGGTGGTGGTGGTCGACGACCAGGAGATCGTGCGGACGGGGTTGGCGATGATCCTCGGGGCGCAGCCGGGCATCGAGGTGGTCGGGGACGCCGCGGACGGGGCGGCGGCGGTGGAGTTGGTGCGGCGGGTTCGGCCGCAGGTGTGCCTGATGGACATCCGGATGCCGGGGGTGGACGGGATCGAGGCGACCCGGGTGTTGGCCGACGAGGTCGCGGTGGTGGTGATCACGACGTTCGACCTCGACGAGTACGTGCACGCCGCGCTGCGGGCGGGGGCGCGGGGGTTCCTGTTGAAGAACGCGGGGGCCGACATGCTCGCCCAAGCCGTGCACGCGGCGGCGCGGGGCGACGCGTTGATCGCGCCGAGTGTCACCGCGCGCCTGCTGTCCACTTTCGCGTCGGGCAGGCCCACCACGCCGGGGCAGCCGGTGGACCCGCTCACCGAGCGCGAGGAGCAGGTCCTGGTCGCGGTGGCGCGCGGGCGGACCAACAACGAGATCGCGGCCGAGTTCCACATCACGCTGAGCACCGTGAAGTCCCACATCGCCAGTCTGATGGCCAAGCTGGGCGCGCGGAACCGGGTCGAGGTCGCGATGTGGGCGTACGAGACGAACCGGGTCCGCTGAGCCGAAAGTACTACCCGGGAACCGTACCCGGTCCTGATGTGCGTGCCGGGTCCCGACCAGCACGATTGCCCGGTGTCCCTCAGAACCAAGCGCCTGCCCGCCGCGCTGATCCTGCTCAGCGCCATCCCGGTGATCGCGGGTGCCGCCCGGGTGTCGACGCTGGCCGCGCCGGTGACCGCCGACAACGCCCGGTTCGTCGCCGCGCCGGTGCCGATCGTCCTGCACATCGTCGGCGCGACGGTCTTCTGCCTGCTCGGCGCCCTCCAGTTCTCCCCCGGTCTCCGGCGGCGGAGCTGGCACCGGATCTCGGGCCGGATAACCCTCCCTTGTGGACTGGTCGCGGCGGTGTCCGGGCTGTGGATGACCGTCGGCTACCCCGATCCGCCGGGCGACGGCATCCTGTTGGCCGCGTTCCGTCTGCTGTTCGGGTCACTCATGGCGGCAGCCCTTGTCCTCGGATACCTCGCCATCCGGCGGCGGGACTTCCGCGCGCATCGCATTTGGATTATCCGCGGTTACGCCATCGGGATCGCCGCGGGGACGCAGGTGGTGGTCACGGTGCCGTGGGTGGTGCTGTTCGGGGAACCGACCGGGACCGCCAGGGCGTTGCTGCTCGGGTCGGCGTGGGTGATCAACCTGGCCGTCGCCGAATGGGCCGGACGGCGGACACCTGGGCGGCGCCCGGCACAGCGGCGCGGTTCCACACCGGACGGCGCGAGCACTGTGGACGGTCGACCAGACGCACGAGTGGGCGCGGCCGAGCGGTCGACGACACCCGGGACCGCGCTGGTTCGTTGGGGTGACGGGGATTCCGCGCGACCTGGGGACGTGTGATCGTTCGCTCATCCGACCCGAACGGAGGAGCGCATGAGGAAAGCGACAGCGGTGGCCGCCGCGGTGATCGCCCTGGGCGCGGCGGTGACCGGGGTGACCCCGGCCAGCGCTGACTACTGGGCGAGGTACTACATCGGTGCCTACACCAGCCAGACGGTCTGCGACGAGGACTCGGACAACCTCTGGGACCCGCCCTACTGGTACTCCTACGACTGCTACTACTACACGGGCGATCCCGGCAACCAGGGTCGCGGACCCGGTTGGTACTTCTGGAACCGCGTGGACATCCGCTAGGCGGTACCCGCTCACCCGGCGCGGAGCCGGGTGAGCGGGTACCCCGGCGATCAGGGGGAGATCAGGTAGTCGATCGCGCGCTGCCGGGTCGGCGGGTCGTTGAGGAACGCGGTGTGACCGACGCCCGTCCACGCGAGCAGGCGGGAGCAGGCGATCTGGCGGGCCAGACCGATGCCCCACACGTGCGGGGTCGCCGGGTCGTGCTCGCCGCTGACGACCAGGATCGGCGGCGCGCCGCGGACCGGGGTCGGGCCCCACGGGTTCGCCGCCGGGATCGGCCACCCGGCGCACCCGGCCTGGATGTCCCAGCCCTCGACGTAGCCCCTGGTGTTCGGGGCGATCGCGCGGGCGGCGGTGATCCGGGACCGCAGGTCGCCGAACGTGCGGACGTCACTGGGGAAGTCGTGGCAGCCGATGACCCGGTAGGCCGCGGAGCTCGACTCGCCCTCGAACCCGGCGCGGTCGCGGATCGCGGTGGCCAGGTACGGCCAGTACTCCTGCAGGTTCAGGAAGGTGTACGCGGCGAACCCGACCTGTTCCGGGGTCATCCCGGGCACGCCGCTGTCCAGAAGCAACCGGTACTCCGCGGCGACGTCCCTGCCGTGCAGCGCGCACGAGGTGTCCGCCGCGCACCAGGCGACGAAGTGGTCGAAAACGTCCTCTGTGGACCTGATCTCGTCGAACGCCAGTCGCCTGGTCCCGATCGTGTGGTCCATGGCACCGTCCAGCACCGCGGCGCGGACCCGGTCCGGGTACATGCCCGCGTAGGTCGCCCCCAGCAGCGTGCCGTACGACAGCCCGAGCCAGTTGACCCGCGACTCGCCGAGCGCCTGCCGCAGGACCTCGATGTCGCGCGCTGCGCTCACCGTGTCCACGTGGTCGATCAGCGGCCCGGTCGCCTCCCGGCAAGCCCTTGCCACGCGCCGGTTGTAGGCGACCAGCTTGTCGAACTCCGCGCTGGTGCTGGGAAACTGGGTCACCGCCGGGTCCGTCGGCGGTACCGGGCAGGTGATCGCGGGCCTGCTCTCGCCGACACCGCGCGGGTCGAACCCGATGAGGTCGAACCTGGCCCGCAGGTCGGCCGGGAACACCTCGGCCGCGTGGTCGCGCACGACCGGCGTGCCAGGACCACCGGGTCCGCCCGGGTTGAACAACAGGACGCCGACCCGCCTGGCCGGATCGGTCGCCCTGACCCTGGTCACCGCCAGGGTGATCTTCGGCCCACCGGGGCGGGCCCAGTCCAGGGGTACCTCGAGGTCGGCGCACTCCGCGCCGGTCCCGCAGGTCCGCCAGTCGATCGGTTTTGCCTTGGCCTGAGCCGTTCCCGTCGTCAGCAGCGCGCCGACCACCGCGACGGGAATGACCGCGACCGTCCATTTTCTCCACATGGCGGGAATCCTGGGTCCGGCCCGCGTGACCCGGCGTCCGTCCACAGGATGATCCGCCGCACTAGGGGTCGCCGATACCGCGGTATAGGTGGGATTCGGGTCCGGTTCGGGTGCGGTCGGGTTGCCGCGCCCGGCCGGTCGGGAGACACGGATTACCTTCAGGTGGGGGTCACTCTCGGTCGATGACAAGGCCGCAGCGAACCCCGATTAGGTGACTGGAGGGACGGCGGTGAGCGAGACCGCGCGGTTGGCCGCCTTGCACGAGTACGCCGTCCTCGACGCACCCGCCGACGCCGAACTGGCCGCGGTCGTGCGCGTGGCCGCGCACGTGGCGGGCGTTCCCACGGCCACCCTCAACCTGCTCGACGAGCACCGGCAGTGCCAGCTGACCACGGTCGGCTTCGTGGGCGCCGATTCCGCGCGCGAGGACTCGATGTGCGAGGTCGTCGTCGCCACCGGTGCCGCCGTGCACGTCGCCGACGCCAGCCGGGACACCCGGTTCGCCGCCAGCCCGTGGGTGACCGGTGAGCTCGCCGCTGTCCGCGCCTACGCCTCCGTGCCGCTCATCACCCCCGACGGCCACGTCCTCGGCACGCTGTGCGCGTTCGACACCGAGCCCAAGCAGTTCACCGAGACCCAGATCACCGCGCTGGAGGACCTCGCCGTTGTCGTGCTGGCGCTGTTCGAGCGGCGCAGGCAGGGCAGGGCCACCGCGGCGCTGGCGGCCGAGGCGGAGTCGGCGCGGTCGCTGGCCGAGGACTACGCCAACGAGCTGGAAGCCCGCCAGGAGCTGACCAACGCGGTGCACGAGTCCATCGACGTGGCCATCGTCGCGTGCGACGAGAACGGCCGCCTCACCCTGTTCAACCGCGCCGCCCGGGACTGGCACGGCATGGAGGCCGACGCGGGCCTCGACCCGGCGCAGTGGCCGACCCACTACTCGCTCTACGCCGAGGACGGTGTGACCCCGTTGGCCGCCGAGCAGGTGCCGCTGCGGGTCGCGCTGCGCGACGGCTCGGTCGCCGACGTGGAGATGGTCATCGCCGCCGAGGGCCGGGAGCCGGTCCGGGTGGTGTGCGCCGGTCGCGCGCTGCACCGCGCCGACGGGACCCCGCTCGGCGCCGTCGTGTCCATGCGGGACGTGACCGTCGAACGCGCCCAGCGCCGGGAACTCGCCGACCGCGAGCGGCTGCTGGCCACCATCCTGGAGACCGCGCCGGACGCGGTCATCGTCGCCGACGCCCGCGGCGCGGTCACCGCGTGGAACCCGGCGGCCGAGGCGATGTTCGGCTGGACCGGCGCGCAGGCCATCGGGCGCAGGCTCGACGAGCTGATCATCCCGAAGGGACTGGCCGACGCCCACAACCGCGGCTACGCCGACCGTTCCCGCACCGGGCAGTCGCGGCTGCACGACGGGGTCGTGCAGGTCCCGGCGCGCCGTCGGGACGGCAGCGGCCTGCTGGTCGAGCTGAGCCTGGCGTCGTTCACCTGGCAGGGCGAGCGGCGGTTCCACTCGTTCCTGCGCGACGTCACCGAGCGCGAGGCCGCCCGCGAGCGCCTGGCGTTGGCCAACAGCGAACTCGCCGCCGCCAACGACGAACTGGACCGGTTCACCGCGACCGTCGCCCACGACCTGAAGAGCCCGCTGACCGCGATCACCGCCTACACCGAGGTCGTCACCGACATGGTCCACGACCGCGGCGCCCACCAGGCCCTGTCGGCGATCTCCCGCGCCGCGGACCGGATGGCCGTCATGATCGACGACCTGCTGGCGCACGCCCGCGCGTCGCACGAGCCCCTCGGCCTGCGCGAGGTCGACCTGGACGGCATCGTCGACGACCTCGCCACCGAGCTCAGCGCGGGCAGCCGCCCCGTCGAGATCACCCGCGCCCCGCTCCCGGCCGTCCCCGGCCACCCGACCCTGCTGCGCCAGGTGATGGCCAACCTCCTGGGCAACGCCGTCAAGTACGTCGACCCCGGCGTCCAACCCCGCGTCCACGTCGACGCCGAGTGGACCGACCACGCGGTCACCATCACCACCACCGACAACGGCATCGGAATCCCCACCGACGCCCGCGAACGCGTCTTCACCCTCTACGACCGCGCCGAGGTCGGCTCCGGCTACCAGGGCACCGGCATCGGCCTGAGCACCTGCCGCCGCATCGTCGAACGCCACGGCGGGACGATCTGGATCGAGCCTGGGGTGGGCGGGGGGACACGGGTCCGCTTCACCATCCCCCTGGTAGGCCAAACCGCCCCACCCCAACGAACCGACTCCCACTCCCACACTTGGCACCCAGACCAGGCGACCCACCACCGCTGAGCACCCTCGTCCGTTCTGTTGCTGGGGGCTGCTACCTGCGACTCCACCAGGACTGACCACCTACCGCCCCCCGCCCCGCCCTGCTGCACCGCCCTGCCGCGCTGCCCCGCCCCGCTGCGCTGCCCCGCTGCGCTGCCCCGCCCCGCTGTCCTGCCGCGCTGCCCCGCCCCGCTGCACCGCCCTGCCCCGCTGTCCTGCCCCGCTGTCCTGCCCCGCTGTCCTGCCGCGCTGTCCTGCCGCCCCGCCCCGCTGCACCGCCCTGCCGCCTCCGGCACCGCTGTCGTGCTGCTCGCGCCAGCCGGGGTGCTCGCTCGGTGCGGGTTCTCGCACTGTGCGGGGTGCTTGCACCATCCGGCGTGCCTGCGCTATCCGGGAGCTCACATCGTCCGGGGTGCCGCGCTGTCCGGGTGCTCGCATTGCCTGCGAGGTTCGCGCTGTCCGGACGTTCGCGCTGTCCGGGATGTTCGCGCTGTCCGGACGTTGTTCGCACTGTCCCAGGATGCTCGCACTGTCCAGGATGCTCGCGCAGCCCAAGGCGCCCGGAGGCGCTCACGCTGCCCGGATACTCGTGCTGCCCGGCGTAAGCGTGCTGCTACGCGGCCAACGGAGGGCCGCCAGACCGGCACCGGAATGCCAGCCTCGCGCGCGCACGCCAGTCCTGCCCCAGCCCCCACCCACTCCGGGGGGCGTCCCAGTGCCAGTCTATCGGGAGGCACCGACAGTCGATCTTCATACAGGGCGCTGAAGATCGGGATGTGGATAACTTCTGTCGCTGGAACAGGTGAAAGTCGAACGTTGGCGGCAAGAAGAATGCCTGGTCAGAGGCGTGACGGCGCGATCGGAGCGTCAGCTCGGGGCAAGTCGGGCGAAAGGTGATCGTTGAGCGACGGCAGACCCGCCCAAGCGTCCACAATGGACTCACTTACGAGGCTCCCACACTCGGATCGCCGCCGCGCCCAGCTGCCGACGTGCAGTTGCCAGCCCGCCGGACTTCCCACCCGACGCAAGAGTCTCGGCCAAAAGCGCTTATCCCGGGCTGACACTCTTGGCCCAGGCTGAACCTCGCACCCAGACCGGATCTCTTACACCGCACCAGAACTCTTACGCCGCCCCACCCGCTTCGCGCGCGCACGCCAGTCCTGCCCCAGCCCCCACCCTCTCCGGGGGGCGTCCCAGTGCCAGTCTATCGGCACCCCCCGACAGGCGATCTTGAAATAGGGGTCCGCAAGATCCAGATGTGGATAACTTCTGTCGCTGGAACGGGTGAAAGCCGAGGGTTGGCGGCGAGGAGAACGCCTGGTCGGGAGTGCGGCGGCGCGGTTGGGGTGTTGAGCGGGGGTAAGTCGTGTGGGAAGTGATCGGGATTGGGTGATCACAGAGGCTGAGTGTCCATAGTGGATACAAGCGAGGTCAGCGCTGGAGGAAGTTGGTGGCTATGGCGGTGCAGGCTGTCGTTACGTGGGCGAACTCGGCGCGGACGTCGGTGAGGGAGGTGGGGAGGGTGCCGGTCTTCGCGTCTTGCTCGATGGTGGCGAAGAGGGCGGCCAGGGCGGTCGCGCCGATGTTGGCGGCGGAGCCCTTGAGGGTGTGGGCCTGGACGACGGTCGAGTGGGTGTCGCGGATCGCGATGGCCGCTTTCAGGGCGTTGAGGGCGGCGGGGGTCTTGGTGGTGTACGAGGTGAGCAGGTGGGCCAGGAAGTCCAGCTCCTCCTGCGGCGGGTTCGAGCCGCTGATCTCCAGCATGCGGGCCCGGATCCGGGACTCGCGGTCGAGCGACTCCCGGTCGAGCACGGCGACGGGCGCCGACGGCGGCGAGGCACCGGTGGCCGCGGCGAGGGCGGCGACCAGGTCGGGCACGCGCACCGGCTTGGCCAGGTGGTCGTCCATGCCCGCGGCCAGGCACGCGGCCCGGTCCTCCACCAGTGCGCTCGCCGTCAACGCGACGATCAACGGCTGGCGCTCCGCGGGCAGTTGCGCACGGATCGCGCGGGTTGCGTCGAGGCCGTCCATGACCGGCATGCGCACGTCCATCAGGACAACGTCATAGGGCACGGCGTGCATCGCCTGCACAGCCTCGTGTCCATTCGCAACGGTGTCGACGTGGTGGCCGAGGCCCGCAAGCATGAGGCGGGCGACCTTCTGGTTGATGTGGTTGTCCTCGGCGACCAGGACCCGCAACGGACCGGTCTGCGTGAGCGGCGGCGTGCGCGGGTCGGTGGCCTGGTCACCGGCCACGTCCAGCAGGGCGCTGAAGGTGAACGTCGACCCGGTGCCCGGCGTGCTGCGCACCGTGAGGTCACCGCCCATCGCGACCGCGAGCCGCCTGCCGATGGCCAGACCGAGGCCGCTGCCGCCCTGCGTGCGCGTGGTGGAGCTGTCGACCTGGCGGAATGGCGCGAACAGCACGGCCATCTTGTCCTCGGGGACACCGCACCCGGTGTCGTTCACCGCGATCCGCAGCCACGTGCGCCCACCAGGCGCCGGGCGCAGTTCGACGGTCGTGAGGATCCGGCCGCTCTCGGTGAACTTCACGGCGTTGTCGAGCAGGTTCACGAGGACCTGCCGCAACCGGGCGAGGTCGCCGACCAACCGCATCCGGTCACCGCCGGTGACCACGACGTCCGTACTCAAGCCCTTGCGGCGAGCCTCGTCGGCAACCAGCTCGGTAGCGCTATCGACCAAGTCCCGTAGTCCGAAGCTGACCTGCTCTAGCCCCCACTGCCCGGACTCGAGCTTGGCGAAGTCGAGGATGTTGTTGATTACGCCCAGCAGGTCGGCGCCGCTGTCGCGCACGGTCTGCACGAGGTCGCGTTGCTCGTGGGTCAGGTCGGTGTCCAGCAGCACGCCGGTCAGGCCGACCACCGCGTTCATCGGGGTCCGGATCTCGTGGCTCATCGTGGCCAGGAAGGTCGACCTGGCGGCACTGGAGGTGCGCAGGGCGGTCGCGGACGCGTCCAGCGCGTCGGCCATCCTGGCCAGTTCCGCGGGGACGGCCACGACGGGCACCCGGACGTCCGGGTCACCCGCGCCGATGCGGGCCGCGGCCTCGGTCACCGCGCGCACACCGGTACTGACCTGGCGGACCGTCCACCAGGTACCGACGGTCACCACGACGACCCCGACCAGGCACACCCAGGCGACACCAACGGTGGCGGTCGGCCCGAACAGGGCCGCCGCTCCCGCGCCGACAACCAGCAGCACGAGCACGGCGAGCGTGGGTCCCACGGCCAGCAGACGCCCCAGCGTCCACCACCTGGCTGAGGGCGCGCGGGGACCCGAGCGGTCCTCCGCACCCTGCAAACCATCCGTGGTCACGTCCTCGCTATCGACACGACGCGCAGGCGGATGAGGCCGTCGCACAGCCGGGTGGAGTTCGTGACGCCGGGTTTGCGGCCGACCGCGCGTGGTAGCCATCCGGTGGGACTTGGAGGAGGCGACCATGTCGACCGCACATCACTTGCCGCACCGGCAATCCGATACAACCGTGTTGCAACCGGTTCGCTCAGCCGCGGTCATCGTGGCTGGTGTATTCGCGGTCGCGGGCGTGTTGGGATTCGTACCGGGCGTGACGCGGGACCTCTCCGACATCACCTTCGCGGGGCATCACTCCGGGGCGATGCTGTTGGGGGCGTTCGAGGTCTCAGTGCTGCACAACCTCGTCCACTTGGCGTTCGGTGCCGCGGGTATGGCCATGGCGCGTAGCAGTAAGGGGGCGCGGGAGTTCCTCTTGCTCGGTGGGCTCATCTATCTGGTGCTGTGGGCCTATGGGTTGGTTGTCGACTACGACAGTCGTGCGAACTTCGTGCCGGTTAACGCTGCCGACAACTGGCTGCACCTTGGGCTTGGCGTCGCGATGATTGCCACGGCGCTGCTGTTCGGTGTGAAGGTAGAGCGGACGCCGCTCGGGCCGATGTCCTGAGCTACCTGGCCTCGATCTCGTCTGCGGCTTGGGCGGCGCCGCCGGTGTTGCGCATGACCTGCTGCATGCGATCCAGGTTCGCACGGATCGCAGGGTCGGCGGCAAAAGCGACCACCGTCTCGCGTAACCCTTGATCGGGCAGGGGGATGCCGAGGCCGAGTTCGTGGATCCTGGCCGCGTTGGCCGCTTGCTCCGGGACGCGGGGCGAGGTGATCAGGGGGACGCCCTGGTAGAGCGCCTCCATGGTCGAGTTCATGCCGGCGTGGGTGAGGAACGCGGCGGCGTGGCGGAGGACGGCGACCTGGGGGAAGTGCGGGCGGATATCGAAGTTGGGCGCGATCTCACCGAGCTCGGCGGGGTCTACGTCACCGATGGTCATGGCGACGTGCCAGTCGGAGTGCGCGAACGCGGCGATGCACCGGCGGTAGAAGGAGACATCGGTCAGGATCGACCCTAGAGCGACATAGAGCACCTTGTCGGAGGGCGGCTCCCACGACTCCTGGGGCTGACGCGCTGTTGGGCCGACGAACCGGAAACGGTCGTCGAAGGTGTCACCCGCGGGTTGGAACTCACGTGGGACGAAGACAAGGTTCAGGTCCTCTACCGCGTCGAACAGGCTGGCGGGGTTGAGGTCGACGGCGTTGTCGGCCGCGAAGCGCGCGCACTGGTCCGCTAGCGCTAACGCCGCTGGGTGGTCGTCGGGCAGACCGCGGTCGAGTTGGTAGTGGGCGTTAGAGGCGAGGTGCGGGACAGTGCGCACTGCCGGGATACCGAACTCGGCGGCGATAAGCCTCGCAGGCCAGTTGGTCGCGTCGTAGCACACGATGTCGGGCGGATCGGCTGCGATGTGCGCGCGCAGCACCGGGTACGCGGCGGCCGTTGCGCCGAAGTAGTGCAGGTACCAGGCCCCGAGGATGTCGACGAACTCCCCGACACGCGGCACGAACGGCGGCAACTGCGGCAACGCCACCCGCTCAACCCCAGCCACGTCCTCCCCCGACGCGTACCGCACCTGATGCCCACGCGCCTGAAGCTCCGCCACCACCCCCAGCGTCGGATTGATGTGCCCAGCCCCCGACAACGTCACAAACAACACGCGCCTCGACAACCCCAGCCCCCTCAGCTTCCCCTGCTACCCCAACAACCAACCGCCCGTTCGCCACAGCTTCCGTCGGCACCCCCATGTTTGACCACCCGCCGACCGCGGACCACCCGATTACCAGCCGCATCCACCACTCCGGCCCAGATCCGGTTCCAAGACGGCTCCTAGAGGCGGGATTCGACGCGGGTAGCGGTGGCGTGGAGGTAGGGGCCGCGGAGGTGGTGGGCTTTGGCGTTGGCTGAGGCGGGGCCGTGGCGGGATAGCATTTCGGTGAGGCGGGTGGAGAGGGAGACCTGGGTGCCGCGGGGGTCCGTGGTTTGGTCGGCGTAGGTGAGGGCGTCGGACAGAGGGGTGTCCTCGTGCGGGTAAGGGTCCACGAGGTGCCCTAGACCGAGAGCTTGCGCGGTGAAGCGGGCGCCGGAGTGGTGGGCGACCAAGGCGGTGAGGCGGGGTGGCCAGTGGTGGGCGTCGAGGTGGCGGGCGCCGTCGACGGGGTGGAAGCCGGTGTCGATGACCGCGTAGCCGATGTCGTGCAGCCAGGCCGCGGCGACCAGGGTCTCCCGGTCCGCGGCGGGCACCGTGGTCGCCAACTGCTCGGCGCGGTGGGCGACGCCGATGGTGTGCTTCCAGCGGTCGCCCAAGGGGGACAACAGGGTCGAGGCGAGTTCGACCGCGTGGACCACCAGCGCCTGCACGGCCCCAGAGTGCCCAGCACGCCGGACCGCACGGCAGCGTGATCATGAACCTCGGTGGCCGCGCCCGTGAACCGTGCGTGACGTCAGTGGGCCGTTGTCGCCTGACCGGGCGGTCGGCCAAGCCCTGAGCGAAATCCGACGTCGGCCCGACTCCCGCGGTGGCAACCTGGCCGCATGGAGCTGGGATTTGGCGGTGAGGTAGCCGACTTCTACGACCGGTACCGACGCGGGTACCCGACCGAGGTGGTCGACGGTGTCGTCGACGCGTTCGCGCTGACCGGTGATGACGTGGTGGTCGACCTCGGTTGCGGTACGGGCCAACTCGCCGTTCCCCTTGCCGCCAGGGTCAAAGCTGTCGTCGGCGTTGACCCGGAGCCGGACATGTTGGCGCACGCAGCCGCGCACGGTGCCAAGAACGCCACGTGGGTCGTCGGCAAGGACATCGACTTACCTGCCCTGCGCGCCGCTACCGGCCCGGTAGCGGCTGTCACGGTCGGCCAGGCGCTGCACTGGATGGACCACGAACTTCTCTTCGGCGAGATAGCGTCAACGGTCCGCGTGGGAGGCGGCATCGCGATCGTCACTAACGGCACTCCGTTGTGGTTACAGGACTCTGACTGGTCTCAGACGTTGCGCGAGGTGCTCGAACAGTGGTTCACCACCAGGCTGGTCGCCACCTGCGGGACTGACGACGCCAGCCAAGAGCGCTACCTGACCGCAATGACCGCGGCTGGGCTTACCGTCGACAAGTCCACTGTCACCTATACCGGCGAGTTGACGCTACCTGAGATCGTTGGCGGCATCTACTCGGCCTTACCCGTGCACCGCTTGCCTTCCCAGGAGAATCGCAAGTTTCTCGAATGCAGGATCGATAGGGCATTCCAGGGCCAGGCCACGTTCACGGAAGAGGTCCGGGTGACAACGCTCATCGGCAGGGTCACCGGCACCTGATCGGCTGAGCGGGCCGCCCCCTGCTGGCGGTTGACCCCCGGCGGGCCGCGCCGGTACCAATGTGTTCCACCGCTGTCGTCGCAGTTGGGGTAGATCGCCATGGTCGGACACGTGGTCGTCATCGGGGCCGGGGTCTACGGGGCCGCCGTCGCCGCCGGGCTGGCCAGTCGGGGCGCGTTGGTCACCGTTGTCGAGGCGGGCGCACCGGCGGGCGGCACGTCCAGCGCGACCTTCTCGTGGACCAACTCGTGCGGCAAGCAACCCCGCAGCTACCACGACCTGAGCGTCGCGGGCATGCTCGCGCACCGGCGGCTGGCCGCCCGCGTCCCGCACGGCGATTGGTACCACGAGGGCGGCAACCTGGAGTGGGCCGCGACCGCGGGCGGCGTGGACCGGTTGCGGCGCAAGGTCGCCACGGTCCTGGAGTACGGGTACGCGGCGCGCTGGCTGACGCGGGCCGAGGTGCTCGCCCTCGAACCGGACCTCGACCCGGCCGCGCTGCCCGCCGACGAGGTCGCGTACTTCCCGCGCGAGGGCTGGGTCGAGCCGACCCGGCTGGTCGGGCACCTGCTGGCGACGGCGCTGTCGCGGGGCGCCCGATTGTTGCGCGACGACGCGGTGGTCGACCTGGACATCGACCAGACGGCAACCCTTCGGCTCACCTCCGGCAAGCGGCTGGCGGCCGACGCGGTGGTCAACTGCGCCGGGCCACACGCCACCCGGATCGCCGCACTGGCCGGGCTGGACCTGCCGATGCGCAACACGCTCGGTGTGCTGATCTACACCTCGCCGGTGCCGGTGAGCGTCTCGCGCGTCGTGCACGCCCCGGACGTCCACCTGCGGCCGGACGGCGGTGGCCGGTTGTTGCTGCACACCAGCGAGGTCGACGCGGCCGCGACGGTCAGCAGGGGGCGGACGCAGGTCGACCAGGGCGCCGTCGACGCCGTGCTGACCGCGGGCCGCGACCTGTACCCGGGCCTGCGCGACGCCACGGTCGAGAGCGTCCGCGTCGGCGAGCGCCCCATCCCCGCCGACGGCCTCCCGGTCCTCGGCCGCGTCGCCGACCTCCCCGCCTTCCACTTCGCCGTCTCCCACAGCGGCGCCACCCTCAGCGTCCACGCGGGCGACCTCGTCGCCGCCGAGGTCCTGGGCGAGAACCACGACGACACCCTCGGCCCCTTCCGCTACGAACGGTTCCTGCCCGCCCTCAGCGCTTCCTGACTCGGTACCGGCGCGTTGTCGGCAAGCGCGCGGAGGTGACTAGGTGGGCCTGGCGCCGGTGCCTGCCCGCGGCGGTGACAAGTACGGCTCGGCGCCGACGCCTCAGTTGAGCCTGGTGCTGGCCGCGACGGCGGTGACCACGCCGGCGTGCCTGCCGAGGTCGAGCGGGCACGACCGGCCGGAGCGCGCCGATCTCTCCGTGCCGGCACCACACCAGCGTTCGCCCAACGCGAACCCGGGCCCCGCGACCATCCCGAGCCGCCACCCGACCCTCCGGCGACCAAGATCCACTCCGCTCCCGGGGCCCTCCCTCCCGGGGGCCGGGGGCCCATTCCTGAACCTATCGCGTTCGGCGAGTTGTCAATAGGGGCGCGGAAAGGGCTGTGGATGGTTGGCGGGGTTGGGGACAAGGTGGGTTGGTGGCTGGGTGATGACCACGTCGAAAGCCGGGTGAGCGCGCCTGCGGGTGGGCGCGGGCTCTGTGACTTGTGTGGAGTGAACTGGTGGACGGGGCTGAGTCAGGTGTGGTTGAACAAGAGGCCAGGCGGGGCGCGGGGCCGGTCGGACCGGGGACTGGTCGACAGGCGGCGTGGTCGAACAGCGGACCGAGCGGAGCGCAAGGCCAGTCGAACCGAAAGCAAACCGACAACCTGCGTGACCGGACAACGGACCGAGCGGAGCGCGAGGCCGGTCGGGTTGAGCGTTCTGTGGGGAGGCGGGATCCGGGTGAGTGCTATCTGCCGCCGGTGGGGGCTAGAGCCCAGCGGACTGCGTCGGGGAGTTCTCGTACTACGGGTACTTGGAGGCCGGCTACGCGGGTTTGGCTCACCAGTGCGCCGTTGGATGGGTGGTAGAGCAGGCAAGGGATTCCGCAGGCTTTGGCCGCGTGGACGTCGTCGTCGCTGTCGCCCACTACGAGGACGTTGGGCTCTCTCACGGCTTTCAGGTGTCTGCGGAGGTGGGGTTCTTTGTGGTGTTGTTCGTCGGAGCGGAGGCCGTCCACTCTGTCGAAGAAGTGGGCTATGGCGCGGAACTGCGGTAGGTCAACCAGTTGGTCGTGTGGGTACATCGACAGCAGGGACTGAGTCCTACCTGCGTCGCGCCAAGCCGTTAACGCTGTCACCGTCTGGGAGTGCACTGCGGCTTGGCCCATCAGGTTGGCGTAAGAGAACTGGAAGTGTTTGTCTACGTCGGTTTGCTCTTGCGGTGTCAGGGCCTTGCCTGCCAGGCGGTCGTAGAAGGCGGTGATAGGGCGGGTGAAGTGCTCCTGGTAGCCCGTGACCGTGACCTCGGGGAGGCCGCTGCGGGAGAATGCCTCGATCGTGGCCCGTACCAGGGCGTCGCCGTCGTCGAAGAGGGTTCCGTTCCAGTCCCAGACGATGTGGTCTACCCGCATGGCCGCCCTCCGCGCGCTCGGTCTGCGATCATGGCGGGGTGCGGCGAGCGCAGTCGAGGGCAACGGCGGCCAACCAGCGCGGCTACTCCGGGGACGAGGTCGCGGGCTACCTGCGCGACCCCTACCACCGGCTGCGCCTCGACCACGCGCTCGACCTGCTCACCGGCCACCTCGACCCCGGCGCCCTGGTCGCCGACCTCGGCGCGGGCGGCGGCGAGGTCACCGCGCTGATCGCCGGGGCCGGTCTGCGCCCGATCGCCTGCGACGTCGTCCACGACGCGTGCCGGGCCGCCGGGTGCCCTGCCGTGCGGCTCGACGTCGGCGAGGTGCTGCCGTTGCGCTCCGGATCGCTCGACGGGGTGCTCGCCGGGGAGATCATCGAGCACGTCTACGACCCGGCGCTGCTGCTGCGCGAGTGCCACCGGGTGCTGCGCCCCGGCGGGATCCTGGTGCTGACCACGCCGAACCTGGCCCCCGCGCAGGACCGCCTGCGCTTCCTGCTCGGCCGCGCGCCCCGCCAGGTGGACCCGTTCCACGAGTACCTGCACCTGCACATCCGCCCGTTCACCTACCCGCTGCTGGCCACCGGACTCCGCCAGGCCGGGTTCACCCCGTCGCCGCCGCGCTCGAACCAGGTCGTCTGGCGCACCCGCCACCGCGAGTACCGCTCCACCTGGGCCGCCCGCCACTGGCCCACCCTCGGCGGCTCCCTCATCGTCGCGGGCGTCCGGGGCCGCTGAGCCTGGTGCGGGCATGTCAGAAGGGTTCGGTGAGGGGTACGGCGCGGACCTCGCGCAGGACCGTGTCCAACTCCCCCACCTCGAACCGGCACAACCCGACCGCGTGCCAGAACTCGCCGCTCGGGGGGCCGTCCACCTTGTAGCGGCCGTCCGGGGTCACCGACGCCCACGCCTCGGGGAGGCCGATCATCGTGAGGTGCAGCGCGCGCTGGGGGATGTTCCAGAGGCGGGTGGTGCCGTCGGCCGAGCCGCTGGCGAGGGTGGTGCCGTCGGGGCTGAAGGCGAGGGAGAGGACGCGGCGGCTGTGGCCTGCCATCCTGGCCAGGGAGGCGCCGGTCTCGGTGTCCCACAGGTAGATGGCGGCGTCGTCACCGGCGGCGGCGAGGACGCGGCCGTCGGGGCTGAAGGCGCAGCACCAGAGCTTGCCGCGTTGGGCGGGCAGCACGCAGAGGCGGGCGTGGTCGGCGACGCGCCACAGGACCGCGGTGCCGTCGTTGCCTGCGCTGGCGAGGAGTCGGCCGTCGGCGGTGAAGCGGACGTCGTAGACGCGGTCGGTGTGGCCGTCGAGGGTGGCCAGGCAGGCGCCGGTCTCGCGGTCGAACAAGCGGACCTTGGTGTCGTCGCAGCCGGTGGCCACCAGGGACCCGTCCGGGCTGAAGACGATCGAGCGGACCCGGCCGCGGTGCTCGAGCAGGGCCAGGACCTCCCGGCCGGTCGCCTGCCACCACAGCCGCACCGTGTCGTCGTCGTTCGCCGTCGCCAGCACCTCCCCGTCCGGGGCGAACGCGCTGGCCCACACGTACTCGGTCTCCACGTCCAGCTCCTGGTCGGCGCGCCAGGTGCTCAGGTGCCACAGGTGCACGCCGCCGTCGTTGCTCGGGGTGGCCAGCAGCGGCCGCACCGGGTTGAACACGGCGCCGGTGAGCTGGTCGTCGCGGCCGGTCAGCACCCGCAACTGCCTGCCGGTGCTCGGGTCCCACACCCGCACGACGCCGTCGTTGCCCGCAGCCGCGAGGAGGTCGCCGTCGCGGTTGAAGTGGACCTGGACGACCCGCCTGCCGTGGCCGTGCAGCTCGTGGCGCTGCCTGCCGGCGGCCGGGTCCCACAGCCGGATGGCGCCGTCGCGCCCGGTCGTGGCCAGTTGCGCGGAGTCGGCGCGGAACGCCAGCGGCCACACCGCTCCCCTGTGCGCGAGCACCTCGTGGGTCTCCTGCCCGGAGGCGGTGTCCCACACCCGCAGCGTGCCGTCGCTGTCGCCGCTGGCCAGCGTGCGGCCGTCGGGGCTGAACGCCAGGTGGTAGACGGCGGTGGCGTGCCGGTGCTGCAGCGCCACCCCGGTGACCCGCCCGTGCCGCGGCACCGTCCACAGCCGCACCGACCCGGCGGTGTCGCCGCTGGCCAGCACGTCGTGCTCGGGGTGGAACACGGCCGCGTAGACGTGCTCGGTGTGCCCGTCGAGCCGGTGCGCCTCGGTGCCGGACTCGACGTCCCACACACGCAGGTACGCGTGCTGACCGGCGGCGGCGAGCAACCTGCCGTCGGCGTTGAACGACAGCGTGTACACCGCCGACCCCGGGCTGGCCAGGACGTGCCGCTCGGCGCCGGTGTCGAGGTCCCAGAGCCGCACCGCGCCGGACTCGTCCGCGGTCGCCAGGACCGGTGCGGTCGGGTGGAACGCCAGCGCCCACACCCGTTCCACGTGCCCGCCGAGCCGGTGCACGACATCACCGGCGGGCACGGTGCGGACCACGACGGTGCCCGCGTTGTCCCCGTAGGCGACCAGCCCGCCGTCCGGTGAGATCAGCAGCGGCCAGATCGGCGCGGTGTGCTCGACGCCGTCGGCGACGACCTTGGTCGGCTCCCCCGTGGCCGGGTCCCAGAACCGCACCGTCCCGTCGGCGGCCGCGGTGACCAGCGCGCTGCCAGGCGGGCCGAAGTCGACCGCGTAGACCCGGTCGAGGTGACCGTTGAGGGTGCGCAGCGGCAGGCCCTTCTCGGTGTCGCACAGCAGCACCCCGCCGTCGCCGCTGCCGACCGCGAGCAGCGACCCGTCCGGGCTGTAGGCCAGCGGGCTGGGCAGCCTGCCGTCCTCGAAGCCGAACTGGACGCCGACGCTGGCGGGCCGCAACCCGGTCAGCACCGGCTGCCCCGGCGCCACGGCCGCGGCCCGCAGCTCGGGCGCCGCCCACAGCTCGCGGTCGGCGTCGACGTTGATCAACGCGGCCCTGGCCCAGGTGCTGCCGGTGACGACGGCGCCGCGCAGGTCGGTCTCGACCAGCCGCGCCCCGGTCAGGTCCGCGTCGGTCAGGTCGGCGTCGCGCAGCACCGCCTGGTCGAGCCGGGCGCGGTGCAGCCGCGCGCCGCGCAGCACGGCCCTGGACAACTTGGTGCCGATGAGCAGCGCGTCGGTCAGGTCCGCGCCGGTGAGGTCGACGCCGGACAGGTCGCGCTGGGACAGGTCCTCGCCGCGCAGCACGGCCTCGCGCATGTCGGTCTTGGCCGGGGCGCTGAGCCGTTTGCTGATCTTGAGCGCGTTGGCGGCGGTGACCGGGTCGCCGCCGGGGCGCGCGGCCCACAGCAGCAGCCGCCTCGGTTCGGCCAGGTCGCACAGGAAGTCCACGGTCGGCTGGGAGAGCTTGCGGCGGCCGAGCAGCGCGGGCCGACCGTCGCCGGTGGCCAGTTGGCCCGCGATCTCCCTGGCCAGCAGGTACTCGGCGACCGAGCTGTGGATGAAGCCGAACAGGCCGTCCTCGGTGCGCACCAGCAGGCTGCCCGCGCCGACGGCGTGCGTGGCCTGCTGCGGCGACAGCGGTGCCTCGGCGAGCCCGGCCAACGCCTCCGCGACCTCGGCGACGTCGTCGAGGCGCAGCAGCACGTCGTTGGACTCCCACACGCGCAACGCGAGCGTGGTGACCGCGGACCACATCTCGGTGAGAGTCAGCCCTGCCTGTGAGCCGGGCGGGTTAGCGCGGTCGTGCTCGTGCGTGAGCCAGGACGTCAGGATCTCTTCATAGAGGCTCGCGGCACTGATGGTGTCGCGGGCGGCCACGGCGGCGAGGCGTTCGGCGTCGAGACCGAGGACGAAGCTGAGCATCCGCGGGTTGCGCGAGAGGCCGCCGAGGTCGTCGACCCGGTTGATCAGCTCGATGCGCTCCCTGGCCACCTCCTCGTCCGCGCCGTAGCGGTTGGTCACGTAGGCGTCGACCTGCTGGTCGGTGAAGTCCTCCAGCAGCAGGATGCGGCGCTGGGCCAGCGCCCCGACCTGCTGGCCGAGCGCGGTGCGGACCTGGTCGTCGTTCTGGAAGTGCTGGGTGCGGCTGGTGACGACGATCTTGGCGCGGTCCTCGGCCGCGGCGAGCAGGGTGGTGAGGTGCTCGGCGGCGCGGTCGTAGCTGACCCGGCTGGCCAGCTCGTCGAACCCGTCGAAGAGCAGCACGACCCGGCCCTGGCGCAGCAGGTAGCGGAAGGCGCGCAGGTCGATGCGGGACTCGCCGTGGTTGGCCAGGTGCGCGGCGACCAGGCCGTCGACGTTGTGCGCCTTGTCCAGCGCGTGCAGCTCGATCAGGATCGGCGAGACGCCGGGCAGCCTGGTGGGCAGCGTCATCGCCAGGGTGCGCATGGCGAAGGTCTTGCCGCGGCCGAAGTCGCCCATCAGCAGCACGAACCGGCCCTCGTCGGCGGCGAGCAGGTCGACGAGCTCACCGACCACGTCCTCGCGCACGCCCGCGTCGGACGCCGCGGCGCCCTCGGTCTCGCGGAACCGTTGCGGGACGTACAACTCGGGCGGGTACACGCGGTCCTGCAGCAGCCGCTCGGTCTGCGCCTTGACGTAGCCGCGCAGGTCGAGCAGCCCCTGGAACTCGATGAAGCTGCGCAGCCGGATCCCGTCGCGCAGCGCGGCCGCGCGCAGGGTCACCCCGGGGTTGGGGCCCTGGTAGACCAGCTCGGAGGTCAGGTCCTCGGCGTTGCGCCTGCGCACGGTGGCCAACGCCGCCACATCAGCCGCGGTCGGCTCGCCGATGTGCGCGGCGATGAGGAACTGGGGCACCAGGTCGCCGTCGGGGTAGCTGACCCGCAGGACCGGCGGCCTACCGGGCAGCCTGCGCACCGCGGCGCCGGGGTGGCGGACCGCCAGCACCTCGGTGATCCGGCGCAGCAGCTGGTCGACGGGCTGCTCGGAGGGCTCCTCCTCGGCCGGGCGGACCCGGTTCTGGCGCACCCTGGGCCCGGTGCCCGCGGGCGGGGTGAACGTCTGCGCGGCGGCGTGCCAGGGTCCTCGGGCGCGACCGACGCGGCGCGGACTGTCCACAAGGGACCAGGTGTCCACGCCGTCGCGGGTCAGGTGCAGCAGCCGGGGCCCGCCAGCCGGTGGGACGAAGGTGAGGCCGCCCGCCAGCGCGCCGACCTCGGCCGAGCCGGGGCCGTCGCCGCTGAGCAGGAGGTTGAGCCGGGAGCCGAGCGCGGTGTCGAGCGCGGCGGCGTCGGCGAGCGCGGCACTGCCCTCGGCGCCGGGGGTGTGGCCGACCACGCCGAGCCGCAGGTGCCCGGACTCGACGAAGGGCGCGAGCGCGGAGCCGAACCAGGCGAGCTGGTCTGCGCCGAGGCGTCCGGGCTGGTCGAGGTTCTGGTGGGTGTGCGGGACCGTGGAGTTGAACGCGGCCACGACCACGCGCAGGTCGGCGATCTCGACCAGCGACCACGGCTGGTTCGCGTCGAACACCGTGCCGTTGCCGCTGGGGTAGAGCTCGCGGTGGAGGCGCTCGTAGTGCAACCACTTGCTGAAGTACGGCGGTTCGGGGTTGAGGCTCTCGGCGCGGCAGTGCGCGAAGTACGCCTCGCACGCGGCCGCGGTGATGTCGCCGCCGCCAGGTACGACAACCAGCCTGCCCGCGTCGATACCCAGCAGTGAGCGCAAACCGGTGAGGAAGCTGCGTACTTGGTCGAACTGCTCGCGGCTACCGGAGTCGGTGAGGCTGCCGCTGACGACAACGAGTTCGGGCGTGGGTAGTCCTGCCTCCGTCAGACGGCCCAGACCTGCGTCCAACGCGGCTAGCCGGTCGACAGGGCTACCTGAGTCCCTCCCGAACCGCGGACCGGGTACGTGCAAGATCCCCAGTTCGTGACGGGGGCTGCCGGTCGGTTTTGTCGTGGGTGGGAACTCGGCAGCGGCGTGCTCGTCCTTCTGGCTCGCGCGCGGGGCGGGGATGCTCTCCCTGACGACCGCGGCACCGGGGAAGCGCGGGTGTTCACCTGGCTTAGCGCGACCGGTCAGCGCGTGTTCGAGCCGGTCGAGCAGGCGTGCCCTGGCCAGGCCCGGCTCGTCGATGCCGACCAGGTCGACGAAGGTGACCTGGCCGAGCAGGCCGTCGGGGAAGATGTTCTGGATCCGCACCGGCAGCAGCAACTTCTGGTCCGGCCGGTCGTGCGCGGCCTGCATGGCCGCCATCCACTCCAGCCTGCCGTACTGGGAGGCGAGGTAGTTGCTCGACAGCACGGCGATGACCGCGGACGACTCGCGGATGCCGCGGTCGATGAAGTCGAGGAAGTGCGTGCCCGGCACGAAGTCCCACGCCTGGATCATCACCTCGTAGCCAGCCGACTCGAGCTCGTGGGCGATCCAGGTGGCCCACGCGTCGTCGAGCAGCGAGTAGCTGATGAAGAAGTCGACCGGGCCCGAACGGGGCGGGCGGGGGCCGCGCACCGGCGGTCGCGGACCGGGCAGCGGTGTCGGCACCAGGTCCGCCACCGGCACGCCGAGCGCCAGCGCGAGCAGCGACACCTCGGCCGCGGTGACCCCCCTGGCGCCGGTCTCGATCGCGGTGATGGCGGTGGCGTCGAGCGCGTCGGACCCCAGCCCGGCGCACTCGGCGGCCAGCCTGCCCGGCGACCAGCCCCGCCGCCGCCTGGCCCCGGCGACGCGCGTGGCGAACTCCGACTCGACTCGGCTCACCCGTGCCTCCCACAGCTCGGTGGACCCCGTCCGGCCGACACCGGTTCGGCCGGACGGCGGGCGAGGACGTCAGCCGCCCTGCCCGTTATTCTCCGCTCGGCCGCCGCCCGGAATGGATATCGAGCCTACCCGTCGTATTTCCGCCACCGGATCCCCCGATCGGGGACATGGCGAAAGGGGCGGCACCGAACAATGTGGTGCAGGTGCCGTAGCGGCTCATCCCGTAAACGGCGAGCCCGGGCAGCACGCCGCTGAACCCGGCGGCGGGCGGCAGGTCGGTCAGGTCGATGCGGAACCCGGGGTCGACCGGCCAGGCGAGGGTCACGTGCGGGTTGAACCGGTCGGTCGCGCCGCCGTCCCACACCTCGGTGATCTCGTCGTAGCCGAACCGGGTCAGCTGCTCGCGGCGCACCGGGTCCTGGCCCGGGTCGCCGATGATGCCCGCCACGCTCTCGCCTGCCGGGTCGGTGTCGCGCAACCGGCCGCGCCGCAACGGTTCCACGGCCTCGACCACGGCACGCTGCAACTCGATCCACTCCGCGGTCTTGCGGAAGTACAGCTCCGGCGCGCCGACCGGGTTGTGGCGGTAGAACTCGCCCTCGGCGACGAGCGCGGACATCCCGGCGGCCAGCGCGCGGGTCGCGGTGACCACCCCGGGCACCTCGGCCAGCTCGACGGCGAGCATGAACAGCGACACGTGCGGGGCGCACGGACCGGCGTGGTCGAACGGGTCGCCGAGCCGGAACCAGGACGGGCTGCCGCCGTCCCGCATCCGGGCGGTGAGCCGGTCGCTGAGGGTCGTGGCGGTGTCGTCGAGGTGCCGTGGCAGAACCGCCACGATGTCGACCGTCTCCATCGGCGGGTCTCCTCCGAATGGGAATCGCGGGCTTCGCGCGGCCAGGGTAGTGCCGCCGGGGAGCGCGGCGACAGCGGTTCCGGAAAAGTCCGCATCGCCGTTTTCCCGTTTTGTTGCCGCGTTCGGGGGAATGGATAGCCCATTCCGGGGACCCGGCCGCCGGTGTGGCAGCATGTCGCGCATGCCAGACAAGCGGCTGGATGGCGCGACGCGCCGGCTGCCCAAGCTCCACGTGCTCGACTGGGTCGCGCTCGGGCTGCTGCTGGCGGGCTGCCTGTGCGTGCTGCTC
Organism: Actinokineospora cianjurensis; assembly: GCF_003663795.1. Classification (NCBI taxonomy): domain Bacteria; kingdom Bacillati; phylum Actinomycetota; class Actinomycetes; order Pseudonocardiales; family Pseudonocardiaceae; genus Actinokineospora; species Actinokineospora cianjurensis. The sequence goes on from NZ_RCDD01000002.1 coordinate 1,207,007, forward strand.
GGCGCCCTCCCGGCTGCCGACGCCCGCGCGACCGTCACCCGTTTGGTGCCGTTGCTGCTGTTCCTCGGCTCGGTGATCATCCTGGCCGAGCTGACGGCGGTGGCCGAGGTGTTCGACGTGGTGGCGACCCGGCTCTCGATCCTGGCGCGCGGCCGGTACGTGCTGCTGTTCCTGCTGTGCGTCGCCCTCGCGGCCGTGACGACCATGGGCCTCAACCTCGACACGACGGCGGTCCTGCTGACCCCGGTCTTGCTGGCCCTGGCGGCGAAACTGGGCGTCGCGGCCCTGCCGCTGGCGATGACGACGGTGTGGCTGGCGAACACGGCGAGCCTGCTGCTGCCGGTGTCGAACCTGACCAACCTGCTCGCCGCGGACCGGGTGGCGTTGGCGCCCGCGGAGTTCGCGGCCCGGATGTGGGCACCGCAACTCGCCGCGATCGTGGTGACAGCGGTGTTCCTGTGGGTGTTCTACTGGCGGGGCACGGCAAACCGTTCGGGCTACACGGTTCCGGAGCGTCACCAGCCTCGGGACGGGGTGCTGTTCCGGGTGGCGGCGGTGGCGTGCCTGCTGTTCGTGGCCGGGATCCTGCTCGGGGTCCCGATCGGCATCGCGTCCTCAGTGGCGGCCGGGATCCTGGTGATCGCGTTCGTGGTGCGGCGGCGCTCGGCCCTGCGACCCGCGCTGCTGCCCTGGCGGCTGCTGGTGTTCGTCATCGGGCTGTTCCTGGTCGTGGAGACGATCAACCGGCACGGACTCGCGGACCTGGTGCACGCGCTGATGGGCTCCTCAGACGACGCGGCGGGAGCGGCACGGGCAGCGGGCACGGGAGCCGTGTTGTCGAACCTGGTGAACAACCTGCCCGCTTACGTGGCGGGGGAATCCGTTGTGCCGCTGGGGAACCACGACCAGTTGCTGGCGCTGCTGGTGGGCACGAACGTGGGACCGATCGTGACACCGTGGGCCTCACTGGCGACGTTGCTGTGGTACGAGCGGTGCGTCGCCAGTGGAGTGCGGGTCCCGATGAAGCGCTATGTGTGGACCAGCGCGGGCCTCGCGCTCACAGCACTGACCGCGACGGTGGCCGCGCTGCTGCTGGTGAGCTAGGCCGCTCTCGCGGCGGTCACTGCGCGGCTTGTCGCGCTTCCGGCTTGTCGCACCGCCCGGTTCGCCACACTGCCGGATTTCACGCGCTGTCAGCTCATGATCGAATCGAGTCAATCCCGCGTTGGGGCTTGTCCCCCTTCCGCGCAGGACGACCTGCGGACCTTTTCCGATCCAGCCCCTTGGATTCACCCTGCTCAGCGACAAAAGTCATCCACATGTGGATCTTCGGCGGCCTGTTTCAAGATCTTCTGTCGGGGGGTGCCGGTAGGCTGGGACCTGGGACGCCCCCCGGAGAGGGTGGGGGCTGGGGCAGGACTGGCGTGCGCGCGCGAGGCCGTTGAGGTGGGGGTAACGGCGGGCGGTGGAGGTGCCTGGGAGCGTGGAGGACGCGGCGGGGTTGCGGCGGGCGTGGCAGGCGGTGCCTGGGCGCGGTGGAGGACGCGGCGGGTTGCGGCGGGCGTGGCCAACGGTGGTGGGCGAATCGGTTGGGGGTGGGGTGAGCCGACCAGTGGTGCTCGAACCGTCTCGCTCTCGTGGGGAGGTCAGGGTGGAGGGGTGGGATCTTTGGGGGGGGGGGGGGCGAGGGTGATGCCGTTGGTGAGGTCCCAGGGGCGGGCGGCGGAGGAGTCTTCCTCGCGCATCATGGACATGGTGTCGCGGTGGTCCAGTTCCATGCGCTTGCTGCCGTAGAACAGCGCGGTGAACTCGTTGACGTAGGTGGCCGTCACGCGGGTGCCGTCGAGGCCCTTGGTGCGGCGGCGGCGGCGGAGTTCGTAGGTGCCGAGGGCGACCAGGGCGACCGTTGAGCCGGGGATGCTCAGCGACAGGACGACCTCGACCGCGTTCACCCCCGCTCAACGGACGGGGCGGGCGACGGGTTCCGGACAGATCCGCGACAGCGGTCCCTGTGATCTACCGGGCGGTGTACGGGCGTTGCTACCCTCGACGGGGCAGTCGAGCCTAACTCCCGGGGCGTTCACCATGTATTCCGAGCTGTTCGACGCGATCGAGCGGGGCGCGGGCGGGTGGGTCGCCGACTGGGCGCGGACGGCGCTGGGTGAGGTGGTCAGCGGTGCCCGGCCCGTGGCGGCGGTCAGCCACCCGCTGGGGTTCCTGTGCGTGCCGGTGTACCGCGGCGGGGACGACGGCGTGTGCGTGCACCTGTGGGAGCCGGGCCGCGGGCAGGCTCCGCTGACGACGTCGCCGACGCACTGCCACAGCTGGGACCTGGTCAGCTGGGTGCTGCTCGGCGGGCTGCGCAACCGGACGATCCAGGTCGAGGACACCGCCGACGCCACCCACCGCGTGTTCCAGGTCCGCAGCGACGCCGACGGCGACACGATCGCGGCGACCGACCGGCTGGTCCGCGCGCGCGTCACCGCCACCACCGAGCACCACGCGGGCGAGCGCTACGCCCTGCCCGCCGGGATCTTCCACGAGACCGTCATCCCCGACACCGAACCCCTCGTGGCCACCGTCGCCCTCGGCAACAGCCGCCCCGGCACCGCCGACCTCTCCCTCGGCGGCCTGCGCACCAGCGACCACCGCGTCACCCGCCACCACTGCGACCGCGCCACCACCGTCGCCGCCGCCACCACGATCCTCAACGCCCTCACCGACCACCACGTCCCCGGCTGACACCCGGGTTCTCACCGAGCAAGGGCCGGTGACGGGGGCGCGGCCGAAACCGCGCCCCCACCGGTGGTCAGTGGAACGGGCCGAGCAGGTCGTCGACTGTTCGCGGGGTGCCGTTCTTGATCACCCACTGGACGTTGGCCAGGGCGGAGATGTCGCGGGTCGGGTCGCCGGTGACGATCAGGAGGTCGGCCAGTTTGCCCGGTTCCACGGTGCCGAGGTCCTTGTCCACGCCCAGTTGCCTGGCGGGGAGCAGGGTCGCGCTCTGCAGGACCTGGAACGGCGGCACCCCGTACTTGGCCATGGACCGCAGGTTCAGGTGCAGGCTCACGGCGGTCGTGTCGAGCGGGGCGTCGGTGCCCGCGACAACGACGGCGCCCGCGGCGAGCAAGCGCTTGATCACGTCGATGTCGCGGCGGGCCTGGGCCGGGGTGCCGTCGAGGAAGCCGCAGGGGCCCAGACCTTGGGCGCACAGGAGTTTCGCGTGCAGTGCCTGCTTGTCCTGGGTGGTGAACAAGGCGCGCACCCGCGGGTCGTCGACGATGCCGGGGTCGTCGGCGAGCAGTGTGCTGGCGCTGAACAGCGTTGTGCTGAACGGCATCCGGCCGCGCGCCGCGAGTTGGAGGACGTCCTCGTACGGGCCCCCGAAGGACGCCTCACGGGCGAAGCCGAAGCCCCACTTCGACGGGCCGAACAGGTGCTCCTTCGAGTCGACGCCGTTGGCGATCGCCGGGTACAGGTAGTGCGATGTGGTGCCGATGCCCTGGCGGTGGGCCTGGGCGGTCACCTTCGCCTGCCAGTCGACGCGGAAGCGTTCGTAGGTCTTGACGAGGTCGTAGTCGAGGTCGCGGGCGCGGCTCAACTCGAGGGCGAGTTGGCGTTCGTCGCGGACCGGCCGGGAGAACTCCCAGTTCAGCCGGGTGCCCTCCAGCATCTCGCCGGTCATGAAGTACCGCGGGCCGACCCGGGTGCCCGCGGCGAGCGACTCCCGGTCCTCCACCGCCCGGTACACCGCGTCGCCGGTCGAGCGGGTGGCGGTGATGCCGTAGGACAGCAGCAGGCGGCCTTGGCGGTCACCGAAGGTCTTCGACCGCATCTGCTGGTGGTTGTGCACGTCCACCAGACCCGGCGTGACCGTCGACTTGCTCGCGTCGATGAAGGTCCACCCATCACGCGGCCGGTCGGCGCGGTGGGGTTCCACGCGCTGGATGCGGTTCCCGACAACAAGGATGTCCACATTGGTCCGTGGCTGAGCGTCACGACCGTCCCAGAGCTGCCCGGCGTGGATGACGAGCCGGGTATCAGGTCGTTGCTGGCGGTAGGTGAACCGAAGCGGAACGTCCTTGCTTTCACCGTCCACTGTGGTCGTCCTCAGTGAACCGTTGTGCAGGTACAGCAGGGTTCGTGAGTCGCCTGCCCAGCTCGGCGCGTCGCTGGCCTCGGTGGTGATCCGGCGCGCGCGTCCGGTCGGTGTGCCGTCGGGGGCGACCGGCAGGACCCACAGCACGCTGTCCATGGAGAAGGCCAGCCACCGACCGTCCGGGGAGAACACCGGCCCGTCGTCGCCCCGGGTGGAGACGGACCCGAACGGCGCGGGTTCGACGACCTTGCTCGCCCCGGTCGCGAGCGTCACGAGCTGGATCTGGTTGCGCTCAACCGAGTTCACCGTCAGCGCGAGCACCTTCCCGTCCGCCGACCAGCTCGGTTTGCCCGGCACGCTGAAGGATCCGGGCAGCACCGGGGTCACCGCGCCGGAGGCGACGTCGACGGTGAGCGTCTGGTTGGTGTGGTCCTGGAACGCGAGGGTCCTGCCGTCCGGGGACCACGCGGGGGCGAACTCGGCGCCGTCGATCGAGGTGATCCGCCGGTGCAGGCCGGTGGCGACGTCGAGCACGTAGAGGTCCTCGGTGCCCGCCTTGTCGGAGGCGTAGGCGATCCGCTTGCCGTCGCGCGACCAGGCCGGGTCGATCTCGTAGGCGGCGTCCGAGGTGATCTGTTTCGGGACCCCGCCGAGCGGCGCCACCCACAGGTCGTTGAGCGCCTTGAACACCACCGACCGGCCGTCCGGCGACAGCGCGGGTCCGACGATGCCCCGCACCGGTTGTGGTCGCCCGGTGTCGAAGTCCCGCGCCTTCGGCTGGTACCGGTCGCGGCGCAGGGTGAACGTTGCGCGGAACGGCACCGTTTTGCTCGACCCGCTGGCCGCGTCCGTCGCCACGATGGCGCCGTTCGCACCGTAGACGAGTTCGGTCGGCGACGACCACCGCGCCGGGAAGGGGAACACATCGGTGAAGGCGCCGACCTGGCGTATCACCCCGGCCTGCCACACCTGCACCGTTCGACCACCCTGGCCGGTGCGCAGGAACGACAGCTTGCCGTCCGGTGACCAGGACGGCGCCGCAACGGTGCCTTGCGCGGCGGGAACGAGCGTGGTCACCGCCCCGGTGGTCACATCGATGCTCTCGATGGTGTTGCCTTGCACGTAGGCGATGCTGCGCCCGTCCGCTGACCAGGTGGGCTGGTTCTCGGCGGTGGTGGCGGTCGTGATCCGCCGGGGTTCGCCGCCCCGCACGTCCACGGTCCAGATGTCCTCACCACCGGCGCGGTCGGAGCTGAATGCGATCTTCGTGCCGTCCGGCGACCACGCGGGGTAGGTGTCGTCGTGCTCGCCCCGGGTCAGCGGCCAGGACGAACGGCCGTCGGCGGTGACGAGGCGGATGCGGAACATGCCATCGGCGAGGGACTGGACGGCGATGAGCTTGCCGTCCGGCGAGAACGACGGCCAGTACGGGTCGAGGTTGGTGCCACCGATCGCGGTAGCGGTACCGCCGTCGCGGGGCATGGTGAACAACTGGCCTTGGAGATCGAAGAGAATGGTGCCGTCGCGAGGTGAGGTAGCCACGGCCAGGTTGGTGCCCTCGGTGACGGTGACGTCAACTGACACAGGTTCGGGTTGGCTTGCACGGGCCGTGGACGTCGGCAGCACGGCGAGGGTGAACGCCAGTGCCGCGCCCCCGACCCTGCGGAAGGTCGGTGAGGTCATGTCGCTCCATGGCGCGCTCCGGCGCCAGGGCAGTCCCCCGGCGCCGGAGCGACTAGGTCAGAGGCCGAAGGCGAGCAGGACGTTGCCGTGGTCGGACGGGTAAGAGGGCCAGTAGCCGGACTGGATATAGAGGATCCCGTTGGCCACTACAGCCCCTCCGTTGCCGGAGATGGCACTACCTCGGCCCGTCAGCCCGTTCACGCCCTGGAAGTCGCGGATCGTGTCGAAGGTCCACAGGACCTTGCCGTCCTTGGAGTCGTAGACGCGCATCTTGCCGTCGACGCTGCCTTCGTAGACAAGGCCAGGGCTGGACGTCACGGCTGGGGTGTGGGCACGCTTGCAGACCGTGGGGTGCTGGGCAGCGCCACCGGTCGTGCAACCGTCGGCAGGGCTCTCTGTCTGCCACACGACATCGCCGTTGGCCGGGTTAAGAGCGAACAGAGTGCCCGGGTTGGCCCAGTTGGTGGCCACGTAGATGTTGCGCCCATCGAAGCTGGTACCCCACTGAACGCCCGAGAGCCCACCACCGGGCATCGGCACGGACAGTTGACGGCGCCAAGAGGGCTCGCCAGTGCGGGCGTCGAAGGTGTGGAAGACGCCGCTCTTCTGGCCGATCCCGACGTAGGTGCGGCCGCGAACCTGGAACAGGGTGGGCGTGGCGCCGAGGTCGTAGTCCAGCGCGGTCCCCTCCTTCTGGCCCGGGCAGTAGCCATCGGCGTCGGGGAACCCGCAGAGCAACCGCCAGGTGTCGGCCTTGGTGACCTGCTGCTTCCACTTGACCGCGCCGGATCGGGCGTTGAGCGCGAGCAGCGTGTCGAAGTCGCCGGTCGTGCCGGAGTAGAGGTTGCCGGTGCCGACGTAGAGGGTGCCGGTGCGCTCGTCGATGACCGGGCTGCTCCACACGCCCGCGCCGGACGGTTCGTAGCGGGTGGCGCCGCTGGGCCAGGTGCCGACCGCCTTGGGCTCCGGCACGGTGAAGTAGCGCCAGGCCAGCTCACCGGTGTCCGCGTCGAGGGAGTCGATGTGGCCGCGGAAGGTGCAGCACGGGTAGTTGCGGTCCGGGTTGATGTTCTCGCCGCTGGATGATCCTATGTAGACACGACCGTCGTGGTACAGCGGCGAGCTGGTGTGCTGACCCGCCACGTGCGGCTCGGTGTCCTTGGCCCACACCAGTTTTCCGGTGCGCTGTTCCAGCGCGTAGACGTAACCGTTGGTGTCGCCGAAATACACCTTGCCCCTGGCCACGGACGGTCCGTCGATGACGACCGCGCCGGGAACCACGGCGCCCAGGTCGAAACTCCAGCGGGCGGCACCGGTTCGGGCGTCGAGGGAGTGGAACTTGCCGTCAGGGCTGCCGAAGTAGATGGCGTCGCCGACGACAGCGGGCTGGCTCTTGGCCGGGAACCCGTTCTTGGGGTAGGCGAACGCCCACTTGAGCGACAGCTTCCCCGCGGTGCGCTGGGTGATCCGGTGCTCGGCCGCGGCGAACCGGGACCCGCCCTTGTCCCCCGTCCAGCTCGGCCAGTCACCGGCGCGGTGGCCGCCGGTCTCCTCGCCTGCGGCGGCGGTCTGGCCGCCGACCAGCAGCACCGCGAGGGCGGTCAACGCCAGCGCGCGGCGTTTTCGGTGCGACACAGGCACTCCTCTGGGTTCGTGAGCCGCCGGTGGGGCCGACTCGACCTCGGGAGGCTCGGCGGTCGTGGCGGCTGCGCGGCCACCAGTCGGTCCAGTCTTGGACCGGGTCGCGCGGGGAGACCAATCACGGCGCGGGGATGGCCGGGTGCTATCGCCTTTTCAGGTGACGGCCATCCCGGTGACCAACTGGCGAACCCGGTCCGGGCGCCGAGGCAGGCGGACCACCGCGCGGGCGCCGCGCACGACCAACTGGGAAGAACAAGCTCCGGCACCGGTTTCGACGCGGGGTCGGATCCGATGCCGGAGCGGGGTTTTGAGTCAACAGTCGGAGGCTAAACGGTCATTTCGCCGAGAAGCCGCCGTCGACGAACAGCATCTGGCCGGTGACGTAGGCCGCGGCGGGCGAGGCGAGGAAGACCACGGCACCCGCGAAGTCGGACACCTCGCCGTTGCGCCCGACCATGGTGCGCGCGGCGAGGCCCTCGATCTGCGCCGGGCTGCTGTAGACGTTCTCGGTGAGCGGGGTGCGCACGAACCCGGGGGCGACGGAGTTGACGCACACCCCGCGCGACGACCACGCCTCGGCCTGCGAGCGCGTCAGCCCGGCCAGACCCGCCTTCGCCGCCCCGTACGCGCCGCTGTTGCCGAACGCGCGGATCGCCTGCTGGGAGGTGACGTTGATGATCCGCCCCCAACCCGCCTCGGCCATCAGCGGGCCGAACCGCTGGCCGAGCACGAACGGCGCCTCCAGGTTCGCGCGCAGGGTCAGGTCCCAGTCGGCCTCGGTGAGCTCGTCCATCGGCGGGCGCAGGTTGACCGCGGCGGCGTTGACCAGGATGTCCGGCGCCCCGTGCCTGCCGATGACCTCGTCGGCGACCCGGTGGACCTCGGCCCGGTCGGACAGGTCGGCGCTGATCCAGTCGGCCTTGCCGATGGTGAGCAACTCCTCGACGGTCTCCCGCAGCGCGTCCTCACGGCGGGCCACCACGACCACCTCAGCGCCCGCCCGGCCCAGAGCGAGAGCCATACCGCGGCCGATGCCGGAGTTGCCCCCGGTGACGACGGCGCGGCGGCCCGCGAGGCTGAACAGCTGGTCGAGGTAGGCGGACATGCGTGCTCCCGTGGTCGGCGGCGACGAGCCAGTATCGCACCGGCGTCGTCGCTGGTCAGGCGTTAGGTGTCAGGCGGTCGGGTGCTGGACGGAGAGGATGTCGCGGGTCTGGCCGAGGGCGCGGCCGAGCAGGTTCAGGCCGGGCCACCGGGTGGGGTCCTCGGCGCGCGGGTCGTCGGCGGTCAGGCCGATGCCCCAGACGGCGTCGAGTGGGCTGGCCTCCACCAGGACCCGTTGGCCGGTGCCGAGCAGGTAGGCGCGCAGGTCCGGGTTCTGCCCGAACTTGGCGACGCTGCCCGCCAGCACGATGTCGTACCGGTGCGCTTCCCACAGCTCGGGGTCGAACCCGCGCACCGTGCGCCCCAGGTCTTTCGCTTGCGCGGGGTGGGCGGCTTGGAGGATCTGCTCCGCGCGGTCGTCGTCCTCGAAGAGCTTGGCCTTCCGCCACATCATGTAGTGCTCGGCGGTGGCGAACCGGACGCCGTCGACCTCGCTCGCGGCGGGCCACCACTGGCTCAGGCACCCGCGCCCGATCGTCCCGTCCCGCTCGGGTCGGTGCCCCCAGAAGAACAGGAACTTGTCCCGCTTGTCGCCCATCCGCGCAGGCTAGCCTGGCCCCATGACTGACGGGAACCAATTTAAAGCCGCCCTGTGGTCCGACATCGAACACATCTACCGGGCCATCCTCGCCCACCCGTTCATCACCGGCCTGGCCGACGGCACGCTCCCCCGCCCCGCCTTTCAGCACTTCATCACCCAGGACGCCCACTACCTCCGCGACTACGCCCGGGTTCTTACCCTGTGTGCCACGAAAGCCGCGCACGACGACGACGTAGCGATGTTCGCGTCCCACAGCGCCGGGGCGGTCGCCGCTGAACAGGAACTGCACGCGTGGCTGCTCGCTGAGTTGGGCACTACGGCTGAGGACGCTGCTGATGTGCCGGTTATGCCTACCACGTTGGCTTACACGAGCTATCTGATGGCTTCGGCTTACCGTGGGTCTTACGCGGAGGCAGTGGGGGCCGTCTTGCCCTGCTATTGGCTCTATGCGCGGGTGGGGACTCACCTACGGGCGGCAGGGTCACCGGATCCGTTGTACGCGCGGTGGATTGAGGCTTACGCGGATCCGTCGTTCCAGGACGTGACGAATGAGGTGCTGACGGCTGCCGCGCGGGTGGCCTGGGAGTCCTCGGCCGGGGTGGAGATCCTGATGCGGCAGCGGAGCCTGGGGGCGGCTCGGTACGAGTACCTGTTCTGGGACGCGGCGTGGCGCCTAGAGGAATGGCCGGTGTAAGAGGCCGCATGACGCACTGTTTCGCCTGCCCGACAACAGGACGGGGGCATTCGGGGTAGAAGCGGCAGGTTTGGGAACTTGAGCAACCTCGAAGCACCGACACGGCGTTGGATGGGCAAAGAGTCGTCGTGAGGAGAGGGTGCATGCGAGGACACAGGCGAGGGATCCTCGCCGGGGTGGCCGTTCTGGTCGCCTCGGTGGGGATGGGGGTACCTGCTTCGGCAGCGCCGCCTGCGCAGGGGACGCACACGGATGGCGGCGGTACTAGCCGGTTCCAGGTCACGTTGGTGACTGGGCACCAGGTAGAGGCCGTGCGTGACGTCAGTGGGAGGTGGAGTGTGGGGCTGGCGCCTTCTGGGCCCGCCACGCAGTACAGCACCTTCAGCAAGCAGCGCGGTAAGACTACCGACGTCTACTTGGTACCACGGGCAGCAGCGGCGTTAGTGCAGGCCGGGGTCGTGGACCGGGAACTGTTCAACGTCACCGGTTTGGTCCGGCAGCAGTTCGACGACAAGCACACCAAGACCGTGCCACTGCTGGTGGAGTACGGGCAGGGGGTCGCGGCGGCCGCACTGGAAGGCGCGAAGGTCGAACGGGCGATGCCGACGCTCGGGTTCACCGCGGTGGCGGAGGACAAGGCTAACGCGGGCCGGTTCTGGGCGTCGATTGCCAGGAACGGGTCCGCCTTGTCCGGTGGGCCTAAGAAGGTCTGGCTGAACGCACGGTTCACCGCGAACCTCGACCAGAGCGTGCCGCAGATCGGGGCGCCGACGGCGTGGCAGGCAGGGCACACCGGCAAGGGTGTGACGGTCGCGGTGCTCGACACCGGTTACGACACCGGCCACCCCGACCTGGCCGGGAAGGTGACGCAGAGCAAGGACTTCTCCGGCAAGGGCAACGTCCAGGACGGTCACGGGCACGGCACGCACGTCGCCTCGACGGTCGCGGGCTCCGGGGCCGCGTCGGGCGGCAAGTACAAGGGCGTCGCGCCGGACGCGTCGCTCGCGGTCGGCAAGGTGCTCGACGACGGCGGGTCCGGGTCGCTCGACGACATCCTGGCCGGGATGGAGTGGGCGTCCGGCGAGGCCAAGGCGAAGGTCGTGAACCTGAGCCTGGGCAGCTACCCGACCGACGGGACCGACCCGGCGTCTCAGGTGGTCAACACGCTCACCGCGCGCGACGGCACGCTGTTCGTCATCGCCGCGGGCAACTACGGGTCCGACGAGGCCGTGAGCAGCCCGGCGGCCGCGGACTCCGCGCTGGCGGTCGGCAGCATCACCAAGGGCAACGAGCTCTCCGAGTTCTCCAGCCGCGGCCCCCGGGTGATCGACGGGGCGGTCAAGCCGGAGATCGCCGCGCCCGGTAGCGACATCGTCGCGGCCAGGGCCAAGGACACGAACCTCGGCGGCAACGTCGACGAGAACTACGCCCGGCTCTCCGGCACGTCGATGGCGACCCCGCACACCGCGGGTGCCGCCGCGCTGCTGGCGCAGCAGCACCCGGACTGGCAGGCGGCCAAGCTGAAGGCCGCGCTGGTCGGTACGGCCGCCGCGGTGGGCGACAATGGTGTCAACGCTGTCGGTGGCGGTCGCGTCGACCTGGTCCGCGCGACCACGCAGGCCGTGCGGGCGGAGCAGGCCACGGTCAACAGCTACCTGAGGTGGCCGTCGACCGCCGTGGACCAGCGGAAAGTCACTTACACCAACGACTCCTCGACGCCGGTGACGCTGAAGCTCGACCTCGCGCTGCGGGACAAGACGGGCGCGGTTGCCCCAGCGAAGCTGGCCAAGCTGTCGGCTGCCACGGTCACCGTTCCGGCTAAGGGCAAGGCGGACGTCACGCTTACCCTGACTCCGCGCGCGGGCACACCTGGTGTCTACAGCGGCCTCCTGTCGGCGACCACGGCGGACAACGCGGTGAAGGTACGCACGCCGGTCGCGGTGCAGGACGAGTCGGAGCGCTACGACCTGACCATCAACCTCAAGGACCGCACCGGCGCGGCCACGACCCAGGGCCACTTCAGTGCCATCAACCTCGACACCGGCGCCTGGGCGTTCGGGACCCCCGGCGACAAGCTGCGACTGCCCCCGGGCACCTACGCCGTCGGCGGTGACATCGAGACCCCGCGCGCGGGCCAACTGCCGTCGCACACGCTGTTCACGAACCAGGCGTTCAAGCTGGGCAAGGCGAACAAGTCGGTGACGTTCGAGGCCAAGGAGGGCAAGCGGGTCGCGATCAGCGTCGACCAGCCCGAGGCGCGCGGCGGCGTGTGGACGTCCCGGTTCCAGTACAAGGTCAAGACGACCGCCTACCCGTACACCGAGAGCTGGGGTTTCGACCCGCGCTTCAACGAGGTGTACGCGTTCTCCGCCCGCGGCGTGACCTCGGCGGGCTTCGGCTACGCGGACAACCTGCGGCTCGAGCAGCCGGAGCTGGAGCTGTTCGGCGAGGGCAGCCAGTCGTTCGAGACGGTCGCGTTCTGGCTGCGCGGCTCGGCGACGCCCGTGCTGGACGAGCGGCTGCCGGTCGTGCACGGTGGCGCGGGCACGCCGGAGGACCTGGCCAAGATAGACGCAAGAGGCAAGTTCGTCGTGCTGGAGCTGTCCGGCGATCTGACCTACGAGGAGGCGTACGAGCGGATCGCGGCGGTCAAGCAGGCCGGCGGGAAGTTCGTGGGTCTCCTGGCAGTGGAATCGGCCGCGCTCTTGGCGCTGGATGACGATGAGGAGCCTCTAGCGGCATTGCCAACCGTGCAGCTCTATGAAGAGCCGGGTAAGAGGTTCGCTGCTGCGGCGAAGGCAGGCGGGCTCACCGCGCGGTTCATCACTCGTAACTCCAGCAAGCACCGCTACGAGCTGTCTTACCCCGCCGAGGGCAAGGTCCCCGCGACGCTGGTCCGGCAGGAGAAGACCGCCAACCTCGCAGCCGTGCGGATGGCGTACTACGAGGGCACCGAGGCCGAGCCGCCGATCAGCTCCGCGTGGGTCGAGGCACTCGGCACCGAGATCGGCACCCAGTGGGGTCTACCGACGGTCGCGAAGGCCGAACGGACCGAGTACTACACGCCGGGCAAGTGGCGGCTCACGGTCGGCAGCTGGTGGGGTATCGCCGGTGAGGGCCAAGAGCGGCTGACCTTGGAGCGGGGTAAGAGCTACCGCGTCGAGTGGGGAGCCTCAGTACTCGCGCCCGCGTTCCCGGGCGTTACCACCAACGAGCTGGGCAACGACCACCCGTGGGTGTGGCGCCAGTACGAGCTGCTGGACGTCACGGTCCCGTTCTTCACCGACCCGTCCGGGCACGCCAGGGGCGCGGACACGTGGAACGGCTCCGACACCGGCACGACGACGCTCTACCGCGACGGCAAGCTCGTCGGCACGCAGAACAGCCCGGGGCGCGGTGTGTTCGTCGCCCCCATCGACGACAGCACCTACCGGCTGACCACCGACGTCACCCGCGACCAGCCGTGGTGGCCGACCTCGACGAAGATCACCGCAGACTGGACCTTCAAGCTGCCCCAGTCCCGCAACACCGCGGCCCCCCTGCTGACCGTCGGCTACCGCCCCCAGGTCAGCCTCGCCAACACCACCCCCGGCAGCGGCGAGTTCACCTTCCCGGTGACCGTCACCCGACAGGACGCCGCCCCCACCATCACCACCCTCACCGTCGACATCTCCTACGACGACGGCACCACCTGGACCCCCACCCGCCTGACCCGCGACGGCGCGAGCTGGAAGGCCACCGTCACCCACCCGCCCACCGGCTTCGCCTCCCTCCGAGCCAAGGCCACCGACACCACAGGCAACACGGTGGACCAAACAGTCATCCGCGCCTACCAGATCCGCTGACCACAAGACCGCAGGCCCCGACGTCCCCCACGGGCGCCGGGGCCTGCCCTTGTGCTGAGGCAGGCCGGTGCCGCGCCGTGTCGAACAGACCCGGCCGGATCGCCTGGTGAGTGAGTCCCTTGTGGACTCAGATGGCGTCGGACCACCAGCGTTCGGCGACCTTGGGGTGGGAGCGAAGCCAGCCGAGGAGGGCGTTGGCGCCGTAGGCGGAGAGGAGGGGGTTGTTGGCGTCCTGGCTGATGCCTCGGGCTGAGGCGGCGAGGTCGGCGGGTAGGGCGATGGGCTCTACTACGGCGTCGAGGCGGGGGCCTAGGAAGAAGGGGACCGAGTAGCGGTCTACGCCGTCGGGGGGTGAGATGACGCGGTGCTTTGTGGCGATCAGGTAGCCCTGGGTGGCGATTTCGAGCATTTCGCCGATGTTGAGGATGAAACTGCCCGGGATCGGGGTGGCGTCTACCCAACCGCCGTCCGGTAGTTCTACCTGGAGGCCGCCGATGTTGTCCTGTTGGAGTAGGGCCAGGAAGCCGTAGTCCTTGTGCGCGCCGACGCCCTGGTCGGTTCCGTCGGCGGGGCGGCCGGGGTAGCGGACGATCTTGGCGTGGGTGGCGGCCTCGGCGTCGAACCAGGCGTCGAAGTAGTCCTCGGGTTGGCCGAGGGCGGCGGACAGCGCGCGCAGGACCTCCTGGCAGACCCGCTGCGCCTCCGCCTGCCAGGCCAGCGCCACCTCGCGCAGTTCCGGCAGCGCGGCTGGCCACTGGTTCGGGCCGATGAGCCGCAGCCACACCGGGTCGTCCGGGCCCAGGTCCAGCGCCTCGCGCTCGGGGCCGACGTCGATCTGCTCGCGCCAGTCGCGCCTGCCGCCGGTGTACTCGTGGCCGGTGCGGGTGTAGCCGCGGAAGTGCGGGGTGTTGACGTTCTCGATGGCCAGCCGCTCGGCCTCGGGCAGCGCGAAGAACCGGCGGGCGACCTCGAGGATGCCGCTGGTCAACTCCTCGGGGACGCCGTGGCCGACCACGTAGAAGAACCCGGCCTCGTGCGCGGCCCGGCGGATGTCGGCCAGGAACGCGTCCCGGTCGGCGGCGGGGTCGCGGAACCGGGAGATGTCGATCAGCGGCAGGGTGGTCTCGGCGGCGCTCACCCTGCCGAGGGTAAGCCGATCCGGCCCAGGTGGGCCCGCGTCCCACATCCCGGGCGGTCCACTAAGGAGCCAGGACGGCCAGCGCGCGGACGAAGGCGGCCTCGTCGACCACCGGCACCCCCAGCGCCCTGGCGTCACGCGCCTTGACCGACATCGTGTCCGGGTCGGCGGCGGCCACGACCCTGGTCTGCCTGCTCACCGCCGTCATCACCCGCAGCCCCGCGGCGGCGGCCCTGGCGGTCACCTCATCTCGGTCCGCGGTCATCATCCCCGTCAGCACGACCTTGTCGCCCGGCCGCAGCACCAGGCCACCCACCGTCGGCGCCGGGTCCAGGTGCACCTGGTCGCCCGCGGCGGCGACCGGGTCGAGTCCCAGCAGCCGGGCGACCAGGTCGACGTCGGACCGGTCCCGCTCCCCCGTCGCCGCGGCCACCTGGGCCAGCGCGCGCAGGTACGTGTGGTGGATCGCCAGCACGTCGTCGCGCCGCAGCCCCAGCCGCGTGGCCACCCCGACCAGGGCGTCGGCGTCGGCGGCGGAGATCCGGCGGTCGAGCAGGGCGTCGTCGAGGACCGCGAAGTAGGCGTCGACGACCGGCTCCTCGTCCCGGGGCAGCTGCTCGACCAGCCTGGCCAGGAAGTGCGGCTCGACGTGGTCGGCCGGGCGCCGCTGGGCCGGGGCCACCACGTCGCGGGGCAACTCGGGCCAGTCCCACGCGGCGGCCCGCAGGTGCTCGACGGTCGGCTGGACGGCTTCCGGTGCGATGGCCAGCATGTGCCCCAGCAACGCGCCCGCCGCCATCGCGTCGTCGCGCGCGGTGTGCCAGCGCATCGCCGGTAAGCCCGCGGTGGTGCAACAAGCGATCAGCGATCGCCTCGACTGCGGCATGACCGCACTCGCCGCGCGCATCGTGCACAGACCCGCTGAATCGTCGAACGGTGTGTCCAGGCCGATCCTGGTGAACTCCGCGCGCAGGTGCATCGCGTCGAACGGCCAGTTGTGCGCGACGACGACACGGCCGCGCAACCGGTCGACCAGGTCCCCCGCGATGTCGGCGAACCGGGGCGCCTGCCTGGCCTCCGCGGCGGTGATCCGGTGGATCGCCTGGGGGCCGAGGTCGCGCTCCGGGTTGAGCAGCGTCGACCACTCGCCGGTCACCGCACCGCCCTGGTCGAGGTGCACCACCGCGACCTCGGCGATCCGGTGCCGGTGGGTCGCCTCGATCCCGGTCGTCTCGGTGTCGACCACCGCGAACCCGTCCACGCCGCCTCCGTCGTCCCGCCGCCCGTGCCCGCCCATTGGACCATCCGGGACCGACAACCGGGCTGGGCCACCGGGGTCAACCGACTTGACCTGAACCCGAGTTCAGGTTCGAGCATCAGGTGGGGCGTCAGTGAGGAGGGGTCATGTTGTCGAGGGTCCTGCGGGTCGACGGTGCCGTCGAGTTCACCACCGACGCGGTGGGCGACCGGCGTGGTTTATCGGTGTCGACCTACCAGGAAGAGGCGTTCACGGCCGCCGTCGGCCACCCGTTGTTCCCGGTCGCGCAGTCGACCACCACACGGTCGCGCAAGGGTGTCGTGCGCGGGATCCACTACCAGCGCCACACCGCGAAGTACGCGTACTGCCTGCGCGGCAAGTCACTCGACTTCGTCGTCGACACCCGCGTCGGGTCCCCCACCTTCGGCCGCTGGGACTCGGTGATGCTCGACGACCGGCACTTCCGCGCGCTGTACCTGCCAGCCGGGGTCGGGCACCTGTCGGTCACGCTGGCCGGGGAGACCACGCTGACCCTGCTGACCTCCGCCCCCTACGACGACGACCGCGCCGACGCGCTGTGCCCGGTCGACGCGGGGCTGGACCTGCCGATCCCGCGCGGGCTGACGCTGGCGATCACCGATCGCGACCAGGCCGCGCCGACGCTGGCGCAGGCGCTTGCGGCAGATCTGCTGCCGGAGTACGCGGTCAGGGTTGACCTCAAGCTGGGTTGAGGTCCTACCGTTCTGGTTGCGCGCCGTCAGTGTCCTAACGCGACGGCGAGAACCGGTTCGACGGCAGGTGCCAGGCGGGTGCCCTGCTCGACCAGCTCACGCGGCGGTCCCTCGTCCGCCGTGTGGGGGCCGGAGGGGGCGCCTTGTCCGGGGCGCCCCCTCACCCCTCGCCCGGCTCGGTCCCCCCGGGCAGCAGGACACGGGGGCCGGAGCCGCTGACGCCGAGTCGGTCGTCGGGGTTGGCCAGGGAGCAGTGGCTCATCGACAGGCAGCCGCAGCCGACGCAGTTGGCGAAGCTGTCGCGCAGGTGCACGAGCAGCCGAATCCGTTCGCTGAGCTCGTCCTGCCAGCCCTGCGACATCCGCTTCCAGTCCCGCCGGTTGGGCACCCGGCCCTCGGGCAGCCGCTCCAGCGCCGCCCTGATCTCCATCAGCGGGATCCCCACCCGCTGCGCGATCCGGATCAGCGCGACCCGGCGCAGCGTGTCGCGGTGGTAGCGCCGCTGGTTGCCCGGGGTCCGCCTGCTGCTGATGAGCCGCTGCCGCTCGTAGAAGTGCAACGCCGACACCGACGTCCCGCTGCGCCGCGCCAACTGCCCGACGGTCAACTCCTCCCCCTCGCTCATACCGGTGATCATCCCATCGTGCCGCGGCGGCCGCGACCGTCCCCGACCGGAACTGGCAGGTCGGGCTAGTCCTCGAACCGGGGGAACAACGGCAGCGGCGCGGGCAGCGCGCCACCGACAACCGTGACCTGGGTGGCGATCCGACGAGCCGCCTCGGGCAGGAACGGGGTCAACTCGTCGGCAACCAAGCGGATCATGCTGACGGTCCGGTTGACCAGGTTCCCCAGACCGTTGGCGAGGTCCTCGTGGTAGCGGCCCACCAACCGCTCGACGGTGAAGTCGACGTCACCGGTGCGCGGGACCTCCCGCACCAACCACCACCGCAGGGCATCGACCCCGACCCGCTCGACGACACCCACGGGGTCGATCGCGGCCAGTAGACGGCGTGGAACCGGACGATCCCCTTGCCGATCACGTGCGTGCGGCTGTCGGCTCCGACCCACCCCTCGCGGTAGGCATCGCTGTCTGCAGCCCCCTTGACGAACGACAGCACTTCGTTGCGCCGCCCCGGCGGCTCGATCCGGAGCTCACCGGACTCCCTGGCCAACGATCGCCCCTCTCAGAAGTTGGCCCACCGTGCCCCTCTCAGGCGCGGACTCCAACGTGCCCGCCTCGGGCATTGGCCCTAACCCGGCCTTCACAGACGTTGGCCCCCACGCGCCCCTCTCAGGCGTTTGCTCCAACGTGCCCCTCTACAACGTTGGCCGACAACCGCTCCTCGGAGGCGCTGGTGCCAAGCCGGCTCGATGGGGCGGACTTGTTTTGTGTGGGGGGACAGCAGCCGTAGCGTTGTTCGCGGCAGGGCCTGCTTTTCGGCCCCTGCTTTGTGGTTCTGCCACGGTTGTTGTAGGGGCCCTTGACCTCAACCGGTGATCGCGCCACCGTGTGTGACCAGCAGTTCGTTCATCTTCTCCACGGGTTTGTACCAGTCGAGGGTCTGTCGGGGCCGTCCGTTGAGTTCGCGGGCCACCTCGTCGAGGTGGGCCTGGGAGTGAACCGAGAGATCGGTGCCTTTCGGGA
>NZ_RCDD01000003.1:0-668851 GCF_003663795.1 Actinokineospora cianjurensis
AGCGGGTTGTTGCCCGCGGCCACAGCCACCGGGTCAGCGGCCATACCCGACACCGAACCCGCACCACTCGGCACGGCCTTGGCGTAGTCGGCACAACCCGGACCGACCAGGTCCGAGGCGGCAGCGGCGGCCTTCGCGGCCGTGGTGGTCATCGGGGCAGCGGTCGTGGTGGTCGCCGCGGACGAGCCTGCGGCGGTCTTGTCGCTGCTCCCGCAGGCCGCTGCCGTCAGCGCCAACGCGCCGATCGCGGCGATGACGACAGCGGTGCGAATCCTGTTCTGCATGACGGTTCGACTCCAGAGTGCTGGGAAGGATCAGTCGCGTGTGGACTGAGGGATGGCCTCGCTCAGTGCTTCGGGGGTGATTCGACCGGTCGGGTGGGGCGGATTGGCCCGCCACCCGATCGTGGCGCGTGGTCAGCCGAAGGTGAAGGAGAAGACCGATACTCCGCTGCCGACAGTGGCGGTGAGAGTGCCTGGCTGCACGGATGGTGTAGTGATGACCTCGTAGGAGCGGGGCGTGCCGGACACGGTGATGGCGCGGGGGCCGCTGGGCGTGTCGAGGGTGACGGTGCCGGTTCCGGCAAGCACGACGCGGACTTCTTTGGCGCGGTAGTTCAGTCGGACGCGTGCGTCGGTGCCGGTGGGGGTGGCGTTCTGGGTGTCGAGGGTCCAGGCGCCGTCGAGGGCGAAGGTGTTGTCGGGCTGCTGGGCGGGGAAGGCGAACGAGGTCTGGCCCGCGGTGTAGGGGCCTTCACCGGAGAAGTTGACCTGTTTGGTGGAGCCGAGGAAGGTCTCGCGGGTGATGTCGGCGGTGTCGGGTGTGGTGTCGGCGGTGTCGGTCGGCGCCGGCAGTGAGACGCCGGGGTCGTTGGCGCGCAACAGGTCTCGGATCATGCGCTCGGTGACGTCGTAGTCGCCCTCGCCGAACTTGATGTGCCGGACGGTGCCCGTGGCGTCGATGAGGTAGTGGGCGGGCCAGTAGCGGTTGCGGTAGTTGGTCCATGTGGACAGCGAGTTGTCCAGCGCCACGGGGTAGCGGATGCCGAACCCGGCGGTGGCGTCGATGACGTTGCGGGGTTCCTTCTCGAACGCGTACTCCGGGGAGTGCACGCCGATCACCCGCAGCCCGGCGGCGCGGTAGGCGTCGTCCCAGGCGGTCACGTGCGGGATCGAGCGTTGGCAGTTGATGCACGAGTACGCCCAGAAGTCGAGCAGCACGACCTTGCCCCGCAGATCGGTCAGGTTGACCGCCGCGCCCTCAGGTGTGTTGAGCCACTGCTGGATGCCGCGAATGTCCGGTGCCGTGCCGCAGCTCTGCAACTCGGTGGCGCCGACGGTGCACTTGGCCAGGTCCTTGTTCTGGTCGTTGGTCAGGCCGCCGAGGTCGAGCGCCTCACGGACGGGGGCGGACTCGTTCACCTGTTCCTGCAATCCGCCGGTGTAGTCCGGGATCGCCCGCTGCAACAACTGCGGGAGGTTGAACACCAACCCCACCGCCAACGCGATCATGACGATCCCGGCGGTGACCCGGATCCCCCGCTGGCGCTTGCGGAACGCGCGGACCCGCTCGGCGACCCGCCGCCCCGCCAGGGCGAACACCAACAACGGCAGCGCGGCACCGACGGCGAACGTCGCGGTGAGCACGACGGTGTCGATCCCGATCCGCCCGGTCGACCCGGCCACCGTGATCGCCGCCAGCACCGGACCCGCGCACGGCACGTACACCGCGCCCAACGCCAACCCCAGCGCGAACCCGCCCTTGGACGCGTCCGGGTTGCGCTGCGGGATCCAGCTGAACGGCTTCTCCAGCAGGTGCTCGAACCGCGGCACGATCAGTCCGACACCGATCAGCACCAACACCACCAGCCCGGCCCACCGCAACACGTCCTGCGGCAACCCCAGCACCGACAACAACAACGACCCGAACAGGGTGACGAGCGTGAAGCTCACCACCAGTCCCGCGATCACCAGATAGGGCCGCGCCTTCGACACCGGCCGCGCCGCCACCGCCACGCCACCACCGGACTCGCCTTCGGCCCTGGTGGACTGCGCGCCGGTGAAGAAGATCACCGGCAACACCGGCAGGATGCACGGCGAGATCCCGGTGACCAACCCCCCGACCAACCCGATCAACGCGAGCGTCAACACCGGCACCACCACCCTCACCCGGCCCGCGAACACGGACCACGACAGCGGATTCGCCACCCGACACCCGGTGGTTTGGTTGCCGCACAACGAGTTCACCCCAGGGCAAACGGCCGTCACGCCGACCAATCCGGACAGTGGCGAGGTGCGAATGCCCTATCGTCGCCGCACCGAAGCCTGTCCACGGTGTGTCATGTCGAGCCACCGGCCGAGCGCGCACCAACGGATGACGGCCTGCCGTTCCTGCACGGTGTCGATTCCGACTCGTTCGAGTGGTAGACGCGGACCGAGTTGGCATGTGAACAGAACTCAGGTCGAATGGCGGTGCCGGTGACAGATCGCCACGGTCGTGGTGTGGTTCGCCGAGGCGATGGAGGGTGCCCGGTGGATCCCATCGATGAACGCGGCCTGCGCGAGTTGTTGGTCGAGTCCGATGACCTGCAGTCCGACGCGATGCGCACGGCCACACGGGACCTCGACGACTACGTCGAGGCCGTGCTGGACACCCGGTCCGGGTCACGCGATCCGGGCGGGCAGTGGCCGGGCTGGGGCAAGGCCGGTGTGGTCGCCGGACTGGCAGGCGTGGGAACGCTGCTCGCGGCCTGGCCCGCGGCCGCCGACCCCGCCCAGGACGTCCAGGCGTTGCAGACCGCGGCGAGCCTGGAGAACCTGGCGGTCGCGACCTACAAGACCGCGCTGACGCTGCCGTTCATCGGTGGTGCGGACGCCAACGGTGTGGTGAAGGCGTTCGCCGAGAAGACGATGGCGCAGCACACCGAGCACGCGCAGGCGTTCAACGGCGCGGTGGCCAAGCTGGGCGGCAAGGCGCAGAACGACCCGAACGCCAAGTACGCGGCGGTCGTGAAGGAGACCGTGCCGACGATCAAGGGCGCCGGTGATGTCGTCGCCCTGGCGATCGCGCTGGAGGACGTGGCGGCGCAGACCTACACCAAGAACGTCAGCCAGGTCTCCACCGCCGAACTGCGGCAGCTCTTCGCCAGCGTCGCCGGGGTCGAGTCCCAGCACAAGGCCATCCTGCTCGCGGTCAAGGCCCTGCTCGACGGTGGCGCCCCGCAACTGATCGCCCTACCCCCGGATGCGGCGAAGCTCCCGGACGCCGCGGGCAGCGTCGGGTTCCCGGACGCGTTCTTCCCCACCGAGAAGGCATCGCCCGTCGAGGAAGGAGCGGTCAAGTGAGCACCGACAAGCGCCCCGAGATGCAGATCAGCGAACGCGAGCTGACCGCGATGACCCGCGACCTCGACGAGTTGCACGAGTCCACCTTCCCGGGTGTGCGCACGCTGCTCGACGAGTTCTCCGCCAACCTCGCGCACATCACCCGCGGCCTCCCGACCGGCCGCCGCGGCTTCCTGCTCGGCGTCGGCGGCGTCACCACGCTGGGCATGGCCGCGGCCTGCTCCAGCAACGACACCGGGTCATCCACCACCACCGCCGCACCCGCGAGCACCACCGCCGCAGCCACTTACGACGGCGACCTCAAGGTCGTCGCCCTGGCCGCGGCCCTGGAGAACCTCGCCGTCACCGCCTACACCGGCGCACTCGACGCAGCGGGCAAAGGCACCCTGGGTACCGTCCCACCCGCCATCGGCGTCTTCGTGCAAACCGCGATGAAGCAACACAAGGACCACGCGGCGGCCTGGAACGCGGTGCTGTCCAAGGCGGGCAAACCCACCATCAGCGACTCGCCGCTCACGATCACCGCCGACCAGGTCAAGGCCCTCGGCGCGGCCAAGTCCGTGCCCGACGTGGCGAAGCTGGCGCTGGACCTGGAGAACGCCGCCGCCCAGACCTACACCTTCGCCGCGGCCAACGTGACCGACACCGGCGGCATCATGACCGCCGCCACCATCCAACCGGTGGAAGCCATGCACGCCGCGATCCTCAACTTCGTCCTCGGCCAGTACCCCGTCCCGGACGCCTTCATCGGCATCGAGAAGGCCGTCAAGCCCGACGCACTCCTGCCGAAGTAGATGCGCGTTCCGTTCGTCGCCGTGGCTTTGGCGCTGGCGCTGACGGGGTGCGGCACCGACTCCACGCCCACCCCGTCAGCCCCCGCAGCCACCGGCGACGCCACCGTCGAGATCAAGGACTTCACCTTCGCCCCGCAGCAGCTCACCGTGACCGTCGGCGCCACGGTCACCTGGAAGTTCACCGACACCGCCAAGCACAACGTCAAGGCATCCGACAAGACGTTCGCCTCCACCGACCTCAGCGACGGCGCGACCTTCACCCACACCTTCGACAAACCGGGCGAGTTCCCCTACATCTGCTCGATCCACCAGTACATGACCGGCACCATCACGGTGCGGGCTTGAGGGTGAGCCAGGTGGCCAGGCCAGGCGGGATGACGAGCCAGCAGGACAGGAGCCGGTACACCAGGGTGATCGCCGCGGCGGTGGGGACGGTGACGCCGAGGAGGCCGAGACCGGCGATAAGGCTGACTTCGATCACGCCGATGCCACCGGGGCTCAGCGGGATCTGCCGGACCAACTGGATGCCGAGGTAGAGCAGGCCGAGTTCGACGAGGGACACGTCGACGTCGAAGGCCGCTGTGACGGTGATGAGGCAGAGCAGGTCGGCGGTCCAGTTCGCGGCGGCGTAGCCGAGTCCGGACAGCCAGGACCGGAGCGGGACCTCGCGCATACCCCGTAGTGCGGCCATGACCGCGGCGAGCGCGCGGTGCGTTCGTGTTGCGTCGGACTGGCTTTCGTCATCAGGTCGCCGGGCTGGCCTTTCGGTACGACTGCCGCGCACGGCCACACCGGCCGCTGTGCCGATGACCAGCAGCGCGGGCACTGTCGTGTACCAGGGTTGATCGAGCGTCCACCGGACCGCGAGCCCGCCGAGGTACATGCTCGCCAGGCCCAGCGCCGACACCACCCCGGACGCGACGGTGACGATGGCTGTGGTCGCCCGGCTCGCGCCGAACCGGCGGTACTGCTCGACGGCGAACAGCGCGGACACGACCGAACCCCCGGGCAGCGTCATCGACATCGCGGACCGGCTGTAGGTGATGGCCAGCATCGAACGGGTCGGCACGCGCACCCCGAACCCGGCGAGCAGCGCCTGCTGCTGCTTGGCGAACATCCACAGCGAGCCCACCTGCGCGCAGGCGGCCACCAGTACCAACGGGAGGTCGACCGCGGTGAACGCGTCCACCAGGCTCGACCACGACGGCAGGCTCCGCACGGCGAACCACCCCGCGACGACCAGGGCGAGGACCACGAGGACCGACCGCGCGGTGTGGAGAGTGCGCGGGGTGTCGCGGTCGTGGTGCCCCGGTCGGGCGGCGGGGATCGACAACACCCCGGGGACGCGGCTCGACGCGGAAGGCGGTACGAGGGCGGGCGTTGTCATGGCCGAACGATCGCCGGTCAGCCTGTGCGTGCCATGGATGATTCCTGTGCGTCTGCTGTGGGCGTGGCCCACTCCAGGTGTCGCCTGCCACTCGGACCACCGCCACGGACACTTCTCCGGGGAGGTGAAGGCGAATGTGCGGTGACGACTACCGCACAGGAGAGAAGTTGGCGAACTGTCGATCGCGCACGCGATCTGCACCCGTTCCGTTTCGAGATATCAGAACCAAGTTGGTTTGGCACCGATACGTTCGCACGCTTGCACGGCGATGGGGAACGACGTGAACAGCGGCTCAAGCGGTCCTTCGCTGTAGTGCTGACTGATACGTTCGGCCTCGCCCATCATCTTCTGCCGACGGTCACATGGGCACGCACCCGCAGAGATGCTCAGCAGTCAGGCGTTCGCCGGCCACTGATCGGGCTCGAGCAGGAGCACCAACTCTCCGGGCGGGCGGTTGGAGAACAGATTCGCGTGTTCGAACACCGTGACGACAAACGCGTCAGCAGTCTTGTACGCGCGATGCGTTAGTCGAGGTCGGTGAAGAACTGCCGGACGTCGTGGTTGGCGATCAGTCTGGCCAGGGCCAGGGGTGTCTGGCCTGCGGTGTTGGGCAGGGTCGGGTCTGCTCCGTTGGCGCGGAGCAGGGTGATCATGTCGCCGCGGCCTTGGGAGGTGAAGACGGCGGTGAACAGGGGGGTGTTGCCGTGGGTGTTCCGCGGGTCGACGGGGGCTCCGGCGCGGAGGAGGATCTCGGCCACGGCGAGGTTGCCGAACTGGGCGGCCAGGTGCAGTGGGGTGAATCCGTTGTGGTCCGCGCTCCCCGGGTCCGCGCCGGACTTGACCAGGGCCGCGGCCTCGGCGGCGGTTCCGGACATGGCGACGTGGTGCAGGCGGGTTCGGGTGGGGCCTGTGGTCATCGGGTCAGCTCGCTGGTGGGGAGTCGGGGTCGGGGCGGAGCAGGCAGAACTCGTTGCCCTCCGGGTCGCGGAGGACCCGCCAGCCATCGCCTGGGTAGATGTCGTCGGCCGGGGTCGCGCCCAGGAGGATGGCTCGTTCCGCGTCGCGACTGTAGTCGGTGGTGCGCAGGTCCAGGTGGAGGCGGTTCTTGGTGGACTTGGCCTCGGGGACGGGGGCGAAGTCCAGTTGTGGGCCGCCGGGGAGGGTGAGGGTGATGACGCCTTCCTCGTCGGGGGTGGAGAGGTCGCCGGTGAGGAGGGCTTGCCAGAAGGTGCTGAGGTGGGCTGGGTTCGCGCAGTCCACTGTGATCGCCGCTAGGTGCATGTCCACGGATCATGCCTGCGGAGGGGTTGGCCGGTGCCGCCACCCCCAGATGACGGCACCGGCCGGGTTCAGTGGGGCAGCCTGGGTAGCTCTACCGAGGACCACACCTGGTCGATGGCCTTGGCGAAGGCCACCACGTCGTCCTCGGTGTGCCGGGACGTCGGGGTGACGCGGAGGCGTTCGGTGCCCGCGGGGACCGTGGGGGCGTTCACCGGCTGGACGTAGATCTGGTGGTCGCGCAGCAGCCGGGCGCTGACCTCCTTGTTCTTGTGCGGGTCGCCGACCAGGACCGGGAGGATGTGGCTGTCCCGGGAGAGCACGGGGATGCGCAGCTCGGCGAGGGTCTCGCGGAGCTGGCGGCAGCGGGCGTGCAGGACGTCGCGCTGGTCGGCGTTGGCGCGCAGGTGCCGCACGCTGGCCAGGGCACCGGCGACGACCGGCGCGGGCGACGAGGTGCTGAACACGAACGGCACCGCGAACGACCGGACCGTGTCGACGATCTCCGCAGGTCCCACGAGGTAACCGCCCGCGCCGCCGTAGCCCTTACCGAAGCCGCCGTGGAATATCGTGATCCGGTCGGCCACACCGAGCTCCTCGGCGTAACCGGAGCCGGTAGCGCCGTAGCTTCCCGCGGCGTGTACCTCGTCCACATAGGTCAACGCGCCGAACTCCTCGGCCAGCGCGATGATCTCCTCGATCGGCGCGAAGTCGCCCTCCATCGAGTACAGGGACTCGAACACGATGATCTTCGGGGCCGCCGGGTCCGCGGCGGCCAGCAGCTCGCGCAGGTCCTCGGTGTCGTTGTGCCGGAAGATCCGCTTGGCCGCGCCCGAGCTCCGCACGCCGCGGATGATCGACGCGTGGTTCAGCTCGTCGGAGAAGTAGATCAACCCGGGCAGCCGGGCCCCGAGTGCGCTGAGCGCCGAGTCGTTGGCGTTGAACCCGGTGCTGAACAGCAGCGCCTTCGGCTTGCCGTAGAGGTCAGCGAGTTCGGCTTCTAGCTGCTGGTGGTAGATGCTGTTACCGGAGATGCTGCGCGCGCCGCCCGTGCCCAGGCCAACGCGCTCGGCAGCCTCGACTACCGCCGATAAGACAACCGGGTGGTGGCTCATCGACAGGTAGTCGTTGGAGCACCACACAACCAGGTCGCGTGGACCGTCCTCGCCGTGTGCGATGGCTCCCGGTGCGAGGTCCGCGCGCCGCTCCAGGTTCAGGTACTCGCGGTAGCGCCCCTGCGCCCGTACGACTTCCAGGTCGTCCGCGAGCTTGCCCAAGATGTCCATGACAGTCCTCCCCGCCTCACACCGCTTCCGACAACGAACTCCCGGCGGCCGCCGCCAACCGCAACGACGGCGTCACCCGGTAGCGGGTCGGGTGGATGACCGCGGCGATGTTGTCCAGCACCCGGCACAGCCACTCCGGCCCGACGGCGTCCCCCCACTCCAACAGGCCGCGCGGGTAGTTCACCCCGGTCCGCACGGCTACCTCGACATCGGCGGCGGCGCACACGCCCTCGGCGACGACCTCGACCGCCTGGTTGACCAGCATGCCGACGGTCCGCGCCACGACCAGCCCCGGCGAGTCGGCGAACACGCTGACCCGCTTGCTGAACGCGGCCACCAGCTCCCGCGCCTGCGCGAGCCCGGCCGTCCGCGCCCTGGGTCCGACGGCGATCACGGTGTGCTCGGTGGCGGCGAAGTCCAGGGCCAGGTCGAACACCACGACCGGCGCGTCCAGGTCCCGTTCCAGCACGGCCGCGGTACGACCATCGGTCAACGCCAGCACGACCCCGCTGGGGAGGGCCAAGAGTCCAGGTCCGTCCTCACGCGTGACGGTCCAGCCTGCGGCCTCCAACAATCCGACGACAGGTTCGGCCGGTCCGAGGTCACCGCGCACAGTCACCTGCCCTGGCGTGGATACCACCTCGGTACCGACAACAGGCTTGTCGTCGGGGTAGCGATAGAACCCTTGCCCGGTCTTACGGCCGAGCAACCCGGATTCGACTAGAGCCTGTTGCGCCGCCGAAGGGCTGTAGCGCGGGTCGAATCCCATGGCGTTCCAGATCTGCCGGGTGACCTCGAGGTTGACGTCCTGCCCGATCAGGTCCGTCAGCTCCAGCGGCCCCATCCGGAACCCACCGCCACCGGTGATCGCCGCGTCGACGACCCTCGGGTCGGCGTTGGTCTCGTCCACGATCCGCAGCGCCTCGCTGTAGAACGGGCGCGCGACACGGTTGACGATGAACCCGGGTGTCGGGCGGGACAAGACCGGTTGCCTGCCCCAAGAGCGCATGACGTCCAGGGCCGTGTCCGTGGTCGACGGAGCCGTCCGTGCGCTTGGCACTACCTCCACCAATGGCAGCAACGGCGCCGGGTTGAAGAAGTGCAGACCGAGGAAACGGCCAGGGTGGGTCAACCTGGCGGAGAGGGCGTTGACCGACAACGACGAGGTGTTGGTCGCCAGGATCGCGTCTTCCCGCAGCACCTGCTCCAGGGCGGCGAACACCTCGGTCTTGACGTCGAAGTCCTCGGCGATCGACTCGATCACCAGGTCGGCGTCGGCGAGCGCGGCCAGGTCGGTGGTCACCTCCAGTGCGGTGACGGCGTCCCGGTAGACCGACTCGGCCAGCTTCCCCTTCTGGACCAGGCGTTCCAGCCTGCCGCGGACGATGTCGCCCGAGCGGTCGAGCCGGTCGGCGGAGCGGTTGTGCCACAGCACCCGGTGTCCGGCGGCGAGCGCGAGTTGGGCGATCCCCTGCCCCATCGCGCCCGCGCCGAGCACCGCGACGGTGCCGGTCCGCGAGCCGGTGGCCCGCTCGGACAGGTCGACGAACTCCCCGGTGGTCGTCATGGTTCTCCGTGTTAGCTGAAACGGCGAAAAGAAGGGCACCTCGTCCATCTGAGCGAACGCAATCGTAAGGAGACCGGGAGTTGACCGTCAACTAGACTGGGCACGGATCTCACGAACGTTCATCACAGCGAACGTCCACGACAGCGAACGGAGGTGCGCCGATGCCCCCGTCGACCCTCGCGGACAAGATCGACCACCTGTTCAAGACCATCCGCCCCGGGGGCCGCGAGTACAGCTACGACGAGGTCGCCCGCGGGTGCGCCGAGGTCGCGGGCGGGACGTTCTCCAAGACCTACGTCTGGCAGTTGCGGACCGGCCAGCGGGACAACCCGACCAAGCGGCACCTGGAGGCGATCGCGGCCTTCTTCCAGGTCCCGGTCAGCTACTTCTTCGAGGACGAGACCACCGAGCGGGTCGACTCGCAGCTCGCGCTGGCCGCCGCCATGCGCGACGCCGACGTCCGCGACATCGCCCTGCGCGCCAGCCACCTCGACCCGGACGCGCGGCGCTCGATCGTGCGGATCATGCAAGAGGTCAGCAGGCTGCAGCGGGCGCGCTCGACCGACAGCGCTACCGCGCGGGATGACGCCGACGACGGCGAGTGAGAGATCCACCACGCTCCGGCGTCGGAGTTCACATCGTGGGCCAGGGTTGCGCCACCGCCTGCCGTCAGCCGAGATGGACGGGGAACGGCAGCGGGTGGGTCAAGGGGATCGGGGAAGGGACTGTTCATGCCCGTCGTGCTCTATCTGCTCGCCGTGGGGACGTTCGCCATCGGGACGGACGCCTTCATCTTCGCCGGGCTGTTGCCGGAGGTCAGCGCGGACCTGGGGATCACCGTGGAGACCGCGGGGCAGTTGGTGACCGTGTTCTCGTTCGCGTACGCGGTGCTGGCGCCGATCAGCGCGAGCATCACCTCGTCGTGGCCGCGCAAACGGATCATCACCCTCGCCCTGCTGACCTTCATCGCGGGCAACGTGGTGTCGGCGCTGTCCGGGTCGTTCGAGGTCATGGTGCTCGGCCGGATCATCGCGGCGGCCGGGGCGTCGTCGTTCACCCCGCACGCGGTGGCGATCGCCTCGGAGAACGCGCCGGAGGGCCGTCGCGGCACGGCGTTGTCCATCGTGGTGGGCGGGTTGACCGTGGCGACCGCGCTCGGTGTGCCGATCGGGACGTTCGTCGGGTCGAGCTTCGGCTGGCGGGCGACGTTGTGGCTGGTCGTGGGGTTGGGCACGTTCGCCTTGCTCGCACCGCTCCTGCTCGGGGCGGTCAAGGACCCGCCGCCGCACACTCTTCGCGAACGGCTCGCACCACTACGAAGCGGGATTGTGGCGCTGGTGCTGACCACCACGTTCCTGGCGTTGGTGTCAGAGCACCTCGTCTACACCTACATCAGCGCGGTCTTCGACGAGGCGACCGGCGGTAGCGGTAAGACGCTGTCGTTGCTGCTGCTCATCTTCGGTATCGGGGCCGTGATCGGCAACGCCATCGCAGGCCCCGCCGTCGACCGATGGGGCAACAAGTCCGTGCTGCTCATCGCCCTCGGGGTGATGGCCGCGGACCTGCTGCTGCTTCCGCTCACCACACACACGTTCCCGGTCGCCGTGGTCGCGGTGTTGGTGTGGGGCATCGCGTCGTGGATGTACCTGGTGCCGCAGCAGCATCGGCTGTTGGAGCTGTCCACCGCCTCTGGGCCGTTCACGGTGTCGCTCAACTCTTCGGCGCTGTACCTCGGTATCGCGGTCGGCGGCGGGCTGGGCGGGGCGACTCTCGCCTTCGTTGGCCCTGTCTGGCTTGGTGTGGTCGGTGGGATCATAGGTGTGTTCGCAGTGGCATCAGGGTGGTTGTCCTACCGCGTCGAGCGAACGCCTGACACCGTCTCAGCGTGAGCATGCTTGTCGTCAAGACGGTGGTCTTCTCGTCGTGCGCGGTGTTGTGCTTCACCGCCCTCGGTTACCGGGTGATCGCCTCTTGGCGCAACCGCCGCGACCCAGCCGTGGTAGCGCTCATCGTGGCGCTGCTGGCCGAAGGCATCGGCTGGGTCTTGGCGGTCCCCCAGATCGCTGCCGCGTTCGACGACAGCACCGGTGTGCCCAACCTCGCCGTGCTGCTGATGCACGTGCTCGCGGTCGGGTTGTTCACGCCGAGCATGCTGGTACTGCTCGTGTACTGGTCGCACCCTCCCGAGCAGGCATGGCCGCGCGCACGCCGACGCATCGCTTACGCGGTGGTGGTGTCCGCCGCTCTTATCGCCCTCTGGGTGTATGCCGCTGTCGAGCAGCACTCGGAGACCTACCTGCCGGAGAACTACACCCGCCCCGCGGTGGCCATCTACACACTGGTCTACGTCATCACGTTCGGCGCGGGTCTCATCGAGATCTTCCGGATGTGTGTGTCCTGCGCCCGCCGCACCGAGGAACCCTGGCTACGCCGAGGATTGCGTCTTACCGCACTCGGCGCGTTGTGCTACCTGAGCATGTGCGTCAACCGGGTCACGGGCATAGTGCTGGCCTATCTGGGACTCGACCCGTTGCGCTGGGAATGGCTTACCCCGGTCGGCTGCGGTAGCGCCATCTTGTTCATCGCTCTCGGACTGACGATCCCGTCGTGGGGGCCACGGCTCGCGGTGTGGGTGCGCTCCTACCGGACATACCGCACGCTCTACCCGCTATGGTTGGCAATCTACCAAGCCGTGCCGCACATCGCCTTGGAACCACCGCGTTCCGCCGCGCACGACCTCGTGCAGACGACCGAGTTGAGCCACCGGCTCTACCGCAGGGTCATCGAGATCCGCGACGGGTTGCTGGTACTGCGATCCCGGCTCACCAGCGACGTGCTCGCCCAAGCGGCGGCGACTGCGAGGACCGCGGGCCGGGACCCGGAGGCCGTGGTCGCCGCGAGCCAGATCCGCGCCGCGCTCGGCGCACCGGTCGGCGGCGAGGACCTCGTGTTCTTCAGCCCGCCCATCGACAGTCTGCCCAGTGAGATCGCCTGGTTGGTCCGCGTCAGCGAGTGCTTCGTCCGTTACCCTTGGCGAGGTGGACCGGCCGCGCCACCACCCCGGCCGACCGAACTCGCGGGAGATGCGACGTGGGAATCCCGGTCCTCGACTGGCTCCGCCTGAGGCGGTCCGGACCGGCGACGGTCAAGCGCCTGCGCCGCGAGTGCGCGGACCGCCTCGCCGCCTTCGACATCCCCGCCGACGGCGACATCCACCGCTTCTGCGCCCAGGTCGCCGCCCGGCTCGGCCGCGACATCGACCTGATCCCCATGGCACTGCGCAGCACCGACCCCACCGGCGTCTGGTTGTCCACCAGGGCCGGGGATTACATCGTATACGAGTCGCAAACCAGTACGCCGCACCAGGAACACATCATCGCCCACGAACTCGGCCACCTGCTGTGCGGCCACATCGGCGACAACCTCGACGGCACGGCCCTGGACCTGCTGTTCCCCGACATCGACCCCACGGTGCTGCTGGCGCGCCAGAACTACTCGGCCGTCGAGGAGCGCGAGGCGGAGGTGATGGCCGGGGTGATCCTGGCCCACCTGGCCCGCGCCCGCCGCACCACCAGGACCGCGCCCGAGGACATCGCCCGGGTGCACCGGTCGCTCGGTCAGGTCTACTCGACGCCCGAGTAGTCCGTTGTGGACACTCCAGTCGACGGCCTCGCGGACCGGGTGCCGATTGTAAGCACTGCTCTCGCGGCCACTCCGACAGACCGGACCACGCCGGCCCCCGCGAACCCGGACCAAGACCCACCCGCCGCGTGCCGACACCACTCGACAGTGATCACCGGGCCGGACGCCGCGCGCACCCTCCACCCCGGATGGTCGCGGGATGTCAACCCCTTACCGTCCCATGAGAACAGAGCGGGCCTACACCACTTTCTCGCGGGCGTATAGCCGCGAAGCGCACCAATGCGTTAACACCAGTCCGCGAATTCAATAGTGAACAGGTCTCGGCGCGCGCGGGCCATTGCGCGGACCGGGTGGCCCGACTGGCTCTTTTGGAGTAACCGACGCTAGCCCGGGGTCCTTCAATCTGGGATTGGTTTCACCAGACCGTCACCCGTTCGGCGGTTTGCGTGGTCCGACCGGTCGTCGCTAGCGTCTCGGAAAGGCAGAATGCTTATCAATCGGGGGCCTTTATGGGAGACCATTTATCCGGTCTCGTGGACAGTCGCGCCAAAGGCACCGCGCTGACGTTCAATGGGGCCGACGTGTCCTATCGGGAGCTGCGGGCACTGGTGGGCGACGCCGCCCGGGTGCTGGGGCGGCTGCCCGCGGGGCGGCCGGTCGGGTTGCGGGTGCGCAAGTCCCCCGAGTCGGTGGCGCTGGTGCTGGCCTGTTGGGCCGAACGCCGCCCGTTCCTGCTGCCGCCGCACGACCTCGGGGTCGACGCCAGTGCGGCGCTCTACCGGCAGGCGGGTTGTGGGCACGTGCTGCACGCCGACCTGACCACCGTGGACACCGGTGAGCCCGCCGACGAGGTGCCCGACCTCGACGGCGTCGGGCCGCTGCTGACCACCTCCGGGTCCACCGGACTGCCCAAGGTCGTGCCGCTGCCCGACGCCGGGATCGACCGGTTCACCGACTGGGCCGCCAGCGCGTTCGGCATCACCGCGGGCAGCGTGGTGTTCAGCTACGCGCCGCTGAACTTCGACCTGTGCCTGCTCGACATCTGGACCACGCTGCGCCACGGCGGCCACGTGCTGCTCGCCGACCAGGAACGCGCCCTCGACGCCCGCTACCTGCTGCGCGCCTTCACCCACGCCGAGGTCGACGTCGTCCAGGCGGTCCCGCTGTTCTACCGGCGGCTGCTGGAGGTCGCCGACCGCCCGTTCCCGGGCGTGCGGGAGGTCGTGCACACCGGCGACGCGATCCCGCCCGAACTGCTGGCCCGCCTGCCCGAGTTCTTCCCCAACGCCCGGCTGCGGAATGTGTACGGCTGCACCGAGACCAACGACAGCCTCATCCACGACTCGGACCCGACCAGCTCCGACCCGGTGCCGATCGGCAGACCCATCGACGGCGTCGAGGCCAGGGTGGACGGCGGCGAGTTGCTGGTGCGCACCCCGTTCCAGGCGGGCCGCTACCTCGACACCGCGATCACCGACCGGTGGGTCGAGGTCGACGGCGAGACCTGGCTGCGCACCGGTGACCTCGTGCGCCGCGACGCCGACGGCGTGTTCCACCTCGACGGCCGCGCCGACCACCAGGTCAAGGTGCGCGGCGTTCGGACCAACCTGCGCCAAGTGGAGCAAGCGCTCCAGTCGCACGGCGAGGTCGCCGACGTCGTGGTGCTCGCGGTGCCCGACGACGAGGCCGGGTACCGGCTGCACGCGGTGATCCGCGCCGTCGACGGCACCCGGCCCAACAGCCTCACCCTGCGCTCGCACTGCGCGCGGCTGCTGCCCCGCACCGCTGTCCCGTCCTCGGTGGAGCTCACCGCGGACGAGTTCCCCCGCACCTCCACCGGCAAGGTCGACCGCAAGAAGCTGCTGGCCGAACGGGTCTAGCACGGAAGGGATCTGGAGCGGATGTCCCGCATCGATGAGATCACCCGGTACGTCGTCGCCGAGTTCGCCCCCGACATCCGGGCCGACGAACTCGACGCCGACTACGACCTGCTGGACAACGGCGTGGTCGACAGCCTCGGCCTGCTGCGGCTGATCGGCTGGCTCGGCGAGCGCTACGACCTGCCCGTCGACGACATCGACCTCGCGCCGGAGCAGTTCCGGTCGGTGCGCGCCGTCGACGCCTTCGTTGAGTCCGCACTCGTGAAAGGGCCAGCGTCATGATCGTCCGCAACCGCTCCGATGTCGCCTGCGTCGACTGGGGCAACGGGTTGAGCTACCGGTTCCTGTTGAGACCGGACAACATGGGCTTCTCCGTCGCGCACACCACCGTGCGGGCGGGGACCAAGTCCCGGTTGCAGTACCGCCAGCACCTGGAAGCGTGCTACTGCATCGCCGGGTTCGGTGAGGTGCAGACCCCCGACGGGGCCATCCACCGGCTGGAGCCCGGGGTGCTCTACGCGCTCGACCAGAACGACGCGCACTTCCTCATCGCCGGTCCCGACCAGGACCTGGAACTGGTGTCGATCTTCTCCCCCGCGCTGCGCGGCGACGAGCGGCACAACCTCGACGTCGACGGCTTCTCCCACTACGAGTGCGCCCCGTGATCGGTTGGACCGACGAGCAGCGCACCTTGCGCGCCGCGGCGGCCGAGTTGGGCGCCGCGGTGGGCAAGGACCACCTGGAACGGGACGCCACCGGCGAGTTCTCCCGGGACGGGTGGGCGCTGGTGCGCGAGTCCGGTCTGCTCGGCCTGCCCTTCGGCACCGAGTACGGCGGGCTCGGCGCGGACCTGCTGACCACGATGTACGTGCTGGAGGGCCTCGGCGAGGCGTGCCGGGACGGTGGGTTCCCGTTCTCGGTGACCACGCACGTGGTCAGCACCGGGGTCCCGTTGCACCGCTTCGGTTCCGACGAGCTCAAGGCCAGGTACCTGCCGGGGGTGTGCTCCGGCTCGGCCATCGGCGCGCACGCGATCAGCGAGCCGGACGCGGGCTCGGACATGATGGCCATGCGCACCACCGCGGT
Organism: Actinokineospora cianjurensis; assembly: GCF_003663795.1. NCBI lineage: Bacteria > Bacillati > Actinomycetota > Actinomycetes > Pseudonocardiales > Pseudonocardiaceae > Actinokineospora > Actinokineospora cianjurensis. The sequence continues at coordinate 16,265 of NZ_RCDD01000003.1, forward strand.
CCTCGACGGCGACGACTACGTGCTCACCGGGTCGAAGTCGTTCGTCAGCAACGGTCCCATCGCCGACACCTACCTGGTGTACGCCCGCACCGGCAAGGCGGGCGCGCCGGACGCCATCACCACGTTCCTGGTGGAGCGCGACTCCCCCGGCCTGCACGTGGGGCAGCCGATGGGCAAGATGGGCCTCAAGACCTCGCCGTTGAGCGAGCTGTTCCTCGACGGCGTCCGGGTACCCGCCGCACGGGTGGTCGGCCGGGTGGGCGCCGGGTTCCTGGTGCTCGACCACGTGATGAAGTGGGAGATCCTGCTCTCCTTCGTGGTCAACCTGGGCGAGATGGAGCACCGGCTGCGCGAGAGCGTGCGCTACGCCAGGACCCGCAAGCAGTTCGGCGCGCCGATCGGGTCCAACCAGTCGGTGTCGAACAAGCTCGTCGACATGCGGATCGGGGTGGAGACCTCCCGCAAGTGGCTCTACGACACCGCCGAGAAGCTGGTGGCGCGCAAGAACGTCACCACGGACATCGCGATCACCAAGCTGGTGGTCAGCGAGGCCAACCTGGCCTCGGCGCTGGCCGCGGTGCAGGTGTTCGGCGGGTACGGGTACATGACCGAGTACGGGGTCGAGAAGGACGTGCGCAACGCCGTGGCCGGGACGATCTACTCGGGCACCACGGAGATCCAGCGCCAGCGCGTCGCCGCGATGATGGGACTGGGATGAGTTCACACGAGACGGTCGACCTGAAAGCACTGACGGCCGAGACCGAGTTCCTCGACTACAACTCCGACACCGTGCGGGAGTTCGTCGCCAAGGCGCTGCCCGGCGAGGGGGAAGCGGGCGAGGGGCTCAGCGACACCGAGAAGGCCGTGCGGCTCTACTACGCCGTGCGCGACGGTATCAACTACGAGGTCTACGGCAGCCGGATGACGCGCGGGGAGTTCACCGCGAGCGCGATCATCAAGCACAAACGGGGTTTCTGCGTGCACAAGTCCATTGTGTACGCGGCAGCCGTGCGCGCCGTCGGCGTGCCGAGCCGGATCGTCTACGGCGACGTGCGCAACCACCTGTCCTCCGAGCGGCTGCGCGAGCTCGTCGGCGGGGACGTGTTCTGCTTCCACAGCCTCACCTCCGTGCACCTGGACGGTCGGTGGGTGAAGGCCACCCCGGTGTTCAACAAGCTGCTGTGCAAGCTCTACAAGATCGCGCCGCTCGAGTTCGACGGCACGACCGACAGCCTGTACCACCCGTACGACGAGAACGGCCGCAGGCACATGGAGTTCCTGCGGATGCGCGGCGAGTTCGACGACTTCCCGTACGAGACCGTGGTGGACGGCATCCGCGCCGCGCACCCGAAGCTGTTCCGATCCGACGACGAGCTGGCCGAGGGTTCCCTCACCGGCGAGGCCAGCTAGGAGCGCCAGAGCATGGACAACATCAAGTACGAGCTGACCGAGTCCGACATCCCGCACACCTGGTACAACCCGGCCTACGACGTCGGCGGGATCGCGCCGATCCTGGACGCGGCCACCCGCGAACCGGTCAGCCGCGAGGCGTTGGCGCGCTCGATGCCGCCCGCGCTGGTCGAGCAGGAGCTGAGCCTGGAGCCGGAGTTCGAGATCCCCGAGCCGGTCCGGCAGCTCTACGCGCAGTGGCGGTCCACCCCGCTGTTCCGGGCGCGCCGGCTGGAGAAGGCGCTCGACACCCCCGCGCGGATCTACTACAAGTTCGAGGGCGTGGCGCCGACGGGCAGCTTCAAACCGAACACCGCGTTGGCGCAGGCGCACTACAACAAGCTGGCGGGCAAGACCGGGCTGGTCGGCGAGACCGGCGCGGGCCAGTGGGGCAGCGCGGTCGCGCTCGCGGGCGCGCTGTTCGACATGAAGACCAAGGTGTTCATGGTGCGGGTCAGCTTCGAGCAGAAGCCCTACCGCCGCACGCTGATGGAGACCTACGGCTCGGTCTGCACCGCGTCGCCGAGCACCGAGACCGAGTCCGGGCTCGCCGTGCTGGCCGAGCGGCCGGACCACCCGGGCAGCCTGGGCGTGGCCAAGTCCGAGGCGCTGCAGTTCGCCTTCGCCAACCCGGAGTACGGCTACACCCGGGGCAGCGGCCTGAACCACGTGTGCGCGCACCAGAGCGTCATCGGGCAGGAGGCGGTCAAGCAGTTCGAACTGGCCGACGACTACCCGGACATCGTCGTCGGCGCGGCAGGTGGCGGCAGCAACCTGGCGGGCCTGGCGTTCCCGTTCCTGCGCAAGAAGCTCGCGGGTGGGCGCGACATCCGGCTGATCGCCGTCGAGCCCGCCGCGTGCCCGACGCTGACCCGCGGCCGCATCGCCTACGACCACGCCGACTCGGCCGGGCTGACCCCGCTGTTCCGGATGCACACCCTCGGGCACAAGTTCATCCCGCCCGCGGTGCACGCGGGCGGTCTGCGCGCGCACAACATCGCCCAGGTGGTGAGCCGGGCGGTGGAAGACGGTCTTATGGAAGCGGTCGCGGTCCGACAGAATGACTGCTTCGAGGCGGGCGTGCTGTTCGCGCGGGCCGAGGGCATCGTGCCCGCCCCGGAGTCGACCCACGCCATCCGCGGCGCGGTCAACGAGGCGCTGCGCTGCAAGGAGGAGGGCGTTGGCAAGACGATCCTGCTCGGCCTGTCCGGGCACGGCGACTTCGACCTGGTCGCCTACCAGAAGTACCTGGCGGGCACCCTGTCCGACGACGCCCTCAGCGACCAGGCACTGCAAGATGGCCTCGACAGCATCCCCTCACCCGTTCTCGTCTGACACCCGTTAGGGACACCGCACGCTCATGAGTCGAGTCAACGTCGCCCTGTTCATCCTGTTGGCCTTCATCTGGGGCAGCAGCTACACGTTCATCAAGATCGCCGTCGACGGCCTGACCCCGGCGCAGCTGGTGCTGGGGCGGGTCGTGCTCGGCGCGGTCGTGCTGTTCGCGGTGCTGACCGCCACCAAGGGCAAGCTGCCACGGAACGCGGCGGTGTGGGGCCACACCGTCGTCACGGCGTTGCTCGGCATGGTCGTGCCGTTCCTGCTGCTGGCCTGGGGTGAGCAGCGCACCAGCGCGGCGATGGCTGGCGTGCTCATCGCCGCGACGCCGCTGCTCACCCTGGCCGCGGTGACCACGGCGCTGCCTGCCGAGAAGGTCACCTGGCGCAAGGGGGTCGGCTTCGCGGTCGGCTTCGTCGGCGTGGTGCTGGTCATCGGGCCGTGGTCGACCTCGGCCGGGTCGCTCGCGGGCCAGCTCGCGGTGCTGGGCGCGGCGCTGTGCTACGCGCTGCAGACGGTGTACGTGAAGAAGATGCTCGCCTCGAAGGGCGTGCCGCCACTGGTGTCGGCGACCACGCAGGTCATCACCGCGACGGTGCTGCAGGCGATCGTGACCCCGTTCTTCCCGTGGAAGTCCCCGCACTTCTCCGCCGGTGTGGTCATCAGCATCCTGCTGCTGGGCATCGTCGGCACCGGTCTGGCGTACCTGATCTACTTCCGGCTGATCGGCGACCTCGGCGCGGCCAACGCCTCGGCGGTGAACTACCTGGTCCCGATCACCGCGGTCCTGGTCAGCCTGATCACCCTGGGCGAGTCCATCAGCTGGAACATGGTCGTGGGCACGCTGATCGTGCTGGCGGCGCTGGCGTTCGCCGAGAACCGGGTGGCCGCGCTCACCCCGGCCAGGACCTGACGTGCGGTCCGACCGGTGGGGGTGGCGCGCGGCCATCGGGGTCCTGGTGATCGACAAGGACCCGGTGGCGGAGTCGGAGTTCTGGTCGATGGCGCCCCCCGGGGTGTCGATCGTGGCCGCGCGGTTCGAGTCGCCGCGCAAGCCGGGGACCTCGGACTACGGCGACGACCCGGCGGAGCTGGTGGCGTCCTCCCCTGACGTCGCCCGGGGGCTGGAGTTCTTCGGCGGCATGCGGTTGGACGCCATCTGCGTGTGCTTCACGACGTCCAGCCTGTTCGGCGGGCCCGCGTTCGACGTGTCGTTCGCGGCGCGGGCCAGTGCCGCCGCGAACGGGATCCCGGTGGTGACCGCTGCCCAGTCGTCGGCCGCCGCCTTGGCCGCCGTGGGCGTCTCGCGGCCGTACGTGGTGGTCCCGCCCTGGTTCAAGGACGAGATCGTCGAGGTCGGGCAGTCGTACTTCACCGAGGCGGGTCATCCCCCGGTCGACATCCAGCGCTTCCGCCTCGGTCGCGGCTGGGACACCCTCAAGCCCTGGGAGACCTGGGACGCGGGCGCCCAGTGGGAGGTCCGGCCCGCTGACGTCTACCGCCAGGTCCGGTCCGACTTCCCGTCGACCGCCGACGGTGTGCTGCTGGCGGGCAACGGCTTCCGCTGCGCCGACGCGGTGTCCGCCCTGGAGGCCGACCTCGGCGTGCCGGTGATCACCTCCAACCAGGCTTGCCTGTGGCACAGCCTCCGCACGGCGGGCACCTCGCCCCGGGACGTCACCGGCTACGGGCGACTGTTCGCGGCGTAGCAACCAGCCGGACAACTCCACGCTGTAGTTCGACGAAGAGCCGCGACCTCCGGGTCGCGGCTCTTTTGTCATCGCGCCGCAGTACACCGGATGTCCGTTGTTCGCCAACGCCCGAATGCGATACACACAACGCGGCCTCTTTCGCGACCACTATTCATGCTTGCGGACCCCTAAGCGGGTCAAGAGGTCGAGTAAGGGTGCTCCCCTACCGCGTGCCAATGGGCAACCGGGTCGCGCGGGCGGCACGAAGTTCCTTCACCCCGGACGGTCGCCCGCACCGCCGCGACTGTCCACCCAGAACCGTACTACCTACCAAAGACGCTGGTACCACAGTGTTTCCGCATCGGAAGTCCGCGTTGCCCGCCGGGGCGCAGTGCTCCCTTCGGCCCAATTTGTCCACAATGGGTGCACTGACCGATGTGGTCTGTGGTTGACTCGCCATCGCACGGATCGGGACTCAACGGACATCCCGCTCAACGTCGAGCGGGCGGCCAACCGGGTCGGCGGACACGCCGATCCCCGCCGGGACAACGGATTCCTCGGGAATCCCGTCGTTCCCGGATCAGCTACCTGAACCACACCGCGCTGTCATTCCCCCAGTGACCGAAACCCCCGCGAGCACTCACTCGGTGGGGGCGCGCCGCCGCGCGCCCGGCAACCGGACCCCACAACCTCGGAGAGGTGGACCTCGCCTTGTACGACGTCATCATCGTCGGCGCCCGGTGCGCGGGCGCGCCCGCGGCCATGCTGCTCGCCAAGCACGGGCACCGCGTGCTGGTGGTGGACCGCGCGTCCTTCCCCAGCGACACCGTCTCGACGCACTACATCCACCAGGCGGGCCTGGGCAGGTTGCAGGAGTGGGGGCTGCTCGACGAGGTCGTCGCGGCCGGGACGCCCGCCATCCGGCTGATGAACTACCGGCACGGCGACATCGCGCTGACCGGGTTCGCCGACCCCATCGAGGGCATCGACGCGGTGTACTGCCCGCGCCGGACCGTCCTCGACGAGATCCTGGTCAACGCCGCGCGCCGGGTCGGCGCCGAGGTGGTGGAGCAGTTCACCGTGACCGACCTGGTCTTCGGCGAGTCCGGCGAGGTGCTCGGCATCCGCGGCCGCGAGGGCGACGGGCCGGTGCGCGAACTGCGGGCCCGCCTGGTGATCGGCGCCGACGGGGCGCACTCCCAGGTGGCCAAGCGGGTCTCGGCCGAGCTCTACAACGTGCGCCCGGCCGCCGGGTTCATCTACTACTCGTACTTCGCGGGCATCGACGACTGGGGCCTGCACCACCGGACCGGCAAGAACCACAGCTGGTTCGGCTCCTGGCCGACCAACGACGGCCTGACCATGGTCGCCACCATCTGCTCGCGCGACCAGCTCAAGGACTTCCGCCAGGACCCGGAGACCGCGTTCCAGGCGGTGATCGACGACGTCGCGCCCGCCATGGGCACCCAGTTCCGCGACGCAGCGCGCCGGGCGGAGCCGCTGCGGCCGATGCGCTACCCGGACAACTACTACCGCCGCGCGCACGGCCCCGGCTGGGCGCTGGTCGGCGACGCCGGGTACCACAAGGACCCGATCACCGGGTGGGGCATCACCGACGCGTTCCTGCACGCCGAACTGCTGGCGGACAAGGCGCACGAGGGCCTCTCCGGCGAGCGGGCGATGGCCGACGCGCTCGACGAGTACAGCAAGGTCCGCGACGAGATGAGCGCGGGCGTCTACGACTTCACCACCCTGATGGCCGAGATGGAGCTGCCGCCGTTCTTCGACGCGGTGCTCAGCGCGATCGGCACCTCGCAGCACTGGACGACCAAGATGCTCGGCCTCATCGCGGGCGGCGTGGAGGACCACGAGATCTTCTCCCCCGACGCCCTGGAGCGCATCTACGAGGACGCGGGTGTCCCTGAGGCGCAACGGATCTACGACCCCTCCTGACACCCCCCTCAAGCCGCGAGGAGCGCAGCGCCATGGCAGAGAGCATGTTCGACCTCATCAGCGAGCAGGACGAGGACCGCCCGTACTTCGCCACCGGCGGGCGCGGCCGCACGCACGCGTTCTACACCGGCGACGAGCAGTTCCGCCTGGAGATGGAGCAGGTGTACGGCAAGCGGTGGCTGCCGGTGGACCACGTGTCCCGGTTCCAGGAGAAGGGGTCCTACGCGACCCTCAACATCGGCAGCGGCTCGATCCTGCTCATCAACGGGGACAACGGGATCCAGGCGTACCACAACTACTGCCGCCACCGCGGCTACAAGCTGGTCGAGGAGCCCGCTGGCAAGCGGCAGAGCATCGTCTGCATCTACCACTGCTGGGTCTACGACCGCAACGGCAAGCTGAAGAGCCTCAACGGGACCTACTTCGACCACTTCTTCGACAAGGAGAAGAACGGGCTGCTCCCGGTGCGCACGCAGGTCCGCTTCGGCGTGGTGTTCGTGGCGTTCTCCGACGAGGCCGGTGACCTCGACGAGGTGCTCGGCGAGTTCGGCACCTTCGCCGCCGCCTACGACCTGGAGTCGCTGGTCTGCGCGCAGGCCAAGGACTACCCGGTGGCGTCCAACTGGAAGCTGGTGGCGCACAACGTCAACGAGAGCCTGCACTTCCCCACCGCGCACAAGGACCTGCACAAGATCACCGACTTCGACGACGCGGGCACCTACGAGCTGCGCGGCGACATCGTCGGCGCCTGGCAGGTCATCCGGTCGAAGTACAACTCGGTGTCGATGACCGGGCTCAGCGACCGGACACCGATGCCGAACGTGCCGCCCGGCGACCTGAAGAAGATCAACTGGATCACCATCCTGCCGAACCTGCTCTTCGGGTTCACCGCCGACTACGTGATGATGCAGTGGGTCTGGCCGGAGAGCCCCGGCACCTGCACGGTCCGGCACTTCTGGTTGTTCCACCCGACCGAGGTCGCCAAGCCGGACTTCTCCCACGAGGCCGTGTTCGCGCTGTGGGACAAGGCGAACTACGAGGACTGGGAGCTGTGCGAGCGCACGCACCGCGGCCTGTCCAACCCGATGTGGTCGCCGGGGCAGCTCTCGCTCGACGAGGAGGTCGTCTCCCAGATCGACGCCTGGGTCGCGGCGCTGACCGCGGGCGCCCCCGAGGCGGCCCGGCCATGAGCGACTGCGTCGTCCTCGGCGGTACCCGGGTCGCGCTGCGCGTCACCGCCCGGCTGGTCGAGGCCGGGGTCCAGGTGCGCGCGGTGCTGACAGCCGACCCGATCCTCGCGGCCTGGGCGCGCGAGCGGGACATCCCGGTGCTCGCCCCCGACGCCGACCTGGTGGGGCTGTCGGTGGACTACCTGTTCAGCGTCGTGAACTTCCGGCTGCTCTCGGCCGAGGAGCTGGCGCTGCCCAGGGTGGCGGCGATCAACTTCCACGACGGCCCGCTGCCCCGCTACAGCGGCAGTTCCGTCGCGGCGTGGGCGATCTACGAGGGCGCGCCCCGGCACGCGGCGACCTGGCACGCGATGGTGCCCGCCGTGGACGCGGGCCCGGTGCTGGCCGAGCGCTGGTTCCCGGTGCGGGAGCACTCCACGGCGCTGTCGCTGACCTACGAGGCGGCCGAGGTCGGGATCTCCCTGTTCGACGAGCTGGTGGGGCACGTGGTGGCGGGGACGCTGCCCGAGCCGGTCGACACCGGTGACCGGGAGCGGCGGTTCTACCGGCGGGCCGACCGGGTGCCCGGTCTGATCCACGCGGGCACCGACGCCGTCGAGGCCGAGCGGATCAGCAAGGCGATGGACTTCGGCTCGTTCCCCAACCCGCTCGGGGTCCCGGCCGTGGTGACCCCGCTCGGCGCGGTGTTCACCCAGCAGGTGCGGCGGATCCCGCGCGCCGAGGAGACGGTCGGGCTGGTCGCCTCGCCGTCGACCGATTCGGCACTGAAGCTGACCGCGCCCACCGCCGACCTGGTGATCAGCGACCTGACCGCGGTGGACGGCACCGCACTGACCGGCCGGGCCGCGGCGCAGCGGCTGGGGATCACCGCCGGTGCCCCGGTCCCGGCCGCCACCCCTGAGCTGCTCGCGGCCATCACCGGCGCGCTGGCCCCGTTGCGCCGACACGAGCCGTGGTGGCGCGAGCGGCTGTCCGCCCTGCGCCCCGCGCCGGTGCCCGCCAAGGACTTCTCCGCCGCGACCGCGCACTACCACCGCTGCGAGCTGGCCTACGCGCCCGCGGACCAGGACGAGGCCCGCGCGTTCGCCGGGGCGTTCCTCGCCGTGCTGGCCGAGCACATGAGCACGCCGCGGTTCGACTTCTCGTGGACGACCTCGACCCTGCTGGCCCGCTCGGAGCGGGCACTCGGACTGGCCTCGCCCCGGGTCCCCGTCGGCTTCGACGCCGAGGCACCCGAGGAGCTGACCGACCGGTTCGACGAGGCGTCCGAGCGGCTCGGGTACGCCACCGACCTGGAGCTGCGGCTCGGCCTGCTCCGCCGCACGCACGGCGCCGACGGCCCCACCTTCACCCGCATCGTGGTGCTCGAGCGCGAGGACGGCGAGGAGGCGTCGGTCGACGCCGACACCGAGTTCGCGCTGCTGCTGCGCACCGGTCTGCCGCCCACGGTGTTCGTGCGGGAGACCGCGATGGCCGAGGACGAGGTGTTCGACCTGGTCGACCGGGTCGAGGACCTCGCGCTGGGCGCCCTGGTGCACGGCGCCGGTTCGCCCATGGCCGAGGTCGTCGAGCTCCCCGAGCCTGCCCCGGCCGTTGTCGAGGTCGCAGCGGTTGACGCTGTGCCGGTCGAGGTCGTCCCAGCGACGCCGCCGACGGTGCTGGACCTGATCGCGGCCGCCGCTGCCGACCGTCCGGACGCGGTCGCCGTGCGGACCACGCGCGGCGAGCTGACCTACGCGCGGCTGGTGTCCTGGTCGGACTCGATCGCCACCCGGCTGCACGACGAGGGCATCGACGGCGACAGCGTCGTGGGTGTGCTGACCGAACGTGGCCTGGAGCTGCTGCCCGCCATGCTGGGCGTGCTCAAGGTCGGCGCGGCGTTGCTGCCCCTGGACCCGTCGTACCCGGCCGAGCGGCTGGCGACCTACACCCGGGTCGCCGAGTGCGACCTGGTGCTGACCGACGTCTGGTCCCGGGAAGTGGGCGAGCCGTTCGGCGGCGCCCCGATCGGCGATGACGACGGTTCGGCACTGGCGATCCCGCCCGCCCTCGACGGCGACGACCTGGCCTACGTGCTGTTCACCAGCGGTTCCACCGGTGAGCCCAAGGGCGTGGAGATCCAGCACTCGGCGCTGGCGAACTTCCTGCTCGGCATGGCCGAGCGGCTCGGGATCACCGCGGCCGACCGCGTCCTGGCGCACACCACGACCGCGTTCGACATCTCCCTGCTGGAGTTGCTGCTCCCGCTCACGACTGGCGCGACCGTGGTGCTCGCCGGGCGCTCCGAGGCGCGTGAGCCAGCCAAGCTCGTCGAGCTGATCTCCGAGGTCACCGTCGCGCAGGCCACACCGAGCCTGTGGCGGCTGCTGCTCGACCTCGACTGGACCCCGCCCACCGGTCTCACCGTCTGCTCCGGCGGCGAAGCCCTGCCTGCCGCACTGGCCAGGCGCCTGGGCACCGGCGCGGCGCTGTGGAACCTGTACGGGCCGACCGAGGCCACGATCTGGGTGACCGCGCACCGCGTCGAGAACCCGGGCTCGTTCATCCCGCTCGGCGCCCCGCTGCCCGGTGTCGGGTTGCACGTCCTCGACCACGACGGGGTCCCGTGCGTGGAAGGCGAGCTGCACCTGTCGGGCGCTCAGCTGGCGCGCGGCTACCGCAACCGCCCCGAGCGCACAGCCGAGGCGTTCGTGACGCGCGGCGGGCGGCGGCTCTACCGCACCGGTGACCTGGTCCGCGCGCACGACAAAGGCGCGCTGGAATGGCTCGGTCGGGTCGACGGCCAGGTGAAGGTACGCGGCAACAGGGTCGAGACCGGTGAGGTCGAGGCCGTGCTGGCCGAGGTGCCTGGCGTGGGGGCGGCCGCCGTGGTCGCGGTGCCGTTCGAGGGCGTCGGCGAGCCGAGGCTGACGGCGTACCTGGTCGGGGCCCGGGTCCCGGGCAAGGTCGAGCTGGACGCGTTCGTCGCGGCCCGGCTGCCCGAGTACATGGTGCCGGGGTCGTACGTGGTGCTCGACGCGCTCCCGTTGACCGACAACGGGAAGGTGGCGCGCAAGCAGCTGCCCGCGCCCACCCGCGACACCGTGCTGCGGACCGAGTCCGTTGTGGCTGCGACCGCGCCGGAACCGGTCGCGGCGAAGGTACCCGAGCCCGCACCTGCCGAGTCCACTGTGGATGTCGTGCTCGTGGTGGCCGAGGTGTTCGCCCAGGTGTTGGGGCACCGCGCGTTCGGGGTGGACGACAACTTCTTCGACCTGGGCGGTGACTCGGCGTCGGCACCGCTGGCGGCCATCGAACTCGGCAAGCGGCTGGGTGTCGAGATCACCCCGCCCGCGCTGTTCGCCACCGGGACGCCCATCAAGCTGGCCCGTCTATTGGGCGGCCAACAGCCCGTCGCGGTCGAGCCGACGCCGGAACCGGTTGTGCCGCAGGTACCCGAGCCCGTTGTAGTGGAAGCCGCGGTTCGGAAACCCGTGGCGGCGGTGGTCCGGGAGGTCGGGCCGCGCGACGGCGACCTGGCGATCATCGGGATGGCCTGCCGGTTCCCCGGTGCCGCCACACCGGACGAGTTCTGGTCGAACCTGGCCGCCGGGCTGACCTCGGTGGGCGACGCGCCCGCCGGGCACCGCGGCTGGAGTCACCTGTGGACCGCCGAGGACGAGGTGCCGACCGGCTGGCTGGAGCGGGTCGAGTGGTTCGACCCGGCCCGGTTCGGCCTGTCGACCCGCGAAGCGCGCAGGCTGGACCCGGCGCAGCGGCTGCTGCTGAGCGTCACCGCCGAGGCGCTGGAGGGCGCGGGCCACGACGCCGCTTCGCTGGGCGCGGGCACCGGGGTGTTCGTCGGCACGATCTCCAGCGACTTCCCCGAGTTGGTGGCGGGCAGCATCGGCGCGGCCGACCCGCACGTCGCCACCGGGACCGCGCTGTCGATGCTGGCCAACCGCCTCTCGCACGTGTTCGGCTGGTCCGGCGCGAGCATCGCGGTGGACACGGCCTGCTCGTCCGCCCTGGTCGCGCTGCACCAGGCGGCGCTGCACCTGCGGGCTGGCGAGATCGACGCGGCCGTGGTCGGCGCGGCGAACCTCGTGCTGACCCCCACCAAGACCCGGTCGTTCGCCCGCAACGGCATGCTCTCCCCCACCGGCCAGTGCCGGGCCTTCGACGAGGCGGCGGACGGGTACGTGCGCGGTGAGGGCGCCGGTGTGGTGGTGCTCAAGCGGCTCGCCGACGCGCTGGCCGCCAACGACCCGGTGCTGGCGGTGGTCCGCTCGACCGCCGTGAACCACGTCGGTGGCGGCGGATTCCTCACTGCGCCGAGCGCGACCGCGCAGGAGGCCGTGATCCGGCGGGCGCACTCCGCCGCCGGGATCGACGTCTCGGAGATCGGCTACATCGAGGCGCACGGCACCGGCACCCGGCTCGGCGACCAGATCGAGCTGGAGGCGCTGCGCTCGGCGTTGACCGGGGCGGCACCGGGTTCGGTGCCGGTCGGGTCGGTGAAGACCAACATCGGGCACCTGGAGCCCGCGGCCGGTCTGGCGGGCCTGATCAAGGCCGTGCTGGCGGTGCAGGCGGGCCAGGTGCCGCCATCAGCGAACCTGACCGCGCCGACCTCGGCGTTCCGGTTCGAGGACTCGCCGCTGTACGTGCCGGACCGGGTCGTGCCGTTGACCGGGCCCGGCGTGGCCGGGGTGAGCAGCTTCGGGTTCGGCGGCGGCAACGCCCACGCCGTGCTCGCCGCCGCACCGCCGCAGCCGGTCGCCGACTCCCCCGGGCCGCACCTGCTGGTGCTGTCCGCCGCGTCGGCCCCCGCGCTGCGGACCCTGGCCGACCGGCTCGTGCGGCTGCTGCGCGCCCCGTACTGCCCGCCGCTGGCCGCCTTGGCCGCCGCGAGCCGGGAACGCGCGCCGCTGGCCCACCGACTGGCGTGCGTCATCGACTCCGCCGAGCAGCTCGACGACAAGCTGATGCTGTTCCTGGCCGACGTGCCCGGTGCCCGACTGCACATGGGCGTCGTCGAGGCGGACAGGCGCCCGGCTCTCTCGGAGCCGACCGGCGAGCGGTCGTCGCTGGAGCAGGCGGCGCGCGGGTTCGTGGCCGGTAGTGACCTGCCGGTGCGCCCGCGCGGTTCGGCGGTGCGGTTCCCCACCGCGCCGCACGACGAGCAGCACCTGTGGTTGCTGCCGCGCGTCACCGAGCAGGCCGTCGAGCAGTCCCGGCAGTGGTCGGACCTGTCCGAGGCGGACGAGCACATCGTCCTCGGGGTGCCGACCCTCCCGGGGGCCGCGTACCCGGGCAAGGTCGCGGACCTGGTGCGACGACAGCGGTTCGGGCTGAGCGACTTCACCGTGCGCGGCGTGGTCCGCTCCCCCGGCTCGCTGGCAGGCCGGATCGACGGTGACGTGATCACCTTCCGCGACGCAGGCGGAGCGGTGGTCAGCCAGGGCAAGATCGGGGAACCGACCGCGACCGCACCCGTGTTCCCGGCAGACCCTGCGAGCCCGGTCGACCTCACGCAGCTCTACCAGGACTTCCGCGCGGCGGGCCTCGACTACGGTCCCGGATACCGCTGCCTCACCGAGCTTTCAGCGGGGTCCGGGTTCGCGACCGGGACCGTCCAGGTCGACGCCACGCGCGGGCCGGTGGACGCCCGGCTGCTCGATGGCGCCTTCCAGGTCGCGCTCGCGGCCTGCGGGGCGCAGGGCCTGCACGTGCCGTTCGCCGTGCGGCACCTGTCGGTGCTCGGCCCGGTTCCGGCCAGGGCTCGGGTCCGGGCGGTGCGGGACCGCGAGACGGCACCGGGGTCCGGTGTGCTGACCGCGAGCCTGGTCGTGTTCGACGGGACCACACCGGTCCTGATCGCCCGCGGTATCACGTGGAAGCGCGTCGCGGCACCGGAACCCACCGCGCCGTCGGTGTCCACCGCACCTGCACTGCTCACTGCGCCTTCACTGCCCACCGCACCTGCATTGCCCACTGCGCCGCAACCGTCCACTGTGTCCCTATCGCCACCTCCCACACCGCCGCGTCCGCCGAGTCCGGTGGTGCGCGTGGGCGGGGCACTGGCCGCGACGGTGACCCAGTGGGTCGCCGACGCGCTGGAGACCGATGTGACGGCGATCGAGGTGGACCAGCCGTTGCAGGAGCAGGGCCTGGACTCGATGGTCGCGGTGTCGCTGGCGCAGGACCTGCGCGACCGGCTCGCCGTGGACATCCCGGTCACCCTGGTGCTGGAGGTCGGCACGGTCGACGCGCTGGTCGCGGAACTGCGCGACGCCTACGGGGTCACCGACCTGCCCGCGCTGAGCGGGGTCGGCCCGGACCCTTCGGTGGCGGAGGTCGCCCTGCCCCCGACCTCCGCCGTTGACCGCACCCAGGGCATTCCCGCGCAGCTTCCCACCTCGGCAACACCCGACACCGCTGCCACCACAACCGACATCGCCATCATCGGCCTCGACGGCGTGTTCCCCGGCGCGGCCGATCCCGAGCAGCTGTGGCGGGTGCTGACCGGCGGCGAGGACTGCCTCACCGAGGTGCCCCGTTCCCGGTGGGACCTGGACGCCTACTACGCCGAGGACTCCGGCCCCGGCACGGTGTACCTGCGCCGGGCGGGGTTCGTCGACGAGCTCACCGGGTTCGACGCGGGCTTCTTCCGGATCGCCCCGGCCGAGGCCCGGTGGATCGACCCGCAGCAACGGCACCTGCTGCACGTGGTGTGGCGGGCGCTGGAGGACGCGGGTGCGGCGGGTCGGGTCGCCGGTCGCCAGGTCGGGGTGTTCGTGGGCGCCAGCTACCAGCACTACCGCGACCAGGTCGTAGGTGACGTCCTGCAGACCGCGGCGGGCCTGGGCAACCACAACGCCATCCTGGCCAACCGGGTCAGCCACTTCCTCGACCTCACCGGCCCCAGCATGACCATCGACACGCTGTGCTCGTCGTCGCTGGTGGCCCTGCACACCGCCGTGCGCAGCATCCACGACGGCGAGTGCGAACAGGCCGTGGTCGCGGGCGTCCACTTGGCACTGTCCCCGCAGTACTTCCAGCTGGGGTCCAGGTTGCGGTCGTTCTCCCGCACCGGTGCCTCCCGGGCGTTCGACGCTGACGCGGACGGGTTCGTCCCCGGCGAGGGTGTCGTCGCGGTGGTGCTCAAGCCGCTCGCGGCCGCCTTGCGCGACGGCGACCGGGTGCGTGGCGTCATCAAGGGCACGGCGGTCAACCACGGTGGACGTTCCAGTGGGCTGACCGTGCCGAACAGCACCGCCCAGCACAACGTCATCGCCGCCGCACTGACCAAGGCCGGGATCGACCCGGCCACCATCGGGCTGCTGGAGGCACACGGCACCGGCACCAGCCTCGGCGATCCGATCGAGGTCGAGGGCCTGACCAGGGCGTGGCGCAAGCACACCGACCGCACCCAGTACTGCGCGATCGGCTCGCTGAAGTCCAACCTCGGTCACCTCGAACCGGCCGCGGGCCTCGCCGGGTTGGTGAAGGCCGTGCTGGCCATGGAGCACGGCAAGATCCCGCCCACCCGGCACGTCACCCGGCCCAACGACCACATCCACTTCGAGAACACACCCTTCTACCTGGCCGACCGGCTGCACGACTGGCCCGAGGGCGGCCCGCGGCGCGCGGCGGTCTCCGCGTTCGGCATGGGCGGGGTCAACGCCCACGTCGTGCTGGAGCAGGCGCCGCCGCGCCCGGCCCGCGAGGAGTCCACTCAGGACAGCACGCTGGTCAGGGTCAGCGGCGCGACCGAGAACGCGGTCCGCCTGCTGGCGGGCCGCTACGCCGAGCACCTGGACCACCACCCGGGTGCGGCACTGGTCGACTTCGCCACGACCGCCAACGCGGGTCGGGCCGAGCACCGGTACCGGGCGGCCGTGCTGGCCACCGACCGAGCCGACCTGGCCGCGCAGTTGCGGGCTGTCGGTGGCGGTGACCGGCCGGTGGTCAAGTCGGGCGCCAGGACTCCGCTGGCGTTCCTGTTCACCGGCCAGGGCTCGCAGTACCCGGGCATGGCACGCGGGCTCTACGACGCCGAGCCGGTGTTCCGGGCCGCGCTGGACGAGTGCGCCGAACTGGCGGCTCCGCTGCTGGGCAGGGACTTGCGTGCCCTGGTACACGGGACCGACGAAGCCGAGTTGACCAGGACAGAGCACGCCCAGGTCGCGATCGTGGCGGTGCAGGCAGCGCTGGTGCGGTTGCTCGCCACCTGGGGCATCACGCCCGACGTCGTGGCCGGGCACAGCGTCGGTGAACTGGCCGCGGCGCACGCGGCGGGCGCGCTCGCCCTGTCGGATCTCATCGAACTGGCTGTTCGCCGTGGCGCGGTGATGGCCGCGCAGCAGGCCGGTGGCGCGATGGCCGTGATCCACGCCGACGCGGCCGTCGTCCAGGCGGAGTTGGCAGGCCACCCCGAGGTGGAGTTGGCGGCGTTGAACTCACCGACCAACACCACCGTGTCCGGTCCGCGCCCTGCGTTGGAGCGCTACCTCAAGACCACCGCGCACCGGCACACCCCGCTCACGGTGAGCCACGCGTTCCACTCGGCGGCGATGGCCGGGGCGGTGCCGGTCTTCGCCGACGCGGTGCGGGCCACCCGGTTCACCGAGGCGTCGGTGCCGGTCGTGTCCACGCGCACCGGCACCTGGCACACGCCGGAGTCGTTGCGCGACCCGGAGAGCTGGGCGGCGGCCATCCGCGAGCCGGTCCGGTTCTCCGCCGCGGTGACCGCCCTGCACGACGCGGGCGCCACGGTGTTCGTCGAGATCGGACCGGAGCAGGTGCTGCTGCCGATGGCGCGGGCGGTGCTGCCCGAGGGTGTCGGCCGCTTCCTGCCGACGCTGCGCAAGCGGGTGCCGAACCAGACGACGCTGCTGGCGGCCGTCGCCGAGCTGTACCGGGACGAGGGCGCGGCCGTCGACTGGGCCGCCGTGCACGCGGGCAAGGGCGGGCGGACCTCCGGGATCCCGGTGTACCCGTTCGAGCTGAGCCCGCTGGCGGCCCCGCCCGTGCAGGAGAGCATCGCGCCCGCGCACCCGTTGTTCGACAACCACTACGAGCGTTCGAGCGAGGACCAGTGACGCGCACGGGCCAGACCGCGGAGACGTACGAGAAGTCCTTCCCCGGCCACGAACCGCTCATCGCCCAGCACCGCTTCGGCGGCACCGGGTTGCTGCCCGCCGCGGTGCAACTGGAGATGGCCGTGCTGGCGGTGGCCAAGCGCGCGGCGTTCACCCCGGTCGAGCTGACAGGGGTCGCCTTCCGCCGCCCGGTGGCCGTCGCCGACGCGGGCCGGGCGGACCTGCGGCTGGAGGTGGTGTCCGGGGCGGTCACCACCTTCGAGTTGCTGACCGCCGAACGGGCCGTCGTGTCGGCCGGCTCCGGTCGGGTGCTGCCCGCGCCCGAGTCCGTTCCGGTGTGGACGGTTGCGTGCCCGACTTCTGTTGACCCGGCAGCGATCTACTCGGGTTGGTCGGCGGCCGGGCTCGCGTACGGGCCGCTGTTCCGCACGGTGGCTAGGCTCGCGACCGGGGACGGCACGGCTGAGGCGGTGCTGCGGACCGAGCGGAGCACCGCGCCGTGGTACGCGCACCCGTTGCTGGTCGACGGCGTGTTCCAGGTGGCAGGCCGCGCGATCCAGGGCACGGACCCGGCTCCGGTGCTGCCCATCGGGTTCGAGCGGTTGGCGCTGCACGGCCGGCTGTCCGGGGCGGTCACCGAGGTGACGGTGCGGGTGCGGCGCACGGCGGTCGACAGCGCGTACTCGGTGGCCGACGCGCTGCTCCTTGCCCCGTCGGGTCAGGTGCTGGCCGAGTTCACCGGTATCCGGATGCGAGCCGTGCCCAAGCGGGAGAACCCGCTGATCACGCGGATCCTGTGGGAGTCGACCGATGCCGCGCCTGCCCGTGCGGCGGCGACGGGGACGTGGGTGGTGTCCGGTAGTGCCGCGGTCGCCGCCGCGTTGCGGGCGGAGGGTGCGACGGTCGTCGGGTCGCTCGACGAGGCCACCGACAAGGTCGACGGTCTTGTGCTGGTGCTCGGGGACGAGCTGCGCGACGCGGTGCACGGCACGGTCGATGTGATCAAGGCGTTGGGCGCCCGGCAGCGGCAGGGCCGGGTGTTCGTCGTGACCGAGGACGGCCAGCCGGTGCTCGACGGTGATCGGCCTGTTCCGGCCAGGGCGGCGGCGTGGGGATTGGTGCGCACCGCGGCCATCGAGTACCCGGGGTTGCGGCCGCGGCTGGTCGACCTGGACGCGGCGTCCGCTGGGCGCCTGGTCGACGAGCTCGGCGACGGGCCGGTGGAGATCGCCTATCGAGCTGGTGTCCGGTACGCGCCGCGGCGGGTCATCGCGCCGCTGACCACCGACCGGCCGGGTGTGCGCGCCGGGGGCCGTTACCTGTTGCTGGGCGGGCACGGCGGTCTCGGAATCGTTGTCGCTGAGCGGTTGGCCGCGGCTGGGGCCTCTGTGGTGGCCCTGGTGAGCCGGTCTGGGGAGGCTGATGCCGCGGCGCTCGGGGCCGTTGAGGCGCACGGGTGTCGGGTTGTGTCGTACGCGGCGGACGTGTCCGTGCCGGGGTCGTTGACCGAGATCGTGGCCGCGTTCCAGCGCGACCACGGCAGCCTCCACGGAGTCGTGCACGCCGCGGGAACGTTGTCGGACAAGCTGATCCGTTCGTCCACCGCGGACGACGTGGACCGTGTGCTGCGGCCCAAGGTGGCTGGCACGACGGCTTTGGCGGCTGCGGTGGCAGGGCTGGAACTGGACTTCGTGGCGCTGTTCGCGTCCGTGTCCGGCACGTTCGGCAACCTCGGCCAGGCCGGGTACGCCGCCGCGAACGCCTACCTCGACGCGGTCGCGCACACGCAGGGATCGCCGTGGGTCGCGATCGACTGGGGGCTGTGGGGCGAGACGGGCATGGGGGTGGCCGTCGCCGAGCAGTTGCGTGCTCGCGGTGTGCGGCCGCTGGGCACGCGGGAAGCCCTGGACGCGCTGCTGGACACCCTGCGCACCGACCTCCGCCAGGTCGTCATCGCCCACTCGGACATCGCTCGCTCTGCTACTCCCGAACCGGACCGCGCCAGTACTGCCGAGCCCGCGTCACCGCGGCAGGAGTCGGCGGGCGGGGTGTTGGCCGCGTTGCGGGAGTTCGTCGCGGAGCGGCTGGGTCTGGCCGAGGTCGACCCGGCGGCGCAGTTGACCGACCACGGCATGAGCTCGATCATGAGCGTCGACCTGGCCGAGGAATTGAGCAGGCGCTGGGGCACGGCCGTCCCGGCCACCCTGTTCCTGGAGTACCCGGATCTCACCGAGGTCGCCAAGGCCCTGGTCGAGCGGCACGGCGTCACCGCACCCAGGCAGGCTCCCGAGACCACCGCGCAGGCCGCACCGCAAGAGGCGCAGGCTTCCGCGCGGGTCACGCCGCGTCCGCAGCCGGCCGACCGCGGTGCGATCGCGGTCGTGGCCGTGTCAGCGGACCTTCCTGGCGGGCGCACCCTCGACGAGTTCTGGACCATGCTGCGCGCCGGTGACCACGCGTTCACGGAGGTCCCGGCGCCGCGCTGGTCGATCGACGAGCACCACCAGCCGCGCTCGCCGGAGATGACCGGGTCCTATTGCCGGATCGGCGCGTTCGTGTCCGATGTGGACAGGTTGGAGCCGGGGTTCTTCGGGATCTCGGTCCGCGAGGCCGAGGAGCTCGACCCGCAGCAGAAGCTGTTGCTGGAGCACTCCTGGTCGGTGCTCGACGAGGCGGGTATGGCCGGACGGCGCGACATCGGCGTGTTCGTCGGCGCTACGTACACCCATTTCCGCGACGCGCGTGGTCTCGACGAGATCGGTCCGCACACCGCGCTGGGGTCGATGAACGCGCTGCTGGCCAACCGGGTGTCGTTCGCGCTCGATCTCACCGGGCCGTCGCAGACGGTGGACACGTTGTGTTCGTCGTCGCTGGTCGCGATCCAGCAGGCGGTGACCAGCCTGCGCGCCGGTCAGTGCGGCGCGGCCGTTGTCGCGGCCTGCCACGTGGGCCTGACGCCTTGGTACTACCGCAGTCTCAGCCAACTCGGCGCCCTGTCGACCGAGCGCCCGCGACCGTTCGACGACCGCGCCAACGGGTTCGTGCCCGGTGAGGGCGCGATCGCGGTGCTGCTCAAGCGATTGGACGACGCCGAGCGCGACGGCGACCACGTCTGGGGTGTCATCCGTGGCGCGGCGGTGAACCACGGCGGCCGGGGTAGTGGGCTGTCGGTACCGCGCGGGGCGGCCCAAGCGGATGTGGTGCGTGCCGCTCTCGCCGACGCGGGCCGTGCGCCCGCCGACGTCTCGCTGATCGAGGCGCACGGCACGGCGACCCGGCTCGGCGACCCGATCGAGGTGGCCGCGCTGACCGAGGTGTTCGCCGGGAACGAGCGGCCGATCGCGGTGGGGGCGGTGAAGGCGAACATCGGCCACTTGGAGCCGGCCGCGGGCCTGGCCGGGCTGGTGAAGGTACTGCTGTGCTTGGCACACAAGGAGATCCCACCCCTGGCCGGGTTCGAGAACCCCGGCGCCCACGTGGATCTCTCCGCTGGCGTGCTCGCCCTGCCGACCGAGGTGACGCCGTGGTCCGGTCCACGGGTGGCGGGGATCAGCGCGTTCGGCATGGGCGGCACCAACGCGCACATCGTCGTGGAGGAACACGTTCCCTCGCGGCAACCCGGGCGCAGCACCGGCGAACAGGTGGTGCCGGTCTCCGCGCACACCCCGCAGGCGCTGGCCCGACGCGCCGAGGCGCTGGCCAGGTTCCTGTCCTCCGGCACGGTGGACGCGGGCTCGGTGGCGTTCTCGGCGGCGGTCGGGCGCGCGCACCTGGCGCACCGGATCGCCGTCCTCGGCCACTCCCCCGCCGAACTGGCCGAGGGCTTGCGGAAGGCAGCCACCTCACCCGGCTCGGTCTGGCGCGGGACGACCGCCGTGACCACCCCCGATTCCACGCCCGCCGACCTGGCACTCCGGTTCGCAGCGGGCACCGAGGTCGACTGGCAGTCGCTGCACCCGCACACTCCGGAGCGGGTCGTCCTGCCGGAGTACCCATTCCGCCCTGAGGAAGCCGCAGCGTCGGTGGATCTTGCCGAGTTGCTCGCGGCGCACCGGGTTTTCGGGGCGGAGACCGTTCCAGGCGCGCTGGTGCTGGAACTCGGGTTCGCTCGCGCGGACGCGTTGGCGGACGTGCGGTTGATCGCATTGGGAACGGGCGATGGCGCGGTCACCACGGAGGAGTCCGGCGGAGCATTGGAGTTCTCGTTCGGTGGGCGGACCATCGCGCGCGCCGAGACCTCCTCCCCCAGCGACGCGCCCGCTGCTGTCTCGGTTGATGAGCTGCGCGGGCGGTGCCCTCGGACGTTGGCCGCTGAGGGTTTGTACGCGTGGTTCTCGGCCAAGGCGATGGACCTGGCTTCGCCGCTGACGCCGATCACCGAGATCCGGTTCGGCGCACAGGACGCGTTGGTGCGCTTGGACACGTGGGGCCTTGGAGTGGCAGCGCTGGATGGCGCGTTGCAGACCATGGCCGTGTTGACGCTGGCCGATCCGACCGCCGACCACGGCACCTACCTGCCGGTGTCCCTGGGTCGGGCCACGCGGTGGGCCGACCCCGCGTCGGCCACCTTCGCCCACGTGCGGCTCTCGCCCACCACCGGCGTCGCACGGCGGGGCACGATCACCCTGCTCGACGAGCACGGGCGTGTCCTCGTGTCGCTGGAGGACGTGGTCTACCGGCCCGTCGCCGCGCCCCGGACGGGCGCGCTGGCTGTGGTGCTGGACGTGGTGCGGGGAGTGCTGCACGACCCGTCGGTCACGGAGACGACCGGGCTGGTGTCGGCGGGGATGGACTCGATGCTCGCCGCGATGGTCACCGTCGAGTTGGAGCGCAAGGCCGGGGTGTCGCTGACCCCGGTGGACGTGCTCGACGCCCGCGACTGCCGGGCCCTGGCCACGACCGTGGCAGCTCTCGCCCCGGCGACGGCCGAATGGGACCATCAGCCCGCTGGCTCACCGGCCGAGAACGTGCGGGTCGGGGATGCCACGGGCGCCGACCCGCGTGCCGCCGACCCGCGTGCCGCAGCCGTGCGCGCCGAAGATGTGCGGGCCGAGGACGTGGCGGTGATCGGCCTCTCCTGCGCGGTGCCCGGGGCCGTGGGCCCGGAGGAGCTGTGGGACCTGCTGTCGGGCGGCCGCGACGAGGTCAACCCGGCGCCGCGTGAGCGGTGGGTGGGCGCGGAGGCGGCGCTCGGCGGGTTCCTCGGTGTCGCCGACGAGTTCGACGCCGGGCTGTTCGGGTTCTTCCCCAAGCAGGCCGAGGCGCTCGACCCGCAGGCGCGGTGGCTGCTGCGCGGGGTCTGGGAGGCGTGGGAGTCGGCCGGGATCGCGCCGCTGTCGGCACCGCGCTCGACCGGCGTGTTCGTGGGCGCCAGCTACCAGCACTACAAGGACCACAACATCGACCCGGAGTTGGACGCGCACGCCGGGTTGGGCAACCACAACGCGTTCCTGGCCAACCGGGTCAGCCACTTCCTGGACCTCACCGGCCCCAGCATGACCATCGACACGCTGTGCTCGTCGTCGCTGGTGGCCCTGCACACCGCCGTGCGCAGCCTGCACGACGGCGAGTGCGAACAGGCCGTGGTCGCGGGGGTGCGGTTGGCTCTGTCGCCGCTGCACTACACCGCGATGGGCAACCTGCGGGCGCTCTCGCCGACCGGCGCGTCCCGGGCGTTCGACGCCGACGCGGACGGGTTCGTCCCCGGCGAGGGTGTGGTCACGGTGCTGCTCAAGCCGCTGGCCGCGGCCCTGCGCGACGGTGACCCGGTCCGGGCGGTGATCAAGGGGACCGCCGTCAACCACGGTGGGCGCACCAGCGGGTTCACCGTGCCCAACAGCACCGCCCAGCACGACGTCATCGCCACCGCGCTGGCCAGGTCCGGGGTCGACCCCGCGTCGATCGGGCTGCTGGAGGCGCACGGCACCGGCACCAGCCTGGGCGACCCGATCGAGGTCGAGGGCCTCACCAAGGCGTGGCGCGCGCACACGGACCGCACGCAGTTCTGCGCGATCGGCTCGCTCAAGTCCAATGTCGGCCACCTCGAACCCGCCGCGGGCCTGGCGGGGTTGGTGAAGGCGGTGCTGGCGATGGAACACGGCAAGATCCCGCCGACGCTGCACGTGACCCGGCCCAACGACCACATCCGGTTCGAGGGCAGCCCGTTCTACGTCGCCGACCAGCTCCGCGACTGGCCGCGGGGCACCCGGCGAGCAGCGGTCTCCGCGTTCGGCATGGGCGGGGTCAACGCCCACGTGGTGCTGGAGGAAGCACCGGCCCGAAGCCACGTTGAGTCCACTGTGGAGGAGTACGCGGTCCGGGTGAGCGGGGCGACCGAGGAGGCCGTGCGGGAACTCGCGTCCCGGTATGCCGCCCGGTTCGAGCGCGCCACGGCGACGGAGTTGGCCGACCTGTGCCACACCGCCAACACCGGGCGCTCGGTGCTGGAGTTCGGGATCGTCGTGCGCGGCCGGTCGGTGGGTGAACTGGTGTCGGCGCTGCGGGCCGTTCACGTGGTCGGGCGGGCCGAGGCCGAGGTCCCCGCCGTGCCGGGCAGGCGGGTCTCGGACTTGCCGACGTACCCGTTCGCGCGGGATCGGTTCTGGCACCACCACCGCGCGCCCGCACCGCCTGTCGCTCTGCGCACTCGGTGGATCCCGGAACCCGCTGTACCTGGGCTGACTCCCTCGGTGCGGGTGCTGGGTGCCGACACGGAACTGGGCGATCGGGTGCGTGGGCTTGCTGGAGCCAGGGACACGGCGGCGGATGTCGTCGTGGTGATCGACGGTGCGACCGGGCTTGAGGACTTCTGGAACCGGTTGCGCGAGGTGGCGACGCTGCCCGCGGGCACGGTGGTGGCGTGGGTGGAGCACGGTGCGGCGGCGGTGCACGGTCCCGGTGACCCGGAGGCGGCTGCTCGGCTGCATGCCCTGCGCGCCACGGCCGCCGAGAGTGGAGTGGCCGCGATCACCATCGACCTCGACCCGCGTGACCCCGTTGACGCCCGGGCGGCGCAGGTGGTCGGTGAACTCTGCGCGCCAGGCGCGGTCGTCGCCCACCGGCGTGGCGTGCGGTTCGTCTCGGTGTCGGAGCCAGCCGGACCTGGTCCGGCGGTTGACCTGACCGGTGACGGGTTCGTCCTGGTGACCGGTGGGCTGGGCGCCGTGGGGCGGTTGCTGGTCGAGCGCCTGGTCGACTCGGGTGCGCGGCGGATCGGCATCCTGGGCCGCTCAGCCGGGACGGCCCCGGTGCTTGCCGCCGACGTCGAGTACCGGCGCTGCGATGTGTCCGATGAGGACGCTCTTGCCGCCGAGGTCTCTTACTTCGAGCGGAAGTGGGGCAGGCTGCGCGGTGTCGTGCACGCCTCCGGTGGGGTCAACCCGATCGGTTTGGTGCGCCGCCGCGACTGGGCGACTGCGGCCGCGGTGACCGCGCCGAAGATCGAAGGCACCCTCGCCGTCCTCCAGGTGGCCACCCAGCGGAACGCCGACTTCGTCGTCCTGGTCTCCTCCCTGGCAGGAGCACGGCCAGACGCTGCCCGCGGCGTCGTCGACTACGCCCTGGCCAACGCCTACCAGCTAGCCACCGCCGACTCAACCCAACACCCTGGCCCTGTGGTGACCGCCCACGCCTGGCCCAACTGGACCGGCACCGGCATGGCCGCGGACCCCACCTTCGCCGCCCAACACTCCCTCACCCCCACCGACGCCCTGGACCTCTTCACCACCCACCTCACCACCGGCGGCACCCTGATCTTCCCCGGCGGCCCGGCGGAGATCGCGGCCATCGAGCCTGCCGCAGCCAAACCTGTGGAGCAGGCAGTGATCGCGGCGTCGGTGGACGCGGGACGGGACGACCTGGTCGAGGTCGTTGGGGACGTGTTCCGCGACGTGCTCGGCACGCATCCCGGTGGGCGGGTGTTGGCGGAGTTGGGGCTCGACTCGATCACCATCGCGGAGATCACGGGGGCGTTGGAGAGGCGGGTTGGGTGGACTGTTGATCCGGGGGCGTTGTTGCGCTCCCGGACCGTCGCCGAGTTGGCGAGGGAGATCGGCCCCGAGCCGGGCGAGTCGGATTCGGGAGCGGTGATCACCGCGGTGCCGGTGGTCGCGAAGGGGACGCAGACCGCTCTGGGGTCGCTGTTGCGCGGCCTTGTCGCCAGCGAGGCCGCCACGGCCATGACGGGAGAATCGCGATGAGCGACCAGCGGATCGCGGTGATCGGGATGGCCGTGCGGCTGCCCGGCGCGGAGGACACGACCGAGCTGAGTGGACTGTTGCGCGGCGACACCGTCGAGGTCGGTTCGGTGCCGCCCGCGAGGTGGGCCAGGGACCGCTACACCGGCGCGCACGACAGGGGCGCGTTCCTGCCCGACCCGTTCGCCTTCGACAGCGCCGCGTTCGGGCTGGCCGAGGCGGACGCGGTGCTGTTGGACCCCCAGCAGCGGGTGATGTTGGAGGTCGGGGCCTCGGCGCTGGAGGACGCGGGCTATCTCGGCACCCGGCGCAGGTTGGCGGCCGGGGTCTACGTCGGTGCCAGGATGAACTCGTACGGGTTCGACCACGGCCGTGACTCCACTGTGGACCCAGTGCCTGCCGCGCTGTGGGGCCGGTCGCAGAACTTCACCGCGGCGTGGTTGTCGGACCGGCTCGACCTGTCCGGCCCCAGCCTCGTCGTGGACACCGCGTGCTCGTCCTCGCTGACCGCGGTGTGGTTGGCGGGCCAGAGCCTGCTCGCCGGGTCGTGCGAGCTGGCCGTGGTCGGGGCCGTGGACCTGCTGATCGACCCGCTCACCTACGTGCTGCTCTCCCGCACCGGCGCCCTGTCGCCCACCGGTCTGTGCCAGACGTTCGACGAGCGGGCCGACGGGTACGTGCCCGGCGAGGGCGCGGCGGCGCTGGTGCTCAAGCCGCTGGCGGCCGCGCTCGCCGACGGTGACCGGGTGCTGGCGGCGATCAGCGGCTGGGGCGCGAACAACGACGGTGCCACCATGGGCGTCACCACCCCGAACCTGGAGGCCCAGGTCGAGCTGCTCCGGTCGGTCTACTCCACTGTGGACCCGTCGACGGTGCAGTACCTGGAGGCGCACGGCACCGGGACCGCGATCGGCGACCCCATCGAGGTGCGGGCGCTCACCGAGGTGTTCGGCGGTCACGGCGTGGCCACCGGCTCGGTCGCGCTCGGGTCGCTGAAGCGGCGGATCGGGCACCTGCACTCGGCGGCCGGACTCGCGGGACTGGCGAAGCTGGTCACCTGCCTCACCGAGCGCCGACTCCCCGCCACCGCCGTCGAGGCACCCAACCCCCGCCTGCGACTGGCCACCAGCCCGTTCCACCTGCCCACCGAGCACACGCCGTGGCCCGACGTTCCGGTGCGGCGCGCGGCGATCAGCGGATTCGGCTTCGGCGGGACCAACGTGCACGTCGTGGTCGAGGGCGTGGACCACGACCCGGCGCCGAACACCCGGCCCGCCGAGGTGCTCCCGATCTCCGCGCACACCCCGGAAGGACTGCGGGAACTGGCCGCGCAGTGGACCGGGTTCCTCCAGGCCACCGACCTGGCCGACGTCTGCGCGACCGCCCGACTGGCACGCCCACGCCGCGCCGCGTCCATCGCGGTGTCCGGTGTGGACGCTGGTGACCTCGTCGCCGCACTGCGATCCTGGCTGCTGGGCAAGGCCACCGCGGATGGCCCCATCGTGGTGCGCAAACCCGACGCGCGGACTCCACCACCCTGGTTGATCGCCCTGGACCGGTCAGTACCGGCGGTGACCGAGCTTCTGGACAGGTTCGAGGCAGCCGTAGGACTCCAGCTCGACGAGTTCACCGGTGCCCTTGTCCCGGTCAGCGCCATGGTCGCCCAGGTGGCCGCCCTGCGCGCGACCGGCGTCCCCGAGCAAGCACTCGACGTGCCGAGCGACTGGGTGTCGGTCGTGGCCGCTTGCTACGGCCAGGCGGACCTGGAACAGGCACTGGCCGAGGCCCTCGCGGGATCCAACGGCCAAGCGTCCACATCAGACGGTTTTGATCTCGGCGCCCGCCTGGACGAGGTCACCGACAGCACAGGTGTGGCAGCCGTTCTCGCCGCGGCAGCCGCCCACGCGCACAACACCGGACACGTAGTCGACTGGGCCGCGTTCCAGGGTGACGCGCCCTGGCACAAGCAGGCGTTACCCGCGGCCCAGGCCACCGGCCGCTCCCTGAACCTCGACGAACCGCGGCGCTCGGCCGACCCCGGCGGCCCGCTCACCGTCGAGCCCACGGCGACCGGGTACACCTTCTCGCGGGTCTTCGGCCCCGCGGAGACGCCCATCGCGCAGCACTCCGTGTACCGCACGGCGATGCTGCCCGGCGTCGGCTGGTTCGACTTCCTGCGCCAGGGCGTCGAAGCGGCGGGCGGCCGGTTCCACGGCGTCGACGACCTGCTGTTCTCCCGGCCGCTCATCCCCGACGAGCCGCAGCGCGTGATCTGCCAGGTGGGGCCCGGCGGCACGTTCACCGTCCTGGACGAGAACGGCGCCACCTTCGTCACCGGTGTGCTGGCCGATGCCCCCGCGCCCACGCCGATCGACGTCCC
The DNA here is from genome assembly GCF_003663795.1 of Actinokineospora cianjurensis. Classification (NCBI taxonomy): domain Bacteria; kingdom Bacillati; phylum Actinomycetota; class Actinomycetes; order Pseudonocardiales; family Pseudonocardiaceae; genus Actinokineospora; species Actinokineospora cianjurensis. The sequence continues at coordinate 43,547 of NZ_RCDD01000003.1, forward strand.
GGTGCGGGCGCTGCTCGACCAGTGCGGCACGCTGCACTCCGGATCGGGCGTCTACCGCTGGCTGCGGCGCATCGGCTACACCCACGGCCGCTACTACCGCAACATCTCGTGGGTCGCGGGCATCCCCGGCGGCACACTGGCCCGCGTCGAGGGCGGCAGGCAGCGCGCCCTCAACCCGGCCGACGTCGCCCTGTTCCCCGGCCTGCTCGACAGCGTGACCATCGCCGCCATCGACCCGGACAACCCGGTGTTCGGCTCCGACGACGCGTCGGCGTTCATCCCGTTGTCGGTGCGACGCACCCGGTGGCACGGCCCGTTGGCGGACGCCGCCTACGTGCGCACCGAGGTCGCGTTCTGGAACCACGAAGCGTGCCGGGTCACCCAGTTCGTCACCGACGAGGACGGCCGGGTGCTGTTGGAGTTCGGCGACATCTCGTCCAAGCGCGTTCCCCTGCGCGCGTTCCGCGACGAGCTCCCCGAACCGACCACTGTGGACGAACCGGTCCGGCAGGCACCGACTCTCGCCGTGGAGCGCAAGGTCGCCACCGCCCCGCGGGACCCGCTGTCGTGGTTCCTCGCCGAATCGGGCCTCGACGACGCGCACGCCGACACCGAGTTCCTCGCCGCGGGCTTCGACTCGGTCGGCCTGGTCGAACTCAGCGACCGGCTTTCCCGCGACCACGGGCTTTCCCTGTACCCCACGGTGTTCTTCGAGTACCCCACCCCGCGCGGCTTCGCCGAGTTCCTGCTGTCTGAGTCGTTCACCGTCCCCCAGCCCGAACCAGCACCCACCACTCGGCCTGCCGCAGTCACCCGGCCCGCCACGGTCACTGAGCCTGCCGATGAGGCCGAGCCGCCCCAGGCCAGGGACATCGCCGTGGTGGGCGCGGCCATCCGGGTGCCCACCGCCGACGGCCTGGACGAGTTCTGGGACCTGCTCGCGGCCGGTCGCGACACCGTCGGCCCGGTGCCGACGGCGCGGCGCGGGTCACGACCCGGGGGACACGCGTCGTTCCTCGACCAGGTCGACCTGTTCGACCCGGCCCCGTTCCGCATCTCCGCGCGGGAAGCCCCGCTGATCGACCCGCAGGCCCGGCTGGTCTACGAGACCATCTGGACCGCGCTGGAGCACGGCGGGCGGATGGGCCCGAGGGCCAGGTCCAGCCGCACCGGCCTGTGGATCGGCTACAGCCACGACCACTACCACGAGGAGCGGGCCAGGCACGGGGTCGCCGCCGGGCGCGGGTTGGGCCTGGAGGCGATGATCCCCAACCGGCTGTCGTACCTGATGGACTGGCACGGCCCCAGCACCCTGGTGAACACGCTGTGCTCGTCGACCCTGGTCGCGCTGCACACCGCGGCGCAGCACCTGCGGTCCGGCGACATCGACACCGCCGTCGTGGCCGGGGTGCACGCCGCGATCAGCCCGGAGTACTTCGAGTCGATGCGGGAACTGGCCGCCCTGTCGCCGCGGGCGCGGTGCCGGACGTTCGACGCGTCCGCCGACGGGTTCGCCCCAGGTGAGGGTGCCGTGGCGGTGGTGCTGCGCAGGCACACCGACGCCGTCGCGGCTGGCGATCACGTGCTCGGCCTGGTCAAGGGCATCGCGGTCAACCACGGCGGGCGCACCACCCGGTACTCCGCGCCGAGTCCCCGCGCACAACGCGAGGTGATCACCGCCGCGCTGGCCGACGCCGGGGCTACCCCCGACAGCATCGGCCTGCTGGAGGCCCACGGCACCGGAACCGGTCTCGGCGACCCGATCGAGGTCGAGGGCGCGACCGCGGCGTGGCGAGCGCACACCGACCGGGCGCAGTTCTGCGCGCTCGGGTCGCTCAAGTCCAACATCGGCCACCTGGAACCCGCCGCCGGACTGGCGGGCGTGGTGAAGGTGCTGCTGGCCATGCGCACCGGCATCGTCCCGCCGACCCTGCACGTGACCAGGCCCAACGACCACATCCGGTTCGAGGGCACGCCGTTCTACGTCGCCGACCGGGCGCACGCGTGGCACCGCGGGTCGCAGCCGCGGCGGGGCGCGGTGTCGGCGTTCGGGATGGGCGGGGTCAACGCCCACGTCGTCCTGGAAGAGGCGCCAGCCGTCGCGTTGGAGTCGGAAGCCGAGCGCACCAGCCACATCGTGCGGGTCAGTGGTGCCTCGGAGCAGTCGGTCCGAGACCTCGCCGCCCGCTACGCCGAGCACCTGGGCCCGGACACGGCCCTGGTCGACTTCGCGCACACCGCGAACACCGGCCGCGCCGAGCACCGGTTCCGAGTGGCCGTGCGGGGCGCCGACGCCGGGGAGCTGGCAGCAGCGCTCGGCGAGGTCGCCTCCGGCGCGACGCCGCTCGCCCGGCTCACCACCTCGACTCCCCCGGTCGCGTTCCTGTTCACCGGCCAGGGCTCGCAATACCCGGGCATGGGCCAAGAGCTCTACGCCGCCGAGCCCGCCTTCCGCGAAGGCATCGACGAGTGCGCGGAGCTGCTGCGCCCGCACCTGGCCACTCCCCTGCTCGACCTGCTGCACGGCGCGGCGAGCGACCAGCTGACCGACACCGCCCACGCGCAGGTCGGGATCGTCTCGACCCAGGTCGCCCTGCTGCGGCTGCTCGCGGCGTGGGGCATCCGGCCCGACCTGGTCGCCGGGCACAGCGTCGGCGAGCTGACCGCCGTGCACGCCGCGGGCGCGATCAGCCTGCCGGACCTCATGCGCCTGACCGCCCAGCGCGGCCAGCTCATGCAGGCCCAGCCCAGCTCCGGTGGCATGCTCGTCGTGCACGCCGACCCGAACGCGGTGCACGACGCGCTGGCAGGCCACCCCGAGGTGGAGGTCGCCGCCTACAACTCCCCCGACAACACGACCGTCGCCGGACCGCACGCGGCGCTGGCGGCGTTCCGGGCGGCCTGCCCGCACCGCACGACCGCGCTCACCGTCAGCCACGCGTTCCACTCCGCGGCGATGGCCGGGGCGCTGGCCGCGTTCGCCGACGCGGTGGCGGGCACCGAGATCACCGAGCCGACGATCCCGGTGGTGTCCACGCTGCGCGGCGACTGGCACACCGCGGCCACCGTCGCCGACCCCGGCACCTGGGCGCGGGCGCTGACCTCCCCGGTGCGGTGGAGCGACGCGGTCGGCAGGCTGCACACCGCGGGCGCGCGCACCTACTGGGAGATCGGTCCCGCGCCGGTGCTGGTGAGCCTGGCCAGGGCGAACCTGCCCGGCGTCGACAACCGCTACGAGCACGTGCTGCGCCGCGGCCACGACCCGGCGGCACGCCTGCACACCGCGCTCGTCGACCGGTACGGCAGCGGCGCGGCCGTCGACTGGACCGCCACCACGCCCGGCCGGGTGGTGCCCGCGCCGACCTACGCGTTCGACCGGGCCGCGCACTGGATCCCGACCGGGGAGCCGTCGGTGCCCGATTCGTCCGCCGCGTCCGACCAATACGATCCGCCCCATTCGATCAACGGTGTACCCGCGATGGGGAGGAACGGCCATGGCTAGCCAGGAGTACGGGTTGAAGCGGCACTTCAACGAGGACGCCGCGGTGCTGATCGGCACGAAGGTCCGCGCGGTGCGCCCGGACTTCGACGTCGACGGCTACGCGCGGGAGGTCGCCGCCCGCATCCCCGGCAAGGAGCTCAAGGACCGGGTGCTGGTGCTCGCCGAGGGCCTGCGCGACCGGCTGCCCGCCGACTACCCGGCGGCGGTCGAGGTGCTGGCGGCGATCCTCGGCGCGGAACTGGCCGAGGGCGAGGGCATGTTCAACGAGTCCTGGTTCCTGATGCCGGTGGCCCGCTTCGTCGAGGAGTACGGGCACGAGCACCCCGAGGTGTCGCTGCGCGCCCTGGAGGAGATCACCCGCAGGCACACCGCCGAGTACGCGGTTCGCCCGTACATCGACAAGCACTACGACCTGGCCATGGCCACTCTCGCGGACTGGGCGCTGTCGCCGAGCCACAACGTGCGGCGCGCGGCCAGCGAGGGCTGCCGGTCCCGCCTGCCGTGGGCGAAGACGCTGACCCGGTTCGTCAAGGACCCTCGACCGGTGCTGGCGATCCTGGAGCCGCTGCGGTCGGACTCGTCGGAGTACGTGCGCAAGTCGGTCGCCAACAACCTCAACGACATCACCAAGGACGACCGGGAACTGGCACTGGCCACCGCGGCCCGCTGGCTGGCCGAGAGCCAGACCCCGGAGACGGCGTGGATCGTCAAGCACGGCCTGCGCACCCTGGTCAAGAAGGGCGACCAGGACGCGCTGCGGCTGCTCGGGGCCACCGGCGGCGAGCACATCGAGATCCCCGCGGTGCGCATCGCGCCCACCGCGATCCGGCTCGGCGAGGCGGTGACCATCCGGGTCGACCTGGTCAACGGCGACTCCACCCCGCACTCGGTCACCGTCGACTACGTCGTGCACCACGTGCGGCTCGGCGGCAAGGCCATCCCCAAGGTGTTCAAGCTCGCCACCGTCGACCTGGGCGCCGGTGAGCGCAAGACGCTGGAGAAGGTGCACAAGGTGCGCGAGATCCAGACCCGCCGCTACTACCCCGGCGACCACCTCGTCGACATCCAGGTCAACGGAACCGTCCTCGCCAGCGACAGATTCGAGTTGAGGCTGTGACCAGCACCCGAGCCGCCGACCCGGTCACCACCGCCGGGGTGACCCTGACCCCCGCCGACGTGGTGGTCGCCCACCACCGCGTCGGCGGGACGCCCGTCCTGCCCGCCGCCGCCCAGATCGATCTGCTGCTCACCGCCGCCGACGCGCGGCGCGCCGACCAGGCGTGGCGGTTGGACCAGGTGACGTTCTCGGCGCCGCTGCGTGTGGTGGACCCGATCGAGCTGCTGATCACCGAGGCGGACGGCGCGACCGCGCTGCTGGCCGGGTCGACCCGGCACTGCCAGGCGTCGGTGGTCGGGCGCCCGCTGCCGCCACCGACCTATGTGGACACCGCGGAGCTGCGGGCGAGCTGCCCCGAGGGGGTCGCGCTCGGTGAGCTCGCGGCGTGGCGGGCGTCGAGCGGGATCGAGTACGGGCCGACGTACCAGGCTGTCCGGTCCCTACACCGGGGCGCGGCGAAGGTGCTGGCGGTGGTCAGCTCCGGCTACGACGTGACCGGGTTCGTGCCGCCCGCGGTGCTCGACAGTGCGTTCCAGTGCCTGGGTCTGCTCGACGGGGGTGCCGCGGGGGCGTGCCTTCCGTGGGTGGTCGGCCGGGTCTCGGCTCGGCGCCCCGTTCGCGGGACCGTGCTGGTGCTGGTGGAGCGCGTTGGCGAGCCGCGGCCGGGGCTGGTGCGCGGTCGGGCGACGGTGTGCAGCCTGCAGGGTGAGGTGTTGGTCGAGCTCGACCGGATCACGCTCAAGGGACCGTCCCGGTCACGCGGACTGATCACGGCCACGCGGTGGGACTCGGTTGCTCCGACGCGGGTCGAGGGTTCGCCGGTGGTGGTGACGCCTGCTGGCGCAGGTGAAGCCGCGGTGCGGGAACTGTTCGCCCAGGTGCGCGAACTGGTGACCCGGCGGCCGGTGCCGGACCTGGTGTTCCTGACACGGCGCGGCCAAGACGTGCTCGGCGGCGAGGACGTCGACCCGGTGCACGCAGCCGCATGGGGTCTGGTGCGGACACTGCGCCTGGAGCACCCGCGTACGCGGATCCGGTTGGTGGACGCCGACGAGCCCGTTGACGAGGTCTTGTTCGAGGAACCGGAACTCGCGCTGCGCGACGGGAAGTGGTTCGCGCCTGGCCAGGAGTCGACGCCGGTGCGGGCGCCGCGCCGGTCGTACGCGGGTGGGCGGTTCCTGATCACCGGCGGCATGGGCGCGCTGGGGTTGCACGTGGCCGAGACGCTGGCCGCCGCCGGGGCCGCGCAGGTGACCCTGGTCGGGCGGACCGTGCCGACCTCGGGTCCGGCGCACGAACGGCTGACGCGCCTGGCCTCGCGGTGCGACGTGCGGACCATCGGGGCCGACCTGCGCGACCTGCCCGACCTCGGTGAGTTCGACGGGATCGTGCACGCCGCCGGGGTACTGCGCGACGGACTGGCCCGGACGCAGACCGACGAGCGGATCGCCGAGGTGCTGGCACCCAAGATCGGCGGCGTCCACGCGCTCGGCCGGGCACGCGGGTTCGTGGCGCTGTTCTCGTCGATCTCCGCGGTCCACGGGAACCTCGGGCAGAGCACCTACGGGGCCGCGAACGCCTACCTCGACGGGTACGCGGCGGCCCGCCGTTCTCGCGGAGAGCCCTGGTACAGCCTCAACTGGGGGCTGTGGGCCGCCGGGATGGGCGAGCACGTCGCCGAGGGCGCGGCCAGGCGTGGCATCCCCGCGCTCACCGCCGAGGACGGGATCGCGTTGCTGCACGACGCCCTGGCGCTACCGCCGGGCAACTACACGCTCGCCGCCACCGAACCCGGGAAAGAGACGATGACCACCACACCCCTCGCTGGCCCCGCCGACGGCCTGTGGCCCCCGCTCTCGGCCATCCTGTGCCGCACCCTGCACGTCGACGCGGTCGTCCCGGACGACGACCTGCTCGAACTCGGCCTGGACTCGATGATGGCGGTCGAGGTCACGGCCGCACTCGCCGCCGAGGGGCTCGAGGTCGACCCCGCGGTCCTGTTCGACCACACCAACGTCGGCGCCCTGCTGGCCCACCTGAGCACCTCGTCAGCCACCCCGCCGACCCTGGCCGCACCCAACCCTGCGCCCGTGCACGTCACCGCCACGTTCCCGACAGCGGCACCGGCCTTCCCACCCTCGGCCGAGTCCCCGGTCCCGGCCGCGCCCAGCCCGGCGCCCGTGCACGTCACCACGACGTTCCCGGTCGCCGCCCCACCCGCGACGTTCCCGCACTCGGGTGCCCCAGCCGGTCCGGCCCCAGTCGAGGTTCCGACCATTGCCGCGCCCGTGCCTGTCTCCGCCGCGTTCCCGACCGCGGCATCGGCCGCCGCGCAGGAGGCGGTGTTCGTGCCCGACTGGGACCGCTTCCGCGACACCTCGGCCGCCGCCCCCGAGCAGGCGCCCCAGCTGGTCCGGCCCGCGATCGCCGTTCCGGCGCCTCGCGACCACCGCGTCGAGGCGACCCCGCCACGGCTCACGTCGACGCCACGCAGGACGCTGCCGACGCGGCTCTCCGATTCCGCGGGTGGGTCGTTCCTGGACCGGCGGATCGACGCGCTCTCGGTCGACGACCGGGCCATCGTGGCCAGGGGTGACTACTTCTACGAGCCGGTCATCGAGGCGACCGAGGGTTCCCGCATCCGCGTGGAAGGCAAGTGGCTGCTGAACTTCGCCTCTTACAGCTACCTCGGCCTGATCCGCCACGACTACATCGATCAGGCCGCCGAACGCGCGGTGCGTGACCACGGCACCGGGGCGCACGGCGTCCGGCTGCTGGCGGGAACCCTGCACCTGCACCGGGAACTGGAGTTGACCATCGCGCGGTTCCTCGGCACCGAGGACGCGATCATCTACACCAGTGGCTACATGGCGAACGTGGCCACGGTCAGCGCCCTGGTCGGCCCCGGCGACCACGTCATCGGCGACGTCTACAACCACGCCAGCATCCTCGACGGCTACCGCCTCTCCGGCGCGACGGTCACCCCGTACGCGCACAACGACATGGCCGACCTGGAGCGGGCGCTGCGCCGCGCGGGCGACGCGGGCAAGCTCGTGGTCACCGACGCGGTGTTCAGCATGGACGGCGACGTGGCCGACATCCCCGCGATCACCGAGCTGTGCCGCCGCCACGACGCCGCGCTGATGGTCGACGAGGCGCACTCGATCGGTGTGCTCGGCGCGACCGGGCGCGGCGTGGTCGAGCACTTCGGCCTCGACCGCGCGGACGTGCCGATCCGGATGGGCACCCTGTCCAAGACCGTTCCCAGCACCGGCGGGTATGTCGCTGGCTCGGCGGACCTGGTGTTCGCGCTGAAGAACAACGCCCGCGGCTGGATGTTCTCCGCCGCCGGGACCCCGCCGCAGGTCGCCGCCGCGAAGGCCGCCTTCGAGGTCATCGGGTCCGCGCCGGAGCTGGTCTCGACGCTGCGCGCGCGGACCGACCGCTACCGCGACGCCCTGCACGCGCTGGGTTTCGACACGATGGGCAGCACCACGCCGGTCGTCCCGGTGCGCTGCCGCGACGCCGCGCAGGCGCAGGAGATGGCCCGGTTGTCCCAGCGCGGCGGGGTGTTCACCCAGCCGATCGTCTACCCGACCGTGCCCAAGGCACTGCCCAGGCTGCGCACGATCGTCACCCTGAGCCACACCGAGGCCGAGCTGGACCAGGCGGTGGCCGTGCTGGCCGACGCCGGTCGCGCCGTCGGCCTCATCTGACCGCAGCCGAGAGCTGACCCGCACCAGAGCAGGAGACGGACATGAGCGAGATCGACACCAGGGCGTTCTTCAGCGCGGTCCTCAAGGCGATCGCCTGCACCCGCAACAACAACGCCGACCAGTCCGGGTACGCCGCCGGTGTGCTGGAGCCCGCCGCGGCCATCCGCGCGTTCGAGAAGGACCTCGGCGACAAGCCGCTGACCCGGCCGGACGCCGAGCGGGTGCTGGCCTGGCTGGACTCGGTGTTCCGCACCAAGCTCACCCCCGCCGAGGAGCGCGAGCACTACCTCGGCCGGATCGCCGAGCTGTCCGGGCTGAGCCTGGTCCGCACCGGTGCCTGACCGGCCCGGCTGGTACAGCCACGAGCTGTGCCACTGGCACGACCCCGGCCCCGGGTCCGGCTACGTGCCGGTGGGGCCGGGGGTGGAACCGTTGCGCCAGTTCGCCGTCGACCCCGACCTGCGCCGCGCGGAGGGCCTGGTGCGGGCCAGCGGTGTGCTGGACCTGTTCACGCAGGTCACGCCGACGCCCGCGACCGACGACGACCTGCTGCTGGTGCACACCCAGGCGCACATCGACCGGGTGGAGGCGACCTCCGCGCTGGGCGCGGGCGACGCCGGGGTGTACGCGCACGTCAACCACCACAGCGCGCGGGCGGCGCGGCTGGCGGTGGGGGCGTGTGTGCAGGCGACCGAGGCCGTGCTGGCGGGTCGGTTCAGCCGCGCGTACTGCGTGGTCCGGCCGCCTGGGCACCACGCCGAGCCGGACCGGGCGATGGCGTTGTGCCTGTACAACAACCTGGCCGTCGCGGCGCGGGCCGCCCGCCGCGCCGGGGTCGAGCGGGTGCTGGTGCTCGACTGGGATGTCCACCACGGCAACGGGATCCAGCGGGCGTTCTACGACTCCCCCGACGTGCTCTACGTGTCGATCCACCAGGACGGGCTGTTCCCGCCCGCGTCCGGGTCGGTGCGCGAGACGGGCGCAGGCGACGGGGTGGGGACGACGCTGAACATCCCGTTGCCGCCGGGGTCGGGGCACGAGGCGTATCTGGCCGCGGTGCGGCGGGTCGTCGAGCCCGCGGTGCGCGCGTTCCAGCCGGACTTGTTGCTGGTGGCGGCTGGGGTGGACGCGGGTGGGCACGACCCGATGGGGCGGATGATGTGCACCAGCCGCACCCTGCACGCGATGACCGCGCACCTGTGCGCGCTGGCCGACGAGCTGACCGGCGGCCGGATCGTGTTCGCGCACGAGGGCGGCTACTCCGCTTGGTACCAGCCGACCCTGGTGCTGGCGACCGCGGCGGCCATCGCGGGGCTGCCCGCCCCGGAGGATCCGTTCCTGCACTCCCTCGAACACCTGCCGGGGCAGCGCGCGCTGCCGCACCAGACCCGCGTCCTGGACCACCTGCGTGCCCACCACCCGCTGCTGGCGGCGTCATGACGTGGCTGGTGGAGCTGCGCGGAACGACCGACCGCCGCCCGACGGCTCGGGTGATCGCGTTGGCGCACGCGGGCGGGTGGCCGACCGCGTTCCGACCGTGGCGGGACCTGCTGCCACCAGAGGTGCAGCTGCTCGTCGCGCAACTTCCCGGGCGGGCCACCAGGTCCGGTGAACCCACGCGGGACCGGGTCGAACCGCTCGCGCAGGAGCTGGCCCGGGCGGTGGCGGAGCTGGATCCGTTGCCGTTCGCGGTGGTGGGGCACAGCTTCGGCAGCGTCCTGGGCTACGAGATGACCAAGCTGCTGGAGGCCCGCGGCCGCGCGCCCCGGTTGCTCGTGGTGTCCGGCAGGCAGGCGCCCTGCCTGCCCAGCGAGCCGCCGTTCCTGCACGAGGGCAGCGACGCGGACCTGTTGGCGCACCTGGACCTCATCGGCGGCATCCCCGCGGGTCTGCTGGAGCGCGCCGACTTCGTCCAGGCCACCCTGCGCGCCATCCGCGCGGACCTGGCCGCGTTGGAGACCTACCGCCGACCGGTGTCCGGCACCGGTGTCGACGTGCTCGCGGTGGGTGCCTCCGACGATCCGGTGGTGAACGCCGCACGGCTGCACCTGTGGTCGCTGGAGACGGTGGGGGCGTTCGCTTCGCGGCTGTTCACCGGCGGGCACTTCTTCCTTTACCGGCCCGACACCGCGGCACTCGTCGCGGCCGAGGTGGCTGCGGCCCTCGATGTCGGATCACGTAGTTTTGCCCGAAATGTCGCACTGGTGCGGCACACTCCGGTCGCACCACCCCGGGGCCGGCTCGCGGTCCCGGTCACCACCGCAGGAAGGGACCTCACGTGAACTCCTCCGCACCCGCCCGAGCGGGGACCCGGCAGTGGCTGGGGTTGGCGGTGCTCGCGCTGCCGACGTTGCTCGTCGCGATGGACGTCAGCGTGCTCCACCTCGCCGTCCCGCAGATCAGCTCGGGTCTGGGCGCCAGTGCCCAGGAGATGCTGTGGATCGTCGACATCTACGGCTTCATGATCGCCGGGTTCCTGGTCACCATGGGCACCCTCGGCGACCGGATCGGCAGGCGCAAGATCCTGCTGTTCGGCGCCGCCGCCTTCGCCGCGGCCTCGGTGCTCGCCGCGTACGCGGACGACCCGGTGACGCTCATCGCCGCCAGGGCCCTGCTGGGCATCACCGGCGCGACCCTCATGCCGTCCACGCTGTCGCTGATCGTCAACATGTTCGGCGACGAGCGCCAGCGCGGTCTCGCGATCGCGGTGTGGGTGACGATGTTCTCCGTCGGCACCGCGCTCGGCCCGGTCATCGGCGGCCTGATCCTGCAGGCGTTCTGGTGGGGCGCGGTGTTCCTCATCGCCGTCCCGATCATGGTCCTGCTGCTCGCCGTCGGCCCGGTGCTGCTGCCGGAGTACCGCGACCCCGACGGCGGCAAGCTCGACCTGGTCAGCGTGGCGCTGTCGCTGGTCGCCATCCTGCCGATCATCCTGGGCCTCAAGGAACTGGCCACCGACGGCTCCCCCGCCCTGGCCGCCGCGGCCATCGTGGTCGGCGCGGCGTTCGGGTACCTGTTCGTGCGCAGGCAGCGCACCTCGCCCAACCCGCTGGTCGACGTCCGGCTGTTCAGCCGCCGCGCGTTCACCGTCGCGGCGTCGGCGTTGCTGCTGACCATGTTCGTCGCGGGCGGCACGTACTTGTTCATCACCCAGTTCCTGCAGTTGGTCGCCGGTCGGTCGCCGCTCACCGCGGGCCTGTGGCTGCTCCCCGCCGCGTTCACGCTGATCATCACGTCCATGTCGGCCCCCGGGTTGGCGGGTCGGTTCGGTCCCGCGCCGGTCGTCGCCGCGGGTCTCGCGGTCTCCGGCGTCGGCCACCTGTTGCTGCTCCTGGTGACCCCGAGCCAGGACGTCGGCCTGCTGGTCACGGCCTTCGCGATCCTCTACGCGGGCGGCGGTCCCGTGGTCGCCCTGGGCACCGACCTGATCGTGGGCTCCGCGCCCCCGCAGATGGCGGGCTCCGCCTCGGCGGTGTCGGAGACCAGCACCGAACTCGGCATGGCCCTGGGCGTCGCCGCCCTCGGCAGCCTCGGCACCGGCCTCTACCGCGCCCAGGTCACCGTCCCGCCCGGCACCCCACCCGCCACCGCCGAGGCCATCCAGGACAGCCTCGCCAACGGCGTCGCCGCCACGACCTCGCTCCCGCCGTCCACCGCCGACACCCTGCTCGCCTCCGCCCGCGAGGCATTCACCTCCGGGCTGGCGGGGATCGCGCTCACCAGCGCCATCCTGTCCTTCGCCCTCGCGGGGCTCGTGCTGTGGGGCATCCGACCCAGCGAGGAGGTCGCGGAGGAGGCGAGCGCCACGCCGGTTCCCGAAGCCGCCTGACCCGCTGTGCCTGCCTGGGGAATCCCCCTCCCCGGGCAGGCACGGGAAACGGGGACTCCGGAGATCAGCTCAAGGTCCCCGCATCGGCCTGCGGTGGTGTCGGATGCCGCCACCTACGCCGTGCTCAACTGGTCGGGTGCTCGCGGACCTTGAGCCGCAACGCTTTCCTGGCGGCTCGCACCGAGATGCCGGGGCGCTCGCTGAGCAGTGTGCTGATCTCGACCTTGCGCAGGTGGGCGGCCTTCAGCGAGGCGAACAACCGGTCGGGGATCGCGGGCACGGAGTCCATGACGACCTGGTACCTCAGCGACAGCTTGGCCTGTTCCTCCGGCGCAGGCGGTGTCCGGAGTTCCGCCTTCAGTTCCGACAGTCGGCGCACGGCGTCCTCGTGGCGTCGTTTGCCCGCCTTCCAGTCGACCGTCAGATCAACCAGGGTCACGGCGAAGGTGAGCACCGCGAACCAGCCGAGCCAGGTGGACCGCTGCGCCACGACCGGCCCGACCCGCACCACCGCCTCCCCAGCGGCGAAGGCAAACGCGGTCGCCACCGTCGAGGCGACCAACAACCCGCACGTCATGACGAGCGAGCGCCGCGCGTACCTGTCGCGCAGGATCGAGTGCGCGGTGATCATCTGATCGACCACCTGCCGCCGCCTCCGCCGCTCGGCGATCCCACCCCGATCCGGCGGCGAACCGGTCACGAGCCCCAACCACTCGGTCGACGAGCCACCCAGTCCATGCCGCCCCACAAGATCGCCGACGTAGTCACCAGAGTGATCGCCGGGAACGGCCGATCCGCGACAGGTATGACCCAGCTCACCTTCCAGTACACCAGGACCGGGTCAGCTGTGAAGCCAAGTGCCACGTTGGCGCGTAGCAGTCGGTCACCGCCTCGGCGATGACGACGAAGGCGAACTCGCCGATCTCCGGATCTGTTCCATCGGTGGCCTGCGCGCCCTGGTCTTGCTCGGCGAAGCGCCCGGATCAAGTCGGGCTGCGTCGGGCCAACAGTTCCCGTACGTGAGCAGCCGACTTCCCCGCGACTGAGCTCAGCCGCACGGCGATGTCGGCGGCACTGCGGTCGATCCGTGTCGAGTGCACACCTTCGGCGAGACCCACGAACTCGGTCCACGCGTCAACGGCGCCGTCGACGTCTTCGCGGCGGAATCGGATGTTGCCGAGGTCGGCCAAGACCATGGCGCGGGTGCGGCGGCGGTCGAGGCCGAGCGAGAGCGCGTGCTCGATGTGTTGCTCGGCGGCGAGCGTGTCGCCCATGCGGGCATGGACCACTGCCGCCTCGTGGGCCCATCGGCCTGGACTGTAGTGACCGGCCCAGCTGGTGCCCGGTGAATTGGCGGCGCGGTTCATGGCACTCTCGGCCACTGCCAGTCGAGTGCGAGCGGTCGCGAAGTCGCTGTCGGCTGCCGCCGCGCGCGCGTGAGTCGTGGCGTAGTAGGCCCGCGCTTTCGGCTCGCCCAGATGACGTCCAGTGTGGTCGGCGGCATCGGCGAAACGGAGCGCCATGCCCTTGTAGCCGAGGTCAAGAGCTTGGTCGGCGAGCCCCCGAAGTGACGTGGCGGCAACTTCAGGGGCGCCTGCCTCGTTCGCCAAACGGTAGCTGTGGAGGTAGTACCGCTGAGCTATGCCGGTCTCGCCCGCGTCACGCGCCATCCACCCCGCAAGGTGCACCAACTCGGCGGTCGCGGTGACCAACTCCCGCCCGACGGCCTCGCTGTAGGTCCCGTCCAACCACCGCCCGACGTCATCAACGAGGTAGCGCACCACCAGATGGCGCGCGTGCGCACCCCCCAATTCCGACGCGGTGTCCCCCAGAGCCGTGGTCATCGTGCGGATCGCCGCGACCTCCCCGGCACCGACCCGAACGCCCCCCGCGCGAGCCACACGGCGCGTGATCGCGTCCGGGTCACTGGGAGCGAACGCCGCGGCCGCGACAGTCACCGCGGCTGACGCGAGGAACGTACGACGATCCACGTCCGCGCCTCCCAACCTCATCACCGACTCCACGGCATCCCCGCCGGGCAGCCCATCACCGACATCTCCACCTGGACCAGCGTGCCATCCCAGGGCCTCGACGTGTGTTCGTCGATCCTGCGGCGCCTGGTCTTGAGGTCGCCCTGCTACCGCTTGAGGTAGGAGGTGCGCCTCGCCGACTGGCTCTAGATCGAGATTAGCCTGAGCAGGACCGGCTTCGAGTAGCGCCACTAGTTCGTGAAGTGGCACCGTCAGTGCGTCCGCCAGTCGACGCCGGATCCCCGGCATGGGTACCTGGGCACCCAGCTCCCACCGCGCTACTGTCGAGCGCTCTACCCCGACTGCCTCCGCCAGGGTCTCTTGGGTGAATCCCATCGCAACTCTTCGCTGCGCCAATGCACGTCGTCGCGTTGCCATGACATCCCCATCCGCCCACGCCCGATGCCACGATCGTGCCACATTTCACGACTGCACCACCACATGGTCACAGGCGCTGCCGCAAATCTCAGTCTGACACGGCAATTCCGTGTTGCGGCGATGGTGACGCCACAAGGACGCCACAACGTAGCCGCATTGCCGCTCTGTCGCGGCCGCGACCGTCGACCTAATTTGGTGGACACAACACGGGATGCCGCGAGGGTCCCGCGAGTTGACAACCGCTCGATATCGACGTCGCGTGGATTGGCTGCGCGACAGAAGTGTGAGGCCACAAATGTATGCCCCGACTCTCGATGTCTATGCGAAGCTCAACACCGGCTGCCCGATGTCGTACGAGACCAACACCGCGGGCGAGACCGAGTTCACCCTCGGAGGTGGCATGAACGGCGCCGTGGTGCTCACCTTTACTGGCGACACCCTCCACGACTTCCTCGCCGTAGCGACCGCAGCGACCGCCCTGCCCGCGTCGGACGAGTCTTCGTCTGACGCGGGCACGAGCGCGCACCACGCCAAGTAGGCCGCGGAGGTGGTCCTCGCCCGGTTTGCCTGCCGAGCCGGGCGAGGACGCGTCTCAGTGGGATTCCGGCTCCACGTCTCGGCCCGGGTGACCATCTGGAGGAGGTCGTGCGTCGACCTGCACGTGATCCACGACCTCACCACCACCGCCGCCCGCGCCACCCACGACGCCAAACACAACAAGCTGAAGCGCGCCGCACGGGTTGTGCTGTTCGCGGTGAGGGTTTCGACGTGGCCGAGTTGTGTCCGACCTGCGAATCGACCTCGCACTACTCCTGCACCACATCCGCAAGCAGTAGAAGCCAGGACAAGCTCAGGCATGCGTCTCTGGCGGGCCACGAATGGGGGTTCGCCAAGCCCTCTTCCCTGTTCTTCGAGCCATCCCCTGGCGCTTGCCATCGTCACCGGGCTTGCTCGTACGCGCTCACTCGCCGAGATCGTCGTTGGTCTGCAGGACGAGGCCACCAGGTTCGGTCTGCTGGACACCGGCGACCCGTCCACGAGCCTGCCCGCCGTGCTGTCCTACTTGCTCTGTGTGCTCACCCGCGAGCAGCAGGCGCTGTTTGCCCAGTTGGGCAACGCACCTGGCCCCGATATCGGACTCCCGGCCGCGGCCGCGCTCGTCGAGTTGTCGATCCTGGTTCCGAGCTCTGTTGCCGCCTGCTGGCGCGTTCGGCAGATCCCTCCACTGCGTCGTAAGTCAGCTGTACTCAACGCCTCTGAAAGTGTTCGCGTTGACCTGTCGAAGGCAGAATCAAACAGTGATTCCGCGACACCGTCGCGGTTGATTTGGGACAGACTCGTCACCAGGTGGGGCGGGTTCCTAGTGCTGATACGAGCGGGTAGGACCAGATTGTGAAGTCCGGGGTGTCGAGGAGGGTGTAGAAGGCGTCCAGGGATTTGGGGGTGACGCCGGTGGCGATCAGGGGGTGGGTTAGTTGTTCGGTGTTCACGCGGTGGAGGGTGGTTTGGGGTGTGCCGCCGTGGAGGAGGTGGGTTGTGGTGTGGGTTTGGGGGTTGGTCAGGCCCTTGGCGATGAGGAGTTCTGGGAGGGATCGGGCCCAGGTGGGGCTGACGTCGCGGGTGGTGTAGAGGTGGAGGAGGGGGGCGTGGACGGCGGTGAAGGTGGTGCGGTGTTCGGGGGTTGTGGTGTGCGGGAGGAGTGGGTGCTGGAGGTCGAACTCCTCCAGCACCAGGCGGCCGCCGGGTTTCAGGGCTGTGATGAGGCGGTCCAGGACGGCGAGGCGTTGGGGTAGGTGGATGAGGACGAGGCGGGCGTGGATCAGGTCGAAGGTGGCGGCGGGAAGGGGGTCGTTGACCACGTCGTGCTGGTGGACGGTGAGGTTGGGGCGGTCGCTGGTGGGAATGTGGCGGGGGTCGATGTCGGTGACGAGCACCGAGCCGCCGGGGCCCACCTGGTCGGACATCCAGTGGCCGACGCGGCCGTCTCCCCCGCCGATCTCCCAGCAGGTCCAGCCCGGCGCCAGGCCCGCGGTGGTGAGGGCGAAGTGGCTGGCGGGGTCGAACGCGGCCAGCACGTCGAAGCGGGCCTGGGCGCGGGCGTCGGCGTTGTCGAACACGTAGCTGGTCATCGCGGTGCCTCCGGTCAGGGCGGTCGGACCGCAGGATGGCAGCCCGGCAGCACAGTCACCCCGGGGCGCGAGCAGAACCACACGACCAGGCCAGGACGATCAGCCCACCCGGGCAACGATCGTCGCACCCTGGCGCCCGGCAGGTCGGTGTGGTCGTGACGCCGGTGATGCCCCTGCCGCGCAAGGCAGGCAACGGCGGGCAGGTCGCAGCGGGTTAAGGCTCACGTGGAGGTCGAGGGTCAAGCACGGGTCGAGGGTTGGGTCGATGTCGACCCCAACAGCAGACCCGGCTACAGGATGTCCAGCGAGACGAGCACGTCCGCCAGCGGCTCGATCCGCACAGCGGCGACCTTGCTCCGGTACGTCCGGTCCCGCCTGCCTTCTCGCAGGGTTCGCAGCCGAGCGGTGACGGCCCGGAGCAGCGGGTGGACCTCGACCGGCGGCGGCGGGCCCTCGGTCAGCCGGTCGGCGGCCCACTGGGCCATCCCGCGCAATGCCTCTACCTGCACCGACAAGTCGGTCTGGTTGCGGACCAGGCACAGCAGGCGGTCGGGATCCGGTTGGTCGAAGAGCTGCCGCGGTGACCAGATGGTGAGGCCGCTGCCGTGGGCGTAGAGGCGGCCCGCCAGGTTTGTGTCGCTGTTCGACGCCAGGAAGCGGTCCGGGTCGAACGCGCCGGGTGGACCCAGGGACGCCAGGCCCGCGATGCACGGGCCCACGCCGTCGACGGTCGGGGACAGGTCGTCCGGGGTGCCGTCGGTGGCGGTCAGGGGGGCGGCGACGGTGTGGACTGTGTCGGGGGCTGCCTCGACTGGGCGGCCGTCGGTGGTGAGGCGGGGGACGGCGGTGTCGCGGAGGTGGGTGGCGATCGCGCGCAGGGTCAGTCGTCCCGGCGCGTCGACGCCCCAGACGGCTGCGGAGCGGAGCCGGGCCAGGGCGTCGGCGAGGTCGGTGGCCAGCCAGGTCCCGGTCACCCGCACGGTGAGAGTGACCGCGACAGCGGCGGGGTACAGCAGGACCCGGGCTGTGACGGTGGTGCCCTCCGGACCGTGCAGCGAGGGCAACTCCCCGAGCCGGAACGGCACGACCCGCTGGAACACGATGTCGGCGTTCGGCTTGCGCATCACGCCCGGTTTGCCCAGGTAGGCCGACCAGAACCGGCTCCACGTGGCCGGTTCCGCGTCCGGCTCCCACGGCATGATCAGCTCGGGCCGGTACGACCGGTACACCTGCTCATGCCGCGACCGGGTCGTCAACCCACCCAGCGCGCCGTCGGCGAGCAGGTCGGGGTACGGGGTCGTCCAGCTGATCGTGAACACCGCGCCGCGGATGACGGCCATCTGACTCCTCTTCGACTACCCGAACACATCTGTCCCGGCCGGTGATCCGCTACACCGGCGGGTGTAGCGGATCACCGGCCACGGGAGATGAGTCTCGTGGACGGAGTGAGAGGGGTGCGTGTGGGGTTGCCGAGGGCACTCGCGTGCGTGTTCGCGGTGGTGTGGCTGTTGTCGCTCGGCGCACCGGTCATGGCGGCGGAGACACCCGTGGTGGTGTCCGTCGCCCCCGCCCAGATCGCGCTCGCGCCGGGACGATCGGCCGTCGTGCTGGTGTCGCTGGCGAACACAACCGACAAGCGCGTGCCGGTCACGGTCACGGCCGTGGCCGCCGAGGACTCGGTGATCACCTCGCCGGTGGCGCCGTTCGAGTTGGCGCCCGGCCAGTCCCGTACCGAGGCGGTCACCGTCACCAGGCGGTCCGAGGGGTCCGGCCAGGACGTCGGGCTGTCCTTCGTGGTCGACTCCCGCGCGGCGTCCGCGGTGGCGGGCACGACGGTGAAGGCCGTGCCGAACCCGCCGCCGGTCACCGTCACCGCCGAGGCGGGACCCGATCGGGTCAACGAGAACCGTCCGGGCTCGGCGACGCTGGTGATCGGCACCGACCGGGAGGGTCCGGTGCGGGTGACGGCGCTGTCGGTGACGCCGCCGCCGCACACCTGGCTGGAGGTGACCTGCCCGGGCGGGCGGGTGGCCAGGTGGGACGAGAACCCCGCCACCGGGCAACCGTGCGAGTTCGACCTGGCGCCGCGGTCGAAGGTGTCGCTGCCGGTGCGCGTCGGCACCGAGGGCGCGGTCGTGCCCGGCACCCGACCCGCGGTGTTCCGCGTCTCCGCGCAGGAACCGGGCCGGGCCGAGACGGCGGTGTCGCTGGTGGTGACCATGCCGGTCACCCTGGAGGTGTTCGGCGAGTCCGACATCCTGCAGGCATTGGGGGTGCCGGTCTTCCTGGTGCTACCCGGCGTGATCATCGTGCTCACCGCGGGGTTCCTGGTCCGGCGGTGCTCACCGTGGCGGCGGCGACCCGCGGTGGACGAGGAGCAGGCAGGCTCGGTGGTGGCCGCGGCGACCAGGACAGCGGTGCTCGGCGTGCTGCTGTCGCTGGGGATGGCCAAGCTCTACCCGGTGCTCACCGCCTGGTTCTGGCCGGGTGAGCCGAGGGACTACACCCGCGAGCACGCCTTCCTCGACTTCTACCTGGTGTTCGGCTACAGCTTCGCGGTGGCGACAGCGATCTGGCTGCTGGTGCTGCTCGGTGACCTGCCGCGGGCGCTCTGGGCGGCGACACACGTGCCCCACCCCGGTGACGCGCCGGTGGTCCTGCTGCGCAAGCTCAGCCTGCGGCGGAGCACGAGCTTCCCGCTGGTCGAGGTCGACGACCTGACCGGGGTGCTGGTGCGGCGCACCCGCGGCGAGGGGTACCTGGTGGCGCCGCGGGTCGTGGTCACCACACCTGCGGGCTCCGCGCTGCGCACCCGCGTCGAGACCCTGGTCTCGCGCAACCGGCCCGTGCGGTTGTACTGCGCGCTGCGGTGGGCCGTGTTCCGCGGCCGCGCGGAGCTGGGCTACCGGTCCTCCGACATCGACGAGGTGCTGCTCGCGCCCGAGGTGACGATTCGCAACCTCGAGGTCGGCATCGCCCAGATCGGCGAATAACGCCCGGGAAGTGAATGGCGGCCGGACCGGAGCCCGACCGCCGCCTCACCGGAGCGAGTAGTCGCCGAGGATCATACCGCCGTCCTGTCCCGCCCCAGCACCAAATCCGTCGCCTGGTCGAACACCTCTTCCGCCGCCGCGGGGTCGGTCCCGCACAGCAGGCGGAACCGCCGCGTGCACGCCGAATAACGCACTCCCGGCGCGCACAGGGCATCCATGTCCGCCGTCTTGTCCTTCTCCCACGCGTACCAGAACGCCATCAGCACGAGCGCGCGATCGGTCTGCAGCTTGTCGCGGTTGAGGCCGAGCAGCCTGATGGTCTCCGCGGCGCGCCGCACACCGTGCTCGTCGAGGTCGGGCGCCGCGACGGCGAAGGTCCCGCGCCAGTCGATCAGCCGCTCCGGGTCGGTGTCCTGCTCGTCGGTCGGGTCGACCAGGTAGGGGCGTTCCGCGCGCAACGCCGCCCGGTCGCCGGTGTGCAGGGCCCGGGCGCCGGCGGTCGGGAAGTAGTTGTCCTTGTACTTGTTGCACGTGCCGCAGGACCCGATGAAGTTGTCCGGCTCGTAGGCGAGCAGGTAGTACCCGGTCTGCGACGCGCCGCCGACGTCATGGATGTCCTCGGCCGGGTTGGTGCCGCTGTGGACCCGGCCCTTGGGGCGGTGGTGGTCGACCGTCCACTCCACGCCGTCCGCTTCCAGCTCGCTCTCGCAGTAGGCGCACTTGTTGTGCTGCAACCGCGTCAGTCCCGGGCGCAGCGCCGACCACAGGCTCTCGCCGGACACGTGCCTGCCCTTGTCGCGGTTGAGGTCGGTCGCCTTGCTCGCCTTCCCCCGCCACACCTGCGAGTCCGCGCCGAGCCAGGCCAGCAGCCGGTCGCGGCCCGCCAACACCCTGATCACCGTCAGCGGCTCCCGGTGGCGCCGTCGACCAGGACGGCCAGGTAGCGGCGGCGGGCCGCGTCGTCGCCGCGGACGGCCTTCCTGGCCAACTCGGTCAGGTCGTCGGCCACGTCGGGGGCGCGCGTGGTGTCGAGGCTGAAGTAGGAGCTGAGCAGGACCTGCTCGGCGTTGAGGCCGTGCACCTCCGCGCGCACCTCGCTCAGCCGCGACACCGACTCGTCCGGGTCGTCGCGGGCGAGCAGGATGTTGCGGGCCTGCAGGGTGCCGGTGACGATCGGGCTGTGCGTGGTGAGGATGAACTGGATGTTCGGGAACATCACCGCCACGTCGAGCACCACCTTGCGCTGCCACTCCGGGTGCAGCAGCAGGTCGATCTCGTCGACCAGCACGATGCCGCCCATGCTGCCCAGCGGGACGTGCGCCGGGGCCACGGCGCTGAGGTGGAACAGCAGGTCGCCGAGCCAGCCGAGGTACGAGCGGTAGCCGTCCGACAGCGCGCGGAACGGGACCGGCACGCCGCGGCGGCGGAACACCGCGTCCTCGCCGTCGAAGTCGTCGTCGAACCGGACGTCGTCGGGCAGCGCGCGCCGCAGGACCTCGGCGACCTCCCGCCTGCGCTCGGCGCTGACGGTGGGCAGCCAGGCGCCGAACGACACCAGGGACACGGTCTCGTCGAACAGGCTCGACACCCGCTGGAACCGCCGCCTGCGCCTGCCCTTCTCCTGGCTGGGGTCCGACCGCGCGTCCTCGGCCGTGCGCCGGTTGACCCCGTACCCGGCGACGAAGAACGACGGCGACGACTCGTCGAACAGGTCGTCCCAGTAGGGCCCGCGGGTGTCGGTCTCCACGACCTCGAAGTCCCCGCGGCGGCGCATCCGCACATCGCAGGCCAGCGGCTCCGGTCCGCCCACACCGCCGAACGCGAGCCTGCCCTCGACCAGCGCGGTGTCGCGCTCCTCGCGGACCAGCCGGTACGGCACGAACCCGGAGCTGTCGAGCACCGGCCCGAGCGCCACCATGGCCGCCGCGCGCAACACCGTGGACTTGCCGGTGCCGTTGTCGCCGATCAGCAGGTTCACGTTGGGCACGAGCGGCGCGGCGTCGGGTGTGGCGAACTCACCGGGGAAGCGCAGCGACAGCCGCGCCTCGCGGAAGCAGCGCAGGTCGGTGATCCGCAGGTCGGTCAGGTACACGTAGGGCGAGTCGCGGATGGCGCTTTGGTCCACCGGCAGCCGCGGCCGATCGGCCAACGACGTCACCGGCCGCTTGTCGCCCTCGGCCAGCGCCCGCGCCAACCGCTGCCGCTCCCGGCGCGCACTCGCCCGCCGGGCCAGCAGCCTGCGCACCTGCCTCGACCCGCTCGCGGCCACGGTGAACAGGCCGATCGGCGCCAGGACGAGTGCGAGCAGCCCGAGGACCACGTTCCAGGTCACCTGTACCACCGCACCCCAGAAGTGTAGGCGGCCCGATCAGGCCGGTGACAGCGCGACCGCGTCGGACACGTTGTCTTCCAATAGGTAGGGCGGCAATGCTTGTGGCGTAGGCTGACTCGTCGTGAGACAGGATGCGGTGCGCGGTCACCTGGACGGATTGCTGCTGGCCGTGCTCGAACAGGGCCCGCTGCACGGCTACGCCATCATCACCGCCGTCCAGCAGCGCAGCGGGGGCGCGCTCGAACTGCGCACGGGCACGATCTACCCCGCGCTCAACCGGCTGGAACGGGTCGGGTTGTTGCGCAGCACCAAGCAGTCCTCGGGCGAACGGCACCGACGGTGCTACGAGCTCACCGACGCCGGACGGCGGACGCTGGCGAACGAGCGGACGGCGTGGCAGGAGTTCACCGCCGCCATCGGGTCGGTGCTCAACCCCGTCGCGCCGCCCGAGATCGCGACATGAGCGATCCCGTCGAGGACTACCTCTCCTCGTTGGCCGCCGCACTGCAAGGCCCGAAGCGGACCAAGGCGCGCATGGTGGCCGAGGCCCGCGGCGATCTCAACGACGCGGTGTCCGAACGTACGCGGGCGGGGCTGTCGTACGAGCACGCCGCCGAGCAGGCCGTGCGTGAGTTCGGGACCGCGGCCGAGCTCGTCGGGAGCTGGCAACGGGAACTGACGATCGCGCAGGCCAGGCACACCGCGCGGGCGGTCGCGCTCACCGTCCCGTTCGTGATCGTCTGCTGGACCTTGCTCCAACGGGCCGACGACTCGTTCTGGCACCTTCCGCGCGCCGCCCAACACCTTGCCATCGTGTCGGCTGCCGCCGCCGTGCTCGCCGCGGTGACGCTGGCCGCCACCGGCACCCTCTCCCGGTGGTTCCCGACCCCGGACCGGCTGCCGCTCACGATCGCCTGGGCGGGTACTGCCGCGAGCATGTCCATGGCCATCGCGACTCTTGCTCTCGCTCTGTCGGCGGCCCTGGGCACGGACTGGGTCCTGCTGACCTTCGCCTGCGTTCTCGCCGCTGCCTCACACGCCCTCGTCGCAGGCTCCGCCCGGTCCTGCCGCCGCTGCGCGCGCCTCATCACCGACCTCTGACCCACCGGTTCCGCGTATCCGGCGAGGGTGGGCTGTGCTATCAATACGTAGGTAGCCAACATGTAGGCAGGCAACCTAGGAGGCCGTCGGTGACCGCACTGCTGCTCTCGATCCACGTCCTGGCGTCAATCGTGGCAATCGGCCCGATCACCGTTGCGGCGTCGATGTTCCCGCGCTCCGTGAAACCCGGGAGCGACCCGGCAACCGCCGCCCTCTTACACCGCGTCTGCCGCGGCTACACCGTCGTCGGCGTCGCGGTCCCGGTCTTCGGCATCGCCACCGGAGCCGCGATGGGCGTCCTCGGCCAACCCTGGCTCTCGGTCTCGATGCTCCTCACCGCCCTCGCGGCCGCCCTACTGCTGCTGGCGATCCTGCCGGGCCAGAAACGCTTACTCGACGCCGCCGAAGCAACCCGCGAGGCCACCACCCGCCTGACCATGACCACCGGCCTCTTCAACCTCGTCTGGGCCACCGTGGTAGTCCTGATGATCACCCGCCCCGGCTCCACAACCGGCGTCTGACTCAAGCCGATCCAGCGAGAGTCGTGGAGATATCGACAGCGCCTGGACGCCTTCGGCGGCACGCGAAGCCTGTCAGCGTGCTCCAGCAACTTTCGCTCGAGCAACTGCCCGGCGGGCAACCACTCTCGTTGCGCCCCTCAGTTGGTCAGGACTGGGCGAAGTGCCGGGCGAACTCGGCCGGGGTGTACGCGCGGCGGCCGCAGTGGCGTTCGACGGTGTCGGCGACGGGGATGACGAAGCTGCCGTTGGCGACCTTGCCGAGGGCGTCGGCGAGGAAGTCGCCGTAGGAGTGGGTGAAGCCGCGGGATTCGAGGAGGGCGATGAACTCGGCGGCCGGGACCGGGATGTAGCGGAACGGGCGGCCGAGGGCGGCTTCGAGGGCCTGGGCCACGGCGTGGTGGGTGACGGATTCGGGGCCGGTGACCGGGAGCGGGCCGGTGGGGCCGCCCGGGGCGAGTGCGGCGACGGCCACGGCGGCGATGTCGCGGGTGTCGACGAACGGGAAGGGGGCCTCGCCTGCGGGGAGGCGGAGTTCGCCGGTGTCGAGCATGCCGCGGAAGGAGCCGACGGTGAAGTTGTCGAGGAACCAGGTGGGGCGGATGAGCGCGGCCTCGACCGGGAGCGACAGCAGGGTCTGCTCGGCGACCTTGGTGGGGTCGTCGTCGGGGGCGTGGTCGACGTCGATCGTGGACAGCAGCGCGATCCGGGCGACCCCGGCGGCCGCGGCCGCGCGGATGACGTCGGGGGCCTTCTCGGGGACGCCCGCGTGGTTGAACGGGATCACGACGTACGCCGCGTCGGCACCGGCGAACGCGGGGTGCCAGGTGGACTCGTCGTCCCAGTCGAACGCGACGAACTCGCCTGCCTCGGCCGCCCGCCTGCCCGCGGCGCGGACCAGCCAGCCCCGCTCGACGGCCTGGGCCACGACGTGGCGCCCGGTCTTGCCGGTCGCCCCCAGCACGGTCACCACATGATCACTCACGGAGGGCAAGCTATCAGCATGGGAGGCTGGTGCGCATGAGCACCGAGGACGTCCGCTGGATCCTCGCCCACTGCGACACCTGGGCGATCATCGGCCTTGCCGACAACCCATCACGGGCGGCGCACGGGGTCGCCCGGTTCCTGCAGCAGCGCGGGAAGCGGATCGTGCCCGTCCACCCCCGAGCCGAGACGGTGTGGGGCGAGCAGGGCTACGCGTCGCTGGCGGACATCCCGTTCCCGGTGGACTGCGTCGACGTCTTCCGCCGCTCCGAGGACGCGGGCCCCTTCGCCGACGAAGCCGTGACCATCGGCGCGAAAGCAGTCTGGTTCCAACTCGACGTCATCGACGACGCCGCGGGCCAACGCGCGATGGACGCGGGACTGCGCTTCATCCAGGACCGCTGCCCGGTGATCGAATGGCCCGCCCACGGGCCTGCCTAGTCCTAGGGTGTGGACACCCGCCACCTGACGGATGCGCTCACAGAGGACGAACATCGAAGGCGCTCCGCGCAACCAGATCTGCGCCGAACCGGTATCCGACCACGACCCCGGTTATCCACAACCTGCCAAGCCATCCACACCTCGCCCTCGACCCCTCTTGACAACCCGCCGGGTTCGATGGGTTCAGAGATGGGCCCCCGGCCCCGGGAGGGTGGGCCCCGGTCGGAGAGTTGATCTTGATCGGCAGGTGATCTGGTAGGGGCTTGAGGGTGGGGAGGCGCTGGTTTCGCGTTCGGCGAAAGGGAGTCCCGCCGACGCAGGTGGTGGCGGTAGGGGCCTGGCGTGGGTGCGTGTCTTGGCCGCGCAAGTGGCGGATTGGGGTGACTGCCGCCGGTAGCGCCGAGTTCCACGTTTCCACGCGGCGGCGAAGTGGCTTGTGCGCCGCGGCCGACTTGGGCAGGTCGACGCTGGCTGGTGGCGGGTGTCGTCCCGGCTTGTCGCCGGAGGGCGTGGAGCCCGCGTGGCCGAGGCCCGGTGAGCAAGTCAGTGGCGGACTCGTGTGGTCACGGTTGGCCGGACCGACTTCTCTTGGTCGAGGCGCGGGCTTGGTCTGTATCGGCGGGCTTGGTCATTCCGCGATGCGGAGCACCATCGGCGTCCCGAGAGCTCGAACCAGGTCAGGCGGCCATCGGGAGGGCGACGTAGTCGGTGCCGGTGGGGGTGAGGCTGACCTTGGCGAGGCGGCCGCCGCCGGTGGCGGGTTCGATCTGGGCGAGGCCGCGGCGGATCAGGACCTCGAGGGACTCGGACTGCCACTGGGGGACCGTGCCCGCGGCGCCGCCGTCGGTGTCGGACCAGCGGAAGCCCATCGGGCCGCCCCACAGGCCGTTGTGGAACAGGATGGACTGGTCGGCCACGTCGCGGAGGGTCGACATCTCGTTCTCGGTCATCGGGGGCTCCTTGGGTCGGTGCTGCCGGTCACAGCAATCCTGACCCCGGCGACCCCCGCTTGTCCCCGCCCGCACCACCCTCGCCCTTGACCCGCACCCGTCCCGCAACCGCGGCCGCCCGCTAGCCCCCGAGACCCGCCCGCAGGGCCGTGGTGATCTCCACGTCCTCGGCGATCGTGTCGCTGGCGGTGGGCAGGCGGTGGTCGTCGTCAAGGATGTCCGACAGCTGTTCACGGACCTGTTCCCGCAGGTCAGGGTGCGCGGCGAGCACCCTGCCGAGCACCAGGCCCACCTCGGGCGCGACGCGGCCCGCGCTGTGTTCGTCGATCGAGTCGAACAGGGCCTCGGTGA
Organism: Actinokineospora cianjurensis; assembly: GCF_003663795.1. Classification (NCBI taxonomy): domain Bacteria; kingdom Bacillati; phylum Actinomycetota; class Actinomycetes; order Pseudonocardiales; family Pseudonocardiaceae; genus Actinokineospora; species Actinokineospora cianjurensis. The sequence goes on from NZ_RCDD01000003.1 coordinate 69,918, forward strand.
CCCGCTCAACCGCGGCGCCCGGCGCGATCTCCCCCAGGTCGACCAGGGTGTCCACGGCGACCACGACGGCCAGGTGGTCGCGTCCGGACCAGGTCAGGCGGCCCGTGGTGCTGATGTCCTCCAGCAGCGCGACCACCTCGGCGCGGTGCTCCCCCAGGGCCAGGGCGACCGCGATGGCGGTCGGCAGCGGGTTGCCCGCCTCGTCGAGCACCGCGCGGATCGTGGGCCAGGTGCGTGCGGGGTCGTCGATCGCGCGGGCGGCGGCGAGTTGGGCGAACTGGCCGGGGAAGGACGTGAGCGCGGTGCCGTCGAGCAGGCGCAGGCAGGTCTCGAGCAGGGCGGGTGACGGGCGCGTCGACCAGACGTCGATCAGGTCGCTGCTGGCGCGGTCGTCGCCGCCGTTGGCCTCCCAGGCCCGGCGGAACGCGGTGTCGAGGTCGGCGTCCGGGTCGGCGAGGGCACCGGCGGTGATCATCCAGGCGTCGTCGGAATCCACCGGCGGCACAGCGAGGCCCGCCACGGCGGCATGGGCCAACAATTTACCAACCTGCGCGGGCAACTCAGCAGCGAACGGCAGCACCGCCCGCACGGTCTCCTGGGTCAGCGGCAGCACCCCCAACACCTCGACCCACGCGCCGCTCCGCCAGGACCACAGCGCCGCGACAGCCAGTTCGAACAGGTCGGCCTCCGCCCACAGCAGGTCAGGCCGCTGCGGGCCGAACCCGGTCAGAGCGTAGGCGAACGACATCCGGGCCTTCCGACGCGAGACGGTCGGCTCGGCCGGGTGCACGGTCACGGTCTTCGCGGGCGCGGCCCACCGTGCATCCCGCGCCGAGAACAACGTCGTGGCGACGACCGCCCGCAGTGTCGGGTCGTCACTATCGGCCAACTCGAACACCGCGTCGCACAACTCGGCCGCTCGTTCGGGGACAGCGGGCAGCACCTGGGCGAGAGCCGTCACGACCCCGACTGTGCGGGGCGTCAGCGCGAGCAAGCCGTCCAGGGCCGCGTCGACGGACGACCGCGAGGCGAGGGCGACCTCCACCCACGCGTCGGCCAGCGCGTCGGTCTCGATCGAGTCGGCGAGGGCCTGCAACACCGGTACCGCCCGGGGACCGGCGTGGTTGGCCAGGATCTCCAGCGACGCCCCAGAACCGGGGTACCCGTCCGCTTGCGCCAGCCACAGCCGGACCACGTGGTCGATGGCGTCCGGCAGGTCCATCCCCTCGGCGATCGCGCTCCACGCCGCGGCGAAGGTGATGGCGTCGTCGCCGCGCTCCAGCACGACCTCGAAGTCCGCCTCGGTGAACAGGTCGTGCCGCACCAGGGACTCGATCAACGATGCCGCAGCACCGCTCTCGTTGTCGAACTTGGCACGCACCAGCGGCATGACCTCCTCGGCCACCGGCTCATCGACCAGGTACGACGTGAGCTGGTAGATCGACGCCCGCACCTCGTCGTCCGCGTCGTCGAGCAACGGTGCGAGTCGGCGGGTCGCGTCGGACAACGCCGCACGAGCGGACTCGTCGAAGTCGTCCATGTCGGTGTCTTCCGGCAGGTAGTGCGACGACTCGCTGTACCCCTGCGCGATGGACTCGGCGTAGGCGACGACGAACCACAGTGCACCCTGCCGACCCGGCGCGGCGGGATCGAGCGCGACGTCGACGATGCGCGGCACGGCGGGCAACGTTGCGTTGTAGATCGTGCCCTGGTGCAAGATCGACGCGTGCAGGTTCTGCAGCGCGCTCTCCCAGTCGGCGCCGCGCAGCGCCTCGATGAACCCGGGCGTGTCCTCGGCGGTGCCGTACGCGTGTTCCAGCTCAGACCAGTCCCGGTGCGCAGTCACGCGCAGAGACTAGTCATCCGCCCATGTGGGTGACAGCCAGGTCCTCACGCGTGTTGCGCCTTACCCGGAGTAGCCATCTTGAGCGCGTTCAGGCTCGCGTCCTCGTCCACCCCGACCGCGTGCCGCTCCACCAACTCGGCCCCGAGCCAACCGCCGAACACGACCAGCGCCAGCCCGGCAAGAGCCAGCACCAGCGAGGTCGACGTGGGCTCCCAGGTCTCCCCCGTCAACCGCACCAGCCAGCTCACGGCGAACAAGGTGATCACCACCGCGTTGGTCAACCCGTGCACCAACCCGATCCGCCGCGCCCGGGTACCTGCGGGCAGCGAGGACCAGTCGACCCACCCGAACGTGGACGCCACCGAACCCCCGACCACCCCAGCCGCCATGGTGTACGCCCCCGCGACGGCGAAATCCGCCCCGCCCGTCACGTAGAACAGGGCGTCGAACACGACCGCCGTCACCAGCAGCCCCAACGGGAACACGACCAGCATCGGGTGCACCGCATGCCCCGCGAACCTCGCCCGACTCCGCATTGTGGACTCCCTTGTCGTCCCACCCAGTCTCGCGCCGTGCCCCCGCCGACGCACCCCTCGTCAACCGGTCGGGTGCCGCTGCAACCTGACGGCGGACCGCGCTCGAGCACGCCGCCGCTCGTGGCGTGCGTCCTGAACTCGAGGGCGTACAACCTGGACGGCGGCGAGGGCCCGGGCTCGGTGGGGGTCTTCCCGGGGGACGAGACGGTGTGCTCCCGGCTGGGGATGGCCAACGCGGACATCGACTAGCCACCGGACGACGAGTGGAAAGCCCGCCGCGCCCAGGGTGGTGGGCACGGCGGGCTCCGGGGCTACTGGGGGGACATGGCGCCGAAGCCGGTGGTGACCGGGAGGACCAGGTCGTCGGGGGTCGAGCGGGCGCCCTGGCCCGCGTCGGACGGGGTGAGCAGGTAGCCGACGCCCGGGGAGGGGTCGCCCGTGCCGTCGTCGATGGCGTTGTGGTGCAGGTCGGTGGGGGTGGTGGTCAGGGAGATCGAGGCGAAGCCGATGCCCGCCGGGGCCGGGGTGTGCGGTTCGGCGGCGGCCTCGACCAGGACGCCGGTGGCCGTCGCGGCGAAAGCCTCGATGCCGGTGAGGGTGATGTCGAAGTCGACCAGGCGCAGGCCGCCCGCGCTCCACTCCTGCCACTTCTCCAGGAAGCTCGTCCAGTCGGTGTTGACCCACAGGCCGTACCCGCCCGCGCCCGCCCGGAACACGCCCGAGTACCGGCGCTGGCCGTTGACCTCGGTGATGTCCAGGTCCACCAACCGCAGCCCCTGCGCGCTCCACTCCTTCCACTTGGCCACGAAGCTGTCCCAGTCGGCGAGGGCCCACAACCCGTAACCGCCCGCGCCCGCGTTGAAGACGCCGGAGTAGCGCAACTGGCCGTTGATCGTGGTGACGGTCAGGTCGTCGAGCCGCAGCCCGGCGGCGCTCCACTCCTGCCACTTGGCCACGAAGTTGGACCACTCGGCGTTCACCCACAGCCCGTAGCCGCCGGTGCCCGCGCGGAACACGCCGGAGTAGCGGGGTTTCCCGTCGACCTCGGTGATGTCCAGGTCCACCAACCGCAAACCCTGCGCGCTCCACTCCTTCCACTTCGCCACGAAGCTGTCCCAGTCGACCAGCGCCCAAAGGCCGTAACCGCCCGCGCCCGCCGAGAAAACCCCGGAGTAGCGCAGGTTCCCGCCGGGCTTGCTGATCTCCAACTCGTCGAGCCGCAGTCCCGCCGCGCTCCACTCCTGCCACTTGGCCACGAAGTGCGACCAGTCGGCGTTGACCCACAACCCGTGCCCGCCGGTGCCTGCCGTGAACACGCCCGAGTACCGCTGGCCCTGCGGGAACCCGAGGTGCCACGGGGTGTGCGCGCACATGGTCCAGCTGTTGGACTTCATGATGCACGGCTCGCCGCCGCCGGGGGCGCAGGTCTCGCAGTTGGCGTTGGGCTTGCCCCACGGGCCCCAGGAACCGCCGCAGTCGCAACCACTTGAGGCGTACTCGTCGGGCGCGCCGAAGATGTGGCCGGTCTCGTGGGCGAAGACCCGGTCGATGTTGTCGACCCCCCAACCGTCATTGCTGTACTGCATGACCAGCCGGGGGCCGCCGATGGAGGCGTAGGCGAAGTGGCGCACCGGGTACTTGGTGAAGAACGCGACGTAGGCCCAGGTGGAGTTCTTGGTGTCGCGCAACTTCTCCGCGTACTGGGCGGCGGTGTCGAAGCCGATCGCCTTGAGGGCCGGGTCGCGCCAGAGGGGTTCCTTGGCGGCGTCCGCGGCGTTGGGGTCCGGCTGCGCGGTGATCGACGGGGTGCGCACGTCGTACACCCAGGTGACGCCGCCCGGGCTGCTCTGCGCGCCCAACCAGCCCAACCCGTTCTGCACCTCGGCGACGACCTTCGTGCGCTCGGCCGCGCTGAACTGGAGGTCCGCGGTCGGTCCGTCCACGATCACGATGCCCACCGCGACCCGGCCGGTGAGCCTGGCCGACAGCGCGGCACCGCTGTCCTCAGTGGACACCTCGGCGTCGTCGTCCGCGTCGGGGGCGTCGCCCTCGTCCCAGTTGGCACCGTCGAGGGGGCGCTGCGCCTTGGCCTCGGCGTACCCCGCGGACTCGCGCAACCGCAACGCCGCAAGCCCGATCGCGGCGAGCTCGTCGAGGCTCTCCTCGTCGACCGCCGCCACCGCCGCCGTACCCTCAGGCACCGCGGCGACCACCAGGTCTCCATACTCGTGTGCGACCGCGTGGTGACCGTCCGCGGTCGCGACTAACTGCTCGTTGAGGTTGATGTCTCCAGCCATGCACCTGACTCCTTGTTTTCTCGCACCACCCGCGCGCCCGCCAGGATCGCCCCGCGCGAGCGCCCCGGTCCTGCCCGTTCGGACAGCGGTGGAGGCGGAGTTCGGGACGGGAGGGACAGGTTCGCTGTCGTCCGAAACGGGGCCGTGACCGGAATCCGCTTGCCGGGGACGCGCGCGGGTGCCCTACCCTGTGCCGGTCAGATCTACTTGGGGGTGGGCGACATGTGGTACTTCGGCGGCGTCTTCGGACTCGCGACCTTGGCGCTGTGGATCTTCTGCCTGGTGGACGTGATCACCGCGCCGGAAGGCAGCCACCGCAACCTGCCGAAGTTCGGCTGGCTGCTGCTCGTCCTCGTCCTCCCCCTCATCGGCTCCCTCCTCTGGCTCGTCGCTGGCCGCCCACAATCCACAACCCCACGCCGCCCCGCAGCCTACGAACGCACCACCCCGCACTACCCCGAGTACGACCGCCCCGGCCGCTTCGCCGCCCCGGACACCGCCGCAGACGAGGACTTCCTCCGCCGCTGCCGCGAACGAGCCGAACAACAACGCCGCCAAGCCCGCGACGACACCGCCGACTCCTGACCGCTGATCCAGCCTGCGCAGTCGGCTAGTCGAGCTCGGCGAGTCCTCGTCGGACCACCTCGGCGTCGTCGTGGCCCAACTCCGTGAAGATCTCAGCGGCGCGGCTCCACGCGTCCCTGGCCGAGTCCACGTCGCCGAGTTCGCGGTACACGACACCCAGGCGTTTCAGGGTTCCAGCCTCGTAGAAGCGGTTCCCGAGCCGCCGCCACAGCCGGATCGCCCGCCGGTAGTGGGCGACGCACTCTTCTCGGTGCCCGGTGCGGTGCAACACATAAGCCTGCACCTCCACGGCGCTGGCCTCGCCTTGGTGGTCGGCGGCCTCCAGCGACTCGAACATGCCGATGGCACTGCGGGAGTGGACCAACGCCTGCGCGTACTGGCCGGATTCAGCACCGCACCACGCGAGCGCGTGCAAGGCCCTGGCCTCGCCGGACCTGTTGCCCGTGAGCCGGAACAGGTCACGAGACCGCGTCGCGTTGGCGAGCGCGCCGTCGTAATCCCCCCGCTCCTGGTGGATCATCGCAATGTTGCGGTACGCGCGGGCCATCCCCTCCCTGTCGCCCGTCTCCTGGTGGATCCGCAGGGCGCGGGCGCAGCAGCTCAGTGCCTCGTCGAACTCCCGCCGCAGGAGAGTGGCCCGTCCCAGTCGCCGCAAGGTCTGCGCGAGCATCGTCCGGTCGCCGAGTCGGGTGGCCGCGTCGGCCGCCGCGCGCAGGACACCGACGTAGTCCTCCCAGTGCCCGCTTCGGTCGAGGTAGGTCGACAGCCACCGGGACAGGTGCCACGCGTGGGCGTCGAACCCCGCTGCCGCCGCGTGCTCGACCGCTGTCACCAAGGTCGCGTGTTCGGCGGTGAACCACTGGAGCGCGCTGTCGTAGTCGGTGGGTGCGTCGATGATGGCGCCGTCGCGAGGTCCGCCGGGAGGCGTTCCACCTCGGTAGGGGTACAACTGCTCGTCGGCTGACCACGCTGAGTGCGCGTAGTGGTCGAACAGGCGGTGCAGCGCGGCGCTCCGATCCTCCGCGTCCAGCGAACGCGAGAGTTCGGCCGCGTAGACCCGCATGAGGTCGTGCATGCGGTACCGGCCCGCACCGTGCCGCTCCAGCAACCCGGCCGCGACCAAGCGGTCGAGATGACCTCGAGCGCGACGCACCGGCTGCCCTGCGAGACTCGCCACGGCGGTACCGGTGATGTCCGTGCTCCGGTGCAGGCCGAGCAGCCGGAAGACCTCCTTCACCTGCGGGGACAGCGCCCGGTACGACCAGGAGAAGACCGTGCGGACATCCACATCGGACTCGTGGAGGTCGAGGCCGTCGAGCACGGCGTCCTCGTCGGCCAGTTCCTCCGCCAGGTCGACCAGCCGGACATCAGGACGGCTCGCCGCGCGGGCGGCGACGATGCTCAACGCGAGCGGGAGCCCGGCACACCGCCGGGCCAGCGCGAGGGCCGCGTTCCGCTCCCGCGCCACCCGCGCCACGCCGAGGCGCCGTTCGAGCAGGGCCAGCACGTCCTCGTGCGTGAGCAGGCCGAGCGGCAGCCGCCAAGCGCCGTCCCGAGCGACCAGGCCGTCCATCGCGTTGCGGCTGGTGACCAGGACCAGACTCCCCGCGGTGCCCGGCAGCAGCGGTCGCACGTGACCGCTGTCCCTGGCGTTGTCGAGCACGATCATCACCCGTCGGCCGCGCAACAGGCTCCGGTACAGACCGCACTTGGCGTTCAGGCCCGCGGGCACCTGGGCCGCCTGGACCCCCAGCGCCATGAGGAAACCGTCCAGCACCGCGGCGCACGACACCGGCTCCCGCAGGCCGAACCCCACCAGGTCGGCGTACAACTGGCCGTCCGGAAAGCGGTGCTCGACCGCGTTCGCCCAGCGCAACGCCAGCGCGGTCTTCCCGATGCCCGCGGTGCCGTCCACCGCTGACACGACCACCGCGTTCGCCGCCCCGTCGACCAGCCGGTCGAGTTCGGCCAGTTCCGCATGGCGACCGACGAAGTGGGGCGTTGCCGCCGGGAGCTGCCGCGGGAGCACCGGGACCGCCCCGACCGCCACGGTCACGACCCCGGCCTGCACCACGGACCCGAAGACCGTGCCGGACAGCGTGTTCGACACGACCAGACCCGGCACGTCGTCCATCACCCCAGGGTGGGGCCACCCCGCGGGAATGCCATCCGCCGCACGGACGAATGCGCGGAGGTCAGTGGGCGAACCGGCTTTCCAGGGCGGCGCGGCGGGCGGCTAGTTCGTCGGGGTCGTCGCCCAGGAGGACACCTCTGGGAAGGTACTCGCCTTCGCCATCAGCGGTGACGGCCGGTTGATGGTCGCGCACCGGACCGAGCCCGGTGGCGACAAACCCTTCACCGACTGGACCTTGATCTGGGCCGTGCTTCATTCCCCAGCCTCAGTGTTCCCAGATGTCCACCTGGTAGGACACCGGACGATCAGTGGGTACCGCGCGCGACGGCGAGGTGGCTGACTGGGTGGATGCGAAGTATCACCCAGCGCAGTTCCAAGGTTGTCGCGGGCGTGGTCGTGGTGGGGGTTGTCTCCGCACTGACCGTGGTGCCCGCTGCCGCGCAGGACGGATCCCTGCTCGGGTTCACCGCCGCTCACTCCGCCGCACAACGGCGGGTGGAGAAGGACTTCCTGGCCGCCATCGATCCCGCGCAGGCGCTCGCGTTGAACACGACGCTGTCGGCGCGGCCGCAGCTCGTCGGGACGGAGGGCAACCGGGATTCCGGTGAGTACGCGACGCGCAAGCTAAAGGGGTGGGGGTTGCCCGCCCGCCATGCCCGCTACTCCGTCTACACGTCGGTGCCCAAGGACATCAAGGTGGAGATCACCGCCCCGACCAGGCGCGTGTTGAGCGTCAAGGAGAAGCCCTACCCGGGTCAGGAGCACCTGGACGAGGCCGTGGTCGGTTACAACGCGTACTCGCCCGCCGGGGACGTCACCGGTCTGGTGGTGTACGTCAACTACGGCCTGCCGGAGGACTACCAGCGGCTCACCGAACTCGGCGTCGACGTCCGGGGCAAGATCGTGCTGGCGCGCTACGGCGGCAGCTTCCGGGGTGTCAAGTCGAAGGTCGCGCAGGAGCGCGGCGCCAAGGGGCTGATCATCTACTCCGACCCCAAGGACGACGGGTTCGTGCGCGGCCCGGTCTACCCCGACGGCCCGTGGCGGCCTGCCGACGCGATCCAGCGCGGCAGCGTGCAGTACATCTTCCAGTACCCCGGCGACCCGCTGACCCCGGGCGAGCCGTCCGTGCCCGGCACCGACCGGATCGACCCGGAGGACGCGGACAACCTGCCCCGCATCCCGACCACTCCGATCTCCTACGGCGAGGCCCAACACCTGCTGCGCGCGCTGGGCGGCCCGGCGGTGCCCGCGACCTGGCAGGGCGGGCTGGACTTCCCGTACCGCGTGGGCCCCGGCCCGACCGAGGCGCACCTGGACCTCGACATCGACTACCGGCAGGTGCCGGTGGACAACGTCATCACCGAGATCAAGGGCCGCACCCACCCGGACGAGAAGGTCGTCATCGGCGCCCACCGGGACGCCTGGGTGTACGGCAGCACCGACAACACCAGCGGCTGGACCTCGGCCCTGCAGATCGCCTACGGGCTCTCCCGGCTGCTCAAGACCGGCTGGCGCCCGGAGCGGACCATCGTCATCGCGGGCTGGGACGGCGAGGAGTACGGGCTGCTCGGCTCGACCGAGTGGGTGGAGCAATTGGCGCCAGAACTGCGGCGGGGCGCGGTCGCCTACCTGAACATGGACGGCACCGCGGGCCGGTCCTTCGGTGCGGCAGCGGTTCCCGCTCTTGACGACCTGATCACGGCGGTCACCCAGTCCGTCCCCGACCCCGCGGGCGGCACGGTCCACGACAACTGGGCCGCGCAGGGCGCCACGACCCCCGGCCGCCTGGGCAGCGGCTCCGACTACACCGCCTTCCTGGACCGCCTGGGCATCGCCTCGGCCGACATCGGCTTCCACTCCCCCAACGGCAACTACCACAGCACCATCGACGACCCCCAGTTCACCCACCGCTTCCTCGACCCCGGCGCGCGCTACCAGTCCACCGCCGCCAAGACCACCGGCCTGCTCGGCCTCCGCCTGGCCCAGGCCGACGTGATCCCGTTCAACTACTCGGACTACGCGCGCGAGACCCTCATCTACCTCGAAGCCGCGGGCAAACGCGGTGTGGACGTCCGGGCGGCGACCAGGGCGGCCCAGGAGTGGTTGCGTGCCACGGAAAGGCTGGAGTCCACTCGGGACAGACTAATGCGGGAACGCGACCTCGGCGGTGGTGACCGGCTCGCCCGGCTCAACAGGTCGCTGCTGGCCCAGGAACGCGCCCTCACCCGGACCGAGGGCCTGCCGAACCGCCCGTGGTACCGGCACCAGATCTACGCCCCCGGCACCTACACCGGCTACGCGGTCAAGGTCCTGCCCGGCGTCAACGAACCCCTCGACCAGAACGACCCGGCGACGGCCACCCGCTGGCTCCGCACCCTGACGAGGTCCCTGGAAACCGCGACCCGCTCCGCCGAGAGCTGAAGCCTCCGCCAAGGGAGCGACGTTCCACTGCGGACGTCGCTCCCTTGGCGGTCATTGGCTTGTGCAGGAGAACAGCCTCAGCGCCGGTGCAACCCGGCGGACAGCGCGCGGATCAGCTCGCCCTGGGGTGTGTCGCCGTCGAGGGACCAGATCATGGCGCCGCCGAGGCCGCGGTCGCGGATGTAGCGGCCCTTGCGGGTGAGCTCGGTCGGGTCGTCGTAGGTCCAGAAGGTGGTGCCGTTGAAGAGCCAGGCGTGGCCCGCCTTGTTGTCGCGGTGCAGGGTGTACTTGCCGCTTGTCAGGAGGCCCTTGAGGGTGCGGTAGTCGTCGTAGCCCGCTTCGTGGGTGCCGGGGGCGGGGCCGGTGGATTGTTGGAACAGGCCGTTGTTCTGGTTCGGCAGGCCGGTCCAGCCGCGGCCGTAGTACGGGACACCCAGGGTGATCTTGTCTCGGGGGGCGCCGCGTTCCAGGTGAGCGTCGACGACGATCTCGCCGCTGTCCTTGGGGGTGGTCGGGTCGCCGTCGGGGACGCGCAGGGCCGACTGCTGGTTGGCGGTCCGTTCCCAGGCGCCGTGGTAGTCGTAGCCCTGCACGGTGGCGAAGGTCAGCAGCCGGTACACCTCGGCGAGCTCGTACCCGCGGTCCATCGCCTCCCGGTTGGCGGGCAGGAACGCGGTGAGGTCGTAGGTCCTGCGGTCCTTGAACCCCTGCCGGTCGAGCTGGACGCGGTACTCGCGCAGCAACGCGGTGAAGTTCTGCTTGTCCTCAGGCCGAACCACGTTGCCCACGTTGCCGTCGGTCGCGGGCCACTCCCAGTCCAGGTCGATCCCGTCGAACACCCCCTTGCCCGCGCCTGCGGGCGCACCGGGCAGATTTCCCTTGAGCCACAGGTCAATGCAGGACCGGACATGCGCCGCGCGGGACTGCGGGGTCAGCGCGGCGTTGGAGAAGTACGCGGAGCCGATCCAGCCGCCGAGCGAGATGTAGACGCGCAGCTTCGGGAACTTCTGCTTGAGCTGCTTGAGCTGGTTGAGGTTGCCCGCGAGCGCCTGACCGGGCCGATCCGCCTTGCCGCTAACGGATTCCCGCGCCGGGATCAACCGCCGGTAGTCGGCCGTCGGGTCTGAACTGACGCAGCTGCCTTGTTCGTCGAGCAGACCGAAGGCGTAGTTGAGGTGCGTCAACCTCGCCGCCGAGCCGTTGTCGACGATGTAGCGGACAGGCACCCCGCGGTCCTGGTGACTCCACTGCGTGTAGTACCCGACCGCCCGAACCCCACCGCCCCCGCCATGAGCCTGCGCGGGAACCCCGACAACCGCCACTCCGACCGCCACCGCCCCAACAGCGACGACGGTGCCCCACCTCTTCCAGGACATGGCCCTCCTCCACCCGGCGTTATGGTCCAGACCAATCTAGGCGAAGGCCCGCACCCCCGATACGCCCAGACGGGGCGATCCGGACGCCGCTACACCGCCAGGAAGCCCAGCGAACGGGGGGGAAGTGCACACAACCTGCCTGGAACCCGTCGCGCCGGGAGGTCCACCGCCTGCCGGAATCCTTGGCGGCACCACCGGAGAACACGACGTGCTCGACCAGGCCGTCTGCATGCAGTCTCGCGGCAGCGCGGCTGATCTCCCGCGCAGGCGACGACGATGAGTCGCAGGTGAGATGGGTAGGCCGTGCGGGCCTGCCATCACGTCGGCGAGGAGCCGGAAGTTGTCGGAGAGGGTCGTGGTCACACGTCGGATCCGTTCGAGGCCGACCGCGTAAGACTTGCAGGCCGTGCGGGACGACCGCGGCGAGCTCTTCTCACGGGGGACTCCATGGCCGCGTTCCTTTGCCGCGACAGCGCTTCGCAGGGCGCCGGTCGACATGTGCAGTTCGGCCGCAAGGGCGAAGGCCCGCTCCCAGGCACCCGTCGACGGCACCATCCGGGAAGCGATCCCCCCGCGCCGAGCTATCCGTTTGTCACGCCCGACGAGGTCCTCGCTCTACCGGTGCTTGTCGTCCATTGGCCGCTGGTAGCTGATTCCAGGGCTCCGAAGTGCGGCGGGCCGTTGATGGCTCCTTGGACTACGGCGCCGTCATTGGGCCACCCGGCGTAATCGGGCCGGTTTCGGGGTGCGGCTGGTGGTGGTCGTTGATCATGGCGGCGTCGGGGTGTCGAGCAGGGGGTGTGGGGTGGGCGATCTCGCGGTCGAGGTGGCGCGGGAGAAGTTTCAGGCGAGAGCGGTTGTGGAGTTGGGGAAGGTGACGGTGCCGCGCACGCACCTGATGGCGGAGCGGGACGCGGCGGATGCCGTGGCGCGGTTGAGCAAGCGTGCGCTGGTGTCGGCGAGTTTCGGGACCGTGGTGCTGGCGATGCTGCTCGGGTTCATCCTGGCGCGGTGGCACGTGGACCAGCCCACGTTCCAGACCCTGTGGATCGTGCTGGCCGCGACGGTGGGCAGCTTCTACGCGGTCGAGGGGGCGGTCCACCGGGTGCGGTGGCGCACGCGGGCCGAGGCGGCCGCCCGCACCGGGTGGACGACGGGGGTGGCTCAGGTGGACCAGTACGTCGGGGGTTCGGTGGCGATCAACCTGGAGGACGACCGGAAGCTGCGGTTGTCCATCCCCAAGGAGATCAACCGGCGCGTCCCAGACCCGTTTCGCGTCGGTGAGGTCCTCGTGGCGGGCAACGGCAACGCCGTCTCGGTCCTGCTCACCTCCGGCCCCCTGCTCATCGCGGCGAAAGCCATCCCGGACTGAGCAGGCGCGCGCAACCGGAGCGCTCAGCGGCCCATGGCCTCGATCAGGCTGTTCGGGCGCATGTCGACCCAGGTGTGGTCGATGTGGGCGAGGGCGTCGGCTCGGGTGGTGGGGCCGTGGGTGGGGGTCCAGCCGGTGGGGGTGGGGGCGAAGGTGGGCCAGAGGGAGTGTTGGCCCTCGGCGTTGACCAGGACGAGGAAGGTGCCGTCGGGGTCGTCGAAGGGGTTGGTGGTCATGGGGTTCCTCCCGGGGGTCGGGTGTCCACTGAGGACGGTCAGGCGGGGATGGAGGTTCGGTTGACCAGGACGGTGCGCTGCAACAGGGCGACACCGAGGGGGGTGAGGGTGTGCAGGACGGCGTTGCGGTGGCGGGCGGTGCGGATGAGGCCCGCCTTGCGCAGCACGGTGGCGTGCTTGCTGGCGCCCGCGATGGAGATGCCGAGGCGCTCGGCCAGTTCGCTTGTGGTGCAGTTGTCCGAGAGGACCTGGAGTGCGGCGGCGCGGGTGTGGCCGACGAGGTTGCCGAGGGCCTGGCCGCCCGCGTCGTCGCGGTCCTCGTCGTCGGGGGTGGTGGCGGCGGTGAAGGCGGTGGAGTAGGCCAGGACCGGGGGGCCGGAGTCCTCGGCGTCGACGAAGGCGCAGGTGCGGGGAGCCAGGAAGAGCGCGGGGCTGAGCAGCAGTCCCTGGCCGTCGAGGTGGATGTCGCGGTCGGGGCCGGGGGTGGAGACGTAGAGGACCGGCGCGTCCCAGTACAGGTTGGGGTGCAGGCTGCCGAGCAGGCGGTCCATGCCGCCGGAGATGACCACCCGGCCGCGGTCGTCGCGCTCGGCGCGCAGGTGCGCCAGGCCCTGTTCCCAGTACGGGACGACGGCGGCGTTGCCGAACTCGAACACGGCCTCGGCGAGGTGCCTGCTGGACGCGGGCAGGGCACCGCGCCCGCCACCGCCCTCCGGCCGCTCGACGAGCCAGAGTAAGTCCTGCAGGGGTAACTGCTCCCGGACCGTGCGCTCGATGCCGTCGAGCCTGCCGCCGAGCCTGCTGCGGACCCGCTTGCGCCACCGGCCGAACACGCTGCCCGGCCTGCCGAACAGGTCGAGCGCGAACACGCTCTCCGCGATCACCCCCAGCCCGGTCACCATCCGGACCCGCGCGAGGTCACCAACGCCGAAGTGGATTCGCAGCACTGTGCCCCCTAGACGGATTGCGCCCGTTGACATTTCCCCGGTACGAGCCGCACCCGCTGCACAATAAGCGACCCTCGGGCGCTAAGCGACATTACCGCGTCCCTGCGGACTAGTCCAGACCGGCCCACGGCAACCATCCGCACCGACACTCCGAATGGCGGTTGCCCCACGCCGACAAGCGAGGTTGGCGAGAAAAGGCCACGTCCAGCCGCACCAACACAATTGTCCTGGCATGCTCTCAGTCCGATTCACAGCGGCGAACCCGGCCACACCCAAGAAAGGATCGGGCAGTATGAGACTTTCTCAGGGCAGCGAACGGCGAATCGGCTCGACCACCGCCGCCCGTTCCATTCCTCGGCCCTCGGCCATTCGATCGGACAACCGCGCCGCGGCCCGCCGCAGCTCCACCGGTCTGCGCCCGGAAAGCGAGGCGAGGACCACCGGGGCGCGCCCGCCCGCGGCGAGCACGGTGACCAGCGCCTGCGCCTCGGCCGAGGACAGGTCGGGCAGCGCGATCCGTGCGGCCCCGTCGCCCGCCTCCAGTTCGGCGAGGTCGTGACGACTGGTGACCAGCACCTGGCAGGACCGCGTCCCCGGCAGCAGCGGGCGCACCTGCTCGGCGGACGCGGCGTCGTCCAGCACGACGAGGGTCTTGGTCGGTGCGAGCAGCGACCGGTACTCGGCAGCGGCCTCGGCGCAGTCCGCGGGCACCCGGTCCGGCGCCATGCCCAGCGCGCGCAGGAACCGGGCGAGTACGGCCGCCGGGTCCAACGGCAGCGGACCACTCCCCCGCAGGTCCACGTACAACTCCCCGTCCGGGAAGCGATCCCTGACCCGGTGCGCCCAGCGGGTGCAGACCGCGGTCTTGCCGACCCCGGCCGGCCCGGTCAGCACCACCGGCACCCGGTCACGGTCCGCCGCGGTCATCGCGTCGATCCTGGCCAGCACCTCGTCCCGCCCCACGAACGGACTGGCCTCGGCAGGCAACTGGCGGGGCGGCGCGGTCGCCAGCACCGGTGCGGCAAGCCGGTCCGCGGGGGCGCCGCGCAGGATCGCCTGCTGCACCTCGCGAAGCGCCGCGGTCGGTTCGATGCCCAGCTCCTCGGTCAGCAGCCGCCGCCCGTCCCGGTAGGCGGCCAATGCGTCGGCGACGCGTCCGCACCGGTAGAGCGCGATCATGTAGCTGCGGCGGAACCCCTCGTGCAGCGGGTGCGCCTCGAGCAGACCGGCGAGCACCGGCAGCAACTCGGCGTGCCGACCCAGGGCCAGCTCGATGTCCGTCTGGCGTTCACGGGCGAACAACCACCGCTCGCGCAACCGCGCGGCCTCGGCGGCGGCGTAGCGGCCGTCCAGCCCGACCAGCGGCGCACCCCGCCAACAGGCCAGGGCCTTGGCGAACGCGGCCGAGGCGGCGCTCTGCTGACCGGCGGCCTGCCACCGCACACCCGCGGCCACGGCGTCCTCGAACTCGCGCACGTCGACCACCACCGGCGGGGAGTGCAGCAGGTACCCGGTCGCGGTGGTCTCCAGGGCGCCGGGGTCGCCGGTGGCCGCGGTCAGCGCCCTGCGCACCGCGCCGACGTGGACGTGGACCTGGTTGCGCACGGTCGGTGGGGGCGGGTCGTCCTCCCAGAGCACGTCGATGATGCGTTCGACCGGCACCACGCGGTTGGCGCACGCGGCCAGCAGGGCGAGCAGCAGCCGCTGCTTGCGCCGGTGCAGCCGCGGGTCGCCGTCGTCGGCGCTGATCTCCACGGGCCCGAGCAGGTGGACGGTCATGGGCTTCCTCGCGCTGGCGGGCAGCATGAGCCGCGGTCCGGTGGGTCGGCTCGACCCAGCGTAAGCGCGCCCGCGAATCAGCCCGCCGGTATTTGCGCCGTGGGTAAAACACCGACCCCAGGCCCATCAGGTCGCCGCCCCCGCGCCCCCGGCACCACAACCAGGACACCACAGCCGGGGGCGCGGCGGTTCAGCGCTCGGCCAGCCGGTACCGCCACCCCCTGGGGTCCTCGGCCCGGCCGCGCTGCAGGTCGACCAGGGCCCCGCGCAGCCGCTTGGCCGCGGTGCCCGCCCCGCCGTCGCCGACGGTGAAGTCGCCGGAGGCGGCGGCGACCCGGCCGACCGGGGTGATCACGGCGGCGGTGCCGCAGGCGAACGCCTCGGTCATCGCCCCGGACCGGCAGTCCTCCCGCCACCGCTCCAGGGTGATCCGCCGTTCCTCGACGGTGAACCCCAGTTCCGCCGCGAGGGCGAGCAGCGAGGCCCGGGTGACGCCGGGCAGCAGCGACCCGGACAGCGGCGGGGTGATCAGGTGGTCGCCGTAAGCGAAGAACAGGTTCATGCCGCCCATCTCCTCGACCCACCGGTGTTCGGCGGCGTCGAGCCAGACGACCTGCTGGCACCCGTGTTCGGCGGCCTCGACCTGCGCGACGAAGGCACCGGCGTAGTTGCCCGCGCACTTGGCCTCGCCCGTGCCACCGCTGGCCGCCCGCGAGTACCGGGTGCTCGCCCACACCGCGACCGGTGGGGCCTCGGCGCCGAAGAAGTCCTCGGTGACCGCGGCCAGCACGAGGAAGCGGTAGGTGGCCGAGGGCCGCAGCGCGAGGCTGGGGTCGGTGGCGAACAGGACCGGGCGCAGGTACAGGCTCTGCGACTCGACCTCGGGCACCCAGCGCCGGTCCGCGGCCACCAGTTCGGCCAGGGACTCCAGGAACAGCCCCACCGGCAGCTCCGGCATCGCCAGGCGGGCCGCCGAGCGCTGGAACCGCGACGCGTGGTGCTCCGGCCGGAACGCGGCCACGGACCCGTCCGGCTGGGCGTACGCCTTGAGGCCCTCGAACACGACCTGCCCGTAGTGCAGGCCGACCGTCGAGGGCGCCAACGGCAGCGGGCCGAACGGCAGCACGGCCGCGTTGTGCCAGCCCCGCTCGGCCGACCACTCCAGGGACACCATGTGCTCGGTCAGGACCTCACCGAAAGCGGGGGCGGCCGTCCGATCGGCGAGCTGAGCCGGGGTGAGCCGCTGGTCGTCGGGCAGGATCCGCCGGTTCCACGTCGTGTTCGCCACGGTCACACCGCGGGGGCGAAGAAGAAGGTGTCCCGACGCGCGAACAGGCCCTGCGCGTCGAACTCGAAGAAGTCGGCGAAGCGCAGCCCGACCCGCGTGCCGTCCTTGAGGACGCCGTCGAACTCCCCGTGCACGGCGACGGCGGCGGCCTCGGCGGTGACGTGGGTGAGGGTGTGCCTGCCGGACTCGATGACCCGTTGGTCGCGGTAGAAGCGCTCGATCGCCTCGCGGCCCTCAAGCGGCTGGTAGCCCGGCCTGCGGTAGACGCCGTCGACCGCGAACAAGGCCACCAACTCCTCGACGGCGTCCGCGTCGACGGTCTCGTAGTACCGCCGCACGGTCCGCACGTTCGCCGCGGTGTCGGTGCGGCCGGGGGTGTCGGAGGGCAGGGACAGCTCGGGTGTGACGACGCGGACCGCGACCGTCTGCCCGGGGGCGATGTTGTTCGACATCGTTCATGGATAGCGGCGCGCTCCACCGGATCCCTGAACACAACGGTGAACGCGCGACAGCCGCACCACCGTTCGCCCACGCGGCAACGGCTATCCGGCGGCGTTCGGCCTCACCGGCGACCGGTGCCGGTCATCCCTCCACACCGGACCCGCCGTTCTGCTCCTCGAGGAAGCGCAACACCCGCTCGCGAATCTCGCGGGCCTCGCGTTCCTCTTCCTCCCGCTCGGCTTCCGACACGTCGCGGACGTCGTCGTCGGAGGACTTGCGCTGACCACGCACCACACATCTCCTTCTGTGGTCTACCCCCTGCGACCCCTGCCAAAAGCATGCCACACCCCTCCGGCCGCCACATCAGCCGCGAGAACGACCCCGGAACCAACCCGGGGAACCACGCGGAACGAGCCCGGGATGTCACCCGGCAACACCACCGGGCGGCACATGCCACAGGGTCCCAACCGGACACTCGGCCGACCAGCGGACGGCAACAGCCCAGCGGTCGTGCGCTGGGCACGGACCGCTGGGCGGGGTGTTGCCGGACCGGTGTCCGGTCAGTCGCAGCCGGTCGCGCTGGTGGCCGTCACCGGCTTCGTGGTGTACGGGCACTGGAAGCCGATCCAGCGCAACCGCGGCCAGGTCTGCGCCCACGAGCGCACCGGGTCGCGGCAGACCAGGAACTCCTGACCACGGTCCGAAACCGGGAGGTCGAGGGTGAACGCGCCGCGCTGCTCGCAGGAGGCGAACAGGTCGGTGAACAGGGCGCGGTCGACACCGATGGCGATCACGACGGTCTTGTCCTCGGTCGGCACACCGAAGTCCGCGTACGAGTTGTGGCCGCTGTACGCCCGCGGCAGCCCGAGTTCGGGGCCGTACCGGTCCAGCGCCCCGGCCTGCCCGTAGTGGTTGCCGTAGAACACCGCGCGGGCCTGGTCCTCGGCGGGCAGCGCCCGGTACACGGCGGCGGCCTGCGCGGCGAGTTCCGGCCAGCCGACCTGGTCGAACTGCACGAAGGACGAGTTCTGCAGCACCCCGTCGTCGGCGTAGGTCTGGATGGGGAGCACGGGCAGGGTCAGCACCGCCGACAGCGCCGCGTTGGCGACCAGCGCCACGCCGATGACCACCTTGCGGGTCACCGTGCGCGTCCACCCGTCGACCACCACCGCACCGGCGGAGAGCAGCACGAACTGCAACGCCGACGCGTAGTTGGACGGCCCGCCGGTGACGATCAGCAGCGCGATCATCACCGGGAACGCCACCGCGACGAACCGGTACTGGCGCCACCGCGGCCTGCGCAGCAGCGCGACGAGCCCGGCGACCCAGAACGGGGTCAGGAACAGGCCCATGATGAGGATCAGGATGGGCAGGAACGACACGACGGCCAGGTCTTCGAGGGCCTTGGACACCGCGGCGGCCATCTCGAACTGCGGCCAACCGGTGAACGCCTGCCACAGCAGCACCGGCGCCGGGATGACCAGCGCGATCAGCACGCCGAGCGGGAGCCACTTGCCGCGCAGCAGGTCGCGCGGGCCGCAGACCAGCACCGACACGGCCAGCGAGATCAGCAGCAGCGCGATGAGGTACTTCCCGTAGAGCCCGACGCCCACCACGGCGCCGATGGCCAACCACAGCTTGAGGTCGCGGGTGCGCGCCATCCGGATCGCCAGCAACAACACGCCGACCCAGGACAGGGCGTCGAAGTCGTTGGTGGTCAGGAAGTGCCCGGTGTTGGCCACGAACCCGCTGGTCGCCGCGGCCGCCGCCGCGAGGAACTGGGCCCGTCCGGTGCCGCCGAGTTCTCGGGCGATCAGCGCGGAGAGCACCACCAGCGCGGCCGCGACCAGCGCCGGGGCGACGCGCAGCGCGGTGACGGTGTCGCCGAGGAGGATCGTCTCCAGGCGTGCCACCAGCGCGGGCAAGGGCGGCTGGTCGATCTGCGCCCACGCGAGGTGCTGGCCAGCGACGCGCGTGTACAACTCGTCGAGCAGGTACCCGTGCCTGCCCGCCAAGGCCATCAATGCGGCGAACAGCAGGCCCGCGACGACGAGCACGGATCGCCAGGCGATAGGCGCGAGTGCGCGTTCCGGCGGGATCCGGGTGTCTGATGTGGAGGGTGGGGAGGATTGGGTGGGCTGGGCGGGCTGGGAGGGTTGGGCCGGTGGAGTGGTCAGCACGGGTTGTCCGTTCTTCGCGGGGGCGGGGCTCGCGGGCCGGGTGTCCGAGCGAACCCCGTCCCGGTGCGCGGTCAGCTCGGGGACAGCGCCAGGAGGGCGGTGCGGTCGACCTTGCCGTTGGCGTTGAGCGGCAGCGCGGGCAGGTGGGTCAGCCGCTCGGGCACCATGTGCGCGGGCAGCCGCTCGCGCAGCCAGTGGGTGAACTGCCGGTCGGGCACCTCGGTGCCGGTGTAGAAACCGGCCAGCCGCACCGCGTCCCCCTCGCGCAGTACGACGACGACGGCCTGGGTGGCGGCCTCGTGCCGGGTCAGCACCGACTCGATCTCGCCGAGTTCCACCCGGTAGCCGCGGATCTTGACCTGCTGGTCCAACCTGCCGAGGTGGACCAGTTCGCCGTGCTCCCAGCGGACCCGGTCGCCGGTCCGGTAGTACTCCTCCGGCCCTGGGACCGCGCTCGACGACTCAGACCAGCGGCCGTCGTCGTGGACCAGGAACCGGCCCCGGTTGTCCTCCTCGCGCACATACCCGTCGAACCGCTGGACGCCGCGCACGCACAGTTCGCCCTCCACCGCGGGGAAACCGTCCTCACCGACGACGACCGAGGCCAGGAAGTCGTACACCGGTCCGATCGGCACGGTGTCGTTCGACGTGGTGGGCCACCGCGCGGGGTCGGCGGGCAGGCGGTAGCGGGTGCAGGCGACGGTCAGCTCGGTCGGGCCGTAGACGTTGTCGATGGGCGCGCTCGGGTTGAGCCGTTGCCACGCCGCCGCCTGCGTGTAGGTCAACTGCTCGCCGATGAACACGCTGTGCCGCAAGGTGGTGACCCGGCGGGCGGGCAGCGCGCCGAGGCCCGTGCTGACCGAAACCGCGGACGGCACGGAGAACCAGTGCGTGATGGCCCGGTCGACGAGGTAGTCGACCGGGTTCAGCAGGTCCTCGCGCTGCGGGCACACCAGGGTCGCGCCGCTGCTCCAGGTGGCGAACAGGTCGAACACCGACGGGTCGAAGGTCAGGTCGAAGGTGTGCGAGGTGCGGCAGCCGGGTTCGAGGCCGTAGTGGTCGGCGTTGTGCGCCACGTACGCCGCCGCCGCGCGGTGGGTGATCGGGACGCCCTTCGGTGTGCCGGTGGAGCCGGAGGTGAACAGCACATAGGCGACCGCGTCGGGGTCCGGGCGATGTGCGGGCAGGCTGCCGGGATCGAGATCGGGCACGTCGTCGTCGGCCAGTTCGAACACCGAGCCCGCGAGGTCGGCCAGGTCCCCGTCGAGCTGGTCGGCGCCGGACTCGTCGGCGATCAGCACGTCCGGGCGGGCGGTGCGGCAGATCAGGGCGTTGCGCCTGGCCGGGTAGCGCGGGTTGAGCGGCACGACGGCGGCACCGAGCCGGAGGGCGGCGAGGTACCCGGTGAACGCCACGAGGCTGCGGCTGGCCAACAGCGCGATCCGGGGCTGTGCCGTACCCGCAGCCAGGGGCAGTGCGGCGGCGAGGGCCTCGGCGTGGGCGTGGAGTTGCCGGTAGGTCACTGCCCGGTCGCCGACCTCCAGCGCGACGACGTCGGGGAACCGTGCGGCGGTGTCGGCGAACCGCTGGTACAGGGTGCGTTCGGTCATCGGGGATTCCTCCGTGGGGTGATCACGTGCGCCTGGCCAGGCGGCCGGTGACCTGGAGGGAGTGGATCTCGCCGGTGCCCGGGTGCCGGAGGAAGCGGCCGAGCAGGGGCAGCGCGCCGGTGCGGGCGGTGGTGGTGAACTGGTCGCTGTCGTAGCAGGTCAGCTCCGCGCTCGGCTCGGCGTCGGCGGCCAGGTGCAGGCGGCCCGCGTCCGCCGTGACGGTGTAGCTCTCGGACCCGTTGGTGTAGCGGCCAACGGCGTCGGTGGGCCCGGCCACCGGGTCGCCTGGGTCGACGAGGTGGGACATGGAGTGGTGGCCGATCTCGATGCCGAGTTCGGCGACGAGCGCCTCCCAGACGTCCACGCCGGTGTTGGCGTTGGTCAGCAGGGCGACGACCGTGCCGCTGTCGGGTTCCACGCGCAGGTGCGACCAGGCGCCGTCGCCGGTGCCGTCGTGGCCGAACCACTCCGGTCCGCTGCTCCGGTAGAGCGACCACCCCGCACCCCAGCCGTCAGCCAGCCCGAACGGCCCCGCGGCCAGCCCAGCGGTCACATCGCGCCGCATGTCCTTGGCGCGACCGGGATCCAGCAGTCCCGGCCCGGGATGACTGGGCAGGTGGGCTTCGGCGAACCGCACCAGGTCGGTGGCGCTGGCGGCCAGTGCGGCGACCGGTTCCTCCAGCGCGGTGACGGTCTGCGCGGCGACCGGGACCACCGTGCCATCGCGCAGCACGGCGTGCCCGGTGATGGGACCGCGGGCGACCGGGCCGAGCACGAACGAGGGCTTGATGTCCAACGGCCGCAACACCATCGACTGAACAGCCTCGCGCCACCCCATACCGGTGACCTCCTCGACGAGCAGGCCCGCCAGGAGGTACCCGGTGTTGGCGTAGGAGAACGCGGTTCCCGGCTGATGCGCCACGGCATGCCCGGCCCGCGTCCCGGCCCAGCGACGGCGGGTGGTGCCGGTGGGCAGTTCGTCGACATTGGCAGCTAGCCCGGCGGTGTGGCTGAGCAGCCCGCGCAGGGTGACCTGCCCGGTGGCCGTTCCGCGCACCTCACGCAGGTACTCACCGATGGGCTCGTCGAGCTCCAGATCGCCATCGGCCACCAGCATCATCGCGGCGGTGGCGGTGAACGGCTTAGTGAGCGAGCCGACCGGGAAGGCAGATCCGGCGGTGACCACGCGGCTGGTGCCGGAGGTCTCCACCCCGATCTCGGCGGTGATCACCTCGCCCCGCCACCGCACGGCGAGCTGCGCGCCCGGCACCGAGTGCACGGCCGCCAAGCGGGTCAACAGATCGGTCAACGTCCGGCGATCCACGACAACTCCCCCTCCACGATCGCACCACACTGGCGGGCGACGGCAGTGCACGGCTTCGTCAGCGAGCCAGCCAGCAAGGCGGAGCCGGCCGTTACCGCGCGGCTGGTGCGCGCGGTCGCCGCCCTGGTCTCGGTGACGATCACCTCGCCCTGCCACCGCACGGCGAGCTGCGTGCTCGCCACAGAATGCACGGCAGTTAAACGGGTCGACAGGTCAGTCAGCGTCCGGTGATCCACGGTGCTCACGGCACCTCTCTCTCGACCGTCGGGTCGCACCGGCGGGCGATGGCGGCAAACGGCTCGGTCAGCAGGCCGACCGGGAAAGCAAACCCGGCAGTGACCACGCGACCGGTCCCCGAGGTCTCCACCCCAATCGCGACGGCCGGCTGCGCGCCCGGCACCTTCCGCGCCACCGCCACCGACGCCCGCGCGATCGCCGGGTCGGTCGAGGTGTCGAACCAGTCCGACACCTCCTTGTCGTCCACCTGCGGCACCGACGACACGGGCTCCGGGTGCACGGCCGCCAAGCGGGTCAGCAGGTCAGTCAGCGTCCGGTGGTCCACGGTGCTCACGGCAGTTCTCCCTCGACCGTCGCGTCGCACTGGCGGGCGATGGCGGTCAGGGCGGCCAGGAACTCCCCCGCCACGTGTTCGACGGTGGACAAGTCGTGGACTGCGGTGGAGTAGTGCCAGTCGAACGACAGGCGTCCGTCTTGTGCGGCGCCGACGATCTCCAGGAGCTGCAACGCCTTTTCGCCGGAGTGCTGTTCGGCGCCGGTGCTGTCGTGGAAGGTGTGGTAGAGGGAGCGGCCGGCTACGCGGGTGATCTCGTCGATTTGGCTGTGGTAGTTGAACACCACCTGCGGATGGGCACGCTCCGCCAGTACTCCGGACGGGCTGAGGTGGGACAGTGCGCCGTGGCTCAGGCCGTTGGTGGGTACCGCGCGCAGACTGCGGCGCACAGACTTCACCAGCGACGCCCAGTCGTCACCCTCAGGCACGGCGAGCAGCACCGGGTACGAGGTGGTGAACCAGCCGACGGTGCGGGACAGGTCGACGTCGTCGAAGATCTCCTCGCGGCCGTGGCCCTCCAGTTCGACCAGCAGCCGGTCCGAGCCGGTCCAGCGGCACAGCGCCCAGGCCAGTGCGCCGAGCAGCACGTCGTTGACCCGGGCGCGGAAGGTGCCGGGGGCGACGTGCAGCAGGATGGCGGTGTCCTGTTCGGTGAGCGAGAACCGCAGCACCTGCCGGGAGGACACGACGTTGGGCCCGTTGTGGTCGAC
Source organism: Actinokineospora cianjurensis (assembly GCF_003663795.1). Taxonomy (NCBI): domain Bacteria; kingdom Bacillati; phylum Actinomycetota; class Actinomycetes; order Pseudonocardiales; family Pseudonocardiaceae; genus Actinokineospora; species Actinokineospora cianjurensis. The sequence goes on from NZ_RCDD01000003.1 coordinate 93,574, forward strand.
CGGGAGCGGAGTCGGAGCAGGGAGGGCGACCCAGTGTTCGAGATCGTCGTCGAAACCGCCGTCGATGACGTGTCCGGCCAGCCGCAGCGCCCAGTCGCGGAACGAGGTCGTCTTGGCGCCGAGTCGGACAGGCTCGCCCGCGCGGGCCTGGCGGTACGCGGTGTCCAGGTCGTCGCTGAGCACCCGCCACGACACGGTGTCGATCACCAGGTGGTGGGCGGTGATGTGCAGCCACGGGCGGCCGCCGGGGCCGCAGTCGAACAGCACCGCGCGCAGCAGCGGCCCGTTCGCCAGGTCCATTGTGGAGTCAGCCTCGACCGAGAGCGCGCGGATCACCTCGGCGCGGTCGGCCTCGGCGACGGCGGAGAGGTCAACGCGCCGGAGCACCTCGCCCGCTTCCACCGGCGCGTTGTACTGCGTCCACCGCCCGTCCTCGACGGTGTAGCGCATGCGCAGGGCGTCGTGGTGGTCGAGCACGGCGGCGAACGCGGCGCGCACGGCGGCCTCGTCGACACCCTCGACCAGTTCGACGAGGACGGCCTGGTTGAAGTGGTGCGGCGCGACGGGCTCGCGGTCGAAGAACGAGCGCTGGATCGGGGTCAGCGGCACCGCGCCCTCGACCACGCCCTGGTTGGCCACGACCCGCTCGCCCTGGCCCGCCACCGCGGTCAGCTCGGCGATGGTCGGGTAGCGGAACAGGTCGCTCGACGAGATCGCCAGGCCCGCCTGCCTGCTGCGGAACACCACCTGGATGCTGAGGATCGAGTCGCCGCCGAGGTCGAAGAAGTTGTCCCGGGCACCGATCCGGGCCACGCCGAGCACGTCCGCCCAGATCGCGGCCATGGCGTGTTCGTCGGGGCTGCTCGGGGCCACGTGCGGCCGGTCAGCGGACCCCGCAACGGGAGCGGGCAGCGCCCGGCGGTCGACCTTGCCGTTCGGGGTGAGCGGGAACCGGTCGAGGACGACGAACGCGGCGGGCACCATGTGCTCGGGCAGCGCGGCGGCCACGAAGGCCCGCAGCTCGACCGGATCCAGCTCACCGTCAGGCACGACATACCCGACCAGTTGCTTGCGACCGGGCCGGTCCTCGCGGACGACGACCGCGGTCGTGGCCACCCGGGGGTGCCGGGCGACGGCCTTCTCGACCTCGGCCAGCTCGATCCGGAAGCCGCGGACCTTGACCTGGTCGTCGGTGCGCCCGACGAACTCCAGGGTGCCGTCGGGGCGCCTGCGCATGAGGTCACCGGTGCGGTACACCCGGGACCCGGGCGGTCCGAACGGGTCCGCGACGAACCGCTCGGCGGTCATCCCCGGCCGAGACAGGAAGCCTCGGGTGACACCGTCACCGCCGATGTACGCCTCGCCCGCGACACCGACCGGGACCGGGTTGAGGTCGCGGTCGAGCAGGTGCACGGTGGAGTTGGCGACCGGCCTGCCGACCGGCACCGCCACCGCGCCTGCCGGGATCTCCTCGACCGGGGAACAGGTCGCCGTCACCGAGCACTCGGTGGGCCCATAGGCGTTGACGATCCGCAGGTCGGGCAGCCGGTCGAGCACCTTGGCGCAGTGCGCGGGCGAGAGCGCCTCGCCGCCGCAGACCACCTTCCGCAGTCCGGACAGGATGCCGGGGTCGGTGTCGGCGATGGCGTGGAAGAACCCGGCCGCGAAGGACATGGCGGCGACGTCGTTGGCCCGCAGGAAGTCCGCGAGCTCGTCCACCGAGTGGAAGCCGCCGGGCCGAACGGCCAGGCAGGCGCCGGTGAGCAGGGCGTTCCAGATCTCGTTCTGGGCCGCGTCGAACGAGATGGAGTGGTGCTGGGCGATGACCGGCGCGCCGCCGAAGGTGTGCTCGCCCTCGGCGAGGACCAGCCGCACCAGACCCCGGTGGGTGATCATCGAGCCCTTGGGGATGCCGGTCGACCCGGAGGTGAAGATCAGCCCGGCGAGGTTGTCCGGGTGCACAACCACCGCAGGTAGCGGGGCCGCGACAGCCCTGGGCCCGTCGAGCAGGAACACCTCCGCCGCCGTGGCCGGAAGCCGGTCGACCAGTCGGGACTCGGTGAGCACCAGCGGGACGGCCGTGTCGGCGAACAGGTGGGCCACGCGCTCGGCCGGGTAGCCCGGGTCGACGGGCACGTAGGCGCCGCCTGCCTTGAGCACGCCGAGCAGCGCGGTGATCATGTCCGGTCCGCCATCGAGGAACACCGCGACCGGGACCTCCAGCCCCACACCGCGCATGGCCAACTCCCCGGCCAAGAGATCGGCGCGGGCGTCCAGTTCGCCGTAGGTGAGCCGCACGTCCCCGCAGACCACGGCGGGTGCGTCCGGGGTGCGGCGCGCGTGGTCGGCGAAGATCTCGTGCAGGCACCGCTGCGGGTACTCGGCCGCCGAGTCGTTCCAGTCGACCACGAGCCTGCGCAGTTCCTCGCCACCGACCGCGGGCAGCCGTGACAGCGGCGCGGTCGGGGACTCGACCAGGTCCGACAGCGTGCGCAACAGGTGCTCGGACATGCGTGCGGCGGTGTCCCGGTCGAACAAGTGCGGGTCGTAGCCGAAGCGCATGCTCAGCGCGCCGGTCAGCTCGGCGACACAGGTCAGGGCGAAGGTGGAGGACTCGGCGCTGGTCATCGACCGCGCGACCAGCCCGCTCTTGCCTGCCGCGTCGGCGTCCCACGGGTAGTTCTCGAACACCACGGCGCTGTCGAACAGTCCGCTGCCCTGCTCCACCTCGCTCCACTGCCGCACCTGGGCCAGTGACACGTGTTCGTGCTGGCGGGCGTGGACCTGCTGCTCCTGGATCCGGCGCAGCCAGGACGCGACGTCGAGGTCGCGGTCGAGGGTGATCCGGGCGGGCAGGGTGTTGATGAACAGGCCGATCATGTCGTCGGCACCGGCGAGGTCGGCTGGCCTGCCGGACACGGTGGTGCCGAAGCAGACGTCGCGTTCGCCGCTGAACCGGGCCAGCAGCAGCGCCCACGCGGCTTGCAGGATCGTGTTGACCGTGACCCGGCTGTGGCGAGCGAAGTCGACCAGTCGAGTGGTGTCGACGGCACTCAGGGCCAGGTCGAACCAGGCGGAGTCGTGTGTCTGGTGCGCGCGGGTAGGGACGCGGTCGAACGGGAGCGGGGTGGGCGCGGTGAACCCGGCCAGCACGCCGCGCCAGTGCTCCGCCGCCGCGTCCTGGTCCTGTTCGCCGAGCCACCGCACGTACTCGCGGTACGGCCTGCGGGCCTTGGGGGCGACCGGGGTCCGCGCGGCGTACTGCTCGTAGACGTCGGACAGGACCTCGGCGAAGCTCCAGCCGTCCAGCAGGATGTGGTGCGACGAGCAGAGCAGGAACACGCTGGTGTCGCTGGTCCGGGCCAGGTGCAGGCGCAGCAGCGGCGGGCGGGTCAGGTCGATCCGAGTGCGCTTGGCCTCCTCCCACAGCGCCCGCTCGGCCTCGTCGCGCTCGGCCTCGGTCAACCCGCGCCAGTCGTGGTGCGCCACTGGCAGTCGAACACCCTTGTGGACGACCTGACGGGGCTCGCCCGCCTCGGCGCCGGACACCGCCGTGCGCAGGACCGGGGTCGCGTCGAGCACGCGCTGCCAGGCCCCGTCGAGCTCCCGGGGGTCGGTGACGCCGTCGAGGTGAACGCCGAAGTGGGTGAGGTAGATGTCGGTGTCGTGCCCGCCGAGGGAGTGGAACAGCAGGCCGTTCTGCATGGGGGTCAGCGGGTAGACGTCCTCGACCAGGGTTCCGTCGCCCGCGATCCGGTCAACGCTCGCCTGGTCCAGCCCGGCCAGCGGGAAGTCCGACGGGGTGCGGCCGCCGGTGCCCGGCTGGGCGCAGTGCTCGACGATCTCGCGGAGCGCGGCGGTGTACTCCTCGGCCAGGCGCGCGATGGTGGCGTGGTCGTGGCGGGCGGTGGAGTACTCCCAGTCGAACCGGAGCCGCCCTTCGCGGACCATGCCGATGACCTCGATCAGGTTGGCGCGGGCGAGGTCGTCACCCTCGTCGCGGACCGGACTGGTTAGCCAGCGCCGGTAGGGGGCGCCGTCGTCGGTCTCGTCTAGGTCTAACCGGCCGTGGTAGTTGAACCCGACCTGGCACTCCCCCACCTGCCCGAGGCCAGAGTCCTCGGCGAGGTAGCGCAATGCGCCATAGCCCAGGCCCGCGGAGGGGACGGCGCGGAGGCGTTCCTTGACGGTCTTGATGGTGGTGGCCCAGTCGGGTCCGGGGGTGAGGGCGACGGGGTAGATCGTGGTGAACCAACCGACCGTGCTGGACAGGTCGACGTCGGGGAACAGGTCTTCGCGGCCGTGGCCCTCGATCTCGACGCCGATGGTGGCGCCGCCGGTCCAGCGGGTCAGCACGGCGGCAAGCGCACTGAGCAGGATGTCGTTGACCTGTGTGCGGTAGGTGTCGGGCACGTCCTGCAACAAGGCCGTGGTCGTGTCCGGGTCCATCTCGACCGACACCACGGCTGAGCTGCCGACCAGGTTCGGGCCGTCGTCGTCGACCGGGAGAGGCTGGTCGACCTCCCGCTCCACGGCGGCCCAGTACTCGCGCTCAGCGTCGAAGCGGCCCGCCGCGACGGCTTCGTGCAGGCGCTCCGACCAGTGGCCGAACGAGCTGGTGCGCCCGGGGAGTTCGGGCGCGCGGCCTTGCGCGGCGGCGGCGTACGCCTGTGCGAGGTCCGCGAGGATCACCCGCCAGGACACGCCGTCGACCACGAGGTGGTGCGCGGCGAGGAGAAGCCGGGAAGCGTCATCGGAGGTGAACAGGATGGCGGCACCCACGGGACCACCGGTCAGCCGCATGCCTATCTGCGCGGCCAAAGTAGCCGTTCGAACAGCGGCTTCCCAATCCTCCACAACGGACAAGTCGACCGACTGGCTGGTGATGCCGTGGCCGGACTCGGTGTAGTGCTGGCGCCATCCATCGGCCGTGTGCTCGAACCGGAGGCGGAACGCGTCGTGGTGGTCGAACACGGCGGTCAGCGCGGTGTCCAGCGCGGCGAGGTCGACCTCGGGCGCCAGTTCGAGGAACACCGACTGGGTGTAGTGCGCCGCGCCGTCGGGGAAGCGCTCGAAGTACCAGCGCTGGACCGGGGTCAGGCGGGCCTCACCGGTCGCGGGGCCTGCCACGGCGGTGGGCGCCTCGTCGACGGTGACCATGCGCGCCAGTTCGGCGATGGTCTGGTGCAGGAAGATCTGCTTGGCGCTGAGCCGCAGACCGGCCTGCCGGGCCCGGGACACGACCCGCAGGCCGACGATGGAGTCGCCGCCGAGGCCGAAGAAGTTGTCGGTGACGCCGATCGCGGCCCGGTCGGCGCCCAGCAGGTCCGCCCACACCTCGACCAGCACGGTCTCCACGTGATCGCGCGGCGCCACCCGGTCTGCCGCACCGCGCACCTGCCACTGCGGCGTCGGCAGGGCGCGGCGGTCGAGGGTGCCGTTCGGGGTCATCGGCAGCGCGTCGAGGACGACCAACGCCGAGGGCACGGCGGGATCGGGCAGGCTGTCGGCCAGGAACGCGCGGAGCGCGGCCAAGTCGGGCACGCCACCAGCGGCGGGCACCGCGTAGCCGACCAGGCGGTCGCGGCCGTCGTCGGTACGCCGCACGGCCGCCGCGGCAGCGGAAATGCCCACGTGGCGGGCCATGGCGGTCTCCACCTCGCCGAGTTCGACGCGGAACCCGCGGACCTTGACCTGGTCGTCGACCCGGCCCGCGATCTCCAGGGTGCCGTCGACGCGCCACCGGCCGACATCGCCCGTCCGGTAGAGCCGAGCCCCGGGGGTCGTGGCGAACGGGTCGGCGGTGAACCGCTGCTCGGTCAACTCGGGGCGGTTGAGGTAGCCCTGGGCGACACCGTCGCCGCCGACGTGGATCTCGCCGGGCACACCGACCGGCACCGGGCGGCCGTGCGGGTCGAGGACGTAGACCGTGGTGTTGGCCAGTGGTCGACCGATCGGCATGATCGCCGGGCCGTCCTCGCCGACCGACCGCACGTCGAACACCGTGGAGTCCACAGTGGTCTCGGTGGCGCCGTAGTTGTTGGTGACCAGGGTATCCGGACCGAGGTGGGCCAGTACCTGGGCGCAATCCTCGACCAGCCACGGCTCGGACCCGATGGCCAGCACGCGCAGCGCGGCGAGACCGCCGACCCACTCCGGCTCCTGGGCGACGGCCTTGAGCAGCGACGGCGTGGTGATCAGGATCTGCGGCGCCTCGGCCGCGACCAGCGCGGCGAGCGCGGGTGGGTCGGTCATCACCTCGGCGGGGCCGACGAGCATCTCGCCGCCGAACAGGGCCGAGAGCAGGAAGTCGCCGAAGAACAGGTCGACACCGAGGCTGGACACCGACAGGCAGCGCCCGCGCAGTGCGCTCAGCCCGTAGCGGTCGTCCCAGACGTGCACGATGAAGTGCACGTTGCGGTGGCTGATCCGCACACCCTTGGGCTTGCCGGTCGACCCCGAGGTGTAGACGACGTACGCCAGGTCGTCCGGCGACACCTCGACACCAGGCGCCGAATCGTCCGAAGTGGACTCGACTTCGTCCGGGAAGAGCAGAGCCGCACCGGTTCCGGTGACCCGGTCGCTCAGCGCCCGCTCGGTGATCACCACCGGGACCGCGGCGTCGGTCAGCATCTCGGTCACCCGCCGCGCCGGGTACTCGGGGTCCACCGGCACGAACGCGCCACCGGCCTTGAGCACGCCCAGCAGCGCGACCACGGCGTCCACACCGCGATCGAGGCAGACCCCGACCAGCACACCGGGCCGCACGCCCAGCTCCACCAGGTGGTTCGCCACCTGGTTGGCTCGGGCGACGAGCCCGGCGAAGGTGAGCCGGTCGTGCCCGCTGCGCACGGCCACGGCGTCGGGGTGCAGCGCGGCGCGGTCGTCGAACACCTCGTGGATCGGGCGGACCGGCCCGGTCGCCAACTCGCGGCCTTGCCAGCCGACTGTGAGGTCGTGCTGTTCGCGCTCGGTCAGCATCGCCAGCCCGCGCATCGGCTCCTCGGGGGCCCGGACCGCGCTCTCCAGCAGGACCAGCAGGTGCCCGCCCATGCGCTCGACGGTGGCCGCGTCGTAGAGGTCGGTGCTGTACTCGACCGAGCAGGTCAGCGCGTCGCCGTGGTCGTCGAAGTCGAACGCGAGGTCCAGCTTCGCCACCTCGATGGGCGGCTTCACCTCGGTCACCACCAGCCCGGGGATGGTGGGCACGGTGTCGGCGGTGTTCTGCAGGTTGACCATGACCTGCACCAGCGGCGGCCTGCTCGGGTCGCGCTCGGGCCGCAGCGCCTCGACCAGCCGGTGGAACGGCACGTCGGCGTGCGCGAACGCCTCCAGCAGGGTCGAGCGGAACGCGGCGAGGAACTCGGTGAACGTCGCGGTCTCGTCGACCTGGGAGCGCAGCACCACGGTGTTGATGAACAGGCCGACGAGGTCGTCCAGTTCGGGCAACTCGCGGCCCGCGGTGACCGTCCCTACAGCGATGTCCCGCTCCCCGGAGTACCGCGACAGCAGCACCGTAGTCGCGGCGGCCAGCGGCATGAACAGGGTCGACCCGCTCTCCACCGCCAGTGCGCGCAGCCGGGACACCAGGTCGGCGGGCAGGTCGAACACGTGCACCGCGCCTGCGGGCGTGCGCACGGGTGGGCGAGGTCGGTCGGTGGGCAGGTCGAGGGGCCGCACGCCGTCGAGGACCCGGCGCCAGTGGTCGAGCCCGTCGTCGAGCGCGCCACTCGATGCCCGGTCCTGCTCCCAGGCCGCGTAGTCCGGGTACTGCACCACCAGGTCGGGCAGTTGCGGTGCGGTGCCCTGGACCTCGGCGGTGTAGACGGCGGCGAGTTCGCCGAAGAGGCGTCCGGTGGACCAGCCGTCGCCGACGATGTGGTGCATGGTCAGCGCGAGCACGTGTTCCTGCTCGGCGACCCGCACGACCTGCGCGCGCAGCACCGGTCCGGTGCGCAGGTCGAACGGTGTGGCCATCTCGGTGCGCAGGTGCTCCAGCACAGCGGTTTCGCCATTACCGTCCAGCACGGGGACCGGCACGGGGATGTGGGCGCGCACGATCTGCACGCCGCGCCCGTCGATCGAGTCGAACGTGGTGCGCAGCGACTCGTGCCTGCTGACGACGGTGTCGACGGCGGTGGTCACGGCGTCCAAGTCGAGGTCGCCGCGCAGCCGCAGCGCCCAAGTGGCGTTGTACTCGACGCTGCCCGGGTCCAACTCGGCGAGGAACCACAGGCTCTGCTGGGCCGAGGACAGCGGCAGCGGGCCGCCGCGGGCCACCACCGGCACGGTCGGCGCCGGGGCCGCGGGCGGTTGGGTCCCGGCGAGCCTGCGCAGCGCTTCCGCACGCAGGTGCTCGGGCAGGGCGGCGAGCTTGTCATCCAAAGACGTCACGGGGAGGTCCCTTCCAAGTCCCGCTCAGGCGCCGGGCGCGGACAGCAGCCGGTCCAGCACCCGCTCCTGGATCACCGCGGCCAACTCCGCCAGCCGGGGGCGGTCGAACAGGTCGTGCGGGGAGAGGTCGACGGTGAACGAGGACCGGATCCGGGAGACGAGCCGGATGCTGGTGATCGAGTCGCCGCCCAGCCGGAAGAAGTCGTCGTCGGCGCCCACCCGGTCGACGTGCAGCACGTCCGACCACAGCAGGCACAGCGCTTCCTCGGTCGGGTTGCGCGGCGCGAGGTAGGTGGACTCCGGCGCGGTCGGCCCCTGCCTGCCCTGGTGCCCCGGCAGCTTGGGCACCAGCCGTATCGACGCGGGCACGGCAGCGGCGGGCAGGTGGTCGGCGACGTGCGTCTTGAGATCACGCCCGGTGGGGGCGGGTCCGCCGGGGACCGCGACGACATAGGCGGTGAGCCGGGCGGACCCGGTGTCGTCAGCGCGGACGACGACGGCCGCGTCCCGCACGCCGCTGTGGCCGCGCAGGACGAGCGCCACCTCGGCCGGTTCGACCCGAGTCCCCTGGACCACCACTTGCTCGTCGGTGCGGCCGACGACCTCCAACGCGCCCTCAGCGCTCCAGCGGGCGAGTTCGCCGGTCCGGTGCAGCCGGGTGCCGTCGCCGAACGGGTCGGCGACGAACCGCTGGGCGGTGCGGCCGGGGCGGCCGAGGTAACCCCAGGCCCGGGCATCGACGTGGAGTTCACCGACCACCCCGGCGGGCACGGGCCGCAGCCGCGCGTCGAGGACCCGCACCACACCGCGTCCGCCCAGGACGGCCGCTCCCCCGCTGGCCAGCAGTTCCGGTGCGGCCAACGCGCGGTGGGTGAGGAGCACGGCGCGTGGCGTGCCCTCGGGGTCCGCGGTGTAGCTGATGGCCGCGAGGTCGTCCGGGCCGCCGATCGGGTCGGGCGCGGTGTCCGGGTGGTCGAAGACGGCGGGCTGGTTCATGATCGCGGTCTTGGCGCCCGCTGCGGCCAGGATTCCCGCGTGGTCGTCGGTGGTGAGGACGACGGCGGGGCGTGCTCCGGCGATGGCGGTGGCCAGCAGGCGCACCGGATATGTCGGGTCGAGAGGCAGGTAAGCAGCGCCGGTCTTGACCGTGGCCAGCACGGCGGTCACCAGGTCCGCGCCGGGTTCGAGTCCGATGCCGACGACCGTGCCGAGTCCGATGCCTTGGCGCAGCAGGAATCGGGCGAGCCGGTTGGCGTGGCCGTCGAGTTCGGCGTAGGTGAGGCCGGAGCCCAGTGCGATGTCGTCCGGTGTGGACTGTGCTCGCTCGGCGATCACCTCGTGGACGCGCTGACCGGTGTCGGTCGCCGCGCCCCACTGGTCGATGATCGTGCGTTGCTCGGCGTCGGTCAGCATGCGCAGGTCGCCGAGAACAGCGTCATCGCCCTGCCGCGCCAGGGATTCGAGCAGGGTGATGAGGTGGGCGGAGATCCGCTCGACAGTGGCCGTGTCGAACAGGGCGGGGTCGTGCAGGATCTGGATGGACATCTCGTCGCCGGGCAGCACGCACAGCGCGATCGGGAAGTTCGAGGTGAACTCCACGTCGAAGGACCGCAGCCGCAGGCCCGCCGCCACCGCGCCGCGGTCGAACGGGTAGTTCTGGAACACGACGATGGTGTCGAACAGGTTGGCCCCGGACGGCACCCCGCTCCAGCCCTGGATCCTGGGCAGCGGCACCGAGGCGTACCGGCGCGCGGCGACCTGCTCGGCCTGCAGGTCCCGCAACCAGGGCAGCAGGTCCCGCCGCTCGTCCACCTCCACCCGGGTCGGCAGGGTGTTGATCAGCGGCCCGACCACCGAGTCCACGTCGGCCAGGTCGGTGGGCCGCACGGTCGCGGTGGTGCCGAAGCAGATGTCCCCGCGCGCGGTGTGCCGGGACAGCAGCACCGCCCAGGCGCCTTGGACCAGGGTGTTGACCGTGAGGCCGTGGCCGCGGGCGAACCGGCCCAGGTCCGCCACCACCGCGGCGGGCACGTCCCGGTCGACGCGTGCCGTCGCGCAAGGCCGGTGGGTGTCGTCGCGGGGCGCCACCTCCGGGAGGGCGGTCGGCGTGCCGAGGCCCGAGATCCGCTGCCGCCAGTGCGCCTCGGCCGCCGCCGCGACGGGCAGGTCCGCCCAGGCCACGAAGTCGCGGAACGGCCGCCGGACCACCGGCTGCGGCCCGGTCCCCGCCCGCAGCGCGGTGTAGGCGTCGAACACGTCGCGGATGAGTTCGGCGGAGCTCCAGCCGTCGAGCAGGATGTGGTGCAGGGTCCAGATGATCGTGATGTCCGCGTCGGTCGTCCTGGCCAGGGTGATCCGGTGCAGCGGCGGGGCGGCGAGGTCGAACCCGGTCGCCTTCTCCCGCTCGCGCAGCCGGTTCACCTGCTCGGCGGGGTCCGCCTCGGCGCGCAGGTCGACGTGCGTCACCGGGGTCCGGACTTGGCGGCGGACGACCTGCACCGGGGCGTCGACCCCTTCCCAGACGACAGCGGTGCGCAGGACCGGGTGCTGGGTCGCGGCATGCTGCCAAGCCCGGTCCAACACGGCCGGGTCGTCCACCGAGCCGACCTCCAGCACGATCTGGACCACGTGCAGGCGGGCGTCGGGGGCCATCAGGGTGTCGAACAGCATGCCGCTCTGCATGGCCGTCAACGGGTACACGTCCTCGACCCCGCCGCCGAGGCGCTCGGCCAGGTGGTCGAGATCCGGTCGGAGCGTGGGCTCGATGTCCACTGTGGCCGGTGGCGCGCTCTCGACCGCGGCGAGTTCGGCGATGGTCGGGGTGTCGAACACGTCCTCGACGGTGAGGGCGATGCCACGGGCGCGGGCCCGGTTCACCACCTTCATGGTGAGGATGGAGTCGCCGCCGAGCGCGAAGAAGCTGTCGGTGACGCTCACCCGGTCCAGGCCCAGCAACTCGCACCACACCTCGGCCAGCGCTCGCTCGGCGTCGGTGCGCGGGGCGACAAGGGTTGCGGTGGCCACGGCGTTCGGGTCGGGCAGCGCGCGGCGGTCGACCTTGCCGTTCACGGTGATGGGCATGCTGTCGAGTGCCACGAACCGCGACGGGACCATGTAACTGGGCAGCCGCTCGGTCAGGAAGTCGCGCAGGGTGTCCTCGTCCACACCAGTCGACACGACGTAGGCGACCAGGGTGCGCGCCTCGCCCGCCTCGTGCACGACCGTGACGGCCTCGCCGACCGCGGGGTGCAGGCACAGCGCGGTGTCGATCTCGCCCAGCTCGATGCGGAACCCGCGCAGCTTGACCTGGTCGTCGGTCCGGCCCACGAACTCCAGCTCGCCCGCGCTGTTCCACCGCACGACGTCACCGGTGCGGTAGAGCCTGCCGCCGGAGCCGAACGGATCGGCCACGAACCGCTCGGCGGTGAAGCCGGGCTTGCCGAAGTACCCGCGAGCCAGCCCCTCCCCCGCCAGGTACAGCTCACCGGGAGCGCCGGTCGGGACCGGCGCCAGGTACTCGTCGAGGACATAGGCGCGGGTGTTGTCCAGAGGGCGCCCGATCGGTGTGCTGCCTGCCTTGACCTCCGCGAGGCTGAGGCGGTGCGACGTCGAGTAGGTGGTGCACTCGGTCGGGCCGTACCCGTTGACCAGGACGACGTCGGGGCAGGCGGTCAGTGCCCGCTCCAGCGCGGCGGGCGACGGCGCCTCACCGCCGGTCCAGATCTCCCGCATGCCGGTGAAGCAACGCGGGTCCTCGTCGGTGAACTGGGCGAAGAGAGCGGCGGTGATCCAGGAGCTGGTCACGCCGTGGTCGGCGATCAGCCGGGCGAGCAGGCGCGGGGTGAGCTGGTCGGGGGCCACGACGGTCCGGCCGCCGGTGATCAGCGGGACGAGCACCTCGTAGGTGAGGGCGTCGAAGGCGTGCGAGTTGTGGAACAGCACCACCCGGTGCGCGTCGGCGCGCATCCGCTCGTCCCAGCCCAGGGCGACGACATCGCGGTGGGTGACGGCGGCGCCTTTCGGGGTGCCGGTCGAGCCGGACGTGTACATCACGTACGCCACCTGGTCCGGGTGCACGACCAGGTCGGGGTCGGTGTCCGGCCACTCGGTGGGGTCGGGCTCGTCCACGACGATCGCGGGCACCCCGGTGGCCACCGCGCGGGCGGACATGGCGCGGTCGGTCAGCACGGCGACGGCGCCGGTCTCGTCGAGCACCCAGCGGAGGCGGTCGTCGGGCTGGCCGTGGTGCATCGGGACGAGGGTGCCGCCCGCCTTGAGCACCGCCAGCACCGAGACGACCACGTGCGGGGCGCGGCCCTGCAGGACGCCGACCCGGTACTCCGGTCGCGTACCCGCGGCGATCAGCCGGTGCGCCAACCGGTTGGCCAGCGCGTTGAGCTCGGCGTAGGTGAGCGTGCCGGTGTCGGCGACGACGGCGGGCTCGTCCGGGGTGCGCCGGGCGTGCTCGGCGACGATGTCGGGCAGCGTCCGGTGGGCCGGGTAGGTGGCGGTGGTGTCGTTCCAGTCCAGCAGCAGCCGGTGCCGCTCGGCGCCGGTGACCAAGGGCAGGTGGAACACCGCGCGGCCGGGGTCGGCGAGCGCGCCCGCCAGCAGGGTGGTGAGGTGGCCGACGAGCCGCTCGGCGGTGGTGGCGTCGAACAGGGCGGCGTCGTAGCCGATCACCAACTCGACGGTCTCGCCGTGCTCCACCACGGAGACGACGAGGTCCACCGGGGTCTGGGGTGGCTCGCCCTCGACCAGCAGCACGGTCGGGTCGGACTCGAGCGGGCCGCGGGCGTCCAGCACCGCCCTGCGCACGCCGCCGAGGAAGGTGTGGAACGACTCCGCACCATCCACTGTGGACACCAGTGGGACCGGTGCGCCGCCGCCGACACTCGCCCCGACCACGAAGTCGCGCTCTCCGGTGTACCGGGCGAACACGATCTCGCTGGCCGCGGCGACGAGGACGAACAACGAGGTGCCGCGGCGGACACCGAACATGCGCAGCCGGTACACCAGGTCCTTGGGCAGTCCCGCCCGGTGCTCGGCGCGCGAGCGCGGTCCGGCCGACACCCGGGGCCGGTCCGTGGGCAGCCGAAGCCGGGCGCGTTCCGCGGCGTCCGGTGTGGACAGTACCGGCTGGTCGGACATGGCGCCCCCGGGTGGTCGTCGGTGCGACCAGCCTCCCGCAGGGCTCCTGGCGGAGCCACGCCGTTGACTCCTCGGGAAAACTCCGAGGAGTCAGCCGCTCACTCGCGCCCGCCGATCGCCTCCACCGGCAACGGCCGCATCGCGATCCGGGTGGACACCATGATCGCCGACCAGCCCAGCAGCGCCGCGGCCAGGACGATGGCGAGGTAGGTCAGCGGCGGGATCGACGGCACCAGCGAGCCGGTCAACCCCAGGGCGGTGCCGATGAGCGAGGGCAGCGCGGCGAGGCTGCCGGTGATGATCGCGGCGGCCACGATCACCTTGGTCTCGCCCCGCATCATCGCCCGCACCTGCTCGCGGGTCGCCCCGATCAGCTGGAGCAGGGCGAACTCGCGGAACCGGGACACCGTCGCCATCACCAGGGTGTTGACCACGATGATCGCCAGGTAGCCGAGGAGCACGCCGTTGAGCACCAAGCCGATCGCCGAGTCGCCGCTCTCCTCGCCCCGCGCGGCGATGAACGCGCTCCGGTCGTCCACCCGCAGCGTCGGCGATCCCGACACCGCGGCCCGCAACGCGTCGCCCAGGGCAGCGACATCCGCCCCGCTCGCGGCCGAGACGAGCACGGAGGTGTCGACGTGGTTGGTGGTGTGGTCGAGGACGACCTTGTGCGGCAGGGTGACGTCGCCCAGGCCCAGCCCCTTCTCGTAGAGGGCGACGACCTTCGGCTTGATCTGGGTGCCGTCGCCGAGGTGGATCTCCACGGTGGACCCGATGGACGCGTCGAGGGTGCCCGCGGCGAGCCTGCTGAGCGCGACCGTGCTGTCGTCGCGCAACTGCCCCAGGTCGCCGTGCAGGACGCCGAGGTCCATCGTCCGGTCAATCCCGGCGGGGTCGACGCCCTGTACGGCGTAGGGCCGGTACTGCGGGCTGTCGTCGGACAGGAACATCGCGATGGCCTGGCTCCGCACGACCGGGGTCACGGTCCCGACGCCGTCGACACCACGCAACTCGGCCGCGACATCGGCGGAAATGCCCGAGGACGACGAGGTGATCGTGTAGTCCGCGCGCAGCCCGGCCTCGGCCTGCTCCTGCGCGGCCGCGTCGGCGGTGGTGGCGCTGAACAGCTGCGCGGCCGCCAGCGTGATGCCCATGATCAGCGGTGTTGTCGCCGCTGCCAGCCGCCGGGAGTTGGCCCGGGCGTTGGCCGTCGCGAGGAACCCGCTGACGTCGGAGGCGCGGTTGAGCCGGGGGCCGAGCAGGGCCACCGCGCCGACGAGCAGCCTCGGCCCGAGCAGGGCGATCGCGAACACCAGCAGGAACGCCGAACTGGCGGCGCCCTCGGCGGCGGACTCACCGGGCAGCACCAGCGGCAGCACGATCGCCGCGGCCAGCCCGGCGGGGATGAGCAGCCAGCCGAACGCCAGGCGCAGCCAGCCCAGCTCGGGCGGTTCGACCGCGGCGTCCGACAGCGCCTCCACCGGCTTGACCTTCGCCGCGCGCCGGGCGGCGAGCCACCCACCGAGCCGGGCACCGATCACGCACAGCACGACGGCGGCGAGCAACGGCAGCGGGCCGTAGCTCAGCTCGAAGTCCGGTGGTATCGCGCCGAAGAGGGTGAACGCGTGCTGGAACAGGCTCGCCAGCGCGATGCCGGGGATGACACCGATGACCGCGCCCGCGACCCCGACCACGGTGGTCTCGGCGGCGATCATGCCGAGCACCTGCTTCGGGGTGGCGCCGATGGCGCGCAGCAGGGCCAGCTCGCGCATCCGCTGGCGCACCGACAGGGCGAGGGTGCTGGCCACCACCAGCATGATCACCACGACCATGCTGCCGCCGAAGGCGAGGGCGAGTTCGGTGAGGGCCGAGCGGGTCTGGCCGATGTCGAGGAACTCGGCCTCGGCGCGGTCGGCGTCGGCGTAGACGACGAGTTCCGGGACAGCGGCCCGGATGGCGTCGGCGAGTTCGTCGAGGTCGGTGTCCGGCGCGGCGAGCACCCCGACCGCGGCGACCCGGTCGGGGTGGCCGGTCAGCTGCCTGGCCCGGTCGTCGGTGAAGAACGCGGCCGCCTGCCGGTCGAGCCCGGCGCCGGAGAGCGCGGCCAGGCCGGTGACGTGGAAGGTGGACACCCGCGAACCGACCGCCAGCCGGACGTCCGACCCGACACCGGCGCCCGCGCGGTCGGCGAGCGCGGTGTCGAGCACGACGTCGTCCGGTCCGGTCGGTGCCCTGCCCTGGGTGGTGGTGAACGGGCCGAGCGGGGCGCTGCCCCAGCCGTGGCCGAGCGCGGGGCTGCCGTCCGGGGCGCCCGCGGTGCCGTTGTCGGTGACGACGGTCAGCGCGACGGTGGTGTCCGGGATGGCCGCGGTGACACCGGGAACGCCCGCGATGGCGCCGACCCGGTCGGCGGGCAGCGTGGCGCGCTCGGCGAAGCGCGGGTTGATGTCGCCCTCGACGGGCAGGTCCTGCTGGGCGCCGACGACCAGCGCCGCACCGTGGTACCGCTCGGTCGGGACGCCGGAGCTCTGCGCGCTCTCCAGCAGGATCCCGCAGGCGCAGATGACCGCCGAGCCGAACAGCACGGCGATGAAGGCGGCGGCGAAACCGCCCCGGCGGCCCTTGATCGTGGTCCAGGCCAGTGCCAGGTCGCGCCTGCGCCGACCCCGGCGGTGCGCGCGCTTGTCCTGCCTGGCCCGCTTCCGGTCCGCCTTGCGACCGTCCTTGGCTGCCTGCTTGGCCTGCTTGCGGCCGTCCTCGCGCTCCTGCTTGCGTTCGCGGCGGCTCACGCCTCCCCCAGGCGGGTCATCCGCTCGGCGACCTGCTCGGGGGTGGGCGCGCGCAGCTCGCCAGCCAACTGGCCGTCGGCGAGGAAGACGACGGTGTCGGCCTGGGCGGCGGCCACCGGGTCGTGGGTCACCATCAGCACGGTCTGGCCCATCTCGTCGACGACCTGGCGCAGCAGGGCCAGCACCTGGCGGCCGGTGCGGCTGTCGAGCGCGCCGGTCGGCTCGTCCGCGCACACCAGGTCGGGCCGGGTGATCAGCGCGCGGGCGATGGCGACGCGCTGCTGCTGGCCGCCGGAGAGCTGGTTGGGCCTGCGGGTCCGGTGCTCGGCGAGCCCGACGGCGGACAGCACGAAGGACAGGTGCTGGTGGTCGACGGGGGCGTCGGCCAACCGCAGCGGCATGGTCACGTTGTCCTCGACGGTGAGCGCGCTGAGCAGGTTGTACGCCTGGAACACGAAGCCGATGCGGTCGCGGCGGAACTCGGTCAGCTGCGCCTCGGTGCGCCCGGACAGCTCGGTCCCGCCGAGCAGGATGTGCCCGGAGGTCGGGTGGTCGAGTCCGGCGACACAGTTGAGGAAGGTGCTTTTCCCGGAACCGGAAGGCCCCATCACCGCGGTGAAGGACCCAGTCGGGAATGCGGCTGTGATGCCGCGCAGGGCGTGGACCTCATTGCGGCCGGAGCGGTACTTCTTGGTGACCGAATCCAATTGCACCGCGTACTGCAGTACCCCCGATTTCGCCATTGGCCGAGTGTAGCGCGAGCAGAACACCGGTGGATCCGGGGCGGCACAGTGGATTCGCGGGTAGAGTCGGCGCGCAGGCCGAACGCCCGGGTCCCGTTGCCGGGACCCGGGCCACAAAGGGAACGCGAATTCTCGATGACCGCTTCACACTTTCAGGGTGTGGCATCACCCTTTCTGGCGATTGCCTGGTCGACGATTCCCGGGTTGGCAATTTTCGGCCGTGACTGAGCGATCGTCAGCGATCAGCTGAGCGCCGAACCGCCGTGCAGGGTCTCGGCGTACCCGAACACGTGCCCGGCGCCGACCGCCACGGGGGCGAGCAGGCCGAGGTCGGGGATCGCGTCGCCGTCCAGGCGCAGGCTCGCGCTGCCCGACCAGACCTCGGAGAACTCGACGTCGGTGACCGTCGAGGACACCAGCTGCGCCAACGGTTGCTCGCCGGGCAGCCACGCGGGGAACGTCCTGGTGTGCACCAGCGGGACGGTGTGCAGCGCGGGCGGCTGCACGGCTTCCTCGGTGACCACGACGCTCGCCTCGGCGATCTGCCTGCCCTCGACGGCGACCGTGCCGTCGAACCGGCCCGCGGCGCCGAGCCTCGGTCCGGCCGAGCCGACGCGCATGGGCCGGGTCTGGTGGATGGCGCCCAGCTGCTTGGGCATGCCCTGGACCCAGCCGCGCACCATCGGCACCGGGTGGTCGACCCACGCGAACGGGCACCGGGCCATCGGCCTGCCGCGGTGCTCGCAGGCCAGCAGGATCAGGAACTCCCCGAACTGGCAGCGCCGCGGCGACGTCAGCTCGTCGGCCGACTCCGAGCACCACTGCCACTGCGCCCAGATCGCGGCGGCGGCGCCCGGGTCCGGGCCGAGTTCCAGCTCCGGCGGCAGGAAGCGCGCGGCGGCGTCCGGGTCGACGCGGTAGTCGACCATCACGACCTCGCCTGCGAAGTGCCAGGGCGGCGGGGTGAGCATCGACGATCGGCCGGACGGCGACAGCGGCAGGCTGTAGCCGCCTGGGCCGGTCCGGGTGGGCGGGCTGGGCATGGGTGCTGGGTGGGCGGGTGGGCCGGGAATGGGTGCGAGGGTGGGTGACTGGGTCATGGGTGTCTCCTCTGGCCAGGTCCGGCGGTGGGGCGCCAGGCGGCGGCGAGCCGGGCGGCGGCCTCGGCCAGTCCGTCGGGTGGGGTGAAGCTGTAGGCGAGGCGGATGGCGGGTCCGGCCGTGGTGCCGAAGCGGGAGCCCGCCGCGGCGTTGACCCCGACCGCGGCCGCGGCGGCGAGCAGGTCGGCCTCGGTGCGTTCAGGGGGGAACCGCAACCACAGGAAGAAGCCGCCGCCGGGGGTGGTGAACTCCGCCAGGTCGTCCGCCTCGGCGCGCAGGGCGTTGACGAGCGCGTCCCGGCGTTCCCGCAGGCAGGCGCGCAGCCAGTCCAGGCGCCGGTCGTAGTGGCCGTCGCGGACCAGGGTGGCGATCGCGAGTGAGGTCGTGTGGTTCACGCACCCGCCGCTGACGAACGTGCCCCGCCGCGCGAGCCCGGTCACCACGGCGGGGTGGGCGACGAGCCACCCCAACCGAAGACCGGGCCCGATGGTCTTGGCGAAGGTGCCCAGCCGGATCACGCCGTCGTACTCCGCGAGCGACGCCAGCGATGGCGGCAGGTCCGTGCCGTCGAGGCCGAGTTCGGCGTAGGCGTCGTCCTCGACGACCAGGACCCCGTGCAGGGCCGCCACCGCGAGCAGTTCGCGGCGGCGGTCGGTGCCGACGAGGGTTCCCGTGGGGTTGTGGAAGGTCGGGTTCAGCAGCACGAAGCCGACGTGCCTGCCCGCGGCGCGCTCGGCGGTGAGCGCTTCGTGCAGCGCCCTGGGGTCCATCCCGCCCTCGTCGAGGCGCACCTCGCGCAGCCGGAGCCCGTGGTCGGTGAGGACGCGCCTGCCGAAGTCGTAGGACAGGCGGTCGACCAGCACGGTGTCACCCGGGGCGGCCATCGCCGTGCCGACCAGGTGCAGCGCCTGGGAGGTCCCGGCGGTGACCAGCACGTGCTCGGGCCCGCAGGGGTACCCGGACGCGGCGGCCTCGCGCGCGGCCAGTCCCGCCCGCAGCACCTCGTTGCCCTGGTCCGCGCCGTAGGACAGGGCCGCGGCGCCGAACTCCGCCAGCGCGGTGGCGTAGGCGTCGCGGACCAGGTCGACCGGGAGCAGGTCCGGTTCGAGGTAGCCGGGTCCGAGGTCGAGCACCCCGGGCCGGGACACCGCCTGGACGACGGTGGTGTCCCAGCGCCGGGTGTGCGAGAGCGCCCCGGCTCGGTGCGCGGCCGTCACCCGGCCAGGAGGACCGAGCGCAGCACCTGCGCGCCGGTGCTCAGCGCCAGCGGGTTGCGGGAGAGCGCCACGCGCAGGGTGTGCGCGCCCTCGGACGGGTTGGCCCAGTGGAACTTCTGGCAGGGCAGCAGGTAGAGCTGGTGCTCGCGCACCGCGTTCCAGACGTCGAGGCCCTGGCGGGCGCCGACGTGCAGCCGGTCGACGCTGGTGCGGCTGAAGGTGTCCACGAAGCTGATGTCGGGCACGCCCGCCAGGTTGTTGCGCAGCAGCGCGCGGTTGTCGGCAATGTGCCGGTGCAGGTCGGCCAGGCCGCCACCGGCCGCGTCCTCGGCGAACCTCTGCACCATCAGCAGCACCAGCGGCGAGACACCGAGCAGGATGTCGGAGTGGATCTTCTCCAGCGGGAGACCGACATCGGTCGAGCGGACGAGCCAGCCGATCTTGAGCTCCAGGGTCGGCCACAGCTTGCCGGTGTCCTCGATGACGACCCAGCGGCAGCCGCTGGCCTCGAGCACCGCGTAGTGGTCGTAGTGCGCGTCGGTGTCGAAGCCGCGGAACGAGGTGTCCAGGGTCAGCACGACGCCGTGCTCGGCGCACTGCTCGGCTAGGCCGCGCAGCCGCTCCTCGGGCAGCACCCGGCCGGTGGGGTTGTTCGGGGTGGTGACGAACACGCAGCCGACCCGGTTCAGCAGCTCGGTCGGCAGCGGCCCGTCGTGCAGCGCGTCCTCCTCGACCGGGACCAGGCGCAGGCCGACGCCGCGCAGGATGTCGGGGATGTTGTCGAAGGTGGGGTGGATCAGCGCGATGGCGTCGCTCTCGGTGGCCAGCGCGCGGGCGAAGATCTCCATGGCCAGCGAGGACGAGTAGCAGGCGAGCACCCTGCCGTCGTCGAACGGGTGGCTGTGCTGGCCGAGCGCGCCGAGGAAGGCGTGGCAGGCGGCGCGCTCGATCTCGTCGACGGGCCGTTCGGCGGCCTCGACCCACAGGGCGGGCAGGTCGTCGATGACGCGCCGCTGCGGCGGGGTCAACTCCTGGCGGGCGTGTCCGTCGGCCAGGTTGAGCCTGCTGCTCAGCGCCAGCGTCTCGAACTGGGTCAGGTTCTGCGCGGTGGCCTCCGCCTGCGTGGCGGGCGTGGCCAGGGACATTCTGTTCACAAGCACCTCGGCGACTCTGCGGTGGGCGGTGTAGGCGTGCTTGGAGCCCGGTACGGGTCGGGCTCACCGGCGACCGCGGGGGTCACCGGGATAGGAATCGAGGCAGGCGGGCCCTGGTGGGCGCCGCCGCGGCCCCCGCGCACGGGTTGGACCAGTCGGGCGTCCGGTGTCGTGGCGTCCCCCGAGCGTGCCCGCCCGGCCGCCGCGCGGTCCACGACATTGACCGCCGGGCAAAACACGATGGTCCGGCGCCCGGCGCGCTGCCTCCCGGTTTCGCCGTGGAGTTGAAGACCTGGCCCGCGGGGTCGCGGCGGCGCACGATCTCGGCGCAGGCAGTGCGCACCCCGCGGGAGGCGGCGATCACCGAGAACCCAGTCGTCGACGCGGTTCCCCTGTCCCGCAACCGCGGCTACCACGTGCTGTGGTCCAGCATGCTGCTGGCCGAGTTGGCGAGCGAGGTCGCCTACATCGCGCTGCCGCTGCTGGTGCTGGCGCACGGCGGGTCCGCCGCGCAGGTCGCCGCGGTCGCCGCCGTGTTGGCGGGCACCAGGATGGCCTGCGGTGTTCCCGCCGGGGTGCTCGCGGACCGGTGTGACCGGCGGGTCCTCATGCTGGTGGCCCAAGGGGCTCGGGCGTTGGCGATGGTGGGCATGGTCGTCACACTGGCCACGGGTGCGTACTCCTTCGCGGTCGTGTTGGTGGTCGCGGCGGTCGAAGGTGTTGGTGGATCGGTATTCCAGCCCGCGGAGCACGCCGCGCTCCCTCAGGTCGTGCCCGTTTCCCAGCTGTCCGACGCTCTCGCGCGCAATGCCGCTCGTCCGTTCGCGGCGGTCTTGATCGGCCCGGTGCTGGCGGGTGCCACGTTCGCGTTGCACCAGGTGTGGCCGTTCTCCATCGAGGCGGCGGTCTTGGCCTTGTCGTTCGCGGTGCTGCTGACTCTGCGATTGCCCCGCGTCGCCGTGGTTTCCACCGAACCGGAGCGCCGGTCGGTCGCCGGGTTCAGGTGGCTGCTGCGGCAACCCCTGTTGCGCGCGACGGCGTTGTGGTTGTTCGCGGTGAACCTCGGCTTCCACGCGCTGGTGGTGACTGTGCTCATCGTGTCCGGTGTGGACGGTGTCGGCTACGGCGAGATCGGGCTGACCATGGCCTGCCTCGGCGTGGGCGGCCTGGTCGGGTCGCTCGCAGCGGGCCCCGTGCACGCCGCGGTGCGCCCCGGGGTGATCGTGGTCGGCGCGTCCTGGGTGTTCGCCGTGGTGGTGGGGATGATGTCGGTGGTGCCCGCCGGACTGTCGCTGGGCGTCCTGCTCGGCGTTGCCGCGGCGTTCTTCCCGATCGCGGGCACCACCGTGATGACCTACCAGCTGACCAGCGTCCCGGACGAGCTGCGCGGCAGGCTCTCCGGCGTGGTCGGGCTGTGCACGGACCTGGCGGGCACGGCGGGACCGCTGGTCGGCGGCCTGTTGATCACGGTCACCGGCAGCGCGCGGACGGGCATCCCGGCCTGCGCGGTGCTGCTGGCCGTCGCCGCCGTCGGCGCCTCGCTCAGCCCGACCCTGCGCCGCTTCCCGAAAACCCCGTCCGGCAGGAGGAACCCGCCTTGATCCGACTTGAACTCACCGAACAGGACATCGTCGAGGTCGACAAGGTCGTGCGGGAGGTGGCGAGCCGGTTCTCCTCGGTGGAGGACCCGGAGTTCCACCGCGCGAGCCAGCTGCACGCCCACGAACTGCCCCGGCGGCTGCGCCAGGCCCTGGTGGACTTCCGGATGAGCGAGCCGTCCGGGGTGTTCGTCGTCGCCGGCCTCCCGGTGCACGACGGCGCGCTCGGCCCGACCCCCGCCGACTGGCGGGCCCCGCGCGACGGTGGCACGACGCTGCGCCACGACATCGCGTTCTTCCTGATCAGCTGCCTGCTCGGGGAACCGATCGGCTGGGCCACCCAGCAGGACGGCCGGATCATGCACGACGTGTTCCCGATGGCGGGGCACAAGCACGACCAGATCGGCTGGGGCAGCGAGGAACTGCTGGTCTGGCACACCGAGGACGCGTTCCACCCGCTGCGCACCGACTACCTGGCGCTGATGTGCCTGCGCAACCCGGACGGCGTCGAGACCACCGCGGCCGACATCGCCGACGTGGTCATCGACGACGAGACCCGGGCGGCGTTGTCGCAGGAGCGCTACCTCATCCTGCCCGACGACTCGCACCGCCCGGAGAACGCGGGCGCGGGCGATGCCGGGGCGGACCCGCGCGTGGTCGAGTTGCGGCGCCGGAGCCTGGAGCGGGTCGACAACGCCTTGAGTTCTCCCGAGCCGGTCGCGGTGCTGTTCGGCTCGCCCGACGACCCGTACCTGCGGCTGGACCCGCACTACATGAAGGACGTGCAGGGCGAGCAGGAGCAGCGGGCGCTGGACACCATCGGTGCCGCGGTGGACAAGGCGATGGGCGGGGTGGTGCTGGAGCCCGGGGACATCGTGTTCATCGACAACTACCGCGTGGTGCACGGTCGAAAGCCGTTCCAGGCCCGGTTCGACGGCACCGACCGGTGGTTGCGGCGGTTGAACGTGACCAGGGACCTGCGCAAGTCCCGGCACGCGCGGTTGACGGCCGAGTCGAGGGTCATCTACTGATCCTGGTGCCCGAGAACCGGCCGCCGTGGTGCGCGGCCGGTTCTCGGGGGCTAGCAGAAGGCGTAGCGGGTGATCAGCTCGTCGGCGTCGTCGACCAGGTCGCCGGAGCGCAGGCCGGTCTTGTCGACGTAGCGCTTGAGGTAGGCGGCGCCATCGGTGCCGCCGGAGCCCGCGATGTCGGGCAGGTAGGTGCGGCCCAGGCCGTAGTGCCTGCCGCGCAGGACGAGCAGGTGCTGCTCGACCTCAGCGAAACCCCGCGTCAATCTGCTGTCCACACCGGACAGTGCGGCATCGCGCAGGGACTGGAGTTCGCGCAGCCGGGCGTTGTTGATCTGGTCGAGGTGGGCGAACCGGGTGTAGGTCTCCAGCTTGCGCTCGTCGTAGCCGTAGAGCACCAACTCCATCAGGTGGTAGTTCAACGACTGGAGAGCGCTGGCGTCACCCGTCGCGTCGCGGAAGCCCAGGAACAGCTCCGGCGACAGGGTCTTGAGCATGTGGAAGACGCGGTTGATCAGGTCGGCGAACGCGGCGACCTGGCCCACCAGGAACCCCAGTCGTGACCTGTCCCCGCGCAGGGCGGCCAGCACCCGGCGGGCGCAGTGGCGCACCAGGTAGAACGCGAGTTCGCAGGCCAGGACGGCGCGGATGAAGGCGTGCTCGTCATGCTTGTCCGAGCGCCGCAGGCCGCAACAACGCTTGAGCACCAGCAGTTGCCGCTGCTTGCGCTCGTCGAGCCACGCGGCGCGCACGAGGTCGTCGGTCGTGGTGCCGGGTGTCACGGCGAGGCTGCCCACGTGGTCGATCAGCGATTCCAGCCTGCGGATCCGCTCGGCGATGTGCTCGGGGACGACCGTGTGCCTGGCGGCTTCCTCGTGTTCGATCCTGGCCAGTTCCGCCAGGGTGGCGTGCGCGGCGAGCAGACATCCGGCCACGACGTCGTCCTGGCGGGCGATGAACCAGTCGTGCACGTGCAGCGCGGTGTAGCGGTAGTACTCGGGGATGACCAGCCGCGTGCTGAACGGCCGGGTCAGCAGCCGCAGGGTCTCGTTCTCGTCGGTCGACGGTCCGGCCAGGGCGTCGTCGTAGGTGCGGGACAGGGCGTCGATCTCGTCGCGGGTCAGTTCCGAGAGAGCGGTACTGGCGAGCCGGGTGGCCAGCTCCTCGGCACTGCCGGGCAGCCGTTGCAGTCCAGTGTGGAGCGCGGTGTCAGGGTGCATGGTCCCCTCATCGGTCTCGGGTACTCAGACGCGGCGGCCGATCACCAGGTGCTTGTCGGCACTGGAGCGGCGCACCGCGCACTCGGTGAAACCTGCACCCCGCAACAGGTCTGTGTACTCCGCGGGTGTGCGATGGCGCCCCTCGGTCTCGAAGTGCATCGACAGGTTCATCACCGCGGTGGGCAACGGGCCGGTGCGGCCCTCGTCGAACAACCGCTCCATGACCAGCACCCGCCCACCAGGCACACAGGCGTCGTACGCCTTGCGTAACAGGGCGGCGCAGGTCTTGTCGTCCCAGTCGGACAGGATGTAGCCGAACGCGAAGGTGTCCCCCTCGGGCAGCGGATCGGTGAAGAAGCTGCCCGACGCGAACCCGAGCCTGCCCTCCAGCCGGTACCGGTCCACGGTCTCCTTGAGGAACTGCTCAACCTCAGGCAAATCGAACACGGTGGAAGTCAGCTCCGGGTAGATGCTCAACGCCGCCACCGAGAACGGCCCACTAGCCCCACCGACATCGACGAGCCTTCGTGCTTCACCGAGCTCGGCAAGCCCCGCCAACTCGTGCGAGACATGGAAACTCAACTGCCACATAGCATCGAGGAACCGCCTCGTGGAGGCCACATCCCGATACAACTCATCAAACGGCGCGGGCCGCTCAGCATCCACGGCCTTCTTCCCCCGCGCGAGGTAGTCCGCCAAGACCCCGAACTGCTCCGCGGCACTCCCCAGCAAGTGATCAACAAACCCGAGCACGTACTGCGGTTCGCGCTTGTCCAGGTAGGGCCGCGCATCCTCGGGCAGCCGGTGCCCGCCCTGGCCGTCACGCTCAACAACCCGCAACGACACCAGAACCAGCAACAACCGCTCCAGAGTCTCCCGATCCACCCCCAGCGCGCCACCCACATCACCCGACGTCGCGCCCCCGTGATCGGCGAGGTAGACGAACACCCCGGCCTTGTCAGCAAGGTGCAACGCCCGCGTGGCATACACCCCGAACACCGCCGTCCCCAACTCCGGAGGCATCACGACGACCACCTGCGCTTCCAGCCCACGACCCCACCCCGCAGTCCATCGACCAACCCGCACCACCCAGCACGCCGAAGTATCGAACCCGGCAACCGGCCCCCACCACGTGTTTGCGCTGCGAACAAAAGACCCTGCTCACCCACCCGCCCACCCCAAGGCCACACGAGCAGTGATCCACGTCACTCTCGATTGCCTGTGGGTGCGACCCCGCACGCGAGATGGACCGGACAGGCGTGCGGAAGGCCCGCGACCGAGGCGACACCGCCCTGCACCTGGTCAGCAGCGCCGGAAGGCATGGTGGAACTCTCCGAGTGGACTTCGCCGCAAGGTCATGTGGGCGATCCTCAAACGCAAGGTCTTCACCTAGTGGCAGGCAAGGGAAACCGAACGGAGCCACCACCACGGGCCCGGCTGGGCCGAGATCGACGAGGAGTCGAACGCTGGTATCGAACCGCCCGGACAGGCCGGATACTCACGCCGAGAGTTGGAACAACGGCAGTCACCGGCTGATGGCCGAGCCGGCAGTTCGCGCCCGGGAGTCACTTGGCGTTCTGGCGGCGGACTACCTCGGTGATCCAGGCGGGGGCGTAAGGGGAGGTGCAGTTGGGTGGGGTCGGGTAGTCCTTGAGGACTTCCAGGCGTTCGCCGATGGAGAGGGCTCGGGGGCGGTAGTGGGGGTGGGTGATGCCGATCTGGGCCAGGCAGTGGTTCATGGCCCATTGGAGGCGGGCGGCGGCGGGTTTCATCTCGGCTTCGATGGTGTCGAGCAGGGTTGGCAGGTCGAGGCCATCGGGGGTCTTGGCCACGCGTTCGACGGTGAGGGACCAGCCTGCGCTCGCGACCACGGGATCGGGGTCGGCGAGCCAGGTTAGGCGTAGGTGCTCGCAGTGCGGGGACTTCTTGACGACGTAGTTCACCAGCCAGTCGTGGGTCTTGGGGGTGCGGGACTGGCGGAGCATCGCGTCCAGTTCGGCGAGTGGGAACTCCTTGGGGCGACAGATCAGGGTCGCCAGCAGGCGGGCGGCGGTGTCGTCTGTTGCCCATAGTTCGCACGCGAGGGCGTGCTGGGTCTTGAGTTGCTTGGCCAGGGCGCGCAGCTTGGTGAGGTTGACGCCGTGGTCGTCGCCGTGGCGTTCGTTCACCGCGCGTGACCTCGGGTCGTCCAGTGCGGTCAGCTCGGCCAGCACCTCGGCCGCCGTGGTTTCGGTCATTTCGCCCTCCTGGGGTCAGCCTACGACCACCGATCGGGTGAACCGAGGCGGATCCCGGGCGTACGCGGTACGAATCACGCGAGGATGCTGCCGCCCGTCCCCCGTCAGCACCGGAAAGGCCCCAGCGTGACCGGATTCGCCGCGGAACTCGGCAAGCTAGCCGAGGGCGCGACCGCACTGGACGATCTCGCCAAGCGGACCGAGGAGCTCGCCGTCCGGCTCCAGGGTGCGTGCGCCGCGCCGCCGCAGGTTGGTGATGTGCAGGCGACGGCGGTGTACCAGCAGGGGCACTTCGACTGGACGCAGACGCGGTTCGAGGATCTGGTGGCGTCGGAGGTCGAGGTGGCCGGGTTCGCCAGGAAGCTGCGGGAGACCGCGGCTGCCTACAGCGGGGACGACACGGCCACCGCGCGGGCACTCGGGCGGATCATCGGTGGGCTGGGATGAACGTCTTCAAGTACTTCGGCATCGACGACATCCGCGACCTCGCCGACCGGGTGCTCAGCGGCAAACCGGCGGACCTCGACGCGCGCGCCCGGCTGTGCGAGGCCGCGCAGGCCACCACCAGCGCCACCGGTCGCGAACTGGCCGAACTCGCCGACGCGCTAGCAGCCGTGTGGACCGGACCGGCCGCTGACGCTGCCGTGGCCAGGCTCAAGACGGCGAGCGGTAAGCGGTACGAGCAGGCGGCTCAGTTCGCGGCGTCGGAGGTGTCGTTCCGCGCGGTGTGCATCGCGCTGATCAAGGTGCAGGAGCAGGCCAGGGACCTGGTCGACACGGCGAACCGGCTGGGGGCCGCCCTGGACCGGGCGCTGTCGATCGCCGACGACGCCATCTCGGTCCTGTCCGGGGCGGGCATCGCGAACTGGGCCCTCAAGAAGGCCACCGGGGTCGACCTCAAGGCGAAGGCCAAGGAGATCGTGCTGGACCTGACCAGGCCGATCCTCGACGAGGCGCTCGGCCTCAACGCCATCCTGGAGGCGGACATCCGGGCGTACGAGCGGGTGCTGCGCGCGGAGGCCGAGACCATCCGGAGCATGCCGGGCATCGTGCGACCGGACGCGGGACCGGTCGACCAGCCCGGCGACGCCGACCTCCGCCGTGACGCGCTGTTCCGCTCGGTCTACGGCCGCGACCCGGTGTCCGCCAACGACAAGCTCATGGCCGAGGCACTGGACCTGCAGGGCGGCGACGCGACCAACCGCGACCTGAACGCCCGCGTGGTCGTCATCCGGATCACCCCGGTCCCCGGTGCGGGCGTGGTGCACGGTTCGGCGTTCATCGGCGGCGACGAGGTGCTCAACCCGAAGCTCGACGGCACGCTGTTCGACAAGGGCGACAACCGCGGGTTCGACCGGTCCGCTCGTCCGGACCAGAGCCGCGTGTCGTTCTACGTGGACTACGAGACTGGCGTCGTCGTAGTGCGGCAGAACGCCTCGCACGCGACCAACGGCGACGTCGAGGTGGGCAATCCGTCGGTGGGTGTGGAGCAGGATGCCGCGGGCCGGGTCCGACTACGGGTGGACGCGGCCAATCCGCTGTCGCCCCAGATCGCGCAGGACGCCAACATCTCGGTGCGCGGCGACGTGGTGATCGACCCGCACGGCGGCCACGGCCCGGCCGAGGTCAACGGCAAGGTCACCCGCTTCCCGTCCTGGGAGGCATACCAAGCCACCAACGACGGCTCCCACAGCACACTGCTCACCCGCCCGGAGGAAGCCCACCCGGGCGGCACCGGCCCGCTCATCGGCCTCCCCCAACCCACGGTCCCGGTGGGCGAACACCCCGACACCCTCACCGACTGGCGCACCCACCACCACCCCGACCACGGCCACGACACGGTCCTCGACGAGATCCTCGAGTTCCCCACAACCCGCGGCGACGACTTCTACGACTACCCCGTCGACCGCGCCCCGTACCCCAGCATCGACAGCAACGGCCACATCATCATCCCGAGAGGCCACCCGGTGGGCTGAGCCCCATCGCGGCAGGCTCGATGTGATCGGCAGATGCCGAACAGGATTCCCCCGAGTCCTGCGACGCCTGCTGGACAACGGCGAGCCCTGGGAGCGTCACCATGCCGCCGCCAAAGCCATCGACCTGCTCTCGACTTCTGCGGCCGCGCCTGTGGACGGCAGAGGCTGACAGGTAAGGCGGGCCCGGCGGAGGGGTTGGCCGCCGGGCCTGCCGTTCAGGGGGTGGGGTGGTCCAGGTGGGTGTCCAGGGCCAGGGCCGCGGCGATGAGGGATAGGTGGGTGAAGGCTTGGGGGAAGTTGCCCAACTGCTCTCCAGTGGGCCCGATCTCCTCGGCGTAGAGGCCCACGTGGTTGGAGTAGGTCAGGAGTTTGTCGAAAGCGTAGTGGGCTTGGTTTAGGCGGCCGGAGCGGGCTAGGGCTTCTATGTAGAGGAAGCTGCAGAGGTTGAAGGTGCCCTCGGAGCCTGCCAGGCCGTCCGGGGATGCTGCGGGGTCGTAGCGGTAGACGAGGCTGTCGCTGACCAGGTCTTCGGTCATCGCGTCCAGAGTGGACAGCCAAGACGGGTCCTGTGGGGACAGGAAACCCATGCGGGGCATGAGGAGCAGCGAGGCGTCGAGGACGTCGGTTGCGTAGTGCTGGACGTAGGCGCGGCGTTCGGGGCTCCAGCCTCGGGTGGTGATCTGGTCGAAGACGGCGTCGCGGGCCGCGGTCCAGCGGGGTAGGTCGGCGGGGCGGGAGTGGGTGGTAGCGGCGCGGATGCCGCGGTCGAACGCGACCCAGGTCATCAGGCGGCTGTAGGTGAACTCCTGTTGGCCGCCGCGGGTCTCCCAGATCCCCTCGTCCGGTTGGTCCCAGTTGGCCGCGAGCCAGTCCAGCATCCCCGAGAACGAGCGCCAGCCCTCGATCCCGGCCATGTCGCCCACCTGGGCCAGCGCGTCCGCCGCCTCCCCATAGATGTCCAGTTGCATCTGACCGGCGGCCGCGTTCCCCACCCGCACAGGCGAAGACCCCCGGTAGCCCTCCAGATGCGGGAGGACTTCCTCCTGCAAGTTCGGATTACCGTCCACCCGGTACATGATCTGCAACGGTTCACCGGTGGCGGTACCTTCGTCGACACGGTCACGCAGCCAACGCCGGTACGCGTGCG
Organism: Actinokineospora cianjurensis; assembly: GCF_003663795.1. Taxonomy (NCBI): domain Bacteria; kingdom Bacillati; phylum Actinomycetota; class Actinomycetes; order Pseudonocardiales; family Pseudonocardiaceae; genus Actinokineospora; species Actinokineospora cianjurensis. The sequence continues at coordinate 123,328 of NZ_RCDD01000003.1, forward strand.
CCTCTTCCGTGAACCCCAAGTCGATAAGAGCCCGCACGGACAACGACGCGTCACGGATCCAGGTGTACCGGTAGTCCCAGTTGCGTTCCCCACCAATCTGCTCCGGTAGGCCAAGAGTCGCGGCGGCGATCGGAGCGCCCGTCGGGTGGTAGGTGAGGAGCTTGAGCGTGATGGCAGACCTGTGGACCATCTGTTGCCAACGGCCGCGGTAGGTCGAGGAACGCAGCCAGGACAACCAGAACTCGCGACACCTCTCCAGCTCCTCCGCCGCGCTCTGCGGTGAGGGCGGCACAGGCGCGGAGCCTCCACTGTTGACGCTCGTCAACGCCACGACAGCGCTCTCCCCCTCGGACAGGGTAAACCGCGCCTGGATGTCGTCACCGTCAGCCAGTGGGTCGATGGGCGCGCTGACCTGTAGGTGCAGATCCGTCCCCGGCCCCTGGAACACCGCGGACCGGCCACCGGTAAGAGACAGGGTGTGCGAGGCGCGGCCGTAGTCGAACCGGGGTCGGCAGGTGAGGGTGAACGGCAAGGTACCCCTAACGACGCGCACAGCCCGAACGAGCCTGTGACGGTCAGTTGGCACGCGGTCGGTGATGGGAGCCATGAAGTCGACCAGCTCGCCAACCCCGCTCGGTGCCATGAAGCGCGTGACCACGACCGCGGTGTCCGACAGGTAGAACTGCCGCACCACCGTGTCTTCCGACAGGTCCGGTGCGATGCGGCAGTACCCACCGCGCTCGCTGTCCAAGAGCGAGGCGAACACGCTGGGTGAGTCGAACCGGGGCGCGCACCACCAGTCGACGCTGCCCTCGGCGGAGACGAGCGCCGCTGTCTGCAGGTCGCCCACCATCCCGTGCTCGGCGATCAACGGGTACCGGTTCACACAGTCTCCTTCGCTCGGTGCGGCCGACGACCACTGCCAGCGTGCGCGACGCCCCCGACCCCGCACCTCACCCGGAAGGGATCGAACCCCCGACGCGGCACCCGATCGGACTACACCGGCCCGGCAACTCCCGCGCTGTTGATCCGAGCGGCTGCGAAAGTGGAGCCGATCGGCGTCTTATCTCGTCGCGCGAATCGCCGTTGGATATGGGAGACAGGGCGTGCCGACACCACGCCGCTGACGCGCGGAGTTCCACCGGGCGGGCCCCAGGCAGGCCCACCGCGGAGCGGACCGCCGTCGCCGCACATCCACGTCGAGGGTCATCCGACACGAGGACCACAGCCACGCGCGGAGTCGCGCCGCCCGACCCCACGGAGAGGACCATGCACCTCATGCGCGCCGCGGTGATGCGGCGGGTCGGCGGCCCCGAGGTGATCGAGGTCGAGCGGGTCCCGGTCCCCGAGACCGAGGACGGCGAGAGCCTGGTCGACGTGTCCTTCGCGGGCATCAACTTCGACGACCTGGAGCGGCGGGCCGGGGACGGTCCGCCGCCGGAACTGCCTGCCGTGCTTGGGGTCGACGTCGTGGGCACGAGGCGGCGGGACGGACGGCGGGTGGTCGTGCTGATGCGCCACGGCGGCGGGTACGCGCAGGTCGCGACCGCTGACGACGCCCACTCGGTCGAGGTGCCCGACGGGATCAGCGACGAGCAGGCGGTCGGCATCTTCGAGCAGGGCGCGACAGCGTACGGCGCGTTGACGCTGGCGGGAAGGCTGAAGCCGGGTGAGACAGTCGCGGTGTCCGCCGCGGCGGGCGGTGTGGGACATCTCGCGGTCCAGATCGCGGTCGCTCTAGGCGCAAGAGTCATCGGGATCGCGTCAACACCCGCCAAACGCGCGCTGGTCGCCGGGCTCGGTGCCGACGAGGTCCTCCAGCCCACGAACCTCGACGAACAGCTAAGAGCCGTGACGGACGGTCGCGGTGTGGACCTGGTCGTGGACGCCACCGGCGGCGACCAGACCCGGGAGTTGCTCCGCGGCCTCGCTCCCTTCGGCAGGCTCGTCAGCTACGGCTGGCGCACCCCCGAACCGGGCAGGGGCACCATCTCGGTCACCACAGAGGAGCTCACCGACCGCTCCATCGGCTGCGCCGGGTTCTGGATGCGACATGTGGTCGACAACCGGACACTCCTGCGGCGGATCGCCGACCACCTGTTCCGGCTCGCCGCACGGCACCACCTGCGCGCCCACATCGACCGGATCGTCCCACTCGACCAGATCGGCGCCGCCCACGCCGCGATCGCCGCCAGGGCCACGGCGGGCAAGGTCCTCGTCGACGTGAACCGGGAGACCTGACGGTGTTCTCCCGCTACTGCCGCTCGGTGCTCAGCGTCCCCGCGACCGCGCCGCACCGGTTCACCTCCTGCCACGACGCGGGCGCCGACATGTGCGTGGTCGACCTGGAGGACTCGGTCCCGCTCAACCGCAAGGAGGAGGCGCGCCAGAGCGCGGCGGCGTTCTTCAAGGAACGGTCGCGGTGCGGCATCCGGGTCAACGCGGTCACCGACCCGGACGGCCTCCGCGACCTGTTGGCGCTACCGCACTACCCCGTGCGCCCGACGATCGTGCACCTGCCGAAAGTGGAGTCGCCGCGCGACGTCGAGATCGTCGACCAGGTGCTCGGCGCGGACGGCGACCCGCTGGAGCTGTTCGCCGTCATCGAGACCCCGCGCGGCGTCCAGCGCCTCGCCGACATCGCCACCGCCTCGCCCAACCTGCGCGGGTTGATCTTCGGGGCCGCCGACTACGCCGCCGCGCTGGGCATCGGCCTGGACTGGGAACCACTGGCCGCCGTGCGGGCGATGATCGTCAACGCCGCGCGGGCCGCCGGTCTGCACGCGATCGACTCCCCCACCTTCGAACTCGTGGACATGGCCCTGGTGCGCGCCGAGTCGGTCCAGGCGCGCAGGCTCGGGTTCAGCGGCAAGATCGCGCTGCACCCGCGGCAGGTGCCCGTGCTCACCGAGGTCTTCTCCCCCGACGCCGACCAGCTCGCGCACGCGGGCCGGGTGGTGGCCGCCGCGCGGCGCAGCGGTCACGGGGTGGCCACCGTGGACGGCAGGATGGTCGGTAGGCCGTTCTTCGCCGAGTCCCGGCGCCTGCTCGACGAGTTCGGCTCCCCCGCCGCCGAACCGCCCGCGCACCAACCGCCCCTGCTGCCCCACCCCCCAGGAGGACTCCGATGACCGAGACCGACGTCCGGGAGGTCACCGGCCCCCGGACCTTCCGCAACAGCACCGCGCTGGTGGACAACGCCGACCCGGTCTGGCAGGCGGCCGCCGACAACGGGCTGATCAACATCGCCGTCGACCACGAGTCCAACAACCGCTTGGTCGTCCCGGCGACCGGGCACGCGTTCGCGAACATGTGCTCCTGCTCCTACCTGGGCCTCAACCGCCACCCCGCGGTGCTCGACGGCGTGGTCAAGGCCGTGCGCGACACCGGCACGATCGAGCTGATGACGTCCACCACGCGCATCCGCCCGACGATCCAGCTCCAGCTGGAAGAGGAACTGGGCGACCTGTTCGGCGCGCACATCCTGCTCAGCACCACGTGCAGCACGGTGACCGCGGGGTTGCTGCCGCTGCTGGCCTCCGGTCACCTCGCGCCGGGCGGGCCGCGGGTCATGATCTTCGACCGGTACTGCCACTTCTCCATGTCCTACGTGAAGGCCACCTGCGCGCAGGAGAGCCTGGTGCTCACCAGCGGGCACAACGACATCGACTTCATCGCCGACGCCTGCCGCAAGTACCCGAGCGTGGCCTACATCGCCGATGGCGCTTACTCGATGGGCGGATCGGCTGCCCTCGAACAACTCCTCGAACTCCAGGACCGGTACGGGCTCTACCTCTACCTCGACGACTCGCACTCGCTGTCGATCATGGGTGAGCGCGGCGAGGGCTTCGTCCGCTCCCGGACCGCGCCCGGTCCGCTGACCACGATCGTCACCAGCCTGGGCAAGGGCTTCGGCAGCGGCGGCGGGCTCGCGATGCTGCACAGCGCCAAGCAGGTCGAGCTGCTCGCCCGCCACGGCGGACCGCTGGGCTGGTCGCAGAACCTGTCCGTGCCCACGATCGGCGCCGCGCTGGGCAGTGCCGCGATCCACCGCTCGCCGGAACTGGGCGAGTTGCAGGCGAGGCTGCTGGCCAACCTCGCGCACTTCGACGAACTGCTGCCCACTCCCCTGTCGGGCAACGGGTTGCCGGTGCGGCGCATCGACGTCGGCGACGCGGAGCGGGCCGTCCGGCTCTCCAGCGAGCTCTACCAGCGCGGCTACTACAGCTCGGCGGTGTTCTTCCCGATCGTACCGCGCGGGCAGGCCGGTCTCCGCGTGATGATCCGGTCCGATATGGAGCACGACGAGCTGACCACCTTCGCGGGCCACGTCACCGACCTGCTCGCCGCCGACCCCTCGTGACAGGAGAAGTGCCAGTGCGGCAGGAACACCCCATCGGGTATCGGCAGGTCGGCGAGAACCGGTTCCGGGAGGTCGTCGGGTTCTGCTACGAGGACCTCATCGTCGGCGCGGTGATCGAGCACCGTCCCGGGCGGACGGTGACCGAGATGGACAACGTCCTGATGTCCCTGCTGCACATGAACGCCGCGCCGCTGCACATCGACGCCGCCTACAGCGAAAAGGGCGCGTGGGGCAGGCCGCTGGTGTCGAGCCTGGTGACGCTGAGCATCGTCGCCGGGATGGCCGCCCGCAGCACCAGCGGCCGGGCCACGGCGAACCTCGGCTGGGAGCGGATCCTGCTGCCCGCACCGGTGTTCGTCGGCGACACGCTCTACGCCGAGAGCGAGATCACCGGCAAGCGGCTGTCGAAGAGCAGGCCGGGCGAGGGGATCGCGCACTGCCGCACGACCGGGAAGAACGCGACCGGGGAGGTCGTGCTCAGCTTCGAGCGCAGCTTCCTCGTCCCGACCCGCGACCACGACGGCGCCGACGCGGCCGGGTACTGAGCCCCCGTGCGCACACAACGCCATCCTGTTGACTCAGCCGACCTGCGGCGCTTCCGGGTGCTGGTGGCGGGCAACGCCACCTCGTCGTTCGGCAGCTTCCTGAACATGGTCGCGCTGCACCTGTTCGTCTACCAGGCCACCGGCAGCGCGTTCGCCACCGGCGTGTTCCTGGTGGTGCGCATGGCGTGCGGGTTCGTGGCGGGCGTGTTCGGCGGTGTCGTCGCCGCGCGCCTGCCGCGCAAGGCGGTGATGGTCACCTGCGACTTGGTGCAGGCGCTGGTGTTGGTCGTGTTCGCCGTGCTGCCGTCGGACGCCAGGGTGCACATGCTGCCGGTGGTCGCGGTATCGATCGGACTGCTGACCACGACCAGCGGGGTGGTGCTGCGCAGCAGCGTCCCCGATCTCGTCGGTCCGGAGAACCGGTTGCACGCCAACGGGTTGCTGGTGACCGGGCGGGCCATCTCGATGGCGGTCGGGTTCGCGTGCGGCGCCCTGCTGGTGTCCGCGGTCGGCTACCCGGTGGCGTTTCTCATCGACGCGGCGACGTTCGTGGTGTCGGCAGTGGTGTTGTTGTCCACACCGCTGCGGTTCCCCGGTCGCAGCGAAGCCCCAGCGGCGAAGGGCGGACTCCCCGGGCGCGCCGCGGTGGTGGCGCTGGCCGCGGCACCCGCCGTGCTGGCCATCGTGTTGATCCGGCTGGTCGACGCGTTCGGGTCGGCGTCGCACCAGGTCGGTGTCCCGGTGCACGCGACCCAGGTGCACCCGGGCGACCCGGCCGTGTTCGTCGGCGGGTTCTGGGCGGCGTGGGCGGTCGGGCTGTTCCTCGCCCACCGGGTCGCCAACCGGGTGTACCGGGGCGATCTCCGCCGGGGCGCCTGGGGGTTCGTGGTGGGGACGGCGGTGATGTCGTTGGCGTTCATCGGGGCGTTCACCGACGCGGCCTACCCGCTGGTGCTGCTCCTGCTGGTCGTGGCCGGGCTGGCCGACGGCTTCACCGAGATCAGCTACACCACCCGGGTGCAGGCCGAACCGGAACCCGCGCGCGGGCAGTACTTCGGTCTGGTGGCGATGGCCGAGAACGCGGGCTTCGGCATCGGCGTGCTGGTGGCGGGCGGGCTGCTGGACGCGTGGCGACCACTGACCGTCGTCGGGCTCATGCACGGGGTCGTCGTCGTGGTCGCCCTGACCTACCTCGCCACCACCCTCCTGCGCCGCCGCACGACCCGGGAAGTCCCCACCGCGAGTCCGAGGAGTTGACATGACCGGACCGAGCGACCGGCGGATCGCCATCATCGGCATGGCCGCGCGGTTCCCGGGCGCCGACACCCTCGACCGCTACTGGCAGAACCTGCTGTCCGGCGTGGTGAGCACCCACAGATCCACAAGGGACGAATTGCTGGCGGAAGGCTTCTCGCCGTCCACTGTGGATGACCCGGGGTTCGTGCCGGTGACCGGGGCGCTCGACGACATCGCCGGGTTCGACGCCGCGCTGTTCGGCATCAGCCCGGCGGAGGCCGCGGTGCTCGACCCGCAGCACCGGCTGTTCCTGCAGATCTGCCACGAGGCCATGGAGCACGGCGGGTACACCGGCACGGCGGGCCGGGTCGGGGTGTACGCGGGCAGCGGGATGAACCTGTACTCGCTGCGCAGCTACCTGCGCGCCCGCCTCGCCGACACCGACGCGGACGACCAGGTGGCCGCGCTGCGGGTGGTGATCGGCAACGAGCCCGACTTCCTCCCCTCGCGGGTGTCGTACCGGCTGGGGCTGACCGGCCCGGCCATGTCGGTGCGGGCCGCGTGCTCGACCTCCCTCGTCGCCGTGCACACCGCGATCTCCGCCCTCCTCGCGGGCGACGCCGACCTGGCGCTCGCGGGTGCCGCGGCCCTGCACGTGCCCCGCCTGGCCGGCTACACGTACCAGGACGGCTCGATCCTGTCTCGCAGCGGCAAATGCAGGCCCTTCGACGCTGACGCGGACGGAACCGTTGGTGGCAATGGGGTCGCGGCTGTCCTGTTGAAACCGTTGGCGGCCGCGCTGGCCGACGGTGACACGGTGCACGCGGTGATCCTGGGCTCGGCGGTCAACAACGACGGTTCCGCCAAGATGAGCTACACCGCACCCGGCCTCACCGGCCAGATCGACGTCCTTCGCGCCGCACTCGCCACCGCCGACATCGACCCCGCGTCCATCGGCTACATCGAGGCCCACGGCACCGGGACCGCACTGGGCGACCCGATCGAGGTCGACGCCCTGCGCGAGGTGTACGGCGACCGGCGGGACCCGCTGGTGCTCGGGTCGGTGAAGGCCAACATCGGGCACCTCGACAGCTGCGCGGGCATGTCCGGCTTGATCAAGACGGTGCTGGCTCTGCGCCACGGAACCGTGCCGCCACTGGCGAACCTGCGCACACCGAGCCCAGCGCTCGGCCTGGGTGAGGGGCCTATCGTGCTGCCCACCGAGGCGCGGTCGTGGCCGGTGGCCGGGGTTCGGCGGGCCGCGGTGACGGCACTCGGCGTCGGTGGGACGAACGCGCACGTCATCCTCGAACAGGCCCCGGCAACGCCGGAACCGGGTGGGCCGGTGCCGTGGGTGGTGCCGCTGTCGGCGCACGATGAGACGGCGTTGGCCCGGTTGGCCGAGCGGATGGCGGATGTCGTGGGCACCGTGCACTCGGCGGACGTACTCACCACGCTCGGGGCAGGTCGGCGTCGGTACCGGCATCGGTCGGTGTCGTGGGGTGATGACGTCGCCGAGGTGTTGCGCGCGGGCGGATCCGTGACGGGCACGGCGACCGACCCGGGGAAGGTGGTGTTCGCGTTCGCCGGGCAGGGTCTCGACTGCACCGGCGCGGCGCGGGGCCTGATGCCGTACCCGGCGGCCGCCTCGGTGTTGCGGCGCTGCGCCGAGCAGCACCGCCGTGCTTCGGGAACCGACATCCTCGGGCCACTGCTGGCCGACGCGCACTCGTGGACCACCGCCGAACTCCAGCCCGCGCTGCTGGCACTGCAACTCGCCCAGGTCGCCTTGCTGGAACGCCTCGGTGTGCGGCCGGATCTGGTGGTCGGGCACAGCGCAGGCGAGTATGCCGCGTTGTGCGTCGCGGGCGCTCTGTCCGAAGAGGACGCTGTGCGATTGGCCGGTGCGCGCGGCCTCGCGTTGCAGAGTGTCGCCGACGGTGGGCTGATCGCGGTCTTCGGCGACGTTGGCGCGTTGCCCGGACTGGAGATCGCGGTGCGCAACGGACCGTCGCACACCGTCTTCGGCGGGCCGATCGAGGCGGTCGAGGCCGCGGCGGAGACACTGACCGCACGCGGTGTCGACTGGACTCGCGTACCCGGCAACCGGGCGTTCCACACGGGGATGGTCGAGCCCGCGCTGGATGAACTCGCGCGGCAGGCGTCCCTAGTGGACTGGCGGCCGTTACGGCTGCCGCTGGTGACCGGGGTCGGTGGGGCGCTGCTGGCTCCCGGTACCGCGTTGGGTGCCGATCACGTGCGCGACCAGACCCGGGCGACCGCCGACTACCGCGCCGGCGTCGACCGGTTGGTGGCAGGCGGATCCCGCACGTTCGTCGAACTGGGCCCGTCGGGTGCGCTCAGCGCGCTCGGCAGGCAGTGGCCGACGACGGCCTGGCTCCCGCTGGTGCGCCGGGGTGCGGACAGCGTCGTACCGGGGCTCGCGGGGATGTTCTGCCACGGCGTCGAGGTCGACTGGGCCGCGCTGCACCCCGGTCGGCGCGTCCCGCTGCCCACCTACCCGTTCACCCTGGTCCGGCACTGGGCCGAGCCCGCCGTCGAGGAGGCCCCCGTGTCCGAGGTGCGCGAACTGGTCCTGCACAAGGTGCGCGAACTGACCGCACACTACCTCGGCGACAAACCGGACCGCGTCAGCGCCGACGTCGCCTTCGTGGACATGGGCGCCGACTCCCTGCTGATGGTCAACATGGTCCGCGACCTGCACACCACCTTCGGCATCCGAATCCCCATGCGAGACCTCTTCACCGACGCCGACACCCCGGACCGACTGACCGCCGCGATCGTCGCCCGCATGCCCGCCGCACAGCGCGACACCTTGTCGCCACCGGCGAGCCCCACCATGCCGATCACCCGGCCCGAGCCCCTCGTCCCGGCCGCGCAGCCGGTGCAGGCGCCCGTGTCGACACCCTTGGTCACGGGATCAGGGCACGAGGAGGTCACGGGATCAGGGCACGAAGGGATCATCCGCGAGCAACTCGCGCTGATGGACCGGTTCGCCCGGATCATGTCCGACCAGGTCGCCCTGCTCGGCGGCTCTCCCCCGTCACCCACGACCGGCGCGGCCCGACAACCCGCGGCCGACAGGGTCCAGGATCCCCTCGCCGACACAGTTCCGCGGTCCGCGACCAACACAGTCCGGCAACCTGAAGCCGCCCAACGCACCCTCGTCCAAGCGCCCTCGGTCCCGTTCCCCGCGACCACCACCCCGGACTTCAGCCTGTACTTCTTCGGCGACTACCCCCACGACGCCACCGGTGACAAGTACGCGGCCATCCTCGCCGCCGCTCGGTTCGCGGACCGCGCGGGCTTGCACGCGGTGTGGTTGCCCGAGCGGCACTTCGACTCCTTCGGTGGCGTGTTCCCCAACCCGTCGGTGCTCGCCGCCGCCATCGCCGCGCAGACGGAGCGGGTGCGGATCCACTCCGGGAGTGTCGTGCTGCCGTTGCACGACCCGATCCGGGTGGCCGAGGAGTGGTCGGTGGTGGACAACCTGTCCGGCGGCCGGGTGTCGCTGGGGGTGGCCCCCGGGTGGCACGCCAGGGACTTCGTGCTGGCGCCCGGGGTGTACGGGCGGCACCGGGAGGCGATGTACGAGCACGTCGAGACGATCAAGGCGCTGTGGCGGGGCGAGGCCGTCACCAGGACAGCGGGCAACGGCGAGCCGGTCGACGTGCGGCTGTTCCCCCGCCCGGTCCAGCAGGAGCCCGACTTCCACACCGCCATCCTCGGCAACCCGGACAGCTACCGGCAGGCGGCGGCGCGCGGGCTCGGGGTGATCACGAACCTGATGTCGCAGGGCGTCGACGAACTCGCCGACAACATCGCGCTGTACCGGGCGGCTCGGGCAGAGCACGGGTTCGACCCTGCGGCCGGGCGGGTGGTGGTCCTGCTGCACACCTACCTCGGCGCGGACACCGAGCGGACCAGGGCGGCGGCGTTCGGCCCGTTCTGCGCCTACCTGCGGTCGTCGCTGTCGTTGTTCAGCCAGGTCACCAACAGCCTCGGGTTCAGCATCGACCTGGACAACACCCCGGCTGACGACCTCGACTTCCTGCTGACCCGCGCCTACGACCGGTACTGCGCCGACCGGGCGCTGATCGGCAACCCCGCCGACGTCGAGCCGATCGCGCGCCGGTTGGCCGCGCTCGGCGTCGACGAGATCGCCTGCTTCGTCGACTTCGGCCTCCCCCCGGACCAGGTGACCGCCGCGCTACCCGCCATCAGCCAACTGCGATCCGCGTTCGCAGGCAAACCGCCACCCAGCGAGACGGCTCCCAGCCAGACAACAGCCAGCGAGACGGCTCCCTGGGAGACAACAGCCAGCAAGACGGCAACCGGCGAGACAGCCAGCGAGGCAATACCCGGGGAGACAACAGCAGGCGTGAGGACAGCCGGTGAGCGGGCACCCGGGGCGACGACAGCCGAGGAGATGACCACGGCCGAGCGGCAGATCTGGTACCTGGAGCAGGCGTTCCCCGGCAGGCCGACGCACAACGAGACGATCGTCGTCCGCCTCGACGGCGCGCTGGAGGTCCCCGCGCTGCGGTCGGCCGTGGCCGCGGTGGTGGCCCGACACCCGGCTCTGCGGTCGGTCTTCCGCGAGGTCGACGGCGAGCCAAGGCGGGTGGTGGCCCCATCGGCGGCGGCCGGACTGCCGATGGTGGACGACCTCGGGGCTGATCCCCGGCAGGCGGCGGTGCGGATCGCCGCCGAGGAGACCGCCCGCCCGTTCGACCTGGCACGGGGTCCGCTGTTCGAGCCCTGGCTGGTCCGCCTCGGCGACCACCGGCACCTGCTCGTGCTGCGCATGCACCACCTGGTCATCGACACCTGGTCGGCCGGGATCCTGTCGGAGGAGATCGCCGCCTGCTACCGGGCCGCGGTGGCCGGTGGCACGCCCGAACTGCCCGAGCCCGGCGCGCGGCGGACGTCGACCGCGGTGTCGGCCGAGTCGCTGGCGTACTGGACGGACCTGCTGGCCGACGCGCCGACCGAGCTGGCCCTGCCCATCGACCGGCCCCGGACCGCGCGGCCGACCGGCCGGGGCGCGACCACCCCGGTCGAGCTGGACGCCGCGGCGACCAAGGCGGTCCGCGACCTGGCCAGGCGGGTGCGGGCGACGCCGTTCATGGTCGTGCTCGCCGCGTTCGCGGTGTCGCTGCGCAAGCTCAGCGGCCAGACCGACGTCGTGGTCGGCACGCCGATGGCGCACCGGCCCGAGGGCACCGAGCGCACGGTCGGGTTCTTCGTGCACACCCTGCCGCTGCGGTTGGGGGTGCCGGACGACGCCACGTTCACCGACCTGGTGCTGGCGGCGCGTGAGCAGGTGCTGGGCGCGCAGGAGCACCAGGAAGTGCCGCTGCCGGACATCGTGCGGGCGCTGGGCGGTCCCGCCGACCCGTTGCGCAACCCGCTGTTCGACGTCCTGGTGCGGATCAACAACGAGGCACCGTTCGAGCTGGACCTGCCGGGGGTCGACGCGACCCTCGCCGACGCCGCCGTCGACCGCGCGGTGACCGACCTGGCGCTGCTGCTGACCACGACCGGCGACACCATCCGCGGCAAGCTGAACTACTCCGTCGACCTCTTCGACGCCGCCACCGCCGAGCGCGTGGCCTCGACATTCCTCGCGGCCGTCACCGCGGGTGTCGCCGAACCCGACCAGGTTCTCGGCGAACTCATCACCCTCACCGGCGTCGAGGCCGGCGAGCTGGCCGCGTGGCAGGACGGCGGCCCCAGAGTCGCACCACCCTCCGCGCTGCACGCCGGTGTGTCCGAAGTGGATGGTGTGGCGGTCGTCGACGAGTCGGGCGAGCTGACCAGGGCCGAGCTGTTCGACCGGGCGGCGGCGATCACGGCGGCAGTCGGGTCGGGGCCGGAACCCATCGGCATCCACCTGCCCCGCAGCGGTGACGCGGTCGCCGCGCAACTCGGGGTGGCGCGCGCCGGGCGGGCGTTCGTGCCGCTGGACCCGGCGCAACCACCGGCCCGGCTGGCGTTGATGATCGCCCAAGCCGGGGTCACGACGGTGGTGACGCGCTCGGCGTCCACCGCGCCGGAAGGGGTCTCCCTGGTGCTGGTCGACGACCTGCCCGCGCCGACCGACACCGTTGTGCTGCCCGCGCCGGACGAGGTCGCCTACGTGCTGTTCACCTCCGGCTCGACCGGCGCGCCCAAGGGTTGCGTCGTCGAGCACCGGGCGATCGCCAACACGATCGACTGGCTGTGCCGGGACCTGGGGCTCACCGCGCAAGACCGGCTGGCCTGGGTCTGCGCGCCCGGGTTCGACATCTCGCTCACCGAGGTGTGGCCCGCGCTGCGCTCCGGCGCCACCCTGCACATCGCCCCGGCCGAGCTGCGACTGGACCCGGTCGGCTTGCGGGACTGGATGGTGCGCGTGGGGATCACGATGACGTTCGTGCCCACGCCGGTCGGCGAGCTGCTGCTGGAGCTGTCGTGGCCGGAGGGGTCGCTGCGGCACCTGCTCACCGGCGGCGACCGGCTCCGCCGCCGTCCGGCACCGTCACTGCCGTTCACGGTGTGGAACGTCTACGGGCCGACCGAGGCGGCGGTGGCGTCCACGTGGACCCGGGTGTCCCCCGCTGGCGACGGTCCCCCGTCCATCGGCGGTCCTGTGCCGGGGACCTGGGTGCGGGTGCTCGACGCGGCCGGGCGGCAGGTGCCGGTGGGGGTCGCGGGCGAGCTGTACCTAGGTGGTGCGCAGCTGGCCCGCGGCTACGTCTCGGCGCAGCAGACCGCGGCCAGGTTCGTCGACCACCCCGAGCACGGCAGGCTCTACCGCACCGGTGACATCGTGCGCTGGCGGTCTGACGGCGAGCTGGACTTCCTGCACCGCAACGACTCCCAGGTCCAGATCCGCGGCTACCGGGTCGAGCCGGGCGAGGTCGAACACCAACTGCGGGCCCTGCCCGGCGTGCGGGAGGCGGCGGTCCGGGTGCTCGACGACGTCTCGCTGGCCGCCTATGTCGTCACGGGCGAGTCCACGGCGTCGCTGCGGGCCACGCTGGCGGCGCGGTTGCCGGACTACATGGTGCCGTCGGCGTGGATGGTGTTGCCCGCGTTGCCGTTGACCACCAGCGGCAAGCTCGATCGGGCCGCGCTGCCGTCGATCTCCACGGCGCCGGAGGTCACCGCGCCTGTCGGCGAGGTCGAGCGGCGGCTGCACGAGGTGTGGTGCGCCGAACTGGGGTTGGCGGCGGTGAGCGTGACAGCCACGTTCTTCGAGGTGGGCGGGCACTCGCTGAGCGCGATCCGGATGGTCAACCGGCTGCGCGCGGAGTTCGGCCCGGCGCTCGGCGTGCTGGACTTCCTCCGCACACCGACCATCCGGGGGCTGGCGGCACTGCTGGCGCCGCCGGTCGAGGTCGAGCGGACCGGGCCCGCGAGCACGGGGCAGCTGCACGGGTATCGGCTGACCCGCGCCAGCACCGTTCCCAACGTCCTGACCATCGCGATGCGGTTCGCGTTGCGGGGCGAGGTGGACCGGGAGGCGCTGGTGGGCGCGCTGACCGCGCTGGTGGCCCGGCATCCCGCGCTGCGCACCCGGTACCGGCGTGAGGGCGACTCACTGCGGCAGGAAGTACTGGCCAAGCGGCCGGTCACACTGCCTGTTGTCCCTGTTGCCGCTGGGGTTCTGGATGACGTTGTGGCCGAGTGGGCGGCGCGTGGGTTCGACCTCGACGCCGAACCCGCGTTCCGACCGGTGCTGTTCACGGTGTCCGAGTCGGTGGGTGAGCTGCTGCTGGCGATGCACCACTCGTTCAGCGACGGGTGGTCGATGGCGGTCCTCATCCGGGACCTCGGCGAGCTGTACCGGGCGCTCGTGACCGGCACACCGCCGGTGCTGCGTGAGGTGGCGGTCGACTACCTCGACTACACCCTGTGGGAACAGTCGTACCTGGCCCAACAGTCCACACAGGACCTTGTCGCGGGCTGGGCTTCGCGGAACGTTGGTGCACAGCCGTTGTTGCTGCCCACGGAACGCCCTCGCGAGGAGGTCCTCACCGGCGTCGGGGCATCGGTGGTCACGTCACTGTCACCTGAACTCACTGCCAGGGTCAACGCGGCGGCAGCGGCCCGGAACACGACTCCGTTCGTCGTCCTGCTCGCCGCTTTCGCCGCTCTGGGGCATGAACTGACCGGTGCCGACGTCATCGCCCCGCACAGCAGCGCCGCGAACCGCCCCGACGCGCGCTTCGAGGACGTGGTGGGCGTGTTCACCCACACGACGTGGGTGATGATCCCGGTCGCCGGGGCGGCGTCGTTCGACGAGCTCGTCGTCCGGGCCACCGAGGCCGTCTGGGAACGCCTCGAACTCCAGTCGGTCCCGGCGGTCGTCCTCAACGAGGCCCTCGGGTTTGCCGCGCACCCACCTCGGGTCCTCTTTGGTCTCTACGGCACCCCGCTGCCCGACTTGGAACTCGCGGGATTGTCGCCCGCCCACCCGGTGGACGTCACTTTCCCGGTAGCCCGCGCCGAACAGGGCTGGGCACTGTCGCCAACCCCCGACGGCGGCCTGTCGCTGTACGTCGAGTACTCCACCGACCTGTACACCGCCGACACGGTCAGGACCTGGACCGACCGCTTCATCACCCTGCTCGACCGCGGCCTGTCCACACCGAACAGTCGAACCTGGGGCAATGGGCCAGCCTGACCGATTCCGCGACCACGGTCGCCGCGGCAGGCAGCAGCACGACGTTCGAGCCGGTCAGCCTACTGGACCGGAAGATCCCCAACCGCGATAACGGACCCCGCCCACGGCGCCCGTCGCTGAGCCCTGGTGTACGTTCTCCCGGCGGCCGGTCCGACTGGGGAGAGTGGATCACGTGCGAGGCAAGGCTTTGGCGGCGGGCATCGCCGTGCTCGTGGCGTTGGTGGGATGCGGGCCCGTCGAGCAGGCGGGGACGAGTTCCTCGCCCGCACCGCCGAGGCGGTACGCGGATATCGCGGCGCTCGTCAAGGCGCTTGAGGCGGGCAACGCGGGTGGGTCGGTGTCGGTCGCGCTCGAGGGCGGGGACAGTGACCAGACGCGGACGGCCGCGGGCGTGCTCAACGTCGGCGCGGGCACCATGAAGGGCAGCACGACCACGACGGCGGGCGACGCTCCGTGGGACCTGCTCATAGTCGACGACCGCGTGCTGTTCGGCCGCAACGCCGAGGGCCGGTGGATGCAGGCGAACGCCACCGCGCGCGACACGGTCATCGCCGTGGTGTCGAAGTGGCCCGACGCCTTGACCGAGATCGACCCGAAGCCGGACGAGATCATCACCTACCCCTGACCCGCGGCGCGGCTGTCTCCGAACGCGACCTCTGCGGACCGTGGTCAGGTGCGACCACAGCGGCCGTGATCACCAACCCGTTGCCACGCAAGACCCCGCGTCAGAACGGGTACTGCACGAACGCCTCGCCGTCGAACAACCGCGCCGCGTGTTCGGTCATTCTCCGTCCGTAGACGCCGTGCGCGGTCAGTGCCGTGTAGCCGGATCCGGGTAGCTCGACGAGCCCCGCGGTGTGGGCCAGGTAGACGTCGAAACCCGGGTACATCAGGCCGAGGAACGGCAGGTCGTCGAAGTCCAGGGCCAGCACCGGGTGCTCCCCCGCCGAGTCCGGTTCGCCCACGGCCAGTACCCGGCGCGAGTCCGAGCCGCCCGGCAGCAGGAAGCACTCCGGGAACCGGGGCGCCAACACCGCGAAGTCCTCCGCCCACGCCTCGCTCATCTCCTCGGCGACGAACCGGTCGAGCGGCCGCGGTGACAGCGAGCCGTCGTCGGCGAACCAGCCGTGTCGGTCCAGCAGCGTGGTGTCGTAGGCGAGCCACGTCCGCAGGCTCGGCGACAGCGGGCGACCGGACGGGAAAGTCAACCGCGCCAGCGCATCGGCGGGCATGGGCCGCGGTGTGCCGTCGGTCACCCAGGGCACCGGCAGGTAGTCGTACATCGACCGCCCCGGGTCCGCGCGGACCGCGTCGAGCACCCGTCCCACCAGCTCCACACCGTGATCACGTCTTGTCACGGCCGGGAAGTTAGCAGGCAACACCGGCAGGTCCGATGTGGTCGAGAAAATCCCTGGCCAACTGTGTTGGACCGCGGTGTCCACCTGGGCCAGTATGTGCCTGCACTTCTGACTGAGGGGAAACATGAAACGTAACATCGCGTCCAGACGCCTCGCGCGTCTCGGCGTCGTCGTGGCCGCGGCCGTGGCCGGGACCCTGGTGGCGGTCAGCCCCGCGCAGGCCGAGCCGCAGCTCCCGTCGACCGGTCTGCGCCCGCTGGCGTGGGTCGGTGTCGACTCCCGGGACCCGAACGGCCGGATCACCTCCGGTCCGGTCCGGCTCGGGTCGTGGAAGGACGAGCAGGGCCGCAAGCACGTCGGCAAGGCTTACCTGACCTACGACATCTCGGCCTTCCGCGCCGCGAAGCTGTTCACCGCCAACGCCTTCTTCCGGGAGACCGCGGCGGCCGACTGCGCCAAGAAGCGGATGATCGAGGTCTGGGAGACGACCCCGGAGGACCACAGCCCGACCTGGGCCGACCAGCCCATCGAGCGCAACATCCTCCCGGGGACGAAGCCCACCCAGTGCGTGTCCCAGAGCCTGTCCTGGGACGCCACGGACGCGGTGCAGCACGCGCTCACCCGCGGTGACACCACCGTCACCCTGGCCATCCGCATCGCGGGTGACCAGGAGGGCAACGTCGCCTTCGGCCGCACCGTCGACCCGCCGTGGTCGACGCTCGGCCTGCGGTACAACCACACGCCCGACGTGCCGACGGAGTTCGCCGTCGGTGGGTACACCGGTTCCCCGGCGTGCCCGGCGTACCTGCCCGGCTACGACATCCAGGTCAGGGCGAGGGTGTCCGATCCGGACGGCAGCAACGGCCTGCGCGCCAGGTGGGCGTTCTGGCCGGTGGCCAACCCGTCCCAGCGCACGGAGGTCGTGCAGGACGCCAGCTTCTGGGCCGCGACCTCCGTGCCCAAGGCGCTGCAGGTGCACAACAGCAAGATCGCGGTGGCCGTGCGCGCGGAGGACGGGTTCGCGGTCTCGGCGTGGACGACGCCGTGCGAGTACACCACCGACACGCAGAGCCCCACCGCCGCACCGACGGTGACCTCCTCGGTGTACCCGCCCAGCACCGGCCAGTTCCCGCTCACCGGCGGGACCGGGGTGCCCGGTGAGTTCACCTTCGGCGCCAACGGTGTCGACGACATCGCGTCGTACCACTACGAGGGCCCCGGGGTGTGGGCCGATGTCCCCGCCGACCGCCTCGGCGGCTCGGCGACGGTGACGATCACACCGAAGTCCTGGGGCAACTTCCGGCTGTCGGTCACCGCGATCGACCGGGCCGGGCTGCGGTCCCCGGTCACCGAGTACGAGTTCCTCGTGCGCGAGACCGGGCCGTACCTCGAAGGGCCGTACCAGGTCATCGCGGGCCAGGCGACGGCGTTCACCGTCCGGGCCAACCAGGACGGCGCGGTGAGCGTGACCTACCGCCTCGACAACGGCCAGGAGACCACGCTGCCGCTGAGCGCGGAGGGCACAGCCGCGCTCTCGCTGACCATCCCGACGCTGCAGCCCGCGTTCCGCCAGGTCGTGCTGTGGACGACCGACGGGGCGGGGCGCCGCTCGGGGGTCATGAACCGCACGATCGCGGTCAACCAGGCCGAACCCGAGGTCACGGTGACCCCGGAGGAAGCCGAGGCGGGCGTCGAACGGACGATCACCTTCACCTCGTCCCGCTCGGACATCGCCTCGTACACCTACAGCCTCAACTACGGCGCGCCGACCACGGTCCCCGCGGTCAACGGCAAGGGGTCCTTCACCTGGACCCCGCCGGTCTCGGGCTACATCTCACTCGACGTCCACGGCACGACGACCTCGGGTGAGCGGACCGGCACCACGTACTCCTCGGTGTACGTCTCGCCGTCCAAGCCCGCGGTCAGCAGCGCGGAGTACCCGGAAGGCGCCACCTCCGGCGCACCCGGAACGCCGGGCACCTTCCACCTCGCCCTCACCGGTGCGGCGGAGTACGTCGTCCAGTTCGAAGGTGAGTACAAGTACGTCACCGCCGACCAGGACGGCAACGCGACGGTCGAGCTGACCCCGACCTCCGCGGGCCAGAAGTCCGTCTTCGTCACCGCCTACCTCGTCACCTGGGACTCGTCGGACACCCGCGAGTACCGGTTCACCGTGGGCGACGGCGCCTGATCCGAGCACGAGGCCGGGCCGCCCTCTCCGGGCCGCCCGGCCTTGTGCTGTCCCGGGGTGCTCGGGTCGGCGTTCTGCCTGCACCTCGGCGGTGGCGGGCCAGGCGGGTGGGTGGGAGAAAATGGGTAGGACCTACCTATATCGGCGTCCCTTGACCGTGTCAGGGTGCACGGGTGATGAGGCAGGCGGCCGAACCGGGCACCCGCCAGTCGGCGGAGACCTTCGGGGCGGACTGGTGGGTCGCGGCTGCGCCTGGGGTGACCGGTAGGCCCGCCTGGGTGGGGGTCGTCGAGGCCGCGACCAACGCCGTGGTGGTGGGTGAGACAGCGCAGGACTGGCGGAAAGCGCTGGCCCAGGCCCTGCACCCCCTCGTCGACGCCGCAACGACCGCCGCGCTCACCGACCAGAGCGCCAACGCGCAGGTCACCTTCGCCGACTGGCTGGGCAAGGAGCTGGTCAGGCTCGCCACCCGAGCCATCGTCGACACCCTGCACGCCCGCCGGGACCGGCTCATCGGCACCACGCCGCGCGAGCGGTTCGACGACTTCGTGCGCCTGCTGAGCACCCCCACCGGCCTGGCCGCCCTCTTCACCACCTACCCGGTCCTCGCCAATCTCCTGGCCCGGACCTGCGCACGGGCCGAGGCCGCCACCACCGAGCTGCTCGCCAGGTTCGACAGCGACCGCGCGGACATCGTCGAGACCCTGCTCGACGGCACCGACCCCGGCCAGATCACCCAGCTGACCCCCGGCCTCGGCGACCCGCACCGCGGCGGCCGGACGGTGACCAGGCTCGGGTTCGCCGATGGGCGCTCGGTGATCTACCGGCCCCGCGAGGTCGCCACCCACGCCACGTTCACCCGGTTCGTCGACCAGCTCAACGCCCACGTCCCCGACCTGGCCTTGCGCACGCCCGCCACGGTCGTCCGGCACGACTACGGCTGGGTGGAGCACCTCAACCCCGCGCCGCTGCCCGACCCCGCGGCCGCGACCGTCTTCTACCGCAGACAAGGCGCCCTCCTAGCGCTGCTCCACCTCCTGCACGCCACCGACATGCACTACGGCAACGTCGTCGCCTGCGGTGACCAGCCGGTGATCGTCGACGTCGAGACCCTCTTCCACCCCGTCCTCGCCACCCAGGGCACCGGGTGCCCCGCCGCCGCGACCCTCGCCGAGTCGGTGCACCGGACCGCGCTGCTGCCCGTCCCGACCGTCGGCGAGCACGGGACGATCGATATCTCGGGCATCGGTGCCGCCCCGGGTGGTTTCTGGCCCGGAACGGCCGTCGACTGGGCGGACCCCGGCACCGACGCCATGCGCGCGATCCGACGGCCGATCCCGTTCGTCGGTGGTGACAATCGGCCCACCTTCGCCGGGAGCCGCCTCGACCCGCTCGAACCAGCCCTGATCGCGGGCTTCCGCATCGCCTACGACGCCGTGCTGCGCCACCGCGAGGACTACCTGCGCCTCATCACCGAGTGCGCCGACCTCCAGGTCCGCGTCGTCCCCCGCCCCACCCGCGTGTACGCCGCGCTACTCGCCGAGTCCACCGACCCGGCCCTGCTGCGCGACGCCGAGGCCAGGAGCCGGGCTTTCGCCAAGCTCATGCCGTCCGAGCAGGCCGACCTGCTGGCCGGTGACATCCCGCTGTTCGCCTGCCGCGCGGGCGATCGCGACATCACCGCCACCGACGGCACCGTGATCACCGGCGCCATCACCAGGTCCGGCCTGGACTCCGCCCTCGACAAGGTCGCCGCGCTGAGCGAGTCCGACCGGCGCGACCAGGCGTGGGTGATCGCCGCGACCATGGCCACCGCGCACGCCGGGACCGAGCACCACACCCCGGCACCGTCGACGGGCCAACTAACCGGCACCGCGGCCGACCCGGAACGGCTGCTCGCGGCCGCCTGCGGGCTCGGCGACCAGTTGATCGCCGCCAGCCACGCCCGCGGCGGCCGGGTCAACTGGCTCGGCCTCGACCTGGTCGACGAACGGCAGTGGCTGGTGCTGCCGATGGGCGCGTCCCTGGGCAGCGGCTACCTCGGGGTCGCGCTGTTCCTGGCGCAGCTCGCCGAGTCCAGCGGCATCGCCAGGTACCGGGAGGTCGCCGCCGAGGCGATCACCGCGGTGCCCGGGCTCCTGGACACCCTGGCCGGGGCGCCGCACCTCGTCGCGGCCGTCGGCGGCGGCGCACAGCAGGGGCTCGGCGGCATCGCCTACGCCCTGGCGCGGCTGGCGCGGCTGCTCGGCGACGACGAGGTACGCGGCTGGGCGGCGCACGCGGTCGAGTTGACCGCGCACGCCACCACGCCGGGTGACCCGCACGGCTGGGACGCCGGCACCGCGGGTTGCCTGGCCGCCATGCTCGCCGTGCACACCGAACTGGGACTGCCGGAGGCGGCGCGGGTTGGGGCAGCCCGCGCCGCGACGCTCCAGCGGTACCTGGCGGTGGTCGACGAACCCCAGGGCGTGGGGTTCGCCGACGGCGCGGCGGGCATGGCGCTGGCCCTCTCCCGGTACGCGAGGTGGGTGCCAGGAGGGGATAGTGCCGCGTCGGGCATGGCGCGGCACGTGCTGGAAACCGCGGCGGCACCAGCCGACGACGTCGGCTGGTGCCGGGGCGCCGCGGGGATCGCGGTGGCGGCGCACGCCACCGGAGCCGGGTGTGATCTCCTTGGCGTGCTCGGCGCGACCGACCGGGCGGTGCCCGCGGACCTCGGTCTGTGCCACGGCGAGTCCGGGATCACCGAGGCGCTGCTGGTGCTGGCCGCGGCGGGGCGCTGCCCCCGGTCGGCGCTGCGGTCGCGGGCGGCCCTGCTGCTCGACGCGCTCGAGCGGCACGGCCCGGTGTGCGCGACACCGGGCGGGGTCACCACACCCGGCCTACTGCGTGGGGTCGCCGGTGTGGGGTACGGGCTGCTGCGGTTGGCTTTCGCCGACCGGGTGCCCTCGGTGATGACGCTGGAACCCGGGGTTCCGGCGGATGGTTGAGCACGAGTGACTAAGGGGAGTAACGGATATGCGTGACGACGATTTCCTGGACCAGGGTCGCGCCGGGGCGTGGCGGGTCATGCCCGCGGTGACCTTCGGTGTGCGGGCAGCCGCGCTGGCCGGTCTGGTGATCACCGCCGGTGCGGCGTCCGCGGTGGCGTTCGGGGCGCTCGACGACCCCGCGGCGGCGGTAGCCTTCGATTGGCCCGGTAGCACTACCTGCTGCCCGGAGCTGCCCAACTGACAAACGGCGCCGATCACTCGCGTGGCGCGACCGGCGGAACTCCTGGTGGTCGCTACCGATTCCGCCGGTGACCGCGCCACGCGACCATCGGGGTCTCCAGTGAGCATTCGCACTGCCGTTTGGTGGATAGACCGGAAATCGGGCCGCCACTACTGTCACGGCTCGTGGTGAACCGGTCGTCGCTGGTCGTGGGTCGCGACGATGAGCTCGGGACGATCGAGGACGCGCTGACCGCGGCCCGTGCCGGGCAGGGTGGCGCCCTGTTCCTGGTCGGCGAGAGCGGCATCGGCAAGACCCGGCTGGCCGCGGCCGCCGCGGACATCGGCTACGGCGCGGGTATGCGGTTGCTGCGCGGCCGCGGCAGCGTGCTCGGCCCGGCCGTGCCGTACCGGTCGCTGACGGAGGCGCTGCTGTCGCTGGTGCGCACCGGCGGCCCGATCGACCTCGACGCGCTCGGTCCGTATCGGCCGGTCCTGGCCGCGCTCGTCCCGGACCTGGGTCCGGTGCCCGCGGGTCAGGAGGTCGGGTCCCTGGTGATCCTGGCCGAGGCGGTGCTGCGGCTGACCGCGCTGGCCGGTGACGGCCGCGGCTGCCTGGTGATCCTCGACGACCTGCAGGACGCCGACCTGGAGACGCTGGCGGTCGTGGACTACCTGACCGACAACCTCGCCGGGCAGCGGACCGCGCTCGTCGGCACCATCCGCGCCGACCAGGGCCAGGCGTTGAGCTTCGCCAGGGCCGCGGGGGTGCGCGGCGCGGGCACGGTCCTGGAGCTGGGTCGCCTCGACCGCTCCGACGTGCGGCGGATGGCGGCCGCGCGGCTGTCGGTCGAGCCGCGGCGGCTGCCCGACGCGGTCGCCGACCTGCTGTGGGCCGGGAGCGGCGGCAACCCGTTCCGGGTCGAGGAGATGCTCGACGGGATGGTCGACAGCGGGCTGCTCGCCCGCGACGAGCAGGGCTGGCGGGTCACCGAGACCGACCGCCCCACTCCCCCGGCGACCCTGCTGCGCACCGTCGGCGCCCGGCTGGGGTCACTGGGGCCGACGGCCCGCGACGTGCTGTTCACCTGCGCCGTGCTGGGCAAGCGGTTCCCGCTCACGGTCCTGCAGGAAGCGACCGGGCTGACCTACCGCGACCTGCTCGGGCACCTGCACGGCGACAACGCGGCGCACCTGGTCGCCCCGGACGAGCAAACCCCGGACTGGTACGCGTTCCAGCACGCGCTGATCGTCGACGCGCTGCTGACGCTGGTGCCCGCCGCGGACCGGGCCGCGCTGAGCGGCAGGGTCGCCGACGCGGTCGAGTCGGTGTACCCGGGGTTGCCCGGCGAGTGGTGCCAGGTCACCGCGTCACTGCGGCTGGACTCCGGCCAGGCCGTCGCGGCGGGTCGGTTGTGGGCCATGGCGGGCAAGCGGGCGCTGCGCCAGGGCGCGGCCCAGTCGGCGGTGGCGTTGCTGGCCCGCGCGTGCGACCTGCTGGCGCCGGACACCAGCGAGCGCGCGGCGGCGCTGGAGGCGCAACTGCACGCGCTGGCCGAGGCCGGGGAGGTCGACCGGGCGCTGGCGATGGTGTACCTGCTCGACGAGGTGACCGGGCTGCCGCCGGACCGCCGCGCTCGCCTGCACACCCGGTTGGCGTGGGTGGCGGTGCACGCCGGGCGGCCGGAGGTGGGGTTGCAGTCGGTGGCGGCGGCGCGGGCGCTGCTCGGTCCGGGAGCGCCGGACGCGGAGATCGCGCCGATCGACGTGGTGGCGGCGCACCTGGAGATCGACGTGCCCGGCCACAACCAGCTGGGCAAGGCCGAGGAGATGGCGCGGCGGGCGGCGGTGGTCGCGGAGTCGGCCGGGTTGCCCGCGGTGGCCTGCCAGGCGTGGCAACTGGTCGGCGCGTTGACCCGGCAGCGGGATCCGGCCGAGGCGACGGCGTTGTTGGAGCGCAGCCGGGTGATCGCGGTCGAGAACAACCTGCCCATCTGGGAGGTCCACGCCCTCGTGCGCCTGGGACACGACGACGCGCTGCGCGACGCCGGGATCGACCGGCTGGAGATGGCGAGGGACTCGGCGTCGCGCATCGGGGCGGTGACCGCGCGGTACCAGGCCGAGGTCAACATCGCGCTGCAACTGATCCTGCGCGGCGACTTCGACGAGGCGGACCGGCTGACGGCGCAGGTGCTGACGGCGACCACGCGGTTGAAGCTCGTGGAGACCACGCAGTACATGCTGCTGCACCGCACTGTCCTATCAGGACACCGCGGTCGGCGCGCGGACATGGAGGCCGAACTGGCCCAGGTCCGGCACTGGGGCGGCGACCAGGCCCACCACGCGCCGCGCATCCACGGCCTGGCCGGGGCGTTCTGCGCGCTGATGGAGGAGAACCACGACCTGGCCCGCGCCGAGTGCGCGGCCGCCATCGACGCGGAGAACCAGAACCCGACCACGTTCCACCTGTCCGGCCGCTACGGCCTGGACCTGTTGCTGCGCGCGGTTTCCGGCGACCTGACCCCCGACGAGTTCACCACGATGACCGCCGCCCCGGCCAGCCGCCTGCGCTGGGACCGCATGTTCTCCGACTTCGCCGCCGCCGCACTGGCATCCCGCGCGGGCCGCTTCGAGGACGCCACCGCCGCCGTCACCCGCGCCATCGCCACCGGCGCCCCCTATGCGATGGCCCGCCACCTCGGCCTGCGCCTGGTGGCCCCGATCGCGTTGACGGCGAACTGGGGCACCCCCATCGACTGGCTCCGCGCCGCCGAAGACCACTTCCACCGCACCGGCGTCCCCACCGTCGCCGGAGCCTGCCGAACCCTCCTCCGCAAAGGCGGCGCCTCAGTAGCCCAACGCCGCGAGGGCACCGACGAAATCCCCCCCGCCCTCCGCTCCGCAGGCGTCACCGTCCGCGAGTACGAGGTCCTCCGCCTCCTCGTAGACCGCCTCTGCAACCGAGAAATCGCCGACGCCCTCCACCTCTCCCCCCGCACAGTCGAGAAACACGTCTCCAGCCTCATCGCCAAAACCGGCGAACCCAACCGCATAGCCCTCAGCAAATACGCCTCCACCACCGTCCAATCCTGACACTCCCCGGCTGATCCAGAAACGCACCCCCGACCCGGTAACGCCGACTCTCGGCCGCCGCGACGGAAGTGCTAGCGGGCGCGATTCGCGATGCCCTGCGGCCTGCCCGCATGTCAGTGACAGGTTGACCCCGACTACGACCTGCGTGGCGCCCACCGCCGCTATCGTGGTGTTGCGCCGACGATAACGTCGGTCATTCCCCTCAGTGAGGCCGAGTCGACGTACCAGTAGTCACCATGAGCGCTCACCGGCGATCTGACATCGGATAGGAAGAACCGCCCGCCGAAGTCGCGCATGGCGGGATCTGGGCCGTGCGCGTCGATCGGGTCGAACGGTATGTTGGAGAAGCCGATAGGGTCAAAGGCGGATACTGTGGCGTGCACGCGACCGCCCATGTCCCCAGGACGCACTCCGTCGAGGTGAAGCTGACTGGCGTGCTCGACTCCGACCCCGGGGCTGGCCACGAACACGAGATTGTCCGCGTTCAGCCCTAGGTCACGCGCGGTGTGTCCGATGACGGTGGTGCCGTAGCTGTGGCCGACAACCGTGGTGTTCACCGGTCCGGGATCGTGGGTGAGGGCGAGTCCGTCCTGGAAGTCACGCAACAACTTCTCGGCGTCGTCGGCGAAGATCGGGTCTACTGCGTACCCGATGGTCTGGGGAGCGTGGTAGCCGGCCCAGGTGATGACGGCGGTCGTGGCGCCGGGACTGGCTTTCGTCGCCGCATCCTGCATGACCTCGGCGCGGGCAAGATCGACACCGAAGCCGTCGTGTCCGCTGAACGTTCCCGGCACATAGGTGGCGACATTGTCCGCGTGTTCGGGGTTGCCGATGGCGACGATGGCCAGCCCCGATCTTTCCGCGCTCAGGCCCAACAGGTAAGCGGGCGGCTGCCCTGGTTGCGCGCTGTGCAGCCGGTCGCTGATGGCGTCGAGACCTTGCAGCCTGCCGACCATCTGCTCGATGCGATCGGCGAGTTGGATGGCCCTGAAGTGATCGGCGGGCGTGCGCAGATCTTGCACCATCCCGTACCTCAGTACCGCTCGTTTGCCGTCGACAGCGGCGAACTCGCGCCGCAGTTCGTCGATCGCACCTGGCAGGGTGTGTCGCAACCGCTCCAGTTCGACCCGGTTCGCCCTGTCCCGCACCACGGTCGGTACCCCGTCGAGCTTGCCGATCCACTCCGGGTGATCCCGCAGCACGGCCTCCCGCGCCGCGGGGGACAACGTGGCCCAGTAGGTGGCATTCTGGGCGGCGGTGCCGTTGGGCGGCGGCGCCTGCGGGGACAATTCCCACCGGGTGTCGAGAGCCGCGGCCTCCGCCGCGGCGGAGGCCGTGCGATCACCGGTGCCGGATGTGGATGCCAAGTCGGTGCCGCGGTGGAACGCGGCGTTCAGATCCGAATCGATCTCGTTCGCGGTGCGGATCGCTTGCTCGATCTCGAAGGCGACTCGATCGTGTGCGCGCTTGCGGTCCTCGGGGTTCCCTCGGTCCACACGGCAGAAGTCGTCGATCACGGCGCCAGTCTCGCTGACCGTGAAGTCGTAGCGGTGGGCCAACGCCTCGGCCTGGCGAATGACGCTCTGGACCGCGTCGATCGCGTCGACGGCTTGGTGCAATGCCTTGACGATGGTGGTGGTCGCCTCCGCCATGGTCTCCAGCCGCCCCAACAGCACGCGTTGCGTGGCACGCGCGGCATCAGCGGCCGATCCGGTCCAGCCATCGGTGGGAACCACCCTGCACAAGTCGTCGCCAGAGTGGATCAACACCAGGTTGCGCTTGCGCACGGTGTCCGCGATCGCTTCCAGCGCCGCGGTGTTCCAGCGCTTCACATCAGCGAAAGCCACCATCAACGAGGCCGAGGCGTGCCGCTGCCGATGATCGCACCCTCGGCTTTCCTGTCGGCGGCGAGGTACGCCCGTGCCGCCGCCTCCAGCGCGGTCACATGCGCGTCGGCGACGCCGCACCAGTCAGTGAACTTCCGCGTCCAGGTTCCCGCGAAACTGTGGGAGGTCACCGCCGTTCCGCTTCCGGGCATGGCCGCCGCGACATCGAGAACCGGCGCGCCGCTGTCCGCGCCGCGCAGTCCTCCCATGATGTCCTTGCCCCTGTTTCCCGCGGCAAGCACGTTCTCGGGTAGTACTTCGAACCCCATCGCCAGCCCCTGTCTTCCGGGTCGCACGCGGATCGGATCGGTGAAGCAGGAGAGTGCCTGAGCACAAGCCTCGATGTATCCCATCGTGATCAACTCGCTACCGCAAGTACCAGGACGTGTACACGTGGCCGGTTGAGTAGAAGTACTCAGGCCACAATCGGCAGGTCTGCGGAATTGCGCCGAGATCACGTGGCCCGCCGTGGCTCATGGGCAGAATGCGAGACGATCCCATGTTCGTCCGTTCATGCTGCTCCGGCCGTCAGAGTCACGAGGCTGTCTGGAAAAGACCGGCCAAGCCGTGGGATCGGGAGTGGGCGGGCCAGACGATGCGGGTGGTTGCTGGCGGGGCGTCGAGTAGGGGGATCGCGGTGCGTTCGGGCCAGAGCGAGGTGCGGGCGGAGTCGGGGGAGATAGCTGTGTTGTGCGCTGGGGCGATGAGGTGAGCTCGCGAGCCGGGGGGCGCGGCAATCCGGCTCTCCGCTGGCCGAAGTTGGACAAGATCGGCCGTATGCGAGGGCCCCTCCGCCCGAGGTCAGGTGGAGGGGCGCGGTTTCAGAACGCGGTGATCGTGCTGGGTGCTCGTTCGGCTCGGCTGAGGGCGCGGATCACCGCGACCGGACCATGTCGGCGGGCAGCCAAAGTACTCAGCAGATCGATGACGACCGCGTTGGTGTAATCAGGGAACTCCGGTGTCGGAAGGTCCACACTCACCGCGAGGTCGTCGGCGTGGACGACCAGTTCCATGGTGCGGGTGACGAGGAGGTCCTCAAGGGACAATGACCACGATCCCCATAGTCGCATTCGGACGGTTCGAGAGATCAGCGGCAGCGAGAGTGATGACAGGGCGGCCTCGTAGCGGTCTGCCAGAGCCGCAGGGCCGTCGGCGGCCAGGCGGTGGCCGCCGTCGCGGATGCCGGTGTTGGCGGGGCTGTCTAGGCCGGAGTCGATCCAGGCGGCGCGGGCGTAGTGGTCGAGTAGGGAGATCTGCTGCTCTTGCGGCAGCGGGTCGGCCAGTACCTCCGGTACCACTAGGACCTGGTACGCCAGGTGTGCGGCCAGGCCACCGACGCTGAACTCGGGGAGGGCGCTGGGTTTGTCCCAGGCGGCGGCCACGGCCGGGTCACGGAGCAGGGGCAGGGATGTCTGGGCGGCGGCGAGGAAGGCTTCGGTGCTCATTCCTCGATCGCCCCGCCCACGGTCCGGAGGTGTTCGCGGAAGGACACCGGCGGGTCGGTGGCGAGGTAGCGGTCGAACTGGACCTGCGACCGCAGGCTGTTGCCGGAGCGGATCCGGTCCGCCTGGGCGCGTTCGACGTCGCGGATGCCCTCGGCCAGGTCGAACAGCTCCTCGGCGCGGTCGGCGGGCACGAACAGGATCCCGTCGTCGTCGCCGAGGACCAGGTCGTCGCGCGTCACGGTCCACGGGCCGACGTCCGCGGACTCGAGCGCGTCGGGGCGGCGGACCTCTGGCACCAATGGGCCGGTCGGGATGGCGCCGAGGCTGAACACGGGCAGTCCGATCACCCGAATGTCGGCGGTGTCGCGGTGCAGCCCCCACACGACCACCCCCGACACCCCGGCCGTCCGCGCCTCCAGCACGACCAGGTCACCGACGCACGCGTGGTCCCGCCGCCCGCCGTTGTCCACCACGAGGACGTCCCCCGGTGACGCCGACTCGAACGCCTCCAGGAACACGTCCACGCTGCCCGCGTGCCGAGCAGGCAGGACCCGCCCGAACACGCGGTCCGCCGGGTGCACCCCCACCAGCGAGACCGTCCGCACCTCGACACCCGCGCGCACGCACGCGTCGGTCACGTGGGCCGTGGTCAGCTGGGCGAAACGGTCGGCGAGGTCGCTCACGAGGTCAAC
Source organism: Actinokineospora cianjurensis (assembly GCF_003663795.1). Lineage (NCBI taxonomy): Bacteria > Bacillati > Actinomycetota > Actinomycetes > Pseudonocardiales > Pseudonocardiaceae > Actinokineospora > Actinokineospora cianjurensis. The sequence continues at coordinate 152,044 of NZ_RCDD01000003.1, forward strand.
TCCAGTGCGTGGCCGGTGGTGGCGTCGACGTGGTCGGGGACGTCGTCGTGGTCGTCGCCCACCGACAGCGTGCCGGTGGGTTCGACCAGCAGGACCTGGGCGCCACCGGCGGACGACGGCTTGTGGTAGGTCCCGCGCGGCACGACGAACAGCGACCCCTGCGGCAGCACGACGGTCCGCTCGTCCGGGTCGCGCAGGGCGATCTCGATCTCGCCCGCGACCACCAGGAAGAACTCGTCGGTGTCGTTGTGCACGTGCCAGACGTGCTCACCGGCGAACCTGGCCAGCCGGATGTCGTAGTCGTTGACCCGCGCCGCCAGCCGGGGGCTCCATGCCTGGTCGAACGCCGCGAAGGCCGCAGTGAGGTCGATCGGTGTGTTCACCCCGCCCATCGTGGTGGTGCGCGCGGCGGTCGGCGAGTGCTAGTAATCGCACATGTCGAAAGGATCCTCGCACCGGGTGGTGGCCATCGTCGAGGACGGGTCGAACCCGTTCGAACTGGGCGTGGCCACGGAGTTGTTCGGTCTGCGCAGGCCGGAGCTGGACCGGACCTGGTACGACTTCGGGCTGTGCGCCGCGGAGCCGACCGTCCGCATGCACCTGGGGATGTTCACGCTGTCGGGGGTCCGCGGGCTCGACGCGGTGGACGGCGCGGACACGCTGATCGTGCCCAACCGGCCCGACCCGGTCGTGCCCGTGCGGCCCGAGGTGCTGGCCGCGGTCCGCCGGGCCGCCGATCGGGGCGCCAGGCTGGTCAGCTTCTGCACCGGCGCGTTCACCCTGGCCGAGGCGGGCGTGATCGAGGGACGGCGGGTGACCACGCACTGGCGGTGGGTGGACGAGTTCGCGCGCCGCCACCCGGGGGTGCGGCTGGAGCCGGACGTGCTGTTCGTCGACGACGGCGACGTGCTCACCGCCGCCGGGAGCGCCGCCGCGCTCGACCTGGGGCTGCACCTCATCCGCCGCGACCACGGCGCCGAGATCGCCAACATCGTCAGCCGTCGCCTCATCTTCGCGGGCCACCGCGACGGCGGCCAACGCCAGTTCGTCGACCGCCCCCTCCCACCCCGCCTGGACACCTCCCTCGCCCCGGTCCTGGCCTGGGCCCGCACCCGCCTCGACGAGCCCATCACCATCGCGGCCCTCGCCACCGCGGCCGCCACCAGCCAGGCCACCCTGCACCGCCGCTTCCAGGCCGAACTCGGCACCACCCCGCTGGCCTGGCTCACCACCGAACGCGTCACCCTCGCCTGCCGCCTCCTGGAGCACGGCACCCTCCCCCTGGACCACATCGCCCAAGCGTCCGGGTTCGGCACCGCCACCAACCTCCGCACCCAACTCCGCCGCCACACCGGCTTGACCCCTACGGCCTATCGCCGCCGCTTCGGCACTCCGACCGGGCCAAGGTAGGCCGGGCCGCCCTGTCCGCATCAGCTCACCCCAGGACAACCCGAACCGGTCCTCGGGTGACCGCGTCGTCTCCCAGTCGTACTTGCCCTCCGTGTTTCTCCAGTTCGGAGTGGTACGAGACGAAGCTCGCGATCTCGTGCGCGGAGAACATGAACAACCCCACCCACCCCGGCTGCTCCCGGCGTTCCCGCGAAGCCGGAAGGGCGGCCGTCGAACGGGTGGCATGGGTGCCACGGCAGGGTGGTCGTGGGGGCGGGTTGTTGACCGGTCCGCCCACCGGTGGGACGGTCCGTGCGACGATTGGCCCCCTCTCCTGGGACGGCGAAATGTTCAGACGCAAGGGTTTCCCGGTCGCGATCTCCGCGATGGCCGCGGTGGTGGGCCTGGTCGTGGCGCTGGCGCCCAATGCCATCGCGGCACCTGTCAGCTACAAGTTCGCCACTTGGAACATGCAAGGCGCCACAGCCTCGGGAGCCTCCTTGTGGCAGGTGAGAGTGGACCAACTCGGTGTTGCCGACCTGGCGGTGACCAATGACATCGTCGCGCTCCAGGAAGCCGGGGCCACCAAGGTGATCGACGACCGGGCAGGCACGAGTTGGGGTTGCGTCAAGCAGGTGAAGATGTTGCGCCTGGCCCGCGTCTGCGAGTGGACGATCTCCAAGGGCGGGAAGAACTACAAACGGGTCCTGTACTTCGTGGAGGCGGACGATCTGGCAACTGGGACCGGCCCGGCGGCGCGGAAGGCGAACTTGGCATTCGTCATCAATCCCACAAAGGTCGAAGTGCGGTCTTGGAACTACATTCCACCGGTTCGGTCCTCCACCTATCACGACGGTGATCGCGGTCTGCTGCAACTGGTTCTCAACGACGGCACGGTCGTCTACTCAGGACACGCCGATGCCCGGCCCGAGGGGATCAACATCGCGACCATGCTGCTCAAGGCGCGCGAAGCCACCGAGCGCCTGAAGAACGTGAACGCGTGGGTGTTGCTGGCCGACTTCAACGCGACGCCCAACTACCTCCGTCCGCACCTGCGGGAGCACGAACGCCTCGCGATACCCGGCAACTACACCATCAGAGGAACCCAGAGGGTCGTGGACTACCTGGTGTGGTGGGACGAAGCCCATCCCAACCGGTTCGCCGCGACGGTCGTCGAGGTCGCGAGCCCGACGCCTGCGCAGAAGTACGCGTCCGACCACCGCCCTGTGCGGTTCGTGAAGGTCTGACAGTGAGGATCCCCAGCGTGCCACGTGTCGCCGCGAATCTCGCGGTCACCATCGCCCTCGTCGCAACCACCATCGTCTCGGCGACCGCGCCCGCTGCCGCCGACCAGTACGCGTACCGGTACGGCCCGTTCGAGTTGCGACGGAACGCGAACTGCCTACGAACAGTTCCCAATCTGGCCCTGGTGATCGCTGGGCACGACGGGTTGAAGCTGAAGTGCGATACGTCGCACCGGCTCTTGGTGTTCACCGAGACAGATGATGGGCGCAGCACCTACATCCAACCTGTTGGCGGTGGGTGCCTGCGCCCGCAAGCTCATTCAGAGTCGATCGAGGTAGTGACCTGCGCCAAGGCGGATGCGGCCCAGCGGTGGAGGGTGACGACCTTCGATGATGGGGTCACCATGAGCATCAAGAGCAGCGACAACCGCTACATCACCATCGTGGGGGCAACTCCCGCCTCCCGCGTGATCGAATTGCACGCGCGAAGTGAGACGCTCAAGCAGTCTTGGGAGATGACCTACGTGAGTTACCCCGTGCTACCTCCTCTTCCCTGATGCCGGACGAGTCAACACAACGGGGAACTGGGCCGTCGAGTGCCGTGGCGGGCCACGGCGGTGATCAGGCATGCGAGAGCCAGTACCGACAGTGCGGTGCGGATGACGTTCCAGGTGACCCACGGGCCTTCGTAGGCCGAGCGCACAGCCGCCAGTTCCGCGTTGGCAGCTTCGGCTAGCTGCACGTTGAGTGGCACGTTGACCGTCAGCGTGAGGACGAACGCCGCGCCGTAGAAGGACAGTGCGGCGGTGGTCCAGGGGAGCAGCCCGCGGAGTGGGCGGCGGGTGTGGAGTGCGGTTGTGAGAGCGGTGAGTACGAGTGCCCCGAAGAAGCTCGGCGCGAAGGCGATGTTGCGGACCACCGCGTTGATGCCGCGCATCGCGATCACGAACGTCTCGTCGTCGACGGTGGCGAGGCCGGGCATGACCGAGCACGAGTAGGCGTAGAAGAAGCCCGCGATCAGGGCCATGAGGGTGGTGGCCAGCCACAGGGCGAGCAGGCTGCCCGCCGAACCGCCGCCCTGGACGTCGCGCTGGTGTTGCTCACCGAGCACGGCACCGATGGCCTCACCATGCAGGCGATCGCCGCGGCGGCGGGGTCGTCCAAGGAGAGCCTCTACAGCTGGTTCGGCAACCGCACCGGTCTGCTCACCGAACTCGTGCAGCGCCAGGCCGACACCGTCAACGCCGCGGTCACCGCCGCCCTGGACGTCCCCGGCGCCCTGGACTCCCGCTTGACCGCGATCGCCGAAGGGCTGCTGACCCTGCTCCTGAGCCCCTCCGCCCTGGCCATCAACCGCGCCGCCATGTCCGACCCGGACCTCGCCGCCCTGGTGCTGCAACACGGCCGTCACACCACGGGCCCCCTGATCGAGTCCTACCTCGCCGCCAACGGCATCCCCAACCCCCAGGACTCCTTCCGGCTCCTCTACGGACTCCTGGTCCGCGACCACCACATCCGCTGCCTCCTAGGCGAAACCCCACCCACCCCACCCCACCTCCACACCATCGCGAAGACGGCCGTCGACCACTTCCTCACCCTGGTCCCCACCAGCACCCGGTGAGTCAGGGGAGGCGGCCGTCGCAGTGGGGGTCTGTGGTGCCTTGGGGGGGTTTGGCGGGGAGGAGCCAGTCCAAGGCGGCGTCTTCGAGGAGCCAGCCGTGGGCGGTGAGGAGGGTGTTGGGGATTTGGGCGGGGCCTGGGCAGAGGACCTTGGCCAGTAGGCGGTTGTTGGGGACGAAGCGGACGTTGTGGTTGTTGTCCAGGAGGGTGGTCATGGTGTCGTCGACGGTGACCACGTTGCCGAGGGCGACTTCGGTGGGGGTGCGGTCCTCGCCTCCGGGGCCGAGGACCAGGGCGACCGACGGCAGCACCGGGACGTTGAGGAACATGGCGAGGAGGATGAAGGGGGTGACGAGGGCGCCCAGGGTGGCGATGCCGTGGGTGCCTGCCCAGGCGACGCGGTCGGGCAGCGGGCCGGTGAGGAACGGCGCGAGCAGCGGCGGGGCCAGCAGCAGCAGGGCGGACGCGACGTCGCCGGTGGTGATGGCGTCGATGATGGCCGGGAAGAACCACAGGTACTCGAGCACCGCCACCGCGACCGGCAGCAGGACGCACACCGGGAACACCAGGTCGTCGCGGCCGCGCCTGCGGATCGTCAGGCCGGCGATCGCGCAGCCGAGCAGCAGCAGCGTGGGCACGAACCGCAGTTCCCACACCAGCAGCGACCACAGGACCGCCGCGGCGACCAGCCAGTTCGGGGTCCGCTCAGCCGCCCGTTCCAGCCGTGACACGCGGCCCCGGTCGCTGCTGACCAGGGACATCAGCCCGAGCAGGTGCGCGGTGAGCAGGACAGCGGGCGGTACCTCCAGCAGGCTGATCACCAGCGAGCTGGCCAGTTCCAGCGCGTGCACGTGCTGCACCAGCAGCAGCATCGTGTTGAGGTCCTGGCCGCTGAGCTGCCAGAGCCGCAGGACGAGCAGGACGATCGGGAAGGCGGGCAGCAGCGTCAGGGTCCACTGGAAACCGGGGGCGTCATCAGACCCGCCAGCCTTTCCCACGGCCATTGCCGCACCTCCACCTCTGCCACGTCGGGTTGCCGGTCCGGCGGGATCAGCTGCGGCAGGCTGTGCTTGGCCATCGGCAGCAGGTACTTCGCGAACGCGTTCTCCCAGCGCTTGTCCTCCGGGTCGTGCGCGGAGCGGTAGAGCGACAGGTCGACGAGCTTGCGCAGCGCGTCGTTGCCGCCGGTGTTGACCGCCCACATCTCCTTGGCCTCCAAGGCGATGTCGTGGTGCAGCAACTCGGTCGGGTACTTCTGCACGAAACCGGCCAGGATCGCGGCGTCGGTGGTGACCGCGTCGGCCTCGTTCGCGCGCATCGCCTCGACGCAGGCGGCGATGGTCTGCCGGTAGACGATCTGCGCGCCCGCCTTCTCGGCCGCCGCCACCGAGGTCGACGTGGTCAGGGTGCACACCCGCTCGCCCTTGAGCTCGGTCAGGTCGAGCACCGGCCGGTGGCCCACCCTGGTGGCCACGGACTGCTCGGTCTCCAGGTACGGCTGGGAGAAGGTGACACCGGCGACCGCCACGCGCTCGGGGGTGACGCTGTAGGTGGCGATGACCAGGTCGACCCGCTGGCCGTCGACGCCGCGCATCTTGGAGCGGTCCTCGTTCTCGATCTCGATGAGCCGCACCTTGCGCGGCTCGAACCCGAGGTCGGCGCCGATCAGGTACGCCATCTCGACGTCGAAGCCGGAGATGTCGCCCGACTCGTCGCGGTAGCCGATGCCCGGCATGTCGGTCTTGATCCCGACCAGCAGCTCGGCCCGACCGCGCAGCCCGGCGGCCTCCTTGAGCTCGTCCTCGGTGGGCACCTGCTCCCACCACACCGCGACACCCACCGCAGCCACCACGGCGACGGCCGCGATCAGGGCGGCGAAGCGCAGCCACTTGGGTCGATCCGACATTGCGTGATCGTTCCACACCGGAACGCGACCCCGGGGCGGAATCGACGATCCCGGCCACCGGCGCGCAGGCGCCGCCACCGGGCGCGCGTGGTCCGCAGTGGACCTTGTCCCGGTCGTTCCCGCACGTCGGAACCACGAGGGGTGACCACCCGGATGCCTGCTGTTCGCGGGCCGAGCACCGTGCGACCGTGTCCCGACCCCCTCGGAAAGGACGGGCATGAGACGAGCCCTGACCCCCTTGGCCCTGGCCGCCGTCGCGGTCGCCACCGCGCTGTCCCCGGCCGCTGCCGCCTCCTCCGTCACGGTCAACTGCGACTCTGGCGGCAGCCAGTTCGTGTGCACTGTCGGCTACTCGGGCGCGAGCAACGCGACGATCCGCTGGTACCTCAACGGCTCCGCACTCCCCTGGCTCAACGACACCTCTAGCACCGGTCGTATCTCTTGCACCGGCGGCCAGGGCTTCACCGTCAGCGCTACCGTCACCGATGCCAACGGCCCCGCGACCGGCTCGGCCTCCTACTACTGCAATCCGGGCGACTGGCCGTAACCCTGAGCGTGTCCGCGTGGGCTGTTCAGGTGAAGGCACGCCAATCGGACATCCGGGGCGCGGCGTAAGGCGTCTACTCGAGGCGACGTGCCCCGCTGAGGAGGACGTGCCCCGCCAAGGGAGGAAGATGGCCGACCAGGAGCGTGTTCGGGGGATCGCCAGGGCGATCGTGGGCAAGCTGGCGCCGGAGGAGTTGGTGTTCTTCGAGCCCGCGAGCGAGGCGTACTTCCGCGACCGCGACCGGGATCCCGACGGCACCGGGGGGCGGGCCAGGCGCGATCCGCTCGCGTTCGGGGTCACCGAGGTCGTCGCCCTGGTCACGCCCGTCGCGCTGGTGGTGTCCGCCGCGATCGCGGACGAGGTCGTGGGGCGGACGGCCACCGCGGTCGTGGACCGGGGTGTGCGGGGCGCGCGGTGGTTGCGGCACAAGGTCAGGGGCGGGAACCGGCCCGAACTGCCCGCGAGGGTCGAGTTCGACGAGCACGAGTTGGCCCGCATCCGCGCGTCCGCCGCCGAGAAGGCCAGGGCCATGGGGCTGGCCGAGGAGCAGGTGTCGCTCTTCGTCGACGCGCTCATCGGCGGGTTGACTGATCCCAGCGACGGCTCGTGACCCTGGCCGAGGAGCGGACCCGCCGGACGGGGCCGATCCCGACCGGCATGGTCACCCTGTTCCTGCTGCTCACGGCCACCGTGTGCGCCACGGTCGGGCTCCTGGGGATGCTGGCCTGGTTGACCGTCGGCGACCACGTGGGCGACATGGTCGCCGCCTACGAGCGGTGCGCTCCCCCGACCACCGCGACCGACGAGTCGTTGTTCGAGGCCAACGACGCCGCCCACCGGTCCGTGAACTGCCTTGCGTCGATCACCGGGCAGCAGGCGGCGTGGGCGCTCTATGCCGTGCTGCTCCTCGCCGCGGTAGCGCTGTGCTTCTACCTGGCGTACCCACGCCTGCTGATCCGCCGCCACCGCCTGGTGCTCTTACGCGAACAGGGCGACCTGGCGGCTTACCTTGCCGAACTGCGTGACCTCGTCGGCCTGCGCCGCGCGCCGGTCTACCTGCTGGGTTCGCGCAGCGGCACGATGGACGCGCTGACCTTCGGCGCGTTCCGGCGCCGGTATGTGGTGCTCGACGCGGGCCTGCTGCGGGCATACACCCTGGACCGGGCCCGGTTCCGCGCCGTCGTGCTGCACGAGTTGGCGCACGCGCGCGGCCAGGACGTGCACCTCACGTACCTGACGAAGTCGCTGTGGTGGGCGTTCGTGCTCGTGGCGTGGGTCCCGGTGCTGGTGCAGGTCGCGGTCCTGCGGTCGTGGTGGGCGTTGATCACCGTCGCCGGGCTGGCCGTGGTGACCGCGCTGGTCCTGTTGACGCGCAACGCGATCCTGCGCGAACGGGAGGTGCACGCCGACGGTGTTGCCGCCCGGCACGACGGCCCGGACGGCATGCTCGGTGACCTGGTCTCGGCCGAGCCGCGGCCCGCGTCGCGGTGGCGGCTGCTGCTGGCGCACCACCCGGACCCGGCGTGGCGTCGGCGGGTGATCGACGACCCCGCGCTGCTGCTGCGGCCCCGGTGGTGGGAGATGCCCGCGGCGGGCCTCGCGGTCGGGGTGATCGCGCCGAACCTGTGGTTCGTCATCGTGTCGAGTCTGGTGTCCGTACCGGGCCTCAACTCGCTTGTGGTGGGGTGGCTCATCGGGCCCGCGCTGGCTGTACCGGTGGCGGTGGCGTCGTGGCGGACGGCGGTTCTTACTCCGGGCAGGCGCGCGGTGCGGGTACCGCTAACGCACGCGGTATGCCTTGCCGCCGGGTTCATCGTGGGTCAGCAGGTAGCGCTACGGGTGCTGATCCAGATCTCCACGCGCACGGACCTGGAGTGGCCGCACCCCGCGTCCGTGCTGCTGTTGGTCGCGGGCCTGGCGGTGGTGGCGCTATGGGCGTCGACGGTGTCCACGGCCTTCGACCACCCGCCGCGGTGGGTGCTGCCGGTGGTGGTGGCGGGCGTGGCGGGGGCGCTATGGCCATGGCTCGCGTCCTGGTGGGTGTGGACCGATGTCGACCGCGTCGGCTGGTGGGTCTTCCTCGACCAGGCTTCCAGCTACGACCTGACCATCCCGGACGTGCCGGGCTGGGTGAGCGCGCTCGCGCACTGGACGCAGGTGCGGTACGTGCCGCTGCACATGGCCACGTGGATCCCGTTCATCGTCCCGTTGCTGGCCCTGCTGTGGTTGGTGCCGATCCTGATCACCCGCTCGGTGTTCGACACGCGACGGGCGCTGCGGGCGGGGGTGATCGGCGCGGCGGCTTTCACCGTCGCCGCGGTCGTGGTCGTCGTCGCGGCCCGGCTGTGGTTGTCCGGGCAGGCCCGCGGCAGCGACGGGTTTCGCGTGGGGCTGCACTTCACGTTGGTGGCGGTCGCGGTCGTGGCCCAGGTCGGAGTCGCGGTGGGATTGCGCGGGCCGCACCGGGCTGTGCTGACGCCGCTGGCCGTGGTGACTACCGGGCTGCTGTCGACAGTCGTGCTGCTGTTCGGTGTGGACACGTTGGGTCGCGCGGTGGACGTGTGGCGGCGGCCCACCCGGTCGCTGTTCGCGTGGCCCGATCTCGACCTGGTGGTCGAGACGCTGAACCAGGTCGTGCTGACGGGGGCGGTGCTGTCCGCGTTCGGTGTGCTGGTGGCGGCGGGTCGGAAGTCTGCCCAGGTCGCGCCCCGGGGTGGGGTCGTGTTCCCGGCGCTGGTGGCGGTCGGGGCGGTGGCCGTCGGGGTGTTGACCGTGCCGAGCGCGTACCGGACCTGGGTGACCAGCACCGCCACCGGGGTCCAGCCGGTGACCGGCGCGGAATGCCTGCTGGGCACGTGGGTGGAGGTGGACCGCACCTCGGTGATGACGCTGAGCACGGAGGTCGGCCCGATGCGGTTCCAGAGCTCCGGCTCCGTGCAGGCTTTCGACTCGGACGGCACCGTAGTGCTGAGCCTCACCCCGATCCGCTCTGACCACAACGGGCACATCGCGCTGATGACGTACTCAGGCGCCGTTACCGCCGACTACCACGTAGACGGCGCCCAGATCCGCTACGACAACATCCGCCCCGGCACGACCTGGTCCGTCAGCGTCGACGACCACCCCGCAGTCCTGACCGGCCCCGTCACCACCTTCACCCCCGACGCATTCACCTGCACCAACAACACCATGACCCAAACCGGCACCGGCTACACCATCACCCTCACCCGCACCGCCCACCCCAACTGACCACGGCTTGGAGTCCGTCACGGGTTCCTGACGGAGGTGCGGGCCGCGAGGCGGTCGCGGCGGTCGGTGAGGCGGGCGATCTCGGCGTCCATGGCGGCCAGGCGGCGGTGGACGGTGCCGGTGGTTTGGGTGCACACGGCGGAGGCGTACTCGGGGAGGGTGTCGCCTTCGATGAGGTGCAGGCGGTCGGCGCTGGCCCGGATGTCCTCGATGGTGAGGCCCAAGCCGAGAAGTTGGCGGATGATGCGGACGCGTTCCACGTCGCGGTAGGTGTAGCGGCGCTGGCCGGTGTGAGAGCGGTCCGGCGGCGGCAACAGGCCGCGTTCCTCATAGAGCCGCATGGCGCGGGGGGTAGTGCCCGCTGCTGTTGCCGCGTCGCCGATCCGCATCTGGCCTCCTAGAGTTCCACGACCACCGTGCCCAGGTGGCGTCCCTCGAACACCTCCTGCAACGCGCGGGGCGCCGCGTCGATGCCCGGGACGCGCACATGGGGGAACGTCAGCGCGCCGCTGCGCAGCCAGCCGCCGAACCTGACCAGCCACTCGTCGCGTTCGTGCTGGTCGGGGCGGGTGGTCACGCCGTGCAGGCTGATGCCGCGCAGGATCAGCCCGAAGCTGTCGATCTCCACCGGCGCCTCAGTGCCAGAGCCGTCCACCTGCCCGGCCAACGCCCCGACCATCGCCACCCGCGCCCCCGGCCTGGCCACGTCGAGCACCGCCCGCAGGTGCGCCCCGCCCACGTTGTCGATGATCACGTCCGCCGCCTCGACCGGCTCCGCACCCACGACGAACGCCGCGTCGAACCCGAGCTCGTCCACCACCCGCCGCGCCTTCTCCCGCGTCCGCGCCGTGGCCACGACCCGGCCAGCGCCCAGCACCCGGGCGAGCTGACCCGCGATCGACCCGACCCCGCCACCCCCCGCCGTGACCAGGACCGTCTCACCCGCCCGCAGCTTCGCGAACCGCGTCAACGCCGCGTACGCCGTCCACGCCGACCCCAGGTGCGCCACCGGATCCGGCAACGCGTCCCCCAACGGCGTCACCCCCGCCGCGGGCACCACGACCTCCTCGCGCCACCCGGCCCAGTGCGACACCAACTCCCCCACCCGCCGCCCAGCCCCATCCCCAACCGCGACGACCTCCCCCACCGTGATCGACGGCGGCACCTCCCCGACCCACACCGGCGGCAACGGCGCCCCCTCGACACCTCCCGCGAACAACGTCCGCAACCGCGCCGACACCTGGAAGTACCGGTTGCGCACCAACACCTCCCCCGGCCCCGGCTCCCCCACCGCCACCTCGACGACCTCGAAGTCCTCCGGCCTGGGCAACCCCTCCGGCACCGCCACCAACCGAACCACCCGACCCACGACAGCCCACCTCTCCCCCACGCGACCACCACGCGGGCGCGGGCACGCTAACCCCTCACCCGCGGGTCAAGGGCAAGCCTGGAGTCGCCGACTGATCCTCTCGGCCAACTCCGGGCGGTTCTGCCCCGTGGCCAGGTCGAGCGCGCGGCGCCAGCAGGCCGCGGCCTCGGTGATGGAGCCCAGCGTGTGCAGGCTCTCCGCGAGCTTGTCGAGCACGACGGCCTCGTGGAAGACGTTGCCGAACTCGGGGAGCAGCTCCAGGCACCGGCGGTAGTGCTCGACCGCGTCCTCGTGCCTGCCCTGCCGCGCGGCGACCGAGCCGAGGTCGCTCAACGCGTAGGCGACCCCCTCGGTGTTGCCGATCTCGCGGTGCAGGGCCAGTCCGTACTCCAGGTACCGCGCCGCCGCGTCGTACTCGCCCGCGTCCGCGTGGTAGAGCCCCAACTGGCCGAGGACCTCCGCCTCCCACACCCGCAGTCCCGCCGTCTGGCACAGCTCCCGCGCGCGGCGCAGGCTGCTGATCGCCGCCGCGCGGTCACCCGCCTGGTCGTGGGCCCCCGCCATGGCGCGCAACGTGGCGACCTGGCTGGGCAGCGACCCCACCCGCTCGGCCAGTTCCGCCGCCTGGGCCAGGTGGACCACGGCGGTGGCGTGGTCGCCGCGGGCCAGCTCCACGTACCCGAGGTGGCGGTGGGTGACGGCCAGGACGGCGTCCACGTCGCGGTGGCGCCCGATCAGCTCGGCCGCGGCCAGCGCGGCCCGCCAGCTCGCCTGGCCGTCCGGTCGTCCCTGGCGGTGGTGGAACCCGACCAGCGACCACGCGATCTGCCACGCGGCCTCGGGCAGGCCCCGGCGCAGCGCGTACTGCTGGGTGTCGAGCAGCCCCTGGTGCTCGACCGCGAACCAGGTGATCGCGTCCCGCGCGGTCGCCAACACGACCAGACCGGGATCAGCGCCCCCGACGGGGATCTCGACAGGCGGCCGGTACGGCGCGAGCTTGCGCGCGCCGTCGTGCGCGGTGTGCACGAGGAAGTGGACCAGCCTGTGCACCGCAGTCGTCGTCTCCGGGTCATCGGTCGAGGTAAGACCGCCCGCGTAGAGACGAACCAGGTCGTGCATGCGGTAGCGGCCAGGTGCGTGCTGCCGCACAAGGTGCGCGGCCTCCAGCGCGCGCAGCAGCGATCGGGTCTTCGCCCGCGAGTGGCCGGTGAGCACTACGACCGAGTCAAGTCCGATGTCGTTGCCCGGTGCCGCGCCCAACAACCGGAACAACGCGGCTACCTGCGGCGCGAGCGACTGGTAGGACCAGGACAGCACCGCACGCAGGCTCATACCCGTGTCGCCCACATCCAGACCGTCGAGGCGTTCGGACTCCTCCCGCAACTCCTCGGCCAACCCCGCCAAGGACTGCCCCGGTTGCGTCACCACCCGCGCGGCCACGATGCCCACCGCGAGCGGCAGTCCCGCGCAATAGCCCAGCAGCTCCGCCGCCGCGTCGGGCTCCGCCGCCAACCGCTCGGCCCCGACGTGCTCGGTGAGCAGTTGCCGCGCCTGGGCACCGGTCAACACGTCCAGATCCACGATCCGCGCTCCCTTGCTGATCAGCTCGCCCAACGGCAGCCTGCTCGTCACCAGGACGGCGCACGACGCGCTGCCCGGCAACAACCGCAGCACATCGGCGCAGTCCTTGGCGTTGTCCACCACCACGAGCACCCGTTTGCCCGCCACCAGGCTGCGGTAGGTCGCGGCCTGCGCCTCGACGTCGGCGGGCTGGTTGTCCTCACCTACGCCGAGCGCGCCGAGGAAGCCCCGCAGCGCGCGGGTCGCGGGAACCGGCTGCTCGAAGGACGCGAACCCGCGCATGTCCACGTACAGCTGGCCATCGGGGAAGCGGTCGAGGTGCTGGTGCGCCCATCGCAACGCCAACGACGTCTTCCCGATCCCGCCGCTCCCGGTGACCACCGACAACGGCACCGCGGGCGCGCCACCGTCGACCACCGCGGTCAGCTCGGCCAACTCCGCCCGCCGGTTGACGAAGCACCCCGGCGGCGCGGGCAACTGGCGGGGCGTCGGCCGGTCGACCGCCGGGGTGGGGTGCAGGTGCAGCGCCCCGGTCACCGACCCGATCTGGATCACCGGACCGGTGTGCGACCCGCTGATGTCGTTGACCCTGACCTCGCCCCGCCCCTGGAACTCCCCTTCCGCCATCGGTTCCTCCCAACGCCGTGGCGCACCGTCGCCCCACTCGACCACAGGTGTCCTGCTGCCCGCAGCTGTTCGTGCCGGTGTGACCGGTTTGCGCGACACCTGGTCGTGAGCCTCCGTACACAGTGGTCCGTCACGGCCGCCTGCACCGACGGCCGGGTTGCGCGGTCCTGCACGGGCTTTGAACGCAAGCGGAACCGGAGGGGCGCCTGGGGGTGATGAGTACCGTGTCACCCGGCGTGCCGCGAGGGTCGTGGTGGTCGGGGCGGGGGCGGGAGAACGGTGGTGGGGTCTGCCGGGGCGCGGGAGTTGGGGGAGCGGCTCGCTGAGTTGAAGGCCAGGAGCGGGCGCAGCTACGACAGCATCGGGCGGCGGGTGAACCTGGGGAAGTCGACGGTGCACCGGTACTGCACCGGGGCAGCGGTGCCGGAGAAGTTCGGCGTCGTCGAGCAGATCGGGTTGACCTGCGGGGCCACCCCGGCGGAACTACTTGAGCTGCACCGGCTCTGGGCCCGCGCCGTGGATGCGAGCCCGGAACTCCCCCAGAAACCGCCCAAGCCAGCCGAACCGGACACGCCGCCACCGGCCCGATTACGCAGACGGTGGTGGCCCGCACTGATCGTCGCCGCTGCCGTGCTGGTGCTGATCGGCGGGTCGACGCCGATACCGCCCGCGCCCGTCCCGCAATGGGTCTCCGGTCCTGTGTGGATGCGGCCACCCACCCCGGTGCCGCGGGAGCTGTTCGGGGTCACGATCAACAGCGCGGTGGGCGCGATGCCGTCGTTCCGGGTCGGCGCGGTGCGGCTGTGGGACAGCGGGACGCGGTGGTCGGAGGTCGAGCGGCAGCGCGGCCGCCCCGACTGGACCACGCTCGACCGGCTGGTCGACGGGGCGAACCACGCCGGGCTGCCGGTGTTGTTCGTCTTCGGCGGTACACCCCACTGGGCCGCGCCGAACGGACCACCCACCCCCTACAGCGACAAGTCCTCGTCCGCGCCACCGGACGACCTCGCCGACTGGGACGCCTTCGTCACCTCGGTCGTCGAACGGTACCGGGGCCGGATCGAGTCGTACGAGCTCTGGGTTCTGGGCAACGACAAGCGATTCTACACCGGCAGCGTCGAGTCCCTGGTCGAGATGACGCGGCGAGCGGCGAGGATCCTGCGGGCCACCGACCCCGCCGCCACCCTGGCCTGCCCCGGCATGGGGCAGCTGTGGACGGACGAGGGCATGGCCGTGCTGCGCCGGTTCGCCGAGCTGGGCGGGTACGGGTACTGCGATGTCGCGAGCGTCAAACTGTTCCAGCGCCGCGCTTCCGACCCGCCGGAGTCGGTGCTCGAGCTGACCGACACCGTCGACCGCGAGCTACACGCCCTCGGGCTGCACCCGCCGATCTGGAACACCGGGACGACCTACACCATCCCGCTGGAGGGCAAGCTCGACGAGACCATGAGCCGCAACTACGCGGTGCGGTTCTTCCTCGCGGGTCTGTTCGCCCACGACACCAACCTCGAGCGCATGTACTTCTACAACTGGGGCGGCACCCGCATCCCGCTGGTGTTGCAGGCGGTCGGCGGCGCACCGACCTCGGCGGCCCTGGCGGTGGAGCAACTCCAGGTCTGGCTGGCCGACGCGCGGGTGCAGGGGTGCGGGCGTGGGCGCGGCAGCGGACTGCCGGACGCGGTGTGGCAGTGTGACTTCCTGATCACCGAAGGTGAGCGCGACTACCCGGCCGGCATCCTGTGGACCCACACCGGAACCGCCACCACGACCGCTCCCCCGGGCACCCGCGCCATCCGGCACCTCGACGGCACCACCGACGCCTTGCGCGCGGGCGAGCCGTTGGTCGTCACCGAGGAGCCGGTGCTGGTCGAACGCGGCTGACCGGCGTCCCACGGAACCCCGTCCCCGCAGGTCAGCGCCGAGACGACGTCCCACCGTCCCGTCTTGGTCCGCGGGGCCCGCCGCCTGCCCCGGGCGCTCCTAGAGTCTGGCCACCACAGGCAGTTCGAGGAGAGGACCCCCGTGCGCGTCAGATCGAGACTGCTCACCTTCCTGTCAGCCACCCTGATGCTGACCGGCCTGACCTTCGCGTTGACCCCGACCGTGGCCCAAGCCGACGCCTGCCGAGTCGGTGTGATCTGCGGCGAGGTCAAGAACGAGACCAACCGCACGCTCTACGCGCGGTACAAGGACCACGACAGCGACCCGTGGACCGTGCGGTCCCTGGCCCCCGGGCAGAAGCTGGGCGGGTGCTCGTCGCCGACCAACTGCCTCGACATCGACCAGGTGGAGATCCCCGCGGGCTGCGTCGCGCGGGTCAGCGTCGGCGGCAACGAGCGGTACTTCCCGATGGGCTGGGACCGGTGGAGCTCCGGCGCCTACGTCCGCGTCCTGGAGCTCAGGTGCCGCGACGGCAGGGTGTACGCCTGGGAGAACATCTGGAACGACGAGACCAACGGCGGGCTGAGCTGCAGCTGGCCGGAGGACGACTACAACTGGGGTGACAACTGCGGCAACTTCCGCAACCGCGCCAGCGCCGTGCAGAACAACGGCAGCACCACCTACAACAACGCGATCAACCTCTACTACCACACCGACCACACAGGAGCATGGGCCTGCCTCGGCCCCGCCAGCGTGTGGCGCGACATGCGCTGGAACTACTTCAGCTGGGGCGCGGGCCGCGACGGCTACACCTACTCCATCAACGACCAGGTCGCCTCGTCCAAGTGGGTCAGGACGTGCGGTACCCCGTAGTGGGGTCGAAGGCGGTGGCGTGGCCTCTTCACGGGGCCACGCCACCGCCGTTGATGCTGATCGTCCAGCAGGCAGGACAACAACGGGACACCAGCAACGCCAACCCGTTCGGACCTGTTCGCCCCGTGGCGGCCCATGCCTTCATAGGTCCATGACTGTGGTCAAGCGGCTGGCGGCAATGGCGGTGGCGGTGGCGGTCAGTGTGGTGAGCGCGCCCGCGGCGCTCGGGCAGACCGGGCCGCGGTTCCAAGTCAGCTCGGCGGCCGGGCGTCCCGGGATGGAGGTGGTGCTCAGCCAGGTGGACCCGTGTCCGGCGGGCACCGACAACACCGTCGCCAGGTTCATCGATGCCGCCGGTGGTGTGTTCACCTCGATGGGCACCTGGATGCCCACCAACCCGGACGGGTCGTGGCTGGCCGCACCCAGGTTCCTGCTGCCCGTCAACGGGATGGGCCAGGGTGGCCCTTATCTGCCCAGCCGTGAACCCGTGCCCGGTGCCGGGCAGTTCACCGTCGACTGCCAGCGCGAGGGCGGCACGACCCACAGCTACGAGCCCGAACCCTTCACTGTCACCGCCCGTTCGCCGCGGTTCACCGTCGATCCGCCGCTGGTGCGGCCCGGCAGCACCGTCACGATCCGGTCCACCGACGGCTGTCCGACCGGCCAAGCCGTGCGCGGCCAGATCGGCAATCTCAACCTGCACTTCGCCGAGCCCTTCGACCCGGCCGACGCCTCGTGGCGCGTCGAGGTCGAGATCCCCACCAAGTACCAGGACTTCATGCTCGGCGAGGTCGACTTCCCACTCGGCACCTACGCCATCTCGGCCACGTGCGTCACCGACGGGTCGTGGGCTCCTCTGGCCTACTACGCCACCGGCCTCCTGGAGGTCCGCACCGCTCCCGTCCGCTACATCGCCCTGGGTGACTCCTTCAGTTCCGGCCAAGGCGCGGGCAACTACACCGACGGCTGCTACCGCTCCGGCAACGCCTACGCCCACGCGGTGGCCGTCGGACTCGGCTTCGGCACACCGAACCTCGCGGCCTGTGGAGGTGCGGTCACCGGGGAGGTCACCCAGGCGTCGCTAGGTGGCCAGGCGTTCGAGCTCACCACGCTCACCGAGGCCGTGACGCTCACCGTCGGCGGCAACGACGCCCAGTTCGCCGATGTCATGGCCGCCTGCGTCAGCTCGCCGCTGCACACCGGTGCGGGCTGCGGCACCGACCAGGCGCTCAACGACGACGTCGCCGCGCGTCTGGCCATCCTGGACGGCACGGCCTGGGACCCCATGGACTACCGCCACCGGCCCCTCCTGCACGTGTACCGGACCATCCACGGCCAGGCCCCCAACGCGCACATCTACGTCGCGGGCTACCCAGACCTATTCGGCGACGACTACCGCGACTACACCTTCACCCCGGTCGGCTACGAGTGCTGGTTCGGTGGCCCCTTCATCTCCATCACCTACGCCGACGCACTCTGGCTGAACCAGCAGGCGCTCGCCCTCAACATCAAGATCGGCCAAGCCGTCAACGCCGCCCGCGCCGAAGGCATCCCCATCACCTACGTTCCCCCGACCCCGTTCGACGGCCACGGCCTCTGCGACACCGACACCGCCTGGTTCACCGGCGTCCTCCTCAACCCGGACTGGTCGGTCAACCCGGAAACGTTCCACCCCAACGCGAGCGGCCAGTCCGCCGGGTACGCCCCGGCCTTCCTGGCCGCCATGACCCCGCGGTGACGACTCCGGTGGACCGCCTCCCACTGTGGAGCGACCGGCGGTGGTGCAGGATCTGAGGCACGCCACCCGATCGGAGACCTCCATGGGCCTGTTCGACGTACCCCTGGAAGACGACCGCACCCAGCTCGACGCCGTCATCGAGGACTACCGCGGCGCCATCGAGGCGACTCTCGACGGGCTCAGCGAGGAGCAGGCCCGCCGCAGGCTCGTGCGCTCGGCGACGACACTGCTCGGGCTGCTCAAGCACGTCACCTGGATGCAGCGCGTGTGGTTCGAGGAGTGCGTCGGCGGCACGCCCCGCCGGGAACTCGGCCTGGTGCCGAGCCCCGATGAGTCCTTCCGGCTCGCCGACGACGACACCATCGCCTCGATCACGGCCGCCCACCAGCATGCCTGCGCCACCGCCCGGGCCGCAACCGCCGATCTCCCGCTGAGCACGGTCGTGACCGGCCACCGCGCTGGGCCGCGCACGCTGCACTGGGTGTACCTGCAAGTGCTGCGGGAGCTGGCCCACCACTGCGGACACGCCGACATCCTGCGCGAGCAGGTGCTCGTCGACTGAGGTTGCACGGAGCGTCACTTGGAGGTTCACCGCAAAGAGTGGTGACGACGATCGTCCGCTTGGGACGCACGGTGCCGGGTACCACTTATGGACGGCAGATCCGTGAACCGAGGGAGTGGCGATGAGACGCGCTAGAACACTGCTGACCGCCGTCGTCGTGACGATGGCGACATTCGCACCGGTCGCGCAAGCACAGCAGGCGAGACCGTTGCGCTGGGTGGCACTGGGCGACGCCTACACCGCGGGCGGCATCGACGCGGCAGGCAGAGAGGTCAGTGGCGTGCGCGACGGTTGCGTCCGTACGTCCGGATCTTATCCCGAACTGTTGCGCACCAGACTATCCGGCCGCTACGAGCTGACCAACGTCAGCTGCGCCGGGGCATCGATCGCGAACATCACGTACCAGCCGCAGATGCCTCCCGGCCACCTCATCCCGTTCTTCGACGTGTTCGACCCCGACTTCCCGTTCCCGCCCGTCCCCCGCCAACTCGACGCCGTCACCGCCGACACGGACCTGGTGACCGTCGGGGTCGGCGGCAACACCCTCGGGTTCGTCGAGCTCGTCTTCGCCTGCCTGCAACTGGGCGAGTGGGCCGATCCCGTCGCCGATCACCCGTGCGCCGACCACTTCAGCTTCGGCTGGGACGGCGTCCCCACCATCACCGACCGCCTGTCCCTGCTGGCGGCCGAGTACGACGGCATGCTCACCATGATCCGCAACGCCGCCCCCCGCGCCACCGTCCTCGCCGTGGGCTACCCGACGATCGTCCCCGCCGACCCCACCGCCTGCGACCACGGCCTCACCCCAGCGGGCCTGCGCCACTTCGCCACCGTGAGCTACCCGGACCTCACCTGGCTGCGCACCCAGGTCGTCGAGCAGATGAACCGCGTCATCGCCGAAAGCGCCGCCCGCCAAGGCATCCGCTACATCGACCTCTACACCCCCAGCGACGCCCACGACGTCTGCGAACCCGACGGCGTCAACTGGGTGGAGGGCGTCGTCGACCGAACCGGCCGCTGGGCGATGGTCCGGCCCAACACCAACGGGCACAACAACGCCGCCAACGCCATCCAGGCCGCGCTGGGCTGAGGTCCTCCGCCCATCTCATCGCGACAGTGACAGCCGAAGGTCCCCACCGGCTCCCCGCTGTCGAACACCTGGCGCGACGCGATCCGATGTGGATGTGGAGCATGGAGGAAGCCCCACTCCCCTCCACCTCAACATATAGCGCACCGGGGGGCTTGTGGCAAGACCCCGGGTGTGCCGCACAATTGCCCGCGCTATGGCCAGGAGCTGGGGAAATGGAGATCCAGAAGTGCGTGTGCTGTTGACGACGTGGGGATCGCGTGGGGACGTCGAGCCGCTGGTGGGGCTCGCGGTGGCGTTGCGGGGGCTAGGGGCGGAGGCGCGGTTGTGCGCGCCGCCGGATGGGGAGTTCGCGGGGTTGGCGGAGCGGGTCGGGGTGGAGTTCGTGCCGTTCGGGCCGTCGGTGCGGTCGGTGGTGGCCAATCCGAAGCCGCCGACGGCCGAGGACGCGTTCAAGCTGGCTCCCGCGCTGGTGGCGGCCCGGTTCGAGACGTTCGCCGCGGCCGCCGAGGGGTGTGACGCGCTGGTGGCGACCGGGCTGATGCCCGCGGGGGCGCGGGACGTGGCCGAGAAGCGGGGCATCCCGTACGTGCTCGCGTGCTTCCACCTGCTCGGGTTGCCGTCGCGGCACTCGTCCCCCGGGCAGCGGCCGGGCACGCCGTCCCCGGACGGGGAGACCGACAACCGGAAGCTGTGGGAGCAGGACGCCCAGCGGGTGAACGCGCTGTACGGGGCGGCGCTCAACAGCGGCCGGGCGGCGATCGGCCTGCCGCCGGTGGACAACGTGCGCGACCACGTCTTCACCGACCAGCCGTGGCTGGCGGCCGACCCGACGCTGTGCCCGTCGGAGGGCAAGACCGACCTGGACGTCGTGCAGACCGGGGCGTGGACCCTGCCCGACGACCGTCCACTCCCGACTGACCTGGCGGCGTTCCTGGACGCGGGCGCCCCGCCGGTGTACGTCGGGTTCGGCAGCATGGCGTCCTACATCCCGAAGGACATCGCCCAGGTGGCCATCCAGGCGGTCCGGGCCCACGGCCGCCGTGTCGTCCTCGCCCGCGGCTGGGCGGGCCTGGCAGCGATCGACGACGCCACCGACTGCTTCGTCGTCGGCGATGTCAACCAGCAGGCGCTGTTCCGCCGGGTTGCCGCCGCGGTGCACCACGGTGGCGCGGGCACCACCACGACCGCGGCCCAGGCGGGTGCGCCCCAGGTGATCGTGCCGCAGATCGCGGACCAGCCCTTCTGGGCCGCGCGCATCGCCGCCCTGGGCATCGGCGCCGCCCACGAAGGCCCCGCCCCGACCTTCGAGTCCCTGTCCGCCGCCCTCACCACGGCGCTGACCCCCGAGACCCGCGCCCGAGCGACCGCCGTCGCCAGCACGATCCGCACCGATGGAGCCACGGTGGCCGCGAAGCTCCTTGTGGCTGCGGCAAGTCGGAACTAGCTGCCGATCGGATGGCCGTGGCAGTGCCTGAATGGACTGCCACGGCCAACCTCGCTCAGCCGAACACACGCGCCACGACCCGTGCGGTATCGGCGACCAGTGCGTCCGAGCGTTCGGCGCCTTCTTTGTCGCGGCTTGTCAACACGGCGATGACGATCGGATCCCGGCCCGGCGGCCACAGCACGGCGATGTCGTTGCGACCGCCGTAGTCGGCGCTACCGGTCTTGTCACCGACGGTCCAGTCGCGGGGCACGCCAGCTCTGATGACGTCTTTGCCGGTGGTGTTGTTGCGCAGCCAGTCGTTGAGCAGCATCTGGTCCTCTTCGGACAGTGCACTTCCGACGGCGAACTGGCGAAGGTTCGTCGCCATGGCCCGGGGCGTGCTGGTGTCCCTCGGGTCTCCCGGAATGGCCGAGGAGAGGTCGGGTTCGTACCGGTCGGCGGACGTGACCTGGTCGCCGAGCGCGGCCAGGCCCGCCTTCAGTCCCGCGGGTCCGCCGATGCGCCGCAGCAACAGGTTTCCCGCCGCGTTGTCGCTGTACCGCACCGCCGCGTCACACAGTTCGCGCCAGGTCATCGTGCCCCCGACCGCCCGTTCGACGACCGGCGAGTTGGCCACCAGGTCTGCCGCGCGGATCGGCACCGACTCCTCAAGTTGCTGCGGCGTGGTCGCGTCCAGCACCAGGGCCGCAGCGAACGCCTTGAACGTCGACGCGTACGCGAACCGCTCATCCGCCCGGTAGGCAACCGCGCGCCCGCGCCCGGTGTCCACCGCGTACACCCCGAGCCGCGCGTCGTACTTCCCCTCCAACTGCGCGAACTCACGCACCAGCGCGGCATCCACCGCCTCGGCGCTGGAAGCAGTCGTCGTCCCGGCAGGCGGCGCACCACCCGAAACCTGCCCCGCCGAACACCCCGCGACCAGCACCGCCACAACCCACAAGCACCTCAGTCCAGACAAAACTCGTTGCCCTCAACGTCCTGCATCACGATGCACGACTCGTTGTCATCATCGGCAAGCAGCAACCGCACCCGCGTCGCCCCAAGCGCGATCAGCCGCGCGCACTCAGCCTCCAGCACAGCCAACCGCTCCTCCCCCACCAACCCAACCCCGACCCGGACGTCGAGGTGCACCCGGTTCTTGACGACCTTCCCCTCCGGAACCCGCTGGAAGTACAACCGCGGCCCCACCCCCTCCGGATCCCCACAGGCGAACGCCGCCCCCCGCCGCTCCCCAGGCAGCGACAGATCAAACTCCGCCCAAGACCCAAACCCCTCCGGCGGCGGCGCGCCATACCCCAACACCGCACACCAGAACCGAGCAACCCGCTCAGGCTCCGCACAGTCGAAGGTGACCTGGACCTGCTTGACCGACCCCATGCCCCCACCATAACCCCGCACGTCGCGGTCGCCTTCGCATTTGATGTTCCGGACGGTGCCCCTGGCGTCAATGGGGTGGTGTCGCGCTTGCGGGCGTCGCTAGGCTCGGGGTAGCAGTCGTTTCCCCGGGGAGGAAGCATGGCGGTCTTCCGGAGCAGGTTCGCGCGGGTGTTGGCGGTCATCGGGCTGGCGGCGGCGATGTTGGTGGGGGTGTTCGTCGGCACGGCCAGTGCCTGTAGTTGTCTGCCCGGCGGTGAGGGCGCGAAGTACGCCCGGGCGACGCACGTGTTCACCGGGGTGGTGGTCGGGCGGGCGTTGCTCTCGGGCGACCCGGATACCGCGCACGACGACAAGTACCGCTACCTGGTCCTGAACTACCGCAACCACAAGGGTTCCGCGCCTGCGCTGGTCGGCGTGGAAACCGCCGTCGGGGGCGCCACCTGCGGTATCGAGCTGGCCCTGTGGTCGTCGTACGTGGTGTTCGCCCAGGGCGACGCGAGCGATGGCGTGGTGGAGACGACGCTGTGCTCTGGCACCCGCCTCGCCTCGGGCGGGCCGCCCGTGACCGAGGAACCTCCGACCACGACGACACCGCGACCCACCGCCCTGGGTGGCTCGTCCCCGGCCTGCCCGCCCATCGCGTAGCACCGACGGCAGCCACCAACCGTGCTCGTTGACATGACACCGTTCTGACTGGTCAGCGGCGCGGTCGGTATCGGCTAGCCGCCCATGACCCGTTCCACACCCGCGCGGTCGTACCAGGACCGGTCGAACAGCACCATCTCCCCCGCCGTCGGCAGATGGGCGACCTAGCGCTGGAAGTACCACTGGCCGCGCTCGCGTTCCTTGGGCGTGCCCAGCGCCACCACGCGTGCTCCGCTCACGTCGCAGCGGTGCTCCCCGGTTCGCGGCCCACTTCGTTGACCCATCGCGACGGGGTGTCACCGGGGGGCACCGGTGACACCCCGTCGCCGGGTGGCAGGGCTAGGACGTGGGGGTCGGGTAGTAGGCGGAGTGTTCGATGAAGCCGTCGCAGACGCGGCCGAAGACGAAGCGGCCGAGGTAGCGGGTTGTCGAGGTGGGGGGTGTGACCCAGACGGCCGAGGAGACGTGTTCGAACTCGTGGCAGCCGTAGAGCAGCCAGTGGAACTTCTTGTCGGCGGTGTCGCCCGGGGCCAGGTAGATCTCGGTCGGGCCGGGGGCGGTGGGGACGGCGTTGGTGCGGTTGTAGGTGCCCGCGCCGGTGATGAGCTGCAGGTCACCGTAGCCGTTGAGGGCGCAGGGAGTCGTGCTGGTGTTGCGGGAGCGCAGGATGATGTAGGCGTCCCCGCCCTCGGAGCTGCGGTCGCGGAACTCGCCCTTGAGCTGGCTGCCGTCGCACGCCGGGACGGTGGTCTGATCGGGTGGTGCGGCCGAGCCGATCGCGGGTTGCGTCAGGCTTGCCGCCAGCGCCAGTGCGCTGAACAAGGATCCCCACATGGTGGATTCCCCCTTCGTTCGGGGAAGTTTGTACCAGTTCGCCGGGATGCGTTGGCACACAAGGAAGACCGGTTCACCCCATCGGCCGCCGCAGTCAGGCAGCCCGCCCATCGCGTTGCCCGGTGCGGCCCAGGCGCCATCGCGCAACCGCGCCAACACACCGGGCGCCCGAGGCTTCACGCTCTACACCCGTTGACACTCACCCTCGCGAACGCCTTCAAGCATTCGGCCACCGACAGTTCACGCACCAGCAACCTTCAAGCGGGGAAAGGGCGTCCACCCAGTGCGCGCTCACGACCTCCAGGGCATCCCGAATACGCGGTTCGTCAACCTCCGTGACGGCGCGGCGCAACCAGACCCAAGCGAGGACACGTCGACTCGATGCACTACCCCAACGACCCGCCCGGCATGGCTTCCTTGACAAGGGTTGCCCGGATCATGTGGTCGAGTAGGTCCGGATAGGACAGTCCGGCGGCGGCGAACATCTTGGGGACCTGTGACGCCTCGGTCATGCCCGGCATGGTGTTGACCTCGTTGAGCACCGGGCCGTCCGCTGTCAGGAAGAAGTCGACGCGGGCTAGGGTGCGGCAGCCGAGGGCTGTGTAGACGCGGAGGGCGGCGGTGGTGAGGGCTGTCGACTCGCTGTCGGAGAGGGGGGCCGGGATCAGGAACCTCGCGGCGCCGTCGTACTTGGTGGTGGTGTCGAACAGCGGGCCGTCGATGAGGATCTCCAGCGGGGGGCCGGTCCGCGCGGTTCCCGAGGGGTCTTCGAGGACCGCGATGTCGATCTCCCGGCCGGTCACCACGTGCTCGACCAGTACCCGGTCGTCGTGCTCGAAAGCCGCCAGCAGGGCGGGCCGCAGCTCCTCCTCGGTGCGCACGAGCCGGACCCCGAAGCTCGACCCCGCGGCGACCGGCTTCACGACCACCGGACGCTCGAAGGCCACCGGGTCCGCGGCCGTCACCAACCTCCCCGGCGCCGTGCGCACGCCGACCGCCTCGGCGACCAGTTTCGTTGCCCACTTGTCCATCGCGAGCGCCCCGGCCCGCGGCGGTGAACCCACGTACCGCAAGCCAGCCAACTCGAACAGCGCCGCCATCGCCCCGTCTTCGCCGAGGGAACCGTGCAGCAGCGGCAGCACGACCTCGCAGGTGGCCAGCGCGTGCAGCGCCCCCGCGAGACTATCCACTTGCGACGTACCGAACGGGCGCCGCTCGGCATCGCACCAGACGCCGTCCCGACCGATCGTGAACGCCACCGCCTCGTACTTCACCGGGTCGAGCGCCCTCGCCACCGACGCCGCCGAAGCCAGCGACACCTCGTGCTCGGCACTCTGCCCGCCCCCCACCACAGCCACCCTGACCCGCTCGGTCATCGCCCCAGCACCCCGCTCCCCACGCCTTCCACCAAAGGACACCCCCACGTCACCGGACGCTCCGGCTCACCCGGGAGCCGATGCCGGTCATGACCTCGTGCGGGATCGTGCCCGCCCACGCCGCCCACTCGTCCACCGTCGGTTCGCCGTCGCCGGGGCCGAACACCACCGCCTCGTCGCCCGGCTCCACCGGGCACTCGCCCACGTCCACCACGGTCTGGTCCATCGAGATCAGGCCGACGACCGGGCACCGCCTGCCCGCGACCAGCACCTGGGCCCGACCGGACGCCGATCTCGGCAGGCCGTCCGCGTACCCGAGCGGGAGCAGGGCCAGGGTGGTGGGGCGGCAGGTCACGCGCGTGTGGTCGTACCCGATACCGACCCCTGCCGCGACGCGCCTGACCTGGGCGATCGGTGCGGTGAGCCGCAGTGCCTGCCGCAGGGTGGTGCTGTCGGACGGGTCGATGCCCACCAGCCCGGCGCCGATCCGGACCATGTCCAGGTGTGCGGAGGGCAGGGTGAGCGTCGCGGCGGTAGCGGCCAGGTGCCGCACGGCGGGACGCAGCCCGGACTGCTCGGCCATGGCGACCCCGCGCAGGAACGCGTCGACACCGCGCGAGTTCGCCGGATGGCCGGGCCACCCGGCCATCGCCAGGTGCCCCATGATCCCCACGACCGTCACCCGACCGGCCACCTCAGCCCGTCGAGCGGCGGCCATCAGCGAGGACCACTCGTCCGGCGCGGCGCCGTCGCGAGCCATCCCGGTGTCCAATTGCAGGTGGACGCGCATGGGGTGACCGGCCGCGACGATGGCGTCGAGGTGCCGCGGGCTCGGCACCGCGAGATCGATCCGGTGCCCGGCCGCCGTCGCCACGTCCACCTCGACCGGGTTCAGCCAGCTCAGCACCGGCTCACCCACCCCGGCCGCGCGCACGGCGACGCCCTCGGCCAGCGACGTGACCCCGAGCCACGTCGCGCCATTCGCCACCGCCGTCCTGGCCACCGCGGCGAGCCCGTGGCCGAAGCCGTCCGCCTTCACCACCGCCATGACCTCCCCGGGCACGGCACGCACGAACCGGCGCGTGTTCTCGGCGACGGCGGACAGGTCGACGGTCAGCGTGGGAGCGGTGCGCGCGA
The DNA here is from genome assembly GCF_003663795.1 of Actinokineospora cianjurensis. Taxonomy (NCBI): domain Bacteria; kingdom Bacillati; phylum Actinomycetota; class Actinomycetes; order Pseudonocardiales; family Pseudonocardiaceae; genus Actinokineospora; species Actinokineospora cianjurensis. The sequence goes on from NZ_RCDD01000003.1 coordinate 178,536, forward strand.
CCACGCGGGCGGGCGCGCTCACACGGTCACCGGGGCCTCGACCGGGCCGTACAGGGCGTGCGCGGCGCTCGTCATCAGCGCCCAGTAGCGGTCGCCGTACGACCAGTGCCACCACTCGGTCGGGTAGTTGACCAACCCGGCGCCGCCGAGCGCGTGCGCGAGGAGGGTCCTGTTCCGCCGCGCCTCGGCGTCGACCTCGGCGTGGAAGTAGCACGCCCCCGCGCTCTGCTCCGGGGTCTCGTCGATCCGCGTCCCCAGCCACAGGTCCACGCCCGCCCCGTCGACCAGCGTCAGGTCGGCCGCGGCCCCGGCCACGTGCGGCGCGACGGCGACCGGTGCGACGAACCTGCTGGAGAGCCGCGCCAACTCCACCTCGTCGGCGGCCGGGTGCAGGGACCGCAACTCGCGCGTGTAGTCGTCGATGATCGCCCGCTGGTCCACAACGGACCGGTACCCCTCGACCACCCGAAGCCCCACCCCGGCGGGCAACGCGGCCCTCGCCCGCACGAGCCTGCGCGCCAGGCCCGCCCGGACCAGCACCTCGGGCGCGAAGGGCAGGGGTACCAGCGGGTCGCCGTTGTCGACCACGCGCACGGCGTGGACGACCGGGTCGGAGAGCAGGATCGCCATGCCGCCAGATGCTAGGAACGCCGACCCGGCCGGGGAGTCGGCCGGAAGTACCCGGTCACTGACCGATCGGCCGACCCACGTCCAGCCGATCGGCCGAAACCGCAGCGCCGCCCGCGCTCGTCCACAGCGAACCGCGCGGCTGGTCCGGACCACGGTCCTATCGACCGTCGACTATCTCGACAATCGAATCGATCGCCATTCCGGGAACACCTGTCAAGTGCTCGTCAAACAGGCCGCGGCGCCGCCGGATGTCGGAACTCGTACCATCGCCCCAACCACCCAAGGACAGGAGTCTGCGCACACCCGGGGCGGTTCATACCCGTCATCGGCCCGGGCGGCATTGCTTTTCCTGCTCGGGTTCCACTAGATCACGATTCGTCGGCCGCATTCCCGGATCACCCCGAACGCACGGCCCTGACCAGGCGATGTCCCGCCGGGAACCCTTCCCCGCGCCGCCTGGACCACAAGGCGGAGTGTCGTTGACGTGCGCGAGTATGGACATTGACTGGAAGTTTCATGATAATCACTGTATGTGGAACTTTTCTTTGCCATCGAGATTGATGAGATCCCAGAGAATAGGGATCGCGATGGTTGCCAGTATTGCCATTGTCGTGGGGACGACGCTCGCCGTGGCGGGTACCGGGCAGGCATCGGCGGCGAACGCCCTCGCCGCGTGTGACGCCCCGGCGTGGGCCGAGGGCAACACCTACACCTCGGGCACCAGGGTGACCTACCTGAGCCGGACCTACAGCGCCAAGGTCACGCACACCGCGTGGCCGGGCGCCGGGTGGAACCCGGTCGCGGGGCAGTCGCTGTGGACGGACCTGGGTGCCTGCGACGGCAACCCGCCCACGTCGACCACCCGCCCCACGACGACGACTACGACGACCACGCGTCCGACGACGACCACCACCACAACCACCACGACCCCACCGACGACCACTACCACCACGACGACCACCCCGCCGACGACAACGACGACCACCGACCCCGGTGGCGAGACCTGCGCGGTGAAGTCGAAGCCCGCGGGCAAGGTCCTCGTCGGCTACTGGGAGAACTGGGACGGCGCCTCGAACGGCGTGCACCCGCCGTTCGGCTGGACGACCGTCTCGAACCCGGTCATCCGCCAGCACGGCTACAACGTGCTCAACGCCGCGTTCCCGGTGATCCGCTCCGACGGCACCGCGCTGTGGGAAGACGGCATGGACAGCACCGTCAAGGTCGCCACGCCCGCCGAGATGTGCGCGGCCAAGGCGCAGGGCCAGACGATCCTCATGTCGATCGGCGGCGCGACCGCGGGCATCGACCTGAACTCGGCCACGGTCGCCGACAAGTTCGTCGCGACCATCGTGCCGATCCTGAAGAAGTACAACTTCGACGGCATCGACATCGACATCGAGACCGGCCTGGCGGGCTCCGGCAACATCAACACGCCGTCGGCGTCGCAGGCCAACCTGATCCGCATCATCGACGGCGTGCTGGCCCAGATGCCGTCGAACTTCGGCCTGACCATGGCACCGGAGACCGCCTACGTCACCGGCGGCAGCGTCACCTACGGCTCGATCTGGGGCGCGTACCTGCCGGTCATCAAGAAGTACGCGGACAACGGCAGGCTCTGGTGGCTGAACATGCAGTACTACAACGGGAGCATGTACGGCTGCAGCGGTGACTCCTACCAGGCGGCGACCGTGCAGGGCTTCGTCAAGCAGACCGAGTGCCTGAACCAGGGCCTGGTCATCCAGGGCACCACCATCAAGGTCCCCTACGACAAGCAGGTCCCCGGCCTGCCCGCGCAGCCGGGTGCCGGTGGCGGCTACATGTCCCCCGCGCTGGTGTCCCAGGCGTGGAACAGCTTCGGCGGCAACCTCAAGGGTCTGATGACCTGGTCGCTGAACTGGGACGGGTCGAAGAACTGGACCTTCGGCGACAACGTCAGGTCGTTGCAGGGCCGCTGACCCCCGGTCACGACCCCGCGACGCCAGGAGCCCGTCCGGCCACACACCTGAGTGGCCGGGCGGGCTCTGCGCTTCCCGATCATTCGTAGCAGGCCGCGATCGCGACAGCGCGGTCGTGCAGCGAGATTCGCAACCATTGCGGGGTAAGGGCTTCCGCGTTGGTTCCAAGCTGCCACAACGCCCACTGCGCGTGCCTGGAATCCTGAAAGGACACTTCCAGCCGGAGCCAGCCGTCCACTTCGGTCTCCTCGGCGAGAACAGCCAGAGCGGTCTCCACCAGGTCTTCCCGCCGCGCCGGGTTCACGCGTGCCAGCACGACGACCTGGTCCCCGCCGGCGCGGAAGCGTGCGCCGCGTTCCTGCCACGCCCGGTCCAGGTCGACCCGGTCCGGTCGTTGCGCGGGTTCGGCCAGTGCCTCGGCGGCAAGGATTCGGGACAGTCGGTAGGTCCGGTCGGCGCCTTCCCTGATCGCCAACAGGTAGCCCAGACCGCGCACGGTGACCAGTCCGACCGGGTCCACGGTGCGCCACTTCGGGGCCTGATCCGTTGCCGCGTAATGGATGCGCAGTTTGCGCCCGGCGAACACCGCGCGCCGGACCTTCGCCGCGATCGCGTCGGGCACCTCCTCGCCCGCCTGCCCGCGGGAGAGCAGGTCGGTCGCCGGATCCACGAGCAGCCGTTGGACCGCGCCCGCCGCGGTGGCCCGATTGCCCTCCGGCAACGCGTCGACCACCTTGCGCATGGCCGAGGCGAGCGCGGAACCGAGGCCGAACACCTGCGCGCCGCGCCGTGATCCGGCGATCAGCAGGGCGAGCGCCTCGTCGTGGCTCAGGTCGGTGAGCTCGGTCCTGAATCCGGGCAACAACGCGAACCCACCGTGCCTGCCGCGTTCGGCGTAGACCGGGACCCCCGCCGCGGACAGCGCCTCGATGTCGCGCAGCACCGTCCGGGTGGACACCTCCAGCTCCCGGGCCAGCGCGGTCGCGGACAGCCGATCGTGCCGGCGCAGCAGCAGCACGATCGAGACCAGCCGGTCCGCGCGCATGGCCGGAGCCTACCGGAATACATGACACAAGATGTCGTGATTACTTGGCAGGCTCGGCGCACACCCACTCGAATGGAGCTCGACATGGCAGTGCGGCGAACGGCCGTCAACCCGGTGACCTGGTCGGCGGCGATGGGGTTCAACCAGGGCGAGATCGTCTCCGGGCACACCAGGACCCTGTACTGCTCCGGCCAGACCGCGACCAGCGCCGAGGGCACGCCCCAGCACGACGGCGACATGGGCGCGCAGCTGGCGCTGAGCCTCGACAACCTGGAGGCCGTCCTCGGCGCGGCGGACATGTCCCTGGCCAACCTGATCCGACTCACCGTCTACACCACCGACGTCGACCACCTCTTCCAGCACTACGGCGTCCTGGCGGCGAAGCTCGGCGCCGCCCAGGCAGCGCCACCCACCACCCTGCTCGGCGTGACCCGCTTGGCGCTCCCCACCCTGATGGTCGAACTCGAGGCAACCGCCGTGGCCTGACGCCCCGGGAGTCAACGGCCTAGCTGACGCGGGCGCGGTTCGCTACCTCCACGGGGGTACGTCATCGCGCCCGCGGCCAACTGGCGACGAACACCTGGTGACGGCGGGGTTCCGCCGCTGGAACAGGTGATCGACAGCGCCCTACGGTGCCGCCATGAGCTGGTTGCGACGTGGCGCGCTCGCCGGTGTCCTGGTCCTCGTCTCCGCGGTCCCGGCCGCCGCCGTGGGCTACGGCCTCGACCCGACCGCCTACCCGGTTCGCGAGCCCATCAGCTCACGGGTCGTCGACGACTGGAAGCTGGCGGGCCCGGCGTTGGCCTCCGGGGTGCAGATCGCGCCGCGGTGGGTGTTGACGACCGCGCACGCGCCCGGCCGGGTCGGCGGCACGTTCACCAACGCCTACGGCACCGCGACCATCGACGCGGTCACCTCGTGCGCCGAGTCCACATGCGACCTGAGCCTGTCCCACCTGGCCGCTGCCCTGCCCGCGCCCGCGTTCCCCGACCTCGTCGACGGCGGCCTGCCGGACGACAACAGCTTCGGTGGTCACGTGCTGGCGGTCGGCATGGGCGGCGGCCCGCTCACCGCCGGGTGGACGACCGTGACCGGCGCGCCGCGCCTGTTCTCCCTCGGCACCCCACCGTCGGCGATCTCCGGCGACAGCGGCGGTCCCGCGTTCTACCACCGCCCCGGCGACACGACCGGGCACCTGGTCGGGTTGATGACCGCCGCGGCGCTCGGGGTGATGCCGGGGGTGTACGACTTCTCCCCCGCCGCGCGCGCGTTCATCGACACGACCACCGGCGGCGCGGTCCGCTGGACCACGGCGGCCCAACTCGGCCCGTGGCCGACGCTGCCGCTCGCGGTCACCGACTTCACCGCCACCGCGACGGCGACCTCGATCACCCTGCGCTGGAACCCCGTCGTCACCGACCCGCCGGTCACCCGGTACACCGCCGTGCTGGTCAACCCGGACAACCCGCAGGGCCGCTGGTCGCAGCAGACGACGGGGACCAGCGCCACCTTCACCACCTCGCCGGGGCCGTGGGCGGCCTACGTGCTCCCGGAGAACGCCAACGGCCAGGCCGTCATGCCCGCCACGATGTCCGCGGCCTGGCCCGTCGTCACCATCCACCACCCGCGGTTCGTCTCCGCGGGCACGGTGCCCGGGCCGGTCGACATGGTCCAGGGCAGCGCGACCCCGACCGGGGTCCGGGTGAGCTGGGCCAGGGACCACAACGCCGCGGCGGGGGTCAACCGGAGCGAGGTTCGGTTGTGCGGGGGGACGGCTCCCACCTGCGCCAGTCCGCTCCTGACGAAGTGGACCGAGACGAACACGGCGGACTTCGAGTGGCCGCCGAACCTCGGTTACGGGGCCCCGTACACGGTGTCGGTCCGCGACACGAACCTGGCCGGGGTCGGCCCGGAGGTCGTCGCCAACGGCAACTACCTCCCCCTGCTCCCACCGACAGCACCGCGCCAGGTGACCGCGCGGGTCACCGACAAGGCGATCGAGGTCACCTTTGACCCCAGCGGCGACGACGCGGCCACCCTCGGCGTACCGCTGGAGACCTACCGCCAGCACGCCGCACCCGACATCCACCTCGTCTACACCACCGACCCGAACGGCGTGCGGCAGTTCCTGACCGCGACCAAGCAGGCGACCTTCCGCTTCCCCGTCGCGGGCCGCTTCTCCCCCGGCCGCCACCTGATCACGCTGACCCCGCGCAGCAGCATGTGGGGCGAGGGCCTGTCGATCACCATCCCGGTGGTCGTCGGCACCCCCGGCACGACCACCCGGGTCTCGGCACGGCCACCACAACCGGTCCTCACCGGGACCACGCCGCTGCGGTGGACCCAACCCCACCCCACCGACGACCAGGTCCCCGCGACCTCCTTCCTCGCCGTCGACCGCGCCACGGGCCGGGTCGTCGAACTGGGCGCCTCGACCAGGGAACTCGCCCAGCCGGGCCGGTGGTCACTGATCGCGGCGCACCGGGACTACGGCCAATCGCTGCCGGTGGGCTGACCCAGCCGCCACGCGAGCCCGGGTCGCCCAGCCTGTGCGGGACGGCCCGGTGTCAGTGTGTTGACTACCGGGCCCGCAGCGGTCGCCTGTCCGCCAGTTGGCGATGGCGGCGTCCAAGCGATCGCGGACGCTCCCGAAATCGGTGACGCGGCTGTCGAGGCGATCGCGTACAACAGCCATGCACGGTCGACGGCGTTGTCCATGTAGCGCCGCTGGCCAGTGGGACTGCGTCGCGAGATGAGCAGATCCTGTTCCTCGTAGTAGCGCGGCGATCGGACACCCGTGCCGGTGCCGAGTGCACAGCTGCGGCGCGCGCCCACGTGTGAGGGCTTCCGCGCCTGCGGCCGGAAGCGGGTCGCCGGTCACCGTGTTCTCGCACGGTCTCGGGTCCCCACTGGACGGCCATGGCCCGCTGGTCGACTTCTGGGCCGCCTACGGTTCCGCGATTGTCCAGCCGACCCACCTCGACTCCAGACCCGTGTGCCCGCCTCTCCGCTCCCCGCAGGGGTCCTCGCACATCGCGGTTCTGACGTGTCCGGTTGCAGGACACGCCAGGACGTCCTCGACCAACTCGACCTGCTGGAAGGCGGAGTCCCCGGTCTCGCAGGGCGCCTGGATCGAACCCGCGTCGCCGCGGCTGGGCGCTCTTTCGGTGGCCAGAGCGCGGGCAGCCTGCTGGGACTGCGCGTCCTCGTGAACGACCAAGTGGAGGACCCTGTCCGACTCACGGGCCAAGGCAGGCCGATCTGCCCCCTTCGCGGCGGTGAACTTCTCGTGGTTGTCCAAGCGCGGACCTCTAGGTCACGGTCCGTGGTCGGGTCGCCTCGACGGGGGTGAGAGGCAGGTCGCAGGGGTGTCAATGTCGCGTAAAGGTCCTGGTCGGGGGCGTCAAGGACGCGTCAGGCAGCGTCGAACGGGGTGTTCCGGCGTGCACTCTTCCGGCGTCGCGGTCCATCGGATGGGTCGCTCGAGGTCGGAAGGGAGCGCGCCGTGGCGGATCTTGCCTACGCGTTGCTGCTGGTCGGGGTGTTCCTGCTGCTGGCGTTGACGGTGCGCGGTCTGGAGAGGTTGTGAGCGGCACGGGCGTGGTGGCGAACGTCGTCGGTGGCGTGCTCGCCCTGGTGTTGATCGGGTACCTGTTCGTCGCGCTGATCAGGCCGGAGAAGTTCTGATGTCCTCGACTGTGGCGGGCCTGCTCCAGGTCGGCCTCCTGATCGTCGCCTTGGCCGTGGTGTACCGGCCGTTCGGTGACTACATGGCCCGGGTCTACACCAGCACCAAGCACTCCCGGGTGGAACGCGTCGTCTATCGCACGGCGCGGGTCGACCCGGACGCCGAGCAGCGGTGGGGCACCTACGCCCAAGCGGTGATCGGGTTCTCGTTCGTCGGCGTGGTCCTGCTGATCATCCTGCAACGCGTCCAGTCGATCCTCCCGTTCGACTTCGGGCGCGGCGACGTCGCGCCGGGCATGGCGTTCAACACCGCGATCAGCTTCGTGACCAACACGAACTGGCAGTCCTACGTCCCCGAGTCCGTCATGGGCCACACCGTGCAGATGGCGGGGCTCACGGTGCAGAACTTCGTCTCCGGCGCGGTCGGCATGGCGGTCGCGATCGCGTTGGTGCGCGGGTTCACCCGCGACCAGACCGACCGGCTGGGCAACTTCTGGGTGGACCTCACCCGCGGCACCATCCGGATCCTGTTGCCGGTGGCGGCCCTCTTCGCGATCGTGCTGGTGGCCACCGGTGTCGTGATGAGCCTGAGGTCCGGGGTCACTGTGGACGGTCACACGGTCGCCACGGCACCGGTGGCGTCGCAGGAGGCGATCAAGGAACTCGGCACCAACGGCGGCGGCGTCCTGAACGCGAACTCGGCGCACCCGTTCGAGAACCCGAACGGCTGGTCGAACCTGATCGAGATCTTCCTGATCCTGCTCATCCCCGTCTGCCTGACCCGCACGTTCGGCACGATGGTCGGCAACCGCAAGCAGGGTCACGTCCTGCTCGGTGTCATGGGCATCTTGTGGTCGGCGATGCTCGCGGTGATCTGGACCGCCGAGGCGAACGGCCTGCGTCCGTTGGAGGGCAAGGAAACCCGGTTCGGCGTCCCGTCGAGCGCGTTGTTCGCCGACACCACCACGGCGACCTCCACCGGCGCCGTGAACGCGATGCACGACAGCTTCACCGGCCTGGGCGGCGGTGGGACGTTGCTGAACATGCTCTTCGGTGAGATGACGCCGGGCGGTGTCGGCACCGGTCTCTACAGCATCCTGGTCATGGCGATCATCGCGATGTTCCTGGCCGGGCTCATGGTTGGCCGCACGCCGGAGTACCTGGGCAAGAAGCTCGGCAAGCGCGAGGTCACCGCCGCGGCGATCTCGATCCTGGCGATGCCGACCGTGGTGCTCGTCGGCGCCGGTATCGCAGCGGTCCTACCGAGCACGCAAGGCGCGTTGAACAATCCTGGCTCGCACGGGCTCTCGGAGATCCTCTATGCCTACGCGTCGGCGTCGAACAACAACGGCAGCGCGTTCGCGGGGATCACGGTCACCAGCGACTGGTTCCAGGCTTCCCTGGGTGTCTGCATGGCGCTGGGCCGGTTCATCCCCATCATCGCGGTGCTGTGCCTGGCCGGGTCGTTGGCCAAGCAGAAGAGGGTCCCGGAGACCGCGGGCACGCTGCCCACGACGGGTCCGCTGTTCGCGACCTTGTTGACCGGGGCGATCGTGCTGGTCGCCGCGTTGACCTTCGTCCCCGCTCTCGCTCTCGGTCCCATCGCGGAGGCCCTGCTATGACAACGACGACCCAGCGGACTCCCGAGAAGGTCCGCCAGACCCCCACCCCGGGCAGGCAGGTCTCGCCGGGCATCTTCAACCCCCGGCAGCTGCTCGCCTCCTTCCCCGACGCGCTGCGCAAGTTCCACCCCCGACACCAGCTGCGCAACCCGGTCATGTTCGTGGTCTGGGTCGGGTCGATCCTGGTCACGGTGTTCGCCCTCGGCGACCCGAGCGTGTTCACGATCGCGGTGGCGGTGTGGCTGTGGGCGACCGTCCTGTTCGCCAACCTGGCCGAGGCGGTCGCCGAAGGACGCGGCAAGGCGCAGGCCGAGTCGCTGCGCAAGACCAAGAAGGACGCCGTCGCCCGCCTGACGACCGGCGAGACCGTGCCCGGCACCGAGCTCAAGATCGGTGACCTCGTCGTGGTCGAGGCGGGCGAGGTGATCCCCGGCGACGGCGACGTGGTCGAGGGCATCGCCACTGTCGACGAGTCCGCGATCACCGGTGAGTCGGCCCCGGTGATCCGCGAGTCCGGCGGCGACCGCTCAGCCGTGACCGGCGGCACCACGGTGCTGTCGGACCGGATCGTCGTCAAGGTCACCACCAGGCCGGGTGAGTCCTTCGTGGACCGGATGATCGCGTTGGTGGAGGGCGCCGAACGGCAGAAGACGCCGAACGAGATCGCGCTGACCATCCTGCTGTCCACGTTGACGATCATCTTCCTGCTCGCGGTCGTGGCGCTGCAACCGTTCGCGATCTTCTCCGGCGGGCAGCAGTCGGTGATCGTGCTGACCGCGCTGCTGGTCTGCCTGATCCCGACCACGATCGGCGCGCTGCTCTCGGCCATCGGCATCGCCGGCATGGACCGGCTCGTGCAGCGCAATGTCCTGGCGACCTCCGGCAAGGCGGTCGAGGCCGCGGGCGACATCGACACCCTGCTGCTCGACAAGACCGGCACCATCACCTGGGGCAACCGCCGCGCCACCGGGTTCATCCCCGTCGGCGGAGCGTCCTTGGACGCCCTGGTCGACGCGGCGCGGCTGTCGTCGCTGGCCGACGGCACGCCGGAGGGCCGCAGCATCGTCGACCTCGCCGTGACCGAGTACGGCCGTTCCGCCGAGCCGACCGACCAGGAGAAGACCGGCGAGTTCGTCCCGTTCACCGCGCAGACCAGGATGAGCGGCATCGACCTCGGTGACCGCCGGGTCCGCAAGGGCGCTGCAGGCGGGTTCGTCCTCACCGACGAGACCAGCCGGGTGGTCGACGAGATCAGCGCCCAGGGCGGCACACCGCTGGTGGTCGCGGACAACGACGCTGTCCTGGGCGTGATCCGGCTGTCCGATGTGGTCAAACCGGGCATGAAGGAGCGCTTCGCCGAACTGCGCGCGATGGGCATCCGCACGGTCATGGTCACCGGCGACAACCCGCTCACCGCGAAGGCGATCGCGGCCGAGGCCGGCGTGGACGACTACCTCGCCGAGGCCAAGCCCGAGGACAAGATGGCCCTGATCCGCGCCGAGCAGGAGGGCGGCAAGCTGGTCGCGATGACCGGCGACGGCACCAACGACGCCCCCGCCCTCGCGCAGTCCGACGTCGGCGTGGCGATGAACACCGGCACCTCGGCCGCGAAAGAGGCCGGGAACATGGTCGACCTGGACTCCGACCCGACCAAGTTGATCGAGATCGTGGAGATCGGCAAGCAGCTGCTGATCACCCGGGGCGCGCTGACCACCTTCAGCGTCGCCAACGACCTGGCCAAGTACTTCGCGATCCTCCCGGCCATGTTCGCCGCGATCCACCCCCAGCTCGGCGGGCTCAACGTCATGGGGCTGCACTCCCCCAACTCGGCGATCCTGTCCGCGGTGGTCTTCAACGCGCTGATCATCGTGGTGCTCATCCCGCTCGCCCTGCGCGGCGTCCGCTACAAGCCCGCCAGCGCCTCGGCGCTGCTGCGGCGCAACCTGCTGATCTACGGTCTCGGCGGCATCGTGACGCCGTTCGCCGGGATCTGGCTCATCGACCTGCTCGTGCGACTCATCCCCGGGATCGGCTGACATGACCACCTTCGGCAAACAGGCACTGGCGGGACTGCGCGTCCTGCTCGTGCTCACCCTCATCACCGGCATCCTCTACCCGGCCGCCGTGTGGGCGGTCTCCCGGCTCCCGGGGCTCCAGGCCAACGCCGAGGCCGTGGACACCACCCTGGTCGGCATCGACCGCGAGGGCGACCAGTGGTTCCACACCCGCCCGTCGGCGGCGACGCTCCCGGCCTCGGGCGGGTCCAACAAGGGCGAGCTCAACGAGGACTACGACGCGGTCATCGCACAGCGCCGGGCCGAGATCGCGCAGCGCGAAGGCGTGCCGGAGGACCGGGTGCCGCAGGACGCCGTCACCGCGTCGGCCTCGGGGCTCGACCCGCACATCAGCGACGCCTACGCGCTGTTGCAGGTACCGCGGGTGGCCAGGGCGAACGGCATGTCGGAGGATCGGGTGCGGGAGCTCGTCACGGACAACACCGACGGCCGGGGCGCCGGGTTCCTGGGTGAGCCGGGGGTCAACGTGACCGCGCTCAACCGCGCGGTGCAAGCCGCCGGGTGACAGCAAGCCGCTGTGGATATCGGCGCTGTGGGTATCGGCGCTGTGGGAATGGACGAGATGAACGAGCGCAACCGCGGCGAACTGCGGATCTACCTGGGCGCGGCGCCCGGCGTCGGCAAGACCTTCGCGATGCTGGGCGAGGCGCACCGGCGCCGCGACCGCGGCACCGACGTGGTGGTCGGCCTGGTCGAGACGCACGGCCGGGAGAAGACCGCGCAGCTGGTGGCCGGGTTGGAGGTGCTGCCCCGCGCCCAGGTGCGCCACCGGGGGCGTGAGTTCGCGGAGATGGACGTCGACGCGCTGCTGGCCCGCGCGCCCGAGGTCGCCGTGGTCGACGAGCTGGCGCACACGAACGTCCCCGGGTCCCGCAACGCGAAGCGCTGGCAGGACGTCGAGGAGTTGCTGGCCGCCGGGATCGACGTGCTGTCCACGGTGAACGTGCAGCACCTGGAGTCGCTCAACGACGTCGTCGCGCGCATCACCGGCGTCGAGCAGCAGGAGACCGTGCCGGACGCGGTGGTGCGCCGCGCCGAGCAGGTCGAGCTGGTCGACCTCACCCCGGAGGCGCTGCGGCGGCGGCTCGCGCACGGCAACGTCTACGCCGCCCACAAGATCGACGCGGCGCTGGGCAACTACTTCCGGGTCGGGAACCTGACCGCGCTGCGCGAGCTGGCGCTGCTGTGGGTCGCCGACCAGGTCGACGTCGCGTTGCAGCGCTACCGCGCCGAGCAGCGCATCACCGACACCTGGGAGGCCCGCGAGCGCGTCGTCGTCTCCATCACCGGCGGTCCGGAGAGCGAGACCCTCATCCGGCGGGCTCGGCGGATCGCCGTTCGGGCCGGGGCTGAGCTGATGGTCGTGCACGTCATGCGCGGCGACGGCCTCGCCGGGCCGTCCCCGGAGTCGGTGGCCAGGTTCCGCAGGACCACCGAGGACGTGGGCGCGACCTTCCACAGCGTGGTCGGCGACGACGTCCCGAGCGCGTTGCTGGACTTCGCCCGGGGCGTGAACGCCACCCAGCTCGTGCTCGGCACCTCGCGGCGGTCGAGGCTGGCGCGGGCGTTCGACGAGGGTATCGGCTCGGCCGTCGTGCGGGAGTCCGGCTCGATCGACGTGCACATGGTCACCCACGACGAGGCCCGCCGGGCCCGCCGCTGGCAGGTCGGCACCAACGCGCTGTCGGGGTCGCGTCGGCTGTTGGGGTGGGCGTTGGCGTTGGTCCTGCCGTTCGCGGTCACCGGCATCGGGCTGCTCACCCGCGGTGAGGTGGCGTTCTCCACGGACCTCATCGGGTTCTTCCTCGCCACGGTGGTCGTCGCGCTGGTGGGCGGTCTCGGGCCCGCGGTCGGGGCGGCCCTGCTCGGGGCCGGGTTGCTGAACTTCTTCTTCACCGAGCCGTACTACAGCCTGTCGGTCAACACGCCGGAGAACCTGGTCACCCTGATCGCGATGCTCATCGTCGCGGTCCTGGTCGCGCTCGTCGTGGACCGGGCGGCGCGGCTGGCCGAGCAGGGCGCCCGGACGCGCACCGAGGCCGAACTGCTGGCCTCTTACGCCCGGACGGTGTTGACGAGTCCGCACCCCTTGGAGCGGCTGTTGGAGAAGGTGCGGGAGAACTTCAGCCTGGAGTCCGTCGCCTTGCTCGAACGCAGTGGCGGCGCGTGGAGTCGGGTCGCGTGCGTTGGTCCGCGGCCGTGTGATCAGCCCGAGGACGCTGACGTGAACGTGCCGGTGACCGCGGAGGTGCAACTGGCCCTGCGCGGGCGCGCTCTGCCTGCCAGTGATCAGCGCGCGGTGGAGGCGGCCGCCGGGCAGGCGCTGGTGGCGTTGCGGCAGCAGCGGATGGCGACCGAGACCGAGCAGGCCAGGCGACGGGCCGAGACCACCGAATTGCGCACCGCGCTGCTCTCGGCCGTGGGGCACGACCTGCGCACGCCGTTGACGTCCATCAAGGCCGCGGTCGGCAGCCTGCGCACGCCTGACCTGGTGCTGTCCGAACAGGACACCGCCGACCTGCTGGAAACCGTGGAGATCTCCGCCGACCGACTGACCGGGCTCATCGACAACCTGCTCGACTCCTCCCGGCTGGCGACCGGCGCGGTCGCCCCCCAACTGCGGGCGGTCACCTACGACGAGGCCGTCGCCCGGGCGCTGGCGGGCATCGACGAGCGGGACGTGTTGGCGGTGGACGTGCCCGAACACCTGCCGCCGGTCGTCGCCGACATCGGCCTGCTCGAACGCGTCGTGGCCAACGTCATCGACAACGCCCTCCGCCACGGCCGCCAGACCCCGCGCCGGGAAGTCGCCGAACCCGAGATCGCCATCCGCGCCAGCACCTACCGCGACCGCGTGGAACTCCGCGTCGTCGACCACGGCCGCGGCCTCCCGAAAAACACCGCAGACACCGTCTTCGCCCCCTTCCAACGCCTGGGCGACCGCGACAACACCCCCGGCACCGGCCTGGGCCTCAGCGTCGCCAAGGGCTTCACCGACGCCATGAACGGCACCCTCACCGCCGAAGACACCCCCGGCGGCGGCCTCACCATCGTGATCTCCCTGCCCGTGGCAACGCAGTGACGGGCGAACTCCTTACACTCGATACAGCTGCCGCTGTATAGTCGCGGCTATGGTGAAGTGTGAGACGCGCGAGGACGCGCTGGCGCGGCTGGGCAAGGCGTTGGCCGATCCGACCCGGTGCCGGATCCTGGTGGGCCTGGTGGACGGGATCAGCTACCCCGCGCAGCTCGCCGAACACCTGGGCCTGACCCGGTCCAACGTCTCCAACCACCTCTCCTGCCTGCGGGGGTGCGGACTGGTCATCGCCACCTACGAGGGCCGCCAGGTCCACTACTCCTTGGCCGACGAACACCTGGCGCGGGCGCTGAGCGAGTTGGTCAAGGTGGTGCTCGCCGTCGACACAGCCCAGCCCTGCCTCAACGAGGACAGTGCGAGCACGTGAGCGTCGAGCCATCTGCCCCGGCCTGCTCGGACGGGTGCCGCACCCCCGCGCCCGGCCCGGACCCACGACGACGGGCGGTTCTCGCGCGCCGAGTACGACTGCTGGTGGCCGCGACGATCACCTACAACGTGGTCGAGGCGGTCATCGCGATCACCGCGGGCACCATAGCCTCCTCCACCGCCCTCATCGGCTTCGGCTTGGACTCCGTCATCGAGGTCGCCTCGGCAACGGCGGTGGCCTGGCAGTTCTCGGGTGCGCGCCCCGAGGCGCGGGAGCGCACGGCGCTGAAGGTCATCGCGGCGTCATTCTTCGCGTTGGCGGCCTACGTGACCGTCGAGTCCACGCGCGCCCTGCTCGGGGCCGACACCGCTGACCACTCCACCGTCGGCATCGCACTGGCGGCGGTGTCGCTCCTGGTCATGCCGTTCCTGTCAGCGGCCCAACGACGCGCGGGCCGTGAGCTCGGCTCCGCCAGCGCCGTCGCGGACTCCAAGCAGACGCTCCTGTGCACCTACCTGTCCGCCGCGTTGCTGATCGGGCTCCTGACCAACTCCCTCTTCGGTTGGACCTGGGCAGATCCGCTGGTCGCACTGATCATCGCCGCCGTCGCGGTCAAGGAAGGGCGCGGGGCATGGCGCGGTCAGCATTGCTGCTGAACGCGGCGACTGGGATGGGTCCGTGGTCGGCGCCCGCTGGGGAGTGGACGCCGACCACGGGTTGTCGCTGGGGTCTATGTGAGGCAGGTCGGTTCGCCGGCGCCGGCAGGGACGGAGACGGCGTTCCAGGCGTTGCGGACTGTGGTCAGTTTGGGGCAGTCAGAGGGGTAGAGCTGGCGGGTGGCGTTGAGGGTGGCTGTGCGGGCGTCGGTGTAGGTCCAGGAGGGCTTCTTGAGCAAGAGGGCCTGCATCCAGATCTTGCCTGCGTCGCGGATTCCTATGCCTGTCACCGAAGGCGGGCCTCCCGCGCAGATGGGGCTGGCGGGCTTACCTGCCGGTGTTGAGCCTTCCGCCAGTAGGTAGAAGAAGTGGTTGGCGGGGCCTGCGCCGTCGTGGACCTCTATGGAGTTCATGTTGGGGAGGTAGCAGTCGGGTTCGTCGCGGGGGCCCAGGGATGGCTGGTACATGACGCGTTCTGGGCCGCGGCCCAGGGGGTTGGACTCGTTGGCCACCAGGTA
This sequence comes from Actinokineospora cianjurensis, assembly GCF_003663795.1. Classification (NCBI taxonomy): domain Bacteria; kingdom Bacillati; phylum Actinomycetota; class Actinomycetes; order Pseudonocardiales; family Pseudonocardiaceae; genus Actinokineospora; species Actinokineospora cianjurensis. The sequence continues at coordinate 194,188 of NZ_RCDD01000003.1, forward strand.
GTCGGGCGGGTCGTTGGGGTTGTTGGCGTAGTGCTCGGTGAGGGCGCCCATGATGTCGCTGCTGGCCTCGTTGAGCTGGTAGGTCTGCGCGCCGCCGTCGAAGCCGCCCGGGGTGTGTTGGAAGACGCCGTGGGCGAACTCGTGGGCGACGATCTCCAGGTTCACCAGCTGCCTGGCGCCGTCCTTGGTGCGGCCGAAGTTGGCGGTGTGGCCGTTCCAGTACGCGTTGACGGCGGTCATGCCGACGAACATCGGCGCCCACTTGCCCTTGCCGTCCAGGCCGTCGCGCCCGAGCCAGTCCCGCAGCATCCCACCGAACCGCTGCGCGGCGTAGTACCCGTCGGCGCACGCGGTGGTCAGGTCGGTGCCGGAGCGGTTGCCGAACACGCCGGTGCCGTTGGTGACCGGGCCGTTGCCCTGGATGCCGCAGAACAGCACGCTGCTCGGATCGCTCAACGAGTACTTGCCCGACTCCAACCGCACCGAGATGGGCGCGTTCGGGTAGTAGTAACCATTCGCGGTCCCCGGCGCGCGAGCCCCCGGGCCGGGCCCGGCCACCGCCGACCACCCGACCGAGGTCGCCCCACCGAGCCACCCGACTTCGGCGGCCGCGGGTACGGGAATCAGCGGAAGCAACAACAATGCGCCCAGCACGGAATACGCGCGTTTCACGGTGGACTCCTCGCAGCAGAAGCAGGGACCACCGATAATCGCCGTTTACCGACCACCGCACAGCCGCTGTTCAGGGCCATAGCACAGTGGACTGAATCAACAGGAATAACCGGTACCGGCAACCACCGCAACAACATAAACTCCGACCGTGCGCGCCCAACACAAGTTGACACTGAACGAACTCGATGGCGACTGGGGCCCGCCACCGCCGGACACCACCCGGCTGGTCAGGACCACGCACCAGTTGCGCACCGTCCCGGTGGGCGAGCTGGACGACGAGGCGCTGCGCCTGCTCGTCCTGCAGAAGATCAGCCTGCGAATCCTGCTGCCCCACGCCCTCACCCTGCTCGAGGCGGACCCCTTGCTGGCGGGCCACCTGTACCTGGGCGCGCTGCTCGACGCCGTGCTCCTGGTCCCGGCCGAGCACTGGAGCAGCTACCCCGAGCAGCGCGCCCGCCTGGAGCGGATCGTCGACACCGACCTCCCGGCGGAGGTCCAACCCGCCCTGGCCGCGTTCCTGGCACCCGGGGAAGCGCCGAAAACCCAGGTCAGGGATGCTGGTGGTGGTCGAGCCAGGAGGAAATCGGATGAGCCCAGTTATCGCGGTGACCGGCGCAACAGGAAATATCGGCGGTAGGGTCGCCCGCCTGCTCAGCGACAAGGGCGCCACCCTGCGCCTGCTCGCGCGGGACCCGAGCGTCCTACCGAGCCTGCCCGGCGCCACCAACGTCCAGGGCGCTGAGTACGCCAACGGGCCCGCGCTCCAGGCAGCCCTGACGGGTGCCGACACGCTCCTCCTGGTGTCCGCGCGCGAGGCGGCCAACCGCGTCCACGAGCACACCACGGCCATCGACGCCGCGGTCGCCGCCGGGGTCGGCAGGATCGTCTACACGTCGTTCCTCGGGGCCGCGCCGGACTGCACCTTCACCTTCGGCCAGGACCACTGGCACACCGAGCAGCACCTCAAGGCCACCGGCGTGCCGTTCGTGGTGCTGCGCGACAGCATGTACGCCTCCGGGGTCCCGGCCATGGCAGGCGCGGGCGGCGTCATCCAGGGGCCCGCGGGCGACGGCAGGGTCAGCGTCGTCTCGCTCGACGACGTGGCCGCGGTGGCCGCCGGGGTGCTGCTCGACCCCGCGCACGACGGCCAGGTGCTCGACGTGACCGGCCCGGAGGCCATCACCTTCGCCGAGGGCGCCCGGATCCTCACCGACATCACCGGCCGCGAGGTCCGGTACGTCGAGGAGACCGAGGACGAGGCATACGCCTCCCGCGCCCACTACAACGCGCCGGAGTTCGAGGTGGCGGGTTGGGTGACCTCTTATACCGCCATCGCCGCCGGTGAACTGGCCACTGTTTCCGACACCGTCGAGCGGGTCACCGGGCGCCCCGCGCAGACCCTCGTCGAATTCCTGCGCGCGAACCCGGACAGCTACGCGCACCTGCTGAAGTGAGCACGACGGAATAAGCCCCGCGGTCCCCACCGCCGTTATCGTCGACAGGTACGGACCTGCGAGCGGATGGGGTGGACATGACCGTCACCGAGGTGCCGGACCGGGCGACCGACCGTCCACACCGGATCGCGCTGCTGGTCTTCATGGTGGTGGTCGTCGCGCACTGGGTCGAGCACCTGGCCCAGGCCGCGCAGATCTACGTGTTCGGCTGGTCCTCGGCGCAGGCGCGCGGCGTGCTCGGGCTGCCGTTCCCGAAGCTGATCTCCTCGGAGTGGCTGCACTACGGGTACGCGCTGGTCATGCTGATCGGCCTGTTCGTGCTGCGCAAGGGGTTCAGCGGGCGCGCCAGGCAGTGGTGGGACCTCGCGCTGGTGCTGCAGTTCTGGCACCACATCGAGCACCTGCTGCTGTTCGTGCAGGCGCAGAGCGGGTGGCGGCTCGGTGGGGCGGCGGTGCCGACCAGCATCGTGCAGCTCATCGTGCCCCGGGTGGAGCTGCACCTGTTCTACAACACCATCATCACCATCCCGATGGTGATCGCGGTCGTGCTGCACCAGCGGGCGCGAGCAGCGGCGGCGTGAGGCTCGCGGGACTGCTCGCCGCCCTGTTCTGCTGGGTGGTCCTGGCCGCTCCCCCGGCCGCGGCGCACGTCGACGTCCTCGGCTCCTCCCCCGCCGACGGCACCCGGCTCACGACGCCACCCACCCAGGTGAGCATCCGGCTCTCGGAGAACGTGGGTGTCCAGAAGGACGCGCTGCGGGTCGTGGACGTGCACGGCGAGGTGGTCAGCGAGGGCAGGGTCACCCAGGGCGCGACCGCCGAGGAACTGACGATCCGGCTCAAGCCCGACCTCCCCGACGGCACCTACCTGGTGCACTACGCGGTCGTGTCCGCCGACTCGCACCCGGTCCGGGGTGGGTTCGCGTTCGTGGTCGGCGACGGACCGCTGATGAACGCCGGTGGCGCTGTCTCCGACGCGGACGGCACCGACACCGCGGTCGACGTCCTCACCCGCGTGGTGCGGTGGATCGGGTATGGCGGTGTGCCACTCGCGGGCGGGTTGGTCTTCCTGCTGTGTTGCCGACCGACCCGAGACAGCGTCGGGCAAGGCGCCGTCCGCGCCGGGTGCGTAGTGATCGCGGTGACCGGGGTGCTCGCATTGGGCCTAGAGGGCGCATACGTCACCGGAGCCGGATTGTCCCGTGTCTTCGCCCCGGACTTGCTCGCGAACACGCTGGAGTCCGCCTACGGCAAACTGCTCGTCCTCCGCGTCATCGCCGCGGTAGTGCTGATGGTGATCGCGCGCCGCATGCTGCGCGCCGACGCGGGTCACGAGAAGCCCGCGCACACCAACACCGCCATCATCGCCGGGTTCGTGGTCCTGCTCAGTTCGGCCGCCGCCGGGCACGCCATCACCACGAAGGTCATGTTCGTGTCGCTGCTCGCGGACCTGTCGCACTACGGCGCGATGGCCGTCTGGATCGGCGGTGTGGTGCAACTGGCGCTACTCGCCAGGCATGAGGACCTCGCGGTCGGGTTGACCCGGTTCTCGCCGATCGCCAAGGTGTCCGTCGCGGTCATCGTGCTCAGCGGCGTGCCCATGACGGCCTCGTACCTCGGTTCCGTGCAGGCACTGTGGAGCAGTACGTACGGTTTGCTGTTGCTGGGTAAGACAGCCGGGTTCGTGATCCTGCTCGCGTTGGCCGACCGCTGCCGGGTGGCGGTACGCGAGGGACTCGCGGGTGGCACGACCTTGGTCGGGGTCCGCACCGAGACGCTGCGCCGCGTGTTGGTCACCGAGGTGGTCATCGCCGTGGCGGTGCTCGGGATCGCCGCGGTCGTCGCCACCACCGGAACCCCCGGCTAGATTCACCTTTCAGGGCGAAGGCACCCACCCGCCCGCGGTGCTAACGTCGACAGCGGTCGGCCGCTCACCCCGCCGACGGACAGTCCACTGTGGAAGTCCCCATCCCCGAACTCCCGGTGCGAACCCTTCACGACCAAGGGGCGGTCTTGGACGAACTGGCGGTGCGCGCCGTCGAGCGGGCGATCGAGGACATGCGCGGGCGGCTCGCCCAGTCGCTCACGGTCGAGGACATGGCCAGGGTCGCGCTGTTCAGCAAGTTCCACTTCAGCCGGGTGTTCCACCGCCACACCGGTGTCTCCCCCGCGCGGTTCCTGTCCACGCTGCGCTTCGCCGAGGCGAAACGGCTGCTGGCGACCACGACCCTCAACATCGCCGACATCAGCGCCAGGGTCGGCTACCGCAGTCCGGGCACGTTCAGCGCCCGGTTCAAGACCCGCGTCGGGGCGTCCCCGACCCAGTACCGCCAGTCCGCGAGAGGACACCGATGACCGAGCGCGTGCCGATGGTGCCCGAGACCGAGGCGACCGGCCGGGTCGCCGCACTCTACGAGCGGGTGCGCGCCGCGACCGGCCTGCCGTTCGTGCCGGACGTGTTCCGGTTGGCCTCCAGCACACCCAACCTGTTGGAGGTCGTGGTCGGCGGCTACACCAACGTCTTCGCCGACAGCGCGCTGTCGCGCGACACCAAGGAACTCGTCGCCGCGTGGACCTCCCGGCTCAACGACTGCGGCTACTGCACCGCCGCGCACAGTTGGTTCCTGCAACAGTTCGGCGGCTCGGCGGAACTGGCGGACGCGATCACCTCCAGCACCCGGATCGAGGACCTCCCGGTCGACGAGCGGACGGCCGCGCTGTTGCGGTTGACCGAGAAGGTCACCACCGGAGTGCCCGATGTGGACACCGAGTGGACGGAGGCGGCCCGCGGGTGGTCCCAGGAGGAACTCCTGGAGGCCGTGTTCTGCGCCGCCCTGTTCGCGTTCATCAACCGGCTGGTCACCACCCTGGGCCTGGCCGCGCCCACCCCGGAACCGGCGCCGTAGCGGGACACGGCGCCGGCTCGCGGGCGGTTCAGCTCAGAAGATCAGTTCACACACCGAGTTCGGCCGCGGCCAGCTCCGTGCCCCGCACCCGGGCGGCGACCTTGGCGAAGGCGACCTCCCGGGAGGTGGACACGTCGTCGGCGAACGGCGAGAACCCGCAGTCGTCGCAGGTGCCCAGCCGCTCGACCGGGATGTGCCTGGCGGCGGTGAGCACCCGGTCGCGGACCTCCTCGGGCGTCTCCACCCTCGGGTCGATCGGGTCGATCACGCCGACGAACACGAACTGGTCCGGCCGCGAGTGCTCGGCCACCACCGACAGCACCCGCTCCGGGTCGGGCTCGCTGGCCAGCTGCAGGTAGAAGCGCCCGGCGTTGAGCCGGAACAGGTGCGGCAGCAGGTCGGCGTAGTCGACGTCGAGGCTGTGCACCGAGTCCTGGTCGCCGCCGGGGCAGGTGTGCACGCCGATGCGGGCGCGCTCGACGTCGGTGAACCGGTCGAGCACCTGGTTGTTGAGCGCCACGAACGACTCCAGCAGCCCGCCGGAGGGGTCGAGCTTGAGGGAGAGCCTGCCCTCGGTGAAGTCGAGCTGCACGGAGTCGGCCCCGGCGTCGAGGCTGGTGCGGATGTCGGCCTCGGCGGCGTCGACCAGGTCAGCGAGGAACTGCTCCCTGGGGTAGCCGTCGATGCCGTCGGCCGGGTAGATCAGGCTCAGCGCGGACGGCGCGATGACGGCCTGCTTCACCGGCACGGTCGCGTGCTTGCGGGCCGCTTCCAGGTAAGAGACCGCGTTGGCGCCATAGCGGAACGGACCCCCGGTGAGCACGGGCAGGGTGCGGGTGTGGCCGTCGGCGAACGGGATGACCGCGCCGTTGGGGTCGAGCGCGGTGATGCCCTGCAACGGGTAGCTGACGAAGCTGGGCTTGGCCTGCTCCCCGTCGGTCACCACGGGTGATCCGGCCGCCGCCAGCGCGTGGATGGTGTCGGCGACCGCGTCATCGACCGCCACGGCCAGTCCGGCGTCGTCCAGGGTCCCCGCGGTGTGCGCGTCGAAGGCGTCCAGCAGGGTCTTGGGGCGCGGGATGCTGCCGATCAGCTCGGTCGGGATGGGCATGGGCTTCCTCTCGGGTTCGTACGGGGTGGTGCCGGTGGGGTTCGGGGGTTACAAGCCCGCGGTGAGCGCCGTGGTGAGGTCGTCGGCGAGGTCGGTGGGGTCCTCGATGCCGATGGAGAGCCGGACCAGGTCGTCGGTGATCCCGGCGGCGACGCGCACCTCGACCGGGATGGGGCGGTGCGTCATCAGGGCGGGGCACTCGATGAGCGAGCGGACCCCGCCGAGGCTGACCGCGCACGCGAACAGGTCGGTCCCGGCGAGCAGCTTCTCCACCTGGCCCGCGTAGCGGAAGCTGATGATCGACCCCGGCGCGCTCAACTGCCGGGCGGCGATCTCGTGGCCGGGGTGCGTGGGCAGCCCCGGGTACAGCACCTCGGTGACCCCGGGGGCGTCGAGCAGCAGGTCGACGAGGGTCTGCGCGGTGCGGACCTGGCGCTCGACCCGCACGGACAGCGTCTTCACGCCCCGGTGCACCAGGAAGCAGTCCATGCCGCTGGGCACGTTGCCCGCGAGGGTGCGGTGGTCGGTGAACGCCCGGTGCAGCGCGGGGTCGTCGCACACCAGGGCGCCACCGAGCACGTCGGAGTGCCCGGCGACGAACTTGGTGGTGCTGTGCAGGCTGACGTCGGCGCCCCAGCGCAGCGGCTGTTGCAGCGCTGGACTGGCGAAGGTGTTGTCCACCACCACCAGCGCGCCCCTGGCGTGCGCGAGCCGGGACACCGCGGCGATGTCGATGACCTTGAGCAGCGGGTTGGTCGGGGTCTCCAGCCAGACCATGGCGACGTCGTCGGCGAGCGCTGCGGCGGCGAGGTCCTGGTCGGACAGGTCGACCTGGTCGACGAGGACGCCGAACCGGCGCAGGCCGGTGATCAGCGCGTGCGTGCCGCCGTAGACGTCGTCGCAGCACACCAGCCGCTGCCCTGGCGAGAGCAGCGACAGCGCGGTGGTGGCGGCCGCCTGGCCGGAGGAGAACACGGCGCAGTGCGCGGCGCCCTCGACCTCGGCCAGGCACCGCTCCAGCGCCGCCATGGTCGGGTTCTCGCCGCGGGAGTAGAAGTGCGTCGGCGGGTCCTGGGCGAACCGGTCGTAGGTGGTGGCCACGTGGATCGGCGGCACGACCGAGCCGTGCGGACCGTCCACCTCGTGTCCACTGTGGACGACCCGGGTGGCGAACCGCATCAGACGAACCGCTCGGTCGGGTGCTCCGCGGTCCAGAACCCGGGCGCGACGGTGCGCAGCGCGTCGCGCACCACCTCGACCTCGGCCTCGGTGTTGTAGACGCCGAAGGAGAGCCGCACGGTGCCGACCACGTCGAAGGTGTCGACGAAGGTGTTGGCGCAGTGCACACCGCTGCGCACCGCGACCCCGTGCGCGTCGAGGTGGCCGCCGACGTCGTAGGGGTGGATGCCGTCGACCACGATGGACACGATGCCGCTCGGGTCGGCCGCGGGGTCGCCGACGACGCGGACCCGCGGGATGTCGGACACCGCGGCCACGGCGGCGTTGACGAGGGCGGCGTCGTGGGCGCGGATGGCGTCCCAGCCGAGATCGGCCAGGTAGTCGAAGGCGGCGGCGAGCCCGACGGCACCGGCGATGTGCGGGGTGCCCGCCTCCAGCCGCGCGGGAACCGGCACGTACCGGACCCGTTCGGTGGTGCTGATCCCCTTCACCGTGCCGCCGCCGACCTGGTACGGCTCCAGGGTGCCCAGCAGCGCGCGGCGGCCGTAGAGGACACCGATCCCCATCGGGCCGTACATCTTGTGCCCGGAGAAGACGTAGCAGTCGGCGTCGAGGTCGCGCACGTCGACCTGGCGGTGCGGCACGGCCTGCGCGCCGTCGACGACGACGGGGATGCCCAGCTCGTGGGCGCGGGCGACCATGTCCCGCACCGGGTTGACGGTGCCGAGCACGTTGGACACGTGCGTCACCGCCGCCAGCCGGACCCGCGGGCCCAGCGCGGCGGCGAACACCGCGGCGGGCACCGAGCCGTGCTCGTCGGCGGGCACGACCACCAGTTCCGCGCCGACCGACTCGCACAACCGGCGCCACGGCAACAGGTTCGAGTTGTGCTCCATGCCGGTGACCACGACCTGGTCGCCCGCGCCGACGAGGTCGCGGCCGAGGGTGTCGGCGAGCAGGTTGACCGCGGCGGTGGTGCCGGGCACGAACACCACCTCGTCGGGGTGCTCGGCGTTGATCGCGCGGGCGACGGTGGCGCGGGCCTGTTCGTAGACGTCGGTGGCGAGGTGGCTGAGCTGGTAATAGCCGCGGCCGACGTTGGCGTTGGCGTTCGTGTAGTGCGCGGTGATCGCCTCGAGCACGCGCAGCGGTTTCTGCGCGGTTGCCGCGTTGTCCAGGTACACCAGTGCCCGCCCACCCACCCGCGTGCCCAGGATGGGGAAATCGGCGCGGACCGATTCCCCCGGGGTCGCGCGACCGCGCGGCGCGGTGTCCAGCAGGTCGACCATGCGCTCTCCCGTCTCACCTCGGATCGGCCGCGCCCGGACCGTGTGCGGGCGTGCCGGTACCACCGGACCGGTCTCGTGCCCACCAGCCCGCCGTGCACCAAAGGAGGAAACGACCACGCTGGTCGCCGTCGCGGAGCTTACCACCGAAGGCAGGAGCGAGATACCCGCGCGCTCCCACAAAGGACTCCCGGCGAAACATGCTACAAACGGGGGAAAGGCCAGGTCTTCCCTTGACACGGGACCGCGCGGGCGGGGCAAGATCGAGCGCGGCTCACTATGTATTCCGTAAGTATGTTCTCCCGCTGCCGGGCAGTTGTGGCGAGCCAGAGATGAGAACACCATGAGCACTCAGCACGGTTCTCCCGACCGGCCCGGTGTCGTCGACGCGCCCCGGCGGGGCCGGGGGTTGGCGCCGCGGCTGCCGCTGGGCATGGCCGACTTCACCCGCCGGGGGTTCCGGGTGGACCGGCCGCAGCCGCGCGAGCACCTGGAGCGGCACGCGAAGTCGTTCCTCACCGGCTACAACCTCGCCGCCGCGCACTGGCCGCACGTGCGGGCCGCGGTCGACACGATGCCCGCCGAGGAGCGCGGGTTCGCCCACGAGGGCACCGCGATGTACGCGGGGCAGCGCGATGTGTTCACCCGGGGCCGCTCGGTGGCCGCGCTGCTGGCCGAGTCCGGCGCCGACTACCCGCACCTGATCCACGTCGGGGCCGGGTGGGCGCTGGCGGTGAGCGGGTTGCCGTTGCCGGTCCGGCTGACCGACACCCCGCTGCTGCGGTGGCTGGCCTACGACGGCGCCGGGTTCGCCGAGGTGTTCTTCGGCGGCCGCCGAGCGTTGCGCCGCCGGGCCGAGCGGGCGGGCGCCGACCCGCTGCGGCTGATCCGGCTCGCCGGGTCCGGCCGGGCGCTGTGGTTCATGACCGCGGGCGACCCGGACGACATCCAGCAGGTCATCGCCGAGGCACCGGCCGCGGCCAGACCCGCGCTGTGGAGCGGGGTCGGGCTGGCCAGCGCCTACGCGGGCGGGGTGCCACCCGCCGAGTTGGATACCCTGCGCGCGCACTCGGGCGCGCACGTCGGGCACCTGGTGCAGGGCGTCGTGTTCGGCGCGACCGCGCGCACCAGATCCGGCATCGTCCCGGCGCACACCGCGCTGGCCTGCGAGCGGATCGCGGGCACCACCCCCGACACCGCGGCCGAGTGGGCCGCCAGGGCCGCCGCCGACCTGGGCGAGCGCGCCGACGTCACCGCCTACCTGCGGTGGCGCGAGGGCGTGCGGGCGCTCGGCGCCTGACGCCGCCCCGGCACACACCACCCGGGACACCCGGGAACACCCCCATCCGACATGTCCGGCCGCGCGGCTTGCCAGCGCGCGGCCGATCGCGAGAGGTTGCCATGCCGTCCGGAAGCATCCGGCGCTCGTCGAGCGCCGTCGTCGCGGTCGCGCTGTGCGTGGCCGCGGGGCTGGTCACCGCGTTGCCGGAGACCAGCCAGGCCGAGCAGGACACCGTGGCGGCCCGGTTCGGGTTCCGCCAGGTGCCGGTCAACACCACCCCGGCGGGCGCGCGGTACGTGCGGCCGGTGCAGCCCGGCCTGGTGGGGATCCAGTCGTGGATCTCGGCCGTGGGCGCCGCCGTCGCGCTGACCGACCTGCGGGGACTCGGCCGCCCCGCCGACCTGTGCCTGGTGGACCCGCGCGACGACACCGTGCGGATCAGCCCGGTGCCCGAGGCCGGTGGCGCCCAGTACCCGGCGTTCGAACTGAAGCCGCAGCGGTGGGACGCGACGATGGCGCCGATGGGTTGCGTGCCCGCGGACATCAACGCCGACGGCGCGGTCGACATCATCGTCTACTACTGGGGCCGCTCGCCGGTGTTGTTCCTCAACCAGGCCACGCCGGGCCAACCGCCGTCCGCGGCGCTGCTGCCCGGCGCCGAACTGGTCGAGCCGATGCAGGTGTGGAACACGACCGCGCTCAACGTCGGCGACCTCGACGGGTCCGGCGACCTGGACATCGTGGTCGGCAACTACTTCCCCGACGGCGCCAAGGTCCTCGACCCGAACGCCACCGGCGACGCCAGGATGCGGATGCAGGACGGCATGGGCGACGCGGCCAACGCCGGGCCGAGCCGGGTGCTGCTGACCACGCCGACCGGGGTGCGGGGCGCCAAGCCCACGATCACCGACGTCAGCGCGGACGTCCCGGCCGAGGCGCTGCGCGGTTGGACGCTGGCGGTCGGCATGCAGGACCTCACCGGCGACGGGCTGCCATCGCTGTACCTGGCCAACGACTTCGGCCCGGACACGTTGCTGGTCAACAACTCCACGCCGGGCCGGGTGTCGTTCACCCCGGTCAAGGGCGCCAGGGACATGGTCACGCCGAAGTCGGAGGTGCTCGGCCGGGACTCGTTCAAGGGCATGGGCGTCACGTTCACCTACTCCTCGGGCACCGGGCTGCCGGACATCGCGGTCAGCAACATCACCGAGACCTACGCCTTGCAGGAGAGCAACATGCTGTTCGTCCCGGATGGGACGGTCGAGGATCTTCGCGCGGGCACGGCCCCTTACACCGAGCACAGCCAACGTCGAGGTGTCGCGCGTAGTGGCTGGTCGTGGGACATCAAGGCGGGCGACTTCGACAACGACGGCACCGACGAACTGACCCAGGCCACCGGATTCGTCCTCGGTGACCCCGGTAAGGACCGTTGGGCGCTGCTACAAGAGTTGGCCATGGGCAACGCGGAGCTGTTGAAGTACCCGGTGTCCTGGCCCAACTTCGGCCCTGGCGACGACCTGTCCGGCGCCCGCGACGCGAACAAGTTCTGGGTCGACGGCCCCGACGAGCGCTACCTCGACCTGGCCGGACAGCTGAAGATGACCCAGCAGGCACCTTCACGCGGGTTCGCGCTCGGCGACGTCAACGGCGACGGGTTGCTGGACATGGTCGTGGCCAACCAGTTCGCCGACTCGATGCTGCTGCTCAACACCGCGACCGGCGCGCCACCTGCCGCCGAGGTCGAACTCGTCGCCCCCGGCGGTACCGGGACCAGGCCCGCGATCGGCGCCCAGGTCGAGGTACCCGCGACCAAAGGGGTGCCCGCGCAGAAGACACAGCTCTACCCGGCCAACGGACACGCGGGCGCCTCAGGTGCTCAGCTGCATCTCGCGCTACCTCGCGGCGGTTCGGCCGACGCGACAGTCACCTGGCGGGACGCCGCGGGCCTTCACCGCGCGCCGTTGCGCCTGTCCGCGGGACACCACCGGTTCGAGCTCAAGCCCAACGGAGAGGTCGCGGCGCGATGACCACCGAGGCAACCAAGTCCACCCAGGTCCACCCGAACGGCATCACCGCGCTCCCGACCGCGCAGACCGCACCCGAGACGGCCGCGCCTGCGGTTGCAGAGGCCGCGCCTGAGGTCGCCCCGGTGAAGCGCAAGCGCGACCCGCGAGTGCTGGCGCTGCAACGGTTCGCCATGTCGATCTCGGCGTTCACCATCCTCGGGCACGTGTTCTTCGGGTTCGAGCAGGCGCCGATCACCCCCATCGTCTGCCTGCTGGTCGGGTACGCCAGCGCGATCGGTTTCGAGACCCTCGACGCGTGGGCGTATGAACGGCAACCGGAGTACGCGGGCGGCGCGCGCGCCCTGGGCGTGTTCCTACTACCAGCCCATATCGGCGCGTTGGCGTGCGCGATGCTCCTCTATGGAAACTCCTCGCTCTGGCCCTACCTGTTCGCGGTTGTCGTGGGCAACGCCAGCAAGTACGTGGTGCGGTTGCGGATCAAGGGCAGGCTGCGGCACGTCCTCAACCCGTCGAACACCGGCATCGCCGTCACGCTCGTGGTGTTCGACTGGGTCGGTATCTCCCCGCCGTACCACTTCACCAACTGGCTGCACGGGACGCTGTCCTGGTTGATCCCGCTGGGCATCCTGATGCTGGGCACCATGCTCAACGCCGGGCTGACCAAGAAGATCCCGCTGATCGCCGCGTGGGTCGGCGGGTTCGTGCTCCAGGCGCTGGTGCGGTGGCTGGTGCTCGACCACGCCCTGGTCGGCGCGCTGCTGCCGATGACGGGGGTGGCGTTCATCCTGTTCACCAACTACATGATCACCGACCCCGGGTCCACGCCGACCGCCCGGCGCGGGCAGGTGGTCTTCGGGCTCACCGCCGCCGCGATCTACGGGGTGCTGGTGTCGCTGGGCATCGTGTTCGGCCTGTTCTTCGCGCTGGTGATCACCTGCCTGCTGCGCGGCGGCGTGCTGCTGGTGGCCAGGGCGCGGGGGCGGGTGCCCGCGTGAGCAGACCGGGGGTCGCGATCGTCGGGATGGCCTGCCACTACCCCGAGGCCCACGACCCGGACCAGCTCTGGCAGGCAGTGCTCACCGGCCGCCGGGCGTTCCGCCGCATCCCGGCCGCCCGGCTGTCGCCCGCCTACCTCGGCGAGCGCGACGACCCGGACCGCACTTACGTGACGCACGCCGGGGTGTTGCGGGACTGGGAGTTCGACCGGTCCGCGTTCCGGGTGCCGGTGGGGGTGCACCGGGCGGTCGACCACACGCACTGGTTGGCGTTGCAGACCGCCGCCGAGGCGTTGGCCGACGCCGGCGTGCCCGACGCGGAGACGCTGCCGCGCGACGAGGTGGGTGTGGTGCTGGGCAATTCGCTCGGCGGGGAGTTCAGCCGGGCCGCGCAGCTGCGCACCCGGTGGCCGTTCGTGGCGCGGGCGGCGGGCGCGGCGCTGCGCAAGGGCGCGGTGGCCGACGAGGTGGCCGCGGTGGTGCTGGCCGAGCTGGAGGCCGAGGTCAAGGGCCGGTTCCCGGCGCCGACCGACGAGACCCTGGCCGGTGCGCTGGCGAACACGATCGCGGGCCGGGTCGGTAACCACTTCGACCTGCGCGGCGGCGGGTACACCGTGGACGGGGCGTGTTCGTCGAGCCTGCTGGCGGTGATCCACGCCGCGCGCGCGGTGGCCGCCGGTGAGCTGCGGTTCGCGTTGGCGGGCGGGGTCGACCTGAGCATCGACCCGCTGGAGCTGGTCGGGTTCGCTCGCGTGGGTGTGCTCGGGGTGGACGAGATGCGGGTCTACGACGCCGACCCGACCGGGTTCCTGCCCGGCGAGGGCTGCGGCGTGCTGCTGCTGACCACTGTGGACGAGGCGCGACTGCGCGGGATGCCGGTGTACGCCGAGCTGCTCGGGTGGGGGATCTCCGCCGACGGCGCTGGCGGGCTGACCAGGCCGTCGGTGGCCGGGCAGCGGCGGGCGATGGACCTGGCGTACCGGATGGCCGGGGTGGAACCGTCCGCTGTGGACCTGGTGGAGGGGCACGGCACGGGGACCGCGGTGGGTGACGAGGCCGAGCTGTTGGCGCTGTCGGGGTTGCGCGGGGCCGGTGCGCCGAAGGCGGCGTTGGGGTCGGTGAAGGCGAACATCGGGCACACCAAGGCCGCGGCGGGCGCGGCCGGGTTGATCAAGGCCGTCCTGGCCGTGCGGGCCGGGGTGCTGCCGCCGACCACGGGCTGCGTCGATCCGCACCCGGTGCTGCACTCTCCTGACACCCCCCTGCGCGCGCTGGCCGCCCCTGAGACGTGGGACCGGTCGACGCGGCTGGCGTCGGTGTCGGCGTTGGGGTTCGGCGGCATCAACTCCCACGTCGTCGTCGGGTCGACACGTCCGGCCGCGGACGTGGTGGCGCCGGTGGTGGCCGCGCCCCGGTACGACATCGTGCTGATGGCGGCCGGGACGGCGGCGGAGTTGGCGGAGGTGCTGGCCTCGCGCGCGGACTGGTTCGCCGGGTTGAGCGACGCCGAGCTGCATGACGTCGCCGCGAGCAGTCGCGCGGACGGGCCGGTGCGGTGCGCGTTGGTCGCGTCCCGGCCTGCCGAACTGGGTGCCGCCGCGGTGGCGGCCGCGGCGAGGTTGACCGCGTGGGATGGGACGCTCACGGTCGCCGCGAAGGCCGGATTCGTCCTCGCTCAGGGCGCGCCTCCCGCGGTCGGTTTGGTCTTTCCCGGTCAGGCAGCCCCGGTTCGGGCAGAGCTACCCGCGTGGGCCGCGAACCTGGACGTGCCAGCGCTACCTGTGGCCGTGCGCGCTGGGGACACCGATACCGCTGCCGCGCAACCCGCGATCATGCGGCAGTCGCTGGCCGGTCTCGCGTGGCTGGAGCACCTGGGGTGCACCGCCGTCGGCGCGGTCGGCCACAGCCTGGGCGAGATCACCGCGTTGGTCTGGGCGGGAGCTCTAGCCCCTGCCGCCGCGATGGGGCTGGCCGCTGCAAGAGGGCGGTTGATGTCCGAGCATGGCCTGCCCGGTACGTCGATGGCGGCCTTGGACGTTCCCGCTGATCGGCTCGCGGCCATGACCACGGGCACCTCGGTCGTGCTGGCCTGCGACAACAGCCCGCGGCGGACCTCGGTCGCAGGCCCGGCCGCCGAGATCAAGACCGTGCTGGACCGCGCGACCGCGTCGGGCGCGGGCGGGACCACGTTGGCGGTGTCGCACGCCTTCCACAGCGCCGCGATGGCCCCCGTGCGGGAACCGATGCGCGCGACGCTGGCCGGGATCGACTTCCGCCGCCCGTGCCGTCCGGTGATCTCCACCGTCACCGGCGCCTTGCTGGACGACGCGGACCTGCGCGCCGTGCTGGTGGCGCAGCTCACCGAACCGGTCCGCTTCCGCACGGCCGTCACCGACCTCGCGAGCCGGGTCGGGCTGCTGGTGGAGGTCGGCCCCGGCCGCACCCTCAGCGGCCTGGTCGCCGACTGCGCCCCGCACGTCCCGGTCGTCACGCTCGACTGCGGCGGATCGGGCCGCCCGCACGCCGTCGCCACCGCCGCCCTGGTCGCGGCAGGGGTGGCCGACCCGGCGCCGTGGTTCGCGGGCCGCTCCGACCGGTACCTGCCGCCCGGCACGCCCATGTCGTTCCTGCGCAACCCGTGCGAGGCCGACGGCGACCTCGAGCCCGTGTCCGCCAAGCGGGAGCCGGTGGTGGTGGCGACCGCGGACACCGGAGGCGACCCGCTGCTGGTCCTGCGGACCCGGCTGGCCGACGAGTGCGAGTTGGCGCTCTCGGGCATCACCGGGGAGACGTCGCTGTCGCGGGACCTGCACCTGAGCTCGTTGCGGATCGTCACGCTCATCACCCAGGTCGCCGCCGACCTGGGCCGCAAGACCCCCCGGGCGTTCCCGGCCTTCGCCGACGCGACCGTGGGCGAGGCGGCCGAAGTGCTGGCGGAGCTGGACCTCGCCGACACCCATACCGAGACCGGGGTGCGCGGGGTGGACACCTGGGTCCGGCCGTTCACGCACCGCTGGGTGCCGGGTGTCGCGCGCCGCGCCGCGAGTGGGGTCGAATGGTCGTCCCAGTCGACATGGCTCGGGTCGCAGGCCGGCTCGCCAGGTCGGACTGGATTCGTCGCGCATCTGGCCGACGACGCCGGCATCGATGAGGTCGCGGCGCTGCTCAGAGAGATCGGGGAGCGGCAGCCTGCGGTGGTGGTCGTTGTTCACCACGGTCACCCCGCTGCGGCGGCGGTGGCACGCAGTGCGCAGGTAGAGCTACCTGACGTCGCTACGACCGTCGTCCAGGTTCCGGCCGGGACGACCTCGCTGGATCCCACGTGGGTCGCGGGCAGTGGGCACCAAGAGCTGCGGGTCGGTTCGGACGGCTCCGTCGAGCACCTGACCACGGCCTTGTTCCACTCGGACGACCTCGGCGGCCTGCCGATCTGGGCGGGCGAGGTCTGCGTGGTGACCGGCGGCGTCACCGGGATCACGGCGCACACCGCGATCGAGCTGGCCCAGCGGACCGGGTGCGTGCTGCTGTTCACCGGGCGCAGGCCCGCCACCGATCCCGGTGTCGTCGATGGTCTCGCCGCCGCGCGCAGGCAGGTCGACGCGCACTACCACCCCGCTGACATCACCGACCCGCGCGCGACCGAGGGGACGATGGCCGCGGCCCGGGCCCTGGGGCCGTTGCGGGCGGTGCTGCATGGTGCGGCGGTCAACGAACCCCGCGTGATGTCGGCTGTAGAGAGCACCACACTGCGCCGTGCCGTGTCACCGAAGGTCGACGGTCTGCGCAACCTGCTCGACGCGGCGGGTGATGAGCTGCGACTGGTGGTGGCCTACGGGTCGATCATCGGCAGGACGGGTCTTACCGGGCAGGCCGAGTACTGCGTGGCCAACGAGTGGCTGCGGCACGCGCTCACCGAGTGGGCAGCCGCGCACCCGGGGTGTCGCGCGCACTGCGTCGAGTGGTCGTTGTGGTCCGGTGTGGGGATGGGGGCCCGCATGGGGGTCGTGGACGGCCTGGCTGCCCGGGGTGTCGTGCCGATCACCCCGGCCTCCGGTACGGCCGCGCTGCTCGACCTCTTGGGGCAGCCGGACGCTCCTACGACTGTCATGCTCAGCGGCCGCTTCCCCGACACGGCGACGTTGGCCCTATCGCACCCGGATGTTCCGCTGCTGAGGTTCTTGGAAGACACGCGAACCGTCACCCCGGGGGTGGAGGTCGTCGCGGACACAGTGCTGACCTCTCGCGATGATCCCTACCTGGCCGAGCACAGCATCGACGGGGTGTCCGTCCTACCGGCGGTGATGGGCTTGGAGGCGGTCGCTCAGACCGTGCAGGCCACCACGGGCTCACGCGACGGGTGGACCTTCCGAGACCTGGAGCTTCCCGCACCCATCACCGGTGGCGACGGTAGGAAGGTACGGATCGCGACCCTCGCCGCCGGCGACCAGGTGCGTGCGAGGGTCAGTGACGACAGTGACCGCTTCGACCTCGCGCGCCTGTCCGTGACAGTCGCACCCGCCTCTGCACCGCCGGCCGCGGAGCCCTGCGGGACTCCCCCAGCTCGTAGTGCGCCGCATCCCTACTACGGCCCGCTGTTCTTCCACACAGGACGATTCGAGCGCCTTCTCCGGTACGACTACCTCTCCGCCTTCGAGGTAGGGGCCTGGATAGACACATCTGGCACCGACTGGTTCGCCAGTGTGCACGCCCAACAGTTGCTCTTGGGGGATCCCGGGTTGCTCGACGCCAGCATTCACGTGCTGCTCGCCTGTCTACCGCACCGCACAGTGCTCCCGGTTGGCGCTGACGCGATCACGGTGTGGCGCAAGCACAACGGACCGGCCTACGTCCGCGCGCGGGAACTCGCCCACACGGCCGACGAGTTCACCTTCACCGTGGACGTCATCACTCCCGACGGGGACTACATCGCCCGCTGGGACGGACTGCACCTGCGCGCGGTCGGCACCCGCGAGTGGTCGACGCCCATCCCGGCACCGCTCGTGGGCCCGCTGTTGAGCAGGCGGCTCATCGAGTGCGGTGTCGCCGACCGCCTGGAAGTCCGCTCCCACCTGGCAGACGGCCAGGTCGAGTTGGACGCTCCCGTGTGGACGGCGATCGCCGGACCCGGCGAGCCGGATCACCTGTCGAGCACGCTGCAGGACAAGACCGGCGAGAACACCGAGCACTCCACGGCCCGGTCCCGAGCCATCCAGCGGGCACTGGCGCGAGCGGGCCTGACCGCCGACCCGGCCATCCTGTCCGTCGACGGCACCTGCGTCACCCTCCGCGCTGACGACCACTTCCGCGTCGCCAGCCTGCTCGTCGACGGCCACGCCCTCGCCGCGGTCGTCCCGTGACCCGCGCCTACACCTACCGCCACCGCGTGACCTTCGACGAGACCAACCTCGTCGGCAACGTCTACTTCACCCACTACCTGCACTGGCAAGGCCACTGCCGCGAACACTTCCTCGCCGACCACGCCCCCACCGCCCTCGACGCCCTCCGCGACGGCGACCTGGCCCTGGTGACGGTGTCGTGCGGGATGAACTTCTACACCGAGTGCTTCGCCTTCGACGAGATCGAGGTATCGATGCGCCTGGCCACCCGCGGCGGCAACCGCATCACCATGGACTTCGACTACACCCGCGACGGCGAGACCATCGCCACCGGGACCCAAACAGTGGCCTGCATGCGCAGGACCGAAGGGGGAATGGAACCGGTCCACCCCCCCGACGACCTCCGCGCCGCCCTGGACGACTACAGCTAGGGCGCGAGGTTGCCGCGCAGCCGCCCCGCGTAGCCGTTCTCGGCGTACCAGTCGCCGCGGCCGGTGGGGAGGAGGTCGAGGATGTGCCACACCGGGCTGAGCTGGTCGAAGCCGCCCTCGGCGTCGTCCATGAAGTTGGCTCGTTGGGTGTAGAAGTGGCGGACGCGGGTGCCTTCCCTGCGGAAGACGCTGGCCATGGGGAGTTGGTCGCCGGTGTCGGTCTCGGCGCCGACGTCGGTGTTGAAGGTGGTGGCGTGGCTGGACAGGAAGCGGATGCCGTCCCAGCCGCGGCGGTTGGCCCAGCGGCGGATCTCGGGCACGGGGGCCTTGGCGATCACGGCGAACGCGGCGTGGCGCAGGATGTGCCGGGACACGCCGTGGAAGCCGTCGACCCACAGCGAGCACATCGGGCAGACCTGCTCCTCGCCCGGGTGGAACATCATGTGGTAGACGAACAGCGTGTCGTGGTCGCCGAACAGGTCGAGCAGCGTGGTCTTGGTCAGCGGCTCGGTCAGGCCAAGATCGAGCGGGCCCTCCTCGAACTCGTAGTCGTCGAGCAGCGGTCCCTGGGGCATGTCGCGGCGTAGTGCGGCCAGGCGGTGGACCTCCGCGTGCAGCGCGTGCTCGGCGCGGTCCAACTCGACCCGCGCGGCGACGTACTCCTCGCTGGCCCCTTTCGGCCACATCGTGACCGAGTGCTCGGTGCTCACTGTGGTTCTCCCTGTGCTCATCGCCGGTTCCCCTCGTGATCGCCGGCGAGTCTATCGGCACCGGGCGTCACCGCGCGGGCTGGACCTGGCTCAGGAACTCGTCGAGAAAGGCTTGCGGGTAAAGGAAGACCTTCTGCTCGGGGTAGCGCGGTCGGCCCGTGGCGAGGTGGTCGCCGTGGAAGTACCAGCAGATCTGCCCGACCTGCTCGGTGAACAGCGCTGGCCACGCTTCCGCGGGATAGAGCCGCAGGTGACCACCGGTAGCGGCGAACTCGCCTCTAGGCCCGAACCCGGCACGTAGTGCGACGTGGCCGAACAGGTCGTGCACCACGCGGAGGATGTCGTTGTGGCACAGCGGCTCGCCGTCGACCTCCACGCCGCTGGGTTCGAGCATGGGGTGGTCGGCCGCGGTCGCGGTGCCATGACCGCATCGGGTGAGGTAGAGCCAGAGCACCCCGGTGCGGGTCACCTGGTCGATCAACGCCCGCGAGTCGGCATAAGGCTGGCCTTCACCGCGCCAAGGCCGGACGACAATGCCCGCGGCCTGGATCGCGGCGTACTGGGCCAGGTCTTCGCGGCACAGCGCCTCGTACGCGTCGCCGACGTCGGCGCGCAGGGGTGCCCGGTCGTGGTGGCGGGCCACGCGGCGGCAGAAGTCGGTGTCCACGCGGACCGCGGGGCGCAGGTAGTCGGGGCCACGATCGGGGAACCGGGTGGCCAGGTAGTCCGAGGCCACCGCGCGCAGGTCGACCGCCACACGATCAGGCTATCACTTTCCGAAGCGATCCGACCGCCGCGCGTGACCTCAGGTCAGGCCGAGCAACCGGGTGCACCGGCGGATGGCGTCGGCCGGGCCCTCCAGCTTGATCTGCCCGGCGGCCAGCGCGTCGAACGGGCTGACCATGCCCGCGCCGATCTGGATGAACGTGTCCGGGTCGCTGGAGACGACCACCCGCGCGCCCTCGGCCGGACCGGGCACGAACCGCACCTCGCCCGCGGCGACGATGACGCCGAAGGTCTCCTCGCCGACGCGGAACTCGTAGGTGTCGTCCAGCTCGGGGACCCGCCCGGTGTCCACCATGGCCTGCACGGCGATGATGCCCCACTCGGCGCGGATCTCGCCGCCGTCGCGGTCGTCGGCGGAGAGGAACTGCATGCCCCAGCGGGCCAGGCCGAGCACCGGGCCGCGCAGCTGCTGGCCGCGGTCGGTGAGCCGGTACTGCTTGGCGCGGCCGTCCCCGGCCACCGGCAGCTGCTCCACCAGGCCGTGCTCGGCGAGGGTGCGCAGCCGTTCGGCGAGCAGGTTGGGGCCGATGCCGGGCAGATTCTCCAGCAGTTCGGTGAACCGCAGCGCGCTCACCAGCAGCTCGCGGACCAGCAGCAGGGTCCAGCGCTCGCCGATGATGTTCAGCCCGGCGGCCAACCCGCAGAACTGCCCGTAGTCGCGCTTGCCCGCCATCACCGTTCCCCTGGCACCTGTGGAAGAACTGCCCGGGCGAGGACTTGCCCGAACCGGTCGCCGCCCGACGAACCCGATCCAAATAGTAACACCGAGAACCACCCGATGGTATTAACAGCTCGCCCATTGGGAGGACGGCAACCCGGGGAATGCCTGGTCCCACCGCGAATCGGGGTTGACCTTGGGGCTATACATTATAGGAGCTAACTCCCCATCCCCGGAGGTCTCGTGTGACCGTGACGGATGTGCTGACCCCGGCGATCGCCCCCGGCGCGGTGCCGGTGCTCGGCCACGCGCTGCTGATGAAGCGCGCCCCGCGCGAGTTCCTGCTCTCGTTGCAGGGCACCGACCCGGTGATCGGGATCCGGCTTGGCAGGCAGACCGTGTACGTCATCAACGACCCCGGGCTGATCAGGTCCGCGCTGCGCGACCCGGACACCTTCGGCAAGGGCGGCCCGATCACCGAGCGGTTCCGGGCGATGTTCGGCAACGGGCTGGGCATCTCGGACGGGGAGCTGCACCGCAGGCAGCGGGCGCTGATGCAGCCCGCGTTCAGCCATTCGCGCATCGTCGGTTACGCGGCGCAGATCACCGAGCAGGCCCGCGCGCGGTTCGGCGGCTGGCAGGACGGGGTCGAGGTGGCGGTGCACCAGGAGATGGCCGACCTGGCGCTGACCAACCTGACCAGGGCGATGTTCGCCGCCGACGGGGGCGTCGAGGTGGACGCGGACCGGTTCCGGGAGGCGACCGCGACGGTGCTCAACGGCCTGTACCGGCGGGTGATGGACCCGACCGGGGTGCTGGCGCGGCTGCCGACCCCGGCCAACCGGCGCTACCGGGCGGCCGAGTCGCACCTGCGCGGGGTGATCGACGGTGTCGTCGCGGCGTACCGGGCGGCCCCGGAGGACCGCGGCGACCTGCTGTCGATCCTGATGCTGGCCCGCGACGGGCAGGCCACGATGTCGGACCGGCAGGTGCACGACGAGGTCATGACGATCTTCATCGCGGGCGCGGAGAGCATCGCGAACACGCTGGCCTGGGCGTGCCACGAGGTGGCTGCGCACCCGGAGGTGGAGGCGCGGCTGTGCGCGGAGGCCGACCGGGTGCTGGCCGGGCGCGCGGCGGAGTACATCGACCTGGCGAGCCTGGGTTACACCAAGCAGGTGATCAGCGAGACGCTGCGGCTGCGCACCCAGGGCTGGGCGTTGAGCCGCACGACCACGCGGCAGACGACCATCGGCGGCTACCGGATCCCGGCGGACGCGGCGATCATGTACAGCCCGCACGCGCTGAACCACAACCCGGCACTGCACCGCGATCCCGGCGTGTTCAACCCGGACCGGTGGGAGGTGGGCGTGGCGCGCGCGGTGCCGCGGGGCGCGTACATCCCGTTCGGGACCGGTAACCACACCTGCATCGGTGAGCCGTTCGCGCTGACGGAGATGACCCTGACCCTGGCCTCTATCGCTTCCCGCTGGCGTCTGGAACCGGTCCCCGGCCACACCCCTCGTCCCAAGGTGGCCCTGACGATGCCGGTCGACGCTCTCCCCATGATCCCCCGCCGCCGCTTCCCGGCGACCGGTTGAAGCCCGCGGCGGGCTAGGCGGGCTTCTCGCAGGCGATGACGTGGTAGCCGATCTTGTCGCGGCACAGGGAGAACATGGTCGTGATGGCCGTGCTGAACATCGTGACGCGGTCGGAGCCGTACTCCTCGGCGAGGGTCGGGCGTTGCTCGGCCAGCGTGGTGAGGAACTCGTCGTAGGTGCGGCGGACCCGCTCACTCCAGTCGAGCGCGGCGGTGACGCGGAACCCGGCGCTCTCGGCCAGGGCCACGGACTCGTCGAGGGTGGCGGGTGGGTGGGCGATGGTGTTGGCGGTGAGGACCTCGCGGTCGGCGGCGGTCAGCTCGGCGGTGTGGGGGTACTCGGTGAACACCAGGCGGCCGCCTGGGCGCAGGACGCGGTGGATCTCGCGCAGCCACCGGGTCTTGTCCTGGGCGCTGGGCAGGGAGTCGAAGGCGAGCGCGGCGTCGAAGACCCCGTCGGGGAAGGGTTGGGCGGCGGCGTCGGCGTAGCGGGTGGTGACGCGCCCGCGCAGGCCCGCGGCGACCACGCGGCGGGCGGACTCGGCGACCTGCCAGTGGCTGACGGTGATGCCGGTGATGGTGACGGCGTGCCGCTGGGCCAGCCGGACGGCGGGTTCGCCGACGCCGCAGCCGACGTCGAGGACCTGTTCGCCCTTGCGCAGCGCCAGCAGGGCGCCGACCTCGGTGGTGAGGCGCTGCATCGCGGCCAGGAACGGGGTGTCGTCCTCATCGGACTCCCAGTACCCGACGTGCAGGTTGCCGCCGACCAGTTCCACGAGTTCGCCGATGTCGTCGTAGTACTCGCCGACCTGGTCGATGACCTGTTCCGACACGTCACTCACCCCTCGCCGCGTTGTCACTCCTGGCTTGTATAGCAGTTGGGCCGGGGATGACCAAGGGATCGCTCACCGTGCTATGTTCCTGAAGCAATCGTGCCCGGTGACGCGGGAGGTCGGCAGTGACGACAGCGGTGGTCCGCCGCACGGTCCCCCTCCCCGGCGACTACCCGTGCGGGCTCACCTGGGACGGCACCCACCTGTGGCACTCCGACCAGCCCGCCGCCGAGCTCTACGCGCTGGACCCGGCGGACGGCTCCGTGGCGCGCACACTGCGCTGCCCGGGTCTGCGCGCGGACCTCGCGTTCGACGGGAACCTATTGTGCCAGGTGGGTTATCGGCCCAAGCGGTTGCTCCTGGTGGACCGCGACACCGGCGAGCAGGTGGAGCGGCGGGCGGTGCCACCGGCCAACGGCAGGCTCACCGGCGTCGAGTTCGGTCCGGACGGCATCTGGATGGTGCTGCGCGGCCCGACCGTGCTGCAACTGCGCGACTACGAGTCGATGGCGGTGCTGGTCGAACACCCCGTTGGCGGCGGGGAACCGTCCGGGCTCACCTACGCCGACGGGGTCGTCGTGCACGGCGACTACGTCGAACGCCGCCTGCGCGCGACCGACCCCGCCACCGGCGCCGAACTCGGTTCCCTTGTGGTGGAGGGCAACCCGACCGGGATGACCTGGGACGGGAACCTGCTGTGGTACTGCGACTTCCCCGGCAAGCGGGCCTGCGCGCTCGACTTGCGCGACATCGTCGGTTGATCGACCTAGAAGGGGACACCACCGAAGTGGATGTGATGGAGGCGGGCCTGCGCGCCCGTTCGTGGTCGGAGATCAGGTCGTTGTTCGCGCTCGACGCCGACTCGACGCACCTCAACACCGGCACGGTGGGCGCGATGCCGTTCGAGGTGCTCGACGTGGTGGACCGGGTCACCCGGGAGTGGACCGGTGGGCTGCTCGACGTGTACCCGCCGGGGCTCTACCCGGAGCACCGGGCGACGATCGGGCGGTCCTACGGGGTCGACCAGGACGAGATGGTGATCACCCACAACGCCACCGAGGGCATGGCCAGGGTCATCCACGGCCTGGACCTGCGCGCGGGCGACGAGGTGATCACGACCAGCCACGAGTGCTACTCGGTGCTGTCGAACCTGAACCTGCTGCGCCACCGGCACGGCGTGGTGGTCACCGTGATCACCCTGCCCACCGGGTACGACGTGCGCGCCGAGGACGTCGTCGAGCGGTTCGCCGCGGCGATCACCCCGCGCACCAAGGTGCTGGCCTTCGCCGGGATCACCCTGTTCACCGGGACGATGCTGCCGATCAGGGCGCTGTGCGAACTGGCGCACCGGCACGGGCTGACCACGGTGATCGACGGTGCGCTGATGGCGGGCATGCTCGACTGCGACTTCCGGGCGCTGGGCGCGGACTTCATCTCGTGTTCGGGGTCGAAGTTCCAGTGCGGACCGCTGGGCACCGGGTTGCTGTACGTGCGCAACAAGGTCCACCCGGAGCACAACCCGCTGCCGCTGCCGACGTTCTGGCCGATCATCTCGACCTGGTACCCGATGCAGGGCACGCCGCCGCCGCGCACGACGACCTCGGTGGAGAGCTGCAACATCGGCGACTTCCTGCAGAGCGCGGGCAGCGCGAGCATCGCCCGCGGCGCGGCACTGGCGCGGGCGTGCGAGCTGTGGGACGAGATCGGCCGCGACCGCATCGAGCGGCGGGTGTTCGAGTTGGCCGAGCACGCCAGGGCGGCGGTGGCCGAGCGGTTCGGCACGGCCGCGATGTACTCCCCCGGCACCGACCAGCGGCTGCGGTCGCCGCTGATCGCGTTCCACCCGTTCCGCGACCCGGCCGACGCGTGGAACGTGAAGAAGGTGGCGGAGTTCGTGTCCCGGTTGGAGTCCGAGCACCGGATCTGGACCCGCTGGACGGAGTTCGACGTCGAGGGGTCCCCGCACCAGCACTACGCGGCCCGGTTGACCACGCACCTGTTCAACGACCACGCCGAGATCGACCGGGCGGTGGCGGTCATGGGCCGACTCGCCGAGCAGATGTCATGAGGGGCCCGGTGGAACGGTTGCGCCTGAGGGCGGGGATAGACCTACCTGAGCCGGTCGCCGCGCACCGCCACCCCTTGGCGGCGCTGACGAGGTTGCACGCCCGGCAGCTGTTCACCTACCGGGGCGACGCGGCACCCGGGAGTTGGCAGTCGGTAGCGCCAGTGGCGGACCTGGCGACCGCGGTGCCCTCGATCTACAACGCGGGTCTTGGCGCGCGCGGCACCTCTTACGTGATCCACCTGCGGCCCGACGTGTACTGGGACACCACCCCCGCGCGGCGGGTGACGGCACAGGATGTGGTGCGTGGCCTCAAGAGGCTGTGCACGCCGTTCTACCGTTCGACCGCGTTGCCGTACTTCCTCAGCACTGTCCGGGGGATGGCGGACTACCGAGACGGGCACCCGGCGTCGTTGCGCACCGCGGCTGACCTGGCCGAGCACGCCAACACCCACGACATCGCCGGGGTGTTCGCCCTCGACGAGCAGACACTGGTCGTCGAGCTGGACCACCCGGCGGTCGACGTCGTCGACGTCCTGGCCCTGCCGTGCGCCTCGCCAGCGCCGGTGGAGTACGACGCGTTCCTGCCCGACAGCCCGCAGGCGCGGGCGGCGTTGCGGTCGACGGGCCCGTACCGGCCGGTGTTCGACGGCGGACTCCGGTTCGAGCCGAACCCCGCGTGGAACCCCGAGTCCGACCTGGTCCGAGGCCAGCGCGCGTCGATCATCACCGTCAGCCCTGACGAGCCCACGCCGCACGTAGACCTGACAGTCGAGGGTGAGCCCACCTCCACGCTGCTCGGTGTGGACTACCTGGTGCTCAACCCGCGCGGCCCGTTGAGCGAACACACGGCGCGGCTCGCGATCGCGGACGCGATCACCCGCACCGCGCACACGATCATCCCGCCCGGCAACGACGGCCACCAGGCCACCGCACCCGCCAAGGCCGGGACCCTCCCGGCGGCGCTGTCGCTCACCCTCGCCCACCCCGACACCCCGCACGCCACCGCGGTCGCGTCCGGGATCGTGGCGGACCTGGTCGCGGTCGGCCTCACCATCGTGTCGCGGCCGCTCTCGCCCGCCGAGTCGCACCAGGCGGTGACCGGGCAGGCGGGCGGCTGGGACCTCCTGCTCGACAGCTGGTTCCCCGACTGGGGCCACGACAACGCGCGGGCGTTCCTGCTGCCGCTGTGCCACTCGGCGCACTCCCCCGCGGGCTCCGGGCAGCGGCGGGTCGACGAGCTGATCGACGCCGCGCTGGCCGCGTTGGACGACCCGACCCGCTCCACCTCGGCGTTGCGCGCGGCGGAACTGCACGCCCTGGCCGACGCCGTGATCGTGCCGCTGGCCTTCCGCGCCCCACCCGCGCCCCCGGGCGAGGTGGTGGTGCTCGGCGCGCTCGGCGGCCTGCCCGACCTCACCGCCCACGCCCCCACCGCCGAGGGCCCCGTCCCGTCCCCACGCCGGATCAGCGAGGTCAGCCGATGAACGACCACCCGCGCCGCGGCGGTGTGCTGCGGCTCTACGGCCCGGGCAGCATGGACCACGTCGACCCGGCCAGCTCGTTCTTCATGCTGTCGGGGCAGATCATCCGGCTGTTCACCCGGCAGCTGTTCGCCTACCCGCCGATCAAGGGCCTGCGCGACTGGCGCGACCTCAACCCGGTCGCGGACGTGGCCACCGAGATCCCCACGGCGGCCAACGGCGGCATCAGCGCCGACCGGCTCACCTACACCGTGCGGCTGCGCGCCGGGGTCCGCTGGGACACCACCCCCGAGCGGGAGGTGACCGCCCAGGACTTCGTGCGCGGCTTCAAGCGGATGTGCAACCCGGTGCTGCGCAGCGGCGCTATTCACTATTTCACCAGCACCCTGGTCGGAATGCAGGAATACTGCGCCGACTACACCGCCGCCGTGCCCGACAATCCCACCGCCGCCGATCTCGCCGAATTCCAGAACGCGCACGAGATCGCCGGGGTGACCGCCCTCGACGACCGCACACTGCGATTGCGACTACTGCGCCCGGCGACCGACTTCATCCACATCCTGGCCACCGCGTTCACCTCGCCCGCGCCGGTGGAGTACGACGCGTTCATCCCCGACAGCGACGACTTCCGCCGCGGCGTGCGCTCCTGCGGGCCCTACCGGCTCACCGAGTACGTCCACGGCGAGATGCTGCACATGGAGCCCAACCGCGCCTGGTCCAAGGAGTCCGACCCGGTCCGCTGCCAACACCTCGACGGCGTGCACGTCACCATGGACCGCGCCGCCACGCCCGCCGACGTCGGCCGCGAGATCCGCTCCGGGCGCGCCGACCTGTCCTGGGCGTCACCGGTCACCGAGCCCTACGACATCAACCCCGACGACCCCGCCGACAACCTCGGCTACGCGGTCAACCCGTACCTGGCGTTCAACATGGTCAGCCCCAACGCGGGCGGCGCGGTCACCAAGCTCGGCGTGCGCCGGGCCATCGCCTACGCGGTCAACAAGACCGCCATGATCAAGATCTTCGACGAGCTCGCCGCGGGCACCGTCATGTGGACCGCGCACACCGCCATCCCACCCGGCAACTACGGATACCGCGACTACGACCTCTACCCCACCCCCAACGACGAGGGTGACCCCGACCGCGCGCGGGCGCTGCTGGTCGAGGCCGGGTACGGCGACGGACTCGAACTCACCGTCGTGCACCGCGACATGGACGCCAACCCCGAGGTCGCCCAACAACTCCAACTCGACCTGGCCCGCATCGGCATCACCCTGCGGCTGGTCGGCTTCGGCCACGCCGAGCACTACCCGCACCTGCAGAACCCGGCCAACGCCCGCGCGGGCACCTGGGACATCGCCGTCGCGGCCTGGACACCGGACTGGTTCGGCGACAACGGCCGCGCGTTCCTGCAACCGATGTTCCAGACCAACGCCGTGCACGGCACCGGGAACTACGGCTGCTACAGCAACCCCGACGTCGACCGCATGATCGACCACGCCCTCTCGCGCACCGACCCCGACGAGGCGAGTGCCGCCTGGCACGAGGTCGACCACGCGATCATGCGCGACGCCGCGATCGTCCCGGTCCTGGTGCACGCCCCGACCATCCCCCACCTGCGCGGCGCCCGGGTGCGCGACGCGGTCGCGATGCCGACGGTCGACCGCTGGTTCGACCTGTCGAACCTGTGGCTGGCCGAACCAGACCCGCCCGCGCCCACCGTGGGTAGTTCCGCTGTGCGCTGATCGGGTAAATAGCGCGCTGGATCTGGTGACTTGTCAGCGGTTGCCACCGGAGTAACATCATTTCCGGCGGGTCGGGGACCGGGTCCGAGGAACCGCGACGGCGGGAGCGGTGCACATTCACGCGGGGACGACGGTGGATTACGCCTGTCCGCGATATCCGGGCAGCGATATCCCACCCGGCGACCAGTACGACAGCGACGACCACAGGAGTGCCGACTGGTGACCACCACCGGGTTCGAACCGGCCAGGTTCAAGGCCACCCAACGGGCCAACTGGAACGCCATGAGCGGCGGCTGGCTGTCCTGGCAGGACAAGTTCGAACGCGGCGCCACCCCGGTCAGCGAACACCTGATCGCGCTCGCCGGGCTGCGCCAAGGGCACCGGGTGCTCGACGTCGGCACCGGCGTCGGCGAACCCGCGCTCACCGCCGCCCGCGTCGTCGGACCGACCGGGCACGTCACCGCCATCGACCTCGCCGAGGACATGGTCGCCATCGCCACCGAGCGCGCCGCCCGGCTCGACGACACCGCCGCGCCGGTCGAGGTGCGCCAGGGCGACGTGGAGACCCTGGACCTGCCCGCGGGCAGCTACGACGCGGTACTGAGCCGGTGGGGCCTGATGTTCGCCGTCGACCACATCGCCGCGTTCCGCGCCGTCGCCGCCGTCCTGCGCCCCGGCGGCACCCTGGCCGCGTCCGTGTGGGGCGAGCCCGCCGAGGCACCGATGGTCTCGCGCGGCTTCCGCGTCCTGGCCCAGCGCCTGGACCTGCCCAAGCCGCCCCCCGGCGAACCCAACCCGTACAGCATGGCCGACCGCGAGCAGACCGAGCTGGAACTGCGCGCCGCCGGGTTCACCGACGTCGAGGTCACCGACTTCACCGCGCCGTTCTGGCTGGCGGACGCCGACGAGTACGTCGAGTTCTACCGCAAGTGCTCCCCACCGGCGCTGCTCGGCATGATCGAGCAGCGCTACGGCAGCGCCGACGACCCGGGCACCTGGACCGCGATCGCCGAGTCCATTGCCGACCTGCGCGCCACCGACGGCACCATCCGCCTGCCCAGCCGCACCCGGGTCATCCGAGCCCGGCGCTGATCGTGGACACCCACCGCGGCCGCGCGGACCCCGTCCTGCTCGACGGAGCGGTGGCCACCGAGCTGCAGCGCGCGGGCATCCCGGTGTGCGCGCCGTGGTGGACGACCAGGGCGCTGCTGGCCCCGGCCGATCAGCGGGTGCTGCGCGGCATCCACGCCGCGCACCTGCGCGCGGGCGCCGATGTCGTCACCGCCAACACCTTCCGCTGCCACGACCGCACCCTGCGCGGCCTGGGCACCGACCAGGCGACCGTCGTCGACACCGCCGTCGGCCTGGCCAGGGCCGCCCGCGCCGACACCGACAGCCCCGCGCTGATCGCCGGGTCGCTCGCCCCCGTCGCCGACTGCTACCGCCCCGACCTGGTGCCGCCCGACGAGGTCCTGCACG
The DNA here is from genome assembly GCF_003663795.1 of Actinokineospora cianjurensis. Lineage (NCBI taxonomy): Bacteria > Bacillati > Actinomycetota > Actinomycetes > Pseudonocardiales > Pseudonocardiaceae > Actinokineospora > Actinokineospora cianjurensis. The sequence goes on from NZ_RCDD01000003.1 coordinate 224,227, forward strand.
CCGAACACGGCAGGCTCGCCGCCGCGCTGGCCCGCGCCGGGGTCGACCTGGTGCTGGTGGAGACCATGAACACCCTGCGCGAGGCCAGGATCGCGTTGGCGGCCGCGCTCGCCGCGGGGGTCCGCGCCTGGGTGTCGTTCGCCTGCCGCGGTGACGCCCGGCTGCTGTCCGGGGAGCCGTTGGCGGACGCCGCGCGCGAGGTCGAGCAGGCGGGCGCGGGCGCGGTGCTGGTCAACTGCTCCACGCCCGCCGACACCGAGGCGTGCCTGCCGGTGTTGCGCCGCGTCTGCGCGGGCCCGGTGGGGGCGTACCCGAACATCGAGGACCGCACCGGCGTCGACGGCCCGGTCGACCGGCACCTGCCCGCCGCGCTGCCCGAGGGCGAGTTCGGGGCGCTGCTGGCCCGCTGGCACACCGAGGGCGCCGACGTCCTGGGCGGCTGCTGCGGAACCACCCCGGCCCACCTGTCGCAGGCCAGACCACTCATCCCCGCGGAGGCCAGCACGTGACCAGCCAGAAGCAGCGCAACATCGAGGCGATGCTGGAGATCTTCGACGTCGGCGGCGACGGCTACCTGACCGCCGCCGACTTCGCCGCGCACGCCGAGAGCACCTGCGGCGCCTTGCGGCTGCCCGCCGGGTCGCCGCACTGGACGACGATCCACACCGCGCTCGACGCCTGGTGGGACCACCTGGTGCGGCACGGCGTCACCCTCGCGCACGCCGACGGCACGGCGATCCCGACCGGCGAGTGCGTGGAGATCATGGAGGACCGGTTGGTCGACGACGACGCGTTCTTCGCCGCGACCGTGGGGCCGATCGCCGACACCGTGTTCCGGGTCCTCGACGCCGACGGCGACGACGAGATCAGCACCGACGAGTACGTGGCGGTCTACCTGGCCTCCGGGCTGACCAGGGAGATCGCGGTGGACGCGTTCACCAGGATCGACACCGACGGCGACGGGCGCATCGACCGGGGGGAGTTCGTCGCGGTGGTGCGGGAGGCGTTCACCTCCGCGGACCCGGACTCGCCGGGGGCGTGGTTCTTCGGCGTCCGCCCGGACTAGACAACAGAGCCCGCCCGGACCAGATAGCAGAGCCCGCCCAGACCAATAGCACGGCCCGCTCGGACCAGATAGCAGAGCCCGCCCGGACCAGAGAACACAGCCCGCCCGGGCTGATCGGGGAGGCCGGGTGGACCACATCGGATGGCACTGTCACGAATGGAGAAGGACACGATGGCGACCCAACTGCAGCAGCGCAAGTACGAGAAGGCGTTCGAGCGCTTCGACGTCGACCGCGACGGGGTGCTCCAGCGCAACGACATCACCGCGATGGCCAAGATCTGGCGGGAGACGTTCGCGGTGGCCGAGGCGTCCGAGGAGGCGACCAGGATCGAGCACCTGGCCGACCAGCTCTGGCAGGACATCACCTCCGCGACCGACGCCGACGCCGACGGCACGGTGAGCAAGACGGAGTGGAACCAGGCGATGGAGCGGCCGGAGTTCGTCGACAAGGTGGCGCTGCCGTTCGCGTTGGCGGTGTTCGACCTGGCCGACAAGGACGGCAGCGGCAGGCTCAGCGTGCAGGAGATGATCGCCGCGCAGAGCCGGTCGGGGATCAGCGAGCAGGAGACGCGCCGGATGTTCGACGCGCTCGACGCCGACCACGACGGCGAGGTGCACCGCGACGAGTACGCCTCGGCGATCCGCGAGTTCTACCTCAGCGACGACCCCAACGCGGTCGGGAACCTGATGGTCGGGGACCTGGACTGAGCGCCGGACTCCCCGGTGGACCCACCTCGCGGCGCGTCCACCGGGGACCCGCTCACCTGGTCCCGACCGTGATCAGGGTCTCGCCGGTCATGACGACCGGGCCGCCGCCGAACTCGGCGCGCAGGGTGGCGATGGCGTCGGCGCGGATGGCGGCGCGCAGGTCGTCGCCGAGGGAGCGCAGCAGCAGGATGAACGGTCCGGCGCTCTGCTCGCAGACGTCCCAGTACTGCTCGGCGGTGTCGGCGCCGACGATCGGGTGGTCGGCGACCTCGGTGCGCACGTCGGTGAACCCGGCGTCGCGGTAGAGGGCCTCCAGGTCGGCGGGGTCGGAGAGGGCGACGGTGCCGGGGACGTCCTTGTCCGGTTCGGGGATCAGCGCGGGCATGGTGATGTGCCTGGCGACGACTTCTTCAAGAATCCGCAGCGATGTGCACCGTTGCGGCGAACCGACCGTCATCGCGACCATCCGGCCACCGGGCCGCAACGCATCCCGCATCGCGCGCAACGCCGCACCGGGTTCGACCATGTACTGCAATCCCGCCCGGCACGTGCCGATGTCGAAGGTGCCCGGCTCAACGCCCAGATCGCGTTCACTCGGGACCACCCGGAAGTCCACTGTGTCCAGTCCGGTGGCCGCCGCCCAGGCGCGGGCCCCGGCGACCATGCCCTCGGCGATGTCGAGCCCCAGCACGTAGCCGTCCGGCCCGAGCGCCTCGGCCAGTTGGTGCGCGGGAACCCCGACCCCGCAGGCGAGGTCGAGCGCGCGCTGACCCGGCCGCGCGCCGGAGAGTTCGACCATGCGGCGCGCGCTGGGCACGGCGGCGTCGGCGAAGTTCGCCCGGTACCGCACCCAGCCGACCGCGGAGAGCCGCCACTCCTCGAGTTTGTCCGCTCGCAACGCAAGCACGCTCATCCGCGTCCTCCATCAGGGTGTCATCGACGGCGATCATGGTGCGGTATCGGGCGAATCGGCGCGCACCGCCTCGACGCGGGCGCCGAACGCCTTATAAGCTCTGGGAAAACTACACCCCCGCGGCAAGACCCGCGTCGTCCGCGCGGGGGTCGACCACCGATCCGGACGAGGGGCTCATGGCCATCAAGCAGGATCTCCGACGCGGCTGCGGTCTCACGGTGGGGCTGGGCGTGGTCGGCGAGCGGTGGACGATGCTGGTCATCCGGGAGCTGCTGATCGGCCCGGCCCGGTTCACCGCGCTGCTGGAGAACATGCCCGGTATCGGCCCGAACCTGCTGTCGGACCGGTTGCGCACGCTGACCGTGCACGGGGTGGTGGAGCAGGTCGGGATCCCCGGCGAGGGCCGGGCGATGCGCTACCAGCTCACCGAGTCGGGTGAGCAGTTGCGCCAACCGCTGCTCGGGTTGGCCAGGTGGGGGCTGGGTTTCCTCAGCGACGACGACCGCGGCGGCACCACCAGGGCCGAATGGGGGTTCCTCGCGGTGCAGTCGATGGTGTCGCGGGAGGCGGTGCCCGACGTCGACGACACCTACCGGTTCCGGGTCGACGACCAGGACTTCACCATCGAGGTGCGCGCCGGGCGGGTGCGGTTCACCCGGGGCGCGGCCACCGAGCCGGACCTGACGGTGGAGTGCGACGCGGAGACGTTCATCCGGGTGGGGGCTCGGTTGACCAGCCCGGCGGAGGTGATCGCCAGCGGCGCGGTGCGGGTGTCGGGCGACCCGATGGCGGCGGTGCGGTGCATCCGGATGCTCGGGCTCGACTAGCCCACTTCGAGTTCCTATAGTCGGCGATGGCTGTGGTGGAGGTCGTTGGCTGTGGTGGAGGGAGTTCCCGGTGGGTGAGCGGCCGCTGATGATCCTGGTGGGCATCGGGTACGAGCCGCACCGGGGCTACCTGCTGCGCTCGATCGCGGCGACGACCGACGTGTGGCTGCTCGACCACTCGGCGCTGAGCTGGGAGGAGCCGTACGTGGTCGGCGGGACGGCGGTGGACATCCGGGACGGGGCGGCGCTGCTGGCGGCCGCGCGGGAGGTCGCCGACGGCCGGACGGTGGACGGGATCCTGTGCTGGGACGAGCTGAAGATGGCGAACACGGCCGTCGTCGCCCAGCACCTGGGGCTGCCGGGGGTGTCGCCGGACGTCATAGATCGGTGCCGCGACAAGCACCGGACCCGGGGCGCGCTGGCCGCCGCCGGTGTGCCGCAGCCCCGGTCGGTGGCGGTGTCCTCGCTCGCGCAGGCGGAGTCGGTGGCGGCGGACATCGGGTACCCGGTGATCCTCAAGCCGCGGGCGTTGGGGGCGAGCATGGGGGTCACCAAGGTGGACTCACCTGGCGCGCTTCCCGCTGCCTACGAGCACACGCGGGCGCAGCACGTGGACCAGGCGCGGTACTACGAACTCGGCGTGCTGGTGGAGGAGTACGCGTCCGGGCCGGAGTTCAGTGTGGACTGCGCGGTCGTGGACGGTGCCACTACGCCGTTGTTCCTGGCGCGCAAGACGAGCGGCTTCGCCCCGTACTTCGAGGAGACGGGTCACCTGGTCGACGGGGCGGACCCGTTGTTCGCCGACCCGGAGCTGCGCGCGATCCTGTCGGCCGCGCACACCGCGCTGGAGTTCGACTCGGGCATGACCCACACCGAACTGCGCCTGACACCGCGCGGCTGGTCGGTCATCGAGGTCAACTGCCGCCTCGGCGGGGACCTCATCCCGTACCTGGGCCTGGAGTCCACCGGCATCGACGCGGGCCGGGTAGCCGCCGCCATCGCCTGCGGCCGCCCCCCGGTCCTGACCCCGACCCACAAGACGGTCACCGCCATCCGCTTCCTCTACCCCACCACCCCCACCACCGTCGCCGACATCCACATCGACACCACGGCCCTGCCCCGCGGCACCCTGCTGGCCACCCCCCTGGCCACCCCCGGCACCACCCTCGCCCCACCCCCCGAAGGCCACGTCTGGGGCCGCTACGCCATGACCGCCATCACCGCCCCCACCCCCGCCGCCTGCCCACCCCTGCTCGACACCGCCGAAGCCGCCATCACCCTCATCCCCGCCTGACCCGATCCCCGACTCACCCCGCGGCCACGCCTCAGGCCGACCACGCGGTCGTCAATCGGCTGATTCGCCAGTACCAGCGCTATTTCCAGCCCCCACTGCCGCCCCACTTCCGCCCCACCACCGCCGCCCCGCGGCCACCCCCGGCGGACGGCAGACCCCCACCCACCCGGGGGCCACCCGCATCCAGCGTATCGCTTTTCGCGTTCTGTCAAGAGGGTGAACCTGGTGGCTGTGGACAGCTCGGACCCATGTGGACAAACCAGAGCGCTCGGGGCACGCGGCGAACCGGAGCGAGCGGGCACCACCGAAAGGCCGCGCAGTGGGGTGGCCACTCGTTGGGGGCGTTGACTCTTACTTCGGAAATATATAGCGTCATGGTCGGAGCCGGTCTCGTGCGGATGATCCGCCAGGCGCGGCCTGCCTCGTGCTCACCCAAGTCCTGCCCCGCTTTGGAGGCCAACCGTGGCAAGGGAAACCTACGAGTCGCTCAACCTCGCGCCGAAGCCGATCCGGCCGCACATCCTGGCCGCGGCGACCATCGTCTACGGCGACGACTACTACAACGGCAAGCGGGAGACGATCAACCTCTCCGGCTTCGTGCAGATGAACAAGTGGCCGATGCCCGGGTTCGAGCACCGGGTGGACGCGACCGGGCGGGCGGTGTTCGACACCGAGCTGATCAGCGCGCCGGAGGTCGGCATCAAGGGCTTCAGCTACGAGCTCAACGACCGGATCCAGATCCTGTCGAACCCGTTGCTGCCCAACACCGGGCACGTGCGGCAGATCTCGCCCGGCAAGAACTTCCCGGCCGAGTTCCACATCCAGCGCTTCGGCATCCTGGAGACCAGCACGCTGCGGTTGGTGCACCGCAACGTGATCGACATCTACGGTGTGGTGGACGCGATCCCGCCGTTCAAGAAGCCGTTGACCGGCGGGTACCTGGGTGTGCCGCGCGGGGACCAGCCGATCGAGTTGGTGCAGGCGCCGAACGTGGTGCGCGGGACGACGCTGCCGGAGGCGTGGTACCCCTCGACCGACGACAACGAGTCGATCGGGATCACCCCGACGGTGTTCTTCGCCGACAGCCCGGCGGCGTGCATGTCGATGCTGGTGGACCCGTCGATGATCATCCAGACCTCGACCGAGGCGACGCTCACCCTCCAGGTCGAGGGCCGCACGGTGCGGGTGGAGCTGCAGGGCAGCCACGGGTTGGCGGCGGGCATGGAGATCCTGCTGTTCGGCCCGGACAAGCACGACGAGGGTGTCGGGGTGCTGGCGCAGATCGCGCGGGTCGCCCTGGTCGGCGAGTGCGCGGAGCTCGGTGGCCGGGTCATGCTGCGGGCGAGCTGGCCCAAGCCGTCGGGCGGCACGCTCGGCGAGGGCAACGAGGACTCGCTGTCGCGGGTGCGGTTCCCGGCCGAGCTGCACTTCGACGCCGAGTTCGACCTGGTGACCCCGCGCGGGGTGCTGTACTCGACCAACCCGGTGCACCTGTCCGGTCAGCTGCGCGACCTCGACCCGTCCGGCACCGACCTGGCGCTGTCGGGGCAGGGCACGCCGCTGGTGACCACCGAGGACGTGGAGAAGGCCAGGATCACCGGGCTGTCGCTGGTCATGCGGGAGTCCATCGTCGGTGAGCACGCCGCGGTGAACGTCTGACCCACCGCCCTCCCCCGACCTCGCCCGGGCCACCGCGCCCGGGCGAGGTCCTGGCGCGTCTGGAGCCGTGATGGACACACGATCGCTGGTCATGCACCAGGCGATGCTCGCCGACCGGACCCGGTTGCGCGCCTACGACGACGCGCTGGCGTGGGCGGTGCGACCGGGCGACGTGGTGGTCGACGTCGGCGCGGGCCTGCTGGTGCTGGGGATGATGGCGCTGCGGCACGGCGCGAGCCACGTCTACGCCATCGAGGGCGACCCGGTGACCGCGGCGGTGGCCGCGCGGATCGCCGACGACAACGGCCTGTCCGGCAAGCTCACCGTCATCCAGGGCGACGCGCGCACGGTGGACCTGCCGCGGCGGGCCGATGTGCTGGTGGCGGAGCTGATGGGCAACATCGGCCCGGAGGAGGAGATGCCGGAGATCGTCGCCGCCGTGGCCAGGCGGGCGCTGGTGCCGGGCGGGCGGGTGGTGCCGCAGCGGCTGACCACGACGTTGACCGCGATCGAGTTCGACGACGAGGGCTGGGGCGTCTGGGGCGGCGACGCGCTGGGCTACCGCCTCGACGTGGTGCAGCAGTACGCCGAACCGGCCGCGCACCTGCACTTCTTCCAACGGCCGCCGACCAGGCTCAGCGCCGCGGTCCCGATCGGCGACAGCGTCCTGGGGGCGACCGAGCACGGGGTGTCGACCGCGCCGCGCACGTTGCGCATCACCCGCCCGGGGACGCTGCACGCGGTCATGGGGTCGTTCACCGCGGATCTGGCGCCGGGGGTGTCGCTGTCGAACTTCCCCTCTTACCTGGGCTGCAACTGGGGGGTGTGGATCTGGCCGGTACGCCACACCCCGGTCGTGGAAGGTGACGCTATCCGGGCGCGGGTAGTGCTGCCGGAGGGCGTCAGGGTGGCCACGGACTGGCGGCTGGAGTGCGGGATCAGCCGCAGGGAGCCGTCGTGACCATCCTGGCCGGGATCGTGCGGGACCTGCCGCTGCGGGCGTTGGAACTGTGCGGGGTGACCTGGTCCGGGGAGTTCCTGTGGTACTCCGAGGCGTTCACCGGGCTGATCACCGCGATCGACGCCGTCACCGGGGCGCGGTCCGGGGAGATCCCGTGCGCCGACATCCGCGCGGACCTGACCACCATGGACGGCTACCTGGTCCAGGTCGTCGGGGACGGCCGCGACCTGCGGATGCTGGCGCCGGAAGACGGGCGGGTGATCGCCGAGTTCGCCAACCCCCGCCCGGGGCACACGCTGACCGGCATCGAGGCGGGCCGCGACGGGCTGTGGCTCGGGTACGCCGACCTGAAGGTGCTCGACCTGCGCGACCCGTCGGACTTCCACCTCATCGACTGCGTCGCGGTGCGGCGCCCACCGGCGGGGCTGACCGTCTCGGACGGGTTCCTCGCCTACTCCGACACCAACGGGGCGACGATCACCCTGGTCGACGTCGCCACCCGCCGCGAGCAGGTGTCGGTGCGGGTGTGGGGCAAACCCGCGGGGTTGACCTGGGACGGCAGCCTCATCTGGTACTGCGACCTCGCCACGCTGCAACTGCGCGCGGTGGAACTACCCGGATTCCAGCGGTTCTGAGGTAAGGGGAGTCGCAGATGCGGGATGTCCTGCGCGCGCTCAGGGTCGTGGCCACCACCGTCGTGATGCTCGCGCCCGCCGGGGTGAGAGTGCTGGTGCGCGGTCGAGAGAGAGGGCTGCCGCACCTGTACCGGCAGATCGGCCTGTTGTCGATGGCGCTGGGACCGGCGTTCGTCAAAGCAGGGCAGGTACTGGGCACGCGCCGCGACATCCTGCCGCCCGCGTTGTGCTCGGAGCTGGAGGTACTGCAAGACGGCGTGCCACCGTTGGACCGCGCGCGCAGCGAGGAGGTCCTACGCGACATCTATGGGCCGCGGTTGACCGAGCTGTTCCCTTCGATCGACTACGAACCCGTCGCGGGCGGCAGCGTCGCCTGCGTCTACCGCGCCACCGACCACGAGGGCCGCGAGGTCGCCCTGAAGGTGCTGCGCCCGGAGATCCGCCCGATCCTGGAAGCCGACCTGCGGATCATGCGGCGCGGCGCTCGCCTGGCCGCCCGGCTGCCGCTGCTGCGCGGGGTCCCGGTCACCGACGTGGTCGACGCGATGTGCGCCGCGGTGCTGGCCCAGCTCGACTTCCCCCGCGAGGCCGACAACCTGACCCGGCTGCGCCGCGACCTCAGCGCCGTGCCCCGGGTGTGGGTGCCGACGGTGTACCCCGAGCTGTGCGGCCCGACCTGCGTGGCGATGGAGTTCATCCCGGACCTCGACGTGCGCACCGCGCACCGCTGCCCACCGGCGCTGCGCCGCCGCTTCGCCCAGTCCGCGCTGGCCGCGATCTACCACATGCTCTTCGTCGACGGGTTCGTCCACTGCGACCTGCACCCGGGCAACCTGTACTTCACCCGCGGCGGCGACGTCGTCGTCCTCGACGCCGGGTTCAGCGTGCAGCTCACCGAGCGGCTGCGGGTGCTGTTCGCCGAGTTCTTCCTCAACATGGCCGTCGGCCGCGGCGACCGGTGCGCCGAGATCGTCGTCGCCAGCTCCACCGGGCGCCGCCCCGACGCCGACCTGCCCGGGTTCCTCACCAGGATGGCCGAGCTGGTGGTCCGGGTGCACGGGCTCTCCGCGCGCGAGTTCAGCCTGATCGGGTTCGCCACCGAGATGTTCGACCTGCAACGCCGCCACGGCGTGCACGCCGCACCCGAGCTGATCTTCCCGCTGCTGTCGCTGCTGGTCATCGAGGGCACCATCCGCGAACTCGACCCCGGCGTCGACTTCCAGGAGACGGCCAAGCCCGTGCTCAACCGGGGCCTGTTCGGCGCCCGGCGCCCCACCTGAGAGGACCCACCCGCATGCGCCATGGCGGCACGCTCACCCTCGTCGGCGCCGGTGACGCCGACAACCTCGACCCCGCGCTGTCCGTGCACACCGCCACCCGCGGGATCCTGCGCGCCTACACCCGCCAGCTCGTCACCTACCGCGCGGGCCGCGACCAGGCCACCGCGGGCGAGGTGGTCGCCGACATGGCCACCGAGCTGCCGACCCGCGCCAACGGCCGCCTCGACCCCACCGGCCAGGAGTACGTGTTCACCATCCGCCAGGGGGTCCGCTGGGACGACCACCGGCCGGTGACCGCCGCGGACCTGGCCAGGGGCATCAAACGGCTCGCGCACCCGGACGCGCCCAGCCCCGCGTTGACCTACTTCGCGGCCACGATCCGGGGGCTGGCCCGGCTGCGCGACGAGCTGGCGACGCTGGACCCGACGGAGGTGACCACCGCGATCGAGTGCCGCGTCATCGAGGGCATCGAGGTGGTGGGCACCGACACGATCGTGCTGCGCACGCTGGGGCACTCGGTGGACTTCCTCAACATCCTCGCGCTGCCGAGCGCCTCCCCCGCGCCGATCGAGTACTCCGGGTTCCTGCCGGGCAGCGACGACATCGTGCGCAGGCTCCGGTCCAGTGGGCCCTACCTGGTGCGGGAGTACGTGCCGGGCAAACAGCTGGTGCTGGGTCGAAACCCGGCGTGGGACCCGGCGACCGACCCGGTGCGGGCCGCGTACCTGGACGAGGTTTCGGTGCGGATGGGGGTCGCCGAGGCGGAAGCGTTCCGGCTGGTCGACACCGGCGAGGTCGACATGCTGTGGGACATCCAGCCGGTGACCGCCGAGCTGCCGCGGCTGTTCGGCGACCCCCGGCTGGAGATCCACCCGGCCGGCCTGTTCAGCCCCTACCTGGCGGTGAACATGCTCAGCCCCAACGAGGACCGCGCCACCAGCAAGGCGCAGGTGCGGCAGGCGGTGTCGGTGGCGCTGGACCGGTCGGCGGTGTCACGGGTGTGGGGCGGGCCGCGGTTGAGCGAGCTCGCGTGGCGGGTGCTGCCGCCGTTGTGCTCCGCGCACACGCCGATCGACCCGGTGCCGCCCGGATCGCCGACAGGGGACCCCGAGGCGGCGCGGGCGTTGCTGGCGGAGGCCGGGTACCCGCACGGGGTGAGGTTGCGGATGGTGCACCGCGACCGCGACATCCACCCGGAGTCGGTGCACGAGATGGGGATCGCGTTGGCGCGCGCGGGGATCACGCTGGAGCCGGTGCCGGTGTCGATCACCGAGCTGTTCACGACCTACTTCGCCTCCGCGGAGCCCGCGGTGCGCGGCGACTGGGACCTGGCGTTCACCGGCTGGGAACCGGACTGGCACGGCGACAACGCGCGCACCTACCTGCAGCCGCTGTTCGAGAGCAGACCGGAGGGCAGCTGGAACCTCGGCTTCTACACCAGCCCCCGGGTGGACCGGCTGCTCGCGGAAGGCCGCGACTCGTCGGACCGCGACACCGCGAACGCGGCGTACCGGGCGGTGGAGGCCGAGGTGCTGCGCGACATGGCCGTGATCCCGGTGCTGTTCGCCCACCAGTACTGGTTCCACTCGCCTCGCGTGCGCGGCTGGGAGCCCTACCCGGTGCTCAACGGGGATCTCACGACCGTGTGGCTGGAGCCATGAGGTCCGCGGCGGTGGTGCCGCAGCAGCCACCGATCACGGCCAGGTCGTAGTCCAGGCGCCACCGGGCGAGCGCGTCGGCCAACCGCTCCCCGGTGGCGTCGGGGTAGGCACCCAGGGGACCGTCGTAGCGGTCCCGCACCGCCTTGAGCGCGTCCTCGACCTGGCGCGGGGTGCCGCAGTTGAGCAACACCACCGCCGCACCGCGCTCCCACGCCCGCAGCACACCGTCCACAACGGACTCACCGGACGGGAGCCTGGCATCGTCGGCGCACTGGAAACTCACCCACACCGCGGCCTCCGCCCTGGTGGCGTGCTCCACCACCGTGATCGCCTCGGCCACCCCGGGCATCGACTCGGCCAGCACGACGTCCACACCGCACCGCGCCAACTCCGTCACCAACCACCCGTGCCCGGCCGGATCCCCAGGCCCCACCGACCCGATCACCTCGGCCGAGTTCCCCGCAGCCGCCCGCGCCACCCCCACCGCGGCGTGCACCATCCACGCCGTACCCGACCCCGGCGCCAACCCGAGATCCAGCAGATCCCGTTCCGCGCACCGGAAAGTCGCCGCCGTCACCACATCGGCCCCCGCCGCGACATCGGCCTCGTGCACCGCCCGCAACGCCGCCCGCCCAGCCCCCGTGAGCAACGCCCGATTCGTCCACCACGGCGCCTCGACCGCGATCCCCGCATCCCGCAACCGCCCAGGCACACTGGCGTCCAGCAACACGGCGCACCTCCTCAGTCACGCCAAGTTACCACACAAAACTGAACCATCCGGCGGTCAACCGCCCCACAACCCCAGCACCCGGCGCAGCAGATCACGAGCCTGCCCCGGACTGGTGTACCGCCGCGCCTGCCTGGCCGGAGCCGGCGCCCCCGGAGTGATCAACACGGTCGCGTCCGGCCGGTAGCAGGCGAACTTCACGAACAGCGTCACCACCGGCGCCCCGATCGGAACCACCCGGTGCAACACCCGACCACTCGTCGCGTACGCGCCACCCCGGTGCACCCGCTGCGCCCCCGATGGCCGCACGGCCACCCGGTCGGCGATGTCGAGCAGGTACGGGTCCTGCGGGGAGGTGGGCAACCGGTCGACGTACCGGTCCAACACCTCACCCCCCTCCGCCGACGCGTACTCGTACGACTCCGCGACCAACGCGCCGTGCACGACCGTCGAGACGAAGTCGAACCGGTGGTCGTGGATGTCCTCCCGCTCCCCCACCACCTCCGGCCAGTAGTTCATCCGAACCTGGAACGCGGCGTTCGACAGCACCAACACCTTCACGAACCCCAACGGATGCCACTGCGACCGCCGCGCGCACACCGCCAGCAGATCCTCGTCGACGACCGTGCGCGCCACGACATCCCGTACCGCCGCCCGGAACACCTCACCACCGACCACACCGGTCAACTCCACGGCGCGCTCTAGCGGTGAACCGACCAGGTAGGGCGCCAACGCGCCGCGGACACGCTCGTGCGCGTCAGTCCACAGCGGGTCGTCCGGGAAGTCCAGCAGACTGCTCATCCGCCCTCCCAGTCACTCGTACCGGTGCTCCGGTCGCCGGATGTACTGCCCGATGGTCGCGAAGCCCTCCTCCGAGATCCCCGAGTGGTCCAGCCCCAACGCGGTCAACGCCTCCTTGACCGACTGGGTCGTCAAGTCCTCCGGCCGCGGCAGGCGCACCGACGGATCCAACACCCGGCACCCGGCCATACCCGCGTCGAACTCGTCGCGGTGCGCGTTGTAGAACGCGGTCCCCTCCCGGTGCTCCAGCGCCGGGTGCCCCTTGAACTGCCCGGTCACCAGCGCCCGCTGCTGCGACATGTCCAGACTCATGATCCAGAACGTCGGGCTGAGCCCGATCTCGATGTCGAGCCTCGGGAACGCCTCCCGCCAGGCGTACACCGACAGCACCGTCGCCAGGATCTCGTGGCGCACCCGCGCGACGTCCCACTTGCGGGCCGCGCCCTCGCGGGTGTTGAGGTACCGGATGTAGGTGGTGAGCAACCGCTCGTCGTCGGGGTCCATCAGCTGCGCGCGGACGGTGATCGACACGTTGCGGGCAACGGTCGCCTCCGCCAGCCAGGGCAGCGTGCGCGAGCGGAAGTAGGACGCGGTGCGGGCGCGCACCCACCACTCACGGGCAGCCGCGGCCTCGGCGCGGATCAGCGGTTCGATCTCGCGGGACTCGACCACGTCGGACTCGGGAACCCGATCGTCGGCGGGCAGCAACCACACCAGCAGCACCGCGATGAACGCGCCCGCCACGGTCGCCGCGATCAGCGACTCCAATACCTGCGCCGACACACTGCGCAGCGGCGCCCCCGTGCCGGGGTTGACCTCACCGACCACGAAGAACCGAACGAGCAGCAGCACGACCAACGCCGCGAGCAAGCCCGCGAAGTACCACCGCCGCAGGTACCTGAGCTTCGCCGGATGCATCAGCCCCCCATCTGTTGCCCCGAGGGCATCGTAGGCCGTTGTTGACCTTGGTGCACCACGCGGGCAGGGACCAAAGTCCCGACCGACCCCGGTCATCCGGGGCGCGCGGGGGTGGGGTGGGGCACCTACAGTGGGGGCGGCAGCGAAGGAGTGGGCATGCGGGTGTTCCTGGTCGACGACCACGAGATCGTGCGGCGCGGGGTGGCTGACCTGTTGGACGAGCCGGGGATCGAGGTCGTCGGGGAAGCGGCCTCGGTCGCCGAGGCGCTGGTGCGGGTGCCCGCGGTCAAGCCGGACGTGGCGGTGCTCGACGTGCGGCTGCCGGACGGGACCGGCGTCGAGCTGTGCCGGGACCTGCGGTCCACGCTGCCCGACCTGCGGTGCCTGATGCTGACCTCGTTCGCCGACGACGAGGCCCTCTTCGACGCGATCATGGCCGGGGCGTCGGGATTCGTCCTCAAGCAGGTGCTGGGCACCGACCTGGTCGCCGCCGTGCGCACCGTCGCCGACGGCGGATCGCTGCTCGACCCCAGGACCACCGCCGCACTGCTCGACCGGATCCGCCGCGAACGCACCGAGACCGACCCGCTCGCCCAGCTCACCGACCAGGAACGCGCCGTGTTCGACCTCATCGGCGAGGGCCTGACCAACCGGGAGATCGGCGAGCGGATGTTCCTGGCCGAGAAGACCGTCAAGAACTACGTCTCCCACCTGCTCGCCAAGCTCAAGATGCAACGCCGCACCCAGGCCGCCGTCCTCGCTGCCGAACTCCGCCGCCGCTGACCGACCACCGTCAGCCCTAACAGGCCACGGCCAGAACACCACTGGCTGCCCCGGTTGACCAGTCAGCTGTCGTTCCGCAACCAGCCGGCGCTAACCAAGAGGGACCTCCCACCGCACCGCGGTCCCACCGCTCTCCGACGACTCCACCTCGAACCGCCCATGGCACTGCTCCGCGCGCCTACGCATGTTCTCCAGCCCACTACGCCGTAACGGTGCCCCCACACCCACACCGTTGTCCCGCACCGTCACCGCCAACGCGTCCCCCGCGGACACCTCCACCACGATCTCCGCCGCGCCCGAGTGCCGTACCGCGTTGCTCAACGCCTCCCGCAGCACCGCCACCGCGTGCTCCCCCACCTCAGGCCGCACTAACGTGTCGATCGCCCCCGCCATCGACACCGCCGGAGACGTCGCCGCACCGGCGCCCACCTCGGCCACCACGTCCAGCAACCGCCGCCGCAGGCTCGCCGAGTCGTCCACCGCCTGCAGGTCGAAGATCGACGTCCGGATCTCCCGCACCGTCTGGTCCAACTGCTCCACCGACCGGTGCACCCGCGCCCGCGCCTCCGGGTCCTCGATCCGCCGCAACGTGCCCTGCAGGCTCATCCCGGTCGCGTACAACCGCTGGATCACGTGGTCGTGCAGGTCCTGCGCGATGCGGTCGCGGTCGGCCAGCACGTCGAGCATCCGCTGCGCCCGCTGCTTCTCCGCCAACTCCAACGCCACCGCCGCCTGACCCGCGAACGACGCCAACATCGGCGCGGTGTCGGCCCCGAACGTCCGCGCGCCCTTCTCCCGCGCCGCCAACAACACACCACCCGCGGTCCGCAGCGGCACCACCACCGCCGGACCCAACGCCCCGAACTCCACCTCCACCGACAGGTCCGCCACCGCCCGCGGCTGCTCCGCCCGCAACACCGCCTCGATCAACGGCCCGTACGCGGACACGTCCAGCTCCGCCGACACCTCCCCGGTCGCCGCCCCCACCCGCAGCAGGTCCCTGGTCGTCTCGTCCACCAGCAGGATCAACGCACAATCCGCCTCGGTCAGCTCCAACACCCGCCGCGCGATCAAGTCCAGGGTCTCCCCCTGCGACGCCCCCGCCAACAGCTGCGTGTTCACCTCACCAGCCGCCGTCAACCACCGCTCACGGTCACGCGACCGCTCGAACAGCCGCGCGTTCTCGATTGCCACACCCGCCGCGGCCGCCAACGCCTGCACCACGGCCTCGTCGTCGGCGGTGAACGGCCCACCGCGCTTCTCGGTCAGGTACAGGTTCCCGAACACCTCACCGCGCACCCGCACCGGCACACCCAGGAAGCTGCCCATCGGCGGGTGGTTCGGCGGGAACCCCACCGACGCCGGGTGCTTGGCCAGGTCGGTCAACCGGATCGGCTCCGGGTGCTCGATCAGCAGACCCAGCAACCCGCGCCCCTCCGGCAGGTGCCCCATCCGCGACCGCGTGCCCGCGTCGATGCCCTCGTGCACGAACCGCGACAACCCACCGTCACCGAGCACCCCCAATGCCCCGTACTGGGCGTCCACCAGATCGGTGGCGGCTCGGACGATCCGCTGCAACGTCGAGTCCAACTCCAGGCCCGCGCCCACCGCCATCACCGCGTCCAACAGCCCCTGCAGGCTGTCACGGGTGTGCATCAGGTCGCCGAGCCGCTCGTGCAACTCCCGCAACAACTCGTCGAGCCGCAGCCCGGAGATCAGATCGGTTGCCCTACCGGGCTGCCCCATGGCGACTCTCCCGCGATCGTGGCTACGGCAGAACGCAGACTGTCACGGACCACCCCACCCCGATAGGGGCACCCCCAAAGATCACCTCGTCCGGGGAGGCGACCCCGAACCCGCTAGAACCCGCCACGCGCAGTCACCACCACTGCCGCCGTCCCCTGTGGACACCCCCGGAATGCGGTAGACCGGGAGACGACGAACAACCGCACGAGAGGGGTTCACCGTGGGAACGGCCGGGTACCGCCGAGGCGTGGAAACCGAGATCACCACCCGCGTGGACGGGATCACCCGCACCACGCGCGTCGACACCCGCACCACCCTCCTGGACCTGCTGCGCGAACGACTCGGCAACACCAGCCCCAAGAAGGGCTGCGACCACGGCCAGTGCGGCGCCTGCACCGTCCTGCTCGACGACCGCCGCGTCCTGGCCTGCCTCACCCTCGCCGTCACCACCCACGACCACGACATCACCACCGCCGACGGCCTCGCCCCCGACGGCCACCTCCACCCCGTCCACCAGGCGTTCCTCGACAACGACGCCTTCCAGTGCGGCTACTGCACCCCCGGCCAGGTCTGCTCCGCCGTCGGCGCCCTCGCCGAACTCGCCCAGGGCCACCCCAGCCACGCGGGCGACATCACCGCCGACCCCGAGCCCACCCGCGCCGAGATCGCCGAACGCATGAGCGGCAACCTCTGCCGCTGCGGCGCCTACACCAACATCATCACCGCCGTCGAACAGGCGGCCCGCGGATGAGGCCCTTCGACCACCAGACACCCGAGAACGCCCACACCGCGGTCCACCTCGCCGCCGCGCACCCCACCGCCGCGTTCCTCGCGGGCGGCACCAACCTCGTCGACCACCTCAAACTCGGCATCACCCACCCCGACCTGCTCATCGACCTCAGCACGGCCACCACCACCGAGATCACCGAGGTCGACGGCGGCCTGCTCATCGGCGCTGGCGCCCGCAACAGCGACATCGCCGCCGACCACCGCGTCCGCACCCGCTACCCCGCACTCGCCGAGGCCCTGCTCTCCGGCGCCTCCGGGCAACTGCGCAACATGGCCACCGCGGGCGGCAACCCCCTCCAACGCACCCGCTGCGCCTACTTCCAGGACACCACCACACCCTGCAACAAACGCCGCCCCGGCTCCGGTTGCGCCGCCCTCGGCGGCTTCACCCGCGGCCACGCCATCCTCGGCGCCTCCGACCACTGCGTCGCCACCCACCCCTCGGACATGGCGGTAGCGCTAACAGCCCTCGACGCCACCGTCCACGTCCTCAGTCCCGACGGCGAACGCACCATCCCCTTCGTCGACCTCCACCGACTCCCAGACGACGACCCCACCCGCGACACCGTCCTCGACCACGGCGACCTCATCACCACGATCGAGCTCCCCGACTCCCCCATCGCGAGGCAATCCCGGTACCGCAAGGTCCGCGACCGAGCGTCCTACGCCTTCGCGCTCGTCTCCGTCGCCGCGGCGCTCGAGGTCACCCACGGCGTCATCACCGACGCCCGCCTCGCCTTCGGCGGCGTCGCCCACAAACCCTGGCGAGCCCACGCCGCCGAACAGATCCTCATCGGCGAACCGGCGACCGACGACACCTACCGCCTGGCAGCCGAGACAGAACTGGCCGACGCGCGCACCCTCGACGGACTCGACGGCGGCAACGCCTTCAAGGTCCCACTCCTCATCCGCACCACCACCGCCGTGCTCCGCCAACTGGCCGAGGAACCACGATGAACACCATCGGACAAGACATCCCCCGCCGCGACGGCCACGCCAAAGTCACCGGTACCGCCACCTACGCCTACGAAACCCCCGCCGACAACGCCGCCTACTGCGCACTCCTGCAAGCAACCATCGCCAAAGGCCAAGTCACCGAGATAGACATAACCGACGCGTTGGCCCTACCAGGAGTCCTCACGATCCTCACCCCCGGCGACGTCCAGAAACTCACCCCCGTAGAGAACACCGAACTCCACGTCCTCCAGGACAACGAAATCGCCTACCGGGGACAGATCATCGGCGCCGTCATCGCCGACACCTCCGAAATCGCCCGCCACGCCACCGAACTCGTCCACTTCACCTACCACGTCGACGAACACGACAGCGCCTACTCACCCGACCGCGACGACCTCTACACCCCCGACAGGCTCATCACAGGCGCACCAGCGGATACCACTACCGGCGACGTCGACGCCGCCATGCGCGCAGCGACCCACACCATCGACCACGTCTACTCCACCGCCACCAACCACCACAACCCGATGGAACCCCACGCCACCACCGCGCTGTGGCAGGACGACACCCTCATCCTCTGGGACTCCACCCAGGGCGTGCACGCCGTGCGCACCACCCTCGCCGAGGTCCTCGACCTGCGCCCCGACCAGGTCCGCGTCATCTGCCCCTACGTCGGCGGCGGCTTCGGCGCCAAGGGCGAGCCCCACGCTCCCGTTGTCATAGCCGCACTCGCCGCGCGCGCCCTGCCCGGCCGCCCTATCCGGCTCACCCTGACCCGCGCGCAGATGTTCGTCCTCGTCGGCTACCGCACGCCCACCACCCAGCACACCCGCGTCGCCGCCGACAACACCGGCCGACTCACTGCCATCGCCATCACCGCGACCGGCCAGACCGCCAGGATCCGCGAGTACGTCGAACACGCGGGCGCCGCCACCCGCATGATGTACGCCGCGCCCAACCGCGCCACCAGCCACCGCGTCGCCGCGCTCGACGTCGCCGTCCCCACCTGGATGCGCGCGCCCGGCGAGTGCCCCGGCATGTTCGGACCCGAGGTCGCCATCGACGAACTCGCCGACGCGCTCGGCATCGACCCCATCGACCTGCGCGTGGCCAACGAACCCGACGTCGACCCCGAGTCCGGCAAGCCGTTCTCCAGCCGCAACCTGGTCGCCTGCCTGCGCCAGGGCGCCGACCGGTTCGGCTGGGCCGACCGGGCACCCCGCCGCGACGGCGACTGGCTGGTCGGCACCGGGGTCGCCGCCGCCGTGTTCCCGGCCTTCACCATGCGCGCCACGGCGGCCATCCGCTACGACCAGGGGCGCTACACCGTCGAGATCGGTGCCGCCGACCTGGGCACCGGGGCGTGGACGGTGCTCCCCCAGATCGCGGCCGACGCGCTCGAGGTGCCTCTCGATCAGGTCGATGTCGGCATTGGCGACACGTCTTACCCGTACGCGTCCACGGCTGGCGGGTCCACCGGTACCGCTACCTGGGGGTCGGCCGTCCTAGCCGCTGTCGAGGCGTTCCGGGACAAGTTCGGCATGGACCCGGACGACGGTGACGAAGCTGAGGGGACCCACGACCAGGGTCCGTTCAACGAGCGGTACGCGACCTACGCGTTCGGTGCGCAGTTCGCGGAGGTCCGGGTACACGTTGACACCGCCGAGATCCGGGTGCCGCGGCTGCTGGGCGTGTTCGCGGCCGGGCGCATCATCAACCCGCGCACGGCCCGCTCGCAGTTCATCGGCGGCATGACCATGGGCCTGTCGATGGCGTTGCACGAGAACAGCGAGCTCGACCCGCGCTTCGGCCACGTCATGAACCACGACTTCGCCAGCTACCACATCGCCTCCTGCGCCGACGCCGCCGACGTGCGGGCGTTCTGGATCGACGAGGAAGACCCGCACGTCAACCCGCTCGGCGCCAAGGGCATCGGCGAGATCGGGATCGTGGGCACCGCGGCCGCCATCGTCAACGCCGCCCACCACGCCACCGGGGTCCGCGTCCGCGACC
Source organism: Actinokineospora cianjurensis (assembly GCF_003663795.1). Taxonomy (NCBI): domain Bacteria; kingdom Bacillati; phylum Actinomycetota; class Actinomycetes; order Pseudonocardiales; family Pseudonocardiaceae; genus Actinokineospora; species Actinokineospora cianjurensis. The sequence goes on from NZ_RCDD01000003.1 coordinate 243,965, forward strand.
TCCCGCTGACCCTGGACAAGCTCCTCCCGGGCCTCCCCTGACCTCGACGGCTTGGCCGCCACCCGGCTCGGCGGCCAAGCCGGAGTCCCCTGGTCAAGGTCCTAGATCGCCTGGCCTCCCCCTTCATGGCGTTTGTGCGTTTGTGCTGATTGGTGACACTGGCTCTGTGACCAACCATCGGTTATCTTGATAGTTCATAGTGGATATACAAACAGGGGAGTTGGATCTGGTAGGTTCGCGCAGGTCAGGGCGACATCGCATGGCCAAGGGACCGCGCCCGATGGGGGGCGGGTTCCGTAGACTGGGGACATGGGCGCCCACTACACCCCCGGTACGCCGTCGTTGCGGGTCCGGCCGACGCTGACCTGGACCGATGCCGGGGAGCCCCTCCCCCGCACCGCGAGCCTCGACGAGGTCGTGGCCGTCGTCGGCAGGGGCCGGGTCGCGGTGTTGAGCGGGGCGGGGCTGTCCACCGAGTCCGGGATCCCGGACTACCGCGGCGCGGCCGGGAGCCTGCGCAAGCACATCCCGATGACCTACGGCGAGTTCGTGGGCACCGCGAACGCCCGGCAGCGGTACTGGGCGCGCAGCCACATCGGGTGGCGCACCATCGCCGCGGCCGCCCCGAACGCCGGGCACCACGCGATCACCGCGCTGCACGCCGCGGGCCTGCTCAGCGGCGTGATCACCCAGAACGTCGACGGCCTGCACCAGGCGGCAGGCACGCCGGATGTCATCGACCTGCACGGCAACCTGGACCGCGTGGTCTGCCTGAGCTGCCGGGAGACCACGCCGCGCGCCGCGCTCGACGAACGGATGCGCGCCGCCAACCCCGACTTCCAGGCGGCCGTACCGGACACCGTCAACCCTGACGGCGACGTGTACCTGTCAGAGGAGGAGACGATCGGGTTCACCGTCGTCGGGTGTGTCTCGTGCGGGGGTGTGCTGAAGCCGGACGTCGTGTTCTTCGGGGAGAACGTGCCGCAGGGGCGCGTACGGCAGTGCAACGACGTGGTCGACGCCGCCGCGGCGCTGCTGGTCCTGGGGTCGTCGTTGACGGTCATGTCCGGCCTGCGGTTCGTCCGCCGCGCCGCCACGCGGGGCACACCGGTCCTCATCATCACCAAGGGCCCGACCCGGGGTGACGCGCACGCGGCGGTGCGGGTCGACCGGCCGCTGGGCCCGGCGCTCACGGAGCTGGTCGACCGGCTGGCGTAGCCGACGGACGGTAGCGGGCGTTCACCGGTTGGCGGGGCCGTGGTTCCCGGCTGCCCGAGTCCCGGGCCGGGCTGGCTCCACAGTCGGTCACCGGAAATCACGTTGGGGTGGTAGGCGGCGTTCTCGCATCACCAAACCGCACCTGGAACATCCCCCAACCGCAACCGAGAACCGCTCGTCCCAGCCAGAGAGGTCGCGTCATGGCTCGTCCACTCACCTCCGCCATCACCGTCGCCACCACCTTGCTCGCGCTGTTGACCACCACCGCCGTCACCTCCTCCGCGACCGCCGCCGCCGCGACCGACTCCCTCCGCCCGTCCGTCGTCCGCCAACTCCTGCTCCGCAACACCAAGCTGATCCTGAAGCTCAAGCTCGTCGGCAGGAACAACCAGCAGGACGAGGGCCAGTTGGGCGAGGGCGACGCGCAGATGGCCGAGGACGGCACCGAGTACCCGAACCACTGAGGACCGATCATGAGCTGGATTCCGGACCCAGCCTGCCCAGAACCCGCTGCCCCGGCGGGAAACGGCCGTCCAGGTGGGCCTGTGGACAAATCCGCGCACGGCGCGACCGACCCCTGGTACCACTTGTGGCGCCAATCCAGGGGAACGGAGATCCGCCATGCGTCACCAGAGCCGGTACAGGGTGCTGGCCTGCCTCGTCGTGGGAACACTGCTGGGATCCGCGGTCCAGTCGACACACGCGTCGGCCACCGCGGCGCCACCACCGGGCGAGTCCCTCACGCTCGTCACGGGTGATCGACTGCGCGTCGTCCCGGGCCCGCGCGGGGAGTTCGTCGTCCAGGTCCTGCCGACACCCGGCCGCGACCACGTGGGCTTCCTGCGCGACGGGAACTCGTTGGTGCCGTCGGACGCACAGCCTTTGGTCGACGCGGGTCGACTCGATCCCCGGTTGTTCGACCTGGCGACGCTGCCCAGGGACAGACCCGCGCCTGTGATCGTCACGGACGCTCTTACGCGGTCTCCGCTGCCGGGCAAGGATGTGCGGGCGCTTCCTAGTGTCGATGGCGCTGCTCTTACCCCGGAGCCAGGGTTCTGGGGCTGGTTCACGGCTTCCGGCGCGTCTGTGTGGTTGGACGGTGTGTCGAAGCCTGCGTTGGACGTGAGCGTGCCGCAGATCGGGGCTCCTACCGCGTGGGAGAACGGTTACACCGGCCGCGGCGTGACAGTCGGCGTGCTGGACACAGGCATCGACGGCACCCACCCGGACCTGGCCGGGAAGGTAGTGGAGTCCCGGGACTTCACCGGTACCGGTCCGGCCGACCAGATCGGGCACGGTACGCACGTGGCGGGGATCATCGCCGGTACGGGAGCGGCCTCGGGGGGCCGGTTCCGCGGCGTCGCCCCGGACGCGGACCTGGTGAGCGGCAAGGTGTGCACGGCCATCGGCTGCCAGGACTCCGCGGTGATCGCGGGGCTGGAGTGGATCGCGCCGAAGGTGCGGGTGGCGAACCTGAGCCTGGGTGGCGGGTACAGCGACGGCACCGATCCGCTCTCGCGCGCGGTGGACTCGCTGACCGCGCGGTACGGCACGCTGTTCGTGGCGTCGGCGGGCAACGACCGGTCGCTGGGCAACCCCGACCCGCTCGCCTCGGTGACCACGCCCGCGGCCGCCGACTCGGCCATCGCGGTCGGCAGCGTGACCACAGAGGACACGACCAGTCCGTTCTCGCCCCGGCAGCCGCGGAAACGGGACTACGCGGTGAAACCGGACATCGCGGCGCCGGGTAGCGACATCGTGTCGGCCAGGGTCGTGGGGACTCCGGCGGGTGACAGGGCACCGGTCGACGAGCACTACGCGGCGTTGTCCGGGACGTCGTTCGCGGCCCCGCACGTGTCGGGCGCCGCGGCGTTGCTGGCGCAGCGCAGGCCGGACTGGTCGGCGGACCGGCTGAAGTCGGTGCTGGTGAGCAGCGCGAAGCCCACGGCGGACGTGTTCGAGCAGGGCGCGGGCCGGGTGGACGCGGCGCGGGCGGTCGAGCAGCGGGTGAGCGCGGTCGGCGGCGGTGTCGGGTACGGGTTCGTGCCGTGGCCGCGCACGGGCCGGTTGAGCAAGACGGTGACCTATCGCAACGATGGGGATGCCGCGGTGAGTGTGGTGCTCAGCAGCGATAATCCGGTGTTCGTGCCCGCGGTGGGCCAGGTTGTGGTGCCTGCGCGCGGCAGTGTGGACGTAACGGTCTATGCGGACACTGCTGGGCGTGCGCCTGGGCGGCAGAGCGGTCGGCTGACAGGTAGGGCTGACGGTGTGGTCGTCCAGACAGGGCTGACTGCTGTGTTGGAGGCCGAGAGCTACAACGTGGCGGTGACGCTGAAGGGCCGAACCGGTGCTACAGCGTCGACCGTGGCGAAGGCGGTCAACGTGGACTCGGGCGCGGCTGTCGGTGTGCGCTTGGTGAACGGCGCCGGTGTGGCGCGGTTGCCCAAGGGGCGCTACGACTTCCAGGCGGTGGAGGTGGCCGCGAGCGGTGAGGTGAGTCTGGTCGCGCGGCCCGGGGTTGCCGTGGACCGCGACGCTTCGGTCGGGTTGGACGCGACCGGCGGGCGGTTGGTGTCGACGACCGTTGACGGGACGCGGGCAACGCAGGTCAGCGGTGAGGTGTCGCTGGTGTCGGGGCAGGCGAGCGGCGAGCGGACCTCGGCGCTGGTGTGGTTCTTCCCGGCCGGGCAGAAGGTGTACCTGGTGCCGACCCGGGGGAAGGTCACCGACCACACGTTCCTGCTGGCCCACCGCGCCACCCTGGAAGCACCCGACTCGGTGTACCACCTGGCGTTCGTCTCCCGGGGCGGGATCCCCGACAGCCGGTACTCGGTGCGGCCGCGTGATCTTGCCCGGGTCGACGCGCGGTACTACGCGCAGGGGGCGCCGGGCAAGTCGCTCCGCGCGGACTACGCGCTGCTGGACGCGCCCGGGGTGAACACGGGGGCGCTGCAGGTGCGCGAGACGGTGCTGCCGGGGCGCCGGGCGGAGTACTTCACGACCGGGGTCACCTGGCAGCACGTGATCGCCGTGTTCCCGGCGGACACCTCGGACAGCGAGTCGACGGTGTCGTACCGCGGCTACCGGGCCGGGCAGTACGCGACGCACTGGAACCGGGGACCGTTGAGCCCATCCCTCGGCGCTCCCGAGATCGGCTTCGGGGTGTCCCGGGTCGGCGACGAGCTGTCCGTCGCCGTCGCCCCACTCTCCAGCGGCGACCCCGACCAGTCGACGATCCTCCCCTTGGCCGCGACCGGGACCACCGACCTGTCCCGCGACGGCGTGTCCCTCGGCCACAGCGACCTACCCGGGATCGGGACGTTCCCGATCCCCAGCACACCGGGCCGCTACACCCTGCGCACCGTCGTCGACCGGGTAGTCCCCTGGTCGGTACTGGGCACCCACGCCGACATCACCTGGACCTTCCACGAGGACGGCACCACTCCCCCACCCCTACTGGCCGTCCGCACCACCGCCGACCTCGACGACCAGGACACCGCCCGTCCCGGCACCCTCCTCCCCCTCCGCCTCCACACCCAACGCCAGGCCGGTGTCCCCGCGAGCAGTATCACCACCCTCCGCCTGGAGTACTCCACCACCGACGGCCGGACCTGGCACCCCACCCCCACCCTCCACATCCCCACCGGCGACGGCTTAGCCCTGGTCAAGAACCCCACCACCCCCGGCTTCATCTCCCTCCACATCACCGCGACCGACACCAACGGCAACACAGTCGACCAAACCGTCCTCCGCGCCTACCAAGTCCGCTGACCACCCCGTGGGTGCCGATCACCGGATCGGCACCCACGGGCCCAAACCCGCCCGCTGAGCGGTGCGAGCAGTTGGCGGGTCCGCCGGTGGCTCGCGGCGTTTCGGTTGAGGCGAGGCGGTTCTCGACCTCGGTTGTGGCGCTTACGGTCGCCGGTGTCGAGGCGACCATCGGCAGCTCCGCGCCGGTTGCGTTGTCAGTCGTGAGGTTCAGACCGGCTTGCCGACGAGGATCGGGAGAGGAGGTGCCGCTCCGGCCTACTCTCAACGACCGATCGACGCGGCGTGGTCGCGTCTCGGACCGCGGGAGGTTATCCAAACATCGGCCATGACTTGGATGGCCTCTCGCGGTCCGGCGCCGAGGCGAGTCCACCGGTGGTCGGTGCACGGCCTCCGGTTTCGGTGGGACATCTTCGGTGCGGTGCCGGTGGAACGGGTCACCGATGTGGTGCCGCCGCGCTGGTCATGGCGATGTGGCCGCCGGACTTGCCGCTCCGGTGGCCGTGCCATCACCCACATCCAAGGCGAGATCGTCCGCCCATGGCGAGAACCGCCTAGCGGAACTCGTGGACGACCTCGATGGGACCGACGATGTGGTGGTTGAACTCGGGGAGGTCCTCGGCTGGGACCCACAGCTCCAGGATGGTGCGGCCGCCCGCCTGCTGGACGGGGTAGCGCTGGAGGTGGGCGGTGTCGACGTGGAAGCGGGTCACGTAGCCGACGCCGTGGTGGGGGACGTTCCAGTCGCGGGCGATCCTGATGGCGTAGTCCTCGTTGAGGACCGGGTAGAAGATCGGCTGCTCCGGGAGGCGCGGTGGCCAGGCGGTCCAGTTCGAGCGGCGGACGAGGTCGAGTTCCTCGGGGCCGGTGGGGCGCCACAGCTCGGTGGTGTTCTCGTTCTGGACCACGGCGCACCTCTGCTCGTCCGACTCGCCGGAGGAGAACCTATCGAGCCGAACGGGGCCGGTGCCAGGTGTTTTAGGTCGCGGTGAGGAGGGCGCCGAGTAGGGAGAGGAGGAAGGCACCGCTGAGTAGTGGGGTCAGGAGGGAGGTGTGGCGGGACCACAGGGCGTGCCAGTCGTCGGGGTGGTTGAGGGAGGCCGTGGTCATGAGGGCGCGGCCGAGGCCGAAGCCTGCGCCCGCCAGGAGGGCTTGCGGCAGCGACGCGGTGAGCAGGACGGCGGTCGCGGCGATGTAGGGCAGACCGCTGGGCAGGTAGGTGCGGGCGCCGGTGCCCATCTCGATGCCGAACTGCAGCGGCCCGAGGTGCCTGCCGAGCCGGAACACGCCCTCGGGCACCAGCCGCCGGTTCTCCGGGAACCGGATCGTCACCAGGCCGAGCTCGTTGACCGCGACCAGCACCAGCACGACCCCGACCAGCCCCCACCGCCCCCACCACGGCACCGGCGCGCGAGCAACCGACCCGACCACCACCAGCACCAGCGCGGTGATCACACCACCAACCAGGAGTCCGACGCGGAACGCGAAGGCGGGAGAACCTCGCCAGACCGGCGAGCTCAGCACATGTGCCGAGTTCCGACTTCAAGTGGACCCCGACGTCGCGAACCCCGCCGTCACCCCCACGAACACCCAGGGCACCCACAGCACGCCGACAACCGCCGCCACAGCCAACCCCACCCCGAGCCCGACCGGGTGCCACCGCCTCCCCATCAGCCCACCACCCCGGCACGCAGCACGCCACGAAACAGCACTCCGCCACACGGCACTCCACCAAACAGCACCCTGGCAAACAGCACCCTGGCAAGCGGACCGAGGCGAGACACAGGCCCCACATCCAGCCTGCCGGGACATGCCACACGGCAGCGAGACGGGGTTGGCGCGGTGGGGTGCGGCATGGTCAGAGGCGGGTTCGGCAGATGGTGAGGTAGGTGTAGCCGGACTGGTCGGGGCCCCAGTAGGTGCTGAAGCCGTCGGAGCAGCGGTAGGTCTTGCCGTCGGGGGTGGTCCAGCGCCAGGCGTTCTTCATGGTCGTGGTGCCGCAGGTGGTGGAGACGGCGGTGTGGTCGACCTGGATGTCGCCCTCGGTGTGGGTGCCGTACTTGTGCCAGCCCGCCGCGCAGAAGTCGCTGCCGCGCCAGGCTCCGCCCACGCAGGCGGCGTAGGCGTTGACGTGGGCGCCGCTGGTGTCCGGGTCCTCGTCGTAGCCGACGGGGTAGGCGTCGCGGCAGTCGGTGCGGTCCCAGCCGGTGAGGGCGTTCGGGCCGACCTCGGCCCCGGCGCGGCGGGGGAAGGTCAGGGCGGCGGTGCCGAGGGTGAGCGCGCCCAGGGTGATGGCGCGCAGGACCGTGCGGCGCCTGCCGGTGGTCTTGAGGGCGCTGAGCGCCGTGGTCCGGCCGGTGCCGGACTCGTGGTCAGGTATCCGATCCAGCGTGAGCGCCACCGCGCACCCCCCAGTCGTCGAGCACGGAGTCCACCTGCTCGGCCCGCACGGGCAGCGACACCCGCCGCACCACCCCGTCCGCCCCGACCAACATCAACACCGGCGGCGCCAGGTGCGACACCGCCCGCCACGCCTCCCGATCACTCACCACGTCCAGCCCCACGTCCCACGCCGACGCCGGTTCGTGGGTCAGCAACACCGCGTCGGTGAGCCGCTCCGCCACCTCCCGGCACAACGGGCACCCGGTATCCGCCGCCAACACCACCCGCCCGGCGAACCGCGCCCCCAACTCGATGTCCCCCGCCCCCGAGAACCCACCCGCCTCCCGCCCGACGACGGCCCGCAACAACCGGACCTCCCGCAACACCGCCGCCAACCCCAGGAACAGCACCACGATGGCCACCCAGGTGATCACCAGGAACGCCGTCATCGCGCTCACCGCCCACCCCCGCCACCCGCAGGCACGGCGACCGCTTCCGACCAGCGAGACCGCCACCCACGCGACCGCGCCGGTTCAGCCACGCACGCGGCCACCCCGCTCCCCGCCGCGACATCGCCGTTTCCGGCAGCCATCGCCGACGAGTGCGTCCGAGCGGTAACCCAGTCGGTCACAGGCGAGATGACCATCCGTGCCTCTCGCGGCCGCCGCGGTGCCGCTGGAGTGGCGCGGGCGGGCGCGGTCATCGGGGGTTCCAGGCGATGTTGATGGCGTTGAGCCAGGCCAGGCGGGTGGGGGTTGGGGCTTGTGCCAGTTGGACTTCCGCGGCGGCGGTGGGGAAGCCGAGGACGAACATGTGGCCGGAGCCCGCGAGGGGGACCTTCCAGACCTCGCCGTGGTGGGTGGGGGCGCCTGCGTGGGTGGGGATGTGGGTGCGGGCTTGGGCGGGGCCGGGGATGGAGATCTGGCCGTAGCCGCGGACGGCGAGGATGAGGTGTTCGCTCATGGTGTCGAGCAGGGTTGCCCGGCGTGGGGCGACGAGCAGGCCCGCGGGGGTGTCGGTGACGCGGAGGGAGTTGAAGAGGGCGAAGACCCGGTCGCGGCGGGGGGCTGGGCCCGCGTAGACGGTCATCAGTTCGTGGTGGGTGCCGATGAGGGCGGCCGTCGAGGACTGGCCGTCGTCGGCCTCGGTGACGACCACCTCGCGGCCGTGGACCAGGAAGCGGTCGGTGGTCTTGGCCGGGGCGACGTGGGTGCCCGCGAACGCCTGGTAGCCGAGGGGTCCGATCTGGAAGCCGGTGCCGTACGAGCCGCCCGCGAAGCGGACCGCGGCGGCGATGCTGGACACCGGCTCCAGGCCGGGCAGCGTGATGGCGACCTCGGCGCCGCTGGGCGCCACCAAGTCGAGTCGCTGTGCCGTGGTCACGCGGCTTGACGCTAGAGCAGCGGGAACGCGTGATCAACCGGTTCCACCGAATGTCGGATTCCCAGTCGGCGCAAGGGGTCTAGCGTGATGACGTGCTGGGAACCGTGGCGGCCGGTGCGGCGATCCTGTTGCTGCTCGCCGCGTTCGACCACCGCTGGCTCGCGGCCGTCGAGCTAACGGTTGCCGCGTCGGTGTTTCTGACCCCTTACGCTGTCGTTGCCCTCTATGCGGCTTTCACGTTCTACCTCGTTGACCGGAAGAGGCGCCATCCCGGGACGCCGTGCGGCTGCTTCCGCGGCGAAGGCCCGGTCACGTGGTTGGTTGTGGCTAGAGCGGTGTTCTTCGCCGTAGGCGCCGCACTAGAGCCTGAGGTGCCGATAGCGCTAGCTCTAGCCGGTGGGTTTGTGTTGGCGATGGTGTGGTGGCTACTACCGCAGCTGACGAGTGTCGTCGGGCAGCCGCTTGGTCACGCCCGTGCGATCAAGCAACGCCAGTAGCGGCAACGCGACCCGCCGAGACGTCCCCAGTGCCTGCCGCGCCTGACTCGTGGTGAACGGCTGCGCGAGACCCGCCAACACGCGAGCGGCGTCCTCCACAGACCCGGGCAACAGGACGACTCCATCGGCGAGCTTCACCAACCGTCCCGCGCGCACCGCCACCGCGACCTCACGCGACCCCAACCCCAACTGTCGCAACCGAGTCGCGTCCGGAGCGGCGAACGGCGCGGCCGAGAGGTCCACAGTCAACGCGTCCAAAGCGACCACGACAGCCTTCGGTAAGTCAGGACTATCGTGGCCGGACAACAGCGGCGCCACAAGCTCAGCGCTAGGCAGCCGCAACTTCCGCCGCAAGGTCTCCGTCGGTAGCCCTACCTCCAGCGGATGGTCCAAGCGCCATACGGCCAACTCCGACCGTGCACGCGTCGACAATGCGTCCCACTGGTCGGTGTACCACTCCCCCGCGACCACTCGACCCGTGCGCCCCAACGGCGTGCGCTGGCAGGCCGTGAACACTGGCGATCGACCCAACCGGTCCAGGTCCACGACCGAACCCCCGACGATGCCGTGCGTACTCGGATTGCGCACCAGAACGCGATCCCCCACGCATAGAGGCAGCGGCCGCGTAAGAAACAGCCTGCTCCCATCAGGCAAGGCATGCGCGCGGGCGGGCACAGCGGCGGCACCGATGTGCACCACCACCTGCCGAGCCAGCCCCGCGCAGGTGACGTCGACAACCTGGGCGTCCCACCAGCCGCCTCTAGACACCAACGCGTCCCCGCGTTCCACCTCGGACCGCTCTACCCCACGCAGGTTGACCCCCACCCGAGCCACGGCCGACACCGACGACCGCGCCTCGCCCAACGCGTGCACGCCACGCACCCGCACAGACTTCCCGCGCAGCAGCAGCTCGTCGCCCGGCCGGATCGTGCCCGCCCGCAAGGTGCCGGTCACGACCGTGCCCGCTCCGGCGACGGTGAACGACCGGTCGACCCACAACCGGACACCACCGTCGACATCGGGCGCGGGGAGGCCCCCGACCAGGTCCGCGACCGCCGTCCGCAGTCCCCCGATCCCGTCGTTGGCGACGACCGACGGCACCGGCCCCAGCGAGGTCCGCGCGATCCTGGCCAGCGCGTCCCGTCGGATCGGCCCGGGGTCGGCCAGGTCGGCGCGGGTGACCACCAGCAGGCCGTGCGCCACCCCCAGCGCGTCGATGGCGGCCAGGTGCTCCTCGGCCTGCGGCATCCACGGCGAGTCGGCGGCCACGACGAACAGCACGGCTGGCGCGGGGCCGACCCCGGCGAGCATGGTGGGGACGAACCGCTCGTGCCCGGGGACGTCGACGAACGCGACCTCGCCGACCCCCGGCAGCGACGTCCAGGCGAACCCCAGGTCGAGGGTCAGGCCGCGGCGCCGCTCCTGCTCCCAGCGGTCGGGTTCCATGCCGGTGAGCAGCCGGACGAGGGTCGACTTGCCGTGGTCGACGTGCCCGGCCGTCGCGATCACCCGCACCGGGTCACCTAGTACTCGTCGCGCAGCCGCAACCACCGCATGGTCGGGTCCTGCGGCCAGCCTTCCGGCGAGTCCTCCCACTGCTCCTGCCGCCCGTACGGGGTGAGGTCGAGGAGGCTGAAGTCCAGCCGGAGACGGTCGACTCCACGCGAGGTGGTCTCGTAGGTGTGGAACACCTCGTCGCCGTCGCGCAGGAACACCGACAGGGCGAAGCCGCCACCTAGACCTATCTCCTCGTACAGGCCGTTGCCGTAAGCGGAGTACCACGGGGTGGTCCAGCCGAAGCGGGCGCGCACCGGCTCGATCTCCTCCTGCGGCGCGGGTGCCATGAGGATGAGCCGGGTGTCGCGGGCGGCGAGGTGGGGCAGGTCGGGGACGTTGTCGGTGAAGGTGGCGCAGCCACCGCAGATCGCGGCGCTGCCCGCGGCGCGCATGAAGTGGTAGACGACCAACTGGCGCTTGCCGTCGAACAAGCCGGGGAAGGCCACGGTGCTGCCGTCCGGTGCGGTGAACTCGTGGTCGGAGCGGACCCGCACCATGGGCAGGCGCCTGCGTTCGGCGGCGAGGGCGTCCTGCGCGCGGGTGAGGGCCTTCTCCTTCACCATCAACTCGTCGCGCGCGGCCTGCCACTCTTCTCTGGACACAACCTGGGGTCGATTCATCTGTCCTCTTCCATCGGGAGCGTTCATCGCACCACGACGGTGTGACAGTCGCGCGGCACCAGCTCGCCGATCACGGTCGCGCCGGGGATCTCACCGGCGATGAGCAGCCCACCGGAGGTCTGCGCGTCCGCGAGCAAGAGCGAGTCCGAGCCCAACGAGGTGTGTGGGGCTACCCATTCCAGGTTGCGCCGTGTGCCGCCGCTGACGTAACCGTCGCGGAGGGCTTCGCGGGCACCGTCAAGGTAAGGGACCGCTGCCGAGTCAATGACCGCCGTGACGCCGCTAGCGCGAGCGAGCTTGTGGAGATGACCGAGCAAACCGAAGCCGGTCACATCCGTCGCGCAGGTGACACCGGCAGCGACCGCTGCTGCTGCGGCATCCCGATTGAGCGTTGCCATCACCTCGACCGCGTGCGGGAACACCTCTCCAGTCGCCTTGTGGCGGTTGTTGAGCACTCCCAGCCCAAGAGGCTTGGTCAGCGACAAGGGCACTCCCGCGCGACCAGAGGAGTTGCGCATGATGTGCCTCGGGTCGACGACACCGGTGACAGCGAGGCCGTACTTCGGCTCCGGATCGTCCACGCTGTGCCCGCCGCCCAGGTGGCACCCGGCGGACGCCACGACATCCGCGCCGCCACGCAGCACCTCCGCCGCCAACTCCACCGGCAGCACGTCACGCGGCCACCCCAGCAGGTTCAGCGCGACCACCGGCCGCCCGCCCATGGCGTACACGTCGGACAACGCGTTCGCGGCGGCGATGCGGCCCCAGTCGTAGGCGTCATCCACCACAGGGGTGAAGAAGTCCGTGGTCGCCACCAGCGCGAGATCCGGACCGAGGCCCACGACGCCCGCGTCGTCGCCGGTGTCCAGGCCGACCAGCAGGTCACCGTGCGGATCGGCCGGCGTCCTGATCAGCCCGGCGACCACCCGCTCCAGCTCACCCGGCGGGATCTTGCAGGCACAACCGCCACCGTGGGCGTACCGGGTCAGCCGATCGGTCACACCCGGCAGTGTGTCATGATCACCGAGTGTCCAGGGGAGGCGTCTCCGGCCTGGTGGCCGGCTCGGTCTTCAACACCGGTGAGCGGCAGGTCCTGCCGCTGGCGGGTTCGATTCCCGTCCGCCTCCGCCGAGCGCGCCCATGACCGACCCGCGCAGGCAGGTACCCCGCACCGACGCCGTCCTGGCCGAGCTGGCAGCCGAGGTCGACACCCTCGGCAAGGACCCGGTCAAGGCCGCGATCCGCACCGCCCAGGACCACGTGCGCGCCGGGCGCATCACACCGGACCAGGTCGCCGACCACGCCAGGACCGCTCTGCGCGCCGCACCCCGACCGGTGATCAACGCGACCGGCGTCCTCGTGCACACCAACCTGGGCCGCGCTCCCCTGTCCGCCGCCGCGCGAGCCGCCGTGCAGGCCGCCGCGGGCACCACCGACATCGAGTTCGACCTGGCGACCGGCGCACGGCGCCGCCGCGGCCAGGGCACCATCGACGCGCTGCGGGCCGCGGTGCCCGCCGCCCAGGACGCGCACGTGGTGAACAACAACGCCGCCGCACTGCTGCTGTGCGCGATCGTGCTGGCGGGCACCAGGGACATCCTGGTCAGCCGGGGTGAGCTGGTCGAGATCGGCGACGGGTTCCGCATCCCCGACCTGCTGCGCTCCACCGGCGCCCACCTGCGCGGGGTCGGCACCACCAACCGCACCACGGTCCGCGACTACACCGACGCGATCACCGGCGACACCGGGTTCGTGCTCAAGGTCCACCCGTCGAACTTCGTCGTCTCCGGCTTCACCAGCACCCCCACCGTGGCCGACCTGGCCGGGCTCGGCGTCCCGCTGGTCGTCGACATCGGCTCCGGCCTGCTCGCCCCGCACCCGGCTCTGCCTGCCGAGCCGGACGCGGCCACCGTGCTGCGAGACGGTGCTTCCCTGGTCACCGCGAGCGGGGACAAGCTCCTCGGCGGCCCGCAGGCAGGTCTCCTGCTCGGCGCGGCGAACCTCATCGAACGCCTGCGCAGACATCCAGCAGCTCGCGCGGTTCGCGTCGACAAGCTCACCTTGGCAGCTCTAGAGGCAACGCTGCGCGGACCACGACCGCCAGTCGTCTCAGCTCTAGAGGCCAATCTGGACGACCTCACTCGACGGGCTGAACGGCTTGCGGCAGCACTGTCCGAACGCGGTGTCGACGTAGCGGTCGTCCCATCCATCGCGGTCGTAGGTGGCGGTGGGGCTCCAGGCGTAGAACTTCCCAGCGCAGCGGTAAGCCTGCCCGAGTCGTACGCACAACCTCTGCGCGTCGGGCTCACCCCGGTCGTCGGGCGAACCGAGCGAGGGCGATGCCTGCTGGACCTACGCAGCGTGCTCGAGTCCGACGACGACGCGGTGCTCAACGCCGTCCTCAGCGTCGGTTGAGTTCCAGCAGCGGTGATCCCACCTCGTCGGAGGCCAGGATCGCTTGATGCACACGCTCAACCCAACCAGTCGGCGACAGCCCCAACTCCTCCGCCAAGGCACAGCGCAGCTGCCGGAACACCTCTAGAGCCTGGTAGCGCCGACCAGCCTGGTACAAGGCGACCATGTACTGGGCATGCAGGTTCTCGTGCAGCGGCAGCTCCCTGGTCAGCCCGGCCAGCTCACCCAACATCCCCAGATGCCTTCCCAACCGGAGATCGGCGTCCACGCGCTGTTCCAGCACACTGAGCCGCTCTTGTTCCATCGTCGTCACATGGGTCTCCAGCAACCGTCCTACTCGGACATCAGCGAGCGCGGGACCACGCCACAGCGATAGCGCACTGTGCAACAGAGCAGCGGCCCTGGCGACGTCTCCCCCAGCAAGCGCGTCCGCACCAAGAGACGCACGCTGCCGAAAGCGCTCGTAGTCGATCTGCGTCGGCTCTAGACACAAGGAGTACCCACCCGTCGCCGTCGTGAGGATCGAGCGAATGGGAACGTCCGCAAGAGGTGTCAGCAACCGACGTAGACGCAAAACGTAGGTCTGGAGCGTCACAACGGCACTCTTGGGCGGGCGCGTCCCCCACAGCTCGTCGATGAGGCGCGGGGTGGACACCACGGTGTTGACGCGCAACGCGAGCAAAGCGAGTACTTGCTTCGGCTTGGTGGCACTGGGTGCCACGCCGACCGGCGCCGCGCCTGCGGACGAACCGATGGCTGTGAGCGGGCCGAGCACGGTGACCTGCATGATTACCCCTGGCTGGTGGCGGGACACGACCTGGCGGGCAGCAGGACGCCGGACCGCCGATCGTTGCCGGGTACCGGGGCGGCGGTCCAGCCGGTGAAACGTTCCCGATCACGGCAGTCAATCGGCTACGCGTGGAGACGGCAACCGCCATTGGCCCCTGACTTGCCCGGCGCCGTTCCCGTAGGCTGCGCCGATCACAGCTCGTACCGCGCGCCGTCCTCGGCGACCGCCGCCCCCGCGACGGCGATCCGGCCCCTGGCCGCGCAGTCCCGGGCGACAACCGGGTTGGTGTTGTTCAGGTGCGTGTAGAGCCAGCGCGTCGAACCCGGTCGCAGCAGAGCGAGCGACTCGACGATCGGCAAGTGCCCCATGCCGCGCTGGTCACCGCGACCGGTGGTGGTGGACATCTCGTCCGGACCGAGGAAGGTGCCGTCGAGCAACGCGCAGGTCGCGCCCGAGGTGAACTCGTCGAACCCGTCGGGCCACGCGGCCAGGCACGGCGCGTAGACCAGCGACCCGCCGGTGCCCACGTCCGTGATCCGGTACGCGACCACCCAGTCCGGCGCGTCTGCCGCGCCCGTCGCGTACCGGGGTCGTTTGCCGGACAACGGGAACACCGCGCATTCCAGGCGCCCCTCGTCCAACCGGAAGGTGCCATCTGCCGGAAACCAGTCCCAGCGCTGGTAATGCGCGACGAGCGGCCGCACGGCGGCAGCGTCAAGCACCGGAGGTGGCGCCCACACCGTCAGTGGACCCTCACGGAGCAATGCCAGCCCTAGAGTGTGGTCAAGTTCGGCATCGGTAAGCAGCGCACCACGAATCGGGGTCTGGCGCCTACCGGGACCAGGCGCAAGCTCTGGTGTGCAAATGATCTGGGCGCGTAGGTCCGGGGAAGCGTTGAGCAGGTACCAGTTCCGACCAGTCGCGCTTACCGCTACACAGTCCTGCAAACGCGGAAGCACGGCAGAGTCACCCTCGCGAGAGCGCTCGCACAGCTCGCACGCGCAGTTCCACTGCGGCAGCCCTCCCCCAGCCGCAGTGCCCAGGACGACGACCCTCATCCGCGCATCACGAACGGCACGTCCACCACCGGGACGACCGCCCGCTCGACCAAGCCGTGGTGCGGCGACAACGCGCACACCGGGTCGGTGTTCTCCGCCGCCCCGGTCAACAGGAACGCCTGACAGCGGCAACCACCGAGGTCGACACCACGGCGATCACACGACCGGCAGGGCTCACGCATCCACTCCTCGCCGCGGTAGGCGTTGAACGACGACGACTCGTACCAGATCTCGGCCAGCGGCCGCTCAGTCGCGTTGTCGAACTCCAACGACGTGATCACGTGCGCGGACGGGCACGGCAGCACGGTGCCGTCGGGCGCCACGGTCAGCTGCCGCGCGCCCCAGCCGTGCATGCAGGGCTTCGGGAGCCGGTCCTGGTAGTCGGCCAGCACGTAGACCACCTCCATCCGCCCCGCGAGCCGCCGCCGGGCAGCCCGCACGACCGGTTCGGCGGCGTCGAGCTGGGCCCGGGTCGGCATGAGCGCGGCCCGATTGCGCAACGCCCAGCCGTAGAACTGGGTGTTCGCCAACTCCAACCGGTCAGCGCCGAGCTCCTCCGCCAGGTCGATGATCGCGCCGACCTGGTCGTGGTTACGACGGTGCAAGACAACGTTCACTGTCAGCGGTAGACCTGCCTCACGGATGGCAGCAGCAGCCACCTTCTTGTGCTTAGCGGCACGCGCTCCGGCAATGATGTCCGCCCGCGCCTCGTCCGCGGCCTGCACCGAGAGCTGCACGTGCTCGACGCCGCGCTGGGCGAGATCGGCCATGCGCTGGTGGGTCAGGCCCAAGCCGCTGGTGACGAGGTTGACGTAGCAGCCGAGCCCGTGCGCGTGGCTGACCAGCTCGGGCAGGTCACGGCGGGCAAGGGGTTCGCCGCCGGAGAGGTGGACTTGCAGCACGCCCAGCGCCCTGGCCTGGGTGAGGACGGACCGCCACTGGTCGGTGCTCAGCTCACGGTCGCGCCGGACCAGGTCGAGCGGGTTGGAGCAGTACGGGCAGTGCAGCGGGCAGCGGTGGGTCAGCTCGGCGAGCATGCCGAACGGGGGTGACGCGGTCATCCGGTCCCTCCGGTCTCCTCGGGGCGCAGCACGCCGCGCGCGACGAGCCCGCGCAGCAGGGTCAGCACGTCGTCGTCGCGCACGTCCGCGTACCGCCCGGCCAGCCCGCCGACGATGTCCGGCACCGTGGCCACCCCGTCGCACGCGCCGACGACGGCCGCCGCGGTGGCGTTGAGGACGAGAACACCCTCGGGGAAGAGCACGACTGGGGCTCGCCGCACGGTGTCGAACCCCAGTCGCGCACCCCGCCGCAGCAGCGGCGCCCACGCGCTCACCGGGCCCCCGCCGCGTCGATGGCGCTGAGCATGGACCAGAGCACGTCGCACTTGAACGCCAACGCTGCCACGGCGGCGTCCTGCTCGGCCCGCGTGCGGCAGTGCGCGAGCACCAGGTCGACCGCCTGCTTGCCCTCGCCTGCCACGGCCTCGACCCGGGTGGTGAAGTACGCGAGGTCGTCCGGCGAGATCCACTCGTAGTGCGCGAGGACATCGGTGATCCGGCGGCGCATCAGGTGCCCGGCGAACATCTCGGTAAGCCCCGACGCCACCGCCATCACCCACGGCTGCGTCCGCGCGAACGTCACATACGCGTCCACCGCGAACCGCACCGCGGGCACCACGTGTCGTTCGTCGAGCACCTCGGCGCGGTAGAGACCCAGCGCCTCACACAACCGGAGCCAGTCTTCCCTGCCGCCCTCATTGTCACCGGCGCCGTCGTGGTAGACGATCCGCTCTAGCCACAGCCTGCGAACCTCGGGGACAGGGCAGTTGCTGATGATGGCGGCGTCTTTGCGCGGTAGGACACTCTGGTAGTACCACCGGTTCGCCGCCCACGTGCGTAGTTCGGCCGGGGTGAGGGTCCCGGCGTGCATGCGCACGTGGAAGGGATGCGAACCCCAGTAACGACTGGAAAGCGCACGCAACGCCGCAAGAAACTCTTCCCGCGCCAAGGGCTCCGTCAACGGTTAGTCCTGCCGCGCGACGTACGCGGTGACCTCCATCGGCGTGTCGTAGTCATCGAACTCCGGGACAACCCACGGCTCACGGTCGTCACCCATGGTCGCTCCTTCCCTCGGGACACCAACCCACCCAGCATGACCACCCGACCCTGAGCCCCGCTGGACCGCCGCTGGACCGCCTCAGGGCGTCGACTCGTCGGACTTCTCCGGCTCCTCGTCCGACTCCCAGCGCTCGATCAGCGGGGTGCCACTGCCGTCGTCCGCGGTCGAGTCGGTGCTCGGCGCGGCAGCACGGCTGCGTTTGGTCCGCTCCGACCACCTGCCCGCGACGTCGTCCGGGTGGTCGCCCAGGTTCGCCAACGTCCGCTTCGGTCGCCGCTCGCCCACCGGGGAGCCCGTGAGCAGCGACCCGGTCGCCACGGCTGCCTTGCTCTCGACCGGCGACTCCCGCTCCACCTCCTTCTCGCGCTCCACCTCCTTTTCGCGCCCCACTTCCTTCTCCCGCTCGGCGGGCTTCCCGAACACCACGGGCGCCCTGACCTCGACCGTGGGACGCTCCTGGAAGGGCTTCGGCTCGCGGGCGGTCCGCTTGGCGGTGCGCTTGGCGATCCGCCGCCTGGGTGCCGTCTCCGCGGCGATGGCCTCGAAGACCGCGACCATGGTCGTCAACCTGGCGACGAGCTCGGTGAGCGCGGACTCGGGGACCGCCCCGTGCTGCGCTGTGCGGGCCATCGAGTAGACGGACTCACCGACGGGCACCAGCACGCCTTGCACACGGGGGACGAACCGGTCGGCACCGCCCGTGTGCGCGGGCTTGCCCTCGTCCTGGGCCATGAGGTCCGTACCGAGGGTGAACGCCAGTTCGTGCAGGGCCTCGACCACGACCGAACGGGGAAGGGGGTCGACCGCGGGCAGCATCCCGGTCAGGAGCTCCAGCGGCTCGTGCTCGGCGAGGTGTGCCTCGACGGCGTCCTGGCCCGCGTGGTGGGCGGCCGCGCGGATCTTGGCGGTGACCGCGCCCGCCAGCGCACCGATCGAGTCGAATCGCTCCTTCTCGGCAGCGACCCGCAGGGCCAGCTCGGTGCAGCCGCGGGAGGCGTACCCGATGACGGTGTTCTGCGGGCCGTGCCCCAGGTTCAGGTTGAACTCGCACAGGTCGAGCGCCCGGGTCAAGCCGAGCGCGGCGGCGGCGAGCTCGTCACCGAGGTCCGGGGCGCGCTCGCCGGAGAGCAGCCGCAGCCGGGCGGTCAGGGAGTTGATCGCCACCGCGGCGATGCCCTGATCAGCGGGATCGATGAACCGCACGCGACCGAGGACGGCGGGCAACGTGCGGAACCACGACGACATCACCACGTGCCTGAGGTGGACCTGCCTGCGCTTGAGGTCGAGCTCCCGCGCGACGTGGTCCCGGTCGAACCTGGCCTCGACGTGGCTGTCCCACGGGTGCCGCTTGGACACCGGGAGCACGCCGAAGTCGCGGCCGGGCGTTCGCGCCAAGCGGGCTCGGTGCACGTTGATCGCCTGCACGACCGCGCGGGTCAACGGCATGCTGCCCACCACCGCGCTGACGGTGATGGTCGTGTTCGGGCTGTGCAGGTAGCCGGTGAACGTGTCCCAGGTCAGGCGGTGCACTTCAGGCTGGATGTGCTTGTGGAACCACCACGCGTGGTCGACCGAGGTGACGCCTGCCGCGGCGCGGCGCGAGTGGCGGCGAGCCCATGCCACCCGCTTCTGGGCGTGTGCGACGAGGGCGGGGTTCTTGGCCAGGACGTCGACCAGGTCGGCGCCCCCGACATCGATCACCCGCTGGACGGGCATCAGGCTCGCCACGGCGCGGTTGCCCGCCGCGCGTTGCAGGGCGAGCACCCCCGCGAGCCGCGGATCCCGGATGGGCGCGCTCCGACTCCTCGACACCTGGTCCTGCCGTGTCCGCTCCACGAGGACAGTAGGCGGCCGCCGCTGGTCGACGGTCAAGGAACGCGGGGGTAAGTCCCCCGACCGTGCTCGACGCCGTGGCCATCAGTCCGGCGGCGCCAGGTCGACCACCCCCGTCCCGTGCTGCTTTGTGCCTGGTTCCGTGGATCTCACGGGCAGACCGGACTATATTACTAGTTATCTTGATAGTGCATAGTCGATAAGGCGATCAGAGGAGTGATCGCCTCGGCGCGGGAGGGCGGGAACAGCGCTGTGGCCCGCGGGGGTGGAGATCCCCGCGGGCCACAGCGTCAGCACATCCGGCCGAAGCCGAACGTGGGTCTAGCTCTGGTTATGCCTTCTTGCGCCTATCGCGGCTGCCGAGCAGTACGAGCACGCCCGCGACCATGAACACCAGCGACCAGCCGAAGAGGGCGACCGTGGCCGTGGTGCCGGTGGCGGCGAGACCGCCCTGGGCGGCGGGTTCGGCTTCCTCGGCGTCTCCGCCGCCGGGGACGACGTCGTCCGCGGGGACGTTCGCCTCGGACGGCAAGGAGGTCACCGTGTCGCCGCCGCCGGTGTCGCCGGAGGCGGTGGCCACGTTGTGCACGGTGCCCGAGTCGACGTCGGCCTGGGTGACCACGTAGCCGAGCTTGGCGCAGGTGACCGACTCGCCCGGGTCGAGGGTCGTGTCGGGGCAGACAACGTCGGTGATCTTCGGGTCGTCGACGTGGATGCCGCTGAGCGCGACGTCACCGGTGTTGGTGACCAGGAAGGTGTAGTCGATCAGCTCGCCGACGTCGGCCAGGTCGTCGCCGTCGGTGTCGCGCAGGGCGGCCGACTTCACCAGGGTGATCGCCGGGGCGTCCGCGGCCTCGTTCGGGTCCTCACCGGAGACGATCTCGGTGGTGGGCACGTCCGCGGTGTCGGGCGGGGTCACGTACGGCGGGTCGGTGCCCGGGGGCTGCCCGGACGCGGTCGCCTCGTTGTGCACGACCCCGATCGCGACATCGGCCTCGGTGACCTCGTACGGCTCCGAGGAGCAGGTCGTGGTCTCCCCCGGCAGCAGGGTCGTCACCGGGCAGGTGACCACACCGGCCTTCGGGTCGTCGACCTGGATGTCGGTCATCGGCACGTTGCCGATGTTGACCAGCACGAAGGTGTAGACGATGGTCTCGCCGACGCTGGCGAAGCCGTCCTCGTCCACGTCGTCGAGGGTGGCGATCTTGTCCAGGGTCAGACCCGGGTACGCGATCGGGACCTCGGCGATGGCGGGCGGGGTCTGCACGACCGGGCCGACCGGCGGGGTGCCGTAGCCGACCGCGACGTTGCGGACGATCCCGGCGGCGATGTCGTCACCGGTCACCAGGTACGGCGCCGCGGTGCAGGTGGTGCTCGCGCCGGGGACCAGGATGGCCACCGGGCAGGTCACCGCCCCGGCCTTGGGGTCGTCCACCCGGATCTGGGTGAGCGTCAGGTTGCCGGTATTGGTGAGCACGAACGAGTAGTTGATGTACTCGCCCTTGTCGGCCAGGTCGTTGTCGTTGAGGTCTTGCAGGTCGGCCCGCTTCGACAGGGTCAGCCCGGGGTTCGGGCCCGCGGTCGGCGTCACCGTCGAGTCGGGCGGCGAGACGACCTCGGTCTGGCCCGCGTCGCCCAGGTCGGCGACGGCGAGCGCGGTGTTGGCGACCTCGCCGAGCAGGATGTCGCTCTCGGTCACCGGGTGCGGGGCGTTGGCCACGCAGGTCGTGGCCGCGAGCACGGCCAGGTCGGTGATCGGGCAGGTGACCAGGCCCGCGACCGGGTCGACGATGTGCAGCCGGAACAGCGGCGTGGTGCCGTTGTTGACCACCAGGAACGACCACTGGATGTTCTCGCCGAGGTCGGCGAGCCCGTTGCCGTTGGTGTCACCGAGCACCGCGATCTTGTCGAGCGCGAGGCCGGGGACGGCGACGAAGGTGGGCGTGTTGGTGCGCGACTCCAGCGACACCACGACCGAGGTGTCCGGTGCGGTGCCGCGGGCGGTGGCCACGTTGACGACCTCGGCTGCCGCCACGTCCGCGGTGGTGGTGATGTGCGGCGCGTTGGAGGTGCAGGTGGTGCTCTCCTGCGGGATCAGCGTGGTCTTCGGGCAGGTGGTGCCGGTCAGCAGTGGGTCGACGATGTTCAGGCCGGTGACGGTCACGTTGCCGACGTTGGTCACCGCGAAGGTGTAGTTGATCGGCTCACCCGCGTCGGCGAGGCCGTTGCCGTTGCCGTCGACCAGGATGTCGTCCTTGACCAGGCCCAGCACCGGCGCCGGGTCGAAGACCGGGATGTTGACGGTGATCGGCACCGAGCGGACCCGGGTGCCGTTGGGCGCGGTGCCGACCGCGGTGCCGATGCCCAGCACCGCGCCGACCTCGACGTCGTGCTGGGTGATCGTGTACAGCCCGCGCGGGCACGAGGCGCTGGCCTCGGGCAGCATCGACGCCTGCGGGCAGAGCGTTTCGGCGTTGCCGCTGAGCACGCCCTCGACGATGACGTCGGTGAGGGTCACGTTGCCGGTGTTGTTGATGGTGACGCTGAACTGGATCAGCTCGCCGAGGTCGCCGAGGCCGTTGCCGTTGGCGTCGATCAACTGGGCGGTGTGCGTGAGCCCGATCGAGGGGCTCGGCACGAACACCGGGATGGACGAGGTGACCGGCTCGGACAGCGCCACGACGCCGCCCGCGGAGGTGCCCCTGGCCCGCACGGCGCGCGTGACCACGCCCGCCGCCGCGTCCTGCGGGGTCACCACGTACGGGATGGACTGGGTGCAGACCGCGGTCGCCCCGGACTGGACGACCAGCGCGGGCGCGCACCCGGACGGCGACTGCGCCCCGGTGACGATGACGACGTTGACGTTGCTCAGCGCCACGTTGCCGTTGTTGGTGATGGTCGCCTGGAACCGGACGGTCTCCCCCGCCTCGACGCGGCCGTCGCCGTTCTCGTCGCCGGGGGTGTAGGTCTGCGAGATGGTGAGCGCGGGCGCGGGCACGAAGGTCGGCGTGGTCGAGGTCGACGGGGCCGAGGTGACGGTCGCGCCGCTCGGGGCGACACCGCTCACGGTCGCGGTGTGCGCGACCGACCCGTTCACCGCGTCCTGCGCCGTGATCACGTACCTGGTCGGGCGCACGCACTCGACGGTCTGGTTGGGCTGCAACGTGGTGATCACGCCCGCGCACGGGTTGCCGGTCAGGTCGTCGCCGGTGACGACGACGCCGGTGAGCGGCACGTTGCCCGAGTTCGACACCAGGAACCGGTAGTCGATCTCCTCGCCCGCCTCGCCGACGGTGTCGCCGTTGGTGTCGATCAGGTTCGCGGTGCGGACCAGGTCGATCGCGGGCGCCGCGGCGAAGGTCGGGATGTTGGTGACGGTGGGCGCGGACGCGACGAGTTCCCCGTCCGGCGCGGTCGCGGAGGCCGTGCTGGACGTAACCACCTGGCCCGCGGTGACGTCCGCGGCGTTGACCACGTGAGCCGGTGCGGAGCAGGTGGTGCTCTGCCCCAGTGACAGCGTCGTGGCGGCACAGGTGACGGTGCCCGCTCCGTTGTGCTGCACGGTGAGGTTGAACAGGGTCACGTTGCCCTGGTTGTGCGCCTCTAGGGCGTAGGTGATGTTCTCGCCGATGTCGCCGACACCGTTGCCGTTGGTGTCATTCAGGCTCGCGGAAGCCAGAAGTGCCACCGACGGCGCGGGGGCCGCGGTGGTGGTGACGGTGACGGCTTCGTTGTTGCCCGTGTTGGAGTCGCTGTCCGTGGGGCCAGTCGCCACCGACGCGTTATTCACGAGTGGGAAAGTGAAGGGCGTCGGCGTGGTCGCGTTGATTCGGAACGTGGCCGAGGCACCGGCGGCAAGCGCGCCGCCCGCACAAGAGACGAGAAGTCCGGCTACCGAACAGCCCGCGGTAGGGCTAGCGGCCCCGGTTACGGAAATGGGCAAGGTGTCGGTAACAGTGAAAGACGATGCCGACCCGGGGCCGTTATTGCGAACGGTCAGGGTCCAGGAAACCGGAGCGCCCGCGTTAGCGGCCTCGGCGGCGTAGACGCTCAGCGCGAGGTCGACTGTCGCACGCGGACCGACCTCTTGTTGGACGCCCGGCGCCTCCTCGACGACCGGGGCCTGCTCGACCGCGGGCTCCTTCTGGGGTTCACCCGAGGGGGTTTCCGCCGGGGGCACCGGGTCCACCGGCGCGCTCTCGACCGGGGGCTCCTCGACGGGCTGGGTGTCCACTGGGGAATCCCCGGTGGACGGCGTGGGGGACGCGGGATCGGACAGTTCGGACTCGGTGGTCGGCTCGGCCGTGATCTCGACTTGAGCGGGGTCCACCGGGTCCGGGTCGGCGAGCACGGGGCCACCCGTGGACACCAGGGTCGCCAGCACCAGCAGCACGACGGCGGCTTTCGCGCCGGATCTGCGGGTCATGGTGGATGGGAAAGGCCCATCCACCGCTTCTGGGGACTTGCGTTTGAACATCCCGCACCTCACCACATGGTCGGACCAACCAGGAAGTTCCCTGGGTGGATTCAAAGACTAGGGCCGGTGCGGCGGCGAACGGCGCCGGCTGCCACTGTCCACCCGGAAGAGTGGCCAATGGTGATTAAGGTCCGGGTGGTGGTCACCGATCTATTCCGAATTCGGCCGGGAGGGCTAACCCGATTTCCCGACCTTGCACCGGATCGAGGGAGATCGGTGCTGTAACGGTTCCATGATCACCGCGATTGGATCACTCGCGGCACGCTGAAGTAGGCCGTCAACGTGCCCCGGTCGGCGTCGATGTCGAGGTCGACCCGCTCGGCGACCCGGCTGATGACCCGCAGGCGCCGCTCCCCGGGGTGTTCGCCGTGCTGGGCGCGGGCGGTCCAGGTGAAGTGGTCGACCGCGGTGAGCACCACGACGTCGCGGTCCCAGTGCAGGGTGACGGTGGCGTCGCGGTCGTCGCGCGGCTGGTCGATGGCGTCGCTGATGGCCTCGTGGGCGGCCAGCACGACGTCCTGGCGCACCGCGGTGGGCACCCGGAGCCCGGCGAGCCAACCCCGGATGCGCCCGCGCAGCGGCGCCAGCTGCTCCGCCCGCGCGGGCACGGTCGTGCTGAACACGGCCAGGTCCTGGTGGGTCGTCATGTCCCAGGGACTGCCCGCCGTCGCGCTCCGCCACACCCGATGGTTCAACCAATCACATCGGGCTGCGCTGATCGGGTGACCGCCGCTGCCAGCGCGTGAGGACGCTCAGTCGCAGATGACGGACGGTTCGCCGGGCTGGGCGGGGACGCTGACGGCATTCCAGGCCGCCTTGACGGCTTTGTAGTCAGAGCAGTCGCCCGGGGTTAGATCAAGCGCGATCCTCAGCGTGGCGATGCGGTACTTCTGATAGGTCATGCCAGTGACCTTGCGAAGCATCGCGCCGTAGAGAATCTTGATAGCCCTATCGACTCCAATGCCGCGGATTGTGCTTCCGTCACAGGTAGGGCTAGCGGGCAAGCCGTTGTCGGGGCGCGAACCGGCCGCTAGAAGTGCGAACCAGTGGTCGCCGACCCCGGCAGCCGAGTACGGCTCGGAGGTGGGAACTGCGGCCGAGTAGCAGTTGATCCCACCGCTCGCCGCGGGGTTCGACATGTTGCGCGGGCTCGCGCTCGGCCGTTCGCCGATCAGCAGGTCCGCGGTGCTCTGACCACTGAACCACTCGGTGGCCGCGCCGAACGCGTCGGCGACGAACTCGCCGGTCCCGTTGCCGGACGCCCCGCCGGGTGTCGTGCGGTCGATCAGCTTGCCGTACTCGCGGCCGACCAGGTCGAGGGAACCGACCCACTGGCCTGCGGAGTTGTAGCCGACCCAGATCCGCTGGCCGGTGGTGCCCAGGCCCTGCCGCGGCTCCCCCACCCTGAGGCCGAGGCCGGGGCGCCCGTTGCCCTCGGCGCCGTTGCGGCCCAGCCAGCGGACGGTCATCCGCTGGAAGGTCTGCGCGGCGTAGTAGGCGTCGACGCAGCCGGTCTCGCGGTCGGTAGGGTTGCCGTTGCCCCAGGTGTCGTCCGGTCCGCTGAACACCGTGCCGGTGACCGCGTCCACGCAGTCCAGGCCGAGCCACCGCGGGTCGCGCATCAGGTAGGTGGTCCCGGACTGCGACGTCTCGATGGTCACCGGATTCTGGTTCCACGCCCCGGTTCCCGTGCCCGCGGGTCGGGCGTCCGCCGGGGTGACCACGGCGAGGCTCGCGACCACACCAATGATGAGTCCACGTACGTGGATTGTCCGGTTTCCCACGGTGTCCCCCAAGATTGTCGGCTCGGATCCAGGGTCGACCGGAACTGCTTGCGGCACAAGGGTTCACCAGCGTCAACAGATAACCAGGTGGACCGGTCGCCGGGGTTGGCGAATTCCCAACAGTGGACTTCGGACGGCCGTGCGGGTCATCATGGTCTAGACCTTTGTTCCCTGCCGCAGAGGAGACCGCAGATGGGCATCCGCCGTGCCGCCACCACCGTGGTGGCCATGACCGGGGCGCTGCTGGCCGCGACCGTGCTGGTCGCCGCGCCCGCGTCCGCCCACGGATCGATGGGCAACCCGGTGAGCCGCATCTACCAGTGCTTCACCGAGGGACCGGAGAACCCGCGCTCGGCCGCGTGCAAGGCCGCGGTCCAGGTCGGGCAGAGCTGGCCGATCTACGACTGGGACGAGGTGAACCAGCCCAACGCCAACGGCAACAGCCGCCAGATCATCCCCGACGGCAAGCTGTGCAGCGCGGGCCGCGACAAGTACAAGGGCCTCGACCTCCCCCGCGCCGACTGGCCGGCGACCACCCTGCCCACGGGCGCGTACACGTTCACCTACAAGGCGACCGCCGCGCACCCGGGCACGTTCGAGCTGTACGTGACCAAGCAGGGCTACGACGCGACCAAGCCGCTGAAGTGGTCCGACCTGGAGGCCACACCGTTCTACAAGCAACTCAACCCGCCCCGCTCAGGTGGCTCATACCAGCTCAAGGCCACGATCCCGGGCGGACACACGGGTCGGCACCTGATCTTCTCGATCTGGCAACGCCACCAACCCGACAGCGGCGAGGCGTTCTACTCCTGCTCGGACGTGCTCTTCAACTAGGCCGGAGGCCGTGGGGTGCCGTCCCACCCGCGGCCATCCGCTAGAACTGTTCCATGGTCGAGCAGCACAACAGGATCACCCAGTCCACGATCACCGGCCCCGTGCTGCAAGCCAGGGACATCGGCACGGTCGTGATCGGCGACGCCCGCCCCGCTCACCCGCCGCTGACCTCGTGGGCCGACCTGCCCGCGGTCGACGAGGACCTGCACGACCTGCTCGACGTCCAGCAGGACGCCTTCGACACCCTCCCCTACCGGCTGCTCGACATCACCCCGCCGGAACTGAGCCAGATCTACGTCCAGCAACGCATCCGCGCCAACGCCCCGGGCCAGGACCCCGACGACGCCCCGATCGCGGAGCGCGTGCTGTCCGCGACCGAGGCCCTGGACACCGAGTCGCACGTGGTGATCACGGGCGAGCCCGGCGCGGGGAAGTCGACGCTGGGACAGATGTACGTGCAGCGGATCTGCGCGTACTGGTTGGGCAAGGTGCGGATGGCGCCGCCGCTCCGTGAGCCGGTGCTGCCCGTACGCATCCCGGCTCGGGCTTTGGCCGCCGATTCGTCGTGGAGCGAACTGGTCGCCGCCGGGGTCCGCCAGGTGCTGGGCGGCATGCTGGCGACGCCCCCCGACCCCGCCCTGTTCGCCCGCCGCACCCTCGGCGCCCGGTGGCTGGTGTTCGTCGACGGCCTCGACGAGATCATCGACACCGGCACCCGCGAACGCGTGATCCGCACGATCGTCGCCCGGATGCGGCGCGGCACCGACCACCGGATCGTGGTGACCACCCGGCCGCTCCCCCGGTCCGAGATGGCCATGTTCGACCGGGTGGGGGCGCAGATCTACGCGATCCAGCCGTTCGGGGTGCTGGAACTGGAGGAGTTCGCGCGGGCGTGGTTCCGGGCCCAGGACTCGATCACCGCCCAGGACCGGGCCACCGACTTCATCCGCCAGGTGCGGGACGGTCGGCTGCGGGAGATCGTGCGCAACCCCCTGCTGGCGACCATCGCGGCGATCACGTTCACGCTGTCGCCGGATCGTGAACTGCCGCGCAGCATGACCAGCCTCTATGCGCGATTCATGGACCACTTGCTCACCGACAACGCCAACGGCAGGCGGACAGTCGCCGAGCTTGCTGCTTCCCGGGAGCCCCGGCGCGCGGAGTTGGTGCGCTGGGTGGACGAGCGGCGGGTGGAGCTGATCGAACACCTCGCCCGGCACGTGCTGGAGTCGGAAGGCTCCCTGGCCGAGTCGGCGCGGAAGTGGGTCACCGACCACCACGACGGTGAACCAGCCGGGTGGGCCGAGGACCTGCTCACGGTGTTGACCAGTAGCGGCATCCTGGTCCGCATCGAAGGCGACCTCCGCTTCCTGCACCACTCCTTCGCCGAGTTCCTGGCCGCCCGCTCCCACGCCCAAGAAATCGACCCCGAGTTCACCGAGCTGGACCGATGGATCTCCAGGGCGACCTGGGAGGCCCAGCGGGGATTCGCCATCTTCACGTTCCTGTTGTGGGGCCGCGAGAACAAGATCGACCGAGTCATCGAGCGGCTGCTGGATGGCGACGCGAACTCGGTGGCTGTTGCCGGGCGGCTGCTCACCGGGGACATCCCCGTTGCCGAGGAGGTCGCCGCGCCGGTCCTGAACCGGTTGGTCGATCTGCTGATCGGCGCTGGACTGGATCGTGCGCCCGCGAGCGAGTGCCGCGAGATCGGTCGGGTGCTGGCGGGTATCGGAATGCACGAGTGGATCGCCGAAGGCAGACTGCGGCTGCTGCGCGACGACGCCAGGATTGCCATGCCGATCCGGGTCGAATCCGCGATCGTGCTGGGCAGACTCGGGTGGGCGGGGGCCGTGGGATGGCTGGAGGACCTAGCGGCAGAAGTCGAACCGCAGCACGTCGAGCACATCGTTCTCGGCCTGATCGATCTGGTACCGGACGGGCGGGACCGAGCCGAGCGGCTGCTGCTCGCCGCCGGGTACGGCGCCGAGTACGCACTCACCCTCACCGTGGCGACGATGTTGCTCACCATCGAGCGTGGTCCTGCCGCGGCGGATCTGGTTCGCGACCTAGTGCGGCGGATGCGCACCGATACGAGTCTCGGCCACCGGATGCCGGTCCAGGCAGTCACCACGACCGCCCCGTTGCGCACCATGGACTCCTGGTTCGACCACAGGCCCAACTGGGATGACCTGGTGCGGGTCGCACGCGGGTCCCACTGCCCGGCAGAAGCGCGGTGGGCGGCCGAACACGCGCTGGCCTGCTCGGACGACCACGACGCGGTCGCCGAAGCGATCAAGGTACTCGTTGAGCACGATGTCGAGTCCGCGTTCGCGGCTGCCGCCACTCGGAAACCCTCGATAGTGGCGGAGGTGATGGACCACTTCACCTCCCCGCACCGCGAACAACTCGCACAGCGGTGTCTCAGGGAGACAACTGAGACCAGTGACTCCCGTATCCGCGTTCAAGCAGCGAAGGTCCTGTCTGCGGCCGGTATCGAACTGGAGGCGGTCTCCGGCCTCAGTCACGCGTCGATACTCGACCTCGCGGCCAGCCTGGCAGGCCAGCCGACGGCGACTATGCGAGCACTGGCAGAAGCCGCGATGGCAGACGCGACCTGCACTTGGTACACGTTCCGACGGGCGGCGAGCATATTGGCCCCGCTCCCCGATGGCGCCCGCCTGGTGGTCGAGCAGGCCAAGCGGCATGGCCCGAAGCACCAACTACAGGCAATCATCGCCCTTGCTCAGGCGGAACGCGAGGCTGAAGTGCACGACGTTGTCGATCTGCTGATCGAAGAACCCACTTCAGTCCAGTACGTGTGGGAAACGGTGATCACCCTTCATGCCAAACGATGGCGAGAAGTAAGGGATCGGCTAGTCGACAGCGCCATTCGATCGGAGAGGAGTTGGGAGACGCACGACATGGCCAACATGGCCCATGCCCTGCATCTGGTCGGCAGGAGAGCCGAAGCCATCGACCAGGCGTGGCGCGCGCTCCGCCGATCGCTGGTCAGCAGCCCGACTAGCGACTACTGGATGAAGCAGCCGGTTTCCGTGTTGATCGAGGTGGCGGGAACAGGCTGCGCGGTCGCTGTGACGGCTGAACTCATCAGGGCCGATGTGACCGTGTCCCATCGAATGGTGGTCGCCGATTGGTTTACAGAGCAGGGGCTGCTGCCGAGCGCGGTGGAGTTGTGGGAGGACGTGGTCGCGCATCACGGGCACTACGTCGAGCAGGGCGTGGCGGCGGCGCGGAAACTCGTCGCTACCGGGCACGCGGATGTGGCCGCGCGAGCGGTGGCGGCGGCGCTGGCTGAGGCGGGGCGGTCGAAGGCGGCGGTGGCGGGGCTCCGGGCGTTGGAGGCGTGGATCGGGGCCTGGTGAGGCGCACCCGTGGTGCTACGGAGTGGCACCCGGCGCGGTACCCCTGAGCAGGCGCAATTGTCGGGCACAGCTGCCGGGGTGGGGTGAGTCCTCAGCTCAGGCGGGGTGCTGCCGACTCCAGCGGGGCAGGCAAGGATGCCGGCGGCTGACACAGGAGCGTGAGGGTAGGGCGATGGGCGCTAACGCAACCGAGATCGAGAAGACGCGGGGCCTGGGTGGGCTCGTCGCGAACTGGGGTATTCGGGCGAAGATCCTGGCCGCGTTGAGCGCGGTCGTGGCGGTGGCCGTGCTCATCGGGGTGCTGGCCATGATCCAGATGTCGAACCTGGACAACCAGCTCAACCGGGTCGCGACCGGGAACGCCGCCGCGCTCAGCGACCTCGGGGACATCCGGGGGGCGCAGGGGGACATCAACCACTGGGCCGCGATGTGGTACGTCGACAACAGCGCCGAGGGGCAGAAGCGCGCCCGCGACGGGCAGCACGCCGCTGACGGGCGGATCGACGTCTCCGTGGAGGCGTACCTGTCGCACACCACCGAGGAGGCCGGGCGGGTGCGCGCGGCGCGGCTGCTGGCCGACCAGAAGAAGTTCCGCGTGGAGCGCGACATCTCCTACGGGGACCCGGTGCCCGCGGGCTACACCCCGATCACGGACATGAACGAGTTCACCACCCTGATCGCCAACATCGACAAGGGCATCGACGAGCTCGCGGTCATCGAGCGGACCAGTGCCGAGCGCGCCGCCGCCGAGGGGCGCGACGCCTACAACTCGGCGTGGACCGTGGTGCTGATCTCGATGATCGTCGGCCTCGCCGCGGCGATCCTGCTGGCGCTGCTGGTCGCGGGTCGCATCGTGCGGCCGCTGCGCCAGATCACCGTCGTGGCCAAGCAGATGGCCGACGGCGACCTGAGCAAGCCCGCCATCGTGCAGGGCCGCGACGAGGTCGGGCAGCTGGGCACCGCGTTCAACCAGGCGCGGGAGAACTTCAGCGCCGCGGTGGCCGCGCTGGCCACCACCGCGCAGACCCTGCAGTCCGACTCGACCCGCCTGGTGCAGGTCAGCGACCGGCTGCTCGACAGCACCACCGGGGCCAACACCCAGGCGACCCAGGTCGCCGCGGCGGCCGACAACGTGTCGCTGAACCTGCAGACGGTGGCCACCGGCGCCGAGGAGCTCGGCTCGTCGATCAAGGAGATCGCGCACAGCGCGAACGAGGGCGCGAACGTGGCGTCGCACGCGGTCGAGGTCGCGGCGTCCACCACCGACGTGGTCGCCAAGCTGGGTGACTCCTCGGCGCAGATCGGCAACGTGGTCAAGGTCATCACCTCGATCGCCGAGCAGACCAACCTGCTGGCCCTCAACGCCACCATCGAGGCGGCGCGGGCCGGGGACGCCGGTCGCGGCTTCGCGGTCGTGGCCAGCGAGGTCAAGGAGCTGGCCCAGGAGACGGCCAAGGCCACCGAGGACATCGCCCGCAAGGTCGAGGCCATCCAGTCCGACACCGCGCAGGCGGTCGGCACGATCGGCGAGATCTCCGAGATCATCGCCAAGATCAACGACTACCAACTGGTCATCGCCTCGGCGGTGGAGGAGCAGACCGCCACCACCAACGAGATGAGCCGCAGCATCGCCGAGGCCGCCTCGGGCAGCTCGCAGATCGCGGGCAGCATCGGGCACGTCGCCAGCGCCACCGCGACCGCCTCCCAGGAGATCGACCGGAGCAAGCAGGCCGCGGTCGACCTGGAGCAGCTCTCGGCGCACCTGCGCGAGCTGGTGGCCAAGTTCCAGATCTAGTTCTCTCCCCACCCCCTAGCCGACGGCGGACCGGTCTCACCGGTCCGCCGTCGGCCGTTTCCGCAGGTCGAGACCCTGGCGCCACCCGGATGGGCCAACCGGGAGCCGACCGACATAGGCTGCCGGTGGCCCTGAGCAGAAAAAGTTCTCGCCCGCTGTCGATCCGCGTCCGCGCCGTTCGACGCAGGGGTGAGCGGGGCTGAGGAACGGGTCCGCAAGAGCGTCAGGGAGACCGACGATGAAGTACATGCTGATCATGCGCGCCACCGACGAGGCATACGCCGCGATGGGCGACATCGACTTCGACCAGATGCTGGCGACGGTGGGCGGGTTCAACGAGGAGCTCATCCGGGCGGGCGTGCTGGTGGCGGCCGAGGGCCTCGGGGACGCGGCCGATGGCGTCGTCGTCGACTACTCCTCGGAGCCGCCGGTGGTGACCGACGGCCCGTACGGGGAGACCAAGGAGCTGTTCAACGGCTTCTACATCCTCAACGTGGCGTCGAAGGAAGAGGCCGTGGAGTGGGCGCGGCGCTCGCCGATCAGCGGGCCCGGGTTCAAGACCGAGATCCGGCGGGTCGCCTCGATCGACGAGTTCCCGCAGGACAACGAGTGGATCAAGAAGGAGCGGGCGTGGCGGGAGTCGACCGGTCAGCTCTGACCGGGAGCACTGAGCCGAGCCGTGGCAGTGCCGGTCGAGAAGCTGTCACGGCCGTCTGGCGGATCGAGTCGGCGCGCATCGTCGGCGCGCTGGCCCGCTACACCGGGGACTTCGGCGTCGCCGAGGACCTGGCCCAGGAGGCGCTGGCCGAGGCGCTGGTGACCTGGCCGCGCGAGGGGGTGCCGAACAACCCCGGCGCGTGGCTGCTCACCGTCGGCAAGCGGCGCGCGGTCGACGCGTTCCGCAGGCGCTCCGCCCTCGACGACCGGTACGCCGCCCTCGCCCACGACCTGGGCGAGGGCGCCGTCGAGGACGCGGCGTGGGACCCGGACCAGATCGACGACGACGTGCTGGCGCTGATCTTCACCGCCTGCCACCCGGTGCTCGCGCCGGAGGCCAGGGTGGCGCTCACGCTGCGCGTCGTCGGCGGCCTGACCAGCGACGAGATCGCCAAGGCGTTCCTGGTGCCGACCGCGACGGTGCAGGCGCGGATCACCAGGGCGAAGAAGGCGCTCGGCGCGGCGGGGGTGCCGTTCGAGGTGCCGCCCGCCGACGAGCGGCGGGCCAGGCTCGGGTCGGTGCTGACCGTGCTGTACGTGATCTTCACCGAGGGCTCGTCCGCCAGTTCCGGCAGCTCCTGGATCCGCTTCGACCTGGCGGGCGAGGCGCGGCGGCTGGCCAGGGTGCTGGCCAGGCTGGTGCCGGACGAGTCCGAGGTGCACGGCCTGCTGGCGCTGCTGGAGCTGACCGCGGCGCGGTTCCCGGCGCGGACCGGGCCGGACGGGCGGCCGGTGCTGCTGCAGGACCAGGACCGGCGGCGGTGGGACCGGTCGGCGATCCAGCGGGGGCGCGCCGCGCTCGCCACGGCGTCGCGGGGGCGGGGTCTCGGCGCGTACGGGCTCCAGGCATCGATCGCCGAGTGCCACGCGGTCGCCGACTCGGTGGCGGACACGAACTGGGCCAGGATCGTCGTGCTCTACGAGGCGCTCGGCACGCTGGCCCCGTCGCCGGTCGTAGACCTCAACCGCGCCGTCGCGGTGTCGATGGCCGAGGGGCCCGCCGCGGCCCTCCCGATCGTGGACTCCCTCGTCGACGCCCTCCCCCACTCCCACCTGATCCCCAGCGTCCGCGGTGAACTGCTCACCCGCCTCGGGCGCGCGGCCGAGGCCCGCGCGGAGTTCGAGCGCGCCATCCCGTTGTGCGCCAACACCCGGGAACAAGCCGTCCTGCGGGAGAAGCTCGACAAGCTCGCTTAGTCCGGAAACGGTCCACATCAGACCGGTACCACTCCATTGAGGACACCGTGGCGGCCGGAAAGGGCGCGTTGGCCGAGCGCGGGGGGCGTGCTAGCGTGGGGCCGGTTCTTGCGTGAAAAGCCGGGGTGAGCGGAGGGAATTCGGTGGGGACGACCATTCCGAGTGCGCACGGCGAGGTCGCGGTCGGGGATGTGTTGCGGGTGTCGCGGACCTATACCGTCGACGAGGTGCGGGAATTCCGGGGGCTTTCGGGGTATCCGGACAATTCCGAGCCGCGGTTCCTGCCCTATCTGCTGGTGGTGGCGCCGTTGACCAAACTGGGCGGGGACATCGACTACCTGTCCGGGCGGATGACGTGGGCGGTGCGCAGGCCGGTCGCGGTCGGCGAGGAGATCACCGCCGAGTTGGAGATCACCCGGCTCGAGCCGGGGCCGGGCGTCACCAAGATCGCGTTCGACGCGCGGATCCGGTGCGGCGACGAGGTCGTGGTGACGGGGACGAGCAAGGGTGTCGTGCTCAGCGGCGAGGGGGCCGGGCGATGATCGGGGTCGGGGCAGCGCTCAGCGCGCTGCGGACCGTCAGCGAGGACGACATCGCCGCCTGCGCGCGGCTGACCGGGGACTTCGGGGCGCACCACATCGGCGGGATGGCGGGCAAGCAGGTCGCCCAGGGCCTGCTCACCCTGTCCGGGACCCCCCTGCTCGCCGACGACGGCGTGCACGTGACCGGTATGGACCTGCGGTTCCTCGCGCCGGTGTTCGTCGGCGACGAGATCACCACCTCGGTCACCGTCGACTCCCTCGACGGCGCGGCGGTCGGCTTCACCGTGGTGGTCACGACCACCGCCGCCGAGGTACTGCGCGGCACCGGTACGGCCGTCCTGCTCGACTAGCACCGACCGACCCCCTTACCGGGTATTGCGCCGATACCCCTACTCCGGACAGCGCGAACAATTCCCGCGCGCGCATACCCCATGCCATCGGCGCGTGTCCACTGTCCACAGCCGGATTGGTGCGTTCCGGTTTTCCCAGCCGGCAATTCCTTGCGGATCGGACTGGGCGTCGTGTTCACTGAGTGGGGAATGGGGCCATTCCGCCGCCTGCGCCGGGGTATTCGGCGCGCACACCAGGAAGTCGCCGGTATTCGGGGGAAAGGGCGAAGATGACGGATCAGGTCGGCCAAACCACCTTACTCAGCCGCGCGGTGATGAGCGACCCCTATCCTGCCTACGCCCGGTTGCGCACCGAAAGCCCGGTGTATTACGACCAGCAGCTGAACGGGTGGGTCATCACCCGTTACGACGATGTCACGGCCGCGCTGCGCGACCACGAGACGTACTCCTCGCGCCGGTTGGGCCTGCTGGTGGCGCAGCGCGGCGGCGCGGACCCCTCCCCCGCCGTGGCCAGGTTCCTCGAGCTCGCGGCGCACTGGATGTGGATGCTGGACCCGCCGACGCACACCCGCATGCGCAAGCTGATGAACCAGGGGTTCACCCCGCGCGCGGTGCGGCTGCTGGAGCCGATGGTGCAGGGGATCGTCGACGACCTGGTCGACTCCATGGTCGAGCGCGGCGAGTTCGACCTGATGGCCGACTTCTGCTTCCCGGTGCCCGCGCTGGTCATCTGCGGGCTCTACGGGCTGCCCACCGAGGACGCGAAGCTGGTCACCAAGTGGTGCGACGCGATCAAGGTGTTCGTCGGCGCGGCGCCCGACCTCGGTGGCGCGCAGAGCGCGGCGGAGGCCGTGCACGAGATGATCGAGTACCTGACCGCGATCATGGAGCAGCGCCGGGTCGACCCGCGCGACGACCTGGTGTCGCGGCTGGTCAGCGCGGACGAGGACGGCGAGCGGCTCGGCACCGACGAGCTGGTGTCGAACCTGCTGCTGCTGATCACCGCGTCGTTCGAGACCACCATCGACATGCTGGGCAACGGCCTGGCCGGGCTGCTCACCCAGCGCGACCAGTGGGAGCTGCTCAAGCGCGACCCGGGGACCATCTCCGGCGCGGTCGACGAGGTCATCCGCTGGGACGGCCCGGTCCAGCTCACCCACCGGCTGCTGACCGGGGATGTGCGGCTGCGGGGTGAGCAGCTGCGCGAGGGCCAGCTGGTCTACCTCATGCGCGGATCGGCGAACCGCGACCCGGAGCGGTTCGCCGACCCGGACCGCATCGACGTGACCAGGAACGACACCGGGCACGTCGGGCTGGGGCTCGGCGTGCACTACTGCATCGGCGCGGGCCTGTCGCGGATGGAGGGCCGGATCGCGCTGACCGAGCTGACCACGCGGCTGCCCGGCCTGGTGCTGACCGAGCCGGAGCGGTTGAACTGGCGCGCGGACAACCTCCAGTTCCGCGGTCTGTCGGACCTGCGCGCGAGCGCGTCATGACCTCGGTGGCCGTTCACGTCGTGTCGCTGCGCGACCTGGACCGGGTGCGCGGGGACGCCGAACCGGCGCTGCCCGCCGCGGACCGGGCCGCCATCGCCCGTCGTGCCCACGGCAGGCGCCGCGTGCAGGCCCAGGCCGCGCGGGTGCTGGCCACCGCCGTCGCGGCGCCGGGGTCGGTGAACGCCAGCCACGACCAGGACTTCCTGGTGCTCGCGGAGAGCCCGGTGGCCTGCGGGGTGGACGTCGAGGACGCCGCGGAGGACGAGTTACTCGAGGTCGCCGACCGGTTCTGCGCCGCGGGCGAGTTGCGGGAGCCGATCCCGGCGCGGGGGTTGTGGGCGGCCAAGGAGAGCGCGGCGAAGGCGTGCGGCCGGGGGCTGCGCGCGGGCCTGCGCACCATCCGGTTCGACGGCGACCCGACCGCGACCTGGTCCGCTGTGGACTGGCCGTTCGGCTCGGGCTTCCTGACCAGGGTGCTCGACCTGGGCGACCGGCACTGCGCGCTCACCGTGCGCGCGGCCACGCCGCCGCGGGTGCGGACGCGGGTGTGGACCCCGACCACCTCGGGTGGGCGGTGGACGTTCGTCCCCGCGACCAGGCCCGCCGGGGATCCGGCGCACGAGGTGGCGGCGGCGTTGAGCGCGTTCGGCGGCGACCGTGGCTGAGCCGGACACCCTGCACGCGGCGTTGGCGGCAGCGGTGCGACGGCGACCGGGCACGCCCGTCACCTTCCACACCGGGCGCGAGACGCTCAGCCTGGGCGAGCTCTTGGACCAGTCGCACGAGGTAGCCGGTGCACTGGCGGAGGCCGGAGTGCGGCGCGGTGACCGGGTCGGGCTGTTGTGCCAGAACGAGGCCGACTTCTTCCGTGTGCTGATCGGGCTGGGTGTCCTGGGGGCGTGCGCGTGTCCGTTCGCGCTACCGACGACCGCGCGCGATGGCTACCAGGAGCGGATCGCCAGCATCATCGCCGCGGCCGGCATCCGGACGGTAGTGCTGTCCGAGCGTTTGGCCAGGTTGCGTGGTGTGTTGGGTTCGGCTCTAGATGGCATCACCGAGGTGTCGACCGCGAACCTGCGCGGCGCGCACGCAGATCCACCCGCGAGTGGCGTGACCGGCGACGACGACCTGATCGTCCAGTTCACCTCCGGCAGCACATCGGCCCCGAAGGGGGTTCGGCTGACGCACGCGAACGTGCTCGCTTGCCTGAACGCGATCGGCGGCGGTATCGAACTGACCGACGACGATGACGCGGGCAACTGGCTGCCGCTGTTCCACGACATGGGCCTGTTCGGCTCACTCGCGGCGTTGAACCACCCGATCCCTCTTACGGTGTGGCAGCCGTCGGTGTTCGTGAAGGACCCGGCACACTGGCTGCGGACGATGTCCGAGGCAGGCATCACGGCGTGTCCGATGCCGAACTTCGCTTACGACGCCCTCGCCAGGGCAGTCCCAGAGGCCGAGGTCGCCGACTACGACCTGAGCCGCTGGCGGGTGGCGTTCAACGGCGCGGAGCCCATCGCGGTCGACACGCTTGAGGGGTTCCTCGACCACTTCGCGGCCGCCGGTTTCCGGCCGGAGTCGATGCTGCCGGTCTACGGGCTCGCCGAGGCCACGCTCCCGGTGACGTTCTCGACGCTGCACGCACCACCGCATGCGGATTGGGTAGACCGCGCGCGGTTAGCGGCAACGGGCGAAGCCGTTGCGGTCGCGCGTAACGCTCCTGGCGCACGTGGTGTGGTGTCGGTAGGGCGACCAGTGGCCAGGATGAACGTCCGCGTGACCGATCCGGACACCGGTGTCCCGCTGGCCG
This sequence comes from Actinokineospora cianjurensis, assembly GCF_003663795.1. Classification (NCBI taxonomy): domain Bacteria; kingdom Bacillati; phylum Actinomycetota; class Actinomycetes; order Pseudonocardiales; family Pseudonocardiaceae; genus Actinokineospora; species Actinokineospora cianjurensis. Next base: position 281,998 of record NZ_RCDD01000003.1, read on the forward strand.
AACGGGTCGTCGGCGAGGTCGAGATCCGGGGCGCGTCGGTGACCCCGGGGTACCTGCGCGGCGAGCAGCCGTTCACCGCGGACGGCTGGCTGCGCACCGGCGACCTGGGCTACCTGGCCGGTGGCGAGCTGCACATCACCGGGCGCCGCAAGGAAATGATCATCGTGCGCGGCGACAACTACTACCCCGAGGACGTCGAGGCCGCCGTCCGCACCGATCCCGCCGTGCACCGCAGGCGCTGTGTGGCCTACCTGGACGAGGCCGCCGAGCGGATGGTGCTGGTGGTCGAGTCGACCGCGCCGGACACCGAGGAGTTGCGGTCCCGGCTGCGGGCCAGAGTCGGCGCCGCCACCGGGCTCGACGACGTGCGGGTAGTCGTCGCCGGACCACAGGCGATCCCGCGCACCAGCAGCGGCAAGCTCCAGCGGCTCGCGTCGCGATCCAGATTCGGCTGACGCCACCAGGCTCGCCTTGGACTAGAGCCAACGCCCGGGCATAGCGCCGCGGCAACCAGAGGACATGCCTGCACCAGAGGAGAAGGGGCCATGCACAGCTTCGACGTCTTCACCCACTACGAGCGCGTCCACTGGCAGCTCAAGGACATCGACTTCGGCAGTGTCGACAAGGACCTGGTCAAGCCAGAGCACGTGGTGATGGCCAAGAGCGGCGTGATGGGCGAGTCCAATGTGATCGCCGCGGTGCACGGGTTCCTCAACGAGTTCGTCGACGACTACGACTTCTCCACCTTCGCGGTGGTGTGGGGCTACCAGGAGGTCCAGCACCACTACGCGTTCAAGTCGTGGCTAGAGGCCATCGGCGAGGCTGTCGACGACGCGCCCGTTCAGGCTATGCGCGAGCCGTACGCCCCTGGCTCCACCCCAGCCGCGACGCTGGCCACGAACATCATCTCCGAGCTGACCGTGAACCACATCTACCGCCGGGTGTCCGCCGCGGTGGAAGAGCCGGTGCTGGCCGACATCCTGCTGCGCGCCAGCCGGGACGAGGCCGGGCACGCCAGGGAGTTCATCCACTACTGCCGCCGGCGTTTGGAGCGCAAGCCGGAGGAGATCCCCTCGGTGCTGGAGACGCTCTACGTCTACACCTCCGACCAGAAGATCAAGCACCCGGTGAGCCTGTTCAAGAGCAACCTCACCGAGCTCGAGGACCACGCGACCATCGACACCGGGTTCGACCTGTTCCTGGAGCAGGTCGCCGACCAGGGCGAGCTCGACGAGTTGCAGGGCAAGATCCGGCAGGTGTTCGGGTCGCTGGTGGACAAGGACCTCAGCACCAACGGCAAGGTCCGCCGGGCGCTGGCCGAGGTGCTCGGGTGAGCACCGGGACGCCGATCGAGGTGCCGTGGCGGGTGCTGCCGGACTACCGCTGTTTCGGCTGCTCCCCCAGCAACGAGCACGGTCTGCGGTTGAGCTTCACGCACTCCGGTGACGGTATCGAGTGCGTGCTGCGGGTAGACCGCACCTTCGAGTCTTATCCGGGCGTGGTGCACGGCGGGATCGCGACCACGGTGTGCGACGAGATCATGGGCAACCTGCTGGTGCTCAAGGTCGGCACATCGGTGTTCACGACCACCTTGCGCACGCGCTACCTGTCTCCGTTGGCGGTAGGCGTCGAGTACCGGTGCGTCGCGACCGCCGACGATGTCGACGCACCCCCCTACCGCGCGTACGCGGAAATCACCGACCCCGACGGCGCTACCTGCGTTACCGCCGTCGGTACTTACCAGCCCGCGACCGCGGCCCAGGCGCGCGAGCGGATGGACCTGACCGACACCGAGGCCGACCTGATCGAGAGCGCCCTGGCCGACCTGCGCCGCGGCCAGTGAGAACCGGAGGAGACACCGCAATGTCCGACGACGTGATCACCACTGTCACCGGGATCGTGGCCGGGGAGTTCGGCCTGCCCGCCGCCGGGATCAGCCCCGATGTCGACCTGAGCTCGCTGGAGGGCGCCGACTCGGTGAAGGTGCTGCGCGCGGTCGCCAAGATCGAGCGGACCTACGACATCGAGCTCGAGGACGACCAGGTGTTCGGCCTCAAGTCGGTGCGCGACGCGGCGACGCTGGTCGTGGCGACCCTCGCGGAGAAGGAGCCCAGCGGTGGCGGTCGCTGACACCAACGTCCACTACGACCTGGACCCGGAGATCTTCGGGCTGTACCTGGACCCGATGCGCAAGTACTCCTCGGGGCTCTACACCTCGCCGGAGGACACGCTGGAGCAGGCGCAGCGCACCAAGCTGCGGTTCGTCGCGGAGCGGGTGAACCTGGGCCCCGGCAAGCGGCTGCTCGACATCGGCAGCGGGTGGGGGTCGCTGATCCTGTTCATGGCCCAGGAGTTCGGCGCGAAGACGGTCGGGATCAGCCCCGCGCCCAACCAGCACGCCTACATCCACGAACTGGTGCGCGAGCGCGGGCTCGAGGACCTGGTGTCCACCAGGGTCGGGCACATCGAGGAGCTGGAGATCGAACCGCGCTCGTTCGACGCGGTGACCATGCTCGGCTCCATCGTGCACATGCCCGACCTCGGTGCCGCGTTCGCCCGCGCGCACGCGGCGCTGCGCACCAAGGGGATGCTGTACGTCTCGGAGAGCTGCTACCGCAACGCGGCCAAGCGCGCGGAGTTCGGCGAGCTGGACTCGTCGGCGTTCGTGCGGGACGCGATCTTCGGCTGGGGCGACATGCGCCCGCTCTCGGAGCTGGTGCGCGGCGCCGAGGACGCCGGGTTCAGCGTGGTGGCGGTGGACGACCTGACCGACCACTACCACCGCACCATCGAGGACTGGCTGGCCAACGTCGCGCGCTCGGCCGAGCGGCTCGACGAGATCGAGGCCGGTCTGGCCGACAAGCTGACCCGCTACCTGCGCACCGCGAACGCGGGGTGGGGGTTCACCACCAAGCACTACGCGTTGACCTGCGCGAAACGCCGCTGATCCGGGGGAAGCATGGCTGTGCACAAGCAGGTGGGCGGGCCGCTGCTGCCCGCCGCCGAGGTGGACGCCGCGGTCGGCTCGTTCCTGCGCGCCGGGCCCGCCCGCGCGCGCTGGGACGAGTTCGACTTCGACTGGGCGGCGGCCGACGCGTCCCGGTTGAGCGACGGCCAACGCTCGGCGGTCGAGTTCATCACCATCATCGAAGACCACCTACCCGGCTACTTCGCCCTCTATGACGAGAACTTCCCGTTGAACGACAGCGTCGAGCGGGAAGTGTTCGTGCACAACAGGGAGCTGTACCACTTCTCGATCCGGTGGGCGCAAGAGGAGGACACGCACGCGCGTGTGCTCTACCGGTACCAGGTGGAATCGGGCCTGGCCGAACCTGAGCCGTTGCGACTATCGCTGGCGACGGAGGGACAGAAGAAGTTCGCCGTGGACTACGCGGACGCGGTGCAGTTCTTCACGTACCCGCTGGTGCAAGAGAAGGCGACGCAGCTCTACTACCAAAACCTGCGCCAAGTGGTCGACGAACCGGTCCTGGAGCAGATCCTCAACCGCCTCAGCCGCGACGAGGCCAGGCACTTCACCTTCTTCGCCGACATGCTCCACCGCTACCTCGTGCACCACGGCGACGCGGTGGTGGAGCCGATCCGCTCGGTCATCGCCGACTTCCGGATGCCCCTCGCCGACACCATCCGCGGCTACTGGCGCTGGGCCCTCAAGATCGCCGACACCGCCCGCTACGACCACACCGACGCCTATGACCACCTGATCCGGGTCCTCAACCGGGCGGTGGACAGCCGCTCGGACAAGGTGGACGAGCTGATCACCTTCATCGCGGCCTGCCGCACGATCACCGCGTGACGACCGCACCCGTCAGCACCTCGGCCGCACCCGGGAGCTCCGTGTCCACCCGGCCACAAGCACTCGCGGCCGGGTGGACGCGGAGCGACTCCAGCAGTCCCGTCAGTTCACGACGCCGTGCTCATGCGGTCTCGATCCCGTAAGCCGCCCGGGTGTCGCCCCAGGAACACGAGGAGATCGACCACTTGGGATAGGTCGTGACCTCCCAGTTTCCGTAGCGCATGTAGCCGCCGCCATACCATGTGGTGCAACGTGTATAAGAACGGTACGCGCCGGATCCGGTGGTGCACACCGCGTACGAGCCGCGAGCGTCCATCGCGCCCCAGGTACACCCGGAGGGGTATGCCTGTGCGGGCGCGGCAGTGACCAGCGCGGTCAGGATCATCAGCCCAGCAACGACACAAGCACGGATACGAGTTCTCAAGCCGGACACCTCCCTGTCGGACAGAGACGATTCACCCAGGATGGTCAGGTCCTGCCTGCTCCCCGTCAACGAGGCGGGGCGCGATGTCCTGGAACCGACGTGCCTACGTCCAGTTCCTGTCATGCCAAGTGACAGCACAAGACAGCAGAAGGGGCGGCCGGTGCGCCGCCCCTTCTGCTGTCGCTAAGGACTCGTTGGTACCACGGACGAGCCTTCACTTGAAGGTGGTGGGCTTGTCGTCGGTTCGTCGGTCGATGACGAGGGTGGGGAGGTGCTCGACGATGGTGGGGTCGAGGACGACTCCGTCGGGTCTGGCGTGGTGGTTGGGACTGTCGTGCTCGTCGGGGCGGATGGCGGCACGGCTGTGGTGGTGACCGGGTCGTGGTTGCGCAGGACGGTGAGGATGTCGCGTTTGACGGTGTCCAGTTCGGCCTGGATCTGGGCCGCGGTCATGCCGCGCACGCGGTCGGCGAGGCCGGTCATGCGGTTCCAGATCGCGGCGATCTCCGCTTTGGCGGCCTCGTCCGGCTCGCCGGAGAGGGTGACCACGAGCTGGGAGGCCAGGGCGTAGGTGAGGCAGTCGACGCAGGTGTGGTTGACCGCGACCGCGACGTTCTCCGGGACCACCACGTTGGCCTTGCCGACGATCAACACGATCTGGAACGCGATCGCGACCGTGGCGCAGTTCTGGCAACTGGCCAGCGCCCACGCCTCGTTGCGGTTGTCCACATCCCCCTCAGTTGCCCACACCAGGCCGAAAGCCACCTCGTACTGAACGGACCCGTCCGTGGTGTTGATGACGACGGCCTGGTTGTCGCCGGGACCCGGCGGTTCGGGCCGTTGGAACGGGTACACCAAACGAGGGGCGGTGGGGTTACCGACCGGAGTCAGCACCATCGCCGGGATCGGCTTGTCCTTTGTGGGCAGAGCCGAACCCTGGGGTAGCACTACCTTGCGCTTGGCCGCCACCGCGACGGGTGCGGGGGAAGTCTCGGCAGGCAACGCACGCGGCGCACGAGCGCCCATGGGCAGGGCGTCTTGCACCGTGCCCCGCTCCCCCGGCTGGATAGGCCGGTAGCGGTCACCCTCGGGCCACCACGCCCAGGCGAGCCCGGCCAGGACCGCGACCAGTGCCACGACGGCCACCGCCCGGCGACCCGGCCTGCCCGAGGACCACTTGACGACCTTCGACACCGCCCGCTTCACCATGCGGGACAGCAGGTAGACGATGCCCGCCATCGGCACCGCGATCGCGACCATCCCGAGCACCCGCACCGCGGACAGCGCCAGGTCGCCCTTGTCGAACGCGGCGTCGAGGCCGATCAACTGCTGCTCGATGCCGTTCACCGCCGTGCCGATGATGCGCGGCAGCGTCAGGACCATCAGCACGAAGCTGAGCAGCAGGACCGGGACGACCACCACCACCCACAGGGTCACGACCGCCCGCGCCCACGGCTTGAGGATCGTGGTCTCCGGCGAGCGCCACCGGTGCGGCAGCAGCCCGAGCAGCGTCGGCTTGATCCGGTGGAACAGGTCGGGCACGCCGGTCAGGTCCGCGAGCACGTGGTAGCCGTCGAAGCGGACCAGCGGGGTCAACTGCCGCACCATCTGCAGCAGCTGCGTGGCGATGACCAGCAGCAACGCGTCCCAGCCGGTGAACAGCCACACACCGAACACCGCGACCGAGACGATGGCGTTGAAGTACAGCCCGCCCAGGTCGGTGCGCAGCCGACCGGCCCGGCCGAGCCGGTAGCTGTCGGTCACGTCGGTGTAGAACGCGGGCCACATCAGGTACATGCCGAAGCCCATGGCCCCCGGCGTCGCCCCGCCGTAGCGCGCCGCCGCCGCGTGCCCGAACTCGTGGAACCCGGCCGAGACGATCGTCACCGCGAACACCAGCAGCAGCAGCGACGGCTGCTGGAACGCCTCGTAGGCGGCCCCGGCCAGCCCCTTCTCGAACAGCACCCAGAACGAGACGCCGACGAACGCCGCCACCAGCGCGACCACCACCAGCGGGTGGAACAGCCAGGTGAACGGCGCCGTGACCCGCTTGGTCGTCTCCTCGTTGGAGATCACGCAGCGCATCCGCAGCCCGAGCAGCGGGTTCGCCTTGCGCGGCGTCGGGTCACTGCCGTCGGGCAGGCGCAGGACGCCGAGGGGCCGCAGCTTGTCCAGCAGCACCTCGACGTCCCGCGGGCCGACCTGCCGGTGCACGGCGTGGCCGACCCGGTCGGCGATGGTGGCGTGGTCGGCCGTCCCGTCGACGGCCTCCAGCACCCGGTAGAGCAACGGGGTGAGTTGCAGCACCTGGCCGTCGGCGCGGCGGACCAGGGCGGGCGGGCGCCGGTAGCCGGACCCGCTCATCTCCCCGATCAGCCGCACACCGTCGACCCTCGTGGGCACCGCGTCGGGCCGGGGCGCCTCGACGTCCCGGTCCGGCGCGGTGCCTGAGGTGACGCTCATGCGGACCTCTCTCGTTGGTCGACCTCTTACTGGTCGACGTCGCTGATCTGGTCCGCGGTCGCGGTGGCGTTGCCGGTGATGTCCTGGGTGATGATCGCCTGCTGCTGGGCGACGGCGGTGGCCTCGGACCCGGTGGAGCCGATGTTGGCCGACACCGCGGCGTCGATCGGCGCCGCGACGTTGGCCTGGGCGGCGATCGCGCCGTTGATCGGCGCGGTCAGGTCGAGGTCGGCGTTGACGTTCACGTCCAGGTTGAGCAGACCGCCGTTGAGCGCGCCGCTGATGTCGTCGGGGATGTCCACGGCGTGCACGCCACCGGCCTGGGCGGGCGGGGTGGTGGGCACCGGCTCGGACTGGTCGATGGCGCTGTCCTGGGTGGAGTGCGCCGTGGAGTCGCCGGTGATGCCCTGGGTGATGGCGACGCCCTGGTCGGCCAGCGCCTGCGCGGTGGAGTCCGACGACAGCACGTTGGCGCCGACGGCGGCGTCGATCGGGGCGGCGACGTTGGCGTTGGCGGCCACCGCGAGGTCGATCGGGGCGGCGAGGTCGAGCGCCAGGTCGAGGTCGACGTTGAGGTCGAGCAGCGAGTAGACCTCCTTGTCCGGCAGCGCGGAGCCGGTCTCGGCGGCGAGGTCGTCGGCCGAGAGCGGGAGCGGGTTCAGCTGGTTGGTTCGGTCCATGCCGGGTCGATACCCCTGGCCGCGAGCGCCGAAACGGATTCCCCGGGGAGTGAGACGTCGTCGGGTCGACGTTTCTCGATGGCCGAGGGAATCATTTCGGCGGCCGCCGCCGCGGATCACGGACGTGCGACGACGACCCCACTAATGGAGCACGTCGGTTGTCCAGTGACTTCGGGGAAATGCGGCTCCCGAGTGCCGAAATCAATTCACGTTCCTCCGCGTCACCATTATGGACAGTGCGCCGGTACACCTCACGGCCACCTGCCGTTCCACTGAGGATCACCGGGTCCGCCACCCGAATGTCTCAGCGCGATCACACGGTTGGGAGCGTTGCCATCCCACACCGTGGTCCGGTGTCCTGGTCCGTTCGGCCGTGGTGTACGTGATTGGGCCGATCGGGTGGTCACCCCGACGGGGGTATCCCGCGCTGTCGGTATCGCCTTTATCCTGCGGCGCGCACACCACGAAGAAGTGAGGAACGTGAGTCGAGAAGTCCAGTGGCGGGGGCGGACCCGCTCGGACCACCGCGGCACCGGCAGCGGCACCGAATGGGACCGGTGCCCGCGATGACCGCTCCGCAATACCGCAAGGCGATACCGGGACTGCTCGCCGACGAGTTCTTCCTGGCCGGTCTCGACGACATGACCGGTGAGCAGCGGTTGGAACCGCAGGCACTGGCCGCGGGGCTGGCCGCCGCCGTGCTCGGCGAACTGGTGCTGACCAGGCACATGGTCGTCGAGGGCGGCGCGCTGCGGGTCGCCGACGTCGCGGTCGCCGACGGGCTGCAGGAGAAGGTCCGGCTGTGGGTGCGCAAGGACCGCAGCGTGGTGCTGGCCAAGGACTGGATCATGGTGCTGGTCGGCAGGGACATCGCCACCCTGGTGCGGCACCGGATGCTGGCCGCGGGCAAGGTCGTGCGGACCTCCCGCAAGCGGCTGCTGCGCAAACCGCTCGAACTCTACGTCCCCCCGTCGCTGAGCACCGCGGCCGCCGCCGGTGTGCGCATCGCGGGCAACCTCAGCGTGCCCCGCCCACTGTCCACACCGGACCTCCTGCTCGCCGGTCTGCTGCGCGCGACCGGCCGCGACCGCGAGATCCTCAGCCACTGCGAACCCGGTGTGCACGAGGAGCTGGACCGCCAACTGCGCGAGAACCTCTGCCCCAGCGCGGCCCAACTCGTCGACCACACCACCGAGGTACTCGTGACAGCAGCGGTCACCCCGCTGTTCTAACCACGACCGGCGACCGACCGCACCACAGGTACGGCTGCCCACTGTCGTCCCCTTCCCCCAACATCTGGTCCACAAAGGAGTGAGCGTGTCCACAACCGCAGCCCAGACCTTGGCCGGGCAGCGCGTGTCGACCGCGGGCGTGGTGTTCTTCACCGCCTCGGCCGCCACACCGCTGACGGTCTGCGCGGCGATCGTGACGACCGGGCTCGCCGCCACCGGCAAGCTCGGTCTCCCGCTGGCGTTCGTGATCATCGCCGCGGTGCTGGCGGTGTTCAGCGTCGGCTACGTCGCGATGGCCCGCCGGGTGCCCAACGCGGGCGCCTTCTACACCTACGTCAGCCTCGGGCTCGGCAAGCCCGCGGGGGTCGGCGCGTCCTGGGTGGCGCTGCTGGCCTACAACACGCTCCAGATCGGCCTGTACGGGGCGATCGGCACCCTGGCACCGATGCTGAACAAGTGGTTCGGCATCGACGTGCCGTGGTGGGTGCTGGCCCTGGTGGCCTGGGCCGTCGTCGCCGTGCTCGGGACGCGGCGGATCAAGCACTCGGCGCGGGTGCTGCTGGTGCTGCTGGCCGCCGAGGTGGCCATGGTGCTGCTCTACACCGTCGCCAACCTGGCCAACCCGGCCGAGGGCGGCCTGTCGCTGGACGGCTTCGCCGTCGGTGACCTGCTCGGCTCGGCGCTCGGCCCGCTGCTGGGCCTCGCGGTGCTCGGCTTCGTCGGCTTCGAGCAGAGCGCGGTGTTCTCCGAGCAGGCCAGCCCCGGCGCGGTGCGCCGCGCGACGATCATCTGCATCGGCGGGCTGTGCGCGCTCTACGCGCTCTCGTCCTGGTCGACCATCCAGGCCGCGGGCCCGGACACGGTGATCGGTGACGCGCAGAGCTCCCCCGCGGCGATCCTGTTCGTGCTGGCCGAGAAGAACCTGGGCCCCTGGGCCGCCGAGGTCGGGCAGGTCCTGCTGGTCACCAGCGTGCTCGCGGCGCTGATCAGCTTCCACGCGACCTGCGCCCGCTACAGCTTCGCGCTCGGCCGCGACCAGGTGCTGCCCGCCTGGCTCGGCCGCACCACGCCGCGCACCGGCCAGCCGGGACCGGCCTCGATCACCCAGAGCGCGCTGGCGCTGGTCGTCATCATCGCCTACGCCATCGGCGGCTGGGACCCGCTCACGGAGATGTTCTACCTGGCGGGCACCGTCGGCGCGCTCGGCGTGCTGCTGCTGCTGGCGGCGACCGCCTTCGCCACCGTCCGCTTCCTGCGCGAGCACAACGTCGAGGAGAACACCGGCCTCCAGCGCTTCGCGCCCCCGCTCGCGGCCGTCGCGGTGACCGCCATCCTGGTGCTGGTGGTGGCCCACTACGCGCTGCTGCTCGGCGTGCCGGAGGACTCGCCGCTGCGCTGGGGCGTGCCCATCGTGTTCGCGGTGGTGGCGATCAGCGGCATCGTCTACGGCGTCGTCCTGCGCCGCACCCGCCCGCAGGTCTACGACGCGATCGGCAAGGGCCCGGCCCGCACCCCGGTGGGGGCGCGGTGACCGGCATCGTCCGCGCCACCGGCTCGGACGTGCGGCAGGGCGCGTCGGTCGTGGCCAGGGCGTTCGAGGCCCTGCCGCAGACCGAGTGGCTGATCGACACCCCCGCCGACCGGCTGGCGATGCTGACCGCGGACTTCGAGATCCTGGTCGGGCACGCCATGGAACACGGGCACGTCGACGCGATCGGCGACCACGCGGTGGCGGTCTGGTTCGACCGGACCGCGGGCGCGCCACCCGCTCCCGCGGACTACGCCGCCCGCGTGCTTTCCGCTACCGGCCGGTACGCCGACCGCTTCCACGCACTGGACGCGGCGTTCGCGGCGCACCACCCGGCAGACCCGCACCACCACCTGGCACTGCTGGCCGTCGTACCGGAGAAGCAGGGCCAGGGCCTGGGCGAGGCACTGCTGCGGCACCACCACGCCGTGCTGGACTCCTCCGGTGTCTCGGCGTTCCTGGAGGCGAGCACACCGTCGAGCGTGCGGCTCTACGAGCGCGAGGGGTACACGCCGCTGGGCGAGCCCTACGCGCTGCCGGACGGACCGCTGATGTGGCCCCTGTGGCGGCAACCCCGGTGATGCCGGGAAGGGCGGCGGCCCTTTCTGTCAGTGGTCCGTGGCACCCTTCACCGGCCGACCGAGGAGACCCGCTCCCCGTCACCGCGCCCCTGCGCTTCCTCCAGGGCCGCGGTGACGGCGACCGGCCCCCTCGCGCGGCGTGGACCGCGTGATCCCGGATCACCGCTCCACCGGGGACTCGACCAACCCCACGACCGCGCCGAACGGCTCTGTTCGGCGCGGTCGCCACCCGGAAGCGGTCGTGGGACCGGCAGGGGTGGCGGTCCGGCTAGGGTTCTCGCGTGCGTGACGGCGACGTCGTGGCGGTGGTCCGGCGTCGGGGGGAGTTCGTTCTCGCGGTGGTGGCTGTCGTCGGGCTGGTGGGGGCCGGGCTGTGGTTGGGGGCGTTCCCTGTTCAGGTGACGAGCTACGGGGTGACCGCGCAGGCGTTGGTCGCCATCTGGGCGGCGGGGTGGGTGGGGATGTTGCCCGCGTTGCAGACGCGGCTGGTGGTGACGACCGGGGGGCTGGAGGTCACCAACTCCTACTTCCGCTACTGGGTCCCGTTCGGGGCCGTCTCGTGGGTGCAGCGGACTGACGAGGTGATCCTGCACCTGGTCGGCGGGGCGCGGCTGCGGGTCGCCGCCGGGGCCTGGTCGCACGCGTCCCGGTCGCGGGGGAACCCGGTCCAGCGCGAGATCGAGGACAAGGTCCAGGTGGCGATGCGGGCGGCCAAGGCGGACCCTGGAGCGGACGTGGAGGTCCGGCGGCGATTGCACCTGCGGCCGGTGCGCGCGGTGGCCATCCTGGTCCTGCTCGAGGTCGTCGCCTTCTTGGGGGCGCGGGATTAACCCAGGTGCCGCGGGCGTTGTGCTGGAAGACGGCGACGAAGGGTGGGCCATGCTGTTCGGTGACGAGCACGTCCGGCGGTACGAGGAGACGGACGGGGCGGAGGGGCACATCTGGGAGAAGGGGGCGCCCGTTCTCATCCTCGCGACGACGGGGCGCAAGAGCGGGCAGGAGCGGAAGTTCCCCCTCATCTACCAGCAGCACGGCGACTCCTACGTCATCATCGCCTCCAAGGGCGGCGCCCCGACCCACCCCGGCTGGTACCTGAACCTGCTGGCCACGCCCGAGGTCCGGATCCAGGTCGCGGCGGACAAGTTCGCCGTCCGCGCGCGCACCGCCGAAGGCCCCGAGCGCGACGAGCTCTGGGCCAAGATGACCACGGTCTGGCCCGACTACGACGAGTACCGCAAGAAGACCGACCGCGAGATCCCAGTGGTCATCCTCGACCGCGTCTGACCCGACCCGCGCCCTGTTCCGCGAGATCGTGGGACGGGGCGCGGGTCGGGATCGCCGGAGCGCGTTCGGTCCGCGGCGCGGCCGACACGGCCACTACGCTCGGCGGGTGCGCATCGTGTCGCTGTTGCCCGCCGCCACCGACATCGTGGCCGAGTTGGGGTGCCTGGACGACCTGGTCGGGCGTACCCACGAGTGCGACTGGCCCGCGGCCGTCGCGTCGGTGCCGGTGGTCACCGGGACGGGGATCGACCCGGGGCGGCTGAGCAGCAGGGAGATCTCGGCGGCGGTGGGTGGGCACCGGGGGTCGTCGCTGTACTCGCTGGACGTGGGGCTGCTGGCCGCGCTGGCGCCGGACCTCGTGCTCACCCAGGACCTGTGCGACGTGTGCGCGGTGTCCTACGAGCGGGTCGCCGAGGCGGTGCGGGTGCTCGACGCCGGGCCGCGGGTGGTGAGCCTGGAGCCGCGGACCATCGCGGGGGTCCTCGACTGCGTCCGCCGGGTCGGGGCCATGCTGGGGGTCGAGGACGTGGCGGACCGGATCGGGGCGCTCGAGGTCCGGTTGGCCGCGGTCGAGGCGGCGGTGGCGGGGTTGGCGAGGCCGCGGGTGGCGGCGATCGAGTGGCTGGACCCGGTGTGGCCCGCCGGTCACTGGGTGCCGGAGCAGATCACCGCCGCGGGCGGCACCCCCCTGCTGGCCTCGGCCGGTGAGCACACGTCGCCGGTCGACTGGCAGTCCGTTGTGGACAGTCAGCCGGATGTCGTGCTGCTGCTGCCGTGCGGCCTCACCCCGGAGCGCACCCTCGCCGAACTGGACACCCTCACCACCCGCCCCGGCTGGTCCGACCTCCCGGCCGTCCGCGCCGACCGGGTCTGGGTGCTCGACGGGCCCGCCTACCACAACCGGCCCGGTCCGCGGGTCATCCGGGGCGCCGAGGTCCTCGCGCACGTCCTGCACGGGGTGACCGTGGGCGAACCGGTGACCCCGGCGCAGGCGCGGCGGTGTCAGGTCCTGTGGGCGTGAGCAGGGAACTGGCCTGGGACGGGTGCGTCAACGTCCGCGACCTGGGCGGACTGGGGCAGATCAGGTCGGGCGCGGTGGTCAGGATGGAGGCGCCGACCACACTGAGCGAGACCGGATGGGCGTCGGCCTTGGCGTACGGGGTGCGCACCGTGGTCGACCTGCGCAGCCCCGAGGAGTACGAGCGCGAACCCGACCTGCGGCCCGCCGCGATGACGACCGTGCGCACGCCGCTGGACCCGCTCGGCACCCCGTTCTACGACCACTGGCTGCAGGTCGACTACCTGGCCTCCCCGCTGTACTACTCGCCGCAACTGGCCGAGCACCCGGAACCGGTCATCGCCGCCGTCCGAGCCATCGCCACCGCCACCCCCGGCTGCGTCGTCTTCCACTGCGCGGGCGGCAAGGACCGCACCGGCCTGCTCGCCCTCATCCTCCTGACCCTGACCGCCGCCACCCCCGCCGACATCATCGCGGACTACCTGCTCACCTTCGCCCGCATGAAAACCCGCCCCCAGGACTTCGGCGACCGCCCACAACTCGACGTGATCACCGAACTCCTCGCCGCGCACGGCACCACCATCGAGGCATCCCTCACCGCGACCATCACCACCCTGTCGATGCCCGACTTCCTCCTGGACAACGGCCTGACGGAAGCAGAACTCACCGCCCTGCGAACACGCCTGACCGGCACCGCCTAGGCGTTGGTGGTCAACAGGTGGCGGGGATCGGACTGTCCTCCTCCACCTCAACGATTCGCCTGCCGGTACTGCCGCTCGACGCGGGCTGCGGCGGGGCGAGGCGTGCGGGGGGCTCGTCGGGCGATGGACGGTGGCGGCGATGGTCTTGGGGCTGGTGGTGCTGGGCGTGGCAGGGCGGGAATGGCGTCGGGCGCCGCGGGCCACCGCCTTGACCAAGCTGACCAGACCTGGATCGCCAGGCCGATGATGGCCAAGCCGAGAACGACATCCACCGAACGCGTGCCTCCCAGTCCGCACGGAGGTACGACGTGCGGGCCTCACAACTCCGTGCGGACATCGCGGGAAGCGGCCGATCAGGTGCCGACGGGCAGCGGGCAGACCCGCTGGGTCGCGAACCTCGACCAGGGAGCTGGGAGTACTCCGCAGTCCGGGTGATGGGTCAGGCGTTGGTGGCCAGGACGTAGTGGTCTTGGTCGAGTCGGGTCAGGTCGAGGGGGACCTGGTGGTCTTCGGTGGGGGTGATGAGGCGCCAGTACTCGTCTGTGGGGGTGTTGAGGGAGAGGAGGGCGCGGAGGGTGAAGCGGCGGGCGAGGGCTGTGGCGGTGGCCGGTTCGGTGGGGCCCGGGACGGTGTCGTCGGCGCCTATGTCGAGGCGGTAGGGGAAGTCGCCGCCGTCCAGGGGCAGGTAGGTGCAGCTGACGGTGGCGGGGGGGCCGCCGTCGTCTTCGTAGAGGCGGCCGATGTGGACTTGGGCGGGGTCGACGGCGAAGACCTCGGCGATGGCGAGGCGCAGGTCGGCGGGGGCGGGGAGCCGGTCGATGAGGAAGCTGTAGCTGAGCATGGCGGTCTACTTCCCTCTGTGCCGGAAGACCTCGGTGGCCTTCTCGAACGCCCGCGGCGGGATGCCGGGGTCCCGCGAGACGCCGCGCATGGCCGCGTCGACGTCGCCATTGTGCTTGACGATGGCCTGCAGCGCCTTGTACTCGGCCCGGTCGAGCTGCACGAACCCCGGGCCGTCGACCGGGTACAGGGTCCCGTTGGACTCGACCCCGTACCGGCGGCCGCTCGCGGTGGTGTAGAGCCCCGACTCCCAGCGGGCGTGCCCGGCCTGGATCTCGACCTGATCCGCCCGGACCGCGGCGCGCACCTGCGGCAGGATGACGGTGTTGCGCTCCTTGGCTGGCGCGTTCGGCGAGATCTTGTCGAGGTGGTGGCGGTCCACGGGCCCCTTGAGCCGCATCTTGCCCGCCGGACCGGCGACCGGGTTCGGGGTGCTCGGCGCGGCAGCGGGACGTCCGGCGTTGATCTCGGTCTCGATGGCGGTGTGCGCCTTCGACACGCTCGTGCCCGCGTCGAGGCCGCCGGGTCCGTGGTGGGGTCTGCGGTTGCCTGGCCCACCGCCGCGCGGCGCCTTGGGTTTGGGCGTCATCGACCTATCCCTCGAGGAGCAGTTGCAGGTTGCGCAGGCTGGCGTACAGGGAGGTCCCGAAGTCCACGACGCGCGCGGTCCACTTGGCCACCATGGTCGCGACGCCGCGCACGATCTGGAACAGCGCCAGGCCGAACACGGCGGACAGCACGAACTCGATCACCTGGGTGACCAGGTCCGCGATGAGCGTGCGCACCAGCTCGCGGGTCATCCGCACCAGACCGCCCGCGCCGGTGGTCGCCGCCGCCATCGCCGAGGCGGTGGCACCGAGGCCGCCGATCGCGTTCACGTTGTGCGCCATCATGTCCTGGTACGCCTCGGACGCGGCACCGGACCAGCCCGGCAGGTCATCGGCCAGCGCCGTCCGCAGGTCCGACGCGATCGACCGCAACTCCCCCGCCATCCGCTCCCAGGTGGCGGCGTGCGCGGCGACCACGTCCGGCATACCGGTCAACGCGTCGAGCACCTCGCGCAGCGGCCGGAAGTACTCCATCGCCCAGCCGATGCCGTTGGACAGCAACGCCCCCAACGGGTCGATCGCGGTGGCCACCACGTCCCCACCGAGCACGGCCGCGGCGAGCAGGTCATCCACCCACCCCTCGCCGCGGATCGCCTCGACCAGGCCCTCGACGCTCTCGGCGAGGCTGATCCCGGTCCACGGCTGCCGGGTCGAGGTGACCGGCGCGATCAGGTCGTTGGTCATCGCACTCCCCTGCCGATGTTCTCCAGGGCTTGGTTGATCCGGCCGAGTTCGGCGCTGATCTTGCTGAGGGTGTCGGCCGCGGAGTCGTCGTTGGCCGTGTAGACCTCGGCGGTCTCGCGGAGGGAGGTGGCGGAGAGGGCGAGGTTCTCGGCTACCTGGGCCACCAGTTGGTGCTGCTTGGTGTGCCGGGCGGCCAGGACCTGGGAGATCCACTGGCAGAGCGTGCCGTAGGCGCGGGCGTCGCGGGTGATGTGGGTGCTCGCGGACTGGACCGAGGCGAGGCGGGTGTGGAGGGCGTCCAGTCGGGCGGCGTGGCGGCGGATCTGGTCGACGTCGACGGCGTACCCGTCAGACATCGTCCCGCCCGAAGACGCGGGTCTCGTTGTCCTCGTCCGCGTCGACCCCGGGGCGGCGGGGGTCGGGGCGGCCGCGCAGGCGCTCGGTGACCTGGTCGGCGATGGCCCTCGCGACGGGGGACTCCGGGCCGAGGGTGTCGTCGAGGATCACCCTGGCCCGGTCGGCCAGGTCCGACTTCGCCGCCTGGATCGTGCTCATGATCGTCGCGGCGACCACCGACGGCGCCGCGCGTTCGATCTCCCTGGTCAGCGTCAACCCGACCAGCACGCCACCGGAGTCGACGACCACCTCGGCCATCCCGGCCGGGTCGGTCTTGGTCACCCGCAGCTGCTCGAACCGCTCGCCCATGGCCTGCGTGTCGGCCGCCAACTGCTCCGCCCTGGCCTGCCAGCCCGCCAAGCGCTGCCGGGCGGCGTCGTGGTCCTCTGGCATCGGTACGGCCGTGTTCAGGACGCGGTCATCCATGTGCTTCCTCGTGCTCGGGTGGTCACCGGCCGGGACTATAGCCACGGCGTCGGCCCCCGATCCCGGGAATCGCACTGGCACCACCCGATCGCAGGCAGCGGAACGCCGGGAACTAGGCCGAACGGGTTGCGCCACAACATGTCCACAGTGGACCCATGGCCGCCTGACGTGGGCCGTTCGGGTGACATGGAGCGGACAGGCAACAGTACCCGAGCCGAGGAGTCCCGGCAGGCGGGTTCACGCGAACCGGTGACGTTCCACTTCGGACTGCCGGGCGGCGGGAAGCCCGGTAGCGTCGATCGAGATCGCCGCGGTGGAAGGGAAGTCGATGTCCACGATGAGGTCGCACGCGCTGGACGACGAAGAGGGCAAGCGGGTCAGTCGACGTACGTTGGTTCTCGGCGGGCTCACCTTGGCCGGGGTGGTGGCGGCCTGCGGCGGCGAGGAGTCGGGGACCGGCGCGACCACGACCACGAGGGCGGCTGCCGCCGCGGCGGCCGTGGGGGACGATCCGGCCGCGCTGCTGGCGGGTGCCACCACCTGCGCGTTGTCGCCGACCGCGACGCAGGGGCCGTACTACTTCGACGCCGACAAGGTACGGGGGGACATCCGCGAGGACAAGGTGGGGACGCGGCTGGACCTGGCGTTGAAGGTGGTCGACAGCGAGGGGTGCGCCGCGATCAAGGACGTCGTCGTGGAGATCTGGCACTGCGACGCGGCCGGGGTGTACTCGGGCGCGGAGTCCCAGTCGACCGGCGGTGGCGGTGCGGGGATGCCGAGCGGGGGCATGGCCCCGCCCAGCGGTGGCGGACCGGGCGGGGGCGGCCAGCCCCCGAGTGGCGGACCGGGTGGTGGCGCGCCTCCGGGCGGGGGTGGCGGGGCGGCGGACCTGGTGCCCACCGACGACAAGCGCTACCTGCGCGGCGCCCAGGTGACCGACGCCCAGGGCATCGTCCGCTTCACCACCATCTGGCCCGGCTGGTACCGCGGCCGGACCGTGCACATCCACGCCATGGTGCACATCAACAACACCAAGGCGCTGATCACGCAGCTGATGTTCGACGAGAAGCTCAACGACGCCGTCTACACCGCCGCCCCCTACGCAGGCCACACCGGCCGCGACACCACCAACGACAAGGACAGCATCTTCAAGGAACCGATGCTGCTCACCGTCCAGTCATCCGGCGCGGGCTACCTCGCCGCCAAGGTCCTCGGGGTCGATGCGGACAAGGACGGGGCTTAGGCGCCTAGTCCCACCAGAACGTCCAGGAGTGGTCGCCGACGAGGCGCTGGGCGTAGGCGTAGAGGGTGTTGGGTTCCTCGCCCTGCCACACGTTGTCCGGGCAGAACGCGAAGTGCTCGGCGGCGACGGCCAGTGCGTCGGCGTGGGTGGCTGGCGGGGCGGCGACGCTGAGCAGCAGGGTGTCGAACCCGGCGCTGACCAGGCGGGCGCCGAAGCGGTCCTCCCAGTCGCGCAGGACGGCCGAGACCGCGCCGGTGTCGGCGATGTGGTTCGTCGGGCCGGTCCAGCCCGCCACGGCGGGCGCGTCGGCTCCCCGGTCGGCGGCGACCAGGCCCAGCCGCAGCGAGGAGTGCCCGGCGAGCAGGTGGTGGGCGAGGTCGTCGGCGGTGCGGCCCGGGTCGGCGGTGGCGCTCGGCGCGGGGGCGCGACCGGGCCACTGGCGGCCGTACGGGCTGGTGACGGCCTGGCGTTCGGCGGGTGAGAGCAGGTCGTCCTCGTCGTGCGTGGTCGCGTCCGCCCACCACCGCGCGAGCAGCGCCGGTACGTCGTGCCCGGCGGGCGAGGTCATCTCGTCGGGCAGCACCTCACCGTTGCCCCACGGCCGGTACTCCTCGTCCTCGTCGTCCAGGGCGTCCAGCAGCAGCGGCCACAGACCGGACCGGGCGTGGTCCTGGCGCAACGCGGCCCACAGCCCCGGCGCGGCGGGCTTGTCGCTGAGCCACAAGGCGGGCCTGTCGCCGCCGTCCTCGGGGAACACCACGCGGCCGGGCGGCAGCGGCACGGACAGCGCCCGGTTGCCGCCTGCCAACAACGCCTGAATCTCTGTCGTCACGGCCAGGATCGTAGTTGGCGGCACCGACGGGCGAGGCCCGTTCCCGACCTTGGGGCAGGCCGGGAACGGGCTCGTCGATCAGCGCCAGGTCATGTCGATCTGGCGTTGGAAGGTGACGTAGCCCGCCTGGGCGAACGCGGCCGCCATCGGGACGTTCTCGACGTCGGTGGCGGCCCGGATCCGGGGGACGTCCTCGGCGGCGAGCAGGGCGGTGCCGGTGGCGAGCAGGTCGTGGATGTGGCCGTGGCCGCGGTGCGCGGGCAGGATCCCGATGTAGGCGATGATCGGGTTGTAGCCGTTGTGCGCGGGGATGACGAACCCGACCGGGTCGCCGCCGGGGAGGGTCGCGACCCGCCACCAGTCGTGCGGACTGGGGTAGCGCTCGAGTTCGTCGTGGTACTGCTCGCGTGCGGCCTCTTCCGGGGTCACGCGGGTCAACTCGTCGCGGCTGTGCGCGTCGAGGGTGCCGTCCAGGACCTCGGTCATGAGGCCGATCAGTTCGTCGGCGTCACGCGGTTGCCGGAACTCTAGGCGACCGGTGAGCTCGGGGATGGGCGTGCCGGGACGCCATTCGAGCCGCAACCGCTCGACGAACAACTTGGCGCCGACACGTCCCAGGACGGCCATCCGGTCCTCGACACCGCGCCTGGTCTCGGGGTCGTCCCGCCAGTCCGGGGTCAGGAACCGACCGTACTCCGGCGGCTTGGACCCCGCGGGGACCACGGTCGCGAGCGCGGTCTCCAACAACCGCACCCCGTCCTCGGAGTCACCGTCGTAGATGTCCATCAGCACCGGGTGCTCACTGCCGGGCCACGACCACCACCCGACCCGAGCGACGACGCGCTCCCCCCGCAGGGCGACCCACAGCCACTCGGGCTTGCGGCGGCCCGCGTCCAGGTCGCGGGGGATCTCGTCGTTGAGGACGTAGGGGAAAGCGGTGAACAGGTGCAGCTCCTCCGGCCCGCTGATGGGCCGCAGGACCAGGTCTTGCTGGTACTTCGTCAAGGCAGTCTCCAGGTGGAGGCGCCCGTCCCCGGGTTCAGTCCCGACTGTCCCGGGGGGACACGAGCGCGATGTGCGTGCGGTACATGGCTCAACCCTCCCTTCTCTAGGTCCGGCCCCCAGTGTCCCCCGGCGCGCAACCCATTTACGCGCAGCCACGCCCGTCGTCGGCCAGGATCCGGCACACCCGCGCCGCCACCACCTCGGGGTCGAGGTCCCACAGCCCCACCGTGCTGTCGGCGCTCGCCGAGGCCAGCACCTTCCCACCCTTGGCCACCGCGACGACGTTCAGCGGACCGCGATGCCCTTCGATCTGCGCCACCAGTTCGCCGGTGGTGTAGTTCCACTGACGGATGACGGGGTCGTTGATGGTCCCGGTGACCAAGGTCTGGTCGTCCACGAAGGCGAGTGTGCGGATCAGCGAGGTGTGCTCGCCGAACTCGCCCTTCTTGGCCCCGGTGTCGACGTCCCACAGCCGGACCCGGCCATCGTCGTGACCGGTGGCCACCGTGCGCCCGTCCGGACTGATCGTCATCCCCCCGATGCCGATGTCGGTGTTGATGAGGTCCGCCTGTACCGCGACGGGGTCGACGGTCCAAGCACGGATGCCGTGTCGGGTCACAGCATCGACAGTGGAGCTGAACTCCACCAACAGGCGACCACCATCCGGCGTGAACAGCACAGTGCCCATCATCTCGTGCGGGGCAGGCGACCACTCGGCCACCGGGACGAGACTGCGCGAGTCCCACACGTGGACGCGCCTGCCGGTCTGACCTGTGAGGTCTAACGACACGGCAGCGACCAGCCTGCCGTCCGGTGAGACCCGCACGTCGAGGAACGTCCGTCCCGGCGCCGCGATCGTTCCGGACAGCGCCCGCCCTGGCCACCAGACCCGCACGCCCGCACTTGCCAGCACCTCCGTGCCGTCCGGGCCGAACATCACCTTCGCACCAGGGGGTTCCACGGACTCGGGCACCACGGACAGCAAGCGCAGCAGCGGCATCGCTGACCGGTCGTCGATATCCCAGTGGCGGAGGGTACCGTCGGCATCGGCCGAGGCCACGGTGTCTCCGGCGGGGGACACCGCGAGCCCGGTGACCGCCCAGACCTCGTTGCGCGCCCAACTCCCGTCGTGAGACCTCGCACCGCGGCCGAGCACCGTGGCCTCTCCGCTCGCGGCCGTGGTGAGGATGGTCGAGCCGTCCTGTGACATGACCAGGTCCCACACCATCTCGGAGCCGACCGCGATGGTGCTGTGGACCCTCGACGACCTGGTGTCCCACAGGACGATCTCCCCCCTGATCGAGGAGGTCGCGAGCAGGTCCAACCCGGGCAGGAAGGCCAATCCCATCGTCCGCCCGCCGACATCGCCCGCGCCCAGGTCACCCATCCTCGCCCCGGTCCACGCGTCCCAGAGCCGGAGGTGCGACGCGGGGCTGGACGCCGCCAGGACACCGCGGGCGGAGATGGCGATCGCCATCACGGTCCCGATCGGCCCGTCCGTCGTGAGCCGGTGCAGCCGGATGCCGGTGTCGGCCCGGTACACCTCGACCACCCCCGCCGAGGTCCCCGTCGCGATCAGGTCGCCGTCCGGGCTGTACGCCAGGGTGGGAACCGATTCCTCCTTCGGAATCACGATCCGCCGGAGCACTCGGCCGGAGCGGACATCCAGTTCGACGACGTCCTGGAAGTTGGACTCGTCGAGACTGAGTATTGCCTGCCCGTCGGGTCGCCACGTCACGGTGAAGACACCGGGGACGGTGGAGATCAGCACTCCGGTGGGGACCTGCCACACAAGCAGGTGCGGACCGTTCAACTTCCCCGGAACCAGGTAGGACGCCGCGGCCAACATGGTTCCATCCGGGGAGAATGCGAGCGAGTGCACAACACCGACCTGGCTGGGGAAGGACGCGGGGAATCGTTGGCGGGTACGAGTGTTCCACAACTGGATCTGGCCGTTGGGACCACCGAAGGCGGCCATCGAGCCATCAGGGCTGACGGCAAGCGCGGGAGACTCCATGCCGGTCAGCAGCCTGCCCTCGTAGTCCAGCGACTGCGTGGACAGCAACGCGCCCCTGGCCTCCGCGGTGGGGGCGGTGCGCCAGGCTTCGAGGGCGTAGGACATGGCTTCGCGGGGGTTGTTGGCCATGGCCAGGCGGGAGTCGGCGGCTAGTTGGCGGGAGATGGCGAGGTTTCGCTCGTGTTCGGCGTTGGCGCGTTCGATGACTGCGGCAGTCCCTGCGGCCAGGGAGAGGACGAGCATCAGCACGACCGCGGTCAGGCGGCGGCGGAGGCGGCGGTTGGTGCGGCGGGCGGCGGTGAGGGTGGCGTGGGCGGAGTCGGTGCTGGCGCGCAGGAAGCGGTGTTCCAGGGGCGTGAGGTCGGTGCGGTGCTCGGCCCACTCCTGGGCGGTGGCGAGTTGGCCGCCGCGGTAGAGGGTGGTGGGGTCGTGGCCGGAGGACTCCCAGTAGCGGGCGGCGTCGTCGAGGTGTTGGCGGAGCAGGATGGTGGCTCGGTTGTGGGTGATCCAGTCGTGCAGGCGGGGCCAGCTGTGCAGGAGGGACTCGTGGGTGATCTCGACGGTGTCGGTGGTCTGGGTGAGCAGGCGGGCGTGGGTGAACGCGTCGATCACCGCGGCCGTACGGGCGGGCCTGCGCACGGGCGGGCCCGGTTCGGCGGTCCGCGCGGGGAAAGCGTCGACGGGATGCCCGGCGGTGGTACCCGATGAGCCGGACGGCGGGTGCGGGTGCCCTGGGGCAGCCCCGGCAGCGGGAGTCGCAGGGCCGGAGGGGGCAGCCTGGGCGAAGGACACCCACTGCCCGGAGGGGGCCGAGCGTGGACGGGCGTTGGCAGGGGTGATGCCGAGCAGGTGAGAACGGGGGACGCGTCGGCGGGTGTTCTCGGAGCCCTCGGCTATGGCGACCAGGCGGAGGAAGACCGATTGCGCCAGCGACTGGTCCTGCGGTGAGAGCCGCCGGAAGATGTCCTCCGCCGTGGTCGCGACCGCGCGGGCGATCCCGCCGGTGCTCTGGTAGCCCTGCACGGTCAACGTCGAGCCGTGGCGCTGCTGCCAGGTCACCCGGAGCGCGTGGGCGAGCAGCGGCAGTCGGCCCGCCTGACCGGTGGGCGTGTCCGCGCCGTCGCGCAGGGCCCCCAGGTCGCGCAGCAGCAACTCGACCAAGCCCGGCTCCACCGTCAGGCCCTCGCGGTGCGCGGGGAACAGGACCGCCTCACGCAGCTCGGCCTCGGTCATCGGCCCGACCAGGACCTGGCTGTCGAGCGCGGCCGCGCGCAACGGCGGGTAGTCCGCGCACCTCGGGTAGAAGTCCGCGCGGAGTCCGAACAGGACCAGGGCGACCGGCGGCTCGCCACCCGGCCCGTGCCGCGCCAACCTGTCCAGCAGGTCCAGCACGGCCACCCGCTGCCAGTCGTGCGCGCAGACGGTGAACAACTCCTCCAGTTGGTCGACGATCACCACCAGCCGCACCTGCGGCCCGGACGCCCGCAACGCGGCCCGCACCCGGTCCACGACCACCGCGGGCTTGCGAACCACGAGATCGGCCGTCCGCCTGGCATCCATGCCGACCAACGTCGCCAGGTACCGCGCCAGCACCAGCACCGGCTGTTCGGTCGGTGTGGTCAACAACGACGGCCAGGCGCGCGACCCCGGCAGTGCCCCGCGGGCCAGCGCGGGCAGGACCCCGGCCCGCAGCAGGGACGACTTCCCCGCACCGGATGGCGCGACCACCAGCAACGGGCCACCCGCGCTCGTCCGCCGATCCAGCCGCTCCAGCACGGTCGTCACCAGGTGGCCGCGACCGAAGAACCACTGGGCCTGGTGCGGACCGAACTCGGCCAGCCCCGGATAGGGGCACTGGTCCGCGACCGGCCCGGACAGCACGCCCCGCACGCCGCGCAGCCCGTCCCGGAAGTGCAGGTGGACATCGCGGCCCGCGACGAACTGGTCGGCGTCGACGGAGTAGATGGCGACCGAGTCGGCCTGCACCACGTCCCCGGAGACGGTCCCGGTGACGGTGTTGACCACCTCGGGCCGACGAGCGGACTGGTTCTGGTCTGTCATCATCCCCACCTGGAGACCGCGCCGACGAGCAGATCGCGATCATCGTGGCGCAACTGCTCGCCCCGGGCTCCGCCTGGCGGGAAAGTGACCTCCATCGGACGAGTCGCCGCGACTTGTGTCCACTGGACGGATACCTGACAAACACGAATCCGCGGCGCGTGAATGTTCACGAGCGCATGGCTCATTCCTCCGGCGGCGGAGTTTGTGTAGTGCGCAGGACCGTGAGGGCCAATACGACACTCAACGCCATGGCCGCCGCGGCGGCTATCGCGGACCACGAGAGGCCGGAAACGAATGCGTTCGAGGCGACATCGAGGATTGTGTTGTGGTGGGGTGGGGAATTGTCGGCGAGGGTGCGGGCGGTGGTGATGGAGTCGGCCACGGCGGTGCGGGTGTTGTCGTCGAGGGGGGCTGGAGAGCCCTGGACGGCGGCGCGGTAGGCGAAGACGGAGATGGAGCCCATGATGGCGACGCCCAGGGCGACGCCCAGTTCACCGGCGGTCTCGGACAGGCCCGCGGCGGCGCCCGCGTGGCGGGTTGGGGCCAGGCCGACGACCAGGTCGGTCATGACGACGCCGATGGCGCTGATGCCCGCGACGATCGCGCAGCCCAGGAGGGTGAGGGTCAGGGTCGACAGCGGGCCGGAGTGCAGGGCGAGGACGACGAAGCCCGCGCCGGACAGCGCAGCGCCGCCCGCGACCAGGAAGGGTGGGCGGACCGCGCCGAGCAGCGGCGGGACCGACAGCGAGGCCACCACGGCGGCGATGGCCAGGGGCAGCATCAGCAGGCCGGTCGAGGACGCCGAGCGGCCCTGGACGTGCTGGAAGTACTGCGGGACCAGGAAGTAGAAGCCGTTGACGGCGGTGATGCTCATCAGCAGCAGGCCCAGGCCCGCGAGCAGACGGCGGTTGGTCAGCAGCGTGGGCTCGATCAGCGGGTGCGGGGTGGTGAACTGGCGGCGCACAGCGACGACCCCGGCGCCGACGGCGACCACGAACACCGCGACGGTCAGCACGCCCAGGTCGCCGACGGCGGCCGACTTGATCGCGTACGCCGTGCCCAGCATCGCCCCCGCGATCAGCCCCACGCTGGGCAGGTCCAGCGGCGCCGGGTCGTCGGCGCGCTCCTCCGGCAGCGTGCGGTGCGCGAGCACGGCGAACGCCACCAGGAACGGCACCGGGAACAGGAACACCGCGCCCCACCACAACTGGTCGATGACCAGGCCGCCGACGACCGGGCCGATGGCCACCGACGCGGAGAACGTGGTCATCCAGATGGCGATGGCCTTCTGCCGCTGCCCCTCGTCGGGGAACAGGACCCGGATCAGCGCGAGCGTGGACGGCATCAGCGTGGCACCAGCGAGGCCGAGCAGCGCCCGCGCCGCGATCAGCAGCCCGGCGTTGGGCGCGAACGCCGCCAGCACGGATGCCCCGGCGAACGCCAGGCACCCGATGACCAGCAGCCGCCTGCGGCCGACCCGGTCACCGAGCACGCCCATCACGATGAGGAACCCGGCGATGGTGAAGCCGTAGACGTCGGTGATCCACAGCAGTTCGGTGGGACTCGCGCCGAGGTCGCGGCTCAGCGCGGGCGCGGCCAGGAACAGCACGCTCACGTCGAGGGCGAGCACGATCAGCGGGAAGGTCAGCAGGGCCAGGCCGCGCCAGGGCCGGGTGGGCTGCCGGTGCGCGACGGCCCGCCCTGGTTCGCTGCTCATCACTGGTCCTCTCGGCCGGGCGGGTCCGATCGATCGGACCCGCGATTCCTACTGCACCCGCACCACCGGTGAATCCCCCATTCGCCGACGATACCGAGCGTTCACCTCAGGTATTTCACTCAATCAGGGACTTCATGCACGTTCTGCACTATCTGTCCGCAGGCTTTAGGGTTGTCCCCATTCGACCGAAGGGGGAAGGACTGTGCTGGGTGGTGGGCCGCGGGTATTAGTTGTCGCAGACTGTGACGGTGCCGAGGAGACCGTCGTGGATCTGCGCAGGCACGGGTTCGAGCCCGTCGCGGTCACCACCGGGGCCGAGGCGATGGCCGCGCACCGCGAGGTCGACGTGGTGCTCGTCGACCTCGACCTGGCCGACTTCGACGGCCTCACCCTGTGCCGCGAACTGCGCGCCGCCAGCGACGTCCCGATGATCGGCTTCGCGTCCTTCTCCGAACTGGAGCGGGTCCTGGCGCTGGAGGCCGGGTGCGACGACTGCGTGGAGAAGCCCTACCGCAGCCGGGAACTGGTGGCCCGCCTCGGCGCGCTGCTGCGCCGCGCGCGGGTGCTGTCGCCGCCGACGATCACCGCCGGTGAGCTGCGGATCCACCCGACGCTGCGCGAGGTCAGGGTCGGCGACCGGGTGGTCGAGACCACTCGCAAGGAGTTCGAGCTGCTGCTGTTGCTGGCAGGCGAGTGCGAGCGGCTGTTCAGCCGGGCCGAGCTGCTGCGCCGGGTCTGGGAGTACGACAGCGTCGACGCCGAGATCACCGCGCTGGCCAGCCGCACCATCGACACCCACGTCAGCAGCCTGCGCAAGAAGCTGGGCTCGCCGCACTGGATCGTCACCGTGCGCGGCGTCGGCTTCCGCTTCACCGACGACGCCCGCGCCGACCCCGACAGCCCGGACGACAGTACCGACAGTACTGACAGCACCGCCGAGCTCGACGAACCGGCGGCGGCGCGCCAGTCCTAGCGGAGCCATCAGTCGCCAAGCCGGGAACGATGCCGGGCGGGGCGAGGGGGCGGGCGGCGGGGGAGAGTGAATCGGTCCCTGCTGTGGCGCTCGGCGAACTCGGCGATGATGGCGTCCCGCTCCAGCCGCAGGTCCCGTCCCGCGCACACCCGGTCCAGGGCGGTGCTGAACTCCTGGTGCACGCGCTGCGCGGTGTCGTAGGACGTCGTGCTGAAGGCGACCAGTTGGTACAGCGGGGTGAACAGGTCCGGGTGCAGTTCGTGCAGCCGCCGTTCCAACGCGCGGCGGGCCAGGAAGGTCGAGCTGTCCACCTGCTCTGACAGTTCCTCCAGGTTGCGCAGCGACAGGTCGGCCAGCGCGTGCCCGGCCCTGACCCGCACGGCGCTGTACTCGGCGAGCGTGACGTCCACCGGGTCGCCCGCGGCCGAGGCGAACCGGGACCTGGCCAGCAGCGCCGCCAACGCGGCGGTGTCCTCGAAGCTGCAGTTCACGCCCTGCCCGAAGAACGGCACCACGGCGTGCGCGGCGTCGCCGACCAGGACGGCCCGGCGGTGGTGGTACGGGGCGCAGCTGATGATGCGCAGGCGACCGGGCCGACGATCGGTGAGGTCGTGCTCCACTTCGGCCATCCGGTCCACGACATCCGGGAACTCGGTGGCGCAGTAGTCGCTGACGGCGTCCGGGGACGGCAGTTCGGCGAAGTGGCGTTCGCGGGACTCGCCTTCCACGGGCTTGAACAGACTCGTGGTGAACGTCCGGTCCCGGTTGGGTTGTGCTTGCAGGAAGTGGTCGCCGCGCGGCCACAGGTGCATGCCGGTCGGGTCGGCGTCGGCGTAGTCCATGGTGATCTCGGCGTGGCCGTGGGCGATGTGGTCGCGGGTGACCCACAGCTCGGTGGGGTGCGCGGTGGCGATGGCCTCGCGGACCGAACTGTTGGCGCCGTCGCAGCCAACTACCAAGTCGGCCTCGACCCACCCGGTGGCACCGTCGCGGTCGCGCAGCAGGACAGCCGGGCGCGCGGTGTCCACATCGACGCAGGCGTGTTCGTAGTGGATCCTCGCGCCCGCTCGCAAAGCCTGGTCGCGCAAGGTGTCCTGGAGGACTCCACGCGGGATGGACACCAGGTGGTGGGCGTCGTCGGTGCCGTACGGCTGGGTGGAGATGGCACCGTCGCGGTGGTGGATGATCCGTTTCGTGAGTACCGCGCCCTGTAGGTAAAGGCGCCGTTTGACCGAACGCGGTAGGCAATCCAGCCCACGCGAGGTGAGGGTCAGGTTGAACGAGTGACCGGACCCGCCCGAGGACTCACCGCCACGTTCGTAGACGTCCACCGCGACGCCCTGGCGGCGCAGCAGTGTGGCCAGGGCGCAGCCGACCGGCCCGGCTCCGATGATCACCACTGAGCGTGTCGTGCGGTCAGGCATCGCGACCTCCCCGGTTGGCTGCGTCAGGCCGCGGCGCGGTGCCGTTCGCCCGGAAGTAGTCGAACATCCGGCGGACCCACTCCGTGTCCTGCTCGGGTTGCGGGTACCCGAGATCGGCCAGGGCACGCCTGGTGCGCGCGTTGTCGAAGGTGTGCGTGCCCAGGCGCATCACGCCCTCGCGCATCAGCGGCACGAGGGTGCCGAGCCCTTCGCCCCGGTCATCGTCTTGCACCTGCTCTTCCAGCGCGGCGAGCCACTGCGGCCGCGTGGTGGCGGCCATGGCGTAGCCCTGCTCGCGCAGCGAGTCGATGATCTCCGACCAGGTGAGGCCGACACCGTGGTGCTCGTGCCAGTTCTCGTTCTCCGGTGCCCGGTCCGAGAGCCGGATGATGGACTGGGCGACGTTGTCCACCGGCAGCAGGTCGACCGGCGGCGCGTCGGTGATGTCCTCGGGGAACTGCCCCAAGAAGGCGAACCCCTTGAGCTGCAACCAGAAGAAGTCGTCGTGCCTGCACGCGCCGGTGCGGCTGTGCCCGCCGATCCGGCCGACCCGGTGCAGGGTGACCGGCAGCCCGGCCGCCCGCGCCTGGAGCGCCAGGTGCTCGGCGACCCACTTGCTCTGCGAGTACCCGATGCCCAGTGACGCCGGGTCGCCCGGGATCGTGTCCTCCGCGACGGTGTCCGGTGTGGAGTCCGGCGGGAACACGCCCAGGGTGGAAATGAGCCGCAACGGGGTGCGGTTGATCCCGCAGAAGTCGAGCAGGTGGCGCAATCCGTCGACGTTGGTGCGCTTCACCGTGTGGTACGGGACGACGAAGTTGATGTGCGCGGCGGCGTGGTAGACCTCGCTCACCGACCAGGCGAGCGACTCGAACCCCTCCCCCAGGCCGAGTCGAGGCTGGCTGAGGTCACCGAGCACGATGCCGACCTGGTCGACGCTGGTGGTGATGGCGAACTTGTCGAACGCCTCGCGCAGGCGACCCCCCGCGGCCTCGACACTGTCCGAACGGACCACACAGGATACTCGACGGCCCTGGCGCAGCAGTTCGTCGAGCAGGTGACTGCCGAGGAATCCCGTGGCACCGGTGAGCAACACGACGCCGTCGACCGGCGCTTGGCGCTCCCCGACCTTGAGGTCGTGCAACTGGGCCTCGGAGCGCAGGTCCGGCGCCACGGGTGCGCCACGGTCGCCCAGGCTCGCCGTCATCCCGCGCACGGTCGGCGTGTTCAGCAAAGCCGACAGCGGCACGTCAGCGCTGAATCGCTCCCGGACGAGCCGGTGCAACCGGGCCGCGAGCAGGGAATGACCGCCCAGCAGGAAGAAGTCGGCGTCCGGGTCGGCGGGCGCGTCACCCAGAACCTCGGTCCACAGTTCGGCCATCGTGCGCTCTATCTCGCTCCAGGCAACCTCGGAAGCGGGCTCCTCCTCTTCGTGCTCGTCGAGCCAGGCGCGCAGCGCGCGGTGATCGGTCTTGCCGTTGGGCGTGACCGGGATGGCGTCGAGGCGGGTGACCTGGCGGGGAATCATGTACCCGGGCAGGTCCGCGCCGAGCCGCGCACGCCAGTCCACGGGCGGCTCGGCGCCACGGACGAACGCGTGCAACGCGCGGTCGGCACCGGCGGGGACCACGACCACCGCGGCGGCCTCGATGTCCAGCACGCGTTCCAGCACGGCCTCGATCTCGCCGGGTTCCACGCGGTACCCACGGATCTTGACCTGATCATCGGCGCGACCTCGGTAGTGCAACCGGCCATCCGGAGCGAGAACCACTACGTCACCGGTGCGGTACATCAGCTGACCAGGGGCGAACGGGTCGTCGACCATGGCCTGGCTCGTCTTCTCCGGCAGCCCGATGTACCCGGGCGACACGACCGGCCCGGCGACGCACAACTCCCCCTCGACACCGAACGGCACCTGTTGACCGTCGGCGAGCACCCGGGCGTCGACCCCCGCGACCACCCGGCCGATCGACGGGAGCGTGGGCCACTCGTCGGGATCGGCGGGCAACTCCTCCCCCGTGCACAGGTGGGCTTCGGACGGCCCGTAGATGTTGCTCAGCCGCGCGTTCGGGTAGCGCTTGAACATGGCGCGCAGGTCATCGGTGATGGTCAGCCGCTCGCCGGTGACGTACACCTCGCGCAAGTCAGCCAGGTCCACTGTGGACGAGCGCAGCACGGCGGCGAGTTCACGCAGTGCCACGTAGGGGAAGAACGCCCGCTCGACGCGGTGTTCGGCGAGGAACTCGGCCAGCGCGACGAAGTCCGTGCGGGTGGCGGCGGGCGGGATGACCAGTGTGCCGCCGGTGCACAGGGTGCCGAACACCTCCTCGGCGATCACGTCGAACGCCGGGGACATGTACTGGAGTGTGCGCATCCGGCGCCCTGCCGACATGGCGGCCTGGTTGCGCACCAGGTTGGTCAGCGTGACCTCCGGTAGCACGACGCCCTTGGGCCGCCCGGTGGAACCCGACGTATACACGGTGTACACCGGATCAGTCGGCGACTTCCGCGCCGAGACAGCGAACGGCAGCTCACTGTCCACATCAGACGGAGACACCACGTCGAGCCCGTCGGGCAGGTCCACCTCGACATCGGCGGCCTTGACCAGGATCCGGGCACCGCAGTCGTCCAGGGCGAAGTTCAGCCGCTCGCGGGGCTGCCCCACGTCGAAAGTGACGTAGCTGCCGCCCGCGCGCAGGATCCCCAGGATGGTCGTCACCAGGTCCAACCCGGGCCGCAGCAGCACAGCGACCGGCCGCGACTCCCCCACTCCCCTGGCGGCCAGACCGGCGGCGATCGAGTCGACCCGCCGGTCCAGCTCGGCGTAGGTGATCTCGACACCATCGGCGACCACGGCGGTGTCCGCACCGGCCTCGGCGATGGCGGCGTTCAGCAGGTCGTCGGCCACCTCGGTCCCCAGGGTGGGCGCGTCCGCCTGGCGCTCGCACAGCGTGGCGATGGCCCGCTGTTCCTCGGCACTGACCCACGGCAGGTCACTGACCAGCGCGTCCGGCTCGGCAACGACCCCGTGTAGCAGCGTTTCCAGGCGCGCCACCAGGTGGCCCGCGAAGGCACCACCCTCGGCCGAGCGCGAGTTGTGCTCGATGATCATCGTGTAGTGGTCCGAGGACTCGTCCACGACCAGCGCCAGGTCGTACTTCGCCCCACCCGGCGTGTAGTCCCAGGTCTTCACACCCCAGTCCGGCAGGTCCAGGCGCCGCGCCTCGGCGGGCATGACGGTGACCATGGCGGTGAACAGATCAACAGTCGCGCCCTGCCCCCGCAGGTCGCCAACAACAGCCTCTAGGGGCGCGTGCCGGTGCCGCAGGACCTCCAGGAGTTCCTGCTTCACCGATCGCAGCACGTCCCGCGCGGTCGCGTCCTCGGCGAGCCGGTGGCGCAGCACGGTGGTGTTGGTGAGGTGCCCGACGACCCCGGTGTCGGCGCCCTCCCGCACGGTGACCGGCATGCCGACCAGCACGTCGTCGTGGCGGGTGTGCCGGTGCAGCAGCATTAAGTACAGGGCGACGAACACCATGCTCGTCGTGAACCCCTCGGCCTTGCAGAACTCCCGCAGTCGCGTGGTCAGTTCCGCGTCCAGCACCAGGTGTCGGGTGACGTTCCGCGCCCGCCTCTCCCCCGGCAGGCCGATGCGCGTGGCAACGGGGGCGTCGGCGAGTTTGTCGCGCCAGTACGCCGCCGTCGCCGGGGCGTCTGCGCGCTCGGCCCACCGCGCGTAGGACTCCACAGCTTGCCGCCTGGCGGCGCGCTCGGGCTCCTGACCAGCGGCGATCGCGGTGTACGCGGCCTCCACCTGGCTCAGGTACGGCTTCCAGGACATCCCGTCGAAGACCGTGTGGTGGACGTTGAACACCAGCACGCTCTTGCCCTCGTCGGCGAGCCGCAGGTGCCGGACCCGCACGAGCGGCCCGTCGCGCAGGTCGAAGACGGTGCCCGCGACCTCGGCGACCTGTGCGGTCACCCAGCCTGAGTGCTCACGCGGCTGGTCCCGCACGTCGACGATCGGCGGCAGGTCCGTGTGCACGACCTGTCGGACGTCCCCGTCCAGTTCGAACACCGTGCGCAAAGCCGAGTGGTCACGGTGGACGACGCTCAGTGCCTCGACCAGGTGGGCGTGGTCCAGCGGCACCCGGGGGCGCAGCACCAGGGGCTGGTTGTACGCGGTCGGGTCGTCGCCGTAGGTGCTGGCGAACCACAGGCCCGCCTGGGCCGGTGAGGTGGGGAACCGCTCGGTCGCGGGGTCGGCGGTGGTCGTGCCAGCAGCAGTCCTGTCAGCAGCACTCGTGCCAGCGGTGGTCGTGTCGGCGGTGGTCGTGTCGGTTCTGGTCATGTCAGCGCCGCGCCCGCTGGGTGCGGATCAGGTCGGCGATGCCACGCGCGGTGCCGGCGTCGACGATCTCGTCCGGCCCGAGCTTGACCCCGACGATCTCCTCCAGCCGCGCGCCCAGGTCGATCAGGTGCAGCGAGGTGACCCCGGCCTCGATCAGCCGGTCGTCCAGGCCGATGCGCGCGTCCCCGGTGACCTCGACCAGCGTCGACCGGACCGTCTCCGCCAACCGGTCGCCCGAGGACTCACCCGCGGGCTCGCCTGTCCGGTCGACAAGGCGGCCGGACAGTTCCTTGCGGTCGACCTTGCCGTTCGCGTTGAGCGGGAAGGTGTCGAGGAACTCGACGACGGCGGGGACCATGTAGTCGGGCAGCGCGGACCGCAGGTGGTCGAGCAGCTCACGGTCGCTGGTCTCGTGGTCGGGCGCCCGCAGGCACCACAGCGCGAGCTGGTCAGCGGCACCGTCACTCGGCACGGCCTGCGCCACGGCGCGCTGCACCCCGGCAAGCTCCTCGGCCGCCACCTCGACCTGACGCGGCTCCACCCGGAACCCGCGCACCTTCAGCATCTGGTCGGTGCGGCCCGCGAGCACGATCGCGCCGTCGTCGGTGCGCTTGGCCAGGTCGCCGGTGCGCAGCAGGCGGCGGCCGTCGTGCTCGGTGAACTTGCGGTCGGTCAGCTCGCGGTCACCCAGGTACTCGATGGCGACGCCGTCCCCGGCGATGCACAGCTCCCCGATCTGACCGGGCGGGCACTCGGCGAGGTGTTCGTCGCGCACGGTCAGCTCGACGGTCGGCATGGGCGACCCGACCGGGACCTCGGCGCTGGCCAGGTCAGCCGCGGTGATCTTGTGCACGGCGGTGAGCGCGGAGTTCTCGGTGCAGCCGAAGGCGTTGAACAGGTCGCCGCCGACCAGGTCGAGCGCGCGCTCCAGGTGCGACACCGAGGGGAAGTCGCCGCTGACGATGATCGACCGCGCCTGGGCGATGGCCGCCGGGTGGTGCGCCACGAGCAGGTTGAACAGCCCGACCGGGAGGTTGAGGACCGTGGTGCCCTCGGCGGCGATCAGCCGGGCCAGGTCGCCGAGCGGCGGGACCTGCTGGGGCGCCACGGTGAGCCTGCCGCCGCGCAGCAGGCAGGTCCAGATGTCGGTGGTCGATGCGGCGAACGACGGCTGCGCGAGCTGCAAGAACCGGTCGCCTGGCCCGGGCGTGAAGCCGGTGAGGTGCCGCGACACCCGGGCGATCCCCCGGTGCGCGAGCACGACCCCCTTCGGCTCGCCGGTCGACCCGGAGGTGAACAGCACGAACGCGGGCTCCCCCGCGTCCACCTCCATGCCCAGCGGGTCGGTGGATAACGACCGCGCGGCGTCGAGCAGGTCCGTGAGGGATAAGCAGGTGTCCGCGAGCAGACCGTCTGCGGCACTGTCGGTGATGGTGAGCGCTGGCTCGGCGACGCGATGCATGCGCGCCTTGTGCTCGGCCGGGTGGCCTGGGTTGAACGGGACCACCACCAGCCCCGCCTTGAGGCCGCCCAGGAACACCTCGTACGTCGCGAGCGAGCGGTCGAGGTGCACGCCGACCCTCTGCCCGGGCGTGAGGCCGCGGTCGCGCAGCGCGTGGGCGATCTGGTTCGTGACCGCGTCCAGTTCGGCGTAGGTCACCGTGGTGGTGCCATCCGAGATCGCCTCGCTGGTGGCGTGCTCTCGGGCAGTGCGCATGAACGCGCCGTGGATGGTGTCAGTGGTGACTGCTCCAGGCTGGGCTGCCCTGGCCTGGGTGGTGGCTGTCATGGGCTGTCAGCTCCTCTCCTTGGCGAGATGGCGTCCGGTGAGGCTGTTCTTCTGCTTGGCGAGGTCGGCGGGCACGCCGGTGAAGACGATCTCGCCGCCCTCGGAGCCCGCGCCGGGGCCGAGGTCGATCACCCAGTCGGCGACCTTGACCACGTCCAGGTCGTGCTCGATGACGATGACGGTGTTGCCCGCGTCGATGATCCGGTCGAACAGGTCGACCAGGTGCCGCACGTCGGCCATGTGCAGGCCGGAGGTCGGCTCGTCGAAGACGATGACCGAGCCCTTCGCGGTGAGCCTGCTGGCCAGCTTCACCCGCTGCCGCTCGCCGCCGGAGAGCTCCGAGAGCGACCGGCCCAGCGTGAGGTAGCCGAGGCCGACGTCGAGGAAGGCGCGGAGCCGCTCGGTGACCGTCTCGTCGGAGAACTGGTCGACGGCCTCCTCGATGGTCGTCTCCAGCACGTCGGCGATGGACCGGCCACCCACCTCGTACGCCAGCACGGCCGGGTCGAACCGGCGGCCGCCGCAGGTCTCGCAGACGACGGTGACCGGGTCCAGGTAGGCCATGTCACTGGTGATGGTGCCCCGGCCCTTGCAGGTGGGGCAGCCGCCCTCGGCGTTGAAGCTGAACAGGCCCGGCTTCACGTCGTGCTCGCGGGCGAACAGGGTCCGGATGTGGTCCCAGATCTTGGCGTAGGTCGCGGGGGTCGAGCGCGGGTTGATGCCGACCGCGCTCTGGTCGATCACCACGACGTCCGGGTGCTGCTGCGGCAACACCTTGGTGGCCAACGTGCTCTTGCCCGAACCGGCCACGCCGGTGACGACGGTCAGCACGCCGAGCGGGAAGTCGGCGTCGACGCCGCGCAGGTTGTGCAGGGAAGCCCTGCGCACCTTGAGGTGCTCGGTGAACTCGCGCGGCTCGCGCTCGGGGATCGGCTTGCGCAGCTCGCGACCGGTGACCGTGTCGCTCTTGGCCAACGCGGCGGCCGTGCCCTCGAAGGTGACCGAACCGCCACGTGCCCCGGCGCCGGGGCCGATGTCGATGACGTGGTCGGCGGCCTCGATCACGGCGCGGTTGTGCTCGACGACGAGCACGATGTTCCCCTTGTCCCGCAACTGGTGCAGCAGCGTGATCAGCCGTTCCACGTCGCGCGGGTGCAGCCCGACGCTCGGCTCGTCGAACACGTAGGTCATGCCGGTGAGACTGGAACCCAGGTGCCGCACGGTCTTGAGCCGTTGCCCCTCGCCGCCGGACAGGCTCAGCGACGACCGGTCCAGCGACAGGTACCCCAAGCCGACCTCCTCCATGCGCGTCAACGCCGCGATCGGGGGACGCAGCACCGAGCCGTCGCCGATGGTCTTCTCCATCTTGCGCAGCACGTCGACGAGGTCGGTCACCTGCAACGCGGACAGATCGGCGATGTTGTGGCCATCGATCTTCGACTTCAGCACCGCCTGCGCCAGCCGGGTGCCCTTGCAGGCGCGGCAGGGTTTCTTGTCGACCAGCGGCTCGACGTGCTTGCGGTCCTTGGGTTTGAGCGAGTCCAGGCCCGGCTTGACGAACCGGCGGGTGAACCGGTCGACCAAGCCCTCGTAGTCGTTGACCGCCACGTTGTTCAGGTCGTCGAGCCGGTCGGTCTGGAAGTCGCTGCCGTACAACAGCAACTCCAGTTCGTCCTTGGTGTAGTCCTTCACGGGCTTGTCCGCGTCGAACAGCTCCTTGCCGAGCCTCTTCGCGGGCTGCTCGACGTGGTAGTGCGCGGTGGCGTAGCGCTTCCAGTAGTTGGTGCCCACGGCGAAGTTCGGGTGCGTGATCGCGCCCTCGTTGAGCGACTTCGTCTTGTCCAGCAACAGGTCCACCTCGACGGTGAGCACCTCGCCCAAGCCCTCGCACTCCGGGCACATGCCGTCGGGGGCGTTGAACGAGTACGCGGTGGACTCACCCGCGCTCGGGTTCCCGTGGCGGGAGAACAACACCCGCAACATCGCGTGCACCTCGGTGAGGGTGCCGACGGTGGACCGGGCGCTGCGCCCCAGGTTGCGCTGGTCGACCACGATGGCCGGGGCCAGGTTCTCCATCCGCTCGAAGTCGGGGCGCTCGAACTTCGGCAACCGGTTGCGGATGAACAACGGGAAGACCTCGTTGAGCTGGCGCTGCGACTCCTTGGCGATCGTCTCGAACACCAATGAGGACTTGCCCGACCCGGACACGCCGGTCACCACGGTGAGCGCGGGCGAGGGGATGCTCACGGTCACACCGGTGAGGTTGTTGGTGCGGGCGTCGTGAACGACCAACGGCGGCCGGGCACTGTTCACAGGTGGAAGTCCTTCCTCGGTAAGGATTTCGGCGGCGCTTGGCGGCTACGGCCCGTTGGCGCGCACCAAGCGGCCGCCCCGCGTCAGCAGGCTAGCGGCGAACCGGCTCAGGGGTCGGTCGAGCTCGTCCACCGCCTGGGTGAACCACTCGGCGCTCGCCCGGCCCAACCCCTGGGCCTGCTCCACCACCGGACGCCGCAATGCCTCGTAGTCGCGCAGCGCAGCAGCCACCGTGTTCGCGCCCGCCACGGCGTCCACCAACGCCTCCGCGTCCGCGAACGCGAGGTAGGTCCCGTGGCCGATCGAGTAGTGCGTCGTGTGCGCGGCATCTCCGACGACCACGATATTGCCCAACGCCCACGGCCGCACGACTCGCTCGCGGAAGGTGCGCCACTGGTAGGTGTCATCGCCCGTGCCGGTGCTGACCCGCACCCCGAACAGCGCCCGGATGTCGTCGGGGTCGATGGCGCGCTGGCCTTCCAGCAGGAACGTGCTCGCCGTGGCGCTGTACGGGTAGGCGTGGGCCATGAACAGGCCACCCGCGACCGGCCGGGTCAGGAACGTCAACCCGTCCACGGCGTCGTCGAGCCCCAGCCAGGCGAACCGCGGACCGACCTGGTTCAGCGACACCTCGAACCCGGCCTGGTCGGCCAACGATCCCGCGCCGTCCGCGCAGACCACCAGGTCGTAGGAGGTGGCCAACGCGGACAGCCGCGGCGCCGCGCGTTCCCGCAGGATCACCCCGGCCGCCGCGCATTCCTGCCACAGCAACCGGTTCAACGTGGCGCGCGCGATGGCGGCCAGGTCCGGCGTGGCGGAGGTGGTCCACGAGTCGCCTTCGCGTTCCACGGTCGTGGTCTGCCACCGCACGACGTGGTCGGCGAACTCGTCGGCCAGGTGCGGTGCCGCGCGGCGCAGCAGTTCGGTGGCCTCCGGGGGCAGGATGACGCCGAACCCGGCGTTCTCCTCACGGTCGCGTTCCCACACGACCACCTCCTTCGCCACGCCGCGCCGGGCGAGCAGCAGCGCGGTCATCAGCCCGGCGGGACCGCCGCCGACGACCGCGGCTCTCATCGCCGCCCCCCGACCCGCTCGACCTTCCCGGCCCGAACACCCGCCTGCTCGACTGGAACACCCGCCTGAGTGGCTGGAACACCTTCCTCGGCGACTGGAACACCTGCCTGGGCGGCTGGAACACTTGCCTGGGCGGCTGGAACACTTGCCTGGGCGGCGACGATCGCGGTCACCCTGGTGGCGACCTCCCGCACCGACGGCATGCCGTGCATCTCGCGCTGCACGGCCCGTGCCGCCGCGCGCTGCTCCGGCGAGGTCAGGGCGGCCACCACGGCCTTGGCGAGCTCGTCGGAGTCGAGGGCGTTGAGGTCGAGCATCGTGCCCGCGCCGGAAGCGGCCATCGACTGGGCGTTGCCGACGCTGACCGTGCCCGGCATCGGGATGCCCACCTGGGTCAGGCCGGAGTCGAACGAGGTCAGCACCGTGCCGGAGCCTGCGTGGTGCACGATCGTGTCGGAGTGGTCGAGGGTGAACTTCAGCGGCAACCACCTCTCCAGCCGCACCCACGACGGCAGCGGGTCGGGCAGCAGGTCGAGCTGCGCGCTGCCCGCGAGGATCACCGCCTCGCACGGGGTGCCGTCGAGCGCCTCGATGATCGTCCGGTAGGTCGCGCCGCGCCGGGACTGGGCCTCGGTCGACCCGCAGGTCAGCACGATCCTGGGCACCGCGCGCTCACCCAGCAACCAGCGCGGCACGTCGGCGGCGCCGTTGAACGAGCCGTACCGCATGGTCAGCCGGTGCTCAGGCACACCGTTGGTCCAGGGCAGCTCGGCGTTGTTGGGCAGCGACGGCGGCAGCACGTCGATCTCGACCGCGGCCTCGGGAACCCGGTCCGGCAGGTCGGGGCGGGAGGCGAGGATGTGCGCGAGTGCGGGCTCGAAGGTCGGCAGCGGCGAACCGTACCCGTGCAGCACGCCGACCGCGCCGAGCTGGTGGGCGGCAACGAGCGCGGCGGAGTGAATGCCCGGGTAGACGATCGCCTCGGCACCCCAGGCCCGGCCGATGTCGAGCAGGTCGTCGAGCATGCGCAACCCGACCTCCCCGAAGTACTCGCCGTGCAGCGTGAGCGAGTCCTCGTCGACCGGCCCGTGCCCGGCATTGCCACTCTCGATGATGTCGAGCAACCGGTCGTACGGCGCCCGCGCGTCACGGGACCCACCGGCGTCAACCGTGGTGAGCCCCGCGCGACGAGCCGCGTCGGCAGCGGCCCCACTGGTCGCGACGAGCACGTCGTTGCCGTCGAGGACGAGCTGCTGGGCCAGCGGCACCAGCGGCAGCAGGTGCGACAGGACCGGCATGGAAGTGATCAGGTATTTCATCGGGATGAGCTCACCTTTCCCTTCTGTGTCCGAGCGACCCGGTGCCGCGCGGCGACCCGACCGAACGCGGTCGACGGGTCAGCCAGGTCCAGCGGCAGGTCGAAGTGGTCCCGATCAGGCACGATCCGTGCGGTGACCGGCACCCCGAGCGCACCCAGGTGTGCCGCATAAGCCGCGTGTTGGCGCAGGTAGCTGCCGGTTTCGTGCTGGCCGACGGCGAGGAGTACCGAGTCGCAGCGGGGTGCGGGCATTGTCAGTGGGCTGTGTGCCCCGGCTTGCTCCTGGGTGAGGCCCACGGCGTCGTTGACGTAGGTGCGGGGGATCTCGGTGAGGTCGTAGAGGCCGCTGACCAGGCACGCGGTGCGGACCCGCGGTGTGCTCGGGCGGGTGAGGGCGGCGGCGAGCAGGTGGGCGCCTGCGCTGCTGCCCGCGACGTGGACCTGGGTCGGGTCGATCCCGTACCGCGGGGCGGTCTCGGCCAGCCAGTCGAGTGCCCGCGCCACCGAGGTGATCATCTCGGGCACGGTTCGCGCCGGGGCGAGCCCGTAGCCGATCGCGACGTACGCCAGGCCCTGGGCCACGGCGTCCTCGGCGGCGAAGCAGGCGTCGTCGATGCCGGACTCCTGCCAGTGACCGCCGTGCACGAACACCAGCGCCTCTGGACCTGCCGGGAACACGTGGCACCGTTCGCCCGGGTCTGCGCCGTAGGGCACGGACTCGTGCACTACGAGCCGGGCGCGCGCCGCGTCCCCCCGGGCCCGGTAGTGCCGCAACGACCCTTCCGGGTCGCGGGCTACCGAGCTCGGGGAGTACTCGCGGTCCAGCAGGGCATTAGCCATGGCTCTTGGTTCCCAGAAGCACGCCGTGCGGGGTCCAGCTGTTGCCCTTGACCCGGGTGATGTCGGCGAACCCGGCGCCAGTGAACCACTCCTCGTGCTCGCGCCACTCGTAGATGGTCGAGTCGACCGAGGGCAGCGTCGCGAAGTAGACGTTGTCGAGCGCGGAGTAGAGCGGGCCGCGGCCGTCGTCGTCGGCGAAGGCGTTGAACACCGCGACCTGACCGCCGGGCGGCAGCGCGTCGTGCGCCCGCTTGAGCAGCGCCTGGTTCTGCTCGGGCGACCAGATGACGAACTGGTGGGCGAACAGCACCATGTCGTACCCGCCGGGCAGCTCGCCGCCGAACATGTCGCCGACGACCACATCGATCCGATCGTCGAGCCCGGCCGCGGCGATGTTGTCCCTGGCCACCTCGACGGCGCCCTCCAGGTCGAACACGGTGATCCGCAGGTGCGGGTGCGCGGTGGCCAGCGCGATCGCGTTGACCGCGTCACCGCCGCCGACGTCGAGCAGGCGCCCGACCCCGCTGTAGTCGACCTGGCCCAGCAGCACCGGGTTCGACAGCTCCGACCACGAGTTCATCCCCCGGAAGAACAGGTTCTCCAGCTCCGGGGTCTGCTCAAGGCGGGTGTACATGTCGGCGCCGGTGCCGGGCAGGTGCCGGATGCCCTCGTTCTTGCCGGTGCGCAGCGACTCCGCGTACTCCTTGGCTGGCAGGTACGACAGCCGCTGCTGGAAGTCGATGATGTTGCGGATCAGCGGCCAGGTGCCGTCCTCCAGCGCCTCGCGCAGCGGCCCGGCGGGGACGTAACCATCGGTGTCACGATCGGTGAGGCCGAGCGAGGTGGTGCCGAGCAGCAGTTTGCGCGCCGACTTCACCGGCAGGCGTAAGCCGTCGGCGACCTGCTCGACGGTCGACGGGCCGTTGAGGGTCAGGTACTCGAACAGCTGGAGCTCCGAGGCCGCGCGCAGTTGCTGGAAGGCGGAGAACCCGAACAGCACCGGCACCAGCGGCCCGAGGTCGGCTTTCGGCTCCACCGCGGGGGCGATGGTCTGCTGGCTCATCGGCGGGCCCCCGTCGTCACCGCACCAGCCGACGCGGCGAGCTCCTCGGCGCCGACCAGCCGGGGTTGCGGGATGGGGACGAAGAACCGGCCGCCGCGCTCCAGGAAATCGGCCTCCTTGGCGAGGATCTCGTCGCGGTAGTTCCAGGCCAGCAGCACGTACACGTCCGGCTCCCGCTCGCGGGCCTGCTCCGGGGAGACGACCGGGATGCCGAGGCCGGGGATGAGCGTGCCCTGCTTCTCCGGGGTGGTGTCGCTGCAGAACTCGAGCGAGCCGGGCGGGACCTGGCTGGTGGTCAGCAGCGTGACGCCCTTGGCGGAGGCGCCGTACCCGGCCATCC
The DNA here is from genome assembly GCF_003663795.1 of Actinokineospora cianjurensis. Classification (NCBI taxonomy): domain Bacteria; kingdom Bacillati; phylum Actinomycetota; class Actinomycetes; order Pseudonocardiales; family Pseudonocardiaceae; genus Actinokineospora; species Actinokineospora cianjurensis. The sequence goes on from NZ_RCDD01000003.1 coordinate 323,037, forward strand.
GCAGGCCCTCGCCGCGCAGGTCGAGCATGCCTGCGCGCAGCGCGGCCCGCAGGTTGTCGACGATGTCGGCGAACCCGTCGTAGGCGTCGTCGCGGTAGAGGCCCGCGTCCGCCTCGGCCTTGATCCGCGCGTCGACGGTGTCGGGGTTGGTCGGGTGCCGGGAGTCGTCGTGCGCGACGGTGACCACGATGGAGCCACCGTGCACGTCGAACTCGGCGACGTCGACCACCCGCAGGTCGAACTCCTGGAACAGCCGCTTGAGCGTGCCGACCAGGAAGTACGACAGGTGCTCGTGGTAGACGGTGTCGAAGGCGCGCCGGTTGATCAGCTCGACCAGGTACGGCACCTCCAGGGCGAAGAACCCGTCCGGCGCCAGCAGTTCCCGCACCCCTGCGACCAGGTCGTGCAGGTCGTCGATGTGCGCGATCACGTGCCTTGCCATGATCAGGTCGGCACGGCCCCGGTCGCCGCGCACGGTCTTGGCGACCTCGGCGGTGAAGAAGTCGGTGCGGGTGTCCACGCCGCGGTCGCGGGCCTGCGCGGTGATGTTCCGCGCCGGGTCGATGCCCAGCACCTGGCAGCCGTGCTGCTGGAACTTCGCCAGCTGGTCGCCGTTGTTGCTGCCGATCTCCACGACCAGCGACTCCGCGCCCAGGTCGAGCGCGCCGCGGTAGTGCTTGGCCAGGCCCTCCATGTGCCGGTGGATCAGCCGCGACGGGGAGCTGACGTAGAAGTAGTGGTCGTAGAGGTCGTGCTCGTCGACCACGTGGGTCAGCGACATCAGCCTGCACTCGCGGCAGGACATCAGGGCCAGCGGGAAGATCTCCTCGGGGACGGACTCGTCGGTGACGAACGAGTTCGCCAGCGGGACCCGGCCGAGTTCGAGGAACGTGTGCCAGTCGTCGGCACCGCAGACCCGGCAGGATCGGACCGGTGTCACACGGGTGTGCTGCATCGTCTCTCCGTTTCCGTTCAGCGGTCAGTTCGGTGGTGCTGGTGCGGTCATGGCCGGAAGTCGGTGACCGCGTCGATGACCATGCGCTGGTAGTCGGCCGCCATGCCCGCGTGCATCGGCAGGCGCACCAGCCTGCGCGGCACCGTTTCCGCGACAGCGCACCCACCCGGGCCGGGTCGTCCGAAACGGCGACCGGCGGGGGTGTCGTGCAGAGCCAGGTAGTGGACCGTGGCCGTGAGCCCCTGTGCCGCCAGGTGTTCCAGCAGCGCGGACTTCGAGTCCTCTGTGGGCAGTATCAAGTGGTACAGGTGCGCGGAGTGGGTGGTGTGCGCCGGGATGTGCGGCGTGGCCACTCCGTGCTCACGGGCCCAGCCGGGCAGGGTCGTGTCGTAGGTGCTCCACCAGTGGCCGCGGATGGCCTGGACCTCGTCGAAGGTCTCCAACTGCGCGGCCAACAGCGCCGCCAGCAGCTCGTTGAGCATGGAGCTGGAGCCGAGCTCGACCCACTGGTACTCCTTGACCAGGCCCCGGAAGTAGTGGTGCCGGTCGGTGCCGCGGTCCTGGATGGTCCTCGCCCGGTCGGTGTCGGCCGGGTCGTTGACCAGCAGCGCGCCGCCCTTGGCGCAGTGCACGTTCTTGGTGGCGTGGAAGCTCAGCGTGGCGAACCGGCCGAAGCTCCCGGCCGGGCGGCCGCGGTAGGTGCTGCCGAACGCCTGCGCCGAGTCCTCCACCACGGCCAGCCCGTGCTCGCGGGCGATGGCCATGATCGGGTCCAGCTCGCACGGCACGCCCGCGTAGTGCAGCACCACGATCGCCTTGGTGCGTTCGGTGATCGCGGCGGCGATGTGATCGGCGGCGACGTTGAGCGTGTCCGGGTGACTGTCCACATAGACCAGTCGAGCACCGCGCAGGGCGAACGCGCACGCCGTCGGGGCGTAGGAGAACGCGGGGACGATCACCTCGTCGCCCGGCTCGATGTCCAGCGCGATCGCCGACATCTCCAGCGCGTGCGTGCACGAGGGCGTGAGGAGGACCTCGGCGGCCGCGGTGACCCTGCGCACCACCGCGGCCGCCTGCTCGGTGTACGGCCCGTTGCCGTCGAGCTTGCCGGTCTCCAGTGCGTCGCGGAGGTAGTCCCACTGGCGCGGGGCCACGTAAGGCTCCGTGAAGGGCAGCAGGTCCGTCATCGCCTTGGTCATCGGACCAGTTCCACGAGCGAGAGGTCGATGACGATCTCACCGCGCTCGTCGGCAGCGCGCCGGAACACCTCGGCGGTGCCCATCTCGTGCTGCGGCACCGAGAAGCTCTCCGACCGGAACGGTCGCATGTCCATCCCGTTGCGCTTGGCGATCGCGGCGACCTCGTCGGCGTCGCCCATCGCGGAGCTGAAGCCGAGGAAGGCGCGGCCGCCGTCGGTGAGGCGCTGGGGCAGTTCGGTGAGGAACCGCTCGTGCAGCCGGTAACCGGGGTCGAAGAAGTGATCCGCGAAGTAGTCGCCGTCGGCGCGCTCAGTGTCGCCGTCGATGAACGGCGAGTTCCAGAACACCAGGTCGAACCGGGCGTTCGGGTCGACGCCCGCGAACAGGTCGCTCGCCACGCAGTCGACCCGGTCGCCCACGCCGTAGCGCTCGGCGTTGAGCCTTGCGCTGGCCACGGCGTGCGGGTTGATGTCGACCGCGACCACCTCGCGGCAGCCCGCCAACGCACCGGTCACCGCCGCGACCCCGCAACCGCAGCCCATCTCCAGCATGCTCACCGCGCCCGCGTACGGCAGCCACTCGGCGAACAGCCCGGTGGAGGTGTTGTACTCGCTGCCCACCACGCCCGCGAGCTGGTGCCACTCCTTGCCGTGCAGGGTGAACACCTGGTCTTGGTCGCACAGGCGCCGCGCGTCCTGGAGGGCCCCTGTCGCCATCTCCCTACCGAGCTCCCTCATCCGTCCCTCCCGTTCAGTCGGTGTCGCTTGAGTTCCGGTTCAGAGCTGGGTGCGGAAGGTCCACAGCTCCGGGAAGAACCGGTGTTCGTTGATCGCGCGCAGCCAGGGCGCGCCGTCGCTGCCGCCGGTGCCGTTCTTGCCGCCGAGCATCCGCTCCACGACGAGCAGGTGGGTGGCCCGCCAGTGCGAGAACTGGTAGGCGACCTCCAGCAGCGCCTCGCCCAGCCGGTGAGCCGCGTGGTGCTTGGTCGAGTCGCGGTACACCTCCAACCAGACACCTTCCACCCCCGCGCTCAGTTCATGCTGCTGCGCGGGAGTTTTCTCCAGGCAATCGGCCGGGACCGCGTAGCCCTGCCTGGCCAGGTGCGCCAGAGCGGCGTCGTAGAGCGAGGGCTTGGCCAGTTCGGCGCGCAGCAGCGGGTGTCCATCCACATAGGTCGCGTCCACCTTGTCGCGCGGGCGGTTGCCCATGACGAACTCCAGCGTCCGGTACGCGAAGGACTGCACCCCGGAGGCGTCGCCGAGCACGTGCCGGAACGCCACGAACTCGTCGGCCGACATGCCGTTCATCGACTCCCAGCAGGCCACCAGGACCCGCTGGGTGCGGACGGCCCTGGCCAGCGCGAGGCAGGCGTCGGGGACGTCGTCGCGCCCGAGGCCGGCCCGCGCGGTGTCGAGGTCGTCGGTGACCGCGCGGAACAGCAGTTCCTTGACGTGGCTGAGCAGGATGAAGTTCAGCTCGCCGCGGGCGTCGCTGCGCGGGTTCTGCAGTTCGTGCAGTTCGTCCATGCGGGCGTAGGCGACGTACTCCGGCGCCTGGGTCATGGTGTTACCTCCACGGCGTCAGTTCGGCGGGGCGAGCACGCTGTGGATCGCCTCGGCGGCGCGTCGCACGTGCTCGGGGGTGACGTACAGCGGCGCGAACGCCACGCGGATCAGGTCGGGTGGCCGGGCGTCGACGAGCACGTTCCGTTCCGCCAGGCCGTGTTCGACCGCGTCGGCGTCGGGCACGCGCAGCGCCAGGTGTCCGCCGCGCTGCTCGGGATCACGCGGCGAGACCACCTCGACGTCCGGGTGCAGCGCGTCCAGGAACGCCTCGCCGAGGGCCTTGGCGCGCCGGTGCAGCTCGTCGATGCCGACCGCCACGAGCGGGTCCAGGGCGTGGTCGAGCGCGACGAGGCTGAGCAGCGGCGGGGTGCCGTTGCGGCCCCGGTCGATGCCCGCGGCCGGGACGTAGTCCGGCGTCATGGCGAACGGGTCGGCGTGCCCGTGCCAGCCGGCGAGCGGGAAGTCCACTTCGGACTGCCAGCGCTCGGCGACGTAGAGGAACGCGGGCGCGCCCGGTCCGCCGCCGAGGTACTTGTAGCCGCAGCCGATGGCCAGGTCGACGTCGTTGGTGTCGAGGTTGGTGGGCAGGACACCGGCGGCGTGGCAGAGGTCCCACACCGACAGCGCGCCGACGGCGTGGCACAGCGCGGTGGTCGACCCGATGTCGCGCCGCCGCCCGGTGCGGAAGTCGACCGGCGCGGCCAGCGCGACCGCGACCTTGTCCCCGTGCTCGCCCAGGTAGGTGTCGAAGCCGTCGCGGGTCTCGACGACGAGTTCGCGGCCGAGCAGGCGCGCCACGGAAGCCGCGATGTACAGGTCGGTCGGGAAGGCGTCGCCCTCGATGAGCAGGACCGGGCGCTCCCGCAGCCTGCACGCGGCGATCAGCGCGTTGAACAGCGTGGTCGAGGTCGTGTCCCCCGCGACGACCACCTGGCCCGGCGCGGCACCCAGCAGCGGCGCGAGCTTGTCGCCGACGGTGCGCGGCAGGTCGAGCCACCCGTCGCGGAACCACGCCCGCACCTGTCCCCTGGCCCACTGCTCGGACACGACGGTGCCCAGCCGGTCGAGCAGGTCCGTCCTCGGCGGACCGAGGGAATTGCCGTTGAGGTGGATGAGATCACCGGTGGCGAACCCACCGATCACTTCCCCGGGCACGGACATGGCACCTCCTTCCGCTGTCTCGGCTTGCGTCGACGGTATCCGGGATCCATTCTCGGTGACCATCAGACAACTGTCAGATCGAGGTGAACAATCACCGCGTGATCGCGTATGCCTGATTTCCATTCGGACTGGCGGCGGCCCGGCAGGAATCGTCGGCCCCCACGGCGGAGAAACACACCTTGCCCAAGGTCCGGTCCGGCACGACCTTGACCGTGTGCCCCTTGGCCTCCAACGCGGTGATCACGTCCCGGCCGATGCCGGACTCGACCGTGATCACCCCGGGCGCCGCGCGGCGGGGGGCGAACGAGGTCGGCACGTGGTCGCTGTGGAACGCGGCGGCCTCCACGCTCTCCTGGAGCCCGAGCCCGAACGCGGTGTGCGCGAGGAACGCCTGGAGCGTCCACTGGTCCTGCTGGTCACCGCCGGGGGTGCCGAAGGCCAGCTCACCGCGGCCGCCGCGTTCGACGATCGTGGGGCTCAGCGTGGTGCGCGGCCGCTTGCCGCCGACCAGCGCGTTGGGGTGCCCCGGGTCCAGCCAGGCCATCTGCCCGCGCGTACCCAGCGGGAACCCGAGGCCCGGCAGCACCGGCGAGCTCTTCAGCCATCCACCGCTGGGGGTGGCGGCGACCAGGTTGCCCCTGTCGTCGGCGGCCGTGGCGCAGCAGGTGTCGCCGCTGGTCTGGGTCGCCAGGAGCGCCACCGGCACGGTCACCGGGATGCCCTCGCGCAGCTGCACCAGCCACGGCGGGTCGGTCGGCTCCAGCTCGCCAAGCGGCAGGTCCGGCAGCCGGGGCTGACGGCCCGCGATGACGCCCGGACGCAGGTCCAGGGACGCTGTGTCGCCGACCAGGGCGGCGCGGGCGCGGTTGTAGTCGGGGTCGAGCAGCCACGGGGTGAGGTCGTCGGTGAAGCGGGGGTCCCCGTACCAGGCTTCGCGGTCGGCGAAGGCCAGCTTGGTCACCTCTGTCATCCGGTGCACGTAGTCCGCGCCAAGGAAGTCGGTCGAGCCGATGCCGTCGAGCAGCGCGAGTTGCTGGAGGAACACCGGCCCCTGGGTCCACGGGCCCGCCTTGTGCACGACCCGGTCGCCGAAGGCCAGCGTCAGCGTCGCCTCTTCCTCGGCGGTCCATCGGGCCAGGTCTTGCCCGGTGAGCAGACCCGCGTGGGTGTCGCCGGTGGCGTCGAGGACGGCGTGACCGGTGACGTAGTCGTCGATGACCTCGGCGACGAACCCCCGGTAGAAGGCGTCGGAGGCCGCGCGGATGACGCCCTCGCGGGTCCGGCCGGTGGCCTCACCCTCGGCCAGCAGCCGCCGGTAGGTGTCGGCGAGGTACGGGTTGCTCCACCGCTGCCCGGCCCGGGGCGCGTGGCCGTCGCGGTCGAGGAACACCCGCCCGGACTCGGTCCAGTGCTCGGCGAACACGGGCTGGACGGCAGCGATCATCTCCGCAGCCTTGGGCAGCAGCGGAACACCGGTCGTCGCGTAGTGGATGGCCGGTTCCAGCACCGTCCGCAGCGGCAGGGTGCCGTGCTCCTCCAGCAGCAGCATCCAGGCGCCGAACGCGCCGGGGACCGTGGCCGCGAGCAGACCGCTGCCCGGGACCGCGGTCAGGTCGAGCGCCTGGAACGCCTCGATCGAGGCGGTCGCGGGCATCGGGCCCTGGCCGCAGATGGCGCGGGTGGTGCCGGTCGCCGCGTCGTGGAAGACGATGCTCACGTCGCCGCCGAGGCCGTTGAGGTGCGGCTCGACCACCTGGAGCACCAGCCCCGCGGCGACCGCGGCGTCGAACGCGGTGCCGCCGTGGTCGTACATCGACGCGCCCGCCGCGCTCGCCAGCCAGTGCGTCGACGAGGTGGCGCCCCGACTCCCCCACATCTCCGGTCGCGTGGTCATCCCTGCCCTCCCCTGTCCGCGGTGCCCCAGACCCGGCCGATCACGTTCACCGTCGCGGTGCCGTCGTCGACCACGCTGACGCAGGTGAACACGGACTCCGTGCCGCGCTCGGTCACCTGGCGGACCATCACCGGCGCGCCCTGCTGCTCGGCGTCGAGCGCCACGGCCAGCACACCCAGGGCCGCGGCGACGGGCAGGCACCCGGCGTCCTCCGGGATGCCGAACCCGGGGGCGAACACCCTGGCCAGCACCTCGCCGCGCTCGCGGTCCCAGCGGAACAGCGTGAGGTCGGTGAGCTTGTTCGCCCACATCAGGTCGAGGTCGGGCGCGGGCGAGTCCCGCGGGTCCCGCTCGACCTGGACGAAGGTGAACGCCCTGCCGACGCCGGCGGCGATCGCGGTGCCGCCGTAGGGCTCGAACACCTCGCCGGTGATCTCCTCGTGCAGCGCGGGACCGTCGAACGGCACGCGCACCTCGCGGCCGTCGGTCCACAGCCACTGGCACCCGGCGTCGGAGATCCGGCCCACCGAGCCCGGCGCGAGCCTGCCCGCACTGACCAGGTGCGCGGCGGTGCCCGCGAGGGAGTGCGTGGCGAACGGCGTCTCCCCGCTCGCGGTGAACACCTGCGAGGCGAAGGTCCGCTCGGCGCGGTCGCACAGGTTGACCAGCACGGTCTCGTCGGCCCGCGACTCGCGTGCGTGCTGGGCGGCCTCGTCCGGATCGCCCGGGAACAGGATGTCGAGGGCGCTGCCCCGGCCCGGCTCGGCGCCGAACATGTCCACTGTGGTCACTCGGGTGTCGGTCACGCGCATGCCACACCTACCAGGTGCTTCTCGGCGAAGTCGACGACGACCTGCTCGTCGCCCTGGTACGGCTGGTCCGGGCGCGGCCAGTGCACGACCAGGTCGGTGAACCCCGCGTCGGCCAGCTCACCGGCGGCGTCCTCGTACGCGGCGACCGACGAGGTCACGCCACCCACGGCCGCGTCGGCCAGCAGCAGCCTGCGCAGCGAACCCGGGTCCCGGTCCACCCGCTCGCACGCCGCGTCGACGGTGGCCTGCTGGCGCTTGAGCACCGGCATGACCTCGCGCAGCGGCTTGGGGTCGAAGTCGTTCGGCGGCCCGGAGGTGACCCAGTGGCGGCCGAACCGCGCGGCCAGGTCCATGCCCTTCGGCCCAGCGGCGGCCACCGCGAACGGCAGGCGCTCACCCTGGCCCGCGCGGGGGTGGAACGTGGCGTTGGCCGTGGTGTACCAGTCGGAGGACTCGTCCACGTCGCCGTGGACCAGCAGCCGGTCCAGGAGGTCGACGAAGGCGGTGAAGCGGTCGGCGCGGGTGCGCGGGTCCAGCGGCGGCTGACCGAGCAGGCTCGCGTCGTGCCCGGGAGCGCCCGCGCCCAGGCCGCAGATGAGCCTGCCGTCGGCGACGTCGTCCACGGTGACCAGGTCCTTGGCCAGGGCGGCCGGGTGGCGGAAGTTCGGGGTGGCCACGAGCAGGCCCAGGCCGATGGTGTCGGTGACCGTCGCGGCCGCGGTGAGGGTCGGGATCGCGCCGTACCAGCGGCGGTCGGCGAACCAGCGCCACATCAGGTGGTCGTAGGTCCAGGCGTGGTGGAATCCCAGGTGGTCGGCGGTGCGCCAGCGCTGCTCGGCGACCTTCCACTCGTGCTCGGGCAGGACGACGACGCCGAAGCGCATCGAGCCCACGTCCACAGCGGTCATGACCGGGCTCCCGCGTAGTGCATCCCGGCGACGAGGTGCGCCGCGCGGCGCAGGGTGGCGGGCATCTCGGCGATCAGCGGCCGCAGCGCCGGGTCCGGTCGACCGGTGACCACCGGGTGGTGCCTGCCGTCGACCTCGGGGTACAGGCCGTGGTGGGCCAGGTCCTCCGCCAGCTCCGCGACGCGGTCGTCGAGTTGGGTGACCAGTTCCGCGTGGCCGACCGGGCGGCGGATGGTCAGGAAGAAGTTGTCGTAGAGGTCCTCCTTGTCCCGCGAGACGCCCTGGCGCACGGTCCCGGCGGACTTCTGCAGCAGCGAGCGGCCGTCGGGGACGAGGTGGTCGGCGATGAAGTCGTGGGTGCGGCGGTTGCGGGCAACGGCCTCGTCCAGCTCCCGGCACGACGGGTCGTCCTGCCAGTCGAACCGGCCGCGGAACAGCAGCCGGATCGGCTTGTGGTCCGGGGCCCACGCGCCGCTGAACGACGGGTGCTGCAACGCCATCCTGGTGCGGATGTTGGCGTGGTAGTGGTCGCGGGGCACGGTCGCGGAGTACAGGAGCATGGCGCTGTAGCCGTCGACGCAGGACGTCAGCACCTCCAGTTCGCGCTCCGAGGGCAGGTCGTCACCGCGGCGGGTCACGACGTCGCTCATCGCCCGCCACAGCGCGAACGAGATCTGGTGTCCCGCGAGCCAGCGGTACCAGAACACCCGGCGCGCCTCGACCGGGCGCGTGCCGAAGAGGGTGTAGTCGGGTAAGTGGTCCAGGTCCGCGCCGTGCGCGGTGTCGTCGCTGTCCGCGTAGTCCCCGTCGGTCGCGGGGAGGAACAGCAACCGCGGCTGGAGCGCGGGGTCGGTGGACGCCTGGGGGCGCCTGCGGTCGTGCGTCACGAGTCCGCCTCGGCGAAGTGCAGGAACTCGAACTCCAGGCCGTTGGGGTCCAGCACGTAGAGGCTGCTCATCCCGGACGAGTCGATCACGATGTCCGACGGCGGTTCCTCCCGCTGCCAGGTGACCTGGGTGGCCTCCTTGGCGCGCAGCCAGCGGTCGCGCAGCGCCGCCAGGTGCTCGACGTCGTCGACGACGATGCCGACGTGCTGGAACTGGTGGTCGAGCGGCCCCGGGCCGTGCCCGCTGTGCTCGGTGCGGTCGAACACGTGCAGCCGGACGTCCCCGGCGCGCAGTTCGGCCAGCCGCCCGATCCCCGGAAGGCGCGAGCGGGTGAGGTCGGAGAACTCGTCGAGTTCCCATTCCACGCTGCTGTCGAGGAATTCCTTGTACCAGGCGATGGTGCCCTCGACGTCGTCGGTCTGGATGGCGATGTGGTTGACTGTGAGCGCGATGTCCAGTCGGTTCACCGTGTCCCCTTTCGGTCGCGAACGCCGCGTGCGTCTTCGTTCTCCCGACTTCGTGCCGGGCTCAGCCGAGCCGGACTGTGCGGCACCGGTCCCGGTTCGCGCCCCGGTCAGCCGAAGATGGCGGGCCCGGGGGTGAGGATGCCGCTGGGGTCGTAGCGCCGCTTGGCCGCCTGGAACGCCTGCCACCGGTCCCCGTACTGCAGCCGCCAGTCCCGCGCGGTGAACGGGACCGAGCCGATCGGGTACAGGGTGGCGCCGTGCGCGTCACGGGCGCGGGCGAACATCCTGGCGTTGCGGGCCAGCATCTCCTCGACGAACGCCGGGTCCGGTCCCGCCTTCTCCGCGACGGTGTTGATGTCGAGGACGAACGCCCACCGCGTGCCGTCCGGCCTCGGGAGCCGGGGGAACGGCCTGGTGGTGAGTGAGCGGCGCTGCGGGTAGATCAGTCCGGCGCCGTAGGGGCCGATGTCGCGCGGGGTCAGCGTGGGGACGACCTCGGCGAGGTAGTTCTCGAGGGTCGAGCCGGGCAGCCAGATGTCGTACCAGGGCTTGATGAGCCGGTCCCAGCCCATCGTCGCGCGCAGCTCGTCGATCGCGTTGTCGATGGTGAAGGCGTAGTCGAGGTAGCCCGCGTCGGTGATCTGCGGGGTGGCGGACAGGCCCCGGGTGATGGCGGCGTTGTCGGGCTGGGGGCCGTCGAAGAACGCTGTGGCGTAGAGCTTGTAGGTTGCTGTGGTGCCGGGCGGGAAGAGTTCGGCGTAGACGTGGTCGACGCCCTGGCGGTCGATGAGCGTGCGCAGGTCCCGGCAGAACGCGGCGGTGTCGCCGTACTCCAGGGCGTAGGTGCGGGCGTTCTCCTTGGCAGGAGCCAGGTCCAGCGCGGCTTTGGTGATGACCCCGCACTGGCCGAGTCCACCGAGTACGGCCTCGAACAGGTCCGACTTCTGGGTGCGGGAGCAGCGTTCGACGTCCCCGGTGCCGGTGACGACCTCCAGCTCTCGCACGTGGTCAACCTGTAGCCCGGAGTTCAGACCCCCGACCAGGCCACCGATCCCGCCCACGGAAAGGGTTCCGCCCACGGACAGTCCTGTGTAGGCGGTCAGCGTGGGCGGGGTCGTCCGGGGGGTCTGCGCGTAGGTCGCCTTGGTGAGGTCCATCCACTTGATACCGGAGTCGACCACGGCGGTGCGCGGGGTCAGCGAGTGCACCCGGTTGAGGTACTTGTTCTCGATGAGCACACCGTTCGACAGACCCTGCCCGTGCGTGGTGTGCCCTTGGCCGCGCGTGGATACACCGAGACGGTGCTCCCGGCAGAACCGGACCACGGTAGCGATGTCCCGGGTGGACCCGGGCCGCAGTACCGCGTGTGGCTTGCGGTGCACGATGTTGCCCAGGTCGGTCGCCACAGCCTCGCGGGCGGCATCGTCGACCACCAGCTGACCGTCCAGCGGCGGCACCCGGTCGAACGGCGGCGCGGACGGTGGGGCGGCGGACGCCTCGGTGACCCACACGCGGCTCGATGGGTCGAATCCCACCACCGCTGCCGAGGCCGCCGCCCCCAGGAATCCGCGCCTGCCTAACATCCCGCCTCCCTCACTCGCCGCCGGTCCACTCGCGGCGAAGACCTGTGCACTCCTTGCTCTTGGGTGACCTACCCGACCTGATGGCGACCTAACCGGTGAAAGACTCACGTCTCTGTGAAGTTCTCTTCAAAGACTCGTGAAGTGCGAAGGAGGGCGACCCGACGCGGGCCGCCCTCCTTGGTGCACAGGGGAAATCGTCAGTGACCGACCGAACCGTCGAGTCGTTGGCGGATCAGGTCGGCGTGGCCGGTGTGCCGGGAGTACTCCTCCAGCACGTGCAACACCGCCACCCGCAACGTCATCTTGTCGCCGTCCTCGTCGACCACTGCCTCGTCCAGGTCGCGAGTGGTCAGCGCGGCCCGGACGTGGTCCATCTCGGCCAACAAGACACCGTGGTCCGCCTCGGGATCCGCGTCCGCGAGGTCGGTGAACGCGGCGTCGGGGTTGTCGTCGGTGAAGAAGCAGTCGTCGTCGGGTCCGCCGGTGAACAGGCGGCGGATCCACCGTTCGTTGTCGGCCATGTGGCGGAGCAGGCCGTGCAACGTCAGGTTGGACGGTTCGGAGTTGACGGTCTTGAGCTGGGGCTCGGTCAGGCCGGAAATCTTGTAGAGGAAGGTCTCCCGCTTGTGGTCGAGCCACGCCATCAGCAGCGCGCGCTCGTCACCACCGGCGGGGAACGGGGTCCGGTCGATGTCCGGGGTGCGCCACATGGTCTCGGGCCCTTCCCTAGCGGTGCGCGTCGTAGTAGCGGCGGAGCGCGTCGTGGATCTCGTCCTCCACGAAGAACAGCAGCTCCGGCGGCGGGACGAAGTCGTGGTCCATCTCGTCGAGCACCTGGCGGAACGAGCGGCGGAACTGCTCCTCGATCAGCGGCGGGAAGTCCTCCGGCAGGTGCCAGTCGTGCTCGACGCCGACGGCCATGGTGTGCGTGACCGCCGTCTCCAACGCCTCTTCCCTGGTCATCGACTGCAACGGCGGCCGGACCGGGGTGAACACGTCGAGGTCGGTGTCGTGGGGCTCGCCCAGCACCCTGGCGGCGATCTCCTCGGCCAGCATCGGCGACTGGTGCAGACCGTCGCGGTAGGTGCCGGTCATCAGCCACAGCCCGTCGACCCCGGCGGGGCCGAGCAGCGGGTAGCCGTCGAGCGGGATCGGCCGGTTGCCCACGTTGATCTTCAAGATGTGCCCGTTGACCAGGTCCGCGCGCATCTGCCTGATGCCGCTGAGCAGCAGGTTGACCTCACCGATCGCGGCCGTGGAGATGGGTTTGGGCAGCACCTCGTTGGTGGCGCCCAGGTAGATGACGCCGTCGCCGCGCGGGACCACGTGCAGGCCGCAGGCGAAGGCGCGGTTCGGGGTGCGGATCACCGAGTCGGGGATCAGGCCGTTCTCGGTGCGCACCAACAGCGACACGCCGCCGCCCGCGACCATCGACGGGATCTTGTCGCGGATCTCGGGGTCCACAGCGGACAGCAGCTCGTGCGACGAGACACCCGCCGCGAGCACGACGTTGTCGGCGGAGAGGACCTTGCCGTCGCCGCGCAGCACCACACCGGTCGTGCGGCCACCCTCGACCACGACACGGTCCACATGGGCGTCGACCAGCACTCCCCCGGCCCTGGTGAAAGCGGCGGGTAAGGCGCGCAGCAACGCGGGCGTGTCGACGGCGTGCTCGCCGGGGATGAACATCGCCTTGAGCGGCCGGGACTTCGGCTCCGGCGCCAGCCACTCGATGTCCTCGGGTTCGAGGTCCTCGTAGGGCTCCTTGTAGTCCTGCATCGCCTGGCGGATCGCGGCGTACCCGGCGCTGTCGATCCCCGGCACGCCGATGGTGTTGAGGATGACGATGGTGCCGGTGGCGCTGCGGATGCGGGTCTCGTCGGACTCCTCGATGAGCGACTGCGCCCACTGGTCCCACATGCTCGTGGCCCGCACGTCCATCGCCAGCTTGAGCCTGCCGTACTCACTGCGCACCAGGGTCGGGGTGACCTCGCCGAAGCAGCCGTTCATCGCGCCCGCGGCGACCGACGCGGCCAACGGCCTGCTCGCCTCGCCCACCACAGCGACCCGCTGACCGCGGCGGGCCAGCACCAAGCCGAGCGACAGGCCGAGGCCACCGTTGCCGACCACGATGGTGTCGAAGGTGGTGGGGGCTTGCGAGGGATCGGCCGTGGCACTCACAGGAGAATGGGACATGGGCACCCGTCACTCAGGTCGACAAGGGACTGTGGCTTGCATCAGCCTGCGGCTCGCACCGGACCGCGGCCCGGACAAAGACCGCGACTCGGACAGGACTGCGGCTCGGACAACCGGTGTGGCTCGCGTCACCGGTTGTCCGAGCATAGCTCGACTTCCCTTGCGGGAACAGCGTTTCGACAACTTCCAGAGCCCTGGGCTCAGCCGTCGACCATGGCCATCCCCGGCACACCGTCCTGAGTGGACGGTTCGTGGTGATAGGGCAGCGGGTCGTCGCGGCCGGTCGCGGAGTTCACCGAGGCGCGGCCGGTCATCGACAGGGCGAGCGCCTCGGCGGTCTCCGGCCTGGTCGCCGGGTGCGTCGGCAGCAGGTCCGGCAGCCGATAGCTGTAGAGCCTGCCGACGAACACGTTGATCCGGCTCCACTCGTCGCGGTGGTTGACCGGGGCGATCGCGCGCCGGTGCGCCCTGGTCGCCTCGATCACCCGCTGCCACGCCGCCGGGTCACCGGCGCACGGGCGCGGCGGCTGGGCGAAACTGGGCAGGCTGACGTCGATCCACGCGTCGGTGTCGGCCTTGATGCCGTCGGCCAGCTCGCGGATCGCGGTGTCGGTGTCGGCCCCGTCGGCCCGCCTGCGCCAGTACGTGAGTACCCGTGCGGCGTGGCCGAGGATCCCGGTGTTGATGCCGCCGCTGGTCAGGAAGTCGCCGTTGCCGAACGAATCCCCCGCCACCACGCCGTTGCGCGCGACCAGGGCGTCCACACCGGACTTGGCCTCGACGGTGAACAGCGTCGGCGTCGAGGCGATGCTGGTGCGCCGGACGTCGCTGAGCGGGATCTCGGTGATGATCGAGACCTGGCGCAGCCAGTAGTCGCGGATCAGGTGCTGGTACCCGGCGAAGTACTCCGGCGAGTCCGGGTCGGTCCCGTCCGGGACCAGACCGGCCAGGACCGGGTCGAAGGTGCGGAAGTCCGGCACCTGCGCGCCGATCCAGCCGATCTCGGCGTCGTCCTCGTGCCCGATGGCGACCTGGCGGACCCAGTACTCGGTGCCGTCGCGGTCGTGCTCGGAGGCGACCCGCTGCCGGATGCGGCTGTCGACGTAGATGGTCATCAGCCCGACCAGGTAGTCCGCCTCCACCCGGACCGGGCCGCGGCCGTCGCCGTGGTCGACCAGCCGGTGGTCGAACTCCATGCCCAACCGCTTGGCGTCGGCGCTGTGCAGCCCCTCGGCGACCATGAACAGCTCCGGCACGCCCAGGTCGATGACCTTCGAGCCGGGCGCGCGGACGCGGCCGTAGCTGCGCTTGCCGTCCATCTCGCGGATCGCCTCGATGTGCACGCGGACCCGGCCGTCGGCGTCGCGGGTGAAGCCGTCCGGCTCGCCGCGGCCGCGCCTGGTCTGCTCGACCACCCGGTGGAAGCGGAACAGCCTGCACCGCGGCTCGACCCCGGCGGCGAGGTCCATCTTCTCGATCGCCTTGAGGTAGCGGCGCAGGATGATCAGCAGTTCCTGCGCGCCGGTCTGGAAACCGGAGCGCTCCCGCAGGACCTCGCCCATGTCCCGGCCGATCCTGCTCGGGTCCGGCGCGGCAGGGGCGGTGTACTCGCCGAGCGCCTCCACGGTGCGGGCAGGCTTGCCGTCGACGTAACGGTCGTCGACGAACTCGGCCTTCTGCACCACACCGGCGATGTGCGAGTCGGGAGTCCAGCCGGAGACGACCTCGTCGGCGCGCGCGTCGCCGGGGCTCTCCGGGTCGGGGTTGTAGAAGCACTCCCCCAACAAGAAAGGCGACCCGTCACCGCGGCGCGGTAGCCGATCCTCGCCGAAGCGCTCCGCCATCAGCCGGTCGATCTCACTGAGGTGGTGGTACATGTCCTCGCGGAGGTTCCAGTGCATGACCGCCATGTACGGGTCGCCGCGCAGGTCGACGCCCACGGCGCGCTTGCCCATCGCGATCGACCACAGCATCGCGGTCATGTTGGCGCCGCTGAGGCCCAGTGCCAGGAAGTCCGCGTCCTTGGCGCCCGCGAGGGTGGGTTTGCCCTCGATCGGGGCCCGGCGCAGGGTCGGGTCCAGTTCGGTCGGCGCCGTCTTGGGCACCGCGGGCTTGACCAGCAGCGCAGCAACGGCGAGACCGGCCAGCATGATGCCCGCGCCAACCACGAAGGCGAGGCTGTAGCCGCTGGTCAGCGCCGAGTCGACCGCCGCACCCGCGCCGAGTTGGTCCTTGGCGCGGGTGGTCGCGACCGTGGCGAGCACCGCGAGGCCGACAGCCGCGCCCAACTGCTGGGTCGTGTTCACCAGGCCCGAGCGGACACCGGCGTCGAACCGGGTCGCGCCCGCGACAGCGGCGGCCAGTGTCGCGGGAACCGCGAGGCCGGTGCCGAGACCGATGAGCAGCAGACCGGGCAGCACGTGCGCGGCGTACACGCCGTCGACCGGGATGAACGCGAGCGCGCCGAGACCCACGGCCAGGCAGGCGAGGCCGATCACCATGACCTGCTTGGGGTCGACCTTGCGCATGACCTTGGGCGCCAGCTTCAGCGTCACCGCGGCGATGGTCACCGCGACCGGCAGGAACGCCAGACCGACCTGGACGACACTGAACCGCAGCACCTGTTGCAGGTAGAGCGCGCCGAGGAAGAACGTGGCGGTCGGGCCGGTCACCGCTAGCGCGAGCGTCACGTTCGTCCACACGACATTGCGTGCGCGCAGCACCTCCGGCGGCACAAGCGGATGCCTGGCCATCCGCTGCCGCACGGCGAAGCCGATCAGCAGAACCAGCGCGCCGCCCGCGAGGGCGAGGGTGCGGCCGGAGGTCCAGCCGTGGTCGACGGCCTGGACGATGGTGTAGACCCACAGCATCAGCGAGCCGACGACCAGCACGGAGCCGGTCACGTCCACGCCGACCGTGTCCTCGTCGCGCCGGTCGTTGAGCAGCCGCACCGCGAACAGCACGGTCACCACGCAGATCGGCACGTTGACGAAGAAGATCCAGTGCCAGTCCACCCCCTCGGTGAGCAGCGCGCCGACCAGCAGCCCGATCGCCGCGCCAGCTGAGGCAACGAAGGCGTAGAACGCCAGCGCCTTGCTCTGCTCCTTGGGCTTGGGGAACATCGACACGATCATGCCGAGCACCACCGACGACGCCAACGCACCACCGACGCCCTGCAAGAACCGGGCGGCGACCAGCACCTCCTTGGTCGCGGCAAGTCCACACAGGACCGAGGCGGCGCCGAACAGCGCCAGGCCGCCGAGGAACACCCGTTTGGCGCCGACGATGTCGCCGAGCCTGCCGCCGAAGAGCAGCAGCCCGCCGAAGGGCACCAGGTAGGCGTTGACCACCCACGCCAGGTCCGACTCGGAGAAGCCCAGGTCGGCGCGGATGGACGGGAGCGCGACGTTGACCACCGACGCGTCCAGGATGATCATCAGGGTGCCGACGCACAGCACCACCAGGGCCTGCTGGCGCTCCCGCAGGGTGCGCAACGGCCCGGCCCGCAGCGTGCGCGCGGCCACGGTCTCCCCGAGTGACCCGAACGCGTCGCCCTTGGGCCGCTGGACGTGGTCGGTGTTCTGCTGCTCGTTCACGACCGCGCGACACCCGCCATCGGGGCAGCGGTGACATCCGGCTCGGCCGCGGCATTCGAGTCGGCTGTGACACTCGGATCGGCTGTCACACTCGGGTCGGCGATGAGCACCTCGTCGGTGTCGCGGCACAGCGGGTGGGTGTCGAGCAGCGGCGGCAGGTCGTGGGTGTGCAGCCTGCCCGCGTAGATCACCAGCCTGCGCCAGTCCGACGGGTTGAGCGGCACCAGTGAGTGCCGGTGGCGGCGGGTCGCGTCGATGGTGTGCGCGCGCAGGCTGCTGGAGCGCCCGGTCTGCTTCTCGATCGCGGCGATCCGCTCCTGGCCGAAGTTGATCGGCACGGCCTGGCTGAACTCCTGGGCGCTGACGTGCAACCAGCCGTCGGTGTCCTTCTTGATCGCCTCGGCCAGACCGCGGATGGCCCGCTCCGGCGCGACACCGGCGTCGCGGTCCACCCAGTACCGGTACACCCGGGAGGCGTGCCCCACCATGCCGGTGATGGCGCCGCCGCTGGTGAGGAAGTGGCCGTTGCCGAAGGAATCCCCGGCGACCACGCCGTTCGTGGCGACCTGCGCGTCCGCGCCGACCCGCTCCACCAGGCTGAACAGCTTGGGGCCGTAGGGCATCTGGATCTCGTCGAGCTCGTGCACCGGGATCTCGGTGATCAGCGCGACCTGCTCCAGGTAGAACTCGCGCAGCAGGTGCTGGTGCGCGCCCAGGTACTCCTTGGACTTGCGGTCGGTGCCCGGCTGCACGAGCCCGGCGAGCACCGGGTCGAAGGTCTTGAAGTCGGGCACCTGCACCAGGATCCAGCCGACCTCGGGGTCGTCCTCGTGGCCCACGGCGATCTGGCGCACCCAGTACTCGGTGCCGTCCTTGTCGAACTCGGAGGCGATCCGGCGGCGCAGGCGGCCGTGCACGTTGAGCTCCATCAGCCCGGCCAGGTAGTCGGCCTGCGCGACGACGGCGCCGCGGCCGTCGTGGTGGTCGACCTTGACGTCCTCCTGCTTGAAGCCGAGCCGCTCGGCGTCGTCGCTGTTGAAGCCCTGCGCGATCATGAACAGCTCGGGGGTGCCCAGGTCCATCACCCGGGTGCCCGGTACCCGGACCCGGCGGAACTTGCCCTTGTAGTCCAGTTCCCGCACCGCTTCCAGGCGCAGCGACTTGCGCCCGTCGGGCAGGCCGACGAAGCCCTCCTCCTGGCGGAACCACGTGAGGTAGCCCTCGTCGCCCGGGTCGCTGGTGACCACGCGGTGCGACAGGAACAGCCGGACCCTGGGCTCGACGCCCGCGGCCAGGTCCATCTCCTCGATGATCTCCAGGTAGCGGCGCATCATCACCAGCGCCTCGGAGGCGCCGATCTGGAAGGTGGACGGGCCGTCGAGCACGTCAGCGATGTCGCGGCCGATCTTGCCCGGGTCGTGGCACTCCGGCGGGCGCGGCGGGTCGGTGATGGTCAGCACCCGGGTGGGCTTGCCGTCGGCCCACCGGTCGTCGATGAACTCGGTGTGGTGGATCAGGCCCGCCACGTGCGTCTCGTCGCCGAGCGAGCTGAGGAACCCGCTGATGACCTCGTCGGTGTAGATGCCGCCGGGCTCGGTGTGCGGGGTGTAGAAGGTCTCCCGCAGCTTGAACGGCCTGCCGTCGGCGCGCCGGGGCAGCCGCTGCGGCGGGTAGTGCTCGGCCATCAGCTGGTCGATCAGGCCGAGGTGGTGGTAGAAGTCCTCGCGGATGTTCCAGTGCACGCCCAGCGCCGGGTCGCCGCGCAGCTCCACGCCCACCACCCGGCGGCCCATGGCGACGCTCCACAGCATCGCCATCATGTTGGTGCCGCCCAGGCCCAGCGCGACGAAGTCCGCGTCCACCGCGCCGTGGGTGTCGTCGAGGCGGACACCCGCGTCGACCGCGGTGTCCAGGTGCTCGGTGAGCGGCGCGCGCCCCCTGGCCCGGCGCCACCAGCCCGCGAAACCGTTGTTCGATCCCATACCCATCCCCAAAGGTCACGTCGTGTCGGGGTGGCACGTGGTTCGCGCTACCCCGAAGGATGCAGCCCTCACCCCCGACCGGCGCCGGGGGTGTGCGGGAAGGGCCACACCACGCCACGACGAGCCAGGTCGGCCCGCCGGTGGCCTGGGGCCCCCGCGGATCACGCGCCCGCGATGAGCGGTCACGAACGGCGCGACGGGAACCCGGTTCGTGGGAGGACGAAACACGGGGTGGCGTGGCGCCGCGTCGATAGTAGCAACCCGGCTCGGCCGCGTGGGCGAAATCGGCGAACCGGTCGCGGGTGGACTCCTCGCGCGGGTCAGACCGAAGTGGACCAGAACCGGCCACGCGCGGGGATCCTCTTGCTACGCTTGCGATCCGTCCGCCCCTGACGAGTCCTGGGTTACTCCTGGTGGACTACTCGCGTTGCTCTGTCCGAGTGTTCCCCCTCCCTGACCTGTTCCCGACCTAGTCCCGAGGTGTGATCGCGTGCGCAGACCGATGGCCACCACGGCACCGCCCGAGGGCGCGACCGGCGACCCGGCGCAGCTCGACCGGATGGCCGAGGAGGTCGGGCACCTGCTGGCGCGGCTGCTCGCCGGTGCTCACCCGAGCGTGGCCGACCGGCTGCTCGACGAGGCGGCCTGGTGGTCGGATGTTTCCGGCACCTCGCTGTTGACCGCGGTGCAGCGCGGGTTCGCGGTGCGGCAGCTGGTGCTGCGCACGGCCGACAGCGACGGGTCGTGGCGCAACTCGCTGTCCTACATCGGCGACCCGAGCGGCGTCGACGAGGCGGTGTGCACCTACGACTACGAGCGCGCGGAGGTGCGGTTCCCGCCGGAGTCGCCGCTGGCCCGCCCGTACAGCTGGGTGCGGGGCGAGGACTGCGCGGTGGAGACCTGGTACGCGCGCAACGGGATGTCGGCGATCACGGCGTGGTTGATCGCGGTGGCCAGGATGGCCAGTGAGCGCGGTCGGCCGCACCTGGTGCTGACCAACCGGCTCTACCACGAGACCGAGATCCTGTTCCACATGGCGCGGCTGTCCGGGGTGGTCGTCCACAAGCACGACACGGTGGGTGAGCTGCTGGCCGCCGCGCACGCCGCCGAGGACCCGGTGACGGTGTTCCTCGACTCCAGCAGACCCGACGGCGGGGCGGAGGCGCTGACGCGGGTGCTGCGCGAGCTTGACCCGGGCAAGGTCGGCTGCGTCCTGTGGGACAACACGTGCTGTTCCAGCGCGGACAACCCCTTCGAGACGGTCGACGGCAACCGCGAGTCCACTGTGGAGTCGCCGGTGGTTCGCGCGGGGTTGACCACGACGTTGGTGGTCCTGCGCAGTCACGCGAAGCTCGACCAGTTGGGGCTCGAACTGTGCTCGCTCGGTTCGGTCGCGATGGTGACGACGGAGGCGAACACCGGTGAGGGTCCGCTGTGGTTGGAGGGCATGCAGCGGTTCTTCGCCGACGCGCTCGCCGTCACCGGTGCCTGCGTGTCGCCCGCGACACTGCGCCTGTTGGCCGCGGTGGACTTGCCCAACGAGAGGCTGTCCGCTCGGGCGAACCGGCACCTGCGCGCGGCGAACGTGCTGGCAGGCGCGGTGCTGAAGGACCGGCTCGACGGCGCGCGGTACGGCGTCGAGGAGAACGAGCACGGCTGCTTCGTCGAGATCCACCTGCTGGAGCTGCCCGGCCCTGAGCCGATCGGGGGTCCGCCGACCTGGCCGCTGTGGGACGACCTGGACGCCGAGCTCACCCTGGTGGAGCAGCACGCGGCCCGGCGGTCGATCCCGGTGTGGAAGTCGGCCAGCTTCGGGTTCCACTACACCGGCCTGAGCTGGTACGCCGCCGAGGACCCGCCGCGCCCGCAGGGCCACCCGCACACGGTGCTGCGGGTGTGCTTCGGGATGCACGACCCCGAGGTCACCACCGAGGCCGCCGAGATCATCGCCGAGCACCTGACGAGGAAGCAGTCCTGGACATGACCGACGTGATCACCGCGGCCCTGCTACCCGCGGACCGCCTCTCCCCCGCCTTCCGCGACGTGCTGCTCGACCGGTGCGCCTCGGGGTCGTACGGCCTGGTCGCGGACCTGACGACCCTGGACGACCGGTATGCCGCTGGGGCGGCCGCCGCGCAGCGGCACGGGATCCGGCTGCTGTGCGCGGTGAAGGCGTCGACCCACCCGGAAGTGCTGGCGGGCGCGGCGCGGGCGGGCCTGGGGTTCGACGTGGCGAACGCCTTCGAGGTGGCGGCCGCCCGGGAGGCGTCGCCCAGCGCGTTCCTGAGCCTGACCTCGCCAGGGTTGCCGTTCGGTGAGCGGGCGTCGCTCTACGCGGCGTTCCGGCGTGGGGAGATCGACCGCTGGCACTGCGACTCGTTGGCGCAGCTGGAGGAGCTGGCGCGGGAGTGCCCCGGGTCGTCGGTGGGGGTGCGGGTGAACCTGGACGGGCTGGAGATCCCGGAGGGCATGCCGCTGTGGCGTCCCAGCCGGTTCGGGATCCGGGTGGACCAGTTGCCGCTGGCCAGGGACATCGCGGCCCGGCACGGGTGTTCGCTGCGGTGGGTGCACGCGCACAACGGGTCGGAGGAGAACGACCTGGCGAGCTACGTGTTCACCGCCTCGGCCATCGTGTCGGCCGCTTCGGCTGCCGGGCTGGCGTTGGAGTCGGTGGACCTGGGTGGCGGGCTGCTCTCGGAGTTGGCGGACCTGGACCCGTTCTTCGGCGCGGTCCGGGCGGCGGTCCCGGCGGGGGTGGAGGTGATCCTGGAGCCGGGGCGGTTCTGGATGACCGACTGCATGGCGCTGGTGGCGCAGGTGCTGGACGTGAAGGAGACCGCGTCGCAGGTGGTGCTGCTGCTGGACCTCGGCCTGATGAGCCACCTCCAGTGGGCCGACCACATCCGGATACCGGTACTCGGCACGCTGGTCCCCGGCGACACCCGCCCGTGGCGGATCTGCGGGCGCAGCTGCTTCGAGGAGGACTGGCTGGACGAGTGGGAGCCGATCCCCGTGGCCGAGGGCGGCCCCCTCCCCCGCCCCGGCGACCCCTTCGTGCTGGGCAACATCACCGGCTACGCCATCGAACTGGGCTGCGACTTCAACGGCGTCCACCGACCGGCCGCGTCCTTCCTGCGCACCTGACTACCCTCGGCGCGGTGGACTTCCCGGACTCCCCCACGGTGCTCGACGGTGGTCTGGCCAGCGAGCTGCGGGCGTGGGGCCACGACATGTCGGACCACCTGTGGTCGGCCCGGTTGCTGCTCGACGAGCCCGCGGCGCTGACCGCCGCGCACAAGGCGTTCTTCGATGCCGGGGCGGCGATCGTGACCACGGCGACCTACCAGGCGTCGTTCGAGGGGTTGGGGGCTCGGGGGCTCGGGCGCGCCGACGCGGAACGGGTGCTGCGCCTGGGGGTCGAGGTGGCGGTGGCCGCGCGCGCCGGTTTCACCGACGGCGTGGACCGCTGGGTGGCGGCGTCGGTCGGCCCGTACGGCGCGGTGTTGGCGGACGGGTCGGAGTACCGGGGCCGGTACGGGCTCAGCGTGGCGGAGCTCGTCGACTGGCACCTGCCGCGGCTGCGGGTGCTGGCGGCCGCGCGACCGGACATCCTGGCGTGCGAGACGGTCCCGGACGCGGTGGAGGCCGAGGCGCTCGGGGTGGCGCTGGCGGAGGTGGACGTACCCGCGTGGATCACCTACACCATCGAGGGCGACCGGACCCGCGCTGGTCAGCCCCTGGCCGAAGCCTTCGCGGTGGCCGCGGCGAGCCCGTCGGTGACGGCGGTGGGGGTGAATTGCAGCGCGCCCGAGGACATCGGCCCGGCCATCGCGACGGCCCGGTCGGTGACGGACAAGCCGATCGTGGTGTACCCGAACAGCGGCGAGTCGTGGACGGGCTCGTGGAGCGGCCCGTCCCGCTTCTCGGTCGACTTGGCGGCGGACTGGGTGGCGGCGGGCGCGCAGGTCGTGGGCGGCTGCTGCCGGGTGACCCGCTCCGACATCGCCGCCCTCGCCCGGGTGGTATCGCGTACGGCCCCGTAGTCGATGATGCACCTATGACGGACGGGAACCGCCTGGACGGGGACGTGTCGGGAACCTCGGCCCAGATCGGGTCTGTGCAAGGTTCCGTGTACTTCGGCGCCGGTCAGCGGCCGGTGGAGAGGTTGCCGCACCGGTCGGGCCAGGTGCCCGCGGTCGTGGACGGGTTCCAGCCGCGGTCGGTTCCGGAACTGGAGTCGCTGGTCACCGGCGGGGTCGTGCTGTCGGGGATGGGCGGGGTCGGCAAGACCCAGACGGCGGCGGACTACGCCAACCGGGTGCGGGATGTGGAGCTGCTGGGCTGGGTGACCGCCGCGTCCCGGTCGAACCTGCTCAGCGGCTTGGCCGAGCTGGCCGCCACCGTCCTCGGTTCGGCGATCGACGACCCGGAGCTAGCCGCCAAATGCTTCCTGGACTGGTGCGCGACGACCTCCCGCAAGTGGCTGCTGGTACTGGACGACGTGTCCGACCCAGCGGATCTAGAACAGCTGTGGCCGAACACCGGCACATCTGGACGTTTGGTTGTGACGACCCGCCGCCACGAGAAGTTGGTGCTGCAGAAGCAGTCCCGGCGGATGGTTCCGCTGGACGTGTTCACCGAGTCTGAGTCGGTGAACTACCTGCGTGGCGTACTCGGAGATGTGTCGGGCGTCGAGGACTTGGCGGCGTTGCTGGGCCATCTGCCCCTAGCTCTGAGCCAAGCCGCCGCGCTCATCGACATGACACCAGGGATGACCTGCGAGTCCTACACCGACAACTGGCGCACCCGCCGAGCATCCCTGGCTGAACTGTTCCCGGAGGGCTGGTCCGGCCCCGGCGACCAAATCGCCACCACCTGGGCCGTCTCCATCAACGCCGCCGACGCGTTGCCGCCCGCGCAGGTAGCCCGGCCGATGCTGGAGGTGATGTCTCTACTGGACCCCAACGGCATCCCACTGTCGGTGCTGACCGCCCAGCCCATCCTGGACTACCTGTCCGTCGCCAACGCGGACCTGGCCGCCAGGGCCCTAGGCGCTCTGCAACGCCTCAACCTGATCACCTTCACCGGCACAACCGCTCGCGTCCACGCCTTGGTCCAACACGCCACCCGCGACCAACTGTCCGAAGACCAACTCGCTCTACTCGCCCACGCGGCCGCCGACGCACTCATCGCCAGTTGGCCAGAGATCGAACGCGACACCGAGTACGGGGCCACGCTCCGCACCAACACCACTGCCCTCGCCGTCAACAGCGGACAACACCTGTGGAAGCCGGACGGCCATGTGGTGCTGTTCCAGGCCGGCAACAGCCTCGGCGGAGCAGGACTCGTACACGCCGCCCTCACCCACTTCGAGAACCTCTACTCCACCGCACACCAACACCTCGGATCCGACCACCCCGACACCCTCAGCACCCGCAGCAACATCGCCTACTGGCGAGGTGACGCAGGCGATGCGACCGGCGCAGCACAAGCCTTCACCGAACTACTCACCGACCGACTCCATATCCTCGGACCCGACCACCCCCACACCCTCAGCACCCGCAGCAACATCGCCGACTGGCGAGGCCAAGCAGGCGACGCCGCAGGCGCAGCACAAGCCCTCGCCGAACTACTCACCGACCGACTCCGCGTCCTCGGACCCGACCACCCCCACACCCTCAGCACCCGCAGCAACATCGCCCGCTGGCGAGGCCACGCAGGCGACGCCGCAGGCGCAGCACAAGCCCTCGCCGAACTACTCACCGACCGACTCCGTATCCTCGGACCCGACCACCCCCACACCCTCACCAACCGCAACAACATCGCCTATTGGCAGGGCCACGCAGGCGACGCCGCAGGCGCGGCAAAGGCTTTTGCCGAACTACTTGACGACCGACTCCGCATCCTCGGACCCGACCACCCCGACACCCTCCTCACACTCCGGAACCTCGCCCAATGGCGTGAGCAGGCCGGGGTGGATGGCGAGGGGTGAGTCAGGCGGGGACGGTGGTGAGGAGGGTGCGGAGGGCGGCGAGGCGGGCCGGGTCGCGGAGGGTGGTCATGCAGAAGTCGCAGATGGTGGCGTAGCGGTCGGTGGCGAGGTTCTGGAAGAGGGGGTGTGACTCGACCAGGCGGCGGAAGTAGATGGGGGATGTGGGGTCGTAGAAGGCCGTGACCAGGTGTTCGCGTTCGTCCTGTTCGGTCGACGGGGTGCGGATGTTGCCGAGGAACACCGGGGTCTGCTTCATTGCGTCGGTGGAGATGTCCAGTTCGCAGCAGGCGTAGACGTCGCCGGTGGCGTGCACGGTCGTGGTGAGGCTGGTGCACTCGGGGAGGTCGTCGATGTGGCGGCGGGTGACGATGGTGTGCAGGTCCTTGCCGCGGCCGCGGTCGAGGAGTTCGTTCTCCAGGTAGGGCTCGCCCGCGGCATCGAGGGCGGACTTGATGGCGGCGTCGACGTCGGGTTGGTCGGACGGGCAGAAGTTGATCTCGGTCAACAAGCCCGCGGCACGACCGGCCTGGGCGGCCATGATGGTGCGGTCGACCGGGAAGTACGCGACGTGGTAGGCGTCGGCGCTCAGGGACAAGCCCGCGATCCCGGCTTCCACGAACGGTTCCAGCTTCAGCTTGGCCGTGCGCTCGTCACGCGCCCAGAAAGCGTTGGACTCGACGTCCACCACCAGGCCCAGTGAGCGGCCGTACGCGATGACCTCGCACATCGGCTTGGGGTAGAGGAACACCTCGCCCCCGCTGAAGGTGATGTGCTTCTTGCCGTTGCGGGCCGCGGCGTCCAAAGCGGCGCGGACCTCGTCGACGGTCAGGCGTTCGGTGCGCTGCGGGCTGGACTCGACGATGCAGTGCGCGCACGCCAGGTTGCAGGTGAGGGTGAAGTTGATCGCCACGCGGTCGCGCGCGGCGAAGCGGTCCCAGATCGCCTCGGCCATCCCGACTCCCTAGATGAGGTCCTTGTGCGCGTCGCGGACCTTGGCGACGGCGTCGACCAGGTCGGCCATGTCGGTGGGGTCGCCGAGCAGCGCCTGGTGGTGGAAGATCAACGTGGTCTCGCGGTACGCCTCGGCACCCGGGTAGGACCGGCCGAGCGCGCGCTCCCGGCCCTCGTCGGTCCACACCAGACTGAACCGCTTCTTGGTGTGCGCGTTGAGCATCACGCTCCGGTGCAGCGGCAGGTCCGGCGGCCACAACGCCATGCCCAGCTCGGCGCCAACCGCGTCGGCGACCCGCTCCACCGGCACCTCGCCGAAGGTGCCCGGCCGGAACCGGATCCCGTACTCGTACACCGACCGCTTGTCGGCCTGCTCCGGCACCGGGATCGCCGAGAAGTCACCCAAAGCAGCCAGCCCGCGCTCCAACTCGAGCGCCATCCGGTCGCGGTGCCGGTGCTGGTCGTCGAGCCGGGTCAGCTGGTCGAGCAGAACACCGGCGGTCAGCTCGGACATGCAGTAGTTGCCGCCCATGACCTCGCCGGACTCGATCAGCTCCAGGTCACCCGGGGACAGCTCGCCGTCGGGGTAGCGCCGGGAGTCCGCGCGCAGTTGCTGCATCCGCCGGTACAGCCGCGGGTCGGAGGTGATGACCGCGCCGCCCTCGCCGCCTGCCAGCACCTTGCCGACCTGGAAGCTGAAGCAGCCCAGGGCACCGAACGTGCCGACCTTGCGGCCGCGCCACTGCGCCCCGTGCGCCTGCGCGCAGTCCTCGACCAGCGCGACACCCGTTTCCTCGGCCAGCGCGACGAACCCGTCGATGTCGGCGACCGTGGCGGCCAGGTGCACCACCAGCACCGCCTTGGTGCGCGGCGAGAGCGCGGCCCGCACGGTGTCCGGGGTGACGCACCCGGTCTCCGGGTCGACGTCCACGACCACCGGCAGCGCCCCGACCCGCAGCACCGCGGCGACCGGCGCGACCCAGGTCATCACCGGCACGACCACCTCGTCGCCCGGCCCGATGTCCAACGCCTCCAGAGCGACAACCAGCGCGCTGGACCCGTGGTCGACGCTGACCGCGTGCGGCACGCCGTTGTAGGCGGCGAACGACTCGGCGAAGCGCCGCTCCCGGGACCGGGTGCCGTCGGTGGGCCAGCTGACCGCCCAGCGGCGCGAGCGCAGCGCGTCCAGCAGCGACCGCTCGGTGGCCGCGTCGTACTGGGGCCAACTCGGCCACGGCCGGGGCGCGCGCACCGGGGTGCCGCCGAGAACGGCGAGGTCACTCATGGCTCTCCTGGAGATAGGCGGGTTTGCGTAAGACCATCAGCACGTCGCGCACGCCGAGCCGGGTCGGCGCGCCGCGGCGGGCGGACACCCCGGAGGCGAGCGCGGCCAGGTCGACCGGGCGGGTCAGCGCGGGGTCGTAGTCGGGTGGGGTGATCTCGTAGTCGAGGTGGTCGGAGGTGGCGACCTCCAGCCACTCCAGGCCGCTGGCCAGCGCTGCGGCCACGTAGTCCTCGAAGAACGCCCGGTTCACCGTGGCGCTGTCGTGGACGTGGGTCACCAGCACCTCGGCCAGGCCCTCGTCGACGCCAGTACACAGCAGCGCGCGCAACTCCTCACGCGTGTAGAGCAGGTGCGACCACGGCGGCAGCAGCGTGTCGTCCCAGAACGTCAGGTCACGCCCGTCGTACGAGGTGTACTCCAGCTGGTGCCCGTCGACGGCGCTCCAAATAGGACCGAAGTGCGCGTACAGCACCCCGCCGGGGCGCAGCACCCGCGCGGCCTGGAGCAGGGTCGGCCCGATGTCGACGAACTGGAAGGCGTTGCAGGAGAACACCGCGTCGACCGAGGCGTCCGGCAGCGGCAGGTCCTCGGCGCCGACGGCCAGCACCTCCCGCACCCCGGACGGGTCGACCTGGGCGACCCGGTTGGGGTCGACGGAGTACCAGCGGGCGACGCCGTGCCGGTGCAGCATGGCCACCGGGAACGCCCCGCCGACCTCGGCGACCACCGCGCCCGCCAGCGGCACCCGGGCGGCGAAATCGGCGAACACCTCGTCCTCGGACATCGCCAGCCGGCCGATAAAAGGCGTCGGTGAAGAAACCCCGGAATCCGGGGACAGCGACGTGCTCATTTCCGGTGATCCCCCTCGACTATTCGATCGCCCACGGGCGGGCCGGGCCCGCGATGCGGTTCCAGGTGTTGATGATGGCGATAGTCCACACCAGTTCGGCCAATTCGACCTCGGTGAACTCCTTGGCCGCGGTGTCCCAGACCTCGTCGGTGACCGGGCCGTCGGTGAGCCGGGTGATCGCGTCGGTCAGCCCGAGGGCGGCGCGTTCGCGGGTGGTGAAGAACGGGGCCTCCTGCCACACCGGGAGGCTGAGCAGCTTGCGGGTGTGCTCGCCCGCCGAGAGCGCCTCCGCGGCGTGCGCGTCGGTGCAGTAGGCGCAGCCGTTGAGCTGCGATGCCCTGGTGCGCACCAGTTCCAGCAGGCCGAGGTCGAGGCTGACCTTCTCCGCGGCGGTGTCGAGCGCGTCCATCCGCTTGGCCACGTGCGGGACGAGGTCGTCGACGGCGAGTCTGGGCACCAGCGGCCTCGGCATGGCCACCGGCGGGGCCTCGGTGGTCTCGTCAACGTCACCCATGATTTTCTCTCTCCCTGATCCGCGCCTGCTGTCACGCGCACTATACCGGCACCACACAGCGTTCCGGCGCGTTCGCGAAGTATTTCCCCGGCCGACCGGGAGAAGTCGCGATAAGGGGTCTGCGCGGCCAATCCGGGTGATAGCGTGAACCACCGCCGCGAATTCTCCCGCGGCTCCCTCCCCCTTGTCGAACCGGAGGCAGACTTGTGATCGGTGAGCAAAGACCCCCGACCCGGGTGTTGCGGCTGACCCCGCACTACTACTGGCCGCAGCTGGCGACCCGCTCCTGGCCGGTGAAGTTCGACGCCATCGGCGGCATGCAGTCGCAGATCCACCGGCTCACCAGCCAGCTCGACGCCCAGCCCGAGCTCGGCGTCGAGCAGACCGTGCTGACGCTGCGGTTGCCCGGCGCGCCGCGCGAGTGGCGGATGTCCGAGCGCACCACGGTGCGCGGCGTGCGGATCCCCGTGCTGCCACTGCGATCGCGCATCCGCGGCATGGTCGACCTGAACCTGGCGTGGGCGCTGGGCGTGCTGTGGCACCTCGTCCGGGAGCGCCGCCGCTACGACGTGATCCACGTGCACTGCAGCGGGGTGATGATCCCGCCGCTGCTGGGCTGGCTGCTCACCAAGGTGCTGCGCGTGCCGCTGGTGCTGACCGTGCACTGCTCGATCATCGTCACCTACCACCCGATGACCCCGCTGGACCGGCTGATGCAGCCGCTGGCCCGCTGGATCGAGAAGCGTGCGATCCGCGCAGCAGCCAACACAGTGACGCTGACCCCGCGCACCATCCCCGTGCTGTCGAGCCGCACCGGCGTGCCCGCCGAGCGCTTCGCGGTGCGGCCGGACGTGATCGACGCCGACGCGTTCGCCCAGCGCGCCACGCCCGAGTCCGTCGCCGCGTTCCGCGCGCGGTTCGCGATCCCCGAGGACAAGCCCGTGGTCGGCTACGTCGGCCGCATCGCGCGGGAGAAGGGCTGGCCGATCATCCTCGACATCGCCCAGCGGCTGCGCGACTCCGGTGTGCACTGGGTGATCTGCGGCGACGGCAACGAGCGCGACCTGTTCGAGGCCGAGGTCGCCGCGCGCGGGCTCGACGACGTCGTGACCGTCACCGGGTACGTGCCCAACGAGGACATCGCGACCGTGATGGGCACCATGGACCTGCTGCTGATGTCCTCGCTGCACGAGGAGTTCGGCAGCGTGATGCTGGAGGCGATGGCGGTGGGGCTGCCGATCGTGGCGGTCGGCGTCGGCGGGGTCGCCACGGTGCTGGAGGAGGGCGCGCTGGGCTGGTTGGTGCCCGAGCGCACCCCGCAGGCGTTCGCCGAGGGCATCGAGCAGGCGCTGGCCGACCCGGAGTGGCGCGCGGACACCGCCGAGCGCGCGGCGAAGACGGTGCGCGCCCGCTACGACCTGGCGCAGGTGGCGATCGCCATCGCCGCGGTGTACGACAGGACGGTCCGACGCGGGTCCACTCGGGACGGTTGAACGGGTCGGGGCGACCGCGGATGTCCACAGGGGACGAAGGGTCCTGGGCATCCGCGGTCGCTCCTGTCCGGTCTTCTCAGGCGTGGTCGGTGACGAAGACGCTGCGCAGGGGCGGGACACCGCTCTCGTCGAGCAGCACCCGGTAGTCCGCGATCGGCAGCGCCCGCCCCAGCAGCGGCCCCAGGCGCACCGCGCCGCTGGTGACGACCTCGATGGCGCGGTCGATCTGGTCGAAGCCCGACAGCACGCCGTGCACCGAGATCTCGCGCAGCATGATCGTGCTCGGCTCGACGTGCGCCGATTCCTCGCCGGAGTAGCCGACGAGCACGTAGTCGCCGCCCGGCCGGGTCGCCTGGATGCCCTGCGGGAACACCGCGGCCACCCCGGTGGCGTCGAAGACCAGGTCCGGCTGGATGTCGCCCGCCCACTCGCCAAGCGAGTCGACCGACCCGACCCCGAGTTCGGCGGCGATCCCCCTGCGGTGCGCGGACGGCTCGGCCACGGTCACCGACGCCGCGCCGCCCGCCGACGCGAGCTGCGCGACGAGCAACCCGACCGCCCCCGCACCGATGACGCCGACGGCCCGCCCCACGACCGCGGGCGCGCGCTCGATCGCGTGCAGCGCCACGCACAGTGGCTCCAGCAGGCAGCCCTCAGCGCCGGAAAGCCCCTCGGGCAGCGGACGCAGGTTCGCCGCGGGCAGGGTGAACGCCTCGGCGAACGCGCCCGCCCTGGTGAAGCCGACCTCGTCGAGGTCGAGGCAGAGGTTGAACTTGCCCTCGGCGCAGCGCACGCACGCCCGGCACGGCGTGATGCCCTCGCCGACGACGGCCCTGCCGACCAGTTCCGGCCTGCTCGGCGCCTCCAGCACGCGCCCGGCCCACTCGTGACCGGGCACCACCGGGTACTCGGCGTCGTGCAGGGTGCCGCGCAGCAGCCGCAGGTCCGTGCCGCACACCGCGACGTGGGTGACGGCCACCAGCGCCTCCCCCGGGCCCGGCACCGGCCGGGGGACGCGTTCGAGCGAGTGCTCCTTGTGCCCGCGCACCACCAAGGCGAGGACCGTGTCCTCGACAGCGGTCATCACGCACCGTCCGGGTTGGGGCTGTCGCCGAGGCGGTGCACGAAGAACGCGCGGCCGTGCCATCCGTAGCGGAGGAACTCGCTGTACTCGTAGAACCCGTCGGTGCGGGCGAAGCACTCGCGCATGGCGCGGCGCATCCCGAAGCGCGGGTTGGCGCGGTTGCAGTTGTAGTCGTCGAGCAGCAGCACGGCGCCGTCGGGCATCAGCCTGCGGCCGAGCAGGTGGTCGAGCACCTCGACCGACGAGGAGTACAGGTCGCAGTCGAGGTTGGCGATGGCGACCTCGCCGGGCAGCGGGTCGGACGCGAGGGTGTCGTTGAACATGCCGCGCACCACCGTCCACCCGTTGTCGCCGAAGCGGCGGGCGAACTCCTGGCGCAGCATCTCCTCGGTGCCGGGCGGGGAGGCGTCCTCGGCCTCGCGCCAGTAGCCGCTGTCGGCGACCTCGTAGGAGATGGAGTCGACCGGGTTCTCGCTCTTGGGGAAGCCCGCGAACGAGTCGTAGACGTGGATGCGGCGCGGGAAGAACGCGGTGTAGAAGTCGGTCTGCGCGTCGAACTCGCCGATGAGGTCGGCCAGCAGCAGCGAGCTGAACCCCTCGTAGCAGCCGAACTCGACGACGTCGCCGGGGATGTGGCTGCCGTAGACGTACTCGAAGGCGGCCCGGAAGACGTCCCCGTAGACCTTGTTGGCCCGGTCGAGGTCCTGGTAGGTGGCGTTGGTGACCTGGGTGGCCGACCGCGGTGGCGCCGCCTCGGTGGTGGGGCTGCTGGTCATCATCACCTCTCTGCTGCCGTCGCGTAGAGCGCCGGGTCGACGTCGATGTCCATGTTGAGCTCGCAACAGCGGTGGCAGATGGGCTGCAGGCCGCCGCGGATGGTCTCGCGCATCCGGCTGTAGGTGTCGTTGTGGAACACCTCGCGCAGGCTGGAGCCCTTGATGTTGCCCATGACCGTGTCGGAGAAGGTGGTGCAGCTGATCACGTCGCCGTTGGGCAGCACGGTGGTCTGCGCCCACAGCTTCATGCAGGTGTTGTCGCGGACGATGCCGCGCCAGTCCTTGGTGAAGAACCGGCTCTTGGCCTTGGCGTCGTAGCGGGTCGGGGCGATGAGCACCTCGACCTTGTCGGACATGCTCTCGGCCTCGATGAGCAACTGCTCGAGCTTGTCGGGGTCGATGTTGGCGTGCTGGTGCTCGTTGCAGTACCCGGCCCAGGACAGGAACGGCCGCCCGGTGACGTCCTCGAACGCCGCGCGGCTGGCCTTGCCCTCCTCCTTGGTGAAGTAGCTGGCCAGCCCGACGGTCAGCTCGTCGATGCCGTACTCCTCGGCCATCCGCACCATGTCCGGCAGCTGCTCGTAGTTCATGCCGGTCACCACGAAGTTCAGCGCGATCTTGGGGCCCTTGCCCGCCTTGCGGCCCGCCTCCTGCAGCGCTTGCATGCCCGCGACGGCGCGCTCGAAGGACTTGCGGCCGCGGATGGGGTTGTTCACCTCGGCGGTCGGGCCGTCGATGGAGACGTAGACGTCGTCGATGCCCGCCTCGACGAGCTGGTCGGCGAAGCGCGGCAGCAGCGTCGCGTTGGTGCTCATGTCGAGGTTGCAGTTCGGCAGCCGGGTCTTGGCGATGCGGACCAGTTCCACCAGGTCCGGGTGCATCAGCGGCTCGCCGCCCATGATCGTCAGGTAGGTCTTGCCGACCCCGTCCTCGGCGGCGGCGAGTTCGTCGACGATCGCGGTCCACATCTCGATGCTGACCTGGTCGCCCTTCACCTCGGCCAACCAGGTGCTCTCGGCCGAGGAGTCGCCGTACATCCAGCACTCCCGGCAGGTCAGGTTGCACGCCCAGTTCACGAAGACGGTGACATGTCTGGGCACTACGGGAAGTAAGGGCAGATGGACCATTACATGCCTCCGAATGAGGGCAGCAGCGCTGCCCCGCGACGCCAGGACGGCCGGAAGGGACGGGCTTGACAAGCTCTCCTCAAGCGCTCTCTACTAGACCACGAGCACGCGAACTCGGCAAGCGACTTCGCGGTATTCGCGAAACCTTCTGGAAATGTCTTGGCAACACCGGAGTGGGTGTCGTCAACTTTTCACAGTGGACGGTCGCGAGTTGGTCCAAACCGCACACACCGGTGCCGCCGAGTAGCTAGAGTGGACGGCGCGTCGGCAGCCATCACCGCCGACACAGGCTTGTGACCTGGTGTTATCCGCCGGGGAACGAACCAGGGTGGACAGCGGGGGCGCCGGGGGACGCCGGGCGCGGGCCCGCGGCCGAGGCCACCCCGGCGTCCGCGCCCGGTGCTGACGGTCCGGTAAGGATGGTTCGACAAGGGCAGAACGAAGACTGCGGCAACCCCTATTCATCCGATGTCCGACGGTGTCCCGGGAGAATTCCGCGCCATTACCGAGCACGACCCGACCGACATACCACAGAATCGTGATCGCGTCCTTATTGTAAGGCGCAATTGCGACTCGGTATGCTCCGCCGCAATGGGGCTGTGCGATGTTCGGCCCGTGCCGAACCTTGGACCATTCGGGCTCATCCGGCGAGAAGACGAGAACACCGAATTCGCGTTGACCACTGGGCGAATGGGAGATGATGGATGGCGACTCGCGACGCCGGGGCGGTCCCCGGGGGCTGGCAGGTCCAGCGGATCAGGATCGGCGAGGTCGACTACCCCTACTACTACGGGGTCGACTGCCTCGACCTGGTGCTGCAGGAACTGGCGGCGCTGGACGCCGACCTGTTCGTCGTGGTCACCGACGACACGGTGCTCGAGCTGCACGGGCAGGCGCTGCTGCCCGGGCTGCGGGCGCTGGCCGGGGTCGAGGTGATCAGCCACCCGCCTGGCGAGGCGATGAAGACGCTGCCGGTGCTGGCCGCCGACCTGGAGCGGGTGCTCGCCGCGGGCGCGACCCGCCGGTCGGTGGTGGTCGGCCTCGGCGGCGGGGTGCCGGGCAACCTGGCCGGGGTGATCGCGGCGCTGCTGTTCCGCGGCGTGCGGCTGGTGCACATCCCGACCACGACCACCGCGGCGATGGACTCGGTGCTCTCGCTCAAGCAGGCGATCAACAGCGCCATCGGCAAGAACCACATCGGCACCTACCTGCCGCCGTACGCGGTGTTCACCGACGTCGCGCTGCTGGCGACGCTGCCGGACCGCGAGCTGCGCTCCGGGCTGTGCGAGGCGGCGAAGAACTGCCTGGCCATCCGCCCCGAGGCGCTGCCGCGGCTGCGGGAGGTGCTGGCGGGCGGGGCGCTGTCCACCCCGGCGGCGCTGCTGTGGCTGCTGGACGAGAGCGTGCGGGCCAAGAGCAGCGTCACCGTCGACGACGCCCGCGAGCAGCGGACCGGGCTGGTGCTGGAGTACGGGCACACGGTCGGGCACGCGGTGGAGCTGGCGGATCACCGGCGGCGCGGCAACGACGGCGTCAGCCACGGTGAGGCGATCGCGTTCGGCATGGTCGTCGCCGCGACCATCGCGCACCGCAGGGGCTGGCTGCCCGCGGAGATCGTCGAGCTGCACGAGGAGGTCGTGAGCGCCCTGGGCGCGCCGCTGCGGCTGCCCGCCGGGCTGACCGTCGACGACGTCATGGACGTGGTGCGCGACGACAACAAGCGCGGCTACCTGCCGCCCTGCTCGGAGTCCATCGCGTTCGTCCTGTTGCGAGAGCTGGGCAGGCCGGCGGGCGACCCCGGGCTGCCGCTGGTGGCGGTGCGGCTGGTGGAGGTCCGGGAGGCCCTGGAGGTCGTGCAGAGCCGCGAACCCGTGCTGACCGGCGCCGACGGGGAGGTCGCGTGAACCTGGGACCTGTCCCGACGCGGGCCGAACTGGCCGAGAACTATGACGTGTGCGTGGTGGGCAGCGGTGCCTCCGGCGCGGCCACGGCGTGGCTGTTGGCGCGCGCGGGCCTGTCGGTGGTGATCGTGGAGCAGGGCGGGCACGTCACCGCGGACGTCAGCTACGACGACCTGCTCGCGGCGGCCGAGCCCGCGTGGGTCCGGCAGGAGAACGGGACCTGGGGCAAGATCGGCTACCCCTGGACGACCTGCAACGTCGGCGGCGGCACGCTGTTCTTCGGCGGCGCCTTCTTCCGCAACCGCCCGGTCGACTTCGACGCCGAGACGGTGCTCGGGCGCACCGAACTCCCGCTGCGCTGGCCGTGGGACCACACCGAGCTCGATCCGTACTACCACGCGGTCGAGCACCTGGTCGGGGTTTCCGGCCTGGCGGGCGCCGATCCGACCCTGCCCGCGACCGGCGCCTACCCGATGCCGCCGGTGGCGCGCTCGGCCGAGGGCGCGTTGTTGGCCGAGGGCGCGGCCGCGTTGGGCTGGCACCCGTTCCCCACTCCCCTGGCGCTCAACAGCCAACCCCACAACGGACTCCCGGGATGTGCGGCGGACGCTCCGTGCATCTGCCGGACGTGCCCGTCGGGGGCCAAGGGTGACTCGACGCGGTTCCTCGACCCGGCGCTGCGCCACGGCGCGCGGCTGTTCGCGGGGATGAAGGCGGTGCGGCTGCTGGCGGAGGGCCGCAAGGCGACCTCGTTGGAGTGCGTGCGGATGGACACCGGTGAGCGCTACCGGTTCCGGGCATCCCGGTTCGTGTTATGCGCCAACGCGGTGCAGACGGCGGCGTTGCTGCTCCGGTCCACAACGGACCAGCACCCCGGTGGGCTGGGCAACACCCATGACCTGGTCGGACGGGGGTTGTGCTTCAAGTTGAGCGAGTACCTGGTCGGATACCGGTACAACGGTGTCGGCGAGCTCAGTGGCGAGACCATGGGTCTCGGGCCGTTCTCGACCTGCGCCGTCGCGGACCTGTACCAGGACCCGCACGCGCCGGGCGGAATCGGCGGGCTGCTGTACGAGGCCCGACCCGAGCGGCCGTTCCGGTTGCGGTCCACCGAACAGCTGGTGCGCATCGAGGCGCTGGTGCCGGACGAGCCGCAAACGACGAACCGGGTGCGACTGGGGACGGGCACGGACGCGCACGGGGTGGCGGACGTGGTGATGGACTACCAGGCCCATCCCCGTGACCTGGCCCGGCTGGAGTACATGATGAACCAGGGGACGCGGATGCTGGCGGCCGCGGGGTGCAGTGTCACCGTGCGGGAACCCTCGGGCTGGGCGTTGGGGAGCAGCCACCTGCACGGCACGTGCCGCATGGGTGACGACCCGCGGACGAGTGTGACCACTTCGGACTGCCGCCTGCATGACACGGACAACGTGTACGTCGGCGACGGGGCGGTGCTGCCGTTCCCCGGCGGCGCGAACCCGACGTTGACGATCCAGGCCGTCGCACTGCGGACGGCACATCGATTGCTGCGCAACGACTACGGCATCGACTCTGGGCTGCACACGCCAGGGGCGGCACCGACCTTCGGCCGTCAGGGCCTGCTGAACCTGGTTCCGAGGTAGCTCTCGACGGAGGCGATGGGGGCCACCGAGTACAGGTGGCTCTCGTCGCCCACCCGCACGGTCTCGTCCACGCCCGAGATGCGCTCCGGCAGCTCGGCGTAGACCCGCCGGACCACGTGGCCCTGGACGTCTTCCTCGGAACGGAACGGGAAACGCAGGATGCCGATCCGGTCCACCCCGGCGGACCGCGCCCAGGTGACGGCGGCGCCGAGCATGATCTGGATCCAGTAGCGCTGGAACGTGCGGCGCAGCACCGGGACGTACTCCCCGTATGCCGCGACCATCTCCTCGGCGGAGCGCTCGACGACATCGTCACCCACACGCACCTCGGTGCCCCCGCCGCGCCCCTGGAACAGGTAGCTGTAGCGGACCCCGAGATCGCTTTGCAGGCCCGCCAGGTAGAGCGTGCCGTCGTGGACGGAGCCGTAGAGGTAGCCGAGGAAACCGGGTAAGCCCGCGTCCATGAAGTTCCAGTCCGCTGCTTCCACCATGTCCTGGGGCAACAGGGAAAGGTCGCGCAGGTAGCACCGCAGCGTCATCGGGGTGCCGAACAGCGGCCAGCGACCGTCGGCGACGTCGTCGCAGGTCCCGGCCATGGACACCGTCGCGAAGGGAGCGGACCGGTAGCCGAACGGCAGCGGGTCGCCCAGCGGCGCGGTGGAGTTGAACGACCGCAACAACTCCCCCAGCCGGACCCCCAACTGCTCGGCGATGTCCTCACGCGGGGTCGGGTCGGTGAGCCAGCGGGTGAACAGTTCGCGCCGGGCAGCCAGCGCGGGGTTGTCGTAGACCCAGCGGCCGAGGAACGCGTCCGGGTCGTGGACGGGCTCGGGTGCGAACCTGGGCATGGGCAGAGTCGGTTGCGCCACCGGTGCGGCCACTGGACATCCTTCCTCGCCGGACGGTCCCTTCTGGACCAAGTTATCCCGCGCCGCCGGGTTACCGTGGCGTTTCCGGGCAACTGGGGGCGTTCGGACGCCGCTGTTGGGCTATCCGGCTCCGCCGCAACGAAAACCTGGCTGCGCGGGTGTCCGCTCGGGTAGTGTCCGCGAGCACCGGGGCCGGTCGTGGCACCCGAGTTGACCATCCCGCTCCCGTGCCGCCTTCCCGCGTCGGGTCCGTTCGGAGAGGTTGCAGATGACCACCATCGTCACCGGGTCCAACCGGGAGACCATCGAGCGGGCGCGCCGGGTGACCGCGGCGGAGCGGTTCGACATCGGCACCCGGTTCGGGTCCGTGTTCGACAGTGCCGTCGGGTCGTGGATGCGCGATGTGGAGGGTCGCCGGATCCTCGACGTCACCGCGGCCAGCGGGGCGCTGCTGCTGGGCAACCAGCACCCGGCCGTGGTGGAGGCCGTCGTCCGGTCGGTGCGCGACCACGGAGTGGTGTACGCCAGCACGATCACCCCGCAGCGCATCGAGCTGGCGGAGCGGTTGTGCGAGCGCTACCCCGCCGGGGAGAAGGCGGTGTTCTGCAAGTCCGGCTCGGAGGCGACGACGGCGGCGATCCAGATCGCGCGGGCGGCGACCGGGCGGGACCTGGTCCTGACGGCCGGGTACCACGGGTGGTTCGAGTGGCAGCGCCCGTACCGGAACATGGGGTACGACCCCCGGACCAGGGTGGCGAACTTCGGCTACAACGAGACCGCGCTGGCCCGCTACCTCGACGAGTTCGGCGCGGACGTGGCCGCGGTGATCGTCACCCCGGAGCCCGCCTGGTTCGACGTGGCCTACCACCAGCGGCTGGCGGAGCTGTGCGCGCGGCACGGGGTGCTGTTCGTCATCGACGAGGTCATCACCGCGCTGCGCTGGGGTCCGCGCGGGCTCAACGGGTCCGGCGGGGTGCGCGCCGACATGATCACGATGAGCAAGAGCCTGGGCAACGGGCACTCGATCGCCGCACTCCTGGGGCGCGCGGACGTGCTGGATCACTACGACGCGGCCGGGATCGCGGGGACGTACAACCGTGAGCTGACGCCGATGTTCGCGGCCTTGGCGGTGCTCGACGAGATCGCCGACGGTTCGGTGCACGAACACTGCGAGCGGATGGGCCAGGCGCTCAAGGACGGCATGCGCGAGGTGTTGCGCACGGTCGGCATCCCGGCGTACGTCACCGGCCCGAACATGATGTTCGACGTGGTCACGCCGTCCGAGCAGCTGTCGTGGGACATCTACGCCGCGGCCTACGAGCACGGCGCGTGGTTCGAGGACAGCGGCACCCAGATGGTGACCGCCGCGTTCACCCAGTCCGATGTGGACCACGCGCTGGATGCCTTCGAGAAGGGCGCCCGCGCGGTGGCGGCGACGACCGACATCGAGCCGGGCGAGCTGTCCGAGGAGCTGAGGCTCGGCTTCGCCCTGGACGCGTTCGGCGGCTCGCTGCACGACACACCGCCGGTGCTGGCGCGCATCGAGGAGACCGTCGAGCTGATGGCACGCCGTGACCCCTCGGCGGGGACGTCCGCCGCCCCGGTCACCGGATGACCACGCCGCCGACCCTGAGCCTGCGCGGCCGGTGGCGCACCGTCGCGTCCCGGTCGTACGGGACGCGGGTGTACCGGGTCGAGGGCCGGTCGACGCTGTACGTGAAGACGACCCCGCCCCGGCGCGCGGACGACTTCCGGTTCAACCCGTCGAACGAGGCCGCGCGGCTGGGCTGGTTGCAGGAGCGGGGTTTCCCGGTCCCGGAGGTCATCGAGGTCGGCGCGTCGGACGAGCAGTCCTGGATGGTGATGACCGAGGTGCCGGGCATCCCGGCGGACACCGCCCCGGACCGGGCACGGGCGATCGCCACGGTGGCCGAGTTCACCCGGTCGCTGCACGCGCTGCGCGACTGCCCGTTCGACGGTTCGCTGTCGGTGACCACCGACTGGGCGCGGCGGGCGGTGGCGTCGGGTGTGGTCGACCTGGACGACCTCGATCCCGAGCACGACGGGTGGTCGGGGCACCGGCTGCTGGAGAAGCTGTCCGGGCTGCCGGTGCCGCCCGAGGACCTGGTCGTGTGCCACGGGGACCTCGGACTGGACAACGTGCTCATCGACCCGTCGACCTACGAGCTGACCGGGGTCATCGACGTCGGGCGGCTCGGGCTGGCCGATCCGTGGCGCGACCTGGCGGTCCTGGTCCGGGACGCGGGCCGGTCGGTGCTGGAGGTGTACGGGGTGGGGTTCGACGCGGAGCGGGAGCGGTACTACCGGCTGCTGGACGAGTTCTTCTGATGGCCAGGGTCCTGCTGCTCTCGCCCCATCCGGACGACCTGGCGTGGTCGCTGGGTGGGACCGTGGCGCGGTTGCGGGCGGACGTGTTCGGGGTGACGTTCTTCGGTCAGACCCGTTACGCCCCGGGGGATGTCACGCACGGCTCTCCCGCCGCGGCCGGTGTCCGAGCCGCCGAGGAGGATTCCTGGGCCGCGTGGGCCGGTGTGCGCTTGGTGCGGCACGACCTGCCGGACGCGAGCCTGCGCGGCTTCACCGACGAGACGGAGATGGGCGCGACACCGGAGCCCGAGGTGGTGGCGTCGGTGTCGGCGTTGTTGCGGACGGCCATTGGGGACATCCGACCTGACCTGGTGTTCGCCCCCGTGGCCATCGGCGGTCACGTCGACCACGCCGCGGTGCGCGCTGCCTGTTCCACTATGGACCTTCCTACCGCGTGGTACGAGGACCTGCCGTACGCGCTCGGGTCGGACGACCGGCACGGGGAGACCTCGACCGTTGTCACTGTGGACTGGGCCGTGAAGGAGAAGGGCGTCCTGTTCTTCCCGTCGCAACTGCCCGCCGAGGTCCTGCCGGTGCTGCGCGCCCACGCGGACTCCTCGGGTGGCGAACGGCTGTGGACCTCGACCGCGGTGCGGCTCGACGACTTGGTGGCCTAACCTTGTCCCGGGTCCGCGCGGCCACTACCGTGGGAAGTCGCCACGAGCCCCGGGCTCGGAGCTGGATGCTCATGGAGGGGGCGGCCGGGAGGGGACCCGGCCGGGCGGCCCGCCGCGGCGGTGTGGGGCGGGGGAACCCCCGCGGGTGTCGAATGGTGTATCCGCCATGACCAGTCATGCCACCATCTTGCTGCTCGACCTGGCGTTGATCATCGTGCTGGCGCGGGCGCTCGGCGCCGGGGCCAGGGCGTTGGGCCAACCACCGGTGATCGGGGAGGTGCTGGCGGGGGTGTTCGTGCTCCCGCTGCTGATCTCGAACGGCATCGGCGGCGGGCTGTTCCCCGCCTCGATCCGGGCCGACCTCTCGGCGCTGGCCAACATCGGGGTCGCGCTGTTCATGTTCGTCGTCGGCATGGAACTCGACGGCGGGCTGCTGCGCGGGAAGGGGAAGGTCGCGGCGGCGGTCGCCACGGCGTCCATCCTGCTGCCCCTCGGGCTCGGGACACTGCTGGCCTGGTACCTCGCCGACGCCCACGCGCCCACCGAGCGCACCGGGTTCTTCGTCTTCATCGCCGTCGCGCTCTCGATCACCGCGTTCCCGGTGCTCGCGCGCATCCTGACCGACCGCGGCATGCAGCGCACCCCGGTCGGCTCGCTGGCGCTGACCTGCGCGGCCATCAACGACGTGCTGGCCTGGGTCCTGCTCGCGGTCGCCGTCACGCTGACCGGGCAGGGGCACGGCAACCAGTGGCTGGTGCTGCTGGTGGTGCCGTACCTGGCGTTGATGGTGTGGGTGGTGCGGCCGCTGCTGGGCAGGCTGCTGGTGGGGCGCG
The DNA here is from genome assembly GCF_003663795.1 of Actinokineospora cianjurensis. Classification (NCBI taxonomy): domain Bacteria; kingdom Bacillati; phylum Actinomycetota; class Actinomycetes; order Pseudonocardiales; family Pseudonocardiaceae; genus Actinokineospora; species Actinokineospora cianjurensis. The sequence goes on from NZ_RCDD01000003.1 coordinate 364,547, forward strand.
GGAAGCTCACGCCCGGCGCGCTGGCCGTGGTCGTCGCGGGGGTCCTGCTGTCGGCCGCGTTCACCGAGTGGATCGGCCTGCACCTCATCTTCGGCGCGTTCCTGTTCGGGGTGGTGATGCCGCGCCAGGGCGCCCGCGAACTCGTCCATGACCGCGTCGCCGAGCTCAACGGTGTGCTGCTGCTGCCGATCTTCTTCATCGTGGCCGGGCTCAAGGTCGACCTGTCGGCGTTCAGCACGACCGGTCTCGGTGAGCTGGCGTGGATCCTGCTGGCCGCGATCACCGGCAAGTTCCTCGGCGCGTTCGGGGCCGCGCGGCTCTCGGGTATGTCCACTCGGCACAGCGCCGTGCTCGGGACGCTGATGAACACCCGTGGCCTCACCGAGCTGATCGTGCTGAGCATCGGCGCCGAGCTGGGCCTGCTCGACGCCAGGCTGTACACGCTGATGGTGGTGATGGCGCTGCTCACCACCGCGATGGCCGGTCCGCTGCTGGCGCTGCTGTACCCGCCCTCGGTGATCACCGACGACCTGGTCGCGCCCCGCCGCGCCCCGACCCCGGTATAGGACGCGCATGCTCGACAGGACAGACGTCCGCATCTTCTGGCAGTCCCTGCGCGCGTGGGGGCCGCGGGAGGCGGTCATCGACTTCACCCACTACTACCGGGCGAAGCGGCACGAGCGGGCGGACCGGTTCGACGAGCGGTTCGGCACCGAGACCAGCCGGATGGTCGGCATCGGCAGCCTCGACGGGCTGGGCGCCAACGGCGCGGACGCCATCCACTACTGGCCGACCCGGGAGTGCGAGTTCACCGCGACCCTGGACGCGCTCGGGGACATCGACCACAGCGGGTTCACCTTCGTCGACCTCGGCTGCGGCAAGGGGCGGGTGGTGCTGCTGGCCGCGGCGCACCCGTTCCGCCGCGCTGTTGGGGTCGACTTCTCCCCCGCGCTCGTGCAAGTCGCCCAGGAGAACGTCACCCGCTACACCGGGCCGGTGCGGGCTCGCGCCGTGGAGTTCGAGGCGTGTGACGCGGCTGAGTGGGTGGTGCCGGACGGCGATCTGGTGATCTACATGTTCAACCCGTTCGGGCCGCAGGTGCTCACCCGGGTGCTGGCCAACTTGGTGTCGGCCGTTCGTGCGCGGCCCCGGAAGCTGTACCTCCTGTACTACAGCCCGGAGTACCCGGAGTTGGTGCTGGCGGCCGGTTTCCTGTCGCTGGTCGAGGGTTCGGGGCAGAACTGGGGGTGGGCGGTGTACACGTGGGACTAGCAGTTCGACCAAAGCACCCCCGTCGTCCACTCTTGCCGTCTACGCTCGAGCGCAGCGGCCAGGTGGGGGATCGACGGGTCTTCCGGTTCTCGCCTATAGTCCGAAACCGTTGGTGTGCTTGCCTTCGGGGAGTTCCGACGTCGCAGCAGTGGAGGAATCCGTAGATGACCGACATCCTTGCCCTGGGCAACCTGGAGACCCTGGAGCGCGCCCGCCGGGTCACCGCCGCCGAGCAGTACGACATCGGCAGCCGCTTCCCGGTCGTCATCGAGGCGGCCGAGGGGTCCTGGATGCGCGACGTGGAGGGCAACCGCATCCTCGACGTCACCGCCGCCAGTGGCGCGCTGCTGCTGGGCAACCAGCACCCGGCGGTCGTCGAGGCCGTCGTCGACGCGGTCCGCAACCACGGCGCGGTGTTCGCGACAACCCTGTCGCCGCAACGGGTCGAACTGGCCGACCGGCTGACCCAGCGCTACCCGGCCGCGGAGAAGGCGGTGTTCTGCAAGACCGGGTCGGAGTCCACCACCACCGCGATCCGGCTGGCCCGCGCCGCGACCGACCGGGACTTGGTCCTCACCTCGGGCTACCACGGGTGGCACGACTGGCAGCTGTCGTACCTGAAGATGGGCTTCGAGGCCCGCACCCGCGTGGTGAACTTCGGCTACAACGAGACCGCGCTGCGCAGGCTCCTGGAGGAGTTCGCCGACGAGATCGCGTGCGTGTTCGTCACGCCGGAGCCCGCGTGGTTCGACGTCGACTACTACCGGCGGCTCTCGGACCTGTGCCGGGCGCACGGCGTGCTGTTCGCGCTCGACGAGGTGATCACCGGTCTGCGGTGGGGCGCGCGGGGGCTCAACGGGACCGGCGGGGTGCCCGCGGACATCGTGACGATCAGCAAGGGACTCGGCAACGGGCACAGCATCGCCTCGGTGCTGGGGCGCGCGGACGTCATCAACGCCTACGACAAGGCGGGGATCTGCGGCACGTACACGCGCGAGGTGCCCCCGATGGCGGCAGCGCTCGCGGTGTTGGACGTGGTGGCGGACGGGTCGGTGCACGCGCGGACCGAGGAAGTCGGTGCGGCGCTGCGGTCGCGGATGCACGGTGTGCTGACCGACGCGGGCATCCCGGCGCACGTGGCGGGGCCGCCGATGATGTTCGACGTGATCCTGGAGTCCGACGACCTGGCCCGCGACATCTTCCGGGCCGCGTTCGACCACGGGGTGTACTTCGAGGACAGCGGCACCCAGATGATCACCGCGGCCTGGGGTGACGCCGAGGTCGACCACGCGGTCGACGCGTTCGAGAAGGCGGTGCGCGAGGTGTTGTCCCGCACCGACTACCGGCCGGGCGCGGTCACCAACGAGCGCAAGATCGAGTTCGCCACCGAGGCATTCGGCGGCGAGCTGGTCGACGACGCCGCGCTGCTGGCGAAGATCGACGAGACGGTGGCGGCGATCGCGGGGCGCGAGCGCGACTCGGTTGTCGAGCCGCCGACCGCCTGCGGCTGACCCGACTCTCCCCTCGGCCGCCTGCCCACACCCCCGCGGGGCAGGCGGCCATCGGGGGTGCCTGCGAGAGGTGTTGCGCGTGGAACCGTTGCCGTTCCGGGTGTTCGTCGACGAGGCCGAGCTGGCGTCGCTGCGCGGTCGGCTGCGGGCGACGCGATGGCCGACGGTCGGCGGGGTCGGGTGGAACCAGGGGGTCGATCCGGCGTACCTGCGGGAAGTCGTGCGGTACTGGGCGGACGAGTTCGACTGGCGCGCACAGGAACGGCGGCTGAACGGGTTCGCGCACTTCCACATGCGAGTGTCCGATGTGGAGGTCCATTTCGTCCATGAGCGCGCGGTGGGCGGCCCTGGCGTGCCGATCGTGTTGACGCACGGGTGGCCGAGTACCTTCGCCGAGTACCTTCCGGTGGTGCCGTTGTTGACGGCGCGCGGGTTCGACGTGGTGGTTCCGTCATTGCCCGGGTACGGGTTCACCGCGCGACCGGACCGTCCGCACACGATGCGGGACACGGCTCGGCTGTGGCGGGATCTCATGCACGGCTTGGGATACTCGCGCTTCGCCGCCCACGGTGGGGACTTCGGGGCCGGGGTGACCACGTTCCTCGGGTTGGACTTCCCGGAGGACCTGCTGGGTCTACACCTGAGCAACCTGGAGTTGGACCCGGACCTCGGTCCCGGTTCGCCCCCGCTGTCCGACGCCGAGCACGCCCTCATCGCCGCCGAGGAGGACTTCGTCTCCCGCGAGGGCGGCTACAACCTCGTCCAGTCCACCAAGCCTCTCACCCTTGGCCACGCCCTGGCCGACTCCCCCGTCGGCCTGGCTGCCTGGATCCTGGAGAAGTGGCGAGCCTGGTCCGACTGCCACGGCTCCCTGGAACCCCACTTCACCCGCGACGACCTCCTCACCACCCTCACCCTCTACTGGACCACCAACACCATCACCACCTCCCTCCTCGACTTCCACGACAACCGCCCCCTCTACGACCTCCCCCTCCCCCGCGTCACCACCCCCACCGCCATCGCCCTCTTCGACAACGAACACGCCCACCAAGGCCACATCCCCCGCACCTGGGCCGCCCGCCTCTACAACCTCCAACGCTGGAACGTCATGCCCACCGGCGGCCACTTCGCCGCCACCGAGGAACCCGAGGCCCTGGCCACCGACCTGGCCGCCTTCTTCCTCTGAGGCTCCCGCGCCCATCGCGTGATCGGGAGCCCTCCACCCGCGAGTCGGTAGTTCGGTGAGACTGAGCTCCGCACGGTCGGCGACCCGAGTCGTGGAGCCACCACCGGGTGAGAGTTCGGGGCCTTTCGACTGGTGGGGTTTGTCTGGAGTGGACTGAGGTGGGACGTTCAGCGCCTGTGGTGGATGGGCGGGAGGTCTCGTGAGAGCGCGTGGGGTGTGGCTTTCAGCGGTTGTGGCCGTTGGGGTAGTGGCGGGTGGGGCGGAGCCCGCGGGGGCGGTGGGGGTCACCGACTACTCGTTCGCCACGTGGAACATGCAGGGGGCGAACTACGAGGGGATCAGCAAGTGGGGCACGGACCTCGACACGATCCTGGGGGTGGTGCCCCTGGTGCAGTCGTACAACGTCGTGGCGTTGCAGGAGGCGGGGTCGCTCGGGGACATCGACCGCGGGGCGTTGGCCTTTCCGCCGCGGTGGGCCTGTCAGCACCACGTGAAGGGGTTGCGGCGGGCGCGCAGGTGCATCTGGCTCATCGAGGTGAACGGGGTGACGTACCCGCGCACGCTGTACTTCGTGGAGTCCGAGGACCGGGAGCTGACTGCGGGCGACCAGAACCGGAAGGACAACCTCGCGTTCGTCGTCAAGCACGCGGCGGTGGACGTGGTCGACTGGGACTACCTGCCGCCGGTGCGGTCGGATGAGTTCCACGACGGCGATCGCGGGCTGTTGCAGTTGACGCTGGCCGATGGGACGACCATCCACACCGCTCACGCGGACGCGAGTCCGCCCGGTGCCAACGCGGGCGCACTCGTCACCAAGGTGCGCGCGGCGAACACGGGCAAGAACTGGGTGCTCCTCGGCGACTTCAACATCGAGCCGAAGTACCTGCGGCCGCTGCTGGGCCCGACCGAGCGGCTGAGCGCGACAGCGGAGCGGACCATGCGGCCGAGCAGGAAGGTCTACGACTACATGATCTGGTCCGACCGACGCACAGCGGACGTCATGAAGGCGAAGGTCGTCCCGGACCGCGTCGTGGCCGGGAAAACCATCCTCTACCGGTCCGACCACCACCCCGTCCGGTTCGCCAAGCAGAACTGAGGTGCCCATGTCGCCCACGAGGATCGCCGCGCTGGTCGCCCTGCTACTGGCAAGCGCGCCACCGGCGCACGCCAACAGCCAGCTCTACCGGTACGGCCCATACAGTGCACAGTGGACTCCCCAGGGCGGGTCCGCGCTGTGCCTCACACACACGCCCCCACCCGAAGGACTCACCATCGCGCAGAAGTGCGTCGGCGACACCGATCGCCAGGGGTGGCTGTTCACGCAGTCCGACGACGGTCGGGGTTTCGTGGTCCAGAACGGGGACAGCCACCGCTGCCTGCGGACCCGGGCGGGATCCGAGCAGGTCGGTCAAGCCGTCTGCGACCGCGCGGCGCCGGAGCAGTACTGGACGGTCGCCAGCCGCGACTCCGGCCGGACCACGAGCGTATGCGCAACCGACGGCAGGTGCCTCACGGTGCTGGATCCCTTGGCGCAGCAGCCTTTCCGGAACATCGCGTTGCGGGCGAGCACGGCGGCGGTGCGGGACCGACAGGGGTGGACGATGGTCGCCACGGGCCTCGGCCGGTCCCGCTGAGCCGCTAGTTGCCGACCTTGATCGCCCGGTAGGTCACCGGCGCGAAGGTCTCCGGGACCACCGCCAGGTGCGGCAGGTAGTCACCGGTCACCACGACCGGCCAGCCGTTGACCGCCGAGGCGATGGTCACCTGCCGCACGCCCGCCTGGGCCGCCCCGGCGTCGAGGTACACCCGCCACCGCTGGTTGCGGGTGTCGGTCGGCAGCGCCAGCAACGGCTGCACCTTGACCGGCGCGCTCGGCGCGACCCTGGGCAGCACCCAGCCCCGCAGGTCCTTGGTGTGGATGACGTACTCGGCGCCGCCCTCACCCGATCCTGTTGGCACGAAACGCCACCGGGTCGCTCTCGCCGAGGACCCGAGACCGATCGTGCCCCCGCGTTCCACGAGCGCGGAACCGTTCGCCGCGCGCAACACCCAGACCCCGGCGAGGGGATCACCCACCGCCGGTTGGGCGACCGCCGAGGTCGGGGTCGTGACGACCCCGACCGCCACCATGAGCGCGAACGCCACCGCTGTCCACTTTTTCACCGCACGTTCTCCTCGATCTGGCGCCACCTCTTCCCGGCCGCGCTCCGCCCCCGACATTCACCACTCCACCACCCCGCACGCCTCCCGACGCCCTCGATCACCCGATCGAGGCCCCGGTCAGCGGTCGACAGCGGGACCGGTGGCGTGCCGGTAGGCCAACTCAGCCTCGGTCGCCCTTCCCTGCTGGGACAACAGGTCACCCAGTTCGCGGTATGCCAACGCCCACCCGGGCAACGCGCGCAGCGCGTCCCGGTACGCCTGCTCCGCCTCGTCGGCCTTGCCCGCCGTGCGCAGGACGCGACCGAGTTCGAGATAGGCCGACTTGTCGTCAAGTCCGATGGCCGCCCGCAACTGCTCGACAGCACCGTCCAGGCGCCCGAGTTCGGCGAGCGTCGAGGCCAGCGCCCGCCGGGCCGGGCCGGACTCCGGCATGAGCTCGACGGCGCGCTCCAACCACCACTCGGCCCGGGCGTACTCGCCTCGTCCGTGGTGACCGCGGCCCACGCCGAGGTACCCGACGCCGTCGTCGGGATCAGCCATGAGGTAGTCCCGGTAGTGCGCCTCGGCCTCGTCGAACCGCTGAAGACCGAGCAGGGCCTCCCCCCGGGTGTAGGTGGCACGCCGGTTGTTCGACTTGATCCGCAGCGATTCACCGGTCTCGTGCTCCGCGGCCACGAGGTCGCCGCGCGCCCACGCCAGCTCACCGCGCAGGAACCGGACAGTCGCGTCGGCCGGGGCGAGCCGCACCGCGTGCTCCAGCGCCGTCTCGGCCCGGTCCCAGCCACCGCCGTGGAACCCGTCGCGCCGGTACCGGCATTCGGCGATGCCGACGTGCGCGGACACGAGGTCCGGATCGAGGTCCAGCGCGGCCTCGTACGCGGCGACCGCCCGATCGCACTCCCCACCGCTGCACAGCAGGTCGCCCAGCAGCGAGTGCGTCCCGGCGACCTCGGGGGCCAGTTCGACGGCCCGTCGACAGGCCGCCAGCGCGTCGTCCGACGGCCCGGACCCGTACCGCAGCAGGTCCACGAGGAGCAGCTGGATCGTCGCGGACGTGGGGTCCAGCCGCGCGGCCTCCCGGTAAGCCGCCTCCGCCGCCTTCCACTCCCCCCGCGCCTCCAGTACGCCGCCCAGCTCGACGTGCCCGGCGACGAGGGTCGGGTCGAGCCGCACCACCTCGCGGAACTCCTGCTCGGCGCCCGCCAGGTCCCGGCGCAGGTTCAGCACCCCACCGAGGTCGAGGCGCGGGTTCGGGTCCGCTGGGTCGAGCCGGATGGCCTCCCGGAGCGCGGACTCGGCCTCGTCGAGGCGACCCAGCGCGACCAGCACCTCACCCAGCAGCGCGTGCGCCAGCGGCGAGTCGGGGTCCTGCCGCGTCGCCTCGGCGTAGGCGTGTTCGGCCTCCGGCAGCCGGTCGGTCCGGTCGAGCAGCTCACCGAGCGAGATCCACGCCTGCGCGTTGCCCTGGTCCATGGCGATCGCGGCCCGGATCTCCGCCTCGGCCTCGGTCGCCCTCCCCTGGTCCAGGATCGAGTCGCCCAGCCCGATCCGCGCGGACTGGTTCAGCGGGTCGATGGCCAGTGCGGCGCGGTAGTGCGCCTCGGCCTCGGCGGCCCGGTCCCTGGCGAGCACCACGTTGCCCAGCCCCGTGCGGCAGAGCGCCGAGCCCGGGTCCAGCCGCACCGCTTCCTGGAACGCCGCCTCGGCCCGGTCGTGGTGCCCGCTCGCATACCAGTCGACGCCGCGTTCGGCCCACGCCTCGGCCTGCTCGGACGCCGCGCCGGTGGTCGGGTTGGCGGCCAGGACGTAGTGGTCGGCGGTGTCGGTGCCGCGCTGGTTGGGCTGTGGCAGGCCGAGGCCGACCAGCCTGCGCCGCAGGTGCGGGTAGAGGGCGCTGAAGGTGAGCTGGGCGGGGCCACCGGGGATGCCCGTGCGCACGAGGTCGATGAGCTGGCCGGTGAAGGTGGTGCACGCCGACTCGTCGGACGGGTCGAAGTGCGCGGCGATGCTGGTGGTCGTGGCGGTCAGCGTGTAGCTGCCGCTCACGTGGGTGACGTCGGCGATCTGGTCCGCGCCCGACAGCGCCTCGATCGCGCGGCCCGCGTAGCAGCAGTCCAGCACCACCAGCCGCACGCCTGCCGGGCTGTCGCGCACGGCTTCCTTGACCCAGGAGAACGGCAGCCCGGTGAAGTCCGGGTCCTCCGCCGCGGTGTCCCTGGTGGTCAGGCACAGCTCCCCGCGCGGGGTCAGCTGCCCGTGGCCGACGTAGTAGACCAGCAGCACGTCCTCGGTGTCCCTGGCCAGTGCCCTGAGCTGCCGCGCCAGGTGCCCCGGCTGGACCGGGTCGGCCAGCACCGTGACGCTCTCCGGCGCCCAGCCGCACAGCAGCGGGTCGGTGAGCAACGAGCGCATCCCGTCGAGGCTGTTGCGCGCGGCGGGGATCGGGACGAGCACCGGGTCGTCGTAGGTGGAGACACCGATCAACACGGCACGGGAGCTCGCCACCCGGCCGATGATGGCACAGCCCGGTTCGCCCCGCCCTGTCCCGCGGCGGCGGAACGTCCCGATTCCGCTGATGGCGCGGAAGTTCCGGTCGGGCCGATGTCGGTCGTGCGGGTGCTCACCCGGAAGGTTCCCGGCGCGCGCGGGGTTGATGAAGATCAACGGGCAAGCGGACTGGGGGTCGGGGAATGGCCGGGAGTGGTGAGGTTCGCGTTCTGGGACCGGTGGAGGTACTGGTCGACGGGGTCGTGGTGGGGGTGGGGGCCGGGAAGTTGCGGGCGCTGGTCGGGGCGCTGGCGGTGCGGGCCGGTGAGTCGGTGTCGACCGAGGAGGTGGTCGGGTGGCTCTGGGGTGACGACGCGCCGGGCAACCCGCGGCACACCGTGCAGATCTACGTGATGCGGCTGCGGCGGGTGCTGGGCGCGGAGTCGATCGAGACCACCGCCGACGGGTACCGGCTGATGGCGGCGGTGGACCTGGTCGGTTTCGAGCGGCTGCTGGAGCGGGCGAGGACCGCGGCACCCGCCGACGAGGCCGACCTGCTGCGCGCCGCGGAGGCGTTGTGGCGCGGCGAGCCGCTGGTGGACGTCGACATCGAGGCGCTGCGCGAGCGGGTGGTGCCGCGGCTGTGGGAGTTGCGGCTGGCGGCGGTGGAGCGGCGGGTCGAGCTGGACCTCGCGGCGGGGCGGCACGAGGTCATCGGGGAACTCAGGGCGTTGACCGCGGAGCACCCGCTGCGGGAGCGGCTGTGGGCGCTGCTCGTGCGGGCCCTGTCGCGGGCCGGGCGCGCGGGTGAGGCGATGGCGGCGTACCACCAGGTCCGGGCGGTGCTCGCCGACCAGTTGGGCGTGGACCCCGGACCCGAGCTGCGGCAGCTGTTCCAGGACATGCTCGCCGAGCCACCGGAGCCGGAGCCGGTGCGGGAAAGCGTCTCACGCGTCGAACTGCCACCCGATCTGCCGGATTTCGTGGGGCGCGAGGACCTGGTCGACCGGGTCGCCGAGCTGCTCACGCCCCGGGGCACCGCGATGCCGATCGTGGCCGTCGTGGGTCCGCCCGGGGTGGGCAAGACGGCCCTGGCGGTGCACCTGGCGCACCGGCTGCACGAGCGGTTCCCCGACGGGCGGCTGCTGCTGAACCTGCACGGCTACTCGACCCGACCGTCCACAACAGCCGAACAGGCACTCGCGCAGCTGCTCAGGACCCTCGGGGTGGCACCGGAACGCGTCCCGCTCGAGGTCGACGCCCAGTCGAACCTGCTGCGGTCCCTGTTGGCGGACAAGCGAACCCTGCTGGTGCTCGACAATGCCTCCGGCGCCGACCAGGTCCGGGCGCTGCTGCCCTCCGGCCCGGGGTGCGCGGTGCTGATCACCAGCCGCGACGGGATGCGCGGGCTGGCCGTGACGCACGGGGCGCGCAAGGTGTCGGTCGGCGTGCTCACCGACACCGAGGCCCGGCGGCTGCTGACCGAGATGCTCGGCGCGGCGGTGGCGGCGGAACCGGACGCGGTGGCCGAGCTGATCGCTGCCTGCGGCGCGCTGCCGCTGGCCCTGCGGATCGCCGCGGCCAACGTCGAGGGCAGCATCGACTCCTACGTGCGGGAACTGACCAGGCGCGACCGGCTGCGGGCGCTCACGGTCATCGGCGACGTCGCGGTCAGCGCCGCGTTCGACCTCTCCTACGCCACTCTGACCCCCGAGGCTCGACGGCTGTTCCGCCAGTGCGGGCTGTCGCCGACACCGGATGTCACCGCCGAGAGCGCGGCCGTGATCGCGGGGATCGGCCAGGACGAGGCGGCGGGCCTGTTGCGGGTGCTGGCCACGAGCCACCTGATCGAGCAGACGCTGCCCGGCCGCTTCCAGTTGCACGACCTGCTGCGCCTCTACGCCGTGGAACGCGCCAAGGTCGAGGACTCCGCGGGTGACTGCGAGGACGTGGTGCGGCGGCTGCTGAACTGGTACGTCGGGGTCGCCAACCACGCCGCGGACGTGCTCTACCCGGAGATGGCCAGGCTGGCCGCGCCGCGCGCCACCGGGGCGTTCACCGACAACGGGTCCGCACTGTCCTGGTTGGACGGTGAGCGGGTCAACATCGCCGCCGTCGTGTGCCACGTGACCACCAACGGACCGCACCAACCCGCGTGGTTGCTGGCCGACGCGCTGCGCGGGTACTTCTGGGGCCAGTCCGACATCACGTCGTGGCGGGCGTCGACACGGGCGGGGCTCCAGGCGGCGACGACGGCCGGTGACGTCGAGGCGATGGCCGCGATGCGGTTGAGCCTGGGCACGATGCACGCCAGCCTCGGCGACTACCCCAGCGCCGTCGAGCACTACGACAAGGCGTTGGCCACGGCGGAGGAGATCGGGTCCGACCGGTTGGTGTCCGCGGCGCTGAACAACCTGGCCTGCACCTTGCAGGACCAGGGCGCGCTGGAGCGGGCGGTCGACTGCTACGAGCGCGCCCTGGTGCTGCAGCGGGCCACGGGCACCGAGGCGAGGGTGGCGACGATGACGGTCAACCTCGGGTCGGCGTACTGGGAACTCGGTAGGCTCGGCGCGGCGCGGGGGATGTTCGAGGAAGCGCTGGTGGTGTTGCGCCGCACCAGGTCGCGGCAGGCGGAGGTCGAGGTGCTCGACAGCCTGGCCGGGGTCCACCTCGACCAGGGCGACACCGACCGGGCCATCGAGCACGCGGGCCGGGCGCTGCGGCTGGCCGAGTCCGCCGGTCACCCCCGGCAGGTGGCGGAGGCGCACAACACCCTCGGCGCGGCCACGCTGCGCGTCGGGTCACCGGAGGGCGCCGTCGAACACCACACGCTGGCCCTGGCCAAGGCCCGCGACCTGGGGTTCCGACGGGCGCGGGTGAGCGCGCTGATCGGCCTCGTCGACGCCCACCGCGCGGCCGGGCGCCCGGAAGCAGCCCTGGAGCCGGGCCGGGAGGCGCTGGCGCTGACCGACCGGGTGGGTTTCCGGGGCCGCCAGGGTCGGGCCCTGGTCGCGCTGGGACGCACCTTCCTCGACCTCGGCGACCAAGACCTCGCCGGGCAGCACGCACGGCGTGCCCTGGAGGTCCACCGCGAGACCGGCCACCGGCTCGGGGAAGCGCGCGCGCTGCGGTTGCTGGGGGACGTGCTGGCGGGCGACGAGCCGCGCGCGGCCCACGCGCACTGGCGGGAGGCGTTGGCGTTGTTCGAGGACATGGAGGTCGCGGAGGCGGCGGAACTGGCCCTGGCCCTGGGCTGATCCCCGCTATCACCGGGGTGCTGGCGAACCGATGTCGAGGCGATGGCGGCCGTGGATACCTTGGGAATCGCGTTGCAGCACACGCGATCTGGGGGATCAACGGGGTTCACGACGGCGGCTGCCCCAGCCGACTCTGTTCGTCCACCACCCCTCCCGTGCCGTCGGGTGGACAACCGAAGAGGAGTTACCGTGAGACTGCGCATGGCGCTCGCCGCCCTGCTCACCATGGTCGCGTCCCTGGGCCTTGTCGGCTCGGCGAACGCGGCACCGACAGAGCCCACGTACTCGCCAACGGCGACCGGCGCCCAGAGCTTCCTGGTCGTGCGGAAGAGCGGAGAGCTTGTCCGCTGGGACAAGGCATCTGGCACCTACCAGCCACAGCAGATCGGGACGGGCTGGGGCCTGGACAACACCAAGCTGATCGCGAGCCTGAGCACCACCCAACTGGTCGAGATCCGCCAGAACGGCTACCTGTGGGACTGGAAGTACACCGCGGCGGCCGGGTGGACCGGGTACCAGGTCGGCCCCGGCTGGGGGAGCGTCACCTCGATCGCCGGGCTGGCCACCGACCGGTTCGTGGCCCTGACCGGCAGCACCGGCTACCAGGAGTGGTACTCCCCGGCGAGCAACCACAGCTACCAGGTCGTCGGATCGTACTCCTTCCCCGTCAACCAGAAGGTGATCAGCGGCCTGAGCTTGACGAGCTTCGTCGCGATCGACACCTCGAACTTCGCCCGCCGCTACGTGTGGAACGGCTCGGGCTACACCGCCAACTCCATCGGGCCCGACTGGGGCAACGTCGAACAGATCGCAGGGGTCAACGCCAACCGGTTCGTCACCGTCCGCAACATCAACAACGACTACCGGCTGGTCGAGTGGAACCTCGCCAACGGCGCGTGGACCAGCAACGTCTACGGCCCCGGCTGGGACGACGCCCGACTGCTCGGCTGACACCCTTCCTCGAAGGTGATCAGATCCGGGTAGTCCTGTGAGGAGTGTCCCGGCAGCACCCGCTGCCGGGACACTCGCACGTGGTCAGGTGTGGGCGAGGGCGAGCAGGTGGGCACTGGTGTTGATGAGCAACGGGTCTTGTTCGACGAGTCTGGCGCAGCGCAGGGCGGCATCGATCCGGGCCGCGAAACCGGCGTCTCCGGCGGTGTCGAGGGCGGGCCAGGATGGGCCTTCGATGCCGTAAACCTCGACGTTCTCGAAGGTGGCGGACTCGAGTTCGGTGCGGAGTTCGTCAGCGGTGTGCCAGTGGGTCGCGGTGAAGCCGATGTGGCCGTCGTAGTGGCCGGAGGTGATCACCGCGTCGATTGGAGGAGCCAGGGCCGCGTCCAGGGTGCCGTTCGCGGCGGTTTCCAGGAGGGACAGGTAGCGGCTGATGGCGGATGCGGCGAGGAGGCCGCCCGGGCGCAGTACTCGACGGGCCTCGGTCAGCGACTGGGCGCGGTCGGCCGGGGTGAGGAGGTGGTAGAGCGGTCCGAACAGGAGTACCGCGTCGACGCTGTCGTCCTCGGCCGGGAGTGCGCGGGCGTCGCCGATGTGCGCGGTGACCCCCGGCAGTTCGGCGGCCGCGTCGACGTGCGCGGGGACGATGTCGACGACGTGGACGGCGTGCCCGTCGCGGGCGAGCCACTCGGCGTGCGCTCCTGTGGCGCCGCCGACGTCGAGCACGCGGGCCGGAGTGGTGAGTACGCGCCGGAGTAGTTCCTGGGTGCGGAGGAACTCCAGTCTGCCGTGCGGCGTCCTGGTCAGTCGGTCGCCTTCGGCGTGGGTGGTGTAGTGCCGCACTAGGTCCATGAACCACCTTGGCGACCGCAGGCGTGGTCCGGCAACGCGATTTCGCCGCACTTACTTCATTGTGCGTACTTGATGCCGCTCAAGTCTCGTGGATACGTTGGCCCACGCCAGATACGCCTGAATCCAGGGGGAAATCACCGTGCACAGCTACACGGGCAAGAAGGCCGTCGTCGTGGGTGGGACTCACGGTATGGGTAGGGCAGTTGTGGAGAGGTTGGTCGCTGGGGGTGCGGAAGTCCTGCTCACCGGCAACAACGAGGCCACGGTCGAAGCGGCTCGGCGGGAGGTCGGGGCGCACGTGGTGCGGTCGGATGTGACGAGTGTGGCCGCGAACCGGGAACTGGCCGAGGTCACCGCCGACAGGTTGGGGCGGGTGGATTTCGTGCACTACAACGCGGGATTCGCGATGCTGGACCCGTTCGAGCAGGTCACCGAGGAGTCCTACGACCGCACTTTCGCGGTCAACACCCGCGGCGCCTTCTTCACCGTCCAACACCTGGCCCCACTGATCAACGACGGTGGCGCCGTCGTGTTCACCTCCTCCATCGCCGATGTCGGTGGCATCTCGGCGATGGTCACCTACGCCGGGGCGAAAGCGGCGGTGATGGCCCTGGCCCGCGGCATCGCGGCGGCGTTGCTGCCCCGACGGATCCGGGTCAACGTGGTGGCACCGGGCTTCATCGACACACCGTCGATGGGCGTCCCCGGCATCACCGAGGAGCAACGGACCGCGTTCATGCGCCAGGGCGACGAGATCACCCCGATGCGGCGCCACGGCACCGTGGACGAGGTCGCCGCGGCTGTCCTGTTCCTCGCGTTCGATGCCACCTTCACCACCGGCGAACGGTTCACAGTGGACGGTGGTCTTGGTCAGAACATCGGCCGCTGAGCGGAAAACCCGGGCGGTCAGGTGCGGCGCGGTCGGTACGCGGCGAGGACGAGTGCCAGCCCTGCCAGCAACAGCACCACGCCCGCCCACAAGCCGTGCTCTGCGTCTACTCCGGTAGAGGCCAGATCCGGAGTGGGGCGGAAGCGGGCGACCGGGATGAGGTTCTCGGTCGGGGCGGTCGCGGTGGGGACGGCCGGGTTGGCCGTCGGAGGCGCCGTCGGGGTGGTCGCGCAGTCGGCGGCGAGGGTCATCGTCAGGGGGTCGAGGGGGGCACCTGCTTGGTAGAAGCCCGCGAACGCCTCGGAACTGGTGAGTGCGGCGGGGACGTCGGGCCAGGTCAGGAGGCCGTTGACGGGTGCGGCGGCTGGCGGGGTGAGGCGGGCCAGGGCCACGTCGGGCAGGTTGGTGGGTTGGGTGGGGGCGCCGGGGGTGGCCTTGAGTTCGATGTCGGCGTGCAGGGTGGCGGTTCCGTTGGCGGTCGTCACCCAGGGGTCGGACAGGAGCAGGGTGA
The DNA here is from genome assembly GCF_003663795.1 of Actinokineospora cianjurensis. Lineage (NCBI taxonomy): Bacteria > Bacillati > Actinomycetota > Actinomycetes > Pseudonocardiales > Pseudonocardiaceae > Actinokineospora > Actinokineospora cianjurensis. Next base: position 379,626 of record NZ_RCDD01000003.1, read on the forward strand.
AGAAGTGCGCGGGATAGGAGAAGGCGACGGTGCCGCGGTAGCGGGAGGTGAACCGGGTGGGGCTGGTGTAGTCGGCGGAGTCGAAGGTGAAGCGGTACGCGCCGGTGGCGATGCCCGCCGGGTTGGGGACGCCGTCGCGGACGACCTCGTCGAGGGCGGTGATGGTGGCGCCGTTGGTTGCGGTGATGGAGTTGCCGGTCGCCCCCGCCAGGCCGACGCCCACGTACTGCCGGAAGCTCTTCTTGAAGCCCCACACCAGGTCGCCCTTGCGCGCGTTGGCCTGGGTGAGGTCGCAGCCGGGTGCCGTGGTTGTCGTTGTCACCGGTGCTGTCGTTGTCACCGGTGTCGTCGTTGTCGTGGTCTCCTGCACCGCCCGGACCGGGGGCGGCGCAGTGGTGGTGGTCGTGGCGACCGGCGTGCTGGTGGGGGTCAGCACCGCCAGCAGCATCGCGCCGGTGACAAGGGAAACGCTCACGCCTCGACCTTCTTTCGCTTGCGCAGCACGGCGATCACGACAACAACCAAGACGACGGCACCCAGGGCGGCCGCGATGGGCCACCAACCCGGTCCGTCCGTCGCACTCGCGGGCTGCCCGGGTTGGGCCGCGGCGGGGGGAACGGCGGCGGACACCGTCAGCGGGACCGTGCCGACCGCGCCCGACTTCGCGCCGGTGAACTCCAGGGTGTGGGCGCCCGCTGGGACGTCGGCCGGGATCGCGGCCTGATAGGACACCGCGCCCGCCGCGTCGGCCCTGGCCGGGGCCAGGAACAGCGGGTCGGACCGCAGCACGACGGTGACCTGCTCGTCGGCGGCGAACCCGGAGCCGGTGACCGCGACGGTGGCACCGGCGGCGACGGCACCGGCGGCGGCCGAGAGGGTGGCGGACCGGGCGGGCAGCGGCGCGGCGGTGGCGGGTACCGCGTTGGTGCTCGGGGCGACAGTGGGCGCGGGCTGGGTGGCAGGGGGTTGACCGCCGGTGGGGGCGGCGAAGCGGACCGGGGTGAAGGTCTCGTTGGTCGGGTTGACCACGCCGTGGGCACCGATGGTGATGACGCCGCAGGTCACCCGCGCGCAGTCGACCTCGGTGGTGCTGCCGGACCGGTCGACGGCCTTGAACCGGGCGCCGGGGATGATCATCCGGACGCTCCAGGTGCCGTCGGCGGCGACGACCCCGCCGTTCGCGCTGGCCGCGGTGTCGCTGCCGGGGAAGGACACGAACCGCTGGAAGCCGTTGTTGTCCTTGGCCTCGCTGTCCTGCACGTACCGGTAGGTCGACCCGGCGGCGCCACCCCTGCTGGGCTGCCAGGTCCCGTCGGCCACCCAGCCGAACAGGACGTAGATCCCGCCGTGCGCCTTGGGGACGGACTGGAAGCCTGTGCCGCGTACCTCTACGGGTGTGGCGTAATCGGGGTCCGCTGTGGACACTGACAGGCTCACGCGGGCGACCGCTGTCGCCGTTCCCGGCAGTAGTGCGGCGGCGATGAGGGCGGCGGCCGCCACCGCGAGCGTCCTGAAGGTCACGCTTGCTCCTCTCGGGATCGCACGGGCAGCACGACGGGGACGCCGGTGCGCGGGTGCGGGAAGACCTCGACGGGATGCCGGTAGACGGCGCTGAGCAGGTCGGCGGTGCAGACCTCGGCGGGCGGCCCGATGGCGACGAGCTTGCCGCGGTCGAGCACGGCCACGCGGTCGGCGTGGGCGGCGGCGAGGCCGAGGTCGTGCAGGACGACGAGCACGCCACCGCCGTTGCTGGCGTGCCGGTGGGCCAGGGACAGCACCAGTTCCTGGTGCCGCACGTCCAGGGCGGCGGTGGGTTCGTCGAGCAGGATCACCGGCGTGCGCTGCGCGAGGACCCGGGCGAGGGCGACCCTGGCCTGCTCCCCACCGGACAAGGTCGGGTACGCGCGGTCAGCCAGGTGTTCGACGCCGGTGTCGGTCAACGCACTCGCGACGACCGCGTCGTCCTCGTCTTCCGCGTCGGTGCCGCGCCACGGCGCCCGCCCCATCTCCACCACGGACCGCACGTCGAACGGGAACGACACAGAGTTCTGCTGCGCCAACACCCCCCGCCGCCGCGCCGCCTCCACGGCCCGCCACCGCCCCACCCCCTTGCCGTCCAACAACGCCTCCCCACCCGCGACCCCCACATCCCCCGCCAACGCCCCCAACAACGTCGACTTCCCCGCCCCGTTGGGCCCGACGAGCACCAACACCTCCCCCACCCGCAACTCCAGGGACACGTCATCCACCAGCAACGCACCCCCCACCCGCACACTCACCCCCACCGCCGCGATCACGCCCAACCACCCGCCCTCGTCCGATTCCGGCGCGGCAACGGAGACAAAACCCCGCCGATCAACCCCAGCGCCCCCAGCACCGCAACGAAACCACCGACGCCGACAACGCTGCATCGTCGCGACAACAGCGACGCACCACTACCCACCAACCGCCACACACCAAGCCCTCCAGCGACGATCGCCCCCGCCGACTCTCGATCGAATCCGCCCGACCGCCCACCACCAGCGATCACGCCCAATCCCCCGCCTTCGTCCGATTCCGGCGCGGCAACGGAGACGAAACTCCGCCGATCAACCCCAGTACCCCCAGTGCCGCAACGAAACCACCGACGCCGACAACACTGCGCCGTCGCGACAACAGCGACGCACCACCGCCCAACCGCCACACACCAAGCCCCCCAGTGGCCCCCACCGACCCTCGATCGACTCCGCCCGACCGCCCAGCACCAGCGATCACGCCCAACCACCCGCCCTCGTCCGATTCCGGCGCAGCAGCCAGAAGAAGAACGGGCCGCCGATCAGCGCGGTGACCATGCCGATCGGCAGGTCCGCGTACCGCACCGCCGTGCGGGCCAGCAGGTCAGCGGCGGCGAGCAGGACGGCGCCGCCGAGGAGGCTGGCGGGCACCAGCACCCGGTGGCCCGGTCCCACCACCATCCGCACCAGGTGGGGGACGACCAGGCCGACGAACGAGATGATCCCGGCGTACGACACCGCTGCCGAGACGCCGACGGCCACCGCGCAGATCACCACGAGTCGCAGGCGTTCGACGTCCACCCCCAGGTGGCGGGCCTGGCGGTCGCCGAGGGACAGCAGGTCCAGGCGCCGGGCCACCAGCAGCGCCGCCAGGGTCGTGATCACCACCAGCGGCAGCGCGACCCACACGTACGACCAGCGCGCCCCCGCCACCGATCCCAGTTGCCAGAACACGATCTGCTCCCGCGCGGCCTGGTCGCCGATGAACATCAGCAGCGCCACCACCGCGCCCGCGACCGCGTTCACCGCGACCCCGGTCAGGATCATCGACACCGTCCCGGTCCGCCCCGATGACCTGGACAGCGCGTACACCGAGAACGTCGTGACCAGTCCCGCCGCGAACGCCATGCCCGGCACCGTGAACGCACCCAGGAACGTCCACCCGAACACGATCGACAGGCACGCCCCCACCGCGGCCCCCGACGACACCCCCACCACGCCCGGCTCGGCCAGCGGGTTGCCGAAGCTGCCCTGCATCAACGCCCCGCACACCCCCAGCACCGCGCCCACCAGCAGCGACATCACCACCCGCGGGAACCGCACCGCCCACAGCGCGCCCTCGGCGAACGGGTCCGCCAGCGGCTTGCCCAGCAGCGCGCGCACCACGTCCGACACCGGCAGCCCGTACTGACCGGCCCCGGCGGACACCACGGACACGACCACCAGCGCGGCCACCAGCACCGCGAACAGCACCACGACCCTCGTCCGCGCGGTCACGGCGCGTACAACGCCCGGGCGAGGCCGTCGAGGACGGCGGCGGTCTGGGGGCCGAAGCCGAGGACGACGGAGTCGGCCATGTCGACGAACCGGCGGTTGGCCGCGGCGGGGGTCTGGGCCACACCGGGCACGGTCAGCGCGCCCTCGACGCCGCCGACCGAGGCCAGGCCGTTGGTCATCATCAGAATCACGTCGGGTTTGGCCCCGGCCAGCGCTTCCGGGTTGATCGGGCGCATGCCGTCGATGCCCGCCTCGGTGGCGACGTCGACCGCGCCGAGGGCCTGGATGAGGGAGTCGGCGCCGGAGCCCTTGCCGAACAGGTAGTAGACGCCCGCCTGGCCGCGCAGGTAGAGGAACACGACGCGGGGTTTGCGCGCGGGGTCGGTCGGGGCGAGGCGCTTGATCTGGGCGACGGTGTCGGCGATCTCGGTCTCCATGCGCCTGGCCAGCAGCTCACCGGCCTCGGGCACGCCGAGCGCGGTGGCGACGGCGCGCACGATCGGGACGTTGGTGTCCATGGCGCGCTTGGGGTCGACCACGACGACCGGCACCCCGGCGTCGCGCAGTTGCAGGACCGCGTCCCACGGGCCGAGCGTCGTGTCGGTGAGCACCACCGACGGGCGCAGGCGCAGGATGGCCTCGGCGTTGAGCTGGTGCCCGTTGACCGTCACCAGCGGTAGATCTTTCGCAGCGGGGAACCCGGTCGAGATGTCCCGACCGACCACCCGGCTGCCCAACCCGAGCCCGAACACGGTCGCGGCCAGGGTTCCGGACACGTCAAGCGCCAGGACGCGGCTCGCGTCGGTGACGGTGACCGAGGTGTCCTGGAAGTCGGTGACGGTCACCGGCAGCCGCGGTGTCGGGGTGTCGACCGGCACGATGTCGTTGTGCGCCACCAGTGCCGTCGTCGGACCGTGGTACGACCGCGGGTCGGGCAAGGGCGTCAGCGCGGACAGCGGCGGGCGTTCCCCGGCCTGGGCGGGGACGTGTCCGGCGCCGCCGGGCGGCGACGAGCACCCCGTCAGCACGAGCAGCGCGGCCAGCAGCAGGACCCGCATCAGGCTTCACGCTCCTGCAACGCGGCGGCGACGGCGGCCTTGATGCGCTTCTGCTCCCCCGCTGCCCGGGCCTTGGCCCTGGCGCGCAACGCGAGCAGCAGGCACACAACGAGCAGCAAGCACACGGCGACGGCCCAGGGAAGGGCCAGCGCACCGTCGGTCGCGGTCACCTGCGGCAACGGTGCGCCACCGGGAACCGAGGCCGTCACGGCGACCGCGGCGGTCACCCGACCGGCGGGCACGAACCCCACGCTCAGCCTGCGGGTGACGCTCTCCCCCGGCAGCAGCTCCGGGATCGGCTCGACGGCCGCGTCGGTGCCGAACCAGCCGAACAGGCCATCGAGGCGCACGGTGTGGGTCGCGGCGATGCGGGTGTTGCCGGTGTTGGCGACGGTGTAGCTGACGCTCGTCGTCCCCTTGCCCACCGGGTTCGGCGTGCCGTCGTACTCGACCTCCAGGCCGCGGACCTCGACGGCGGGCGTCAGCGTCCCGGCCACGCGCAGGTGCACGCGGGCGCCGAGCCGCCGGTCGACGGTGATACCGGAGCCGGACTCGACGCGCAGCGAGGTGACGACACCGCCGCTGTGGTCGCCGGGGGTGGCGCTCGCGGGGACGGTGACGGTGAACGGGACGGCGACCGTCTGTCCAGCTGGGACGGTCACCGTCGGCGCGTCGAACCGCACCCAGGTGCCCGCGTCGGTGGAGGTCTCGTTGGCGGGCTTGAGGTCGAGCTGCCCGGAGGAGGTCGTGAAGGCGTCGGCGGCGTACACGGCGAAGGTCAGCGCGCGCTGCTCGTGGTTGCTCACCAGCAGCGCGTCCGACAACGCGGCGCCGGGCGCGACGGAGTAGGCGAAGTTGGGCCGGTTCGCGCCGAGGGCGGAGTCGGCGGGACGCACACCCCAGGTGACGTTCTGCGCGGCGGCCAGGCCGGGCAGTCCCAGGGCGAGCAGGACCGCGGCGGTGACCGCGGCGAGGATGCGGGTCATGGTGGGGGATCCAGTCCGGGGAGAGCGGTCGTGGGCGCCATCCGGCGAGGACGGCGCCCACGACCTGGGGAACTAGCTCAGTGCGGTGAGGGTCAGGGTGGCGTCGTAGGTCCCCGAACCCACGCTCACCGGGACCTTCAGGCTCAGGTCGGCGCCGAGCAGCACCGAGCCCTTCGCGTGGTCGAGCGCCGCGCTGCCCAGCGTCGCGGGCTGCTTGAGGCCCGCGCCGCCGTCGAAGCCCGACGCCACGGCGGCACCGGCGACCGCGCCGCCGGTGTTCTCGGTGGCCTTCGGGGTCCAGCCGAGGTACTTGCCGTCGAACGAGGTGCCGTTCGCGGCGAAGTCGCTGACCTGCGCGGACACCGACCACGCGGGGGCACCGGCGCGGGTGTCGGTCACCCGGACCGGGTTGATGGAGCCGGTGGCCAGGTAGTGGTCACCGGCGGCGACGGCGGTGCCGAGGTCGACCAGGCCGTTGGTGCCGTCGATCGTCCAGACGAACTCGCCGGGCTGGACCACCTGCGGGACGGTCACCCGGACGTCCTGCTCGGTCGCGGACGGCTGCGGGTTCGGGGTGGTGGCCACGGTGTAGCCGATGTCGAAGGGCAGCGCGGGCTTGTAGTCCTGGCTGCCGCCGCACCCGGTCGAGTAGAAGTGCGGGCGGACCGCGCCGGGCACGGTGGTCACGAACTCCGGTGCCCACGAGCCCCACTGGCCTGCCGCGCAGGTGCGGTTCTGGGCGGTGCCGTCCGGCACGGTCACCTCGGTGCCCTGGTAGTCCGGGGTGACCCGGAAACCGGTCGCGGTGAGGCCGCTGAGCGAGCCCGCGTCGAAGGTGACCAGCTTGAGGCGGCCGAAGTCCTGCGCCGGGGTCGGGTTGCCGGACACGTCGATGCCCGCGCCGAGGCTGAACTCCGCGGTCAGCGAACCGGAGCCGTCAGCGGCCACGGTGACGACCGGGTTCTTGTAGACCTCGTTGGGGGCGTTGAACTGCGGCGGGTAGGCGTTGACGGTGTAGCTGCCGGTGAAGGACAGCTGACCGGCGCCGGTGGCCGGGTCGACGGTGCCGGTGCCCGCGGTGAACCTGACCGCGTTGGGCGTCTTCTGCGGCGAGGACACCGGCATCGAGGTGGCCGGGGCCGGGGCGACGACGTACTGGGTCTGCGCGCCGCCCGACACCGAACCGGTGAGCAGCGTGGTGTTGCCGGTCAGGTCCTTGAAGTTCCACGGGCCGAAGATGCCGACCTGGGCGTAGCCGCTCAGGCCCCAGACGAACGTCGCGTCGGTGACGGTCGCGGTGGCGGCAGCGGCGGGCGTGGCGCTGAGAACGGTGGCGGCGAGCAGTGCCGCCGCGCCCACGGCGACCGCCTTGGCCGCGTGTGGTCTTGCCATGTGCGTTTCCTCCTGCGTGGGACCGCGCGACCCCGAGCCCGGTCGTAGTTAGGTGAGGCTAGCCTAACTAGATTGTTCAACGCTTGACAAGAGCGACGGCCGACACACTGTCCTCTGTGGAGGATGGGCGCACGAATAAGGGGTTCCGTGGTGGAACCCCTTGCCAGGTAAGGACTATCGGACGGTCAGCAGTACACAGTGGCCAGGTCGTCGAACACCGCGCGGTTGAGCTGGAACGCCCGGTTCGCCTCGGCCACCAGCGACTCGCGCTCGCCATCGCCCCACGGCGCCCCGTCGAGAAGCGCCCGGTAGTGGTCGCGGAACGGCTTGGGCTTGGCGACCCGGTCGAAGACGTAGAACCGCACGCCGTCGTCGGCCAGCCCGTAGACCTCCTGCATCCGGCGCCGGATGACCTGGCCACCGGAGAGGTCGCCGAGGTAGCGCGTGTAGTGGTGCGCGACGAACGCGCCGCGGTCGGTCGAGCCGACCTCGACCAGCCGGTCCACATAGGACTGCGTGGCGGCCAGCGGTTCGAGCGCGTCCCGCCAGCCGGGCCCGAGCAGGAAGCCCAGGTCCAGCGCGAGCACGTCGCGCCGCAGCAGCCCGTCGATGACGAACCCCCCGATCACCGGGTCCCCCCGCCACGACTCACCCGCCCGCTCGAGGACGTCGTAGAACAGGTAGCTCTGCGCCAGCAGCCCGGCGTACGCCTCCCGCCCCAGCCCGCCGCCCAACAACGCCTCGACGAACACCGACCGCTCGGCCCGCTCGTGCTCGTCGCGCGTACCCGCCCGCAACCGAGCCGCGAATCCCTCGTCCACCGCCGTCATAGCCCACCATTCCGATAAGGATTGCCTAACCTAACTTAGGCGAGGACTCGGACTGGTACCAGCGCGATTTTCCGAACGATTCAAGCACCCACAGTGACCGTCGCCCGCCCCCAGGCACCACCCACCCCAACGATCACGACCCGCCCCCGGCACCATACCCGACCCACCACCGACGTTGAAGACCCCACGCACAGCACCCATTCCGTAGCGCTGCGCACACCCCCAACCACCCACCCGACCCCGACCGAACGGCCCAATCGACACGCCCTCCCGCACCTCCGACCCCATCGCCTCGGGTGACGTTGAGTAGTCAGTCGTGGTGGGGAACCGATCAGGGGTGGCGGAGTTGGACGCCGACGATGCAGGTGTCGTCGTCGGTGTCGGAGTTGCTGTGGGTGAGGAGGCGGTCCAGCCGTTGGTCCAAAGTGGACGTGGTGCGGGCGGCGGTGGTGAGCAGGCGGGCCAGGGATTCCTCCACGGTGCGGTCTTTGCGTTCGATGAGGCCGTCGGTGTAGAGGAGCAGGGTGTCGCGGTGGGCCAGGGACAGGTGGGCTTCCTCGTACACCGGGTCGGCGAGGCCGCCAAGGAGGGGGCCGGTGATCAGCGGCAGGGTGGTCGCGGTGCTGCCCTGGATGAGCACGGGCGGCAGGTGACCGGCGCGCCCACCGCAAAGTGCTGTCGGCGGGGTCGAACAACGCGCACACAGCAGTAGCGGTGACGTGGTCGGTCAGGTGGCGCGTGACCAGGTTCAGCCACTTCAGCAACTGCGCGGGCCCGGCCCCGGTCGCGGCGAGGCCGCGCAAGGCGTTGCGCAGCACCACCATGCTCGTCGCCGCCTCGATGCCGTGACCGGCGATGTCCCCGACGCACAGCAGGATCTGCGATGACGGCAGCACGACCGCGTCGTACCAGTCGCCGCCGATGAGGTGTTCCTTCTCCGCGGGCCGGTACCGGACCGCCACATCCAGGTGCGGGGTCTGCAACGTGTTCTGCGCGGGCGGCATGATCGCGTGCTGGAGCTGCAACGTGAGCCGCGTGCGCTCGACCGCCTCCTGCTCGCTGTGCGCCAACTGCTCCCGCGTCGCCGCCAGCGCCACCTCGGTCCAGTGCTGCGCCGAGATGTCCTGGTACGCCCCGCGCACCGCGGGCGTGTCCCCCGGCACCGGCTCGGCGATCACCCGGATGTGCCTGGCCACCCCGTCCGGCCTGCGCAACCGGAACGCCGTCGACGCCGGGCGGTTGTGGTGCAGCAGGGTGCGCAGGAACCGGCCGATCAGCACCGCGTCGTCGGGGTGCGCGTGCCGGGCCAGTTGCTCGACCGGCACCGGCGTGGCCGAGGCGGGCAGGCCGTAGAGGGCGAACAGCTCGCTGTTCCAGGCGATCTCGCCGGTCACCAGGTTCTCCTCGAACCCGCCGATGCGGCCGAGCCGTTGCGCGTGCTGGAGCAGGTTCGCCAGCCGGGTCGCCTCGTCCTCGATGTGCCACACCAGGAGCACGGCCGCGCCGACCCGGCTGATCCCGACACCGAGCGCCGCGGTGAGCGGGACCTGCTCGACCAGCGCGGTGAAGTCCACCCGGTCGGCCCGGAACGGCTCGCCGGTGGCGTACACCTGCTCCACCCGCTCGAACAGGCCGCCCTCCACCGCGGCCATCGGGTACGCCTCCAGCAGCAACGCCCCGACGACCTCGTCGCGCGGGCGGCCACCCAGGTCGGCGTAGCGCGGGTTGACGTGCGCGATCCGGAAGTCGACCACCTGGTCCGCGGCGTCGTGCTGCGGCCGCAGCACCAGCGCCGGGTCCCGCAGGCTGTCGGCCAGGTCGGCCAACTCCGACCGGCCACCCCGGTCGACCTCGGCCTCCGCGGTGCCCAGCGTCCGCGCGCACAACTGCGCCAACGCCTCCAACTGCCGCCACACCCGCGGCGCGGGCCGCTCCATCGGCTCCGGCCAGCACACCTCCAGCACGCCGAGGATCCGGCCACCGTTGCCCGCCGGGATCGCCGCCCGCGCCCCGTCCGGCACATCACGCTGACCGATAGTCGGCAACCCGGCCGCCGACAGCGACGGCACCCACGCCACATCACGCTCGGCCAACGCGAGCCGGGCGGGCACGGCCACCCCCGGCGGCACGAACCGCCACCGGCCGCACTCGTCGTCGGCGAACCCGGCGCACCCGGCCAACGTCAGCGACGAGTCGCCCCCCGCCAGCCACACCGCGACCCCGACCGCGCCCAGCGGGACGAGCGCGTACCGCAGCAACGACACCGCCACCGCCTGGGTGTCGCTCGCCGCCAACGCGCCGCTCTCCGCCGTGCGCAACCGGACCGCGACCGCACCGTCGGGCTCGGCCGTGCTGTCGACCGCGGGCAGGCGCGCCGCCTCGGTCAGCTCGTCGCGCGCCGCCTGGTCGACGATCTCCGCGGCCAGTTCCAGCTGGCTCCGCCCCGCCTGACCCGCCAACACCGCGAGCTGCGCGGCCGCCGCCGCGGGCCCGCACCCCAGGCGCTCCACCAGCACACCCGTCGCCAACTCCAGCAGCGTCCGCGCGGCCCGGGCGTCGTGCGTGCCCCGCACCTGGGCGCGCAGCCGGTCGACCGTCGCCGCGAGCCTGCCGACGACGTCCGCGCGGCGGGTCTCGGGCACCGGCAGCTCCCGGGTGGTGTCCTGCGCCATGCTCAGTCGCCCAGCCAGCGGTGCACGCGGGCGATCAACTCGTCGGCGTCGAGCGGTTTGGTGACGTAGTCGTTGGCGCCGGAGGCCAGGCTCTTCTCCCGGTCGCCCGGCATCGCCTTCGCGGTGACCGCGATGATCGGCAGGTCGATGTGCTGGGTCATCGCCCGGATCGACGCGGTGGCCGCGTAGCCGTCGAGCTCGGGCATCATCACGTCCATCAGGACCAGGTCGACGTCCGGGTGCTCGCCGAGCACCTCGATGCCGCGCCGCCCGTTCTCCGCCTGCAGCACCCGCATCCCGTGCAGCTCCAGGATGCTGGTCAGGGCGAACACGTTGCGGGCGTCGTCGTCGACCACCAGCACCTTGCGACCCGCCAGCCGCGCGTCCGGCCTGGGCGCCTCGACCACCCGCTCGTCCGGCCGCACCAGGGGCAGCACCTCGGCGGGGTCGGCGGCGGTCAGGTGCAACGCGATCCGCTCGCGCAGTTCGTCGAGGCTGGAGAGCAGCTCCAACCTGCGGGTACCGCCGCCCTCGCGCAGCGCGGCCTCCTGCGCGGGCGCCAGCCGCCGGTTGTTGTAGGCCAGCACGGGCACCGACCGCAACGTGGCGTCGGCGGTCATGTCGCGCAACAACCTGGCCGCGGCGTCGTCGGGCAGGTCCAACTCCAGCGCCAGGCAGTGGAACGCGCCACCGGCCAACGCGGCGGCCGCCTCCTGGAGCCCGACCGCGGTCACCAGCTCGATCGGCCGGTGCTCGCTGAGCTCCCCGGTCACGTCGATCACCGCGCTCTCGGCGACCAGCGACAGCAGCCCCCTGGCCCGCTGCTCGACCACCAGCAACCGGCGCGGCGCCAGGTCGGTCTGCTCGGCGGGCCCGATCTCGGCGGGCCGCGCCGCCTCGTAGTCCGGCTTGCTCACCGGCAGGTACAGCGTGAACGTCGACCCGCGCCCGGGGGCGCTGCTCGCGGTGACCGCGCCGCCGAGCAGGTGCGCGATCTCCCGGCTGATGGACAGCCCCAGCCCGGTACCGCCGTACTTGCGGCTGGTGGTGCCGTCGGCCTGCTGGAACGCGCCGAAGATCGACTCCAGCTGGTCCTCGGCGATGCCGATGCCGGTGTCGCTCACCCGGAACGCCACCACCGGCCCGTGCCCGGCCGCGGCCGGGGGCAACTCGGTGGCGTCGGCGGGCTCGATGACCAGCTCCACCTCGCCGGTCTCGGTGAACTTCACCGCGTTGGACAGCAGGTTGCCCAGCACCTGCCGCAGCCGCGAGTCGTCGGTGAACACGTGCGAGGGCACGTCGGCGGCTGCGGTGACCCGGAAGCCCAGGTCCCGCTGGGTGGTCAGCGGCCGGAACGTCGCCTCGGTGTAGTCGAGCAGCTGGCGGACCGCGACCCGCTCCGGCGAGACGTCCATCTTCCCGGCCTCGACCTTCGACAGGTCCAGGATGTCGTTGATCAGCTGCAGCAGGTCCGACCCGGCGGAGTGGATGATCCCGGCGTACTCGACCTGCTTGGCCGAGAGGTTGCGGGTCGGGTTCTGCGCCAGCAACTGGGCCAGGATCAGCAGGCTGTTGAGCGGGGTGCGCAGCTCGTGGCTCATGTTGGCCAGGAACTCCGACTTGTACTTCGAGGCCAGCGCCAACTGCTGGGCGCGCGCCTCCAGCTCCTGGCGGGCCTGCTCGATCTCCAGGTTCTTGGTCTCGATGTCGCGGTTGCGGACCGCGAGCAGCACCGCCTTCTCCTCCAGCTCCGCGTTCGACGACTGCAACTCGTCCTGGCGGACCTGCAACTCCTGCGAGCGGGCCCGCAGCTCCTCGGTGAGCCGCTGCGACTGCTGCAGCAGGGCGTCGGTGCGGGCGTTGGCGACGATGGTGTTGACGTTGACGCCGATGGTCTCCATGAGCGGTTCGAGGAACGCCACGTGCACCGGGGTGAAGCGGTGCACCGAGGCCAGCTCGATCACCCCGAGCACCTGGTCCTCCACCATGATCGGCAGCACCAGCACCGAGGTCGGGTCGGTCTGCCCGAGCCCGGAGGTGATCCGCACGTACCCCGGCGGCAGGTCGTCCACCGCGATGGTCCGCCTGCTGCGCGCGGCCTGCCCGACCAGCGACTGGCCCTGCTCGAAGCGGCGCTCCCCCGGGGTGTCCGGGTGCCCGTAGGACCCGATCAACCGCAGGCCCGCGCCGCTGGCCTCCTCGGCCAGCTCCTCGGCCAGGTAGAACCCGCCGAACTGGGCGCCGACCAGCGGCACCAGCTCGTCCATCACCAGCGCGGCGACCACCGTCAGGTCGCGGTGGCCCTGCATCAACCCCGAGATCCTGGCCAGGTTCGACTTGAGCCAGTCCTGCTCCTGGTTGGCCTGGGTGGACTGGCGCAGCGACTCCACCATGGAGTTGATGTTGTCCTTGAGCTCGGAGACCTCACCGGAGGCGTCCACGCTGATCGAGCGGGTCAGGTCGCCCTCGGCGACCGCGCTGGTCACCTCGGCGATCGCCCGGACCTGCCTGGTGAGGTTCCCGGCCAGCTCGTTGACGTTCTCGGTGAGCCGCTTCCAGGTCCCGGACACGCCCTCGACCTCGGCCTGACCACCCAGCCTGCCCTCGGTGCCGACCTCGCGGGCCACGCGCGTGACCTCGGAGGCGAACGACGAGAGCCGGTCGACCATGGTGTTGATCGTGGTCTTGAGCTCCAGGATCTCGCCTGCGGCGTCCACGTCGATCTTGCGGGTCAGGTCGCCCTGGGCCACCGCGGTGGTCACCTGGGCGATGTTGCGGACCTGGCTGGTCAGGTTGTTGGCCATCGAGTTGACGTTGTCGGTCAGGTCCTTCCAGGTACCCGCCACGTTCGGCACCCGCGCCTGCCCGCCGAGCCTGCCGTCGGTGCCCACCTCACGGGCCACCCTGGTCACCTCGTCGGCGAACGCCGAGAGCGTGTCGACCATGACGTTGATGACCCCGGCCAGCGCGGCGACCTCGCCCTTGGCCTCCACGATGATCTTCTGCGACAGGTCGCCGCGGGCGACGGCGGTGGCGACCTGGGCGATGGACCGCACCTGCCCGGTCAGGTTCGACGCCATGACGTTGACGTTGTCGGTCAGGCCCTTCCAGGTACCGGACACACCCCGCACCGTCGCCTGGCCACCGAGGTTGCCCTCCGTGCCGACCTCACGGGCCACCCGGGTCACCTCGTCGGCGAACGCGGACAGCTGGTCGACCATCGTGTTGATCGTGTCCTTGAGCTCCAGGATCTCGCCGCGCGCGTCGACCCGGATCTTCTGCGACAGGTCGCCCTTCGCCACCGCCGTGGTCACCTGCGCGATCGACCGGACCTGCGCGGTCAGGTTGTCGGCCATGACGTTCACCGACTCGGTGAGCGCCTTCCAGGTGCCGGACACGCCCTTGACGTCCGCCTGACCACCCAGCCTGCCCTCGGTACCGACCTCACGGGCGACTCTCGTGACCTCGTCGGCGAAGGCGGAGAGCTGGTCGACCATCGTGTTGATCGTGTTCTTGAGTTCGAGGATCTCGCCCCGGGCGTCGACGGTGATGTTCTGGGACAGGTCGCCGCGGGCGACGGCGGTGGCGACCTGGGCGATGGACCGCACCTGCGCGGTCAGGTTGCCCGCCATGAAGTTCACGGAGTCGGTGAGGTCGCGCCACGTGCCGGACACGCCCTTCACGTCCGCTTGGCCGCCGAGGATGCCCTCGGTACCGACCTCGCGGGCCACGCGCGTGACCTCGTCGGCGAACGCGGACAACTGGTCGACCATCGTGTTGATCGTGTTCTTGAGCTCCAGGATCTCGCCCCGGGCGTCCACGGTGATCTTCTGGGACAGGTCGCCCTGCGCGACGGCGGTGGTCACCTGGGCGATGGACCGGACCTGCGCGGTCAGGTTGCCCGCCATGAAGTTCACCGAGTCGGTCAAGTCACGCCACGTGCCACCAACACCCGGCACCTGCGCCTGACCACCCAGCCGACCCTCGCTGCCCACCTCGCGGGCCACGCGCGTCACCTCGTCGGCGAACGCCGAGAGCTGGCCCACCATGGTGTTCACGGTGTCCTTGAGCTCCAGGATCTCACCGCGGGCGTCGACCGTGATCTTCTGCGACAGGTCGCCCTTGGCCACCGCCGTCGCCACCTGCGCGATGTCACGCACCTGACTGGTCAGGTTGCCCGCCATGAAGTTCACCGAGTCGGTCAGATCCCGCCACGTACCACCGACGCCGGGCACCTGCGCCTGACCACCGAGCCTGCCCTCGCTACCCACCTCACGGGCCACCCGCGTCACCTCGTCGGCGAACGCGGAGAGCTGGTCGACCATCGTGTTGACGGTCTCCTTCAGCTCCAGGATCTCGCCCCGCGCGTCGACGTCGATCTTCTGCGACAGATCGCCCTTCGCCACCGCCGTCGCCACCTGCGCGATGTCACGCACCTGGGTCGTCAGGTTGCCCGCCATGGCGTTGACCGAGTCGGTCAGGTCCCGCCACGTGCCGGACACGCCCTTCACGTCCGCCTGCCCACCGAGCCTGCCCTCGGTACCGACCTCACGGGCCACCCGCGTGACCTCGGAGGTGAACAACGACAACTGGTCGACCATGCCGTTGAACACCGTGGCGATCTCACCGAGCAGGCCATCGGCGCCATCGGGCAACCGGGTGCCGAAGTCACCGTCGCGCACCGCGGTCAGACCCGCGAGCAACCCGCGCAGCTCCAACTCGCCGACGCCGTGGGAGGACTCGCCCCGTCTCTCCCCGGCGGCCCCGGCGTGGGCGCCGTCCACTCGCGTGTCGCTCATCGCCCGTCCCTCGTGCGCAGGCACCCGCGGGGTCGCGGAGTGTCCTGGGTAACCGTACTCAGCCGGGCCAGGCAGTCGAGTGCGACGGCACCAGTTGTGCGCGCCCGCACCCGAAAGGCGGCCCCGCGCGCACACCGGGTCACCACCGGGCCCCCGAACAGGTTGTCCCGCAACGGCATCAGCGCCGCGCAAGCCCCACGCAAGCACCGGGCAAACAGCGGTGGACAGCATCGGCGGCGAACGCTCCCCGGGAGTCGACGGGCAGGACATGCCCCCTCGGGGAACGGGCAGGAGGATCGAGATGCGCGCGTTGCTGCGTCGGGCGCTGATCGCCGCGGTCACCACCGCCACCGTGGCGGTGGGAGTGGCCGGGACCGCCGGAGCGGTCCAGAACAAGCCGCTGAGCGCCGACTACGGCCCGGTGGCCACGCTGACCCCCGCGGTCGGCCGGGACATCGACGGCAGGCTCGTGGTCTTCTCCAGAGGTTCGGACCGGTCGCTCTGGTACGACACCCAGGCCGTTCCCGGGGTCGGCTGGAACGGGTGGCGCAACGTCGGCAACCGCCAGTTGGGGGGCAAGCCGGTCGCGGACCGCGACGCCAGCGGCCACCTGGTCGTGTTCGCGCGGGGCACCGACAACGCGCTGTGGTGGCGCGCGCAGGCCGACACGGGGACCTTCGGGCCGTGGATCCGCATCGGCGGCAGCCTGACCGACGACCCCGCGGTGGCCCGCAACGCCGACGGGTCGCTGTCGGCCCTGGTGCGCGGGACCATCGGGGAACTGTGGGTGTGGAAGCAGGACGGGCCGGACGCGACCACCGGGACGTGGACCAACCTCGGCGGCGGGATCATCGGGTCCCCGGCCGTGGCCGCGCAGTCGGACGGGCGCCTGGTGGCCGTCGTCCGGGGCGGCGGTGACGCGGTGTACGTCAAGACGCAGGCCGTGGCGTCGGGCGCGTGGGAGGCCGATTACGTCTACATCGGGGGAGCCATCAACACCCCGCCCGCCGTGCAGCGCGGCGTGGACGGCTTGCTGCACCTGCTCGTGCGCGGTCTGGACAACGCGCTCTACGAACTCCCGCAGACCGAGCCGAGCGGCCCGTTCGGCAGCTACACCCGCGTGGGCGGCGACTGGGCGGCCGAGCAGTTCGCGTCCAGCCGCCAGGCCGACGGTCGACTCAGCGTCTTCGGCCGTGGTTCCGACAACGCCATCTGGACCGTCGTGGAAACCGAGGCGGGCTCCGGCAGGTTCAACTCGCCGGTGACCCTCGGCGGCCGCTTCACCAGCGGCGCGGCGGTTTCGGTGAACGTCGACGGCCGCCTCCAGGTCTTCGCCACCGGCACCGACCGCCAGGTCTGGTCCACCACCCAGACCGACCCCGACGGCCGCTACGCGGGCTTCACCATCACCGACTGACCCGTATCACCGACTAGCCCATCACGCGGACGGCCCAGGTCACCCTCCCCCGGGAGCGACCTGGGCCGTTCGCGTTCCATCGAGCCGAGTCTACAAAGGACCTATCGGTACGCGGGTGGGGGTGTAGGGGGCTTCGGGGAGTGGGCGGGTCAGGGCTTGCTGGAGCGCGGCGCGCAGGACCGGGCCGGGTTCCAGGCCAAGATGGTCGACCAGGCGGGCGCGGATGGTGTTGAGGACGGCGACCGCCTCGGCTTGCCTGCCGCAGGTGGTGAGCAGGTGTGCCCAGCTGGCGTAGACCGCCTCGTCCATCGGGCGTTCGATGGCCAGGGCGGCGAGGGCGGGCACCGCCACCAGGTGGCTGCCGGAGGTGATGGCGGCGTCGGCCAGGGCGCAGGCCGCGGCTGTTCGGGTGAGATCCCATCCCGCGGTGGTGGGGAAATCCGCGGCGACCGGGTGGGCGTCGAGGACCGGGCCGCGCCAGATGGCCAGCGCGGCGGCGAGGTGGCGGACCCGGACGACGGTGGCGGTGGTGCGGTCCATGCCGCGGCAGGCCAGGTGGTCGAACCGGTCGGCGTCGAGGGTCCACGGGCCGAGGTCGAGCCGGTAGGAGTCGTTGTCGCGGGTGATGTGGGTGCCGGGGAACGCCGAGCGCAACCAGCCGCGCAGCCGGGAGATGGCCACGTGCACCGCCTTCATCCCCGACGGCGGCACCGAGTCCGGCCACGCCAGGTCCAGCAGGTGCCGCCCGGTGACCGCCCGCCGCGCGACCAGCAACGTCATCAGCACCACCCGCTGGACCCCGACCGGCACCGGCATCGCGGCCCCGAGGCGGTGGGCCCGCAACGGCCCCAGCACGTCGAACCCACCACCGTCGTCGACCACGCGACCTCCCGACGCCAGCGACAACCCCCACCGACTATGCCACTGTCCACAATCACCGTGGGGTGACTCCCACACCACCCCGCGCCGCTCGCCCGACCCCTTGGCACACCCTGGATGGAGCAGCGACCACCCCGACCGAGCACCACCCCTCACCCCACCGCAAACCCTCCGCGACGACCCCCGATGCACCCCACCGCACGACCCCGTCACCATCACGCACGTCAGGACCTTGACACCCCTTGGCACAACCCGTTGCCCGAGTCTCATCGCCGAAGGTCCTGGTCTCCCCTCCAGGCGCGCTTTGTGGCGACGCGTCGGCTTGCCTGCTCCTCCACCGACTTCCACCTTCTGCCCATTATCTAGATAGCGGTTAGCGGATCAAGCGATGCGGATAGCACAGACCAGCCGAAGGGAAATCGAGGCAAGAAGCGATCACGGAGCGGGGAGGGGCTCCAGAACCGGGTCCCGGAGGTGGCGGTAGATGATGTCGCTGCGGAAGGTGACGATCTCCTTGCGGACGGCCAGCCGGTCGACCAGGAAGGCGTGCAGGTGGTCGATGGACTGGACGCTGACGTGGATGAGGAAGTCGTCGTCGCCCGCGGACTGCCTGGTGATCACCCTGGCTTTCGCGGCGTGAGGTGTTCGACATCCGGGAGGGACGGCGGGTGCAGGCTCAAGCACTACCCCGACCTCGACGCCGCGATCGCCGACGTGCTTAGGCTTTCGCGGGCCAGGACAGCGAAGTGCGCGGCGGCCGGGCTCCCGTTCGGGGGCGGCAAGAGCGTGATCGCGCTACCACCGGGCACGCGACTCGACCCGGACCTGCGGCGGGCCGCGATCCTGGACCACGCCGACCTCATCGCCGATTTCGACGGCGGCTACCGCGCAGGCCCCGACATCGGCACCGGCCCGGCGGACATGCTCGAGTTCCCGCACGCCTTCCGCGCCCCCGAGTCGGCGGGCGGGAGCGGGTCGTCCAGCGAACCCACCGCGATCGGCGTCCGGGCGGCACTGCGCGCGGCGACCGGTTCCGTGGCAGGCAAACGGGTCGTCCTGATCGGACTCGGCTCGGTGGGCGCGTACCTGGCGGAGAGCCTCGTCCGCGACGGCGCCGAGGTCACCGCCACCGACATCGACGCCGGAAACGCCTGCTGGCAACAAGACTGGGCGCGGGGTGGGTCGCCCCGGAGCAGGCGCTGACCGTCCCCGCCGACGTGCTGGTCCCCGCCGCCATCGGCGGCCTGATCGACCACGACACCGAGATCGCCGCCGACCTCGTCGTCGGCCCGGCCAACAACCAACTGGTCACCGACGACGTCGCCGACACCCTGGCGGACAAGGGGATCACCTGGATCCCGGACTTCGTCGCGAGCGCGGGCGGGATCTTCTACACCGTCGCCCGCGAGGTGGACCGCCTCCCGCACGACGCGGCGCTGGTGGAGGTCGACCGCATCGCCGACACCGTCCGCGCGATCCTCGACACCGATACCACTCCACTTGACGCCGCGAACACGCCGGTGGCACTGCGAATGGCGGAGCCCGGCCACCACCGGTGACCGGGCTCCGCGGCATCATACTCCACAGTGGACGATCAGCAGGCGCCGAGGCTGGTCCACGTCCACGGTGCCGCACTGGGCCGTTCGGACCGGGTCCACCAGTTGGCCTGGTAGAGCTTCCCGTCCTGCGACACCCGGTTGCCCGCGACGTAGGTGGAGTTCTTCTGCCACACGGGGGACGTGCACGCGGGCGGGTACGGCCCACCGGTCACCGCGGGGAGGTCGAAGCTGTACCCCTCGGCCTTCCAGCGGGGGATGAGCTGCTGGTACGCCGCGAGCGTGGGGTGGCGGTCGCCACCCCCGTCGTGCGACAGCACGACCGCGGTCGGGTAGACCTGCGCGGTGAGCCGTTCCACCAGGACCGGCGCGGCGGAACCGTCCCAGTCGCGGGGGTCGACGGTCCAGGCCACCGACGAGTGGCCCAGCGACGCGGCGATGTCGGTGACCCCGTTGCCCCAGCTGCCGAACGGCGCCCGGAAGTACGGGATCGGCAGGGTCGGGTTGCCCGCCGCCTGGCGGATGGCGGCGTCGGTGGCGGTCAGGTTCGCCCGGACCTGCGCCGGGGTCAGTGCCGAGAGGTCCTCGTGCGCGTACGAGTGGTTGCACAGCGGGTGCCCGTCGGCGACGATCCGCTTGACCAGATCGGGCGCTTGGGCCGCGGTGGACCCCATCAGGCAGAACACGGCGCGGATCCTGTTCTCCCGCAACAGGTCCAGCAGCGCCGGGGTGATCTCGGGAGCCGGACCGTCGTCGAAGGTGAGCGCGAGGACCTTGCCGGTGCTCCGGGTGGTGTAGACGACCTCCCCGGTGGGGGTCGGGGCGGCGGCCGCGGCGGGGGCGGTGGCGGCCACCAGCAGGGCGAGGGTGACGAGGGTGAGTCGCTTCAGCATGGAACTCCCTTCCTGCGGGCGAACCCTATGCGCGGCAACGGCACCCGGGCGACCATTAGATGATCTTGTTTGTCGATCGCCGAAGTGCCCACTGTGGACCGGTTCGGGCGCACAGGCTCCTCTGGCTGACCACACAGGTCGGACATAGCCGCGGTGGCGAACCTTGGTGCGTACCGGACGAACGGCGCAGACACCCGAGGAGCACCGCATGAACACCGAGTCCCCCACCACCGACCAGTCCACCTGGGGCGCTCCGGCCGACAAGGGCGACTCCCCCACCCCCCGCCGCTGGTCGCCGAGGAGGGCGGCGCTGGCGGTGATCGTCGCGGTGGGGATCGCGGGCGCGGGCGGGTACGCCGCCTACGCCGCCACCGGTAGCGACACCAGCCAGAGCACCGACCAGGGCCCGGGCGGCCAGGGCGGCGGCACGGGCCCCGGCGGCGGGCTGACCGGCGCGCTGCACGGCGAGTTCCAGGTTTCCGACGGCTCCGGTGGCACCACGACCCGGGTGTTGCAGACTGGGGAGGTCACCGCCATCAGCGCGACCGAGCTGACGGCGGTGAGCGAGGACGGCTACACCAAGACCTACACGATCACGGCCGACACCGACCTCACCACGAGCACCGCCGCCGGGGCGAGTGACGACATCGCCTCCGGTGACACGGTGACCGTCGTGGCGACCGTGTCCGGCGACACCGCGACCGCGACCACCGTCCGTGAGCAGGGCACCGAGGGCGGCCAACCGCCGACCCAGCCCACCGCGGGCGACTAGCCGCGCACCGGGCGTGACGGGGGTCATCCAGGGTCGCATGTGGTCGTTTAGGGTCTAGCGCTGACCACGTACGGAGAGCCGATGCCACCGACGCCCGAGGACCCAGCCCCCGCCGACGTCCCGGTGGAAGCCGTCGCGCCGCTGGCCAGGGGCCTGCTGCTGACCCGGTTGCTCACCGACTCCGGCGGCACGCTCAGCCCCAGCGAGCTGCAGCGGGCCAGCGGCCTGGCCCGCTCGACGGTGGACCGGGTCGTGGCGACCCTGGAGCGGATGGGCTACCTGCGGGTGGACCGGCGCGAGGTCAGCCTGGCGCCGCGGCTGCTGGAGCCGGGCAACGCCTACCTGGCGGCGCTCGGCATCCCCGACCGGCTCGGCCCGATGGCGCGGCGGCTTGCCCAGGAGCTCGACGAGTCGGTGTCGCTGGCCGTCGGGGACGGCGACGGGGTCCGGTTCGTCCAGCACGCCACCCGGCGCCGGGCCGTGTCGCTGACCTTCGGCATCGGCGACCTGCTGCCCGCCGAGCGCACCGCGGCCGGGCAGCTGATCGCCACCGGCTGGGCCGAGCAGGACTGGGCCCGCTGGCAGGACCGCCGCGTCGCCGACCCGGACGACCACGGCTTCCCCGCCGTCGGCCCGCGCCAGGGCCCCTCCCCCGACTTCCCGGCCCTGGTGGCGGCGGCGGGCGAGCGCGGGTGGGCGGTGGACGACCAACTGGTGGAGCGCGGGCTGGTGGCGCTGGCGGTGCCGGTGCGGTCGCCGGACGGGCGGGTGGCGTGCGTGACGAGCGTGTCGAGCCACACCAGCCGCCACAGCGCCGAGTCGCTGCGCCGGGAGCTGCTGCCCTGCCTGCGCGACGCCATCGCGGCGATGGAGCACGAACTGCGGACCGCGCCCCGACCCGCTGACGACGGCGGCGCCGCGGTGGGCCTGGCGGCGTGGACCGGGGCGTCGAAGCAGGAACTGGGCCGGGAGTTCATCGAGTCGCTGGCCAGGGGCCTGACCGTGCTGACCGCGTTCGGCGCGGGCCGGGCCGAACTGGGCCTGAGCGCGGTCGCCCACGCCACCGGCCTGGCCAGGGCGACGGCGAGACGGGCGCTGATCACCCTCGTCCACCTCGGCTACGTCAGTACGGACGGCCGCCTGTTCCGGCCGACACCGCGCGTGCTCGGCCTCGGCTTCCCGGTGCTGGCCGCGACCACGCTGGCCAGGATCGCCACCCCGCACCTGGAGGAACTGGCGGCCCAGGTCCGCGACTCGTCCTCCCTGGCCGTCGCCGCCGACGACGACCGCGACATCCAGTACGTCGCCAGAGCGGCGACCCGGCGGATCATGGACATCGAGATCACCCTGGGCACCCGCTTCCCGGCGTACGCCACGGGGATGGGACGGGTCCTGCTGGCCAGCCTGCCACCAGCCGAACTGCGCCTGCGGCTGGACCGGACGCGGCAGCGGGCGCTCACCCCGCACACGATCACCGGCCGGGCGGAACTGCTCGCCGCGCTCGACGAGGTCCGGACACGGGGCTACGCGGTGGTCGACGAGGAGTTGGAGATCGGGGTGCGCTCGGTGGCGGTCCCGGTGCGCGACCGCGCCGGAGCAGTGGTCGCAGCCGTGAACGTCGCCATGCACAGCGAACGCCGCACCCACGAAGAATGCCTCACCGACGTCCTCCCCCGCCTCCGCGACGCGGCCACCGCCATCGAATCCGACCTCCACGTCACCGAACGCTTCGCCACCGTCCCCAAGGTCTGACCACTCTCCCAGACCACCGCGCCAAGTCCGCCCACCACACGGGACGCGTGGGGACGCGACCGCGAGGCCAGGATTTCCACGAGGCTGCCCAACAACCGCCCCTCACAGCGATCGGTCCTCAACGTGCCCCTCTACAAGGTTGGCCCGAAACCGCTCCTCGGATCCGCTGGTGCCAACCCGGCTCGATGGGGCGGACTTGTTTTGTGTGGGGGAGGACTGCCCGTAGCGTCGTTCGCGGACAGGGCCATGCTTTTCGGCCCCTGCTTTGCGGTCCTGCCACGGGTAGTTCAGGGGCCCCGCGCAAAACAAGTTCGCCCCATCGAGCTCTTCGCTTTCTCGCGCCCCCACGCAATGCCGCAGGCGAGCCGTTGATCGTCGAAGCCGCAGGCGAGCACGAGAGCCGGAACACCCCCAGCTCAAGATCAAACCCGCCCAAGCACCCCCCGATATACAGCTTATCGAGCGGCACCGACAAACCGGCCCGCCCAAACAACCACCCTGTGGACAACCCCCACCACCCCACCCCCCATCCGACTGCCACCCACCCACCCCCTGAACGGCCCCGCCCCCCTGCCCCGTGCAGCCCACGCCGGGCTATCCAAGGTTCCGGTCCGGTTGACAGGGTCGCGGCCCCGGCCTGACACTCGTCCGCGAGGACACGGTGAAGACAAGTTCACCAGACGAACACAACGCGGGCGACCACTGCGGGTACTCACGGTTGGACCGAGCGCGGACGAGCGCGGACGAACGACGACTGGGTGGGCGGGGCATGGACAAGGTCATCGGCAGCGCCAAGGAGGCGGTGGCCGACATCGGTGATGGGGCGAGCCTGGCGGTGGGTGGGTTCGGGCTCAGCGGTGTGCCGAACGCGCTCATCGAGGCGGTGCACGAGGCCGGGGTGGGCGGGCTGCACGTGGTGTCCAACAACTGCGGCGCGCTCGACTCCGGGTTGGCCGTGCTGCTCGCGGCGGGGCGGATCGCCAGGGTGACCGGGTCCTACATCGGCGCGAACGCCGAGTTCGCCCGCCAGTACCTGGCCGGGGAGCTGGAGGTCGAGCTGATCCCGCAGGGCACCCTCGCCGAGCGGCTGCGCTCCGGCGGGCACGGCATCCCCGCGTTCTTCACCCCCGCCGGGGTCGGCACCCAGGTCGCCGAGGGCGGGATGCCCTGGCGCTACCACCCCGACGGCACCGTCGCCCTCGCCTCCCCGGCCAGGGAGACCCGGGTGTTCCACGGCGTCGAGTACGTCCTGGAGGAGAGCATCACCACCGACTTCGCGCTGGTCAGGGCCGCTGTGGGCGACCGGCACGGCAACCTGGTCTTCACCAAGTCCGCGCGCAACTTCAACCCGCTGGCCGCGATGGCGGGGCGCACCACCGTCGCCGAGGTCGAGCGGCTGGTCGAGCCGGGCGAGATCGACCCCGACCACGTGCACCTGCCCGGCGTGTTCGTGCAGCGGGTGGTCGAGCTGACCCCGCAGCAGGCCGCCGACAAGAAGATCGAGTTCCGCACGGTGCGCGGGCGGGCCGAGTAGTGGCCTGGACCAGGGAGCAGATGGCGGCGCGGGCCGCGGCGGAACTGCGCGACGGCGAGTACGTGAACCTGGGCATCGGGCTGCCGACGCTGATCCCCGAGCACCTGCCGCCGGGGGTGAGCGTCACGCTGGAGTCGGAGAACGGGATCCTGGGCACCGGGCCGTTCCCCACCGAGGACGCGGTCGACCCCGACCTGATCAACGCGGGCAAGCAGACCGTCACGGTGCTGCCCGGCGCCGCCTACTTCGACTCGGCGCTGTCGTTCGGGATGATCCGCGGCGGGCACATCGACACCGCGGTGCTGGGCGCCATGCAGGTGTCGGCCACCGGCGACCTGGCCAACTGGGCGGTGCCCGGCAAGCTGGTCACCGGCATCGGCGGCGCGATGGACCTGGTGCACGGCGCCAGGCGGGTCATCGTGATCATGACGCACACCACCAAGGACGGCGCGCCCAAGATCGTGCGGCGGTGCACCCTGCCGCTGACCGGCCGCGGCTGCGTGCACCGGGTCATCACCGACCTCGCCGTGCTCGACGTGGGCGCCACCGGGGTGGTGCTGGTCGAGACGGCACCGGGGGTCAGCGCGGCCGAGGTGGCCGCGCAGACCGACGCCGACCTGCAAGCGTGCTGAGGGGAGCAAGGCCGTGCGACCGCCGACACCGCTGACCGGGGAACCGACCCAACGGGACATCGACGCCGCGATGGCCGAGGCCGACCGGCTCCCACCACCGGATCCGGACCACCCCGACCGGGACTACCCGCCCTACCGCAGCAGCGCGCTGCGCCACCCCAAGCAGGCACCGCTGCCGGTGGTGGACCCCGAGGCGGTCGAGCTGACCGGGCCGGTGTTCGGCGTGACCGACGTGTCCGCGCTGGACAACGACCTGACCCTCGGCCGGACCGGTGAGCCCGCCGGGCAGCGGATCACCATCACCGGCCGGGTGCTGGACCGGACCGGGCGGCCGCTGGCCGGGCAACTGGTGGAGATCTGGCAGGCCAACGCCGCGGGCCGCTACGCCCACGACCTCGACCAGCACCCCGCGCCGCTGGACCCGAACTTCACCGGCTTCGGGCGCTGCCTGACCGACGCCGACGGCGAGTACAACTTCACCACCATCCGGCCGGGCGCCTACCCGTGGCGCAACCACCTCAACGCGTGGCGGCCCGCGCACATCCACTTCTCGCTGTTCGGCACCGCGTTCACCCAGCGCATGGTGACCCAGATGTACTTCCCCGGCGACCCGCTGTTCCCGTACGACCCGGTGCTGCGGTCGGTCACCGACCAGTCCGCGCGCGACCGGCTGGTCGCGGTGTACGACCACGACCTGTCCCTGCCCGAGTGGACACTGGGCTACCGCTGGGACATCGTCCTGGGTGGACCGTCCCGCACCCTGTTCGAGGATCGATGACGCCGTACGAGGATCGATGACACCACAGCCCGACTCGCACCCGCACGCTCCCGGCTGGTTGCCGCCGACCCCGGCGCAGACCGTCGGCCCGTTCTTCGGCTACGCGCTGCCCTTCACCGGCGGCGGCCACATCGCGGGCCACGGCGACCCGGACACCATCACCGTGCACGGCCGGGTGTTCGACGGCGCGAGCGGCCCGGTGCCGGACGCGCTGGTGGAGATCTGGCAGGCCGACCGGGACGGCTGCCTGGCCGGGGCGCCCGGCTCGCTGCGGCACGACCAGGTGACCAGCGAGGTCGTCGGCCGGGACGGGACGGCGTTCACCGGTTTCGGCCGGGTGCCCACCGACGCGGACGGGCACTGGGCGGTGCGCACGGTGGCGCCCGGGCCGCACCGGCCGGGGGCGACCCCGTACCTGGCGGTGGCGGTGTTCGCGCGGGGGCTGCTGCGGCACCTGTACACGCGGGTGTACCTGCCGGAGCAGGCCGACCACGTGCGCGCGGACTTCCCCGACCTGCCCGCGGAGCGGCTGGACACGTTGCTGGCGGTGCGCGAGCGCGACGGGCTGTACCGGTTCGACATCCGGCTGCAGGGCGAGCGAGAGACGGTGTTCTTTGACTTCTGCTGACCTGACCCACCGGCTCGACGGACCCGATGGCGCGCCGCCGCTGATCCTGGGGCCGTCGGTGGGGACCTCCAGCGCGGTGTGGGACCACCAGGTGCCCGCGCTGGCCAGGCGGTTCCGGGTGGCGCGGTTCGAGCTCCCCGGCCACGCGGGCACGCCGCCGCTGCCTGCCGGAGCGTCCATCGAGGACCTCGCCCGGCTCGTGCTGCGGTTGGCCGATTCCCTTGGCTGGCGCCGGTTCGACTACGCGGGGATCTCGATCAGCGGCGCGGTCGGGGCGACGCTGGCATTGCTGGAGCCCGCTCGGATCGGACGGCTGGCGCTGGTGTGTTCGTCGGCGCGGTTCGGGGAGCCGCGGCAGTGGCGGGAGCGGGCGGAGTCCGTGCGCGCCAACGGGACGGCGTCGTTGCTGGAGCCGACCGTCGCGCGGTGGTTCGCCAACGCCGGTTCGTCCCCTTTGGGCAAGCGGCTGGTCGATGATCTGGCCACTGTGGACACTGCCGGGTATGCCGCCTGCTGTGACGCGCTGTCCACTTACGACATTCGAGACCGGTTGGCCGAGATCCAGGCGCCGACGCTGGTGATCGCGGGCCGGGCGGATCCGGCGACACCGCCCGCGCTGGCCCGTGAGCTGGTCGACGGGATCCCGGACGCGAGCCTGACCGAGATCACCGGGGCCGCGCACCTGGCCGTCGTGGACCGGCCGGATGCGGTGACCGCGGCACTGTTGGCCTTCCTGGACAGGGAGTCGGCGGGAATGCGGGTGCGCCGGGAGGTCCTGGGCGACGAGCACGTCGACCGGGCGATCGCGCGGACCACGCCGTTCACCGAGGCGTTCCAGGACCTGATCACCCGCTACGCGTGGGGCGAGATCTGGACCCGGCCCGGGCTCGACCGGCGCACGCGCAGCGCCATCACGCTGACCGCGTTGGTGGCGCGCGGGCACCACGACGAACTGGCGATGCACGTGCGCGCTGCGGTGGGCAACGGGCTCACCCGCGACGAGATCGGCGAGGTACTGTTGCAGTCGGCGATCTACTGCGGGGTGCCCGCCGCGAACGCCGCTTTCGCCATCGCGCAACAGGTCCTGGAGTGAGCCTGCTGGTCGGGATCGTCGGCGCCGGGCCCGCGGGGTTGCTGCTGGGCCGGTTGTTGCAGCGCGCGGGGATCGACAGCGTGGTGTTCGAGAGCCGCGACCGCGGGTACGTCGAGCGGCGGCAGCGGGCGGGGATCCTCGAACAGGGCACAGTGGACACCCTGCGCGCGGCGGGGGCGGCGGACCGGCTGGACCGCGAGGGCATCCCGCACGACGGCATCGACCTCGTGTTCGACGGCGCGGCGCACCGGGTGGATTTCCTCGGCACGACCGGCGCGCGGGTCTGGATCCACGCCCAGACCGAGGTGGTCAAGGACCTGGTGGCGCTGCGGCTCGATGACGGGCTGCCGCTGCTGTTCGACACCGAGGTCCGAGCGGTGACCGACCTCGACGGGCGCCCGACCGTGCACCACGACGGCGGGAGCCTGGTGTGCGACTACGTGGTGGGCTGCGACGGCTTCCACGGGGTGACGCGCGGGTTGGTGCCGGGGCCGGTGCACGAGCGCGCGTTCCCGTACTCGTGGCTGGGGATCCTGGCCGACGCGCCGCCGGTGCACCACGAGTTGGTGTACGCGCACTCCCGCCGCGGCTTCGCCCTGGCCAGCATGCGCTCCCCGTCGGTGAGCAGGCTCTACCTCCAGGTCCTCAACGGCGAGTCCCCCGACGCGTGGCCGGACTCGCGCATCTGGACCGAACTGGAGCACCGCCTCGCCGACCACCGCCCCCACCGCGGCCCCATCACCGCCAAGTCCGTCCTCCCCATGCGCGCCTCCGTCGCCGAGAACCTCCGCAACGGCCCCCTGTTCCTCGCCGGAGACGCCGCCCACATCGTCCCACCCACCGGCGCCAAGGGCCTCAACCTGGCCGCCTCCGACGTCACCCTCCTCGCCGCCGCCTTCGACCAACTGAACCGCACCGGCTCCCCCGCCCTGCTGGACGCCTACGAGGACACCGCCCTACACCGAGTCTGGCGAGCCCAGCACTTCTCCCACTTCATGACCACGACCCTGCACCTGGCCCCCGACCAGTCGGAGTTCGACACCCACCTCCAACTCGCCCGACTCCGCCACCTCACGTCCTCCCGCGCGGCCACCACCGCCCTGGCCGAGAACTACACCGGTATTGCGCTGTAGGTACGCGAGCAACGGTTGGTTGAGGTGCGGTTAGTTGAGGTGCCCCAGCAGGACCGGATTCGGCACCGTGTCCACATTCGGTGCTGTCGGGTACCAGAGGAACTGGTTCGTCGGTACTCCGGAGGCGTCCGTGATCAGGGTGATCTCGGCGGTGCCGATGCCCTTGCCGTCGACGTTGCGGGGGTTGTTCTTGCGGCTGTCGGTGGGGCCGTGTTGGAACGCGGTGGAGTCGGCGATGGGGACCACCCAGCGGGTGGGGTCCTTGGTGGGGGTGGGTTTGGCGGCGACGAACATGACGTGGCCGGTGTCGGTGGCGCCGGGGCCCAGGGCGTAGGTGACGATGTCGCCGGGGGTGAGGGCGGGGACGGTGGGGACTCGGGTCCAGTGGCCGTTGGTGGTGCCGGGTTCGATCTGGGTGAGCATGGCGGCCCAGTCGGCGGCGTAGGGGCCGTGCTCGATGGCGCCGACGCCGAGGTCGCAGCCCGCGAGGAAGCCGGTGCCCCTGGTCTCGTTGGTGATGCGCACCAGGTCGGCGTAGGCGGGGCAGTCGGCGGCGCGGAGCAGGACGTTGCCCCAGCCCGAGCAGTCGACGATGTAGGTGCCCGCGGAGCGGTTGACCGTCGTCGTGTGCTGGTAGTCCGACTTCTGGTAGGTGTCGAGCTGGCGCCGGATCTCGGCGGAGACGGCGTCGGCGCCCTTCTCCTCGTCCTCCTGCCGGACCCGCGGTGCCGCCCGGAACGCCTGCGTGGTCGTCGTGGGCGCGGCGGGCAGCGCGGTCTGACCGGTCTGCCCGGTCTTGAGGCAGCCGATCTCCTCCGCCGTGACGGCGGGGGCTCCTGCCTGCTGGGCCGGGGTGGTGGACGAGCACGCGGTCAACGCCAACGCGATGACCACCGGTGGGACGAGGCGGATCAGCATGCCCTGATCATCGACCGTCGGGCCGCGCCGCCTTGAGGCGGGTCAGCACACCGGGTGACATCACTCGTCCCCGGAGTGCCGCCACTCGGTGCCCGCCTCGCCCGTCGACCGGCTCCACAGCACGACCAGCTCGTCCTTGGCGCCGAAGCGCACCAGGTGCTTGCCGACCACGGCCTCCAACCGCTCCAGGTCCTCGGCGGCCCCGTCCACGGTCAGCAGCAGCGCGTCCGGCTCGGCGACCAGGCTGGAGGTGCCGAACGGGAAACGCAGCTCACCGACCCCGGTGTCGGCGTCCCAGCTGGTGTCGACCTTGCGGGCCATGTGCGCCGCCAACTGCTTGGCGTAGCGCCCCGGCCGATCGGTCACCACACGCGCGCTCGAGGTCGCCATGCCGCGTCTCCCGTTCCGTCACCAACAAGTCCTGCGGCGATGTTACGTCGCCACCTGTCGAACTACCCGGCTACATGACGCGCGTCGCACCCGGTCAGGCCGCCCAGCTCGCCGAGGTCGCCAGCTGTGACTGCTGCGCGTACAGGTTCTGCACCAACTGCTTGCTGACCGCCGTGGAGTCGTACGAGCGCTGGGCCAGGTCGAACTGCTGCCGCGGGCCCGCGTCGTCCTGCTCGGGCTTCGGCGGACCCTCGATGATCTTGTCGGCGAGCTCGGACACCGCGTCGGCCGACAGGGTGGAGTCGGCGGCGCCGATGGCCTTGGTGAGGGTGGTCTTGAGGGTGGCGGCGTCCATCCCGTTGGCGGCGGCGACGTCGGTCAGCGACTCGCCGGAGGCCAGTTCGTCGTCGAGGTCGTCGATGCCCAGGGCGTCCTGGACGGCGCTGAGGGCCGAGTCGACGCGGGAGTCGCGGGGCGGCGGCGGGGGCCCACCGGGACCGCCGGGGCCACCTCCGGGACCGCCAGGACCGCCGTGGCCGCCGCCGGGCCCGGCGAGCAGCTTCTGGGCGATCTCGGCGCCGCCGGACGAGGTCGCGCTGGTGATCGCGTCGGTGATGGTCGACTCGCTGACGCCCTTGGCCTTGGCGATGTCGGAGAGGGACTGGCCGTCTTGTAGCGCACTGCGCAGGTCGTCGGTGGACATGTCCAGCGCCTTGGCGGCGGCCTGGAACGCCTTGCGCGTGGACGAGGCGTCTGGCTTCTGGGTCAGCGCGGTGGTCTGCGCGCTGGAGATGCTGCTTACGTTCATCGTTCCTGCCTCGCGGTGGGGTTCGCTTGCCCCCGGGAGGTCGGCACCGCCACTAGCCCATCCGAGCGAACCCGCGCCACGCACAGCCAACTCATGGGTCGCACAGGCTCCTCCCAGGTAGGCGGTGACCAGCCCGAACGCGCCAGAGGCCACTCGGCGGCGGTCACCGGAGTGGTGGACAGCAGGGGTAGCCCAGGTCAGCGGTGGGTAGCCGGGTGTGACACCCGTAGGCGGAAGGGCAGGCGATGACGACGCGACCGAGTGCGCCCGGCGGCACTCACGTGGTGCTGCCCAGCCAGCGCGGCCCCGGCCGGTCCCGGTTCGAGACCGACGACCCCGACGTGGCGCACCAGTACCTGGTGGAGACCCTGGACCACGACCTGCGGATCGGCTCCCTCGACGGCGGGACGCTGCGCCACGAGCGGGCCTCGGGCGGCCGGTTCGTCGTCGACGACCTGCAGCTGCCGTTCGAGCTGAGCTTCAGCGCCGAGTCGACCGGCCCGCTGGTGGTCGAGCTGTGGGCGGGGCACGCGGAGCGGACCCTGGGCAGCGACCACGCCCAGCTGGTCCCCGGTGACGTGCTGGTGCACGCCGGTCCCGGCCAGCGGTTCGCCGCGCGGTCGTCGATGGCGCTGCTGCGGTCGGTCACCTTCGACACCGCCCTGCTCGGCGAGGTGTCCAGCGGGCAGCCGCGGTTCACCGGGTACCGGCCGGTCAGCGCGGTCGCGGCGGGGCGCTGGCGGCGGATGGTGGCCTACCTGGTCGACGACGTGCTGACCGGGGAGCCCGTGTCGCGGCTGGTTCTGTCCAACGCGGGCAGGCTGCTGGCGGCGACCGCGCTGAGCACCTTCCCCAGCACCACGGTCGCCGAGCCGACCGGGACCGACCGGCACGACGCGTACCCGCCGACGCTGCGCCGGGCCATCGCGTACCTGGAGGAGAACGCCGCCCGCGACGTCAGCGTGCCGGAGGTGGCCGCCGCCGCGCGGGTCACCGTCCGGGCCGTGCAGCTGGCGTTCCGCAGGCACCTGGACACCACGCCGCTGGCCTACCTGCGTCGGATCCGGCTCGACCACGCCCACGAGGAACTGCGGTCGGCGACCCCGGGCGAGGAGACCGTCACCGCCGTCGCGGCCAGGTGGGGCTTCTTCAACGCGGGCCGCTTCACCGGCTACTACCGCGAGGCTTTCGGCGTCCTGCCCAGCCAGACGTTGGGTTCGTGACAGGTCTTTGAGGACAGCACCTGTCCGCGGTGGTGCCTAGGGTGGTCCGCATGAGTCCACACGTGTTCCAGGTCGTCGTCGACAGCCAGACCCCGCACGCGCTCGCCGACTGGTGGGCGGAGACCCTCGGCTGGGTGGTCGAGCCCTCCGACGAGGCGTTCATCCGCTCCATGATCGACAAGGGGTACGCCACCGACGACGACACCACCAGGCACAACGGGGTACTCGTCTGGCGCACCGGCTCGGCCATCCAGCACCCGGACGACCCGACCACCGGCACCAGGCGGCGGGTGCTGTTCCAGTGGGTGCCGGAGGCCAAGACGGTGAAGAACCGGGTGCACGTCGACGTCTGGGTCGGCCAGGAGAACATCCCCGCCGCGGTCGAGGCGCTGGTCGCCAGGGGCGCGACCCGGCTGCACGACGGCACGCAGGGCCCGCACGGCTGGGTCACGCTGACCGACCCGGAAGGCAACGAGTTCTGCGTGAGCTGAGCCACCGCCGGGGCGCCCGGTGGAGCACGCCCCACACCGCCTCCACCGGCCCCGCGGCCGCAGCCACGCCCTCAGGACGAAGCAGGCGATCGTCCACAGCGGACCCTCGGTGATGCCGAGCCCCGCTGGTAGCTAGAAGACTCACACGTTGGTGCCGAACGTGCCCAGGATCGTGATCCCGCGCAGCGCGTCCAGACTCGACACCCGTCCCATATCGTGACTCCCTCTTGTCACCGGATACCACCGACGGTGACCATGGGGCGCGCCACCGCGTGTCTTCCGCGTGCCCGGTACCGCGTCCACACTTCGTCGCAGTGGTGCCGCACCGGGTCAATACAGTGAATTGGGCGCCATTCACTGTTGCCGTGAACAACTGTGAACGTTCCAGCCTTGCCAGTTCTTCACGCCGTTCACCTGCGCTTTCACAGCGGAACGGTCACAGGGAAGGAATAGGGCTTGTATCCGAATTGGGACAATTGCACTGTTCCGGAGTCCGGTCCGCCGTGAGGGCATCGTGGACCGTTCGGCTCTGTCCCCTGCACAGAAGGACACCAATGAAGATTCGCCTCTCGCGGAGATCCGCGGTCGTGGCCATCTCCGTCGCCGCCGTCGCCGGTGCCGCCGCGATCATCGCGCCGCCCGCGTTCTCCGCCCAGGAAAGCTCCGCCGCCATCGTCAACGCGGGTGCCGCCAACTCGGTGGCCGACCGCTACATCGTCGCCTTCAAGTCCCAGGGCCAGGGCATCGCCTCGGTCAGCGCCTCGGCCACCTCGCTCACCCAGCGCTACGGCGGGCAGATCCGGCACACCTACGACGCGGGCATCAACGGCTACTCGGCGCGGATGTCGGCCGCCGAGGCCGCGAAGGTCGCCAAGGACCCGAGCGTGGCCTACGTGCAGCAGGTCACCACCATGGCGCTGACCGACACCCAGACCAACCCGCCGAACTGGGGCGACGACCGCATCGACCAGGCGAGCCTGCCGCTGGACCGGTCGTTCACCTACCCGAGCAACCCCGGCCAGGGCGTGCGGGTGTACATCATGGACTCCGGCCTCAACGCCAACCACCAGGAGTTCTCCGGCCGCGTCGCCGCGGGTTACGACTTCGTCGACGGCGACAGCAGCCCGACCGACTGCCACGGGCACGGCACGCACGTCGCGGGCACCGCGGCGGGCACCACCTACGGCGTGGCCAAGAAGGCCACCATCTCCGCGGTCCGGGTGCTCAACTGCCAGGGCTCCGGCGCCAACGACGACATCATCGCGGGCATCAACTGGATCCGGAACAACGCGGTGAAGCCCGCGGTCGTCAACTACAGCATCGGCTGCCAGCAGCGCTGCACCGACAACTCGCTCGACAACGCGGTGAAGGCCCTCGTGGCCAGCGGCGTGCAGTGGGTCCAGGCGGCGGGCAACTCCAGCGACGACGCCTGCTACTACAGCCCGCAGCGGGTCCCCGAGGCGATCAACGTCGGCAACTCGAACTCCACCGACGTGCGCAACTCGACCAGCAACTACGGCACCTGCCTGGACATCTTCGCGCCGGGCACCAGCATCATCTCGGCGTCGTACTCCAGCAACACCGGTACCGCCACGATGACCGGCACCTCGATGGCGTCCCCGCACACCGCGGGCGCGGCGGCGGTCTACCTGGGCAAGAACCCCTCCGCCACCTCGGCGCAGGTGCAGACCGCCCTGGTGAACAACTCCAGCACCAACAAGCTGACCAGCATCGGCACCGGCTCGCCGAACCGCCTGCTCAACATCAGCTTCCTCAACGGCGGCACCACCCCCGGTGACGTCTCGGTCGCCAACCCCGGCAACCAGACCGCGACCGTGGGCCAGCCGTTCAGCGTGAACAACTCGGCCTCGGGCGGCACCTCCCCGTACACCTGGTCGGCCACCGGCCTGCCCGCGGGCCTGTCGATCAGCTCCTCCACCGGCACCATCTCCGGTACCCCGACCGCCGCGGCCACCGCGAACGTCACCGTCACCGCCCGCGACTCCGCGGGCAAGACCGGCACCGCGTCGTTCACCATCACCGTCGGCACCACCGGCGGCTCCTGCGGCCCGGTCACCAACTCCGCCGACTACACCATCCGCGACAACGCCACCGTCTCCAGCCCGGTCACGGTCGCGAACTGCACCGGCCGCGCCTCGGCCACCGCCACCGTCGCGGTGAACATCGTCCACACCTACATCGGCGACCTCGTCGTCACCCTGGTCGCCCCGGACGGCAGCACCTACGTCCTGCACAACCGCGCGGGCGGCTCCGCGGACAACATCAACCGCTCGTACACGGTGAACCTGTCCTCGGAGAACAAGAACGGCACCTGGAACCTGCGGGTGTCCGACCAGTACGTCAACGACACCGGCTACATCAACTCGTGGACCCTCACCCTCTGAGTGAGCCCCACCCCGTTGAGATAGCGACAAGATGACGGTGCCCCGGTGAGCCTCGGCTCACCGGGGCACCGTGCTGTCGCGGGCCTTTCCGGCCGTCAGCCGAGGACGACCAGGCCGGAGTGGATCGTCGACTCGGCCCGCCGCTGGTCGGCGGGCACGTCGAGCAGGTGGGCCGCGATCGGGTTGAGGAACAGGGCCGGGAACCCCTCGGCGTAGAGCGCGGTGACGTCGCCGTCGAGCAGGGCCGACTCGTGGGTGGCGGCCACCGCGAGGACCTCCGCCAGGTCGGCCACCGCCGCGGTGAACGCCCCGGCGGGCTTGCCCTGGTCGCACGCGGCGGCGAAGGACTCGGGGAACCCGTCCGGCAGCCGGGGGTGGGCCAGCACGAGCACGGACAACTCCGCCAGGTCGTGCACGCTCACCTCGCAGTCGACGCCGGACCAGGTGCCACTCCCCTGGTCGACGCCGACCTCCGCGGCCGCCGCGGGGGTGAGGCCCTGCGGGAAGTCCGCGCTGTCGAAGTAGAAGACGGTGAACATGGTCGCTCCTGGCTCAGGTGGACGAGCGTGGGTGTTCGACGAACAGCCGGTCGGTGCGCCGGGCCGACGGGGACCAGCCGAGCTCCAGCGCCGCGGCCCGGAGGTGGTCGAGGCGGTCGACCGCGGTGGCGACGTCGTGGTCGCCGAGGGACACCACCACGTGGTGCAGCGCGGGTCCGAGTTCAGCGCTAGCGACGGCGGGCGCGTCGAACACCTCGGCCGCCGCCGCGGCGAGGGCGGTCACGTCGGGTTCGGCGCCGACGACGTCCGCGATCAGCTCGCACCGCTCGTGTCCGGGAACCCAGTACGCGCCGGAGGGCTGCCAGGTCTCGTCGACACCCCGCGCGCCGAACGGCCCGACACCGCGGTAGCCCTCGATGCCCGTTCCGACGACGGTGATCCGCACGTGCCAGCCCACCGGGTGGCGGTCCGCCCAGTCGCCGCCGAGGTCCTCGGCGCTGTCACCGCTGTCGCTGGTGGAGTAGTCGGAGTAGTAGGTCGAGCAGA
This sequence comes from Actinokineospora cianjurensis, assembly GCF_003663795.1. Lineage (NCBI taxonomy): Bacteria > Bacillati > Actinomycetota > Actinomycetes > Pseudonocardiales > Pseudonocardiaceae > Actinokineospora > Actinokineospora cianjurensis. The sequence continues at coordinate 415,481 of NZ_RCDD01000003.1, forward strand.
ACCGCGGCACGGACCAGTCCACGACCTCGTCGACCCGGACGTCGAGCGCGTGGCAGAACGCGCGGACCACGTCCTCGGTGCCCGAGCCCAGGTGTCGGTTCGACGCGGGTGTCGCGTCGAACTCGACGACGAGCCCGTCGTCGCCCCTCGTCGCCCGCACGTGCCAGAGCGCGAAGTCCACCGGGGTCGGCGACCGGTGACCGCGTCCCCAGGCGAGGGCGGCGTCGTGCGCCTGGGTCTCACTCATTCGGACCGCGGAAAGTGGGTTCGACGTTCCGGCCGAACGAGGCGCCACTGCTGCCCTTCCTGGAGTTGCACGGTCCACACATGATCTCCAGTATCGAGGTGTCGCTGTAGAACCGCACCCGCTCGGAGTGACGGGACTTGCGGCCCGTGTCCGTCCAGTGCTTCGCGACCGGCACCTGGTGGTCGAACGTCCAGTTCTCCTCGTGCACCAGGTGCGCGCCCTGCACGCACAGGTAGCACGAGTGCAGCGGAACTCCGGGTGGCGGCGCGAGTCCGCTGGTGGCGGCCCGGGCCTTGAGCGCGGTCAGCTGGGCGGCGGCCCAGGTGTGCGCGGTGGCGGAGTAGGCCGACGGGTAGAACTTCGCCCGGATGTCCGGGTACTCGGAGCGGATCTCCCCGTCGAGGACGTAGTCCGAGGGGTGTTGCAACGACTCGATCGAGGGGTACCCGTGGCCCTTGGCGACCCGGCTGGCGCGCTCGAGCATGTCGGCCAACTCGGCGCGGATGACGTCCTCCTCGGCCTTGCGCCGCACGGCCGCGATCCGGCTGTCGATGGCGGGCAGGCCGGCCGCCATCGACTCCATGGTCGTCAGCACGGTGGCGCACTCCGGGCGGCGGCGCACCCGTTCGATGCCGATCGCGTGGTCGAGCACGCTCTTGACGCGCTGGAACTTGCGCTTGAGCTTGTCGACGTCCAGACCGGGGGCGCGGGCGTCGGTCCGCTCCAGGTACTTGTCGATCAGCATCTGCTCCCGCCGGGCGGGCGCCAACCGCTTGAGGGAGCGGAGCAGGAAGTTCGGCCGCATCTCGGTGCGCAGCGCGTCGAGTTCCATCTGCGCCCGCACGTCGCCGAGCGCGGCCCGCATCGCCTGCAGCTCGGCGTCGGCGGGGTCGCGGAAGGAGCGCTCGCCGGTCCGCGAGGTCTGGATGTGCACGACCTCGCCGGTCGCGTCGACCCGGTCGGGCACCAACCGGAGCGGGACCTGGTGGCGCCTGCCGATCTCGGCGGCACCGCGCTGGGCCGCGGCCTTGTCCGGCGCGGCGGCCAGCATCGGGCCCGCCTCGCGGATCGCGGCGGCACCGTTGGCACCCGCGCCGCGGTTCGCGCCGGGCCGTTCGCCTGGCGCGCCCCTGTCCTTCCCCTTGTCCTTGCCGAACTTGCCCTTGAGCTTGGCCCACAGCTTCTTGGCGACCCCGGCGATCTTGTCGACCACCCAGTCGACGACCTTCATGACCGGTTTCGAGAGCGACTGGATGATCTTCTTGACCTTGTCGGCGATGCCGGAGATGCCGAGGATGGCGGCGAGGGCGCCGATGAGGACGGGGATGGAGGTGGCCAGGGCGGCCTCGATCAGGCTGGGGACGCCGCCAGCGCCGCCGCCCGCGATGGCGACGACCGCGTCGAGGACGGCGTTGACGAACTGGAGGATCTGCGCGCCCTGGGTGACGATGAAGGTCACGATGTCGATGATCATCTTGACCGCCTTGACGAAGGCGGAGGCCGGGTTGAGCAGGCTGATGATCCAGGTGATGCCCGCGATCAGCACGGTGGGGACCAGGAACTGGGCGATCTTGCCGAACAGGCCCGCCTTGAGGTCGCCGGTCTTGGCCTTGATGGTCTCCCAGATCCCGCCGACGCCCTCGGCCTTCAGCTTCTGCGCGACCGGGACCGCGCCCTCGGCGGCGGCCATCGCCGGTTCCGGGACGCCGCGGGAGAGGACGCGGCCGCGGATGGCGGACCAGGTGAGGCCGAGCAGGGAGCCGATCATCATGATGATGCCGCGCAGGTCGAACTTCGCGGGCAGCTGCAACCCCGCCCCGGCCATCGCGCCGAGCAGCCAGCCGATGAGGCCCTTCTTCAGGTGCTCGCCGATGTTGGCCATGAACGCGCGCAGCCCGGAACCGACCGCGGACACCAGGTTCCCCAGGAAGCCGATCGGGTCCTTCAGTATCCCCAGCACCGCCGCCGCGGCCTTGGCCAGTATCCCCAGCAGCAGGTCCTTGAGCTTGAGGATCGTGTCGATCACGCCCTTGATCGCGCCGACCGCCTTGGCCACCAGCCCCTTGTTCTTCTCCTTCTCCGCGTCGATCTCCGCGTCGACCGACTTGAGCGCCTCGTTGTACTTCGACGCCAGCGTCTGCACCAACTCCGAGCCCTTGGCGTCCACCGACTCGGTCAGCTCGTCGAACTTGCCTGCCAACTCCCCCGCCGCCTGCTTGCCGACGGCTTGCAAGTCGGCGGGCAGCTTGCGGACCTCGGCCTGCAACTGCTCGCGACCGGACGCGATCCGGGTCTTCGCGCGGGTCAGCTCCCCGCCGATGACGTCGGCGACCGAGGAGATCACCGCGCGCATCCGGGTCACGTAGCCCTGCCGCGCGGTGACGAAGATCTGGTTCGCCTCCTCGGGCAGCCCGGCGAACTTGTCCTTGACCCACTTGAGCTTCCCGGTGAACCCGGAGTACCGCTTGTCCTTGTAGGCGTCCATCTTCTGCTTGTGCTCGGCGGTGAACGCGTCGCGCGCCGCCTTCTCCCCCGCGGTGAACGCGTCGTCGACCTTCTTGTCCAGGCCGGACAGGATCGCCTCGACGTCGGTCTTGGTCGCGTCGAACACCTTCTGCAGCGTCGCGGTGACCTGAGCGCGCCGCGCCTCGTCCTTGCCCTTGGCGCCCTGCTTGTCCGCGGTGACCTTGCCCCCGGCCCTCGCCCGCTCACCCGCCAGGCCCGCCATCGCCGCCGCACCCGTGCCCGCCGCCGCGGCTCTCGCCTCGCCCAGGGTCTCCGCCTCGGCGCCGCGCACCTTCCCCGGGGCGGTCGCCGCGTGCTGCTCGACCTCTTTCTTCTCTTGCAGCGCACCGGTGAACTCGGGTTCGTTGGACTTCGCCAGTTGGTCCTCGGTGATCCCTGCCGCGGCCATGTCGCCGTCGACCTGCTTGGGCCCGGCGGAGAAGTCCGTCGCCGACGCGGGTGCCTTCTCCGGCACGGCCTTGGCCGCGTCCGGCGCGGCGGGCGCTCCCGGCGGGCGGTCCGGCGCGAGCGGGGTCACCGGTTTCTCGGTGGCGGCGGCGGTGTCCGGTGGCGCGTTCGTCGTCGACTCGATCGGACCGGCCGACGCCTGCTTGCCCGCGGTGACCTGGCCCCGCACCTGGCCCTTGACCGCGTCGGCCTTGCCGGACCCGCCGAAGTCGTCGGCCTCGGCGAGGTTCTTCGGTGCTTGCGCGGCGATCGCCTGCTCGACCGCGCGCACGAACCCGGCCTTGTCGAACTCGCCGGGCTTGGCCGCGTTCATCTTCTCGGCGTTGGCTGCCTTGCCCTGCGCGAGCTTGTCGTCCGGCGGCGCGACGGCGGCCGCTTGGGCCGCCGATGCCTCGGCCGCCGCGGGCGGGTGCGCGGCGACCTGTTTCTGCTTGCCCCGAACATCGGCCTCCACCGAGGCGAACCGCGGGTCGGCCTCGGCGGTGGGTCGGGTGACCGTCTCAGGCGGGGACTCCAGGCGCTGAACGGCCGCGGTCCGCCCGAGTGCCTTCGTCGCGGCCCGGTTGCCCACCGACCGCTGCAACCGCCGCACGTGGGCGACGGACATCCGTGCGGCGGGGAGTGCCCTGTGGCGTGGTTCGTCCGAACGGTCGACCGGGGGCGCGCGCCGGGGCTCCTGGTCCCCTTTCGTGCCGGGCGTCCGCACGCCCGATCACTCCTCCTCGGCGAAGTCCTCGCCACTCTCCTGCCGCTGGACGAAGGTCTGCGCGGCGGGCGCCTCCTCTTCCTCCTCCTCGGGGGCGGGCTCCTCGGCGCGCTGCACGGACGGCTCGCCCGGCTCCCCGTGGTCGTGCTCCGCGTGGTCGTGCGCCCCGTGATCGTGGTCGGCGTGGTCGTGGTCGGCGCTGCGCTGGACGGCCGGGGCGGACATGACGTGGTCGGCGTTGGCGACGGCCTCGCGTTCGAAGCGGTCGCCGGGGTCGCTGACCTTGACGCCGCCGCCGGTGTCGGTCCCGTCGACCGGGCCGGAGCGCTGCTGCACCACGTGGGTCAGCTCGTGGGCCAGCATGTGCTTGCCCTGCGCCGACCCCGGGTCGTAGTGGTTGTCGGAGAACACGATGTCGGATCCGACGGTGTACGCCTGCGCGTGCACCGACTTGGCCGACTCGGTGGCGGCGCCGCCGGTGTGCACGCGGACGTCGGAGAAGTCCTGGCCGCCGAAGCGGTCCTCCATCTCGGCGCGGGTCCCGGCCGCCAGCGGGCTGCCGCCGGAGCCGACGACGGAGTGCACCGGGGAGCGCTCCTCCTCCACCAGCGCGCCGACGCCCGCGTTGCCGACCGCGCGTTGCAGGCCGAGCAGGCCCGGCGCGCCGAGCACCTCGGGGCGACCCGCGGCGGCCGCCTTGCCGAGCAGGGCGTGGTCCTCGCCGTCGTGGCCACGGTCCGCCGCCTGCCGGTGTTCGGTCTCCTGGTCGTGTTCGTGCTCGCGCATCTGCCGCCTGCCCTCCCCCACCCTCGTCCACCGTGTCGGCGCCGCGCGGGGCGTCATCGCCCGTGGCGGGGCCTCGACGCCGAGCGTCCCCGGGTCGCCCGCGCCGGGCAACGACCGTCCGTTCACCCATTAGGGCAGTGCGGATTGCCCTTCCCGCAACGGAATCCGGCGCGGTCGGCGCGGTGGGCCGGTGCCGCGGCGCTCCCCGGGTGGCCCTATCGCGATCGCCGCGATGAGCGGAAAGTGCGATTGCTCCCCGGCCGGGTGTGATCCGCTGCTACGAACGGGCTACGCCGTCGCCAGGTGGCCGCATGGCGGAAACGTAGCCCCTATGGTCACCGATAAGGGTGTTGCGGAGGGGACATGCGTCGCAACAAGACGGTTTCTGCGGTGACCGGGGACGCCGGCCCCGACGGCGCGCGGCTGCTGCGGGAGCTGCACGACGCGATCGGGCCCGCGCTCACCGGGATGGCGTTCGGCCTGCGGGCGGCGCGCAACCTGGTCGGCCGCGACCCCGAGTCGGCCGCGCGGCTGCTGGCGCAGCTGGAGGAGGAGCTGCACGGGGCCATCTGCGACCTGCGCGGGCTGACCGACGGCGCTCCCCCCGACGTGCTCGACCGGGTGGGCCTGGTGGAGGCGATCCGCAGGCACGCGATCGCGTTGAGCGGCCACGTGTCCGGCTCCGGCACACCCCTGAGCATCGACGTGCAGGCGCGCGGGAACATGACCGTGCTGACGCTGCCGGTGCAGGTGGCCACCTACCGCGTGGTGTGCGAGGCGCTGAGCAACATGGCCAGGCACTCCCGCGCGCGCACCTGCGTCGTGCTCATCCGGACCGACGACGAGCGCGACGGGGAGCTGAACGTGGAAGTGGTCGACGACGGCATCGGGGTCCCGTGGCGCGACGCGGACCCGTGGCGCGGGGTGGGGCTGGCGTCGATGCGGACCAGGGTCACCGAGCTCGGCGGCCAGTGGTCGATCGAGCCGGGGGTCCCGGTGGGCACCAGGGTGGTGGCGACCTTCCCGCTCGGCTCGGGCTGAGCCGCCGTGCGCCGGGTGCTCATCGTCGACGACCACGCGACGTTCCGGCTCGGGCTCGGCGCGCTGCTGCAGACCGTGCCCGGCGTGCAGGTGGTCGGCGAGGCGGACCGGGGGCAGGCCGCGGTGGCGATGGCCGCGTCGCTGCGCCCGGACGTGGTGGTGATGGACCTGCACATGCCCGATGTGGACGGGGTGGCCGCGACCGAGCGGATCGTGCGCGCGCGCCCGGAGACCGCGGTGCTGGTGCTGACCATGGACGACGACGGCGAGGCGGTGTTCGCCGCGATCCGCGCCGGGGCGGGCGGGTACCTGCTCAAGACCGCGGGCCAGGACGAGATCGTGCGCGCCATCCACGCGGTCGCCGACGGGGACCTGATCTTCGGTGGCCCGGTGGCGGCGCGGGTGCGCGCGATGGTCGCCAACAACCCCGCCCCCGCGGGCGACCTCACGGGACTGACCGCCCGCGAGCGCGAGGTGCTGACGATGATCGTGCGCGGCGAGGGCAACGCGGTGATCGCCAGGCACCTGGTGGTGAGCCCGAAGACGGTGCGCAACCACATCACCCGGATCTTCCGCAAGCTCGACGTCGTCGACCGCGCCGACGCGATCCGCAAGGGCCACGCGGCCGGCCTGCGGTGAAACCGTCGTGGTCCCCCTCGACCGTGGGACCGGCGTGGGACCAGTCCCCGGCGATCGGGACCAATGGGGACAGCCGGTCACTTCTCGCCCATCCGGCCGAGCGGGAGGATATGTGCTATCGGACACATCCCAGGGAGGAGATCGACGAGGATGATCACCGACCCGATCCCGGTCGTGCTGCACGCGATGGACGTCATCACCAGGGCGGGGGTGGACGCGGCACTGCGCGCCCGCCCCGAGATCCGGCTGACCGCCGAGGAGGTCCTGCCCGCCCCCGACGCCGCCGACCGCTCGGTGGCGCTGGTGGTGGCCGAGACCTGGGACACCGCCACCCAGGCCCTGTTCCGCAAGCTCCAGGTCCAGGGCAGGCGCCGGGTCGTGCTGGTCGCCGGGGAGATCGACAACTCCCAACTCCTGGAAGCCGTCGGCATCGGCGTCGCCGCCGTCATCCGCCGCGCCGAGGCCACCCCGGAAACCCTGGTCCGCCTCATCGAGGCCACCTCAGCGGGCGACGGCACCCTCCCCCCGGACCTACTGGCCCGCCTGCTCGACCGCGTCTCCCGCCTGCAACGCCAGGTCCTCAACCCGCGCGGCTGGGACCTGGCCGGGGTGTCGGCCCGCGAGGCCGAGGTCCTGCGCATGGTCGCCGAGGGCATGGAAACCCGCGAGATAGCCGAACAGCTCTGCTACTCCCAGCGCACCGTCAAGGGAATCCTGCACGACATCACCAGCCGCTTCCAACTCCGCAACCGAGCCCACGCGGTCGCCTTCGCCCTCCGGGAGGGCCTGATCTGACAGGGTTTTCTCGCGCGTGCGGGGCGGCGGATACGTATCCGCCGCCCCGCTGCGCTTTCCCTGCCGCGCCTTCCCAGCCGTGCCTTCCCAGCCGTGCCTTCCCAGCCGTGCTTTCCTGCCTGCTGCCTGGCGCGCGCCCATTGGCCAGGAAGACCCGCACCGCAATGATCTGCCCGTCCCGCCCTCTCTCGCGCCTCCCCCGCAGCCTGGACTTTCACCCGGTTCAGCGACAGAAGTTATCCACATCTGGATCTTCAGCGCCCTGTTTCAAGATCGACTGTCGGTGGGTCCCGATAGACTGGCACTGGGACGCCCCCCGGTGAGGGTGGGGGCTGGGCGGGGTCCTCGCGGGCGCGCGAGGCGGGGGTTCGGGGGCTTGGGCGAGGCGGGGATTTCGTTGCTGTGGTTGGGGTTTCAGGGCTTCGGGGGTCGAGGGCGGGCTTTCGAGTCGCGCGTGGGCTTGGCCCTGGCGGGCCGCGTCGAGGGCCAAGCCCACCGCGGAGGGGTCAGCCCTCGATGCGGCCCGACAGGGCGATGGCGGGGGTGCAGTTGCCCTTCTCCGGTGGGTTCTGGCAGCTGACCGCCAGGGTGATGGCCTCCCCGCTGGTGAAGACGAGGGGTTGGACCCAGTGGTGGTCGAGGTCGCGGAAGTTGCCGAGGCCGAACTCGAACATCAGGGAGCGGCCGTCGGGGGTGCGGCGGACGACGCGCATGGTGCCGATGTCGGCTCGGGGGTTCTGCAGGATGAGGTCGGTGATCTGGAGGGTCTTGTTCTCCGGGACCACGAAGTCGAACTCGCGGAAGCGGCGGACGTCGGCGTCGATGGGGGCGTCGGCGGCGATGCGGCGGTCGAAGGGGGCGGTGGCGGGCGCGGGGGGCGGGGTGGGGGTGCGGGGGGGGGCGACGGGGTCCGACGCCGGGGGTTGGGCCGGGTCGACGCCTTGGGCGCGCAGGGCCCGGTCGGAGCCGGTCTTGGCCTCGCCGGCTTGTTGCTTGGCGGCGCCCGCGTCCTGTTGGGCGGCTTGGGCGACCTGCTTGACCTCGGCGGCCTGCTTGGCGGCGGCGTCGGAGGCGGCCGAGCGCACCGCGGGCTTGAACACGGTGAACCACAGCGCGATGATCGCCAGCAGGAACGCCAGCAGCACGGCCAGCGCGGGCAGCACCCACTTGGGCAGCAACTGCCGCTGCACGTACACCCCGTCGGCCACCACCACGGCCCCACCGACCGGCGTCACCGTGACCTTGAACGGCCGCCGCACCGGTTGCCCCCGCAGGAACCGGCGCGGCGGCCGGACCCGCAGCCGCACGTACGCGGTGGTGCCCGGCTCCAGGGTCACCTCCGTGTGCCGGAAGTCGAACGACAGGTCCGCCTCCGGGTCGACCGCGGCGAGCACGACCGGGGTGGCCTGGTTGCCCCGGTTGTCCACCGCCACCTCGAAGGTCGCCCCCGAGGCGCCCTCCACCTTGGCCGGGACGATCTCCGCGGTCACCTCGCCGAACGCGGCGATGTCGAGTTCGCCCTCGGCCATCACCGAGCCCTCGGGATCCTCCTGGGCGAACACCCGCACCCCGAACGGCACCACGCCCGCGGTGACGTCCGCGGTGCGCGGTGGCGCGAAGGTGACGGTGACGGTGGTCGACTCGTCGGGCAGCAGGTTGACCGAGTTCGGGGTCACCGTCGCCCACGGCGCGGGTGGGCCGATCACGTCGACGGTGAAGTGGTCGACGACGGCACCGGCGTTGCGGATCACCACGGTGGTGGTGGTCTGCTGGCCCGCCTGGACCGCGAGGGTCGGGGTGGTCATCGTGGCGGAGGCACCCATGGCCGGGCTCCTTCCTTCGTGCTGGAACGGGGATCGGGGCAGGTCAGCGCAGGACGAACGTGCGGGGGTCCCCGCGCAGCACGAACGCGACCGGTTTGAGCGAGCGGATCATCACGACGTACTGGCCGGTGGCGACCCGGCCGAAGGCCGGGCCGGTCACCGGGTCGGCGGCGAGCAGCCTCGGCCCGAGGACGTCCTTGTGGAACACCAGGACCTGGGCCTGGAAGGTGCCGTCCGGCCGGACCGGCACCAGGCCGGGGGTCTCGGAGATGCCGGTGTCCCAGCTGAGCCGGACGGTGGCGCCGGGCGGGAAGTCGGTGCCGATGGCGTTGGTCACCGCGCCCTGCGGCCCCGCGGTCGGGTCGACCCGCAGCACCGGCTGCCGCACGACGACCCGACCCGTGGCGGTGTTGTCGGCCGGGTCGATGTCCGGCCCGGTAGTGCTAACGGTCGCCGTCACCGGTATGTCGACGGCCGTGGTGGCGATGTAAGCGGCCTGGACTTGCACCACCTGTCCAGGCGCCAGAGTGCCGAGAACACAGGCGACCGGACATCCGGCAGGTGTCCCCGCGGCCAACCCCGCGGGGGCGGGCGCGGTCAGCCGCACCCCTGGCATCGGCACCGGACCGCCGTTGCGCACGGTGTAGGTGACGGTCACGGGTAGTCCGCCGACGTACCCAGGTGACGGGTCGGCAGTAAGACCGACCGAGAGTGCCCCTTGCGGTACCGGGGCCTTGGTGACGACTAGCTCGGCGCGATCGGTCACCGGTGGGTTGACCCCGTCATCCACCGTCAGCGCCAACGTGTAGGTGCCCGACTCGGCGCAGGTGACCAAAGTGGACAGTTCGCCGACCGCGGTGAAGGTGCACGGCGGTTCCGGCGACGTGTCGGTCGGCGGCTCTACCGACCAGGTGGTGTCCAGTTCCGGACTGTCCGGGTCGTCGACCGTGCCGACAATGGCGATCGCGGTGTCTTCCTGCCCGGTGTAAGGACCACCCGCGTCGACCTTGGGCCCCGCGTTGCGTAGCACCAATGTGGTGCTCGACGGCTCGGCTTCACTGATGCCGTCCGAGCCCTCTAGCGTCAAGACGTACGTGCCGTACCGGTCACACCGCACGGTCGTGGTCATGTCCTCGGGGTCAGCGATCTCGCACTCGGCGGAGTCGTCGGTGCCCGGCGCGGGCGAGATCGACCACGTGGTGATCCGGTTGGGCCCGTCGGTGTCGGTGAACGTCCCCGCGATGGGGATGTCGGTGTCCTGCAACCCGTCGTAAGGGCCACCGGCGTCGACCACTGGCGGCCTGTTGATGGTGATGTCGCGGCACCGGGTGGCGCTGCCGTTGCCGTAGAGGTCCTTGCCGCGCGCGGTCACGCACAACCGGTGGCCACCGGGGGCGAGGTTGTTCACAGTGGTCTCGTAAGGCGTGCTGTACGGGCCGCTGTGCGGGAGCCCGTCGACGTCGATCCGCCGCTCCGGCCCGCCGTCGACGGTCAGGAACACCCCGTCCAGCGACGACCTGACCACACCGGGCAGCACGTCGGGCAACGTGGTCGGGTCGAGGATCGTGTCGCACCCGCCGTGGGTCTGGTACCCGATGTAGGCCAGCGTCGTCGGGTCGCTCGCCGCGCCGCACACGGCGTCCACCCCGACGGCGAAGGTGCGGAAGACGATGGTGTCGGTGATCGGTTCGAGCGCCCCCTGCACGGAGCCGCCGTTGTTGAGCCCGTCGGACATGAACACGATCAGCTTGTTGCGCTGCGGCATGGCGGCGGCGACCCGCTTGGCCTCGGTGACCGCCCGCGGGAAGTTGGTGTAGTCCACGTTGATCCCGACCGGGGTGAACTGGCCGATCCCGCCCTCGCCGTCGCTGTTCTCGCCGTCGTCGTCGTTGTCCAGCGACATCAGGACGGTCGTGGTGTCGGGCGCGCCGTCGTGGTTGGCGTCGGTGCCGGGTGCGACGTACTCGGTGAGCGGGTTGTCGTACACCTCCGGCGGGCTCAGGTCGGCCGCCCGCGCCGTGGTGGCGAAGGCGACGACCGCGACGGACCCGACCGACCCCTCCAGCGCGGCTTGGTGCAGCAGTCCGGTACCCGCGGTGATCTCGCACCGCAGGATGGTGCTCGGCGCGCACGTCGTGTTGGTGCTGCCGGAGATGTCGACCACCAGCACCAGCGCGGTGTCCGGCGGCAGCGAGCTGTCCCCGACCGCCGCGGTCCCGCGCAGCGTGAGCGGACCCGGCCCCAGCACAGCGCCGTCGGCGGGTTCGCTGATCGAGACCGTCACCGTCGTCGGCCGCTGCTGCGCCACGGCCACCGACCCGGGGACGAACGCCACCGCCCCGACCACCAGCGCCGCGGCGGCCGCCCTGCTCGCCACCCGCGCCCCTATCCCCCGCATCGCCGGGCCCCCCGCCGCGTCATCGTTGCTCGAACAGTTCGATCTCGGACATCGCCACGTCCAGGCCCTGCAACGACCGGTGCACCTCGACGACGTGGATCTCGACCTGTGTGGCACCCGCGCTGCCGCCGATCTCCACCGTCTGCGGGTCGGGGGTGTCGGCCAGCGGCACGTCGAAGGTCTTGCCGGTGGAGTAGACGAGGTGCAGCTTCGCGGGCCGGTGGGTGGCCTGGAACGCGGCCGGGTCGCCGACGCGCACGATGGCGCGGCGCAGGTCGACCGGCTGGGCGAAGGTGAACACCAGCACCGGCTCGGTGGCCCCGGTCGGCGCGGCCCAGTAGGTGTTCTTGGCGTTGTCGGCGACCAGCACGGCCTCGTGGCCGGGGGTGGCGGCGGTGGCGGTCACCTTGGTCGGGCGGACCGGGGTGAGCTGGGTGCCGAACTGGCGCTCCACCCACTTGCGGCCGTCGGTGATCTCCTTGTTCACCGAGCTGCGGAACCCCGGGATGATGCCGTAGAGGACGGCGAGCACCGCGAGGATCGCCAGGAACACCCGGCGTATCCACCGCCAGACCGCGGCGAGGGTGCCGCGGCGGCGGGGTTTGCGCGGCTTGCGCTCCCGATCGCCGCCGCGCCACCACTTCCACCACGGCGGCTTCACCGGCTCCGGCTCGTCGAGCGGCCGACCGCAGCCCATGCACAGCTTGCGGGTCACCGGGTTCCTGGTGCGGCAGCCGACGCAGATGAGGTCGTCCTCGGCGAGCACGCGGGGTTCGGCGCCCTGGGCCTTGGCCCGCAGCGGTCTGGCGTCGGCGGGCTGCTGGGCGCCGAACTGGGTGGGCGGGCCGGGCGAGGTCGGGGTGGGCGGGCCGGGCGAGGTCGGAGTGGGCGGGGTGGGCGGCTCGGCGGACTGCTGCGGTCCGATCGGGTCCGGCGTCACCACCCCGCTCGGGCCGACGGGCGCGGCGACCCTGGCCGACTCGACCACCGCCGCGGGCTGGGCGGTCGGCGCCGCCGTGGCCTGCTGCTCGGCGTCGGTGCCCGACCAGTCGAGGAAGCTGCCGCAGCCCGGGCAGAACCGGGTGGTGCCCGCCGAGCGCTCCCCGCACTTCGCGCAGACGATCATCACGTGCTCCCCTGGGTGTTCCCGGCGGGCGGCCCGCCGACGACTTCGACGGTGACCCGCAGGTGCACCGGGACCGACTCGGTCACCGCGGCCCGCACCGCGGCGACGTCCACCGCGCCGGGGTCGGCGACCCGCACCAGCACCCGCACCTCGCCGGGGTCGGCGCCGGGCAGCGGGCCACCGTGCTCGGCGCGCACCACGCAGCCGCCGCTGTCGGTGATCTCGACCTGCCCGCCGGTCAGCAGTTCCAACTGCCTGCCGATCCCGGCGGCGGTGCCGCGCCTGCGGTGGGTGCCGACGGCGGCGCCGACCAGGTCGCGGCGCTGGCGCGGGCTCCAGCCCTCGTCGGACTCCAGCGCGACCCAGGTGCACAGCCAGTCCAGGAAGTCCGGGGCGGCCAGGTCGGGGTCGAGGTAGTCGGCGAAGGAGTCCAGCACCGCGAACAGCGGCGCGATGACCTCGTCCAGCGCGGCGGTGAAGCGCTGGGTGAAGTCGTTCTCGGCGTAGATCGCGGGCAGCCGGTCGCCGATCGGGTGGCGGACCGGGACGTCCGCTGACGCGGTGCGCACGCCTTCAGCTCCTCGTCACTCTGACCTGGTGCCCGTAGGAGAACACCAGGGCGTCGGGTGGGATGTCGATGCGCTTGACGATGTCGCCGCGGGCGCCGGTGACCGGGTCGGCGGCGAAGAGCAGCACGCTCTCCACCATCTCCACCCCGGACAGCCGTTGCAGCACCGCGAACATCTCGCCTTCCTGCACCGGTCTGCCGAACGGCCAACCGTCGCCGTCCGGGCCGCCGGTGACCGGGTTGAGGTAGTCGTGCAGCGCCTGGGTGGCGCGCGCGGCGAGGGTGTCGGAGACGACCTTGGGGCGGGCCCGCAGCTGCGCCACGACGGTGATGCCCTGGTAGAACGGCGGTTCGACGACGACCCTGGCGCCCAGGCAGCGCCGGGCCTCAAGAGCGCGTTCGACGTCGGCGCGCATCCGGTCGGGCAGCTTGAGCGAGGCGAACGCCAGCTCCCCGGCATCCGGGACGCCGGGGACGACCAGCACCCTGACCCCGTTGGGGCTGCTCGGGTCCGTGGCGCAGCGGACCCGGGCGACCTGCGGGGACGCGCTCCTGGTGAGCGCCTCGTAGTCCTGGGCGGTGACGGCGCGGTCGAGGGTGCGCAGGGTCAGCGGGCCGCGGATGGCCGCGTCGGTGACCGACTCGCCGTCCACTCCCCCACTGGCGGGCCGGTGGTTGGTGACACCGCTGACGAACGGGACCGGGTCGCGCAGCACCGCCAGCATGCCCCGGGCGACGTTGCCGCCACGGCCGCCGCCGGTGCGGTACTGGGGGACACGGATCGCGGCGGCTTTCGCTGGAACGGCGCCGTAGTAGCGGAACGCGCCGTCGGGCTGGCGGATCGCGGGGCCGAACACGATCTCGCCCGCGACCCGGTCGACGGTGAAATGCCGGTCGTCGGGGCCGGAGTCGGCGAACGAGCCGACCTCGGTCCACTCCTGCCAGCCGTCGTCGGCGCCGATCTCCACGGCCAGCGGGTCGCCCGCGACGACCGGGCGGCGGGCGAGCGGGAACCGTTGCCCCGGAACACCCTCGGACACCCCGACGACCTCGTCGCGCACAACCTCGGCGTGCACGGCGAACCCGGTGGCGCCGACGGTCGACGCCGTGACGGTCCGCAGGGTCGGTGACGCCTGGTAGAACGGCTGCCCCGGCTCGGGAGCGGTGGCGCGGCACCGGATCCAGCCCGCGCGGTGCACGCCGACCACCGAGGCCGCGTGGTTCTCCGGCAGGTGCAGCTCGACGTCACCCGCGGTGTTGAACCCGCCGGTGGTGTCGTGGGCGACCTGGCAGGGCGCCCACCGGTCGCCGTCCCACGCCTCCCAGGCCAGCGGCGGGTCCTTCGGGTCGATGCCGACCCCCTCGACCTGGCACTGCATCCGCAGCAGCACCAAGCCACCCGGCACCGGGTCGGAGAGTCCGAAGTAGATGGTGTCGTCCGGCCGCGGGCTGGTGCCGAACAGCAGCGGGTTGCGGTCGTCGACGATGTCGTCGGTGCGGTCCACCGGCGGCCGGTCACCGGAAGACGTGGCCAGCCTGGTCCAGGTGCACGGCCGGATCTCCACGGTGCGCTCCAGGGTGAACACCACCGGGTCGGACACCTCGGTGCGCTGGGTGACCACCTGGCTGCCCGCCTGCACGAACACCGGGTTCTCCTGCGGCGCCGACAACCGGAACGTGGCGGGCACCCGCGCCGCGGCGGGCGGGAACAGGGTGACGCCGATCAGGTCGAGGAACCGCAGGTAGGACCGCTCCGGGATCCGGTTCACCCGGTAGATCAGCTGGTCGACCATGAACGCGAAGGTCTCGATCAGCGTCACGCCGGGGTCGGAGACGTTGTGGTCGGACCACTCCGGGCAGCGCTGCTGCACCCGCCGCTTGGCCTCGTCGACGAGGTCCTGGAAGCGGCGGTCGTCCAGGTTCGGGATCGGGATGCCCATCAGAGGTCCTCCCGCGCCGACGAGGACAGGGCGCGGTGCTCGGCGCCCGGCAGCCCCGGGGTGTGCTCGGGTGGCGGCGCGACCGGGTCGTGCTGCGGGATGACGTAGAACGGGAACACCAGGTTGCGCGGGTCGTTGCGGTCGCGCAGCGTGTAGCGGATGTCGATGAGCAGCATGCCGTCGTCGACCGCGTCGAACCCCACCACCACGTCGTCGAGGGTGATCCGCGGCTCCCACCGCTCCAGCGAGATCCGCACCTCGTAGGCGAGTTGGCCCGCGGTGGCGGCGTCCGCCGGGGCGAACACCAGGTCGTGGATGGCGCAGCCGAACTCCGGGCGCATCGGCCGCTCCCCCGGCGAGGTGCCCAGGATCAACCGGATGCTCTCCACGATCTCCCGGTCCCCGCCGACCAGCGCCACCGACCCGGTCGCGTCGGTGCGCACCGGGAACGCCAGGCCCCTGCCGATGAACTCCACGTCACCCTCCGATCAGGACAGTCGGGCAGCCGACGATGATCGGCGCGCCGCACCCGGACATGTCACCCATCCTGGCCGCGGGCTTGCCGCCGATCAGCACCGTCGGGCAACCGGGCGGGATGATCGGGGTCGGCGGGTGCGGTGGCGGCGGCGGGAACGAGCAGGCGTGCATGTCGCCGACCGTGGCCGCCGGTTTGCCGCCGATCAGCACGGTCGGCACCCCGGGCCCGGTGACGGTGCCCGGATGCCCGGTGGGATCCCCGATCCGCGCCGCTGGCGGCATGTCGCCCCTCCCCTGCTCGTCGATCCTCGTCCGGTAGATCCCGACCCGGTCGATCTTGACTCAGTTGATCTTGACTCAGTTGATCTTGACTCAGTTGATCTTGACTCAGTTGATCTTGACGATGCCGCCGCGGACGGTGACCGCGCCGCTGGCGCTGAACTCGGCCTGTCCCTGGCCCTTGACCGCCACGGTGGCGCCCTCGGCGGTGAACTCGGTGGTGGCCTTGACCTTCACCGTCTGACCGTTGAGCTGCAACGGCCCCTGCCCGGCGTCGACGGTGATGCCGTTGGTGGCCTTCACCGAGATCTCCTTGCCGCTGGTGATCTCGATGATCTGCTTGGTCTGGTCCAGCCTGATGACGAACCTGCCGTCGCCGGTGGCGATGGTGATGCCGTCGGCCTCGACGAACTCGAACTTGTGCGCCTTGCGGGAGACGAACCCGCGCACCGCGACCTCACCGGATCCCCCGTCCAGCACGGGTTTGCTGAACTTGGGCACGGTGTCCTTGCCGTTGTGCAGCGAGCCGAGCACGAACGGGGCGTCGAAGTCGCCGTGGTCGAAGCCGACCACCACCTCGTCGCCCACCTCGGGCAGCATCATCGCGCCGCGGTCCTTGCCCGCGCCCCACTCGGTCATCCGCGCCCAGCCGCTGGTGTAGTCCTCCGCGAGCCAGGGAAAGGTGACCTTGACCCGGCCCAGTCTCGCCGGGTCCCGCACGTCGCTGACGATGCCGGTGACGAGCCCGCCGTGGCCGCCGCTGCCGCCGCGCCCGCCGGAGGCCAGGCCGTAGAAGGAGCGTTCCTGCTTGCCGGAGACGGAGAACTCGGTGGTGTAGCCGACCTCGTCGCTGAACAGGTGCTTGGTGTTGGTGAGGGTGTACTTGCCCGCGAACGGCTCGCCGACGTTGGCCAGCGACACCTGGGCGCCCGCGCGCAGCTTCGGGTTGCCCTTGGCGACGCCGTCGAGTTCCACGCAGGCGCTGCCGAACTCGTCGGCCAGCCCCTTGGCCATCGCGGTCGCCGCGCCCTGGGTGCCGTTGGTCGTGGTGGCCACCAGCGGCGGGCTGCCGAACCCGGAGGCGAGCTTGACCGGGTCGGCGCCGGAGACCTCGACGCCCGCGTGCTTGGGGGTCTCGGTGGCGGTGATCGCCTGCTTGGCCTGCACGTCCCAGCCGCGCACCTCCACCTTCGGCACCTGCTCGGCGGCGGTCACCCCGGCGCGCAGCGACAGCAGGTTGCGGTGCGCCTCCAGCACCAGCGGGTCGGTGGCGGCCTTCGCGGACTGGTCCGGCGCGGCGGCGGGCTGCTCGGGCAACCGGAAGTCCAGTTTCTTGTCCACCACGGCGATCTGCGCGCCGACCGCGTCGGCCAGGCGGGACAGGAACTCCCAGTCGCTGACGTTGTCCTGGCCGAACTGGGTGTGCGGGGTGCCGCCGTAGCCCTTGACGTCGTCGATCTTGCCCGCTTGCAGGCCCGCCCTGGTGGTGACCTTGCGGACCACGTCGGCCACGGTCATCTCCGGGTACACCGCGACCCGCCTGCCCCGGAACAGCCGGTGCGCGTGGTCGTAGCCGCGGACCTCGGTGAAGGTGCCGGTGCGGTCGAGGTCCAGGCCCACCGCGGTGACCTCGCCGCTCATCAACGGCTGCGGGCCACCGGGGTCGGCGGTCTGCACCTTCAGCTCCACCGGCGCGCCGACCTTGAACCCGGCCTTGCTCAGCACCACCCCGCCCGGGTCGCGGAAGCGCAGCACGAACATGTCCGGCAGGTTCCTGCTGTCGTCGACGTAGGCCACCGCCAACATGGCCTTGACGTCGGCGGGCAGCGGCTGCCCGTTGACGGCCACGACCAGCGAGTTGGCGAAGCTCTCATTGGCCACGGGAGATCTCCTCCAGCGCGGGCACCCGCAGCCGGGTGCCCGGTCGCAGCACCATCGGGTCGTCGATGTCGTTGAGCTCGGCGATGTCGCGCCAGAACCGCGGGTCGCCGTAGGCGGTGAACGCCACCGACTGCAACGTGTCGCCCGCGACGAGGGTGTGCGTCGAGCGGACCGCGCGGGTGCCGGAGGTGGGGTTCTGCCCGGCCTGCTCGCCGGAGATCTCCTCCAGGTTGACGGTGCACACCGCGCGGACCGGGACCCCGGCCGGGGTGAACAGGGTGTACTTGGCGGTGACGCTGGCGACGTAGGCGGGGAACCCGGTCATCCCGCCCCACTTGAACACCACCCACGGCGGCGAGCCCTTGCCGCTCTGCCTGCTCTCCTCGGTGGCCACGCAGCAGCCGAAGACCTGCTCGACGGTCTTGACCACCTTGTCGTCCATGGTGTCGGTGGCGTCGAGGAACATCTCCAGGGCCAGCTTCACCGGGTCGGCGCCCTTGAACTCCGGCGGCCCGCTCTTCTTGGCGTTGCGCTGCTCGTCGCGCTTCCACTTGGCGTTCTTCGACAGCGACAGTTCCTTGGGGTTGAACTGGAACGGGATGTCGAACATCAGCGCGCCCGGCTTGGCGGTGCTGCCCGCCTGCGGTGGTTTGTGCACCGAGAGCTTGGCGCGCTGCAGGTTCGGCGGCGCGCCCGCGCCGTAGTTGGCCGAGGCGGGCGACCCGGCGGAGGTGAAGGTGATCGGGGAGCCCATCACGCCCCCCGGCCGAGGAACCCGTGGTGGGCGAGCTCCAGCGTCTCGGTCGCCACCTTCGGCGAGTCGGCGGACAGCTGCGGCCCGGTCCAGCGCACCGGCACCACGTCGACCAGCGACCAGCGCGCGATCACCTTGCCCGCCAGCGTCCTGGCCTCGATGGTGGCGGTCTTGCGCCGGATGCCGCCCGCCATGCCCGCGATCCACGCGGTGACCTTCGCGCTGTCGGCGGTGACCGGCCGGGAGAACTTCACGTTGCCGTACTTGATCCTGGTCGGCAGCTGCCAGACGAACCCGTTGTTGCCGCCCTCCTCGCGCTGCTCCATGACGAACTCGCAGCCGAGCCCGTCGCAACTGCTGAACGCGCCGAGGCTCTCGTCGTCGATCTTGACGACGTAGCAGACGGCGACGGCCTCCTCGATGCTGGTCATCACGCCCCCCTCGCTCTCAACGCCACCGGTCGGTCACCCGGCCGCGGCGTTCGCGGTCGAGCCGCAGCTCGGTCTTGAGCTTGCGCAGCAACGGGTCGAACAGCTTGCGCACCAGCTCCTCCGGAACGGTCTCCGGCGGCGCCCCTGCCGCGGGCGCCGCCGTGGACACCGCCGCGGGGGCGGGTGCCTGGGCCACCGGGGGTGGCGCCGCCTCGGGTGTCGGGGCGGGCTCGGGCTCCGGTGGTGGTGCTGGTGGGTCGTCCACCCGCTGGACGGCGGGGACGAGGTCGACGCGCCGCACGCCCTGCTGGACCGTTGTCGGCGGCGCGGCGGTGGGTAACTCCGGGGCGCGCCGCACGGCGGGCGGATCGGGTCGGGTGGGGTACTGCCTGGGGATCATCGGGGTACCGAGGGTCGGCACGTCACTTGGCGCGGGCGTGGGGTCGACGGCCCGGGAGACGGGGACGACCTGGAGGTCCTGGTGCGGCGCCGGGACGAGCAGGCCCGGGGACTCCTGCAGGGTCGATACGTCGCTCGACGCGGGCGCGGGGTCCACGGCCCGGGACACCGGGACGACTTGGAGGTCCTGGTGCGGCGCCGGGACGAGCAGGCCCGGGGACTCCTGCAGGGTCGATACGTCGCTCGACGCGGGCGCGGGGTCCACGGCCCGGGACACCGGGACGACTTGGAGGTCCTGGTGCGGTGTCGGGACGAGCAAGCCCGGGGAGTGCTGGAGGGTCGGCACGTCACTCGGCGCGGGCATGGGGTCCACGGTCCGGGAGACCGAGACGACATGGTTCGGCGCCGGGACGAGCGGGCGCGTGGAGTCCTGGGGGGTCGGCCGTTCGATCGGCGCCCCGAGCCCGAGCCGCCGCTGGACCACCGGGGCGGCCGGGTGTTCGGACCCGACGACCTGCCGCTGGATCGGCGCACCGAGCCCGAGCGGCTGGATGACCGGGTGGTCGGCGATCGAGTGGTCGGCGATCGAGTGGTCGGCGATCGAGTGGCCCGCTGACGAGTGGCCTGTGGTCGAGTGCCCGCCTGCCGAGTGCTCGGCGCCCGGGTGCTCGGTGATCGAGCGACCCAGGGTGGGGAGGTCCGCTGCCGAGTGCTCGGCTGCCCAGTGGTCCGCGCCCGAGTGCTCGGCAGTCGAACGACTCACCGTCGGAAGATCCGCGGCCAGGTGGTCCGCGGTCGACCGCCCGCCCGCCGAGTGCCCCGTGCCCGAGTGGGACGCGATCGAGTGCTCAGTGATCGACCGACCCACCGTCGAGCGATCCGCCGCCAGGTGGCCCGCAGGCCCTGGCTCGCCCCCCGCCTGGTGCTCCGCGCCCGAGTGCTCGGTGATCGAGCGACCCAGGGTCGGGAGATCCGCTGCCAAGTCGCCCGCGGCCGAGTGCCCCGTACCCGAATGGGCCGCGGTCGAGTGCTCGGCAGTCGAACGACTCACCGTCGGAAGATCCGCGGTTGACTGCCCGGCTGCCGAGTGCCCCGTGCCCAAGTGGGACGCGGTCGAGTGCTCAGCGATCGAACGGCTCACTGTCGAAAGATCCGCGGCCGAATCGCCCGCGGTCGACCGCTCGCCTGCCCAGTGCTCCGCGCCGGAGTGCTCAGTGATCGACCGACCCGCCGTCGGGCGATCCGCGGCGGAATGGCCCACGGCCGAGTGCCCGCCTGCCGAGTGGCCCGTGCCCGAGTGCTCAGTAGTCGAACGGCTCACCGTCGGGAGATCCGCTGCCGAGTCACCCGCGGCCGACCGCCCGCCTGTCGAGTGCCCCGCGCCCAACTGGGACGCGGCCGAGAGCTCGGAAGTCAAGCGGCCCACCGTCGGGAGATCCGCAGCCAAATCACCCGCAGTCGGCTGGCCGCCCGCCGAGTGTCCGGTGGCCAAGTGGGACGCGGCGGAGTGCTCGGTGGCCGAGCGGCTCACCGTCGCGAGGTCATCGCCGGCGGTCGATCGCTCGCCCGCCCAGTGGCCCGTGCCCGAGTGCTCGGCAGTCGAACGGCTCACGGTTGGGAGATCCGCTGCCGAGTCACCGACGGTCGCCCGCCCGCCCGCCCCGTGGCCCGTGGCAAGGTGGGACGCGGCCGAGTGCTCGGTGGCCGAGCGGCTCACCGTCGGGAAGTCCGTTGCCGAGTCACCTGCGGTCGACTGCCCGCCCGCCGAGTGGCCCGTGCCCAAGTGGGACGCGGCCGAGAGTTCGGCAGTCGAACGGCTCACGGTCGGGAAGTCCGCTGCCGAGTCACCTGCGGTCGACCGCTCGCCTGCCCAGTGCTCCGCGCCCGGGTGAGCCGCTGCCGAGTGCTCAGTGATCGACCGGCCCATCGTCGGGCGATCCGCGGACAAGTGGTCCGCGGCCCCCTGCTCGCCTGGCGAGTGGTGCTCGGCGGCCGAGCGGCTCACCTTCGGGAGGTCCGCTGCCGAGTGGCCTGCGCCCAAGTGGTCGGTCGCCGAGTGCTCGGTGGTCGAGTAGTCGGTGGTCGAGCGGCCCACCGTGGGGAGGCCGGAGCCGGTGTGGTCCGGGCCCGTGTGGGGGTCGGAGTGGTCGGCGGTGGGGTCCGCGGAGGTGATCGGGCGGTCCCAGCCGGTGTCCTCCGGTGTGCCGTGGTCCTGAGTCGCGGTGCTTTCGGCGGCGTGGTGCAGCCGGGACACGTCCGTGGATTCCGCGTGGGGCACCAGGACGGGCGGCGCGCCCGCCTCAACCGCTCGCTGAACCGATTGCGTGACGGCGAGATCCCCACCATCCACCAACGGCCGCACGCCTTGGACCGACGCCCCCGTCGGCGTGACCGGCAGATCCCCGTGCGGCCCCACGGCCGTGTCCGACAGCCCACCGCCCGTCAGCAGTGGCCGCTCGCCGTCCGCACCGGCCCCCTCGCCCTGCACCAACGGCGGCGCGCCCCCAGACCATCCAGCACCCGAGACATCCCCCGCACCCGTCGCCTCCGACCGGGTCGCCGGCAGACCCCCACCGTCCACTATCGACCGCACGTCCCCAGACTGCCCAGCGCCCAGCGCATCCCCAGTGCGCTGAACCACCTCCGACCCCGTGACCGGCAAGTCCCCGCCATCCACCAGCGGCCGCGCGCCAGCCCCAGTGCGCTGGGCCGCGGTTGCCTCGGGCGGGCTGGTCGACCGCACCGGAGCCGACTCGGCCGCCCGCTGGACCACCGGGCGATCCAGCTGTGTCAACGCATCCGTCGCACTGTCCACACTCGACGCTGGAGCCTCGACCGACCGCTGCGCGGCAGGCGGGTCCGATTCGGGCACGACGGGCAGCCACACCGTCGGTCGAAACCCCGCCGGGTCCCGCCCGGGCGTGGCGAGCGGCAGGTCGACCGGGGTCAGCACGTCGGCCACCCCGCCGGGTTCCGACTCCCCCACCCGGTGCGCGAGCGGGCGCAGCATCGACGGGTTCTGCCAGGCCGTGAGCCCGGAGCTGAACCGCTGCACCGGGTTGACCACCGGGTGCTCGGGCACCACCCGCTGGATCGGGGGCAGCGCGCGCCAGTCCGCCCGCACCACGGGTGGGGCTTCAGGGGCGGGTTTGCGTCGCCACGGCCACATCGAACGCGTTCACCGTCCCTGCGTGATCCTGGTGTTGATGCGGGCGATCTCGGCCACGTAGCGCAGCCGGTCGGGGTGTTCGAGGTCGAGGATGTCCTCGAGCGGCCAGTGGAAGTGGTAGGCGACGTACGCGACCTCCTCGTGCAGGCGGTCGGCCGCGTACGTCACGATTCCCCCAGGCGCCCACCGGAGACGTCGACGGCGAAGCCGTGGCCGCACTGCGGGCACTGGACCCCCGCCCTGGTGTGGCCCTCGCTGTTGACCCTGCGGTAGAGGTCCTGCAGGAACGCCAGGTCGGCGGCGAACAGGTTCTCGATGACCCCGGCGTGCACGTCGGTGACGTCGCCGATTCGGGTCACCACCCTGGCCAACAGCACCACGGTCAGGTAGGCGGCGTTCTCCCGCACCCGGTCGTCGCGCAGCGGGACCAGCTCGTCGCGGGCGGTGGCCAGGCGCATGGTGCCCGCTTGGTGCACGACCCCGGCGTCGTCGACGTAGCCGCGGGGCAGTTCGAAGGCGAACTCGGTGCGCAGCTCCCGCCGCGGCTCGGTCGGCCGCGGCGGGTCGGCGACGCCCGCCATCGATCGGCGCACGGCTACTCGACTTCCATCTGCTCGTAGGTGACCACGAGCTTCTCGGTGAGCACGCTGGTGTCGCCCGCCTTGAGGGAGCCGATCTCCAGGGTCTTGGGCCAGGCGTTGGTCAGCTTGTAGCGCTTGATGGGCTGGCCCTCGTAGTCGTAGACGATGATCGCCCCGCCCTTGCGCGCGTCGGCCATCTTGCCGAAGTGGGCGTCCTTGACCCACTTCTCGAAGCTGGTGTCGCCGGTGAGGCCGCGGGTGAGGGTGACCTCGCCCGCCTTGGGGCGCCCCGGCAGCTTCTTGATGACGTACTTGCCGTCGGCGGTGTTCTGCTTGAGCTCGATCACGTCCTGTTCCATCTTCAGGCCGCTGACCTCGTTGATGCTCTTGATCTGGATGCCGTCGACCTCAAGGCCGAAGGAGTGGCCGACCGAGGTGTCGAGATCGGGGAGTGCCATCTGCTTCTCGCCTTCCGGTTACTCGTTGACCAGGCTGGTGCCACCGGACAGCTGCGCGAGCCGGAACACCACGAACTCGGCGGGCTTCACCGGGGCGACCCCGATCTCGCACACCACGTGCCCGGCGTCGATGCTCTCGGCCGGGTTGGTCTCCTGGTCGCACTTGACGTAGAACGCCTCGTCCGGGGTGTTGCCGAACAGCGCGCCCTTGCGCCACTCGTTGACCAGGAACGCGCTGATGGTGCGGCGGATGCGCGCCCACAGCGCGTCGTCGTTGGGCTCGAACACGACCCACTGGGTGCCGTTGAGGATGGACTCCTCGAGGTAGTTGAACAGCCGCCGGACGTTGAGGTAGCGCCAGTCGGTGTCGCTGGAGAGGGTGCGCGCGCCCCAGACGCGGATGCCGCGGCCGGTGAAGGAGCGCAGCACGTTGACACCGATCGGGTTCAGCAGCGCCTGCTCGGCCTGGGTGACACCGCTCTGCAGGGCGAGCACGCCGCGCACGACCTCGTTGGCGGGAGCCTTGTGCACGCCGCGGGTGCCGTCGTTGCGCGCCCACACACCGGAGAGGTGACCGCTGGGCGGGACGAACACGGTGCCCTCGCCCGCGGGGTCGGCGACCTTGATCCACGGGTAGTAGAGGGCTCCGTAGCGGGTGTCGTAGTTGACCTCGTCGCGCCACTGCTTGACGCCCTGCGGGGTCAGTCCCGGTGGGGCGTCGAGGATCGCCATCCGGTCGCCCATCAGCTCGGCGTGGGCGATCATCGCGGTCTGCACGGCGCGGACGCCGTCGAGGTCGATCAGGTCGCGCTCGTAGAGGCCCATCAGGTCGGGCACGGCCACCATGGTGACCTCGTCGACGATCTCCAGTCCGCCGAAGCCGGTGCGGTCGGCGACGTCGCCGACGATGTCATCGGCGCGGATGGCCTCGGCCGGCGCGGAAGGCGGCGCGGCAAGCACGACGGTTCCCCGGTCGGGCTTGGCGAGCTGGCCGCTCGCGACCTCCTCGACGGTGATCAGCGCCGACTTCTCGCGCACGACGGTGACGACGTTCTCCTTGCCGCGCTTGGTGGTCGCGGTGTGCGTCTCGACGACCTTGCCGCCCTGCTTGACCACGAGGGTGAACCGGTCCTCCGGCGCGCCCTCCTCGGTCGGGTGGGTCACCTCGACGGTGATCTCCTCGGCGCGGCCACCCGGCAGCTGCTTCGCCGCGATCCGGTAGTTGCCGATCTCGGCCTGCGCGGGCGGCGGGGCGGACCCGTTGCCGTTGCCGCCGTTGCGGCTGCCCGCGCCGACCCGCACGACGTAGGCGGTGCTGCCCCCGTTGAGGAAGTAGCCGAAGACGGCTTGCGCCAGGTACCCGCCCTCCAGGAAACCGCCGAAGGTCTGGGTGAACTGCCCCCAGTTGGTGACCAACGTCGGCTCGTCGTGCGGACCGCGCTCGGCGAGCCCGACAAAGGCGGCGACGGCGGTCCCGACTCCCTCGATCGGCCGAGACCCCGACTCCACCTCCTCGACGTACACACCCGGCGAGAGGTAATTGGGCATGACCTGCCTCCAAGGAGTCGACCGCTGACAGAACCGATACTGGCCGCGCGCCCCACTGCCTCCCAGGGCCTCCCGACGGCGCCGGGGGGTAACACCGGTTGCCCGAAGAGGCAGCCGAGGAACACCGCCACCCCGGCCGGACGCCCCGCGCAGATCAGGCAGCCGCTGAGCCGCCGTCCAAGCCGCCCGACACGGCCACCCCCCGCTACCCTCCGAACGCGACAGTCCCCACCCCTCGAACAGGCCGCCCACCCGCGTCATCCATCCACAAGGCCCCGAACCATCCACAAGCCCAGCCAGTCCCCTATTGACAAGCAGCCCGGTTCGATAGGTTCAGAGATGGGCCCCCGGCCCCCGGGAGGGTGGGCCCCGGCCGCGGAGTTGATCTTGATCGGCGGCGGGTCGGGGTGGGTCCACGGACGGCTCGCGATGGGCGGCTCGCCGGGGTTCACGGTGGGCGAACATCCCTTCCGCACGGACCACGGCCATCCACAAGCCCACCTCGGCACCGAGTGGGGCCTGCCTCCCCGGTCGGGTCGACCTCAGCCCGCCATGGCGACGTCGTGGTAGCGGCCGAACTCGCGTTCCAGGCAGAGGCGGCCGAGTTTGCGGTATTCCCTGGCCACGGCGCCGACCAGGCGGGCCATGGAGACGGGTTCGGCGGCGTCGGCGGAGAGGTAGGCGGCGGTGATGGCGGCGGAGCGGATGTGGCCGCCCGCCAGTTCGAAGGAGTCGGCGAGGAAATCGAGGTCGAGGTCGTCGCCGCGGGGCAGGGCGGTGCCCAGGCAGCGGTCCCAGAGCTGTCGGCGCAGCCGCTCGTCGGGCACCGGGAAGTCGACGACGACGTCGAGCCTGCGGGTGAACGCCTCGTCGAGGTTGGCGCGCAGGTTGGTCGAGAGCAGCGCGATGCCCTCGAAGGTCTCCATGCGCTGCAACAGGTACGCGCTCTCGATGTTGGCGTAGCGGTCGTGCGCGTCGCGGACCTCGGAGCGTTTGCCGAAGATCGCGTCGGCCTCGTCGAAGAGCAGGACGCCGTTGACGCCCGCGGCCTCGGCGAAGATCCGCTCCAGGTTCTTCTCGGTCTCGCCGACGTACTTGTCCACCACAGTCGCCAGGTTGACCGTGTAGAGGTCCATGCCCAGCGAGCCCGCGATGACCTCAGCCGACATGGTCTTACCGGTACCGGAGTCCCCCGCCATAAGACCCGTGACACCCCTACCGCGCCCCGCCCCAGGACGCATACGCCACTCGTCGAGGACACGGTCGCGGTGGCGGGCACGGGCGGCGAGTTCGTGCAGACCCATGAGGATCGGTTCGGGCAGCACGAGGTCTTCCCAACCGACGGCGGGTTCGATGCGGCGCGCGAGCCGTTGCAGGCCCGCGGCGTTCTGGCCGCGCGCGCCCGCCCGGAGGTGTTCGGCGCGGACAGCGCTACCGGACGCGACGGCGGCCAGTTCGGCGGCGTGCGCGGCGTGCCGGATCTGGCCGGGGCCGAGTACGAAGTGGGCGGTGACCTCACCGGGGTCGGTGTCGGGGGCGAGCCTGCCCGCGAGGCTGGCGCGCCAGATGGCCGTGCGAGTGGCGGCGGTGAGCGGGCGGAGGTCGTGTTGGACCGGCGGCATGGGGCTCCACCTGGGGTCCCACACCGCGGTCCCGTGCAGCACGGTCGGTACGGCGGGGTGCGAGAGCCTGCTGAGGGGCAGCGGGGTGCCGTCCGCGTCGATCGGGCCGATGACGATGCCCGCGCCGCGCAGGAGTGCCTCGCGCAGCAAAGCGCGGGCGATGTCCTCGGGGTGGTCGCCGGGGAGTCGGCTGGTGTCGACGGTCAGGGCGGCGAAGCCCGCCTCGGCGAGGGCAGCCGCCGCGGTTTCCCTTGCACCGCACCCGGGTTGCTCGCGCAGGTAGACCGACCGGACGCCGCCCGCGAAGGCCCTGGCGAGCAGTTCGGTGCCCGGTAGCGCGTCGAACTCGGTGGTGACGGCGGCGAACCCGGTGACGCCGGGGTCCAGTCGGGTGTCACCAAGCAGGTGGGCCACGACGCGGTCGGGTACGCGCAGTGAGCGGGACAGCAGGGGTCGGTCGCGGTCGTCGACGACGAGCAGACCGGAGGTGATGAGCGGGGCGTCGGCGTCGAGCCTGGCCCTGGCCGGGGCGGACGCCTCGGGGACACCGCACAGGCGCAGGGCGAGTCCGACGCTGGCTCTACGGCGGGTGACGTCGTCGTTGAGGTAGCCGTAGAACTGCTCGAAGCGGCTGTCGATGTCGGGGGCCACGGCGATGAG
The DNA here is from genome assembly GCF_003663795.1 of Actinokineospora cianjurensis. Classification (NCBI taxonomy): domain Bacteria; kingdom Bacillati; phylum Actinomycetota; class Actinomycetes; order Pseudonocardiales; family Pseudonocardiaceae; genus Actinokineospora; species Actinokineospora cianjurensis. Next base: position 442,782 of record NZ_RCDD01000003.1, read on the forward strand.
CAGCAGCTCGGTGTCCAGTGGGCTAAGAGGCACCAGACTGGTCAAGCGGTCGGACAAGCCTGACGGGTCGAGGTCGCCGGGTAGCGGGAACGGTGAGCGGCTGTCGGCGAACAGCGCGTCTATGGCTTCCTCGGACAGGTAGAGCCCACGGAATGGGTCGTCCGGGTTGGGGTCACCGGCGCGTCTTAGCGCTACGGCATCACGGATGCGTTGCTCTAAGGCTGCTAGACGGTCGAACAAGTGCACAACGCTGGTGTCGGTCACTGCTGCCCCCTCCGGACCCTGGTCATCGCGACCCGCTCCGGCACGTGGCCGGGTGTGCTGTCTTGGGGCACGTTGTGCGCGACCGCGTGATCGCCGCCGACCTCCAGGCGGACACCCTCGCTGGCGGGTGGGCCTGCCGGGAAGACGCGTCCGGTCTCCATAGGCGCGGACACGACGATGTCGAGTGACGGCTTGAGTTCGCCACCCAGCGCGGACCACACATCGGCGAAGGCACGGTCCTCTGGCGGCGGAAGGGCGACCGTCATCGGGAGGGGGAGACCGAGGCTGGCGAGGGTGCCTTCGAGGAGTTCGGCCGGGATCGCCTCATAGCGCAGGAATCGACTCAAGAGGGACGACAGGAGTCTGTGCTCGTCTTCCGGTCGTTGGGTCCACGCGGTGACGAGGTAAGAGAGCTTGAAGTAGCGGGGTGGCATGTGGCGGGCGGTGACCACGCCGTCGGTGTACTCGTTGTGCAGCCCGCGTTGCCTACGGCGCATGTCCTCGCGCACGTCGTAGAGGTAGACGTTGACGGTGGGCGCGTTGCGGCGCGACGCCCAGTCCTTGGTCGGCGCCTCGAACGCGACGTCCACGTCCCCGCCGAGCAGGGCGTCGTCGCGGACCAACCGCCGCAGGCACAGGTCGACCTCGTGAATCACCGCGCCTCCCGCGTGTGCTGACCTGCGGTCGACTATCGCGCGCCGGGGTCGGCGCGGACACCCGCGCCGCGCCGTCCGTGGGGGAACGGGCGGCTTCCCCAACGGGCAACCGGGAGTCGTTGACGTGGCCCGCGGTCCCGGTTTGAATCACACGGGTGCGCGTGCAGCGATTGATCGCGGTCCTCGGCCTGACCCTGCTGACCACGGTGGTGCCCGGCGAGGTGGCGTCGGCGAGCCCGGCTCTTGGCTTCGACCTGGACCGGGCGACCATCCCGCAACTCCAGCGGTTGATGGACCGGGGTTTGCTTAGCTCCGTCCGGTTGACTCAGACCTACCTCGACCGGATCAAGACCGTGGACGTGAAGGTCAACGCGGTCTTGAGGGTCGATGACACCGCGCTCGCGCAGGCCAAGGCGAGCGACCAGCGTCGGCGGTCCGGTCACAGCCGGGGGCCGTTGGACGGCATACCGGTTCTGCTGAAGGACAACATCGACACGCGTGGACTTATCACCACGGCTGGTTCGCGCGCGCTGCTCGGGTCTCCCCCATCGGCTGACGCGACGCTGGTAGCGCGGTTGCGGCAGGCAGGGGCAGTGGTGCTCGGTAAGGCGAACTTGTCCGAGTGGGCCAACTTCCGCTCCACCCACTCGACGTCGGGGTGGTCGGGGGTTGGCGGGCAGACCAACAACCCTTACGTGCTCGACCGCAACCCGTGCGGGTCGTCGTCCGGTTCCGGTGCGGCCATCGCGGCGAGTCTCGCGCAGGTGGCCATCGGCACGGAGACAGACGGTTCAATCGTGTGTCCGTCGGCCGCGAACGGCATCGTTGGGCATAAGCCCAGCCTGGGCCTGGTTAGCCGTACCGGCGTGGTACCGATCTCGCTGGAGCAGGACACGGCAGGCCCGATGGCCCGCAACGTCGAGGACGTCGCGATTACCCTGTCTGTGCTTCAGGGCCGTGACCGCAGCGACAAGGCCACCTTGGCGTACCCGAGCACTCAGCCCACCGACTACGTCAGCGCTATCCGGCCGGACGCACTCCGTGGCGCTCGGATCGGCGTTTGGCGTAACGCGGGCGTGGACAAGGACGTGGACCGGATCGTGGAGCGCACCGTGTCGCGCCTGCGCGCGCAGGGTGCCACGGTGGTGGAGGTAGACCTGCCGTACCAGGCCGACATCGCCGAGGTGGAGTTCCCCGCTCTCATCACCGAGATCGCCCGCGACCTCCCCGTGTACCTCCGGCACCGCCCGCGGGCACCGCAGACCATCCAGGCCCTCATCGACTTCAACCGCCGCGACCCGGTGGAGCTGAGCAAGTTCGGGCAGGAACTCTTCGAACAGGCCGCCACCGCCCCCGGCCCCGACGACCCCACCTACCGCCAACAGCGCCAGACCACGACAACCCTCGCCCGGCGGTCCATCGACGAGACCCTCGCCGCCCACCGTCTCGACGCCATCGTCGCCCCCACCAACAGCCCCGCCTGGCCCACTGATTACACCGCGGGCGACGCCTACATCCTCGGCACTTCAACCCCCGCCGCAGCCTCCGGCTACCCCTCGACCACCGTGCCCGCGGGCTACGTGGGCCACCTCCCCATCGGCCTCTCCTTCATCGGCCCCCAGTGGTCCGACGCCAAGATCCTCTCCCTGGCCGCCTCCTTCGAGAAGACCTACCCCATCCGCCACGCCCCGCGCTACCTACCGACGGCTTAGCCCGCTCCTGCCAAGACAACCTCCTTGTGCGTGGTGGTTTTGCGCAAACCGACCAGGGCTACCACGCCTGCCGCGAGGAGCAGGGCGGCTTGGGTGTCGAGTAGGACTACGAGGGGGACGAGTTCCGCGAGGGCGCCGGTCGCCAGCATGCCGAGGGCTTGGAAGGCGGCCATTCCGGCGAAGGCCGTGGTCATCACGCGACCGGTGCGGTCCGGGGGAACGGTCGATTGGAGGAGGGTCAGTGAGCCGGTGGTGGCTACCACGGCGGGGGCGCCGATGAGGGCGAAGAGTCCGATGTAGAGCGCGATCGCGGTGCTGACCGGCGGCATGTTCCAGATGGACGCCGACAGCACGGCGAACGCCACACCGCCCCAGCCGAGCAGTGCGCCCGGATGTGCCCGGCGGGCCGCGGTTGCCAGGGCGATCCCGGCCGCGAGGCCGCCGATCGCCTGGACTCCGCGCAGCAGACCGACCTCGGCCTCCCCCGCGCCCAGTCGTCCGGTCACGAAGACCACGAACAGCACCAGGAACATCCCCTGCGCGAGGGAGACCAGCACCAGGCTCACGCCCAGCGTCCGAAGTGGACCGCGACCGAACTCGGCGACACCCGCCAGCCACTGCCGGAACACCGCGGCGGGCACGATCACCACGGACGAGCCCGGCATCGCGGGCAGTAGCAGCACCGCGGCCGCGGCCAGGGCCCCAACCGCGCCCACAATCACCCACTCCAGGCCGAAAGCGCCCAGCACGATCCCGCCGAGGGCACTGCCGGCGAGTCGCGCGACGCTGCTGTTGAAGCCCATCAGGCCGTTCGCGGCCGTCAACCGGTCGGCGGGGACGACCGCGGGCAGCATCGCGGACCTGGTCGGCTCGAACACCGAGGCCACCGCGGACTGCGCCACCAGCACGGCGATCACCAGCGCGGACCCACGCCCCACCAGCAGCGGCAGCAACACCAGCGCCTGCAGCACGCAGACCCCGAGCAGCACCTTCCCGCGGTCCCACCGGTCGACCAGCACACCGGTGACCGGGCTGAGCAGCACCGTCGGCAACAATCCGGCGACCATGGCCAGCGCCGTCGACCCGGCCGACCCCGTGCTCTGGTAGATGTAGACCGGCAGCGCGACCTGCGCCATCCACTCGGCGGCTTCCTCGAACAGCCCCGCCAGCCACAAGCGGGCGAACGGCCCGCGCCCCAACAGGTCTCTCATTCGCTTGACCGGCCGTCGGCCTCGATGCGCAGGAACGCCCGCCAGCTGGCCTGGACCGGGCGCGCGTCGTCAGGCGCGTCCTCGCGGATCGTCGACACGTACGGGCGGACCATGGCGTCGATCTTGTCGTTCAGCGCCGCCAGCTCGTCCGGGCTGATGCGCAGGGAGTACTGGTTGAGCTGCGAGGCCCGCCGCCACTGCGGGTCGAGATCACCGGCGACATCGATGTAGCGCTGGGTCAGGACCTGCTCGTTGCCCAGGGCGGCGCCGAACACCGCGAGCTGCGCGCCCCGGATGGCCGGGTCCGGGTCGAACTCGCCGACCTCGAGGCCCACCTGCGTCGGCCGCCACGGCCGCTCCCGGCCGTCCGCGCCGGGGACCGGCTCGACCAGCCCCCACTTGGCCAGCTGCCGCAGGTGCCAGCTGCAGTTGGACGCGGACGAGTCGACCGCCGCCGCGCACTCGCTGGCCGTCCTGGGGCCGACCGCCATCAGGTAGCCCAGCAGCGCGACGCGCAGCGGGTGCGCCAGCGCGCGCATCAGCTCGACGTCGCGGATCCGCATCCGCTCGGGCAGCTCGGCCATCACACGACCCCGATCTGAAAGGACTCTTTCGAAAGTACCCTTTCAGGATCGCCGACAAGTCGCCCCCGGTCAAGCCCCGGTCCGCGCGCCGTGATCTGCTCCGCGCATGGCCGAGCTGACGGTGCCCGTCGACCCCCGCGACACCCCGCCTCCCCCACCCCCGTCGGCGCTGCGCAGGCGCCTGCGCACCCCGGCCGCCCTGGCGGCCTGCCTCGTCGCGGCGTTCGCCGGGTGGACGCTGTACGAGCAGCTCACCGGCGAGGCGGACGCGTTCGTCGCGCGGATCGTCGTCTGCGCGGTGCTGCTGCTCGCCGCCGCGTTCCTGGCGCTCCCCTACGCGCTGCTGGCGACGTCGTTGAGCGTGGGCCTGGCGCTCGTCCTCGCCGGGCTGCCCGACACCGACTGGCTACGCCTCGGCATCGGCGCGTACCTGCTGTCGTGCACCTTCCTGGGCGTGTCGCTCGTGGTGAGCCGGGCCCGCGAGCGGGCGACGTACGACCCCCTGGTCGAGGAGCTGATCGCCCACGGCACCCGCCACACCGGCGAGATCACCCACGTCCAGGCCACCGGCGCCGACCACGAGTCCCCCGAGGCCACCGTCACGGTCGCCCACCCCGGCGGCCCCACCACCCTGACCCGCTCGTTCAACCCCATCCACATCCCCCGCCCCGGCGACCCCGTCCTGGTCCTGAGCACCCCCACCCACACCACCCACCTCTTCCCCGGCGACCAGCACCCCCGCACCGAGATCCGCTCCCAACTCATCGCCGCCGCCAAACGCCGCAAGTAGACCGACCACCCCACCGAGCCCCGACACCACGGCGCCCCCCTGAGCGCCAGTCCAACTCCCTACCGCCACTTCGCCCGTCTTACCCACCAGGCTCCGCGTCCGTTCGTGCTGCGCATGAACGACGCGGCCAAGGAGTTCGGCGCCGCCCGAGCCCAAGCCGAACGAGGCCGTCTCAGCAGGGCTCCGCTCCCGCGCGAACCGCGCACCCACCCCGCCCCCACCGGAGCCCTTACCCCGCCCCAGCCGCTTCGCGCGCACGCGGTCCCGACCCTGCCCAGCCCCCACCCACACCGGGGGGCGTCCCAGTGCCAGTCTACCGGCACCCCCCGTCAAACGATCTTGAAACAGGCCGCCGAAGATCCACATGTGGATAACTTCTGTCCCTGGACCGGGTGAATCCGCACAGGACCGAGACCGCCGCGGGACCGGGGCGCGGGTACGGGCAAGAGGGGTCCAGGGAATGGACACCCCGAGATGACCAATTGACACCGCGGTGGGCGGTGTCGTTCGCTGGGCGGGGTCGGGTGCGGGGGTTTTCGCCGGGGCGGGAGGGAAAGCGATGGCGGTCGAGTTCGTCGGGATGGTGGGTACTCGGGATCAGAGCGAGACCAGGGCGCCGTCGGGGCCGGTGATCGATCGGGAGTACCTGCGGCGGTTCGCTCGGGCGCATGAGGACGGTGGGTTCGACCGGGTGCTCATCGGGTACGGGTCGGGGTGGCCGGAGGGGCAGCAGGTCGCGGCGTACGTGGCGGCGCACACCGAGCGGCTGGGGTTGCTCGTCGCGCACCGGCCCGGGTTCGTGGCGCCGACGTTGGCGGCGCGGGCGTTCGCGACGCTCGACCACTTCAGCGCGGGGCGGGTGGCGGTGCACGTCATCACCGGCGGCAGCGATGTCGAGCAGGCCCGTGACGGCGACTACCTGGGCAAGGACGAGCGCTACGCCCGCACCGACGAGTACCTCGACGTCCTCAAGGCCGCGTGGCGGGCCGAGGAACCCTTCTCCCACAACGGAACCCACTACCGGGTCGACGGCTACCGGGCCGAGGTCCGCCCGCTCAACGGCCCTGCGCTGCCGCTCTACTTCGGCGGTTCCTCCGAGGCCGCCTACCGCGTCGGCGGCAAGCACGCGGACACCTTCGCGCTCTGGGGCGAGCCCCTTGCCGAGACAGCCGAGCAGATCGCCGCCATCCGCGCCGCCGCCCACGCGGCCGGTCGACCCGCGCCGGGCATCAGCGTCTCGTTCCGCCCGATCCTCGGCCCGACCGAGGGCCTGGCGTGGGAGCGCGCGCACCGGATCCTGGACGTCATCAAGGGTTCCCCCGCGGCCGCGGTGACCAAGCAGTGGCGCGGCGGCGAACCGACCAACGTCGGCAGCCTGCGCCTCCTGGAGGCCGCCCGCAAGGGTGAGCGGCACGACCGTGCACTGTGGACCCCGACCGCCGCGGCCACCGGCGCCGCGGGCAACTCCACCGCCCTCGTCGGCACCCCGGACACCGTCGCCAAGGCGCTGCTGGACTACATCGACATCGGCGTCACCACTCTCCTGATCCGCGGTTACGACCCCCTCGACGACGCCATCGACTACGGCCGCCACGTCCTCCCGCTGGTCCGCCAGGAACTGGCCGACCAGGCACTGGTGGCGGTATGACCAGCGCACCGAGGACAGTCCATTGGGGACTGTCAGCCACCCATGGCACCGTGGTCGTGCTTCCCGGGCGGGGTGAGCACCCCGGCATCTACCAACGCCTCGGCACCCGCTTGGCCACAGAGGGCTATCACGTCGTCGCGACCCGCGTGGACCAAGCCGCCGACGTCATCGCGGCGGCCGAAGGCCCAGTTGTGTTGCTGGGCAGTGACACCGGCGCCGCCGCTGCCCTCGCTCTCGCCGACATCGCGATAGCCAGGGTGATCGCGGAGCGCCTGCGGGCCCGGTTCGTCGAGGTCGACGGCGGGCACGACATCCTCAACGACACCACCCACGACGCCGCGGCCGACGAGGTGGTCCGGTTCCTGGGCCGGGTCCGCGCGGACGCCGTGCTCGTGCGGGCGTGATGCGCGTCTCGGCCAAGGCGGACTACGCGATCCGGGTCCTGCTCGAACTCGCCGCCGACACCTCCCGCCCGATCACCTGCGAGGCCGTGGCGTCCACACAGGACATCCCACCGCGGTTCATCAAGGCGGTGATCAGGGACCTGCGCCAGGCGGGTCTGGTGCGCAGCCAGCGCGGCTGCGATGGCGGCTACTGGCTGGCCCGCGACGCGGCGTCGATCACCGTGCGGGACGCGGTGACCGCGGTGGACGGGCCGCACCTGAGCGTGCGCGGTGAGCCGCGGCCCGCGGTCGGCTACCACGGGACCGCGGCGCACCTGGGCGGCCTGTGGTCCGCTGTGGAGTCCCAACTGGACCTGGTGCTGCGCGCGACCACCATCGCCCACCTGCTCGCGGGGGCGACCCCGCACCGGATAGCGAACTAGGAGAACCATGACCCAGCACGACGACCGGGTGGCGGGCACCGAGCACTGGCACCGCCCGCTGCGCCACATCAGGGGCGCCGACCTCAGCGGCGACACCACGCAGACCAGCGGCATGCGCAGGCTGGAGGCGGTGTCGGGCAAGACCGTCGGGTCGACCAAGGTGTGGATGGGCGAGACCCACGTGGGACCCGGCACCAACTCCGGCGACCACCACCACGGCGAGGCGGAGACGGCGATCTACGTCAAGTCCGGCAACCCGGTGTTCGTCTTCGCCGACGGCGACCAGGAGGTGCGGCTGGAGACCGGCCCCGGCGACTACATCTTCGTGCCGCCCTACGTGCCGCACCGCGAGGAGAACCCGGGCGACGAACCGGCGGTGGTGATCATCGCGCGCAGCAGCCAGGAGGGGGTCGTGGTGAACCTGCCCAGCCTGTGGGCGCCGGTCGAGCTGCCGCTGCCGTGACGGGTGCCGCGCTCGCGGTCACCGAGTACACCGACCCGGCCTGCCCGTGGGCGTGGGGCACCGAGCCGAAGCTGCGCTGGCTGCGGCAACGGCTCGGCCGGGCGGGTGCTCCGGTGCGGTGGCGGCGGGTGTTCGGCATCCTGTTCGACGATGGGGACGACCCGGCCCCGGACCCGGCTGCCGAGGCCCGCTGGTACAACGGCTTCATCGCCGAGGTCGCCGCGCACACCGGCGCGCCGCACGCGGACCGGCTGGCCTGGCTGACCAGGTCGAGCCTGCCCGCGTCGCTGGCGGGCAAGGCGGCCGAGACCCAGGGCGCGGACGTCGCCGAGCGGGTGGTGCGGCGGCTGCGGGAAAGCACGTTCATCGCGGGCACGCCTGCCGACGACGAGCCGGGGATCCGCCACGCGGTCACGGGCGTGCCGGGGTTGGACGTCGACCGGCTGGTCACCGATCTGGCCGGGGCCACCGACGCCGTGCGCGCCGACCACGCCGAGACCCGGCGCCCGTGCGACAAGGTGTTGGCGGTCAACGGCCCCGGACCGCACAGCGGACAGGCGAAAGAACTCGACGAGGGCATCCGCTACGCCCTGCCGACCCTGGTTCTCACCGGTGCGGGCGGCAGTTTCGTGGTCCCGGGCTGGCGCCCGCTGCGCGAGTACGTCGACGCCGTCCACGCCGCGTCCGGCATCGCCCTGCCGCCAGAACCGCCACTGACGGCCGAAGATGCCCTGGCGCACTACGAAACGCTCACCGGTCCCGAGCTGTCGCTACTGGCGGGCACCGACCGCGCGCCCGGCGTCGAGGTGCCGACCGCGAACGGTCCACTGTGGATCGCGGAAGACCGTCTCGCCCGCTGGGAACGCGCCTGGAGCCGTTGACTCTCCCCGGCCCGGCCGCGACAACGGACACCCGTTGGTGATCGTTTACCGCACCGGGGAGAGCCCGCCATGCGCTCGAAACGCGTCCTGCTGCTGCTCGTCGCCCTGCTCGGCGCGGCAGCGCTGACCGCCTGCGGATCATCCACTTCGGACAACAGCGGCCGGGTGGTGCTGCGGGTCGGCGACCAGACCGGCGCCACCCAGTCGCGGCTGCGCGCCGCGGGCCTGCTCGACAACCTGCCCTACGACATCGAGTGGTCGCAGTTCGCCGCCGCGGTCAACCTGCACGAGGCCCTGCGCGCCGACGCGATCGACATCGGTGGCGCCAGCGACTCCCCCCCCCCCCCCCCCCCCCCCCCCCCCCCCCCCCCCCCCCCCCCCGGTCACCGCCATCGCGAACGGCTCGAAGATCAAGGTCGCCGCGGCGTGGACCAACGGCGGCCGCGGCACCTACCTGCTGGTGCCCGGGGACAGCCCGGTCAAGACCGTCGCGGACCTGCGCGGCAAGCGGATCTCGCCCACCACCAAGGGCAGCGTCGCGCACTACCTGGTGATCGGCGAGCTGACCAGGGCGGGCCTCTCCGACAAGGACGTGACACTGGACTTCCTGGCGCCCACCGAGGCGAACGCCGCGTTCTCCACCGGCCGGATCGACGCCTGGGCCACCTGGGCGGTGTACGCGGTGCGGGCCAGGACCGAGCAGGGCGCCAGGGTGCTCAGCGACGGCGCGGGGGTGAACACCGGCCTCAACCTACGACACCTGGGTCGCGCAGGGCCTGTTCCCCGGCGGCAAGGACCTCGCCGGGTTCATCGCGGGTTCGTCGCCGGGGACCTCGACGCGCACTGACCTGCTGCTGCATTGACGAATTGGTCTAGGCCACCTACCGTCGCGGGTACCGGCGCCGGGTTGGACCGCCCGAACGCCCGACGAGTGTCACCACGCCGGTCCCGGGTTCTTCTGACACCCTGGACCTGTCGGGCGGAACTCGCCCGACGCCGCGAGCCGAGGCCGCGGCGGTGGCCCACCAACCCACCGCCGCGGCCTCACCTTTCCGCCCCGGGCAGCGAGACCTCGACAGCGACGGCCCGGTGGCGCAGACTTGGGCTCCCGAGTCCCCGTACGTCCGCGCAGTGCCTTGATGATCAAGAGGTAGCGCTGTTCGCGGGTATCGCGGCCGCCGGTCGCGCCGAGATCGCGCCGCCGTCCGCCCCATCGGCGGTGCGCCGAATGAGTGGTTGACGCGCTCCGCCCACCGCTGTCGGCGGCTTGCCCTAGGGTTCTGGGTGAGGGACTCGCGCCCACGGGGGACCGCGAGGTGATCACGCGGAGCCATGCCCCGGGGGCGGCCTCCGCGAGGCGGGACGGGGGTCCGGCCGACATCTCCCATCCCCTGTGCGACGACGGGTCCGCTCTGAGCTGCTCACGGGGAGGGGCGGTATGGGGGGAATCCACACCGGGTCGGACTGCCGCAGGTCCGGCATCGACCGGCGGGTGCGCACGCGACCGCGGTACGACGAGCTCGCGGCGTCCCGGTTCGCCGGGATCCCGTTCGCGCTGTCGCGCCCGGTCGACGGCGGCCTGACCGGTCCGGCGGGCGCGCGGCGGGGCTGGGTCGTGCCACCGCGGCGCAGGCGGCGGTGGACCGACGAGTTCGACCGGCCGACGGTGGCGATGCTGCTGGGCACGGACACCGCCGCGGTGCTCGCCGTGGTGGCGGCCGTGGTGCTGGCGCCGCTGGTGACCACGGGCGACTGGGGCGTGTTCCTGGTCCTGGTCGCGTGCGCGCTGACCTACACGGAACTGACCGCGGCGAGCGAGCAGCGCCGCCGGGTCGAGCGCGCGCGGCGCGGTGCCGTCGAGTTCATCGACCAGGCGTCGATCTGGTACTTCAGCGCGGCGGTGCTGCTGCCGCCGTTGCTGGCCGCGGCACTGGTGGTCGCGGTGCGGCTGCGCCGGTACCGGATCTCGCTGAGACCGGCCGCGGTCTGGGTGGGCAGCACGGGATCGCTGCTGCTGGCGGTCACGGCTGCCGGACTGGTGCGCGGGGCGCTGACCGGCCCGGCGTTGCCCGCGGACGTCACCGTGCTGACGACCGGCAACGGCCTGTGGTTCGGCGCGGTGCTGCTGCTGGCGGCGGTCGCGTACTTCGTCGTCGACGCGGCGGTGGTCGCCCTGTACCGGGGCGTCCGGTTCCACCGGTGGGACGCGGCGGCGACCTTCGGCACCCGCGAGGACAACCTGCTGATGGCGCACACGTTGCTGATAGCGCTCGGGGCCGTGGTCGCGGCCCTGGTCACGCCGGTCGCGCTGCTCGCCGTGCTGGCGGTCGCGGTGATGGAGACGAGGATGCTCGGCAGGTTGGCCGCGCGCACAGCGGACCGCGACCAGTTGCGCGTCGACGCGACCACCGACCCGCTCACCGGTTTGCGCAACCGGCGCGGGTTCGACCCGGCCGCCGCCGCGGTGCTGGCCGCCGACCGGGAGGCGGGGCGGTCGACGGCGGTGCTGATGCTCGACCTGGACCGCTTCAAGCGGTGGAACGACCGGCTCACCCACTTCGGCGGCGACCAGGTGCTGCGCGCCGTGGCCGACGCGCTGCGCGCGAGCACCCGGGGCGGCGACCTGCTGGCGAGGTGGGGCGGGGAGGAACTCGCGGTGGTCCTGCCCGACACCACCGTCGAGCAGGCGCGGGAGGCGGCCGAGCGGATCCGCACCGCCGTGCGCCGCCTGGACACCTCGATCGACCTTCCGGCGAGCGGGCCCCGGGTGCGGCTCGGCCACGACGTCCCGCCGTGCACCGTGTCCATCGGCGTCGCGTGCGCGCCCGAGCACGGCGGGGACCTGGTCGACCTGCAGCAACTCGCCGACCGGGCCCTCGGCGCCGCCAAGCGCGGCGGCCGGGACCGGGTGGTCGTCATCGGCGACGAGGTCCCCGCGCCGGGCGCACCCGACACCGAGCCGCGCTGATCTGTCCACTGTGGACCCGACCGGACTCGCGGAAGTGACCTTCGTCGCATCTTGGCGGCTGATGTCACAAACCGAGGGCCCTCGGACGTTAGCAGTGCTGACGGCCGTCCAAGGTCAAGAAGCCGTGGTGGGGACGGGTGTGACGGCCGTGGCGCAGTCGTGCGCGCGGCGTGACCGGAACGGGACCGACCCGACCCCGGCGACACGCCCGAGAACGAATTTCGCCGCGCCGCTGTGCAGGGAGGCCATCGGCGTACTACGCTAGTTGAAGTTCCGCGCTCCCGGTAACCCCCAGGCCGGTTGAGCGCGGAACTCCTTCTTTCTCCCGGCCCCGCTGGCCCAGCGCCGAATCGTTGCCGCACAAGACAACGAGCGGGTGGGCGTTGTGCGGGCGCATCCGCAGCGGGGCGCACCAGCGGGCGGGCACGTCACCAGCGGGCACGTCACGAGCGGGCACATCACGAGCGGGGCACTGCGTCATTGGGTGCGGGGCACCGTGTGGCGAGGTACCCCCTGGACCCCGCCACACGGCACACCCCCACACACAAGGGCTTCACCGGCGACGGGCCCGCGCACCAGGCCCGCGCACCACACCCACCGCCTTGGGGACACCGACGGTTGGCGCTCTAACTGGGAGTTAACCCTTGTGGGTCATCGTAGCCAGCGGTGTGGGCGGATTGTCAACTGACAGTTACCCTGCGACACTGGTCGGGTTCGCAGCGACGACCCACCGCAGGGGGAATGGGATGTCCGACGGCGCCAGCACGCCGTTGACCGCGCGCCTGGACCGGCTGTTCCGGTTGAGCAGGCCCCGCGGGCGGCAGTGGTCCAACGCCGAGGTCGCCGCCGAGATCAAGCGGCTCGACCCGGACCTGCGGGTCAGCGGCGCGTACCTGTCGATGTTGCGCACCGGGCGGCGCACCAGCCCGTCGACCGACCTGCTGGTGGCGCTGGCGCGGTTCTTCGGGGTGAACCCGAGCTACTTCTTCGACGACGAGGACGGCCAGGGCGAACGGGTCCGCGACCAGCTCGAGCAGCTGGCGATGCTGCGCGACCGGGGCGTGGTCGGCATCGCGCAGCGGGCGATGGGGCTGCCCCGGTCGAACCTGGACCTGATCACCGCGCTGCTCGACCAGGCGCGCCGCCAACGCGGGCTGCCGCCGGTCACCGACGCCGACCCCGGGGAGTGACCCGGTGTCGCGGCGGGACCTGCGGGCGATCCGGCGCGCGTGCGCGGACCTGCTCGCCGGGCTCGACCTGCCCGAGCGGCTCGACCTCGCCGCGCTGTGCGAACACCTGGCCGCGGCGCGGGGACGACCGCTGCACGTGGTGCCGGTGCCGATGCGCGCGTCGGAGCCGTGCGGGCTCTGGGTGGCGACCCGGGAGGCCGACTTCATCTTCTACGACGAGACCACCACGCGAGCGCACCGGGAGCACATCATCCTGCACGAGATCGGGCACATGATCTGCTGCCACCGCGGCGGCGGCCACCTCGACGAGGACACCGCCGCGGTGTTCTTCCCCGACATCGACCCGGGGCTGGTGCGCGACATGCTGGCGCGCAAGGACTACAGCGACGAGCAGGAGCAGCAGGCCGAGGTCATGGCGTACCTGCTGGCCAGGCGGCTGGGCTCGGCGGCGCCCCGGCACCAGGGCCTGGCCGCGCGGATCGCCGACTCGCTCGACCACTCGACGGGATGAACGGGGTCCTCTACCCGCTGTGCGCGGGGATCGCGTGGGTCAGCCTGCTGTTCAAGCTCCCGGCGCTGGCGCGCGGCGACCGCGGCCCGGCGGCGGTGGCGGTGGGGTTCTTCTACCTGTTCATGGGGTTGACGTTCACCATCAGTGACCCCCGGGTGTGGGCGGCCCTCGACCGGGCGACGGGGGTGCCGAACCTGGCGCTGCTGCTGTCGCAGGGCAGCGTGATCGGTGTGGCCGCCAGCCAGCTGGCCGCGTTGACGTTCTGGGACCGCGAGCCGGAGCGCGCGCGACCGGTGGTCCGGCGCCAGATCTGGGGTTTCGCCGCGGTGCTGGCGTCGATGGCGGTGCTGTTCACCCTCGCCGACCTGACCGAGGAGGACACCACCACGGCCGCGGTCCGGTTCGCGGGGCACGGGCTGTACTCGGTGTACTTGATGCTCTACGTGACCGCGTTCGCCGTGACGGAGTACCTGATCGTGGTGCGTTGTCTGCGCTACGCCCGCGCGGTCGACGGGGCCTGGCTCTCGCGCGGGCTCCGGCTGGCGGCGATCGGCGCGGTGGGCGGGTTGGCTTACGTGCTGGCGCGCTACGCGGACGTGGTCGCGGCGCCGCTGGGCCTGGACCCGCAGCGGTGGGAGATCGTCGCGCGGCTCGGGGCCGGGCTCGGCGGGATCTGCACGCTGATCGGGTGGAGCCTGCCCGGGTGGGGGCCGCAGGTCGGCCGGGTCCGCGCGGGGTGGCGCGACCGCCGGTCCTACCGCGCGCTGTACCCGCTGTGGTCGGCCCTGATGACCGCGAACCCCGCCCTGGCCCTCGACCGCGAGGCGGGCCGCCGCGCCGGCCGCGACCTCAACTTCCGCCTCCACCGCCGGGTGATCGAGATCCAGGACGGCCTCCGCTGGCTCAACCCCACCCACGCCACCCCGGTTCCCCCCGACCCGGACCTCCGTGCCCAGTTCACCGCGATCGCCATCACCGACGCCCTGACCGCCCGCACCCCGGCCCCCCGCACCGGCACGGTCGCCGAGCCACCCCCACCCGACACCGACACCGCCTGGCTGGTCCGAGTGGCCCGCGCTTACACGAACCTCGACCCCCGGTCCGGCTGACCACCCCGGCCCCGCACAGGGCACGATGATCCACAATGTGGCGGTCGGCGAAACGGTGGTCTGCCGGGTGGCGATCCACAGGGTGGCGAACGTCGCCGTGGTGGGTCGCGGCGCGCGGGGGTATCCGCGTGGTGGGCGGCGGTTCGACCAGTGGTGGCACGGCGATCCAGACCGCACGGTGACGGAGCAGGGATGAGCGAGTTGTTCGGGCGGGCGTTCCACGTCGACCCGTACCCCATCTACGCGCGGTTGCGCGCCGGGGGTGGGATCCGCCAGGTGTCCACACCGGACGGTGCGGCGGCGTGGGTGGTGACCAGGTACGACGATGTGCGCGGCGGGTTGGCCGATCCGCGGTTGTCGGTGGACCGGTCGAACGCGGGGGCCGGGTACCGGGGGTTCTCGCTGCCGCCCGCGCTGGACGCGAACCTGCTGAACCTGGACCCGCCGGACCACACCCGGTTGCGGACGTTGATCGCGGGCGAGTTCACCCCGCGCCGGGTGCAGGAGTTGGTGCCCGCGATCGAGGCGGCGGCGCGGGAGTTGGTGGCCGGGTTGCCCTCGGGTGAGCCGGTGGACCTGATCGCCGGGTTCGCGGCGCCGTTGCCGTTGCGGGTGATCGGCGACCTGCTCGGGGTGCCGCCCGCCGACCGCGCCCGGTTCCGCGGCTGGACCACCACCCTGCTGACCCCCGGCCCGGACCAGCCGCCGACCGCCGCGCGCGACGCGGTGGTGGCGATGCACGGGTTCCTGGTGGACCTGGTCGCCGCCAAGCGCGCCGAGCCGGGGCCCGACCTGTTGTCCGGTCTGATCGCGGTGCGCGACAACGAGGACCGGCTCAGCGAGTCCGAGTTGGTGTCGATGGCGTTCCTGGCGCTGTGGGCCGGGTACGAGAACCTGGTGCACCTGATCGGCAACGGTGTCCGCGCCCTGCTCGCCGCCCCCGACCAGCTCGCCGACCTGCGTTCCGACGAGGCGCTGCTGCCCCGCGCGGTCGAGGAGCTGACCCGCTTCGACCAGCCGCTGCAGTGGGCCATCCGCCGCTTCCCGACCCGCGAGCTCGACATCGCGGGCGTCGAGGTCCCCGCCGGTGACACGGTCCTGCTCGGCATCGCCTCCGCCAACCACGACGAGACCGTGTTCGACCGCCCCGACACCCTCGACCTGCGCCGCGACCCCAACCCGCACCTGAGCTACGGCCACGGCATCCACCGCAGCTTCGGGTCCCGGCTCAGCCAGGCCGAGGCCGCCGCCGCGTTCTCGGCCCTGCTGGCCCGGGGTTTCCGCGCCGCGGTCGACCTGGCCGATCTCCGGTGGCAGCCGTCTTTCCGCAACCGCGGCCTCACCGAGCTCCCGCTGCTGCTGGGCTGACCTACCGGAGGGAGCGCCCCGACCTGTGCAGCCGCAGGTCAGCCTCGATGCCAACCTTCGCGACGCGATCGGGGCAGGCGGCAAGGTGTGGCACCTCCGTGACTGTCCGATGAGGACCGTTCGCGGCGTGCCTGCCGTTCTGAGCAGCCCCCGTTTCCATCCTTCCCTGTACGGGCCGGGGGAAGCCAGAGGCAGTGTGCGGGCTGTGGATGAGATGACCGGATGGGGACAACCTCCGGGGCCGCGACTCTCACGCGGGCACCGAACCTGTGGTGCCGAACAGGCTTCACACCGGGACACGTCCACCCTGCCTGTCCACAGCAGCCACAGTGGGTCTGGCTTCCCGCGGCCAACAGCTGGAAGGATGGAAACGGGGGCTGCTCAGAACGGCCCGCGCGGACCAGGATGCCGGTGCCCCGCCCGCTTGACCGCCCCCTCCACCACGGTCACCTCGGCCGACGGCACGTCATCCAGCGCGGTCACGAACCGGTACAGCTCCGACAGGTCCCGGCAGAACACCGCGGCCATCAGGTTCGTGGTGCCGGTCGTGGCCAGCACACCGTGCACCACGGGCGACGCCGCCAAGCGCCTGCCGAGTTCCGCCAGGCGACCGGGCGGCACCGTCATCCAGATGTTCGCGTCCACGCCGAACCCGAACAGCCTCGGGTCCGCCACCACGCAGGTGCGCACCAGGCCCGCGCCCGCCAGCCGGTCGAGGCGGCGGCGGACCGTCGACTCCGGCGCGGACACGGCGGCGGCCACGGCGCCGGGTGGTGTGCGGGCGTCGGTCGACAGGACGTCGAGCACGCGTGAGTCGAGGTCGTCGGGAACGTGCGAGCCCACCGGCGGCGCGGGCGTCAGCGCCGCGAGTTCCGCCGGGGTGAGCAGGCCGGTGCGCCAGTCGGCGGCGTCGGAGAAGACGTGCAGGACGCGGTGGGCGCGGACGCTGGTGATGGCCTGGCCGGTGGGCAGGCGGGGGGTGCCGCCGAGGGTGACGGCGCTGATCTCCTCGCCGCCGGTGAGGACGTCGACGAACAGGACCTCGGGGCGGCGGGCCAGCGCGTCGGCGAGCACCTCGACCCGCCCGCGCAGCACCCGGACCCGCAGCAGCGTCACCTCCGGCAGCGTCGCCCGGTCCGGCACGCGCACCACCCGCACCGCCCCCGCGACCCGGGTGAGGCTCCGCGCCACCGTCCGCGCCGACACCCCGAGGACCTCGGCGATCCGACCGGGCCCGGCCCGCCCGTCGACCTGCAGGGCCGACACCACGCGCTGGTCCAGTTCGCTCAGTTCCACCCCCGCCAGTGTCCACTTCCGCTCACCCGGTGCCAAGCGCAGCCGCCGAACAGCCACCCGCTGCGACCCTCGCCCCATGCTGACCACCGTGATCGAGACCGTCGAGGACATCGCCTCCCGGATCCCCGCCGCCACGACGACGACCGCCACGACCCTGCCAGGGCTGCTGGCCCGGTTCACCGACCTCGACCGACCCCTCACCGCCGAACTCCGCGACCGCCTCCCCGCGGGCGACTGGGTGATCGACTCCATCGACGGGGCCGTGCAGTACCTCCAGGGACTGCCCCAGTGGTGCGTGACCGCCACCCTTGTCGACAACGGCGAGGCGGTCCTCACCGTGCTGCACTCCCCCACCCTCGGCGAGACCTACGCGGCTGAACGCGGCAAGGGCGCCTGGCGCGACGGCAAGCCGATCCGCCCGTCCGCCAAGGTGTCCCTCGCCGCCGCCCTCGCGGGCTCCAGCCACCCCGCCACGCCCCAGCCCGGGGCCAACGCGGCGGCGGGCCTGGCGTTGCCGGGGATGCTCGACCGGGTCGCCGCGCTGCGCAACCTCGGTCCGACGTCGTGGCAGGTCGCCGAGGTCGGCGCGGGTCGTGTCGACCTGTTCTGGGTGTTCGGCCGGGACGCGGAGAACCTGCTCGGCGCCGGTCTCGTCGCGACCGAGGCCGGGGCGGTCGTGTCCTCGGTCGACGGGTCGCCGTGGACGCCCGAGGCGCCCGGGTTCCTCGTGGCCGCACCGGGTCTGCACGCGGCCGCGGTCGCCGCGCTGGCCGGACGGGATCTCCCCCGCTCCAGGTGATGATCTTCGCAGGCGCGCCGCGGCAGACTTGTCCCAGACGGCGCGACCGGGACCACCACGGAACCGAGGTCCCCGAGTCCCCGTCACCCGGTGTCGGGTCCGCCGCCCGAGGCGCGTGCAGCGAAGTCGGGGTCGCGACCACGCAGCCCAGCGGCCGACCCGACACCGGGGTAAACCACCCACGACCGCCACCGAGCCACGCGGAACGCCGAGGCATCAACGCAGTCCACTCCCCGGAACCAGCCTGCCGCGGGCGATATGGCCGTGGCCCACGCGCCTGAATCGAGCGGCAGACCTATCCGACAAACCGAGGCGTACGTCGCGGATCCGCCAAGCCACTCGCACACACAGTCGAACGATCCACACATCGACGACGCACCCGCGCACCCGAACTCGGCGGTCAGAGCGGCACGACGCCGATCCCGGGGCAAGCGGCGAACCACGGACTTATCAGGTCATTGCCATCCGCGCCGAACACCAGTCCGCGGGCACCCGGGCGCCGCGGCGCGTCATCCCGGCCTTACAGCGAATAGCGCGACCGACAGGGGTCGCGGCGAAACGGAGGAGGACCGATGAGCACGAGGACGTCGTTGGACGCGGCCTACGCGTTGTCGCAGCCGCGCAGACGGGGCAGGCGGCGGGTGCGGGCCACGGCCAGGCTGCTGCTGCTGTCGTGCTCGATCGGCCTCGCGCTGGCCGTGGCCGCGCTGCCCTCGGTCGCCACCGCGGCCCGGGTGTTCGCGGGCTGAACCCGCACCCGCGAAACGCCCCGTGTCCGGCCAGGACGCGGGGCGTTCGCGCGTGGTCGGCCGCTGGGATCGTCACCCGCGCCGGGTGATTCCGGCGGCTCGTTCCCATTTGCCACCGAATACTGGGAATGCCCGGAGGGGCGGGCGTCGGGCATTCGGGCCGGATTCGCGGTCGAGGCACGAGGCGTGAATCACAGAGTGGCCGCCCGCGGCACCGAATCGGGACGGACAAACCGATCCGAGCGGACACGATCTTGGTCTTTCGCCCGTCGGAGGTGACGCCGGTCATTCAGTCGTACCGCTCTACTCGCCGAAAAGAAGATATCGGCCCCGCTATTCGCGACGGATAACCCGGGGTCGGGCGAAACAGCGAACAGGAGTGCGACAACCGATGTCCGAGCACGACCAGATCCTCGTCATCGACGACCACCGCGCCGTCCCAGCCGGGAAAGTGCGCGTCCCGTCCACCTCAGCCGCGGGCCCGTGGCGGGACCGGCTGGCCGCGGTGGTGGAGCGCAACGTCCGCGCGGCCTGCACCCCGCCGCCGGTGACCGTGGTGCACGGGCCCGCCGGGTCCGGCAAGACCACCGCGCTCGCGGCGTGGGCGAGCACGGCGACCGGCCCGGTGCGGTGGGCGACGCTCGACCAGCGCGACAACGAACCCGCGCTGCTGTGGGCGACCGTCCACGCCGCGCTCGGCCTGCCCAGCGCGGCGACGTGCGCGGGCGACCCCATCGGCGACCTGGTGCGCGCGGTGGCCGCGCTGTCCGACCCGGTGTGCCTCGTCCTCGACGACGTGCACGAGTTGCGCGAACCCGCTGTCGTGCAGGCGATGGCCACGCTCATCCGGCACACACCGGACAACCTGCGGTTGGTGCTCGCGGGCCGCGTCCCGCCGGTGCACCTGTCCCGGTTGAGCCTGGAGGGCCGGTTGCGGGAGGTCGACGGCCACCAGTTGGCGATGACCGGGCCGGAGGCGGCGGCACTGCTGGCCGAGCACGCGGCCGGGCTGGGCCCGGAGCACGTCGAGCCGCTGCTGGCGCGGACCCAGGGTTGGGTGGCCGGTACCCGGCTGGCCGCGCGGTGGTTGGCCCGCGAGGACCGGGACCTGGCGGGGTTCCCCGCGGAGGACCCGTTCGCGACCGCCTACATCGCCGAGGAGGTGCTGGGCGCCCATCCCCCGCACACGCGGCAGTTCCTGCTGTCGACGAGCGTGTGCGACCGGGTGAGCGCGGAGTTGGCCACGGCGCTGTCCGGGTTGCGGCACGCGGGGACGGTGCTGCCCGGGCTGGTGCGGACGAACTCGATGGTGGTGCGGTGCGACGACGTCCCCGGTGAGTGGTACCGCTACCACCCGCTGCTGCGCGACCACCTGCGGGCCGAGTTGGCCAGGACCAGGCCGGGTGCGCCGCAGCGGTTGCACCGCACGGCGGCCAGGTGGTTCCGCGACGACGGCGACCTCGCCGCCGCCCTGCGGCACGCCGAACTGGCCCAGGACTCGGACCTGGCCGCGGAACTGGTCGAGTCCGACGGGGTCAGGGCGGTGACCCGGGGTCAGGGCGCGAGCGTCGCCGCCGTGGTGGCGACGCTGCCCGACGAGCGATTGGCCAAGCCCCGGGTGGCCGTGATCGCGGCGCTCGCGGCGCTGGAGGTCCCGGACCCCCTTGCCGCGGACGGATTCCTGTCGCGGATAGCGGGCACCGACGCGACACCGTGGCCGGACCGGGACCGCGCGCTGCACGACACCGTCCAATCGCGACGCTCGCACCTCGACGCGACGCGCGTACCGCGGCAGAGCAGGGCCAAGCCGACCGGCGACACGCACGTCGACGTGCTGTCGCGGCACGCCCGCGGTGTGTCGGCGTTGTGGGCCGGGGACCTGGAGGCCGCGGAGTCCGAGCTGAGCCGGGTCGTGCAGACCTGCTTGCGCGACGACCTGCCGTGGCTGGCGCTGCGGGCGAAGGCGCACTTCGCGGTGGCCGCGGCGATGCGGTCGGACCTGCCGGAGATGGAGCGGCGGGCGCGGCGGGCGTTGCACCTGGCGAACTCACGCGGGTGGCAGCTGAGCTGGCCGTGCTCGGTGGTCTACGTCGTGCTCGGCGCGTACGCCTACCAGCAGGGCGACACCGCGGAGGCCAAGCGGTTGGCGGCGTTGGCGGTCCAGACGGCGCCCGCGCACCAGGAGCCGACGATCGCGTTGGCCTCGCACAGCCTGACCGCGTTCGTCGAGTTCGAGGGCTCGGACGACCCGCACGCGGTGGTGCGCACGGCCGCGCGGCACTGGCACCGGTTGGGCGGGAACCGGGTCTGCCCCCGGGTATCGGCCCTGCTGCTGCCCACGCTGGTGCGGATGGCGCTGCGCGTCGGCGAACCCGGCCGCGCGGTCGAACTTGTCGACAGTGGACACTCCGCGTTGGAGGGTCGGGCGGAACTGTCGGTGTTGCACGCGATCCTGCACGCCCACCACGGTCGGGTCAGCCAGGCGCGCAGGCTGCTGGTGCCGGTGCTGGCCGGGACGATGCCCCCACTGGTCGCCACCACGACCATCGACGCCTGGCTGCTGGAGGCGACCCTGGTCGACCGGGCGGAGAACCCGCACCGGGCGCACGAGGCGCTGGCGAAGGCGTTGCGGGTGGCCGAACCCCTCAGCGCGGTGCGGCCGTTCCTCACCGCGCGCCGGTCGGTGCGGGACCTGCTCGCCGAGGGGGCGGGCCGGTTCGGCCGACTGGACGGCTTCGCGGTGCGCACGCTCTCGGCACTGCCCGCGGCCGCGGCGACCACGGACCCGTTGACCACCAGGGAACTGGAACTGCTGCTGGAACTGCCGTCGATGCGCACGGTGGACGAGATCGCCGAGTCGATGTTCGTCTCGGCGAACACGGTGAAGACGCACCTGCGCGGCATCTACCGCAAGCTCGGCGTCCGCCAGCGGCGCGACGCGGTCGTGGTGGCCAGGCGGCAGGGCCTGTTGTGAGGAACCTCTTTGTCCACACGGGAGTGAGGGAGGCAGCATGCGGGTTCGCGGAAAGGCGTTGATGTCGGTGTTGTTCGTGCTGGTGGTGCTGGCGGCGCAGAAGCGCTCGGCTCGACCAGAGGACCCCCCTGACCCGGTGGCGAGCGTCGTGCTCGGCGCGTTCGAGGTGTGGCAGTGGGGCGGGCGGCTGCTGACCCGGTAGCCGCTCACCGGGATCGGGCGATGCGCGGGCGGCGCGGGCGGCGAAGAGTCCACGGTGACACGACGAATCGGAGGTAGTCGATGAACACACCGGTACACCAGAGCACCCGGCCGACCGGCTGGACCGGCTGGATCCTCTTCGCCGCGATCGTGATGGTCCTGGTCGGGCTGTTCACCGTCGTCTACGGCCTGGTCGCCCTGCTGCACGGCGACTACTACACCGCCACCCCCGGCGGTCTGCTCGTGTTCGACCTGACCGGCTGGGGGTGGACGCACCTGGTGATCGGCACCGTCGCCGCCGCGGCGGGCATCGCGCTGCTGACCGGCGCGGTGTGGGCCAGGGTCGTCGCGGTGCTGCTCGCGGGGGTCAACGCGCTGTCGCAGATCGCGTTCCTGCCCGCGTCCCCGGCCTGGTCGATGATCGCGATCGCGCTGGACGTCCTGGTGATCTGGGCGGTGGTCGTGCACGGCAGGGAACTGGCCTGAGCCTGAGGTGAACGCCCGGAGCTCCCGGGCGTTTCCTCATCTCAGCCCTCGAGGTCGCGGGCCTGCCGCAGCCAGCCGGCGAACCGCGCGGCGTCGACGTCGGCGAGGGCGGTGAGCCTGACCGACGCCATGGTCCGGGAACCGGGTTCCAACCCGGCCGGGTCGGCGATCTCCTGACCGCGCCAGAGGCCGAAGGTGACGTGGCGGGGGTACGCCTTGACCAGGCAGACCGGCTGCTTGCCCGGCGCGGGGCCCAGGCTCCACACGGGGTGCCCGTGCCACACGGCGCCCCTGCCGGGCAGGACGGTCTCGATCAGGGACATGAGCGCGTCGGCGATCTCCTTCTGGTGCGCGGGCAGGGTGGCGTTGTACTCGGGGACGGTGGTCATGGCGGGGTGTCCTCTCCCTGGTCGGCGGAGCTCGGCGGTGGTCAAGGTGGTTGCCGCTCGGTGCCGGGTGCTCGACCAGACGTCGACCTGCCGATGTGACAGGGAACGCGCGGTGGTGGGGAATGGTGGCGAGCGAGATTGTGGATGAGTCGACGTATTCTCCTGGTCGGGCTGTGTGCTAATTTCCGGGAATGCGCTCATCGGGTTTCGGCAAGGTATTCGCCGCCTTTGTGCTGGCGGGATCACTGCTCGGTTCGGGAACGGTCGCGGTGGCCGAGGGCGGATTGTCGTCGCGGCCCGGGTGCGAGTGCGCGACCCCGTCGATCGACCGCTACCAGCAGTGGCTCGCCTCCGGTGAGGGCACGACGGTGCCCGCCACCGGCAGCCTGCTCGTCCGCGACGGCCGCCAGTACACCGCGAAGGTCACCTTCCTCAACGCCGAGTGGCACGTCGTGGTCCTGTGGCTGGCCAACCAGTTCGAGGCCCAGGCCGACCTGTCGCGCTCCAAGGGCTTCTGGCTGACCTACAGCGCCACCGCCGACCTGCACGTCCAACTCCGCCCCGCATCGGCCTGGAGCGGCGGCGACAAATGGCTCACCCGCATTCCGTCGACCGGCGGCAAGGTGGTGCGGAAGTTCTTCAGCCTGTCGCCCGACAATTGGACATGGCTCCCCGAACTGGGCAAACCCACCCACCCGTTCAGCACCGCCACAAAAGAAGCCCGCGGCCTGGTCTTCGTCGGCAAAACCGCCAACACCCTCACCTTCCACGGCCTCACCGTCGACGGCTACCGCCCCCCCTGCCGCTGACCGCCCCACCCGCCCCCTCGTAAACCACCCCGCCCCACCCGCCGCGCCCTTCCCCACCGCGCTCCACCACGCCGCGCCCCGCACCGCCTAGCCCCGCCTTGCCCTGCCCTGCCCCACCGCACCGCGCCTCATCCCTGCCCCACCGCGCCCTACCGCGCCGCGCCCCGGCCTACCTCGCTCCGCCGCGCCGCATCTCACCGCGCCTCACCCCTGCGCCGCGCCTCACCGCGCTCCGCCTAGCTCCGCCCCACCGCGCCCCACCGCACCGCGCCTCGTCCCTGCCCCACCGCACCGCGCCCTACCGCGCTCCGCCGCACCCCACCCCACCGCGTCTCGCCCCTGCTCCGCGCCTCACCGGGCTCCGCCCCACCGCGCTAACTCCGCCCCACCGCGCCGCGCCTCGCTCTGCCCCACCGCGCCCCGCCCCACCGGGCTCCACCTCACTCCGCCCAGCCCTACCCGCGCTCCGCCCGCCCCGCCCCACCGCGCCGAGCCCCGCCTCGCGCGCGCACGCCAGTCCTGCCCCAGCCCCCACCCACTCCGGGGGGCGTCCCGGTGCCAGTCTATTGGGAGGCGCCGACAGTCGATCTTGAAACGGGGCGCTGAAGATCCACATGTGGATAACTTCTGTCGCTGGAACGGGTGAACATCCAGGCAGGTGGCGGCAGGAAACGCCTGGTCAGGGGCCCGGTGGCGCGGGCGAGGGGGCGGTGCGGGTGCAAGTCGCACGGACGTAGATCGACAAGTCGCGGGCCTGTCCGATTCGCGTCCATAGTGGACAGTTCGCCACCTCCCGGCGACAAGGGGATCGGGGCAGGTCCCGAGGGGGGCGAAATCGGGTGACGGTCCGTGGTCGGCCGGGCGCCGGGGTCGAGGTCCGCGCGGGTATACCCCCAGGTCCAAGGGGTCCACAAGAGACAGTGAGCATGAGTCATCTCTCACGCCGGGGAATTGGAGTGGCGGGGGTGCGCGTGGTCTGCTCGCGGGGACTCCTCGACCGTCGAACGGATGACCATGGACCACGTGCACCACTTCTCGGCGGGCGCGGTGACCCCGGCGTTGTCGTACCTCATCTCGTGCCTGGGGTGCGCGCTCGGGCTGATGAGCATGCAGCGGGCCAGGGCGCACAGCGGGTGGTCGCGGCGGGCGTGGTTGGCGCTGGGGGCGGTGTCGATCGGCGGGACCGGGATCTGGGTCATGCACTTCGTCGCGATGATGGGGTTCGCGGTGGACGGCACCGAGATCCGCTACGACCTGTTCCGCACCGTGATCAGCCTGGTGCTGGCCGTCGGCATCGTGGCGATCGGGCTCAGCGCGGTGGTCAACGGGCACGCCGGGTGGGCACGGCTTGTCGGGGCGGGCACCATCACCGGCATCGGTGTCGCGTCCATGCACTACGTGGGCATCTCGGCCATGCGGATGAGCGCGTCGGTCACCTACGTCGTCACGTTGCTCGTGCTGTCCATCGTGATCGCGGTCGTCGCGGCCACGGCGGCGCTGTGGGCGACGCTGAACGTGCGGGGCATGGCGGCGACCGTCGCCGCGGCGCTGATCATGGGTGTGGCCGTCAACGGCATGCACTACACCGGCATGGCCGCCATGGAGGTCACCACCCCGACCGGCCGCACCGGCACCGTCACCGGCCTCGACGCGTACGCCTTCTTCGGTCCGCTGGCCATGGTCCTCGGCGTCCTCACGGCGCTGTCCCTGCTCGCGGTCGGCATCGGCTCCACCGAGAAGGAGATCGAGGAAGACCTCTGGGCCGAGCAGCAACTCCGCACCCTCCTCGGCGACCGCGCCGACAACTGACCCGAGGGGCAGACTGCCGACCCAGGCAGGCAAGCCCGCGTCCGACGCCGACCGCGAGAATCCTGACCGAGCCGCCGACGGTCACGAGCGCCACCGCCGAACAGACCGGGGCCACGACCACAGCAGCGAGCACCGAACCCGGCCCGAGTCAGTCCGGACTCTGGGCTTCCCAACCACGCGGGCAAGCAAGACGCCGTGGCCACCGCGCGGGCAACCGACCCGAGGCGGACGACCAGCCCGAGGCCGACAACCCTCCGGGACGACAACCTTCCCGAGACGACAACCTTCCCGAGACGACCACCCTCCCGAGAAGACAGCCGGCCCGAGAAGACCACCGACCCGAGGCCGACACCCGAGCGGACGCAGGCGAACCCCGACTGGGGCACGCACCCGACACGCCGACGCGGACCGCGGAACCCCGGTCGAGGCGCGGAGTAGTCTCTGCGGCTCAAGGCGATCAGGTGGAGGTGCCGGTGACCGAGGTGCGGTGGCCGGAGGTGGCGGTGCCGGTGGGTGACCAGGAGGTCCGGCTGGCGACCGAGGCGCTGCGGGCGGGGCAGGGTTGGGCGGTGCAGTTCACCGCGGCGGCGTTGAACGAGCGGCTCGAGGACCTGTACCGGCGTGGTTGGTGCAACCAGGCCGTCACCAGGGCGGTCGTGTTCCGCCCGGACAACACCCGCTACGGGCAGCCCCCCACCTCGGCGCAGGACACCGCGCGGCGGTGGGCGGCGTGGTCGTCTCCCCCGGTCATCGGCCACGAGCTCGGCATCGCCCTCGCCGCGCAGTTCCGGCGCGACAGCGAGCACACCGTCCGCGACGACTGGGGGAACAAGACCATCCCCACCGATCCGGTGCAGGTGTTCCGGGCCGCGCGGTGGATGCGGTTCACCTGCGGGTGGTCCACCTTCGGCGCGCTGAAGTCGCTGGTCGTGGTGTTGGCGCCGTGGTTCGCGGCGGGGTGGTGCCCGGCGGCGATCGTGTGGGCGGTGGAGAACCGGCCCAAGGGCACCAAGTACCCGGCGACGGCGGAGAACATCGAGCAGATCCGGTCGCGGCTCTCGGCGTGGGAGAGCAGGCGGGACTCGCCGCCGATCGCGGGGGCCACCTGGGAGCGGACCGTCACCCAGCGCCGGGAGCGGGCCAGGCGCGAGTCGTCGGCCTCCGGGGACACGGTGCGGCGCTGGCGGGGCACTCGGCAGGTGCACGACGAGCGCTGGAAGTACCGGCGCACCGTGCACGCCAAGCGGGAGGCCGACCAGCGCACCCAGCAGGTCATGGAGGCGCTGCACCCCGACCCGCGGCGCATGGTCGGGACCGACGCCAGGTCGACCTACCGCGCCAACCCCGAACTCTGCCGGTGCAAGCGGTACGAGCGACTTCCCGGCCAACCGCTGTGCGTCGCCTGCATCAACGAACGGCGCGGCCGCTAGGCGTACTTGGCCGTCAGGTCGGTGAAGAATGCCTCGGCCAGCGCGAGGAACCCCGCTTCCCGCACCTCGATCCGGTCCCCCGGCGCGTACCCCAGCACGGTCGACGGCGGGTCCCACCTGATGCCCTTGTCGACCCGCAGCACCCCGTCGTCGGCGAGGACCGAGGCGCTGATCAGCCGGACCTCGTTGAGCGGGTTGCCGTCCTTGTTCTCCTTGCCGCGCAACCGGTGGACGAACGAGGTCTCCAGGACGTGCACCAGGTTGGTGAAGAACACCGGCTCGAACGCGGCCACCGCGGCGGTGAACTCGGCCCCGTCGCCGGTGGCGGTCATCGCCCGGTAGGCCGACACGTGGTCGGCGACCCTGGCGCGGCAGGTGTCGATGTACTCCTGGCTGTACGTGCTCACCGCGAGCATGCGGCTTCCTCCGAGGTCCGGACCGAGACGCCGATGGGACGACCCATCCCGGGGGCGGCGGACGCCCGGCGCGGGTGGGTGCCCTGGACGCGGTGGGTGGTCCGCGCGGGGCCGGACCGCCGGGATCACCGGCCGGACCGCGCTCCATCGTGCCACGCCGGGGCGCTCGGTGAGCATTCACGCGAATGGTCCAGACCTTGCCATGCTCCGGCATCCCTCTTACGATCGCCGACACGTTGCTCTCCATGAAACGGAAATTGCGCCGAGCGCAACATCCGGGGACGGGGTCGAGAGATGCGCAAGGTATTAGCCGGTCTGGCCGCGCTGGTCGTGGCCGCGGGGTGTGCGCCGGTGCAGTCGGGTCCGGCGGCCTCGGACACCGATGAGAAGTCCGGGCAGCTGCGGGTGTGGCTGTTCGACGAGGTCAACCGCTCCGCCAAGGAGAAGGTGATCCAGGAGGCGGTCGCCGAGTTCCAGGGCGGGCACGCGGGGGTGAGCGTGGACGTGCAGTACATCCAGGTGCAGTCGCGGGCCGAGCGGTTCAAGGCGGCGTTCAGCGACCCGGCCAGCGCGCCGGACGTGGCCGAGTTCGGCAACACCGACCTCGCGGGCTACGTCGCCGCGGGCGGGTTCGCCGACATCACCGCGGATGTGACGGCCTGGGACGAGGGCAAGGACCTGGTGCCCGCGGTGCTCGACACCGCCAAGGTCAACGGCAAGGTGCACGGGATCCCCTGGTACGTCGGGGTTCGAGCGCTGTACTACCGGACCGACGTGTTCGCCGAACTCGGCGTCCAGCCACCGTCCACTCTGGACGAGATCGCGCCGCTCGCCCGCCGGATCCGCGCCGCGAAGCCGGAACTGCTCGGCATCTCCGTCGGTGGCAAGTACGTCTACGGCGCGCTGCCGTTCGTGTGGGCCAACGGGGGTGACATCGCGACCAAGTCCGGCGACAAGTTCACCGCCGCGATCGACTCGCCGCAGGCCAAGGCCGGTATCGCGAAGTACACCGAGCTGCTGCGCGACGACATCTGCCCGCCCGCCCAGTGCGCGGGCAACGGTGGCGACGCCAGCGTGGAGAACTTCCGCGGCGGCAAGGCGGCGATGACCATCGGCGGCGACTTCAACCGCAAGTCGGTCGACGCGAGCGCGGCGGCGGGCAAGTACGGGGTGGTCCCGCTGCCGGGCAAGGACCCCGGCTCGGTCGCGCCCGCGTTCTCCGGCGGCAACCTGCTCGGCGTGCTGTCCGGTACCAAGCGCAAGACGCTGGCGACGGAGTTCACCAGGCTGTTGGCGGGCAAGCAGTACCAGCGCAAGATGTACGACGCCATGGGCAACCTGCCCACCTTCGCCGACGTGCAGCGCGCGGTCGCCGATGCCGACCCCTTCCTCAAGCCGTTCACCACCACGCTCGAGTCCGGCACCCGGTTCGTGCCGGTCACCCCGAGCTGGGCCAAGATCGACGCGCAGGCCGTGCTGCCGACCATGCTCCAGGAGATCGTCAGCGGCGGCAAGGACGTCGACACCGCCACCAAGACCGCCGCCGACGCGATGAACGCGGCGTTCTCGTCGTGACCACCGCCCGCGGGCAGGGCAGGGCGGCGCTGGCGTACCTCAGCCCCGCCCTGCTCGTGCTCGTCGCGCTGCTCGGCTACCCGGTGTACCAGCTCGTGGTGATCTCCTTCTTCGACTACGGGCAGGAACAGGTCAGCGGTGGCGCGCCGCTGGAGTTCCTGGGGCTGGGCAACTACTCGACACTGCTGGGCAGCGCGAAGTTCTGGTCCGTGCTCGGGCAGACAGTCGGGTTCGCCGCGGTCTGCGTCACCGGGACGCTGGTGGTCGGCGCCGTGCTCGCGGTGCTGTCCACCAGGATCCGGCCGTGGGCGCGGACCTGCCTGTTCCTGGCCGCGCTCGGCGCGTGGGCCACGCCCGCGGTGGCGGGGTCGACGATCTGGCTGTTCCTGTTCGACGCGAACTTCGGGCTGGTCAACAGCCTGCTCGGGCTCGACGGGTTCTCCTGGACCTACGGCAAGTGGACGGCGTTCGGGCTGGTGGCCGCCGAGGTCATCTGGTGCTCGTTCCCGTTCGTCATGATCACCCTCTACGCCGGGATCCGCGCCGTCCCCACCGAGGTGCTGGAGGCAGCGGCCCTCGACGGCGCGTCCGGGTGGCGCACGGCGCGGTCGGTGCTGCTGCCGCTGCTGCGGCCACTGCTGATCGTGGTCACCATCCAGTCGATCATCTGGGACTTCAAGGTGTTCACCCAGGTGTACGTGATGACCGGGGGCGGCGGCATCGCCGGGCGCAACCTGGTGCTCAACGTCTACGCCTACCAGGAGGCGTTCGCCGCGTCGGAGTACGGGCTCGGCGCGGCGATCGGCGTCGTGACGACCCTGATCCTCCTTGCCATCACGGTGTTCTACCTGCGCGCGCTGCGCCGGTCCGGGGAGGTCCTGTGAGGGCGGGCCGCTCGCTGGCCGAGGCGGTGGCCGTGATCGTCGCGGGGGTGGTGGCGTTCCCGTTGTTCTGGATGGTGTTGACCGCGGTCAAACCGCGCGACGAGGTGATCTCCACCGAGCCGCGGCCGTGGACCACGCGCCCCACCCTGGACAGCTTCGTGCGGGCGCTGACGGTGCAGGACTTCGGCCGCTACTTCCTCAACAGCGTGGTCGTGGCGGTCGCGGTGGTGGCGTTGAGCATGCTGGTGGCGTTCCTCGCCGCGGCCGCGCTCACCCGCTTGCGCTTCCGCGGCCGCACGACCATGTTGGTCATGCTGCTGGTCGTGCAAATGGTGCCGGTGGAAGCGCTGACCGTTCCGTTGTTCTTCCTCATGCGCTCGGTGGGGCAATCGGTTCCCGCGTTCGGGTTGAACCACCTCGGTTCGCTCGTGCTGGTGCACCTGGCGTTCAGCCTGCCGTTCGCGATCTGGATGCTGCGCGGTTTCGTCGCGGCGGTCCCGGTGGAGTTGGAGGAGGCCGCGACCCTCGACGGCGCGAGCCGGTTCCGCTTCCTCTGGGGCGTGCTGTTCCCGCTGGTGGCGCCCGGTCTGGTGGCCACCAGCGTGCTGTCGTTCATCCACGCCTGGAACGACTTCCTGTTCGCCAAGACGTTCATCATCTCCGCCGCCGACAACCAGACGCTCCCGCTGGCGCTGCAGGTGTTCGTCAAGCCGGACGACAACGACTGGGGCGCCATCATGGCGGGCTCCACCCTGATGACGATCCCGGTCCTCGTATTCTTCGTTTTGGTCCAGCGCAGGCTCGTCTCCGGGCTCGCCGGTTCGGTGAAGGGGTGAGGGCGGTGAAGGGCTGACCGGCGCCGATAGCGGAATGGAATAATGGTCATCAGGCAATGCGACTGGACTGCCGGAGCGGGCCGTGGATACGGTCGCCGGGCACGGGCGCCATTCGGGCGCCGCGACGAGCGAAGGGGATCCTCCTCCGATGACGCTGGTCCACCAACCCACGGCCGACCGCGCCGCGCGCATCGCCGCCACCGTCGCCGACATCGACACCTCGGCGGCCATCGACAACGACTTCTACCGGCTGTGGATGGGCGGCCCGCTGCCCTACTCGGCGGTAGCCGTGTTCGCCAGGGAATACCTGGCGCGCACGAGGTTCACCGCGGTGATGGTCGCGCTGTCGGTGCTCAACACCACCGATCTCGCCGCCCGGGTGGAATGCGTGAAGAACCTGTACTCCGAGTACGGCAACGGCAACGCCGAGAAGGCGCACCTGGTGCTGCTGGAGAACTTCCTCGCCGACCTGCTCTCCCGGCTGGCGGGCCGCGAGGTCAGCACCGGGGAACTGACCCTGGAGGAGCCGCTGCCGAGCACCACGGCGTTCAGCGCCGGGCAGCGGGAACTGTTCTCCGACACCGACCAGCGGGTGGTCCAGGGCGCCCTGCTCGCGCAGGAGCACCTGGCGTTCGCGATGCTGACCCGGCTCTACGAGGGCGTGCGCAACTACAAGCCCCTGTGGCCGCGCGAGGACGACTTCCACGAGGCGTGCGAGTACTTCTACGTCCACATCGGCGAGGCGGAGAAGGAGCACAAGCGGGAGGCGGTGGTCTCCGCGGCGGCGGTGTCGCGCACCGAGGCCGACTTCGCGGTGGTGCTGCGCGCCTACGACACCTTCGTCACCCTCACCGCCGACTACTGGCGCGGTGTGCACCAGGCGGTCACCGCCGCGGCCGCGTGAGCCCCCCGCGCATTCCCGGGTGACCTAAAGCACTATTTCTTCGGATAACTGGGAACACCACCGGAAAAAGGTCCTAATACCACCGGTAGCGGGCGGCAAAATGCCAGGTCACGCCTCGTGCGGGTTGTCCTACCCAGTGCGAAACAATCCGGCGATCAACGGATGTGGTCACCCGATCGGCGGTAGCCGCGTGGAGTTCCGCGTCGATATTTTAAGCCTCGACCCGCCCTTTTCGGTGGTGACATCCAGTCAGGGTGGACTGATCAGCGCGAACACGCCGACTTCGGGTGTGGCATGCCCATTGCGGTGAGCGAACGCCGAGGCGGTGCGGTGGTGGTGAGCGACCGGTTCCCCGGTACCGAGAAGGTGCGGTCCTTCCTGGTGCTGGCCGACGAGTTGCACTTCGGCCGCGCCGCGCGGTACCTGCACCTGAGCCAGCCCGCGCTGAGCCAGCAGATCGCGGCGTTCGAGCGGGAGATCGGGCTGCGGCTGTTCCACCGCAGCACCAGGCAGGTGCGGCTCACCGAGGCGGGCAGGGACCTGCTCGCGGTCGCCACCTCCGCGATCTCGGTGCTGGACACCGGGTTGGCCGACGTGCGCAGGCGCGCGGGGGCGGGCAGGCCGCAGGTGCGCATCGGCCACGTCGGCTGGGGCACCGGGCAGGTGATCGCCAGGGCGGCGCGGGTGTTGGCGCCGGAACCGGTGCAGCTGGTGCCGACCTACACGAACTTCGGCAACCAGCTCAACCAGTTGCGGCACGGCCAGGTCGACACCGCGCTGCTGTGGCGGCCCTACCTGCCCAAGTCCCCCGGCGACGTCGAGGAGGCCACCGCGGCCGTGGTGCCCACCTGCCTGGTGGTGCCGTGGGACCACGCGCTGGCGGGCCGCTCGTCGGTGGCGGTGGCCGAGGTGGGCGCGGAGCGGCTGATCCGCATCGGGGTCGAGGACGCCTTCCCCGTTGCCGGGATGCGGTTCGTCGAGCACACCGCCGACTACGCGGTGGACACGCTGGCCGCGGTCGCCGCCGGGGTCGGTCTCGCGCTGTGCCCGCGGTTGGCCGAGTGGGACGCGGTGCACCGGGACCTGCGGTTCATCCCCATCGAGGGCGCGGAGTCGGAGCTGGTGGTCGCTTGGCGCTCGACGACCGACACCGCGGACGGCTCGGCGGTGCACCGGGCGGTGCGCGGCCTGTGCCAGGCGGGGCGGGAGACCGCGGCGATGCTGCCGCACCACTCCGGCACCGCGCATCCCGTTGGGGCGCACCCGGTCCCGGGGCACACCGGGTCGGTGCAGCTGCCCAGCGCGCCCGCGGACGGGTCAGCCGGTCTGCTCGACGCGCGGCGTGGTGAGCACGCTCGCGGTCCCCGCCAGCACGACCGCGCCCACGCCGCACCACTGCGGCGGGGAGAGGCCCTGCCCGAGCAGCACCAGTCCCGCGAGCGCGCTCACCGCCGGTGACAGCGCCAACAACACGCTGAACGACGCCGTCCGCAGCTTGCGCAGCGACGCCATGTCGCACAGGTACGGCACCGCGGAGGACAGCACCGCCACCGCGGCCGCGAGCCCGAGGACGCCCACGTCGCCGAAGCCGGGGAAGGTGCCCACCGCGAACGGCGCGGCGACCACGGTCCCCACCAGCAGCGCGACGAACAGCCCGGACGCGCCGTCGAACTGGTCGCCGACCGCGCGGGTCAGCACGATGTAGCCCGCCCGGCAGCCCGCGGCGAGCAGCCCGAGCGCGAGCCCGGTGCCGCTGACCTCCCCCACGCCCGCGATCAGCACCACCCCGGCCGCGGCGACCAGCGACCACAGCAGGTCGGCGGCCTGCCGTGCCGAGACCAGCCCGACCAGGAACGGCCCGAGGAACTCGATGGTGGTGGCCAGCCCGAGTCCCAAGTGGACGACCGCGCCGAAGTAGGCGGTGTTCATCACCGCGATCACCACGCCGAGCGCGGCGGCGAGCAGCAGCGAGCGCCGGTCGGCGACGCGCGGGCGGGGCCGCAGCAGCACGCCGACCACCGCGCAGGCCAGCGCGACCCTGGCGAAGGCGGCGCCGACGATGCCGACGTGCGCCATCAGGCCCACCGCGACGGCGGCGCCCACCTGCAGGCTGAGCATCTGCACGGCCACCAGCACCAGCGGGTTGGCCGCGCCCGGGGTCGGCGCCCGGCTCATCCCCGGCGCCCCCGGGCGCGCGGGGCCGACCGGCGTGGGGCGCTCGGCGCAACGGGTAAGGCCGGGAGGTCGGCACCGGGTTGGTCATTGCCAAACACACCGGGAGTGTGGAGTAATGGCAATATGCGCTTCAACACTTATGGCGGAGCGGCCGCGGCGATGGCCGCGGACCTGGTCAACCTCGGCCGGGGCGGCACCTTCGACCGCGAGCAGGTGGCCACCGTCATCCACCGCCACGCCCCCACCCTCCCCGAACCCGCGGGCCCGGAGGCCGCGCGGATCATGCAGTGGACCCAGCAGTTGGACGCCGCCTTCGGCGAGATGTCCCAGCAGCGCCGGGTCGACGTGATCAACGCGCTGCTGCAGCAGGCGGCCAGCCGACCGATGATCTCCACCCACGACAACCAGCCACCGCACCTGCACTACCACGGCGAGGGCGAGGGCGTGGTCAACCGCGTCCGCGCGGTCACCGCGACCGGGCTCGCCTACGTGCTCTGCGACGAGGGCGGGCACCGCCTCGGCCGCTGCGCCGACGACCGCTGCGCGGTGGTGTTCATCGACATCTCCAAGGGCGGCAACCGGCAGTTCTGCACCACCAGGTGCGCCAACCGGGTCAACGCGGTGCGGCACCGGGCCAGACAGCGGGCGATGGCGATGGCGGGCTGACCCCGCGGCGCCCGGCGGCGGCCCCATCCGCGCCCAGCCGTACACTTCGGACAGTCTTGAGTGCTGGTTGTCCGGACCACGCACGGCTCGGGGAGGGGCTTCGGATGGGGTTGTTCGGCCGGGAGCGCAAGCTCGGGCGACACGCGGGTGAACGGCAGCCGAACACCGGTGCGACAAGGGTTTCGGTCGCGGGCGCGCAAGCGGCGCTGACCGCGTCGGCGTCGCTGCCCGCCACCGCCCAGCACCTGCTGGCCATGGGCGCGCAGGCGACCAGGGCGCGGGTCGAGTCGGTCACCGCCACCGGGCACGTCGTCGACAGCGACCCGGTGGTCGACCTGCTGGTGCGGTTGGAGGCCGGGTCGCGGCGACCGGTGCCGCTGCGCACCGTGGTGCCCAGGATCACCGTGCCGCGCCAGGGTGAGGCGGTGCTGCTCGTGGCGGACCCGAACACGGGCGCATACCTCTACGCCGGTCTTTCGCTGTAACGCTTCCTCCCGCCGCTCGTCCCGCCCGGCACCGTTCCCGACTTGGCGGGGCCGGGCAGGCACCCGCGCCGTCGCCGCGGCGTGGCGCACTAGCGGTTTATTCCCGGCCCAGGTCGGATTCCCATCCCGTGGCCGTCCCTGCCCCGGCGCGCCCGTGCGGCGCACAATCCGGTTCGGGACGATCACGAGGGAAGGGAGCCGCCGGTGACAACCGGACCACATCTGGCGGTGGCGTTGGACGGCGCGGGCTGGCACCCCGCGGCGTGGCGGGCGGCGGACGCCCGTCCCGGCGAGCTGCTCACCGCGGGGTACTGGGTCGACCTGGTGCGCGCGGCGGAGGCGGCGCGGCTGGACTTCGTCACCATCGAGGACACGCTCGGGCCCAGGACCGACGCGGCCAACCCGGGCGGGAACGGCACCGACCGGGTCGTCGGGCACCTGGACGCGGTGCTGGTCGCGGCCAGGGTGGCGCCGCTGACCGCGGGGATCGGCATCGTGCCGACCGCGGTGGTCACCCACACCGAGCCGTTCCACCTGTCCAAGGCGATCGCCACCCTCGACTACGTCAGCTCCGGCCGCGCCGGGGTGCGGGTGCGGGTCGCCTGGACCGAGGAGGAGAACCGGCTCTTCGGCAGGCGCGAGATCGGCGCGGTCGACCTCGACGACGCCCGCGACGGCGACCTGGTCAGCCCGGTGTCGGAGCTGTTCGACGAGACCGCCGACTACGTCGAGGTGCTGCGGCGGCTGTGGGACAGCTGGGAGGACGACGCGGAGATCCGCGACGCCGCGACCGGCCGGTTCGTCGACCGCGACAAGCTGCACTACATCGACTTCGCGGGCAAGTGGTTCTCGGTCAAGGGACCGTCGATCACGCCGCGGCCGCCGCAGGGGCAGCCGGTGGTGACCTCGTTGGCGCACACGGTGATCCCGTACCGGCTGGCCGCGCGCTCGGCCGACGTCGTCTACGTCACGCCGAACGACCGCGCCGAGGCCGCCGACACCCTCGCCGTGGTGCGCCAGGAGCAGGCGAACGCCGGTAGGGAAAGTGAGACGCTGCACGTGTTCGGCGACCTGGTGGTGTTCCTCGGCGAGACCGCCGCGGCCGCCCGCGAGCACAAGGCGCGGCTCGACGACCTCGCGGGCGCCGAGTACGCCTCGGACACCCGGATCTTCGTCGGCACGCCCGCCGAGCTGGCCGACGACCTGCTCGACCACCACGCGGCCGGGCTCTCCGGTTTCCGGCTGCGGCCCGCGGCGCTGCCGCACGACCTGACCGCGATCACCGGCGGGCTCGTGCCGGAGCTGCGGTCGAGGGGCGCGTTCCGCTCCGAGTACGAGGCCAAGACCCTGCGCGGGTTGCTGGGGCTGGGCAGGCCCGCCAACCGCTACGCGGCAGTCTGAGGAGGACGAGCAGATGAGCAAGCCGGTCAAGCAGATCCACCTCGCCGCGCACTTCCCCGGGGTGAACAACACAACGGTGTGGAGCGACCCGCAGGCGGGTAGCCACATCGAGTTCGAGTCCTTCGTGCGACTGGCCCAGACGGCGGAGCGGGCGAAGTTCGACTTCTTCTTCCTCGCCGAGGGCCTGCGGTTGCGCGAGCAGGGCGGCGAGATCTACGACCTGGACGTGGTCGGCCGGCCGGACACGTTCACCGTGCTCGCCGCGCTGGCCGCGGTCACCGAGCGGCTCGGGCTCGCCGGGACGATCAACTCGACGTTCAACGAGCCCTACGAGGTCGCCCGCCAGTTCGCCTCGCTCGACCACCTCTCCGCCGGTCGGGCCGCGTGGAACGTGGTGACCTCGTGGGACGCGTTCACCGGCGAGAACTTCCGCCGCGGCGGGTTCCTGCCGCAGGACGAGCGCTACACCCGGGCGCAGACGTTCCTGGACACCGCGTTGGAGCTGTTCGACAGCTGGCGCGGCGACGAGATCGCCGCGGACGCCTCGACCGGGCAGTACCTGCGCGACGCCGCGGCCGGGTCGTTCCAGCACGAGGACGACCACTTCGACATCGCGGGCCGGTTCTCCGTGCCGCGGTCGCCGCAGGGCAGGCCGGTGGTGTTGCAGGCCGGTGACTCCGACGGCGGCCGCGAGTTCGCCGCCGCCTCGGCCGACGCGATCTTCAGCAGGCACGGCACGCTGGAGGCGGGGCAGGCGTTCTACGCGGACGTGAAGGGGCGGCTGGCCAAGTACGGCAGGCGGCACGACCAGCTCGTGGTGCTGCCCGCGGCGACCTTCGTGCTCGGCGACACCGACGCCGACGCCCAGGAGCGGGCCGTGGTGGTGCGCCGCCAGCAGGTCAGCGGGCAGACCGCGATCAAGCTGCTCGAACAGCTGTGGAACGCCGACCTGTCCGGCTACGACCCGGACGGGCCACTGCCGGACTTCGACCCGGTCGTCGGCGAGAACACCATCGCCAAGGGCCGGGCCAGCGTGCGGATGCACCGCGACCCGGTGGCCACCGCGCGCGAGTACCGGGCGCTGGCCGAGGCGAAGAACCTCTCCATCCGGGACGTGATCATCCAGGTCGGCGGGCGGCAGACGTTCATCGGCTCGGCGGCCACCATCGCGACCCGGATCAACGAGCTGGTGCAGGCCGACGCGAGCGACGGGTTCATCCTGGTGCCGCACGTGACCCCGGGCGGGCTCGACGGGTTCGCGGACTCGGTCGTGCCGCTGTTGCAGGAGTGGGGCGTGTTCCGCGAGGAGTACACCGGGACGACGCTGCGCGAGCACCTGGGGCTGGACGCGCCGTGAAGTTCCTGCTGATCACGCTGATCACCCACACCGCGGACCCGGTCACCGGCATCCAGCTCAGCCCGCGTGACCGGTTCCGCGAGGTGGTCGACACCGCGGTGCTGGCCGAGGAACTGGGGTTCGACGGCTACGGCGTCGGCGAGCGGCACGAGCGGCCGTTCATCTCGTCCTCGCCGCCGGTGGTGCTGAGCAACATCGCCGCCCGCACCTCGCGGATCCGGTTGTTCACCGCGGTCACGACGTTGAGCCTGCTCGACCCGGTGCGCGCCTACGAGGACTACGCGACGCTGGACAACCTGTCCGACGGCAGGCTTGAGCTGATCATCGGCAAGGGCAACGGGAGCGCGCAGCGGGAACTGTTCCACGTCACGCCGGAGGACCAGTGGGACCGCAACGCCGAGGGCTACGAGCTGTTCCGGCGGCTGTGGCGCGAGGACAAGGTCACCTGGTCCGGCCGGTTCCGGCCCGACCTGGTCGACGCCGAGGTGTGGCCGAAGCCGTTGCAGCAGCCGATCCGGGTGTGGCACGGCAGCGCGACCAGCCGCGACTCGGTCGACCTGGCCGCGAGGTGGGGCGACCCGCTGTTCTCGGCGAACGTGACCAACCCGATGGAGCCGTACGCGGAGCTGATCTCGTACTACCGGGACCGGTGGGCGCACTACGGCCACAACCCGGCGAAGGCGATCGTCGGCGCGGGCACGGCCGCGTTCTACGTGGCGCCGACCTCGCAGGAAGCGCTGGCGGTGTACCGGCCGGTGTTCGAGGCCAGGCAGAACCTCCAGCTGCGACTGGGGTTGGCGCCGGTGTTCACCACGCTGGAAGACTTCGTCGAGCGCAGTTCGGCGCTGGTGGGATCCCCGGAGCAGGTCGTGGACAAGGTCGGGCGGTACCACGAGCGGTTCGGGCACCAGGTGCTGCACATCAGCGCCGACCGCGACGGGCTCACCCCCGCGCGGCACCGGGCCACGTTGGAACTGTTCCAGTCCGAGGTCGCGCCGGTGCTGTCGAAGGCGATCCCGGACCCGCACTGGCTCGGCTGAACCGTTTCCGCGGCCGGGCAGGGGTTGCGTCGGCCGCTAGCGTGCGGGGCATGAAGCGAATCTTGGTTGTCGCTGCCCTGGCGCTGGCGGCCACGACCCTGCCCGCCGTCCCCGCCCTCGCCTCCCCCGCCCTGGCGGGTGGGACCGTGAAGTGCCAGTTCACCCCCACCCCGGAAAACCCGGCCGCCCGTCCCGTGACCGTGCCCAAGGCGCGGGTCAAGGCCCACGGCAAGGTCGAGGTCACCATCCGCACCAATTACGGCCGCATCGATCTGCTGCTGGACCGGGACAACGCGCCGTGCGCCGTGCAGAACCTGGTGCACCTGGCGAAGGCCGACTTCTACGACGACTCGCAGTGCTTCCGGCTCACCAACAGCGCCCGGCTCGGCGTCCTGCAGTGCGGTGACATCTACCGCGCCGAGGAAGGCGGGCCCGGCTACAAGTTCCCGGACGAGGTCACCGGCAAGGAGACCTACCCGCGCGGGACGATCGCGATGGGCAACCAGGGTCCCGGCACCAACGGCAGCGAGTGGTTCATCGTCCACTCCGTGGCCAACATCAGTCCCGTATACACCGTATTGGGGCACGTGACCCGGGGCATCGAGGTGCTGGACCGGATCGTGGCGGCCGGGATCACACCCGACGGCGCGACCGACGGGGCACCGAAGCGGCCGGTCCGCATCCACGACGTGCGGCTGGGCCGAGGCTGCTGAGCTGGGCCGAAGTCGTGTTCCGAGGGGCCGGTCACCTGACCGGCCCCTTTTCTTGGGTTCCTCTCAGGGAGATCTCCGCGCCGCCCGCCACGTCCCGGTCAGCATCGGTGGTGTGGAGGGAGAGTGGTTCGAGTGGCGCAGCGGGTGCGGCCGGAGCACCGGTCCATCGTGGTCGTGGACATGGTGGGGTCGTCGCGGTGGGGGAACGTGACCCAGTTCCACGCGCGGGCGGCGTTGCAGCGGTTGGTCCGGCGGGCGTTCCGCCGGGCCGGGGTGCCCTGGTGGCGGCTGGCGGTCGAGGACCGCGGCGACGGGATGATCATCCTGGTGCCGCCGTCGGTGTCCAAGGTGGACCTGCTCGACCCGCTGGTCCCGGCGCTGGTGGCCGGGTTGCGCGCGCACAACGCCCGCTCGGGGTCGCGGACCCGGCCGCGGATCCGGCTGCGGGTGGCGGTGCACTCGGGTGAGGTGCTGCGGGCCAGGACCGGGTGGGTGAGCGCGGACGTGAACCTGGCCTGCCGGTTGGTCGCCGGTGAGCCGCTGTACCGGGAGTTGGCGCGCACCGGCGCGGACCTGGTGCTGGTGGTGTCCGAACGGGTGCACGACGGCGTGGTGCGGCACGGGTACCGGGGCATCGACCCGGCGGCGTACGCGCCGGTGCGGATCGTGGTGAAGGAGGCCGATGTGGCCGCCAGGGTCACCGTCCCGGCGGCTTGCGGCGGGTGAGCGGTTCGTGCGTCCCCGGTCGTGGACGTTCCCAGTGGACGGATCCACCCCCCGGTCGGCGGAAAACCGTCGCGAGTCCCCCGGATGTGTGCGCACATCCCACCTGTTGACCGTTACACTACCGCGACTGATCGGCCGACCCACCCCGAAGGAGCACGATGCCCAAGGTCATCGACCACGACGAGCGTCGCGCGCACATCGTGGAGGTGACCTGGGGCCTGATCATGCGGGGCGGCCTGGAAGCCGCCACGATGCGCGAGATCGCCGAGGCGGCCGGGTTCGCCAACGGTGCGCTCAAGCGGTACTTCCCCAGCAAGGACGTGCTGGTGGAGGCCACCTTCGAGCGGGCGCTGACGATGGTCGACACCCAGGTGGACGTCTCGGCGGGCCAGTCGGGGCTCGAGGCGCTGCGGGCGCTGTGCAGCGTGACCATGCCGCTGGACACCAAGCGGGTGACCGCGGGGCGAGTCCTGCTCGCGTTCTGGGAGATGTCGCTGTCGAACAAGCGGCTGCACGACCGCTACCTGGTGCACCTCAAGGCGTGGCGCGGTCTGCTCACCGACCACATCCGCCGGGCCCGCGCCGAGGGCGACATCCGCACCCCGGTGCCCGACGCGCAGTTGGTCGACGAGTTGGTGCTGCTGCACGCGGGCGCGAACGTGATGAGCCTGGTCGGCGCCCGCTACTCGACGCGCAAGCTGCAGAAGGCGCACCTGGAGGCGTTCTTCGACCGGATCACCAGCGCCTAGGCCGGGGACCGGGTGGGGGACCTGTTCGACAGGCAAGTCCCCCACCCGCCCGCGCGTCGCCGCGCGGTACCACGGTCGGACCCGGTGTCCAGGTCCCCAACCGTAGACGCAAACCGGTCAAAGAAGAACCACCGGCGACCGGCGCTCCACTGTGGACCGACGGCATAAGCCGGGGCCATCAGGTCCGGGCTACCGGGTCACCAGGTGCCGTCGGCGTTGACCGCCTTGTCGGCCCAGAGCGGGTCGAGGGCGGCGCGCAGGGCGGGCCCGTGCTCGTCGGCGAGTGCGATCGCGGCGAGGTTGTCCTCGAGCTGCTCGATCCTGCTGACGCCGAACAGCACGTTCGACACCGCCGGGTTGAGCAGGCAGAACGCGATCGCGACCTGGGCGGCGGTGACCCCGTGCGCCGCGGCCACCTCGGCGACGGTGTCGGCGGCCTCGCGGATGCGGTCGCGGATGCCGCCGGGGTCGGCGCCGATCTTGCGCTCGGGGAACTTCCGGCCCGCCAGGATGCCGCCCTCGAAGACGTCCGACGCCTGCAGTGCCAGCCTGCCCTCGGTGAAGTGCGGCTGGTAGAACGGGCCCTCGGCCATGGTGCGACGCGCGATGCTGTACTTGAGCTGCGCGAAGATCGGCGGCGTCATGCCTTCCGCCCCGGCGAAGTCCAGCGCCCGCCGCAGGTCGGCGGCGACCCAGTTGTTGACGCCCCAGTGCGCGAAGCGGCCGGCGCGGATCTGCTCGTTGACGTCGGTGACGATCTGGGCGATGTCCGGCGGGGACATGTAGTCGCCCACCACGACGCTGTCGGCGCGGTCGGTGCCGATCCGGTCGAGCGAGGTGGTCATCTGCTGCTCGAAGCTGGTGGTGGGGTACTCCCACAACCACAGCTTGCCGCACAGGTGGTAGTCCTCGCGGGCCAGACCCGCGGCCCTGGTGACCTCGCCGAAGATGATGTCCGTGCGGGCCTGTTCGGCGTGCGGGCCCATGTTGTAGTGCGCGACGTCGAACAAGGTCACCCCGGCCCCGATCGCCCGGCGCACCAGCGCCACCGCGTCGTCGAACTCCATCCGGTCCCAGGTGTTCCACGATCCGAGACCGAACAGCGACACCTCCGGGCCACCCGGTCCCAACGGCCGGACGGGGATGCCGTTGACCTGCGCCATATGTCCTCCTCGGCACT
Source organism: Actinokineospora cianjurensis (assembly GCF_003663795.1). Classification (NCBI taxonomy): domain Bacteria; kingdom Bacillati; phylum Actinomycetota; class Actinomycetes; order Pseudonocardiales; family Pseudonocardiaceae; genus Actinokineospora; species Actinokineospora cianjurensis. Next base: position 485,012 of record NZ_RCDD01000003.1, read on the forward strand.
GAACTCGTGTCGTTAGTCTACATGTATAGACGAAAAACGGGGATATTCCGGCTGATGACCCTATACTGGCCCAGCTTCATCTACGCCTGTTGACGGAGGACACCGTGGCCGACAAGATCACCGCCGACCTCGTGCTGACCGGTGGCACGGTGCTCACCTTCGACGCCGCCGACACCGAGAGCACCGCGCTCGCCGTGGCCGGTGGCCGGGTCATCGGCCTCGGCGACGTCGCCCACCTGATCGGCCCGAACACCCGGGTGGTCGACCTCTACGGCCGCACCGTGCTGCCCGGCATCAACGACTCGCACCTGCACGGCGCCTGGCTCGGCGCGTTATGGCCGGGGACCCTGATGGGCGCGGGCGGGATGGGCGATGGCGCGCCCGCCCCGCAGCTGACCAGCCCGGCCGAGCGGCGCGCCGCCATCACCAAGGCGGGCGACGTCCTCGCCGCGCTGGGCATCACCAGCTACACCGAGCCGGGCCTCGGCCCCGGCGAGGACAGCGGGCAGACCGGCTGCTTCTCCACCGGCGTGCTCGACGAGTACGCGGCGATGGCCGCCGAGGGCCTGCTGCGCGCCAGGGTCACCGTGCTGCGCCTGTTCGGCGAGCTGGACGGGCCGAGCACGCTGGCCGACTTCGAGCGCGGCATGGCCAGCCGGGTCCCGGCGACCGACCCGCGCTGGCTCGACATCACCGGCGTGAAGATCTTCGCCGACGGCATCCCGCCGATGCGCTCGGCGTGGACGCACCGCTGCTACGCCGACGGCAGCCAGGGCCACCTGCTCGTCGACGGCACCGACGCCGCCGAGCGCGAGGCCAACCTGCGCAAGATGATCGACCTGGCGCACCGGGCAGGCGCGCAGATCGGCGTGCACGCGACCGGCGACCGGTCCATCGAGGTCACCGTCTCGGCGATGGCCGACGCCATCGAGGCGCACGGCCACGCGGGCAGGCACTACCTGATCCACGGCGACCTGGTCGGCCCGGACGTGCTGGCGCGGCTGCCCGGGCTGGGCATCGGCCTCAACACCCAGCCGGGCATCGCGGTGCTGACCGCCCCGTGGCTGGCCGCCGCGCTCGACGAGGACGCCGCCGCCGGGGCGTGGCCGCTGCGCCGGGCCCTCGACCTGGGCGTGCGCGTCTGCCTGAGCTCGGACGCCCCGGTCATCGAACCGGACTGGCGGCGCTGGGTCGCCGCGGCCGCCGAGTGGATGGCCGCCTCCCCCAGCCCCGAGCTCATGCGCCACCTGCTGCGCGCCTACACCGTGACCCCGGCCGTGCAGGACGGCGCCGAGTCGTGGAAGGGCACGCTGGAGATCGGCAAGGCCGCCGACCTGTGCGTCCTGGAGGCCAACCCGCTCGACGCGGCGCCAGCGGACCTGCCGCACATCGGCGTCACGCTGACGGTGGTCGACGGCCGCGTCGTGTTCGAGGTCTGACGGTGGGGCACGACGACCCCGTCGGGCGGGTGCTGGGCAGGCGGCAGGTGCTGCTCGGGCTGGCCGCGCTGGGGGTCGTCGGGTGCTCCCCCGCCGTGGTCGACTGCGTGGTGCGGCCGGAGCAGATGGAGGGCCCGTACTTCGTCGACGAGAAGCTGGACCGCTCCGACATCCGGGCCGACCCCGACACCGGTGTCCAGGCGGTCGGCACGCGGTTGCAGCTGGGCCTGACGGTGTCGCGAGTCGACGGTGACCGGTGCGTCCCCCTCCCCGGCGCCGTCGTCGACATCTGGCACTGCGACGCCGCGGGGAACTACTCGGACATCGCCAGCGAGGGCACCACGGGCCGAAAGGAACTCCGCGGCCTCCAGGTCTCCGATCCCGACGGCGCGGTCACCTTCACCACCGTCCTGCCCGGCTGGTACGAGGGCAGGACGGTGCACATCCACCTCAAGATCCGCACCACCACCCCCGACGGCAAGCCCTACGAGTTCACCTCGCAGCTCTACCTCCCCGACGAGTTCACCGCCCAGTACCTCGCGACCGGGCCGTACAGCTCCCACGGCCCAGCCGACACCACCAACAAGACCGACCAGCTCTACGCCCTCAACGGCGACCAACTCCTCCTCCCCACCCCCACCCGGGTCGACTCCGCCCCCGCCTACCGGGCCGCCTTCAGCGTCGCCATGGACCTCGCCAACGCCAAGACCGCCGCCGACGACGCCATGGCCCCCGGGGCCTTCCCCACGCCCTGATCCGGCACTCGCCCGAGCCGGTGTGGCCGCATCCGGGTGCGCACTGGCAAGGAAAGGTCTGGACCAATTTGCGTTCGTACAGGTCCGCGTAAAGGCGGGTCGGTTAGCCTGAGCGCATGTCCCTTCGCGCCGCGGTCCTGCGGGTGTTGCCTTCCCGGGTGCGGCCGCTCGCGCTCAAGCACCGGGAGTTGTTGAAGTTCGCCGCGGTGGGCAGCGTCGCCTATGTGGTGGACAACGGCACCTGGTACCTGTTGAAGCTGACCGTGCTCGAGCCCAAGCCGGTCGCGGCGAAGGCCATCGGGGTCATCCTGGCCACGATCGTGTCGTACGTCCTCAACCGCGAGTGGTCGTTCGACACCCGCGGCGGGCGGGAGCGCCACCACGAGGCGGCGTTGTTCTTCGCCATCAGCGGGGCGTCGCTGTTCTTCTACACCGCCCCCCTCTACGTCTCGCGGTACGTCTTCGACCTGGAGCAGCCGCACGTGAGCGCGGTGTCGCAAGAGGTCGCGGACTTCCTCTTCGGATCCATCGTGGGCACCGTCATCGCGATGCTGTTCCGCTGGTGGGCCTTCAAGAAGTGGGTCTTCCCGAACGCCGACGCCCGGGCGCCGCGGCGCGATCGCAAGCTCGGCAAGCTGGTCCCCTACCCGGCGCCCGTGAGTGTCGTGGATCACACCGCAAGCAAGAACTGACCTGTCACGTCCCCCGCCGCCACCCCGTCTTCCCCGGGACAGCGAGTGAAGGGACAGGACACATGCAGGCACGTATGGACAATCCGGCCATCGTCATCCCCGAGGCCATGAAGGCGCTCGTCGCGTTCGGCAACACCGCGGCGGGCAAGGGCGTGCCGGAGTCGACCATCGAGTTGGTGAAGCTGCGCGCCAGCCAGGTCAACGGGTGCAGCGCGTGCGTCCACATGCACGCGCGGGACATGCGCAAGGCCGGGGAGAGCGACGAGCGGCTGTTCACCGTCGCGGCGTGGCGGGAGGCGCCGTTCTTCTCGGAGCCGGAGCGGGTCGCGCTGGAGCTGACCGAGGTGCTGACCCGGCTGGCCGACACGGCGAACCCGGTCACCGACGAGCTGTGGGGGCGGGTCAGGGCGCACTACGACGAGCGCGCGGCCTCGGCGCTGCTGGTGGCGATCGCCAACATCAACGTGTGGAACCGGCTCAACGCCGCCGTGCACCAGGTCGCCGGGACCTTCTGAGCACTCGGCCCTCCCGGGCGCTCGGTCGTTCCGGGCGCTCGGCCTTTCCGGGCACGGCGCGTGCCCGGGTGGGCGCGGTGCGTGCATGATGGTGGGGTAACGCCAACTCGGGGGAGGTCGGTCGATGAGGGTCGTTGTGGACAGCCACCGGTGCGTCGGGTCGGGCATGTGCGTGCTCACCCAGCCCGACGTGTTCGACCAGGACGAGGACGACGGGACGGTCGTGCTGCTGCGCGCCGAGCCGGGGCCGGAACAGGAGCGGGACGTGCGCACCGCCGTCCAGTCCTGCCCGGCCCAGGCGATCAGCGCGACCTGACGGCGCTCACGCGGTCCGCGCGGCGTCGGCGTCCCAGGTGACCGGGAGCGCGTGCACGCCGTAGATGGCCATGTTGTCGCGCAGCGGCACCTCGTCGGCGGGCACCGCCAGCCGCAGCCCGGGCAGCCTGCGCAGCAGCTCGGTGAACCCGACGGTCATCTCGACCCTGGCCAGCTGCTGGCCGAGGCACTGGTGGATGCCGTGCCCGAAGGCCAGGTGCGGGCCGCGCGGCCGGGTGAGGTCGAGGGTGTCCGGGTGCTCGTAGTGCTCTTCGTCCAGGTTGGCCATCTGGGCGGAGATCACCACGTTGTCCCCCGCCCTGATGTGGTGACCCGCCAGCTCGACGTCGACCAGCGGGGTGCGCCGGATGCCGAGGTGCAGGATGGTCAGGTACCGCAGCAGCTCCTCGACCGCGGTGCCGACCAGCGCCGGGTCGTCGCGCAGGACGGCGAGCTGGTCCGGGTGCTCCAGCAGCGCGAAGGTGCCCAGCGCCAGCATGTTCGCGGTGGTCTCGTGGCCCGCGATGAGCAGCAGGTTCGCCATGCCGACCAGCTCGTCGTCGGTGAGCGGGGTGTCCTGGTCGGCGTGCACGAGACCGGACAGCAGGTCGTCGGTCGGCGTCGCGCGCTTGGCCGCGACCAGGGCCCGCATGAACTCGCGCAGCGCCTCGGCCTGCTCGACGACCTCGTCGAGCGGGGTGTCGAGGTTGAGCAGCTTGGCGGTGCGCTGCTGGAAGGTGCCCCGGTCGGCGTAGTCGACGCCGAGCAGTTCCGAGATGACCAGCGACGGCAGCGGGAGCGCGAAGGCGGGCACCAGGTCGGCCGACGGCCCGGCGGCGATGAGCGCGTCGAGGTGCTCGGTGACGATCTGGGTGATCCTGGGCTCCAGCTGCCGCATCCGGCGCACGGTGAACTGGCCGGTGAGCAGCTTGCGGTAGCGGGTGTGCTGCGGGGCGTCCATCCCGAGGAAGTTGCCCGCCCGGTTGCGCGGCGACAGGAACTGCTCGCGGATCTGCTCGGGCAGCCGGTTCATCGCCACGGTGGAGCGGGTCAGGTCGGAGCTGAACCTCGGGTCGGACAGCAGGGCCCTTGCCTGGGCGTGGCCGGTGACGACCCAGATGTCCTCGCCGTCGTCGCCGACGACCCGGTGCACGGGTCCGGTGGCGCTGAGCGCGGTCAGCTTGGTGGCGGGCGAGAACGGGCAGCCCGCGGGCCGCTCGGTCAGTTCCAGCGGGAGGCCGAGCAGTCGGATGGAGCGCGGCTGCTCGGGAACCGGCGGGTTCTCGGGTGCGGTGGTGGTTGGCGTGGCCATGGGAGCTCCTGTTCCCGGGCCGATCCCCAGCCGACCCGTAGCGTCTAGGGGCTGTTAACCCACGGTACCAGCGCGCGCACTCTCAGCTCCGCGATTTTCGGCTAGGCCAGCAATGCTGCCGCGCCGAGGGCGATGACCACCGGGATCTGGCCCGCCGCGAGGAAGGTGGCGCCCAGCAGGAGGGCGTCGGGCCCGCGCGCCACCTGCACCACGAGTCCCATGGGTACCAGGACACCGCCGAGGTCGACCACGCCGACATTGGCGAAGTCGATGGGGTCGCGGGTAACCGACCGCACGGCCGCGGCGGCCGCTAGAGCTACCGCGACCAAGGATGTGGTGTTCCAGTCGATGCCGAGCGCGGTCACGGCGGCCAGCCACAAGGTGGAGACAAGAGTCAGTACGACGGCCGCGGTGAGCTTGACGGCTAGTGTGGAGTTGTTGAGCCAGCGGCGAAGTCCTGGTGTGCGGCGTAGTTGGGCGACGGGGGCGGCGAACGGGATCGCCGCTAGGTAGGCGCCGATGGCTATCCACCAGACGGGCGGTACGGCGGGGAAGACGCGGTGTAGGGCGGCCGCGATAAGAGCGATCAGCGCGGCACCTACCAAAGCCCTCGGACGCGCCAAGAGTCCAGCGAACAGGTAGCGGAGCAGGATGGGCCTACCGGCGAAGATCCTCGGTAGGGCAAGAGGTTGCGCTGACGGGAGCAGGCCCCACACATCCAAGAACGCCACCGAGACGCGTTGGGTCATACGGGCGGCGAAGTTGCGGACCAGTTCTTCGCGGCTTGCGGTCTCGGCCAGCGAAGTCTTGCGTAGCAACAAGAAGCCAGCGACAGCGGCGGCTACGGCGGCAATGGCGAGCGGGATCTCGAAAGCGGCGTAGGAGCCCAGGGCCGCCAACAGCAACGGGAGGGCGCTTTCCCATACCCCAGGTGAACGGACGCGCGCGACGGACAGTGCCAGGAAGCCGAAACCGGCGAAAAGGACAGCGGTGTAAGGGATCCCGTGCCAGCCTAGGACCGCGCCTGACACGGCCGCGCCATACGCGAGTGCGGACCACCTGGCTGCCCATCCGAGCGTGAGCCGTCTACCCAGTACGGCGGATCTTGGCGCGGTCAGGTCGTCCCAGGTCAGTTTCGCCGGGTCGGCCCAGAGGTAGCCGCGACCCTGGGTCGACCACCAGGCCACGGCGACACCCAGGCACATCACCACCAGGGCGGCATTCGGCGCCGGGACGGTGTCGCCCAACAGAGCCAGGCGGGTGGCATCGGACTGGTAGAACGGCGCCCCACCAATACCGACTGCGAGGACGACCCCGAGGGTCCGACTTGCGGTGTCACTCACCCGAGGTCGATTCGAGTGGCAGCTACCCGCTCAGCCAGGGAACTGTGGTGGCTCGCGACCACGACAGCGGCTCCTCGGCGGGCATCGGCGGCGATGAGGGTGGTCATCCACTCGCGGCCCGCGGTGTCGAGGGCGCGTTCGGGCTCGTCCAACAGCAGGACGTCGTGGGAACGGGCCACCGCGCCGATGAGCAGCAGGCGTCGCCGCTGCCCCGCCGAGAGATCGATCGCCGGGACGTCCGCCCGCTCGTCCAGCCCCGCCGCGACGAGCCACTTCGGGACGCCGCGGCTGTCCACGGCGGGGAAGGAGCGCAGCAGGAGGTCGAGGTGCTGGCGGGCGGTCAGGTGGTCGAACAGGGCGGAGTCGTCGAGCACCACCGAGACCTGGCGGCGGAACCCGACCTTGCGCTCGTCAGGCGCGGAGCCGCCTACCCGGACGATCCCGGCTGAGACCTCGTGCGTGCCATAGAGACAACCAAGCAGGGTGGACTTACCGGAGCCATTGCGGCCGGAGAGCACAACGCACTCCCCCGACCCCGCGGTGAAGCTGACGCCCTCGAACAGCACCGCGCCACCCACCCTCGCGGCGATAGCCAGCGCCTCAACGCCCGTCCCTCCCACGGCCACCACCGTAGGGCCTGCGGTGACAGTGGCGCAGAGTGGACACCCACCCGCAAACGTCAGGTGGGGCGGTCTCGGGTAAGAGGCCGCCCCACCTGACGAGGACTAGAGGGCCTTCTCCAGCTTGGTGGCGAGCAGCCGGACAAAGCGGGTGGGGTCGGGCAGGTCCCCGCCCTCGGCCAGCAGGGCGGCGCCGTAGAGGAGTTCGGCGGTGTCCGCCAGGTCGGGGCGCTGCTCGGCGTGGGCGGTGCGCAGGGCGGTGACCAGGGGGTGGCTCGGGTTGAGCTCGAGTACCCGCTTGACCTGGGGCATGTCCTGGCCCATCGCCCGATACATCTTCTCCAGGGTGGGGGTCAGGTCGTACTCGTCGCCGACGACGCAGGCCGGGGAGGTGGTCAGGCGGGAGGAGAGGCGGACCTCCTTGACGGCGTCGCCGAGCTGCTCGGTCAGCCAGGACAGCAGGCCGGAGAACTCCTCCTCGCGCTCCTTGGCGGCTTCCTTGTCCTCGTCGGCGTCCAGGTCGACCTGGCCCTTGGCGACCGACTGGAGCCGCTTGCCCTGGTACTCGGGCACCGAGCCGACCCACATCTCGTCGATGGCGTCGGTGAGCAGCAGCACCTCGTAGCCCTTGGCCAGGAACGCCTCCAGGTGCGGGGAGTTCTCCAGCGCCGCCCGGGACTCGCCGGTCAGGTAGTAGACGTGCTCCTGGCCGTCCTTCATCCGCTCCAGGTACGCGGCCAGGGTGGTCGGCCGCTCCTTGTCGTGGGTGGAGTCGAAGGAGGCGATGTCGAGGATGGCGTCGCGGTTGTCGGCGTCGTCGAGCAGGCCCTCCTTGACCGCGCGGCCGAACTCCGACCAGAACGTGGTGTAGGACTCGGGCTTGTCGGCCATCAGCGACTTGACCGTGGCCAGCACCTTGCGCACCAGCCGCCTGCGCATCAGCTGGATCTGCCGGTCGCGCTGCAGGATCTCGCGGGAGACGTTGAGCGAGAGGTCCTGGGCGTCGACCACCCCCTTGACGAAGCGCAGGTACTCGGGCATCAGCTCCTCGCAGTCGTCCATGATGAACACGCGCTTGACGTAGAGCTGCACCCCCCGCTTGCGGTCGCGGGTGAACAGGTCGAACGGCGCCCGCTTGGGCAGGAACAGCAGCGCCTGGTACTCGAACACGCCCTCGGCGGAGAGCCGGATGGTCTCCAGCGGCTCGGTCCAGTCGTGGCTGACGTGCTTGTAGAACTCGGTGTACTCGTCCTCGGTGACCTCGCTCTGCGAGCGCGCCCACAGCGCCTTGCGGGAGTTCACCGTCTCCGGCTCGCCGCCGCCCTCGGGAGCCATCCGGATCGGCCAGGTGATGAAGTCGGAGTAGCGGCGCACGATCTCGACGACCTTGCCCCGGGAGGCGTAGTCGTAGAGGTGCTCCTCGGTGTCCTCCGGCTTGAGGTGCAGGGTCACCGCGGTGCCCTGCGGGGCGTCCTCGACCGGCTCGATGGTGTAGGTGCCCTCGCCGGTGGACTCCCAGCGGGTGCCCCCGGTCTCGCCCGCCTTGCGGGTCAGCAGGGTCACCTTGTCGGCGACCATGAAGCTGGCGTAGAAGCCGACGCCGAACTGGCCGATCAGGTCCTGGCCGCCCTGGTTGTCCTTGAGCTTGCGCAGGAACTCGGCGGTGCCGGACTTGGCGATCGTGCCGATCAGGGTGACCACCTCGTCCCTGCTCATCCCGATCCCGTTGTCGCGCACGGTCAGCGTCCGCGCGCCGGGGTCGACCTCCAGGTCGATGTGCAGGTCCTCGGTGTCGGCGGCCAGTTCCTTGTCGCGGAACGCCTCCAACCGCACCTTGTCCAGGGCGTCCGAGGCGTTGGAGACCAGTTCGCGCAGGAAGGTGTCCTTGTTCGAGTAGATCGAATGGATCATCAACTGCAGCAACTGGCGAGCCTCGGACTGAAACTCGAGCGTCTCGACATTCGCGCTCACGGGAAACCTCTCGTCCGGCCTGCGAAACAGCGCGGGCATCGTAGCGAAACCCGGTCGTGCCGCCCGCGGTTCCACGCCGCCGCTCACCCGTGTGGCACAGCTCTCGTCGGCCAAGTAGGGCCCGGGGGCCGTACCCACTCCCCTTTGGGTGCGGCCCCCGGTCCCGCGGGCGGCGTGGGCCCGCCGCCCGCCCCCAGGTCAGGGCATGCTCGTGGCCAACTCGACCAGCGTCGTCTCCTGGACGGTGCCCGACAGCGCGAAGATGGTGCCGTTCGGGGTGAGCCAGGTGAGGCGGCTGCCGTCGCAGATGATGGAGACGCGGTCGAGGACGCCGGTCGAGGACTCGATGGTCGTGTTGACCCGGTAGAAGCTGTCGGTCCGAGGTCGTGCCCACTGCGCCGGATATGAACCGATCTCGGTTGTCTCCACGTCGCCCGCGCCCACGGGGTGCGGGTCCATGCGCATCGGCGGTGGGTAGAACTCCAGGGTGAGCATGTCCTCACCGCGGGTGTACTGGACCATGGCGGCGGGCTTGTTCGTGCTGGTCGGCCGGGTGAAGTACTGGTGCGCGGTCCACATACCGAGGTCGGCCGGGGGTGACCAGCCGGTCTCGACGGTCATGTCGGTGCGGGAGACCACGTCCATCGCCGCCCACGCGGAGCAGTCGCCCGCGTTGGGGCCGGGGCGCGCGCCCGTGCCGTCGGTCTCGACGCGCAGCAGGTCGTCGGCGTGGACGCTGAGCACGAGCACCGCGGCGACGGCCGCCGCGGCCAGCAGGACGCGGGTCCGGGGCGGCCGGGGGGCCCGTTCGGCGGCCTTGGCCACGATGGTCGCGACCGCGCGCGGGGACGGCGGGCGGTCCATGGCGCGACCGAGTTCGACCAGGTCCCTGCCGAGCAGCCACTCCTCGTGCTCACCCATGTCGCCGCTCCCCCGCCATCTCCGGTTCCACCAGGACCCGCAGCCGGGCCAGCGCGCGGGAGGTCCGCGACTTGACCGAACCGCGCGGCCAGCCGAGCACCTCCGCCGTCTCGGCCTCGGACAGGTCGAGCAGGAACCGGCACCCGAGCACCTGCCGGTCCTTGTCCGGCAGCGTGCGCAACATCGCCAACAGCCTCTTGTCCCGCTCGGCCACCAGGACCACACCTTGCGGGTCGAGCACGTAGCCGTCGGCGCGCAACTGAGCGGCCCGGAACACCAGGCCCGCCCTCCGCACCCGCGACCGGTAGGAGTTACGGGTCAGGTTGACCACGATCCGCAGCAGCCACGGCCGAAACGCCGAGTCGGCCCGGAACTGCGCCAACGCGTTGTAGGCACGCACAAACGCCTCTTGGACGACGTCGTCCGCGTCATCACCCGCCCCGGACACCAAGGCGAGCCGGTGCGCCGCAGAGTGATGCCGCCGCACAATCTCGGCGAACGCGCCCAAGTCCCCGGCGCAGGTCCGCGCCACCAACTCCCCGTCCTCGTCCGTGACGCCCCCAACCCTCGGCGTTGTCGAACCCCATGCCCGCTCTTACACCAGGCACGTCGGGTTGGTTCCACTTGGCCGGGCCCCGCGAACGGGACCCGGCCAAGGTTGTCTAACGCAAGAGCTCTCGCATCTGGTCTATCTCGGCTTGCTGCGCATCGATGATGCGCCGCGCCATGGCCTTGGCGTCAGCGTTGACGCCCTCGGCGAGCTGAGCACGGGACATGGCGACGGCGTCCTCGTGATGCGCGGTCATGAGGGTGAGCCACTCCTCGTCGAAGTCGGCGCCAGTACTGCCCCGCAGCCGCGAGTCGTCCATGTGGCCGCTGTGGCCGTTCTGGGGGGACACACCCCAGTCGTCGAGCCACCGGGTGAGGGCCGTGATCTCGGCGTCCTGCGCGGCCGCGACCCGGTCGGCGAGGGCCAGCACCTTGGGGTTGGTGGTACGCCCCGCGGCGAGTCCGGCCATGTCGACGGCCTGCTGGTGGTGCGGCACCATCCCCCGCGCGAACGCCACGTCGGCCTGGTTGTGATCCGGCTGCTCTTGAGCTGAGCAGGCGGGAAGAGCGATCAGGAGGGCGAGCGCCAACCTGACCAGGGGTTTGCTGGTCATGAGGTTTCCTCTGTGCTGGGCGGACAGGTCGGGACGAACCCGCCCGTCAGCGCCTGGACACGCAGAGGGTGAGGAGTAACCGGCCCGGCGGTGGCGCCCTGGGTGCCAGGGCGACCACAACGCCGGAAGATCGCCGAGCCGGGGCGGTGGTCACCGCGGTTCCCAGCACCAGCCACAGCATCCCGAGGCCGAGCGCGGCACCGAGTACAGCGAGGCACAGGTGCAGCAGGTCGTGCGCGGGCACCGGTTCCTTCGGTACTTCGGTGTCTACCGTGAGAGCGGCCGGTTCTGTGGTGTGCATGGCGTGGGAGCCCGGGTGACCGGTCGAGGTGGGATGGTCGGTCAGGTGGTGCATGCCGACCACGCCCAGCAGTAGGGCGCTCAGCAGCACCCACCGCGCTATCGACCGGTCCACCCGGGCAATCTAGCCAATCTTGATGACTGGGGCGACGCTGGGGACGCCTGCTGCATCTAGGGCGAAGAGCAGGTAGTGGCCCGGTAGGGCGACACCTCGGTCAGTCGGGATGGTGAGTTGGTAGGCGTTCTGGCCGACCGAGATCGGGGTAAGAGGGATGCGTCGTTGGTCGTTGTCGACGGAGTGGGTGGAGGAGCTGGTGCGGACCAGGGCGAAGCTGGTGACCGCGCGGTCGGAGGTGACGCGGATGGCCGCGCCGTTCGCCGCAGTCGTGGGCGCGGTGGTGATGGTCGGGCGGGCCTTGAGGGAGCCGTCCGGGTTGAGCAGGTAGGGCGGGGTGAGGATCTGGCCGTCGAAGTGGTTGGTGGCGCAGTTCCCGCACAGTCCGCCGCCGCCGGAGAAGACGCGGCCGTCGGGGAGGAGGTTGGCGACGCTGTGGTAGGTCCGGGGGACGGCGACCGGTGCTAGAGCGGTGAAGGTGCCGGTAGCCGGGTTCCACAGCTCTGCCGTCAACACGGCGGTCTGGTCGCTGAACGGCACGGGCCGCTGCTGACCTCCGATGACGACGACCCTGCCGTTCGGCAGGACGACGCTGTTGGCGAACGCGCGCCCTAGAGCCATATCGCCGACTCTTGCCACTACCGGGCTGGAGCCGTTGATGTCGACCGTGTACGCGCGAGTGGTCGCGTCAGCGTCCTGGTAGGCGGTAGCGCCACCGACGGTCAGGATCTTGCCGACGTCGTAGAGGACGGCGTTGCCGTTCATCGCGTCCTGGCTGTCGCCGCGTAGACCGGCGTTGACGACGGACCCGTTGCCGGTCGTCGTGATCCAGTGCATCTGCTTGCTGGGACCGGCGTGGAAGAGCCGCCCGCCTGAGGCCGCGAACAGCCAGGTGTGGTTGTCAGCGCGGTAGGCGCCGCGCGGGTCCGCGGTGAAGAACGGGTCCGCGGGGATACCGGGCAACGTGCGCCACGAGTTCGTAGTCGGCGAGTAGACCTCCGCGGGCCTGGGTCCACCCTCTAGCCCGCTCCACGAACCGCCGACGGTGAACGCCTCACCGGTGGCCAGGGTGGTCTGGCCCTGGTAGCCCCGGGCGACGTTCATCGGGGCCGCGGCGGTCCAGGTGTCGTTGAACGGGTCGTAGATGCTGGCCTTGTCCGCGTTGCTGCCACCGGTGACCAGGACGCGCCCATCGGGCAGGGTCGACGTACCGGGGCAGAACATGTCGTGGCCGGTGTTGTCGATGCGGCGCTGGGTGACCTGACCGGTGGTGAGGTCGTAGATCGCGGTCTGGGTGTAGCCGTTGGCGCCGCCGAAGGTGTCCGCGGCGTAAGCGGACCAGGTGAGCAGCTTGTTGTTGGGCAGCAGGGCCGAGGCGACCGGGACGATCGGGAACCCGATCATCGGCCCCCACGACCCGACCGCGCTGGGGTCCGGCGCCGGGGCCGGGGTGAGCACGTTGATCTCCGAGGCGGTGGTCCACGGTCCCCGGTTGCGTGCCTCGGATAGCGCTGTCAGCCGCACATAACGCGCCGTCACCGTTGCGCCGAACATGGCCGTCTGCACGTTGGAGCTATCCGGCCAAGTCCCGTCTGCCTGGAGGGCTCCGAATGTGACACCGTCATTGCTGACGTGCACCTGGTACTGGCCGATGTTGCCGTTGCCGTCGTCGCCGCGTGGGATGACGGAGATCCCGGCGACCGACCGCGCCGACTTCATGTCGATCGTGATCCAGTGCGGCAGCGGTGTCGTCGTCGAGTACCGGGAGTGCCAGATCGTGCGGCCGTTGCCGTCGAGGACGTTGCTCGCGCGGCCGTTCTCGCTGACGGTCTCCTCGTCGCTGGCCACCGCCGTCCACCCGGTGCGGGGCAGCGGCGCGACCGAGCCGGGCGCCGTCGACGGGCCGTAGCCGTGGAACTCGGTGATGGAACCGGCCACGGTCAGCCTGATGTAGCGCGCGTTGGTGCCGGTGAACCGGGCGGACTTGGCGCTACCGTCGGTCGCCCAGGTGCCCTGCGCGACGGGGGCGCCGAACGTGGACCCGTTGGTGCTCAGCGCGACCGCGTAGGTGGTGATCCTGGCCGTCGCCGGACCCGGGGTGACGGCGATCGCGGACACCTTCTGCTCGCGCTGGAGGTCGACGGTGAACGTGTGGGTGCCCGTGGTGGTCGCGCTCTGCCAGTACGTGCCGAGGCGGTTGTCCAGGGCATCACCCGCCGGGTGGCCCGCGGCGGACGACGACGCGGTCGCGACCCAACCGGTACGCGGCAACGGCGGGTCGACCGTGGTCGGCGAACCCAACAGCTCGATCTCGGCTGCGGTGGACCACGGTCCGCGGTTACCGGCCTCGGTCAACGCTGTCAGTCGCAGGTAGCGCGCGGTGGTGGGTCCGACGAACAGGGCATGCTTCAAGGTGCTGTCATCGGCCCAGCGACCGGATGACACTGGTGCACCGAAGGTAGTGCCATCTGTGGAGGTCGTGATCCGGTACTCGCCGATGTAGCCGTTGCGCGTCGACTCCGGGCGCGGTCGGTAGACCAGTCCGTTGAGGACGGTCGGCTGCTTGAGGTCGATGGTGATGCTATGCGGGAGCGGGGTCAGCACGTCGTACCTGCTGTACCACCTCGTCGTGGGGTTGCCGTCCAGCACGTTGCTCGCGCGGCCGTTCTCCCCCACGGTCTCCTCGTCGCTTGCCGTGGCAGTCCAACCGGTACGCGGCAGAGTGACCGTCTGCGGTGGCGCTCCCGGGTCGCCGAGTAGTCCGATCTCCGCCGCGCTGGCCCATGAACCGCGGTTGCCCGCCTCGGTCAGCGAGATGAGCCGAACGAACCTGGCACCGCTGACCGCGAAGCTGAAGGTCTTCACCGAGGGATCATCGGCAGCGGTACCGGCCGCGACAGGGTTACCCCACGTCGTGCCATCCACGCTGAGGCGAACCTCGTAACGGCCGATGGTGCCGTTGCCGCCACCAGGTCGAGGTGTGTAGACGACACCGGAGAACCGTTGTGTGGCCTTGGTGTCGATGGTGATCGATTGCGGTAGCGGGGCGGGCGCGGTCCACTGGCTGTGCCAGAACGTCGCCGGGTCGCCGTCGAGGACGTTGGCCGCGCGGCCGTTCTCCCCGGCGGTCTCCTCGGTGCTGGCGACGGCTTCCCAACCGTCGCGCGGTAGCTCTGTCGCCGTCGGGATCAAAGCGTCCGCGTTGGCGACAATGTGTTGGTGGTCAAGAGGATGCGAGTCCGGATGTTCCTCCAGTGATTGCATGAGGTAAGGGGTGCAAACAACCCCGACTGCCAGTGCCACGACTAATCGGCCGACGCGCATGATCGTCTCGTCGTCGACATCCGGAGATCATTACCAGGTGAGACCCAGCTCACGAAACCGCTACCCCTGTGGGGGCAGGGGTAGCGGCTGATCGGCGCAACATCACGGCAGCAGGGTGAGTCCCCCGGTGCCGTCGTTGACATACCGTTCCGTGACGAGCGTGTAGTCCGGTTGCGGCACACGCACCGTCAGATCCGGGTACTGGTCGCCGTTGTGGTCGGCAAGAGCCACCACAAAGGATGGTCCAGGACCGCTGACCGAACCGAGACTCCGGGCCGGTTTGCCCCCGCCGAACAGCAGCGAGGCCGATCGGTTGCCGCAATTGAGTGCGGCGAGCATGTCCTGACCACCGTCACCGTCGAAGTCCGCGAACACGTGCTGCGGTAGGCCATCACTGCACACGTCGATGGATCCCGGCACGAGCCCGCCCGCGGCGGTGTTGTCGAACGAGCGCAGCCGGAAGCTCTGGTCACTGTAGAGCCAGACGTCCTGGCGGCCGTCGCCGGTGAAGTCGACCTGGCGGATGAACTTGGGGTAGTTGACGCCCTGGTACGTTCCGAGGACATCGGCGGCGTACCCGTTGGGGCGCAACGCCACCAGGGAGTACTCCTCACCCCAGAAGTTGGTGGCGACGATCTCCTTGGTGCCGTCACCGCCGAGGTCGACGATCTCGCCCATGTCCGGGCAGTAGGGCGCATACACCACCGGTGACTCGTACCGGTGGTAGGTGGCGCTGCCGTACCCGCCGCCCGATTGGCCTGGCTCCACCAAAACGTCGCAGTAGTTGTCCCACGCCTCTTGGAAGGTGACCCGGTCAGCCAACCCGTCGCCGGTGACGTCACCGATGACCGGTTGCGCACGACCTCCCGCAGCGGCGTCGACGGGGACAAGGAGCGGAGCGAGTGCGGCCAGTGCGACCAGCGCCAGCTTCCGGAGTGCGGGCATCAGGCCACCTCGGTGAAGGCACCGGCACCGTCGTTGTGGAAGCGCCGGATGGTCGTGGGGCCGTCGCCGCTGGTGATGACGCCGACGTCGAGGGCCTCGTCGCCGTTCTGGTGGTTCGCGTAGACCTCGTACTGGAGGATGCCCTCGTCGTCGCGGGCGAAGGTGACCGGCGGCTTGCCGTTGCCGAAGTTCAACTCGGCGGTGGTGTAAGCGAAGCCGCATTGCCTCGACAGCAGCAGGTCTTGGCCACCGTCACCGTCGAAGTCCGCGATCACGTGCTGCGGGATGGGGCGACGAGAGCAGACGTCGATCGCGCCGAGCTCCAAGCCGCCCGCGGCGGTGTTGTTGAACGACTGCAACCGCACGCTCTGGTCGGAGGACACCCAGATGTCCACGCGGCCCTCACCGGTGAAGTCCGCGGTCCGGATGGTGCTCGGGTAGGCCAACCCCGGGTAGGTCGTGACCAGCCGGACGGTGTTGGCGCTGGTGTTCTTGCGCAGCACCACGAACGCCTTGCTCGCGTCGCCCCAGCTGAAGCCGGTGGTGACGATCTCGGGCTTGCCGTCGCCACCGAGGTCGACGACCACGCCCATGTCCGGGCAGTACGGCGCCGCGACCAGCGGCGAGGTGTAGCGGGACTCGACCGGCGCGCCGAGGGTCCCGTTGGCGCGCCCGTAGGCGACCTTGACGGTGCAGGAGTTCGTGGTGCCGTTCGGGCCGAGGGTCACCTGGTCGGCGATGCGGTCCCCGTTGACGTCACCGCGGAATGTCCCGGCAGCGGTGGTCCCGGCCTCCGCGACACCCGCGAGGGCAGCGGGCAGTGCGAGCGCGACGAGGGCGGCTAATGCAGCGGTTCTGAGCTTGCGCATGGTCTCCCCATGAATCGGCGACGGCCCGGCCGCGGCTGCGACCGTCCACCGCCAAGATCGCCCACACCCACCCCGGCGTTGGGGCTGATGCGCGGAGTTCGGCCACCCGGGCTACGAACTCGCCCCACCCACGAGCGAACGGCCTTTCCGGCTGCCCAGGACGGTCCACGCCGCCCTACCGGCGGCGCCGAGACCCAGGACACCGACAACCCCGAGCGCAACCCGGAAATCGACGACAGCGACCAAGGCCGCGCCAAGCGCCTGGGTGAGCGCGTTCGGCGCGTACATGATCAGCTGCACGGTGCCCGTGATCCCGGCGATGAGCAGCATCGCGCCGCTGCCGAAGCTCGATACCACTACCGCGCCGCGGTAGAGCGATGCGTTGCGGTTGCGGAGTACAGCCCCTATAGCCACTGTTCGATAATGCCAGCACCCGTACGGTCCACGACGGGGTACGGGACCGCTGGTCGGGGATCTCGTGAACATCAGGTGCGGGGGCTGGTTCCCACGGTAGGGGCGTCGTAGGAACGAACGCATGACTCTGCAACGAAGGACCTTCCTCATCGGTGGTCTTGCCAGCGCGGGGGTGGTGCTGGCGGGTTCGACCGCGGCCACCGCGGTGGCGTACCCGTTCACGCTGGGCGTGGCGTCCGGTGAGCCTGCCGCGGACGGTTTCGTCATCTGGACCCGGTTGGCGCCCAGCCCGCTCAACGCCGATGGGCTCGGGGGCATGACGGGCGCGGACGCCGCCGTGGAGTGGCAGGTCGCCACGGATGCCAACTTCACCCAGATCGCCGCGTCTGGCACGGTCGCCGCCACCCAGGCGTGGGCGCACAGCGTGCACGTCACGCTGACAGGGCTTCAGCCGGGCCGCGAGTACTGGTACCGGTTCCGGGCGCTAGGGCACATCTCGCAGGTCGGTAGGGCGCGCACGGCCCCCGCGGTGGGGTCGTCCCCGGCGCTGACGATGCTGTTCACCTCGTGCTCGCACTACGAGGCCGGGTACTTCACCGCGTACCGCAGGATGGCCGAGGAGAACCCGGACCTGATCCTGCACCTGGGCGACTACATCTACGAGGGCGGCGCGGGCTCGGGGGTGCGCACGCACCAACCGTCCGGGGAGATCACCAGCCTGGCCAACTACCGGGTGCGGCACGCGCTCTACAAGCGCGACGTGGACCTACAGGCCGCGCACGCCGCCGCGCCGTGGTTGGTGGTGTGGGACGACCACGAGGTGGAGAACAACTACGCGAACCTGGTGCGCGCGGACAACTCCCCCGCCGGTGGTGACTTCGCGGCCCGGCGAGCAGCGGCGTACAAGGCGTACTACGAGCACATGCCGCTGCGGTCCGCGCAGGCGCCGTCGGGGTCGAACCTGCAGCTGTACCGACGCCTGCGGTGGGGCAGCCTGGCGACTTTCCACATGCTCGACACCCGCCAGTACCGCGACGACCAGGCTTGCGGCGACGGTACGAAGCTGTGCCCGGCCGCGGACGACCCCGGCCGCACGTTGACCGGCGCGGCGCAGGAGTCCTGGCTGCTCGACGGCCTGGGGCAGCGGCTCGGCACGTGGGACTTCCTCGGGCAGCAGGTGTTCTTCGCGCAGAAGCTCGCAGCGGCCGATGGGTCCAAGAGCATGGACTCGTGGGACGGCTACACCGCCAACAGGGGCCGTATCCAGGCCGGTTGGCAGGCTCGCGGTAACACGCCGGTAGTGCTCACTGGCGACGTACACCGCCACTGGGCGTCGAACATCATGGACAACTACGCCACGCAGAACAAGGTGATCGGCACCGAACTGGTCACCACGTCTGTCACCTCCAGCGGTGACGGCAACGCGGCCGAGACGGGCACGTCGAGCCTCAACCCGCACGTGAAGTTCTACAAGAACCAGCGCGGGTACGTCCGCACGGTGACCACACCGACGCAGATGACCGTCGATTTCCGCGTGCTGGACAAGGTAACCGTGCGCGATTACCCCATCAAGACCGCGCAGAGCTACGTGATCCAGGCAGGCACCCCCGGCCTGCAGGCGCCGTGAACAGGAGAACCATGCGTGCACTAGTCGTGGCGGGCGTTACCGCCGTCTGTTCGATCCTGTTCGCGGGCAACGCGCTCGCCGACGGCACGACCCCGGCCGACGTCACGTGGGTCACCGCGAACTCGGTCGCCACCGGGGACCAGGACAACTCGGCCGTTGCCACTGTCCGAACCGGTTACACCGCGGTCGTTTGGGAAGACGACCGCGATGACACCAACCCGACCGACGCGGTCCACAGCGAGATCTTCCTTCGCCTGTATCGGGATGGTGTGTCGCTATACGAGAAGAAGCTGTCCGCGGGCGGGACGGGCAATTGGCGTCACGTGCAGCCGGATGTCGCGTTGCATGAGGACGGTAGTGCTGTGGTGGTGTGGTCGGAGGACCCGGATGCCAACGGGTACTACAACATCGCCGTGCGCGTAGTGAACACCGCCGGAACTGTCACCGGTTCCGCTACCGCGAACGCCAGTGCTGACGGCCAGCAGCTCAACCCGTCGGTCGCAGCCGACCCGGATGGCCCGGCGTTCGCCGTCGCCTTCGAGGACAAGCAGGGCACCGCGGCCGAGACGGTCCGCCTGTCCGGCTTCGCCTCGGTCACTTCCAAGACCTACGAGGTCCAGGTGAACAACGCGGGCGGCACCCACCAGCGCCCGGACGTCGCGATGGGCGCCGCGGGCAACGCCATCGTCGCCTGGGACGAGGACGGCGACGCCAACGGCTCGTTCAACATCGGCCGCAAGATCGTCACCCCCGCCGGTGCCGTGAAGCTCGCCCAGGGCGTGGCCAACACCACCACCGCGGGCCAACAACGCCGCGCCTCGATCGCCGCCAACTTCAACGGCGACTTCGCCATCACCTGGCAGTCCGACGCGCAGACGGCCGCCAGGTCCTTCACCGCCACCGGCACCCCCCGAGCCGCCGCCGAGACCCTCCTCCCCGGCACCGACCCCCAGATCGGCATCGACGACCAACTCGCCGTCGTAGTCACCTGGACCGACGCCGCCGACATCTACGCCCAGGGCCTCAACCCCAACGGCACCACCACCGGCCGCCTCCCCCGCCTCCGGGTCCACACGGTCATCACCGGCACCCAAACCGAACCCGCCCTCGCCGTCAGCCCCTTCGGCCAGATCACCCTCACCTACACCGACGACAACGACGGCAACCTGTTCGACCAGATCTACCTGGGCACCGGCCTGATCAACTCCACCTGGTAGGCCATCCCAAACCCACGCACCCGGCCACCCTCAGGGGTGACCGGGTGCGCGCGTGCTCGGACCTAGCGAATAAGGACGGGCTTAGTGACTCACCCGGGGGTGAGGACTCACCACGCCCAGGGCTTCTCATGCCCAGCCGTGCTTAACGGGCTAGACCGTGCCTAGAGGTTTGTCTGTGACTAGGGCTTGCCTGGGTCCAGGAACGCCGATGGGGCGCACCCCGCGCCGGGTGCGCCCCATCGGACCGGTGGGGTCAGCTCAGGGTGATCCTGGTGGAGACCCGCTGGACGGGTGCGTCGGGGTAGGTGATGGACACGGTGGCCGTGGTGGCGCCGGTGGGGCGTTTGGCGGTCTTCCAGAGGACCACGAAGGAGTCGCTGAACGGGTCGTACAGCGGGGCGGTGGGGCGCAACTGCTGCACGCCGTCGACCGACACCGAGATTCGGCCGCTGAGCATCAGCAGGGCTGAGGCGAGGGGCGGGATCGGGGTGCCGTTGGCGTCGACCAGTTGGAAGCGGATCGGGACGATGTCGCCTGCGCGGACCGGGCCGGTGGGGGCGAGGAACTTGACGCCGATCTGGACCACCTGGGTGGTGGTGCCCGCGCTGGCGGTGAACGACGGTGAGCCGCTGTAGTCGGCGCGGACCTGGTGCTGGCCGATGGTCAGTGCCGACACCGGGGCGCTGGTGGCGGTACCGCCCACGAGCGCGACCGGGGAGCCGGACGGGCGGCCGTCCACGACGAACTGGACCGTGCCGGTCGGGGTCGTGCCCGCCGGGCCCGCGACGCGGGCGGTGAAGCGGACCTGGCCGCCGATCACCGACGGGTTCGGGTCACCGACGACGGTGGTCGTGGTGGCGGCGGCGAGGACCTTCAGCTGGAACGTCTTCGTCACCGACGACACCGCGTTGGTAGCGGTAACCGTCACCGTGAAGATGCCCGCGGCAGCGGGGGTACCCGTGACGCGACCGTCCTGGCCGAGGGACAGGCCCTGCGGAAGGCCGGTAGCGCTAACGGTCTGCGGCGAGCCCGTGATGGTCAACGCGCCCGTGTAGGGCGAACCGACCCGGCCATCCGCCAAGGTCCCCTCCACGGTGACCGGCGCGAGCACCGACACCGTTGCCGCGGCCGTCGAAGGCTCCAGTGCGTCCGAGCCCGAGTAAGAGGCCGTGACAGCGCGAGAGCCGGCAGGCAGCGTCGTCACCTTCAGGACGGCAGTACCGTCGGCAACCGGGGCCTGCCCGAGAACCGTGGCACCATCGCGGAAGGTCACCGAGCCGGTCGCAGCAACGCCACCGCTAACGCGTGCCGACAACGTCACCTCGGCACCAACAGCGACCGGGTTAGGTGTCGCCGTCAATGCGGTAGCGCTAGCGCCCTTCGCGACGCGGATGGTCGCAACGGCCTCGGTGGAGCCGAAGCTGTTGGTCGCGCGAACGGTGAAGGTCCGCTCGCCTGCCTCGGTAGGCGTACCGCTGATGACGCCTTCCTCGCTCAGGAACAGCCCAGCGGGCAAGGTGCCGGAAGCGAGCGTTACCACAGCCGGGCTGCTGAGGGAGAAGCCGAAGGTGTAAGCCTCACCAACAGTCGCCGGGGTGGGGGTGCCGGAGATCGCGGCAGCGCTACCGGGCCGGATGCCGACCAGGACCGGGTCGTGGTCGCTGGTGCGGAACCGGTCCGGCGCATAGAGGGACTCGATCTGCGCCGCGGTCTTGAAGTCGGTGTTGTAGTCGAGCACCGACGGCTCGTCGGCGTTGGTGTGCGCCTCGCCCGCGCCGGTGACCTGAGGGGCCAACGACCGCGATGCGAGAGCGTGGTCCAGGTAACCCCACTGGCCGTCGAACACGTAGGAGTACGCGTCAGCGCCACCGTATGCCTTGGCCAGGTTGACGTAACCGGCCTGCTCCAGGACCGCGATCGGGTCCTCACCGGCGTAGGAGTTGAGGTCGCCGACGATCAGGACGTCCTCGTCGCCCGCGGCGGGGACCACGGTCTCCCGCAGCCACCTGGCCAGCTCGGTCGCCTGCGCGGTCCGGCGGACGTTCCAGCAGCTCTGTCCGTCACCCTGGTCGGTGTCGGGACCGCTGGTCGGGCAGGAGCCCTTGGACTTGAAGTGGTTGGCCACCACGGTGAACCGGGCGCCGTCGGCGGTGGCGAAGGTCTGCGCCACCGGACGCCGCTCGAAGACCGCGTTCTGGTCGACGGCGGTGGTGCCCGCGACCGGGCTCACCCGGTCGGCGCGGTAGAGCAGCGCCACCTTGATCGCGTCGGTCCCGGCCACGTCGACCACGCCGGTCGCCGCGTCGGAGTCCACGTAGGACCAGACCGCGGCACCCTCGGCGGCGTTGAGCGCGCCCACCAGGGCCTGGATGGCGCTGCCCTGGCCGTAGCCGTCGTTCTCCAGCTCCATGACCCCGGTGACGTCGGCGTCCAGCGAGCGGATCGCGGCGACCTCCTTGGCGAGCTGGCGCTGGTACTCGGTGTCGTCGCCCGCGCCGCGGCAGTCGGTGACCGCGCCCTGGGTGCCGAGCTTGCAGCCGGTGTAGGTGTTGAAGAAGTTCAGCAGGTTCGCGCCCGCGACGTGCAGGGTGGCGTTACCCGTTTCAGGGCGCGCGGTCGGACGCTGGTTGACCGCGTCGAACACGGCAGTGCCACCGAGCGCGCCGATGGGACGGAGCCGGTAGGCGTTACCGCTGGCCGCGTTGCCCGCCCAGGTGTAGGTGAGGACACCGATCGGCGCGGTGACCGAGTCGCCGCCGCGCAGGGTGTTCTGCGCGGACAGCGGCTGCCCGCCCCGGCCGAAGACGATCGGGTCGGGGTTCTGGCCGTTGGTCGCGTCGTCGATGATCAGCCGGTTGAGGTTGTTCTCGGTCTGCTTGGCGGCGACGGCGGCCTGGTCGGTGGCCCGGATGACCGAGGTGGGCTGCTGCAGCCGACCACCGGAGGACACCACGACCTGGCCGAACCGGCCGAGCTGGAAGTGCTCGGTGACGGTGAGGGTCTGCGCGACCTTCACCAGCATGCCCTCGACGCGCTCCAGGTCGGTGGCGTTGGGCAGCGGCAGCGTCACCGCGGTCGGGGTGACCACGGCCTGGGTGCCGCAGCGCTGCACGCCGGTGGTGGCCGCGGTGATCTGCGTCTGCCCCTGGAACTCGGAGGCGACACCGGTCACCTGCACCACGTCGCCGTTGGCGACGAGGTTGGCGCCGTTGTCGAAGACGAAGACGCCGTCGGAGGTGGCGGGGTCGCCGTCTCCGCTGTCCTGGAGGTAGAAGCCGCGCAGAGCGGGCTGTGCGCCTTCGTAGTCACCGACGACGGTTCCGCGAACGGTGACGGTCTGCCCTGCCTTGGGCGTGATGTCAGTCGTGCCCTGGACCGAACCGATGGTGATGACCGGAGTGGAGCAAGCCGGGCCTGCGCCAACGGCGACGGTGGCGCCCACGGCCTTGCGCTGCCACTGCGGCAGTTCCTTGGCGATGGTGCCGTCACCGTAGAAGACGGTGTCACCGTCGTCGGTCAGGACCTGCACGGTGGCGGTGTCCGTGAGCGGGTTCGGGACGTCGACGATGACCTCGGGCTTGCCGACCGGGGTGAACGCGTCGAGCGAGCCCGCGCGCGGCTGCGGCTGGTGGGTGGCGTCGCCGTCCCAGGTGAAGAACTTGTACTCCCCGGCGGCGCCGGTGCCCGCGTCGGACGGACCCGCGATGAGCAGGTACTGGTTCGCGGCGTTGCGGCGGATCTCCCGGATGCCGCGCCCGCCGAGGTCCCAGCGCAGGGCCTGGCCGAACGAGGCGGTGACGCCCGTGGTCGGGTTGGCGGTGACGAGCGCGGCGGCGTTGGTCACCGGCACGACGATGGCCTTGCCGTCGCTGGTGAGCGGGCCGCGGAAGGCCAGCAGCAGCGTGGTGCCGTCGGCGGCGAACTCGGCGCCCTCGATGTTGACACCGGTGGGGCCGCCCGCGCCGTCGCCCTCGGGGGCGCGGGTCGCGGCGGCGGCGATGCCCAGGGTGTCGCCGTTGGCGTGGTCCCAGGCGATGAGGTCGTCGCGCAGGGTCTGGTAGCTGCCGCCGAGGGCCAGGGACGCGCCGGTCCCGGTGCCGGTCACCGTGGTGGTGAACAGCTCCTGGCGGTTGAGCCGGGTCTTGGCCGAGGAGTTCTGGCCCTGCGAGCCGATCCAGAAGATCGTGTCGCCGGTGCGGGCCGATGCCTCGATGTCGATCTCACGGGTCACGTCGGTGTCGCGAAGGGCGAGGCCGGCGGCGCGGACGTCGAACGCCTGCGCGGGGTAACGGGAGTGCTCGCGGTCGTAGACGCGCAGCACGTTGGTCTCGTCGTCGGACACGACCATCGCTCCACCACCGAGGTCGATGGCGGTGCTCGCGTCGGCGGCGCCGTAGTAGCTGCGCTGGCCCGCGGGCAAGGCAGCGGAAACAGCGACAGGAAGGGTCGTCGACGCGGTAGCCGCACCGTCGGAAACGGTGACAGTCAGCGTTGCACGGCCCACGGCGGCGGGAGTGAAGGTAAGGGTGCGGACATCGCCGCTGCCGGTAGCGCCACCGGTCACGATGGCCGGGTCGCTGCTGGTGACGGTAACGGTCAGCCCGCTGGACGGGGTCTCGGCGTCGCCAACGGTCACGGTGCGGACGGCGGGCGGGTTGTCCAGGTCGGCGACAGTCAGCGCCAACTCCTGGGTGCCGGTGATGGTCGGCGGGGTGTTCACGGTGCTCGCGATGGACACGGTGACGGTGCGGCTGTCGACCTGGCCGCCGGGACCGGTCACGCGAACCCAGTAGGTGGCGGTCGCGGTCAGCGCGGACGTCGTGAAGGACGCGTTGGTGGCACCGCTGACGGGGTTGGCCGTGTTGCCGGAAACACCGGCGTACCACTGGTAGCTCAGCGGACCCGTGCCCGAGGCGGTGACGCTAAGGGTCGTGGTAGCGCCAGAGGCGACCGTCGCGTCCTGGGGCTCCGCGGTGATCGCGGGCGCCGAAGTCGAGGCGGCCGGGGCCAGCGCGACACCGCGCAGCACGGTGTTCGTCGCGGCGGTGCGCAACGTGGTGGACGTGGCGGCGATGGGGGCGGCCGCGGCGGCGGTGTCGTCGACCTTGACCAACGCGTTGGTCGTGGTCGTGGCGAAGAGGGTCACGCTGGAGCCGGTGACCTCACCGGTGATGCCGCGCACGGCGCTGTTGGCCGGGCGGAACGAGCCACGCGCGGTCCAGGCGGTGCCGTCGCTGGAGAACTTGAGGATGCCACCGGTCGCGGAGTCGTCCGCGACGTAGATGGTGTCGACACCCGGGACGGCCGGGTCGCGATCCAGCGCGGCCAAGGCGTACGGGCTAGGGACGGGAACGGTCAGCGCCGGGGTCTGTCCACCGGTGGTGGGGAGACCCGTGCCGACGGAGTAAACGCCGGTGGTACCGCTACCCGTGCTGATGTAGAGCTGCCCGCCCGCGACAACAGCCGCGCGGATGTTCGTGGGCGCGGCGGAGTTGATCTGCGTGGACGCGCCGGTGGATCCGAGTGCTGCCAGGCGAACGCCGCCGTTGGCGCCAACGACCCAGAAACGCGAACCGTCGTCGGTAACCGCACCGCGAACGTTGTTGGCGCTGAAGGTGTCGGTGACGGTCGTGGTGGTGTCGACCGCGCCGGAGCCGTCGACGCGGGCGACGACCCGGTTGACCGCGGCCGAGGTGGTGCCCGCCACGCCCGCCGTGCCCGGGTCGGCGTCGTAGCCCGCGATGGTCAGGTAGCGGCCGTCCGCGGAGCGGGCGAGGGCGCCCTCCGAGGTGGCCGAGCCGCTCAGGGTCAGGCGCTTGCCCGCGCCAGAGGCGGTGGGCAGCGGCACCGACTGCACCAGGGTGCCGGACGGGGTGAACTCGTCGAGGAAGACCGCCGTGGCCGCACTGCTCAGCGCGCCGTCACCGGTCCCCACCCTGGCCACCACGATGTTCCCCGGCGCGAACCCGACAGCCGCGGCGGACTGACCGGTCACCACGGCGACGACGGAGGCCGCCAGCGTGGTCACCACCAGTCCGCCGAGGAGACGTCGCGGACGTGAGCGCACGTCAACTCCTCTTCGTTCACAGATCTCAACCGACATTGCCGGCTGAAAGTAGATCGTGGAACGAGGGGGCGATAGACCTGTTCGGGCAACGTTCAACAGGCGTGCATCCACCGTCCGTGGCGGTGAACGCCCCACCAACCCCGTGCGGTCAGTCCCGGCGCTGCAACAGGCTCGGCCCGATGATCCGGCGCACTACCCGGCGCAGCAACGGCTTCTGCTCACCCGTCGCGCTTGGCGCTACCGGAGCCACTGGCGTGACCGGCGCTACAGGCGGTTCGACGTCAACGGTCGAGGCAGGCTCAACGGGCGCGATGACCTGCACCGGGCTCGGAGAAACCGGTGCGGGACCAGGAGCGAGCACGGCACCGATAGCGGGAACGGGGCCAGGAGGTGAAACGCTCGCGGGGGGTGCGACGACACCGTCAAGGGGAACGTCAGGGCCGGGGGGCACGACAGGGGTGAACAGGTCCCGCTGAGGCGTGAACAGGTCCACGGACGACTGGCGCGGTGGCACTCTCTGCGGCGGCACCTGCTGGGTGGGGATCACCGGTGCGGCAGTGGCCACCGGGGCGAACCGGACGGTGGCCGCGTGCGGTACCGGGCTGGGCGCGGGCGGTCGGGGTGCGGGACTCGGGGTCGGGTTCGGCACGGCGTCGATCATCTCAGCCCGGTCTCGGCGACGTGATCCGGGGTCCGGCGCGACCCCCGTGGACCGGCGCCGCGATCCCGGCCGCCGAGTCGCCGATCAGCGCGGCGACAGCCGCGATCTCCAGCGGGAACGCCCGGTCGCCCGCGGATCGGCCGGTTTCCGCCATCCACCCCGGGGACCAGTCCAATACAGCCCGAAGTGGACCGGTGTCGAACCGCCCCGGACCGGTACCTTGATGATCATGGACCGCCTCTCCGACGCGCACAGCCTGGTCGAGCTGCTCGGCGACTGGACGACCGCGGGTGGTCCGCTCTACCGCAAACTGGCCGGGGCGGTGGCCAAGGGCATCGAGGTGGGCGACCTGCCCGCGGGCGAGCGCCTGCCCTCCGAGCGCGACCTGGCCAAGCTGCTCACCGTCAGCAGGGCCACGGTGGTCGCTGCCTACGACGAACTGCGCGGCAAGGGCCTGGTCGACAGCGTCCGCGGCAGCGGCACCCGGGTGAGCGCGCGCCCCAGGGTCAACGGCGCGCACGGGCGGGTGCCCGGCGGCCGGGCGACCTCGATCTTCCAGCGGCTGGCCGACGGCCCCGGCCCGATCATCTCGCTGGCGATGGCGATCGAGCCCGCGGCGCCGGAACTGGCCGAGGTGTACCGGGACCTGGCCGACGGCGGCGAGCTGACCGAGCTGATGACCGACGTCGGCTACCACCCGAGGGGCTACCCGCCGCTGCGGGCCGCCGTCGCCGAGCACTACACCGCGGTCGGCCTGCCCACCGACGCCGACGAGGTGCTCATCACCACCGGCGCGCAGCAGGTCATCGGGCTGGTCGCGCAGATGTACCTGCGGCCGGGCAGCACCGTCGTGGTGGAGTCGCCGAGTTGGCCGGGGTGCCTGGACGTGTTCCGGGCGGCCGGGGCGCGGCTGGTCGGGGTGCCGCTCGACGACGAGGGCGTTCGCGCGGACCGGCTGGCCGCGGTGTTCGCCGAGGAGCGGCCGGTGCTGACCTACCTGATGCCGACCTTCCACAACCCGACCGGGCAGATGATGTCGGCCGCGCGCCGAAGACGGGTCGCCGAACTGGCCGCCAGGTACAACGTGCCGGTGCTGGAGGACAACGCCTACAGCGGCTTCCACGGCCGCACCGGTGCCGCGCCGCCGCCGATCGGCGCGTTCGCCAGGGGCAACGCCGAGATCCTCAGCGTCGGCTCGGTGGCCAAGTCCGTGTGGGGCGGGCTGCGGATCGGCTGGGTGCGCGGCCCGTCGGCGATCGTGACCAGGCTCGCCCGCTACAAGGTGCGCGCCGACCTGGGCAGCCCGGTGCTCGACCAGGCGCTGACCGCCCGGCTGCTGCCGCGGCTCGAGGAGATCACCGCGACCCGCGCGGCCACCACGCGGGCCCGGCTCGACCACACCAGGGCGCTGCTGGCCGAGCAGCTGCCGAGCTGGCGGTGGCGGACCCCGGACGGCGGGTCGGCGCTGTGGGTGGAGCTGCCAGACACCAGCGCGCAGATCTTCGCCCAGGTGGCGCTGCGGCACGGGGTGGAGGCGGTGCCCGGCTCGGCGACGGACCCGACCGGCGCGCACGACAACCACATCCGGGTGCCGTTCAGCTTCCCGATCGAGGTGATCACCGAACTGGTGCGCAGGCTGGCGGGCGCGTGGGCGGACCTGCAGCGACACGGCCCGGTCACCGACTCGACCCCGGTGGTCTAAGAGGCCCTGCTGGTCCAGCGGCTCCGCCCGAAGAGACTCCGTTGGTCCAAGAGGTTGGCCCGAGAGGTTGGTCTAAGGGGACGGCTCTCGGCGTGGCGCCGAGGACCTAGGCGCGCACACCCGCGATGGCGAGTTCCAGGAGTCGGGTGACGGTCGCCGGTTCGCGTTCCGCGGCCGCGACGATCGCGTTCACCAGGCGCAGCAGGTCGGCGAGCGTGGCGTCGGGGTTGACCGCCTTCGCCTTCTGCGCGCGGCCGAGCACCTTCTTGCCGATCTCGCGGACCTGGGCGTGCGCGCTGGTGAGGTCCTTGGCGCCCTCGGCCATGGCGAGGAACTTGGCCAGCCCGAGGTGGGCGGTGAAGTGCCGGACCAGGGTGCGCAGCCAGCCGACCAGCGCGTCGCCGGGGTCGGCGGCGGTCAGCAGCGGCGTGGTCTCGGCGACCAGGGCGTCGACCCGGTCGTGGAAGACGATGTCGAGCAGGATGATCCGGGTCGGGTAGTGCCGGTAGAGGGTGGCCGAGCCGAGGCCCGCGCGGCGGGAGATCTCCTCGAGGGAGGCGTCGGCGCCCTGTTCGGCGACCACGATCCCGGCGGCGGCGCGCAGCTTCTCGTGGTTGCGCTTGGCGTGCGCCCGCATCCCCTTCTCGGGCAGGGCTTCCTCGACCGGGACTTGCTGCGGGGCTGGCTTGGACGCCACTGGGGGTTCCTCCGTCGCGCGGTTCCGCGGGGTTGTCCCCCGAATCGTACCGGGCCGTCAACGGGGTGGTACCCCGGTACCCTCGGCAGTGGTCGGACCATTCGGGTCCTGGGTGGAAACCACGCCCATTCCCGCGTTCCGCCCAGCTGGGCGACACCTGACCGGGGGACGTGGTAGCGCTCGGCGCCGCAGGCCCGGGCGAATCTGGGTAGCCCGCACCCATGTCCGGCCCCCACCCCCGGCCCTAGCTTGAGCGGCAGGACGTGCTCCGACGCCGGATAGTCCACTGTGGATACCGCGCCGGGTCGGCGCGGCGAGCGCGAGGAGGGTGCCGGTGGGCCTGTGTCGCGGCTCGCGGTCGCGCGAGCCGAGCGGTAGCGACCGACACCTTGGAGCCGTCCGATGATCGACCGTGTGCAGTTCTCGCTCAGCGCGGCGGACATCCCGCGCGCTTGGTACAACCTCGCCGCCGACCTGCCCGACCTGGCCCCGCCTCGACACCCGGCGTCCGGTAGGGCCATCACCTCCGATGACCTGTTGGCGATCGTGCCCGAGGAGTTGGCCAGGCAGGAGTTGACGCTGGACCGGGAGGTGGAGATACCCGAGCCGGTGCGCCAGATCTACGCGCGGTGGCGGCCTTCTCCGCTTATCCGTGCGCGTGGCCTGGAGCGGTCGTTGGGTACACCCGCGCGGATCTACTACAAGTACGAAGGCGTTAGCCCTACCGGCAGCCACAAGCCGAACACGGCCATCGCCCAGGCGTACTACAACAAGCAGGCCGGGATCACGAAGCTGGCCACGGAGACGGGCGCGGGCCAGTGGGGGTCGTCGCTGGCTCTTGCAGGCGCGCTGTTCGGCCTGGATGTCAGCGTCTACATGGTTCGGCTCAGCTTCGACCAGAAGCCCTACCGCCAGATGTTGATGCAGACCTACGGCGCTCGGTGCGTGGCCAGTCCCAGCACCGAGACCGAGACCGGTAGGGCCATCCTGGCCAGAGACCCCGACTCCCCCGGCAGTCTCGGTATCGCCGCCTCGGAGGCGGTGGAGATCGCGGCGAACGACCCGGCCACGAACTACGCGGGCGGCAGCGTCCTCAACCACGTGTTGTTGCACCAGACCGTCATCGGCCAAGAGGCGATCGCGCAGTTCGCCATGGCTGATGACTATCCGGACGTGGTTGTGGGGTGCGCGGGCGGCGGGAGCAACCTCGGCGGGTTGGCTTTCCCGTTCCTCGGGGCGCAACTGAGCGGCGGTCGGTCGGTTCACGTGATCGCCGCCGAGCCCGCGTCGTGCCCGTCGATGACGCAGGGCACGCTCGCCTACGACTTCGGCGACACAGCCGGTTTCACACCACTGCTGCGGATGTACACCTTGGGGCACGGCTTCATCCCACCGCCGCTGCACGCAGGCGGGTTGCGATACCACGGTATGGCGCCTCTAGTGAGTGAGGCCGTGGCGCAGGGGTTGATCGAGCCGGTGGCGGTAGCGCAAACGGCGTGTTTCGCGGCGGGGGTCCGGTTCGCGCGTACGGAGGGAATCGTGCCCGCGCCGGAGTCGACCCACGCGGTCGAGGTCGCGATCCGGGAAGCGTTGCGGTGCCGGGAGGAAGGCGTGAGCCGGACGATCCTGTTCGGGTTGTCCGGGCACGGGCACTTCGACCTGGGCGCCTACGAGGACTACCTGTCGGGCACCCTGCGAGACGGGCGGTTCGAGGCGGACAAGATGACCGCCGCGCTGGCGGAGCTACCGGATGTCTGACGGTGTGGGCGCCGTGGTGGCCGGGTGGCGGCGATGAGCAGGTTCATCCACGCGGTGGTGGGCGCCGCGATCCCGGTGATCCCGGAGGTGAAGGTCCGGGCGGCGGACGGGGTGTCGCTGGTGGGTGAGCGGTCGCCGGTGGCGATCGCGGCCGCCTACGAGGCCGCCGGGGTGGGGTGCCTGTCGGTGGTGACGGGCCGGTGGTTCGGCGGTGACCTGCGGCTGTTGTCCGACGTGACCGCGCGGTGCGGGTTGCCGGTACTGCAGAAGGACTTCCTGACGAGAGAGGCTCAACTGATCCAGGCACGTGAACTCGGTGCGGCAGCGGTACTACTGACTGCGGCGTTGTTGCCGCAGCGGGTACTGGCCACGCTGGTCGACAAGGCGTTGGTGTTAGGGCTGACTCCGTTCGTCGAGGTGGTGAACGAGGCAGAGGTCAGCGCGGTACCGCACGCCGACGAGTGCGTGATCGCGGTGAACAACAAGGACATCCAGGTTCATGAACGGGGTCCGGCGGACCTGAGTCGCAGCGAACGCCTGTTGCCCGCCATCCGGGCCACTGGCTGCCTGGCGCCGGTCAGCGCCAGCGGCATCGACCATCCCGCGCAGGCCGCGAGGTTGGTGCGCGCGGGGTTCGTGGCGGTGTTGGTCGGAACGGGTCTCTTGCGCTCCCCTGATCCCGCGACCTGGTTGTCCCGGCTCACCGTGGCGCCGAGGTGACGGCGATCCCCGCGCCGCGATCCCCTCTCGCCGACGAGCCGACCGCGTTGTCCCTGCGTGCCGCGGTGCGCAGGGTGCCGCTGGAGGAGCACCGGCTGGCAGGCCGGGTGTTCGAGCGGCACGAGATCGCGGCCGACTTCACCGAGCGGTCCACCGGTGTCCCCGCGAAGCTGTCGTCGCGGTCGGAGACAGTGGTCCGGTACCGGGTGTCGGACTCACTGATCCCGGTGACGCTGGGGTTCTACGGTGACGTCAACCGTGTCCGGTCTTGCCTACCTGGCCTGCCCGACCGGGCGAACCACGAGTCTGTGGCCGCG
Source organism: Actinokineospora cianjurensis (assembly GCF_003663795.1). Lineage (NCBI taxonomy): Bacteria > Bacillati > Actinomycetota > Actinomycetes > Pseudonocardiales > Pseudonocardiaceae > Actinokineospora > Actinokineospora cianjurensis. The sequence continues at coordinate 516,791 of NZ_RCDD01000003.1, forward strand.
TTGGCCAGGGCGGCGGCGTCACCCGTGTACGTGATGCGCCCGAGGGAGCGTTGGCCCGAGGTAGACATGGACACGTTGCCAGTACTCCCCTGCCGCAGCGCCAGGCCCAGCATCACGATGGGGGTCGTCTACGCGAACCAGTGCGGGGTCACCTCGATGTCGGCGCACCGCATGGTGGTGTTGGACAAGACGCACCTGACGCTCTGGATGGGGCAAGAGGGCGGCCTGCGTGCTCTACACGCGGATGCGATGGCTGCTGGGGAACGGCTCGCGGTGTCAGTGAACCTGGGCCCGCCACCTGCGGCGATGGTGGCAGCCACGCTGGCGTCACCGCTGTGGCCGGCAGGTAGGCCCGCCATGGCCGGGGCGCTCGCAGGTGCGCCTCTAGCGCTGTCTGCAGGTGTCAGTACCACCATCCTGGCGGACTCGGAGATCGTCTTGGAGGGCCACCTCGACGACACGGTGAGCGGCGGCCACCCGGTGCTGACGGTGACGGCGATGACGACGCGGCCCGACCCGACCTACCACGCGCTGCTGGAGACGGGCCGGGAGCGCTCGGTCGTGCTGGGCCTGGCAGGCGCGCTGTCCGTGGCGCACGCGCTCGGCGACGACCTGGTCACCGACGTCCACCACAGCCCGGCGGGCGGCACCCTGCTGCTGGTGATCTCCGTGCACAAGCGGTGCCCCGACGACGACCACCGGCTCTCCGAGATCGCGCGCCGGGTGTTCGAACACCACCAGCACGGCGAGCTGATCGTCTTCACCGACGACGACGTGGACATCTCCCGCGCGGAGGACGTCCTGTGGGCGATCGCGACCAGGGGCACGCACCGGTCCGAGTGGTCCCGTGGGCGTGCGTTCGTGGACGCCACCGTCCCGTTCGGACGCACGGCGTCCCAGTCCCGCTAGGCCCACGTGTCAGCCGCTAGGCCCCTACGGGGAGCACCAGTCGTTGGTACAGGCGTTCCAGGTCCGCGTCGGGGTCGGTGGTGAGGCCGGTGTGGGTGGGTGAGGTCTGCACGAGGGTGCTGCGGGGCGCGGTGAGCCAGCGGAAGCGCTGCCCGAGCGAGATACCGGTGACCGGCGCGCGCTTGTCGCTACCGTCGCACGCTCCGCACAAGAGCGTCAGCGCGGCCGCGAGGGTGTCGACGTCCAGGTCGGGGTCTAGTGCACGCAGGCGGTCGGGGTCGACGTGCGTGCGACACCGCAGGTAGGCCAGGTCGGCGCAGTAGAGCAGCACGCCGACGTTCATGGCCTCGCCGCGGTCCTGTCTGGGGATGGCCCGCAGCAGCGCGTACTCAAACACGTGCGACACGAGCCGCCTCCAACTCACTGACCCAGCGCGGCGCGTCCGCCAGCCTTGCCTCGAAGTACGCCCGGTAGGCCGCCCTGGTCCTGTCAGGTGTGCCGAACACGTCGTCGAGCCAGTCGTCGGGGACCAGCGCGAGGACGTCGTCGAGCACGGGCAACACCTTGGGGCCCAGTTCCGCGTCGACCTCGGTGACCGAGCCCGCCACCGGGAGCATGACGTGGTCGGCCGCGTCGTACCGGTAGGTCGGCGCGGGCTGCCACCCCTCGGCGAACCGGTGGTGGAAGTAGAGAGAGGCACCGTGGTCGATGAGCCATACCTCGCGGTGCCAGAGCAAGAGGTTCGGGTTGCGCCAACTGCGGTCGACGTTGAGAACCAGACCGTCCAGCCACAGGACCCGCGCGGCGAGATCGGGTCCGGGGTCGCGCACAAGCGGCGTGAAGTCGAACGATCCGGGCAGGTAGTCCAAGCCGAGGTTGCGGCCACCGCTGACGCGCAGCAACTGCTGCACCTCTTCGTCCGGTTCCGCTCTACCCAGCTCCGGGTCGAGGTCGATGAGCACGATCTCCGGCACCGGTAGGCCCAACGCGCGCGCCAACTCCCCCACCACGACCTCGGCCACCAACGCCTTGAGGCCCTGGCCCGCGCCGCGGAACTTGAGCACGTACATGCCCAGGTCGTCGGCCTCCACCAGCCCCGGCAGCGATCCGCCCTCACGCAGCGGGGTCACATACCGGGTGGCGGAGACGGCACGCAGCGGCGATGGCACTCCCGAATCATGCCGTGCGACCGCCGCCACCGCGCCACCTGGTCAACCCAGGGCATCCCGCACGCGACGTAGGTGGACCTGCTCGATGTCGTCCGAAGTCAGGTCTATCGCGCGGGTGTACTCGGCAACCGCCTCCGGCGCGCGACGCAGTCGCCGCAGGAGATCGGCTCTTACCGCGTGGAAGACCGGGTAACCGTCCAGGTCCAACTCCTCGACCAGTGCGAGAGCCTCGCCAGGGCCGAATACCTCAGCGACCGCCACCGCACGGTTGAGCCTGACGACCGGCGTCGGAGCTACCGCGAGGAGTTGGTCGTAGAGCGCCACGACCTGGATCCAGTCGGTGGGTGGGTCTGTGTGGACGGCGTTGATCGCGGCCTGGATCTGGTACGGACCGGGCAAGCCGACGCGGAGACACCGTCGGACGAGGTCATGGCCCTCGGCGATCATCGCGTGGTCCCACCTGGCGTGGTCCTGCTCGGTCAGCGGCACCAGCGCGCCCGCGTCGTCCACCCGCGCGGCGCGACGGGCATCGGTGAGCAGCACCAAGGCGAGCAGCCCGAGCGCCTCCGGCTCGTCGGGCATCAACTCCACCAGCAGCCGGGCCAGCCGGATGGCCTCGTCGCACAGGTCGGCGCGGCGGCGGGCGTGGCCCTCGGTGAACACGAGGTAGACCACGGCGAGCACCGACCGCAGGCGCTCCGGGAGGTCGGCGTCGGCGGGGACGCGGTACGGGATCCGCGCGGCGCGGATCTTCCCCTTGGCCCGGACCAACCGCTGGGCCATGGTCGGCTCGGGGACCAGGAACGCGCGGGCGATCTCGGCGGTGGTGAGCCCACCGAGCAGCCGCAGCGTTAGCGCTACCTGCGCGGGTCGGGCGAGAGCCGGGTGGCAGCAGGTGAAGACCATCCGCAGTCGGTCGTCGCGCACGGGTCCCTCCTGCACTGGTTCGGTCGTGGCGTGCAGCAGGGCGGCCTGGGCGTGCCGGTCGTCGCGGTCGGCCTCGCGGCGCAGCCGGTCGACGGCCCGGTTGCGGGCGGTGGTGATGATCCACCCGGCCGGGCTCGGCGGCACGCCCCGCTCCGGCCAGGTGCGCAGGGCCTGGGCGAAGGCGTCCTGGACCGCGTCCTCGGCGAGGTCGATGTCGCCGAGGACGCGGGTCAGCACGGCCACCGCCCGCCCGTACTCCCGGGCGAAGACCCGCTCGACGCTCACCCGCCTGCCACGGGCCGGACCTCGATCGGCAACGTCACCGCCAGCGCTGCCCGGCGACCCCACGCCAGCGCCGCGTCGAGGTCGGGCGCCTCGATGACCCAGAACCCGCCGACGTGCTCACGGCCCTCCGCGTAGGGCCCGTCGGTCACCAGGACGTCGCCGTCCTTGGGGTGCAGGACGGTCGCGGTGTGCGCCGGGTGCAGGGCCGCGTTGAACACCCAGGCCCCGGCCGCCCGGAGGTCCGCGTTGAACGCCGCGAGGTCGCGCATGATCGGGTCGAGGATCTCGGGCGGGGGCGGGTCGCCGTCGGGCTGCTGGATGCTGAGCAGGTACTGCGTCATGTCGGTTCCTCCGGGTCTGGACCGGTGCGTGTCCGGTTTCTGGCGGGTTTGACTACCCGCACCTCTTACACGAACGGCTATGTCGCGGATCGACACCTCGGGGACGGCTGTTTTCGAGCGGTCCTGACTGTACGGTTCGCTCATGTCGCAACCGCCGCCACACGACCCCCGGTTCCCGAACCAGGGTGGCTACGGTCCGCCCGTGGGCGGCGGCCCGTACCGGCCCGGTCAGCAGGACCAGCCCTACCCCCAGCAGCAGGGCGGGTACCAGCAAGGCGGGTATGGGCAGCCGGGGTATGGGCAGCAGGGGTACGAGCAGCCCGGCTATGAACAGCCACGGTACGACCAGGGTGGCCGTCCGGCAGGCGGGCAGCGACCGCCCGCTCAACCCCAGCAGCGCCCGGCAGCGCCACAGCAGCAGTCAGCGCAACCGGCGCAGCGGCCCGCTCAGGCTCCACAGCGGCAGGCAGCGCCACCGTCGCGGTCGTCGGGGCCGCGCCGGATCCCGGGTGTCGGGTTGGTGCTGGCCATCGTGGGATCGCTGGTGCAGCTGCTGAGCCTGACGCTGCTGCCGTGGATCGCGCACGGCGGTGACCCGAAGTCGCTGGTCAGCCTGGTGGGTGACCTGTCGGACGGCCAGCCGCACGGCTTCGGCGACTGGTACGTGGTGCTGTTCAGCTACCCGCTGGTCGTGCTCGGCGTGCTGCTGTCGTTCTCCGCGGTGCTCGAGTCGGTCGCGATGAAGGTCGTGTGGGCCGGTCTGGTGCTGCTCGGGGTGGGGTTCCTGCTGCTGCGCTTCGGCGTGGGGCCGATGACCGGCCTGTTCGGCGTCGAGAAGGACTTCAGCACCCGGGACGTGGTGGTGGCCGTGGCCGCGGTCGGGGTGGCCGTCGTGGTCATCTTCGTGTTGAAGACCGCGGTGAGCATGTTCCGGCGGGTCGCGGGTCTGATCCTGTTGGCACTGTCGGGCGTGCACGTGGCCGCGGTGGCCGACTTGGCCGACGGTCTCGACAACCTGAGCGTGGGTGCCTTCGGTCCCGTTGTCGGCTACGTGCTGATCGGCGCTGCCGCGTTGGTCGGGCCTAAGAGGTTCGCCCCGTAGTCACCAGTGCCGCGGATGCGACAAGGTCGTAGGCAGCTTGGTCGTCTTGTCGCCGCGCGCGGAGTCCACTTGTGACTGGATGAGGAACAGGGCGCCGGTGAGGTTCGCGCCTCTGAGGTCGGCGCCGCGGAGATCCGCGCCGATGACATCCGCTCCGCGCAGGTCGGCCTCTCGTAGGTCCGCGCCGATCAGGTAGGCACCGCGCAGGCTCGCGCCCCGCAGGTCCGCGCGGCGGAATCGGGCGCCCATCAGGTTCGCGCCGCGGTGGTCCTTGCCCCGGCTGCCCGCGCGGGCGCGTTCACTCACCTTGAGCAGCAGCGCGTTGACCTTGTGCCGGTGCGCGGGCACGTCGAGCGACCGCAGCGCGGCCGGGTCCGAGTCGGTGAGTGCCTCGGTCTCGGCGAGTGCGCGGTCGAGGTCCGCGCGCAGCGGTGCGGCGGCGGCGATCCCGCGGGCCTCGGTGAGGTACCAGAGCAGTTCGTGCAGGTCGCGCATCACCGGGAACACGGTCTGGGCGGCCTCCGGCGCGACCCGGGTGACCTTCTGACCCGCGCCGAAGCAGTCGTAGACCGTGCAGCCAACGAAGCCCTTGGGGCGGAGCTGGTCGTGGATGCCGCAGCGGTGGTCGGCGAGCAGGTTGGGGCAGGCGCGGCCCGCGGGCTTGTCGATGGCGAAGTCCGTGGAGGCGGAGAACGCGGGTACCCGACAGCACAACGCGTGGCAGTTGGCGCAATCCGCGCGCAGCGCACCGAAGGGATCTTGCGTTTTTGGCACAGCGCTCCCGTGCGGTAACGGAACGTGAGAGGGTTCACGACCAGATGGGATACCGAGCGTAAGGGGCGCCGTGACCACTGCCGACATCGACCTCCTCCGTCGTCGCTGGGAACTCCCCACCGCTCTGGCGGCGAGTGAGCGGGCCTTGGCCGAGTCCCCGCACGATCCCCAGGCGGTCGTCGCCCACGTGAGGGTCTTGCTCGCGATGAACCGGGAGGATGACGCAGTTGAGCTCACGTCACGGCAGCTAGAGGACCCCTCGATCTCTACCTGGCATCTGGTGGCCTTATCGCAGTCGGGTGCCTACGGGGACGCGATCGCCTTCGGCCTGGAGGCCATCAAACGCTTCCCGGAGCACGCCTTGGCCCGTGTCGCGCTAGGCCGCGCCTACTCCGGTAGCGGCTACGAGGAAGAAGCACTAGAGCTGTATGCCGCCGCGGCAGCCCTGTCGCCATCCGACTGGCGTCCCGCTCGCTGGTACGCACTGGGACTCGCCGACCTCTATCGGTGGTCTGAGGCGGTTATCGCTGGCGAGCGGCTGGTGGCGGAGTATCCGACCGTCGCGAAGTGCCACCACACGCTCGGGCAGATCCACCTCAAGCGTGACGCCCCACAAGAGGCGCTCCCCCACTTCGACGCGGCGATCGAACTCGATCCGGACTTCTCTTACCCCTACCAGTACCGGGGCACGGCGCTGGTCGAGATGTCGCGGTTCACCGAGGCCCAGGAGTGGGAGGCCAGGGCGATCGAGCGGTTCCCGCGCGCGGGGGACCTGCTGGTGTCGGCGGCGTGGACGTTCAGCATCCAGGACCGTGAGGGCGAGGCCGTCGCGTTGGCCGAACGCGCGATCGCGCTCGACCCGCGGTCCAACTGGGCGTTGTGCAGCCTGGCCGACTTCGAGAGCTACCGGCTGCGCCACGAGGCGGCGGCCACCGCGGTGGGCAAGGCGATCGCGCTGCGCCCGCGGGCCGCCTCGGCCCGGCTGACGGCCGCGTGGCTCGCCTTGCGCGACGGTGATGACGACGACGCGGTCACCGCCATCGCCGAAGTCGTGCGGCTGAACACCAGGAACGGCCAGGCGGTGAACTCGCGGATCGCGATCCTGCGGCTGGCGGGCAGACTGGCCGACTCGGTCACCGCGGCGGAGGAGGCGTTGCGGCTGCGACCGCCGAGTCCGTGGACCGCGATCGCCGCGGCGACGACCTTCCAGCAGGCGAAACAGCCGGACCGAGCGCTTGAGGTGCTGGCGAGCGCGCTGGAGACGCACCCGCTGCACTCGAACCTGCTACGGACACGGGTCAGCCACCTGCAGAAGGCAGGGCGCACGGCGGAGGTAGCCGAGGCGGTACAGGTCGCGCTGAGCCGACGTCCGGACGACGTCGAGATCAATGTCGTGGCGGCGGCGCACCACAGCGGCCTCGACGACGAGAGCAAGGCACTGGAACTCGTCGACCGGGCGCTGGCCGTGCGCCCGGATCACGCGAGTGCTCTGGCCGGCCGCGTCGACTATCTGCGCTACCTCTCTCGGTATGGAGATGCCTGTGAGGCTGCCTCGCGCGGTCTCTCTCTTCACCCTGACTCAGCGGCCTTGCAGCTAGCGGCAATCAACGCCTACATGGCGCACGACCGCTATCAGGACGCGTTGGCCCAAGCCGAGAAGGCTTTGGCTGACGACCCGACCAACACATCCTTGTTGGTCAAGCATGTCGACTGTTTGCGCTACCTGTGCCGGTTCGCGGACGCGCACAAGGTGGCTGACGAGGCGCTGGTCGACCAGCCGGACAGCATCACGCTCCGCATGGCCAAGGCCGAGGTGTTCCACTCGGAGGGGCGCTACCCCGAGGCGATCGCCATCGTCACCCGGGTGCGCGCGGACCTGCCCGAGTACACCTGGGCGCTGCGCAGGCACCTCAGCTACCTGGCGAACGCGCACCGCTTCGCCGAGGCGAGGGCGTTGGCCGACGAGGCGGTCGCCGCGCACCCGGACGACGCGAACGTGCTGCTGGGCGTGGCGTGGCTCAGGAGCATGCTCAGCCACGAGGGCGCGGCGGCGGAACTGGGGCGGCGAGCGGTCGCGCTGTCACCGAGCAACCTGTGGGCGCGGCAGAGCCTGATCCAGTTCCTGCGGTACGCGCGGCGGTTCGACGAGGCGCTGGCGACGTGGGAGCCGTTCGGCGGCTCGCCTGACGCCGACGGGCTCGTCACCCGCGCCTGGCTCGCGTCCGACATGGGGGACGACGAGGGCGCGATCGCCTGGTGCGAACAGGCTCTTGGATCCGCACCCCGCTACGTGTGGGCTCTGACTACGCGCGTGTGGCTTCTACACAAGGCGGATCGGCTCGCGGACGCTCAGGCTGCTGCCGCTGCCGCGTTAGCGCTAAGGCCGGACAACGTCGATGTCCACGCAACCGACGCCTGGCTGAGGCTAGAACTGGACGACGCCGAGGGCGCCTTAGTGGCCGCCGACCGGGCGTTGGAGATCAGCCCACGGGACTCGGACGCGGTGGACCACAAGATCCTGGCGCTGTTCCGGCTGCACCGGGTCGAGCAGGCGGAGCGGGTGATCCGGGCCGCGCAGGAGCGGCAGCCGTCGAACCTCGGGCTCCAGTTGGCGCTGGCGAAGGTGCACGAGCATCGGTTGGCGTTCGACGCCGCCGCGCAGTGCACCACCGCGGCGATGCGGGACGTGCCGGACGACCCCGACTGCGGGGTGGCGCTGTCGTCGACCCTGCGGTCGCTGCGGCGGTACGGCGAGGCCGAGCGGGTCACGATGGGCGTGATCAGGACGCACCCGCACCGCAGGGACGCGCGGGCGGAACTGGGGTGGATCCACCACGACGAACGCCGGTCGGCCGACGCGCGGCGGGTGTTCCAGGACCTGCTCGACGACGCCGTGAACGAGCGGGAGCGCCGGTCGGCCCGCTACGGGCTGGGCTGGGTGGCGTTCAGCGCGGGCGACCACGCGACGGCGGAGGCCGAGTTCCGGCTGCTGCCCAAGACGGACTTCGCGTATCGGCTCGCGTTGGCGTGGGCGTTGACCAGGCAGGACGGGGTAAGCCGATGGCGGGAGGGGGAGGCGATCGCGGCGGAACTGGTCAAGCTGCGTGATGACCCGTCGGCGCAAATCTGTCTAGGGGTCGCCGCGTTCCGGCAGGGCCAACTCGCTTCCGCCGAGTACCACTTCAAGCGCGCGTTGGACATCGACCCGTACCACGGCAGCCACGCCGATCTCGGTGCCCTCTATGTCCAGATGGGACGCTATGAAGAGGCTGAGGTAGAGCTGAACCAGGCCATCTCGCGGGATTGGTACGACGCGGCGGCGCATGTGGAGTTGGGCGCGTTGCTGTTGCGCACGGACCGTCTCCCGGAGGCAGAGCGCGAGTTCCGTCAGGCACTCGCCGTTGACCCTGCCTCCGGGGCAGCCGCTATCGGTGCCGCGCAGGCACTAGCGAAAGCGGGTGACGAAGCAGAAGCTGAGTCCACTCTGCGCGCGGCCCTCTTACGCCAAGAGGCCCCGGCCCGCTGGCGCACCAACCTCGCCATAGCCCGCCTCTTAGTCCAACGCGGCGACAAGCAACAGAACGCCGACCTTCACGCCGAGGCATACGCTCACGCCCAAGGCGCCCTCGAGACCGCCCCCGACAAGGAAGCCGACCCGCACTTCGTCGCCGGAGTGGCCCACCACCGCATGGGTTCTCTAGCCGCCGATGCCCGAGGCCGCTTCTGGTATCGCCAACGGGCCCTCTCACACCTACGCGAGTGCCTCAAGCGCGACCCCGGCCACGCTGACGCCCAACGCAACCTCCACCTGCTGGAACGCGAACTCAAGGCGGTAGCCCCAGCGATCTGGGGCGGCTACGCGGTCGCCGTGGTCTCCATCGCGCTGCTGGCCACCCTCTGGATCACCTTCTTCACCACCACCAAGGTCACCGCCGTCATGCTGACCACCACGACACCGATCCTGGTGGGCCTGTTCACCATCGCCGTGCTCCTGCCCTCCCTGATCCGCCTCAAGCTCCCCGGCTTCGAAGCGGACCTGCAGGCAGGCACCGGCCCCATCTCCCCCGGCCCCACCGGCCAGGTCACCTTCGGCCCCGGCCGCTTCACCGTGACCACCGGTCCCACCGGCCAACTCCCCCGCCGGGAGTGAGGACTTCCCGGCCTACTCAGGGCGTGTTGGCCGGGTTGGTCAGGGCGAGGATGCGGGAGCGGATCGCGGGGTCGCCGGTGGCGATGAGGCGCAGGACCGGGGCGGGCAGCGGCCAGCGGAAGATCTCCAGGAAGCTCCAGAGAATGAACCTGGTGCCGATCCAGCGGAAACCGCCCGGTTCGACGGCCACGACGCTCGCGATCCTGGCCGGTGTGCGGAGGGCGAGGTTGAGGGCGAGGAAGCCGCCGCGGGAGAGGCCGACGAGGTGGACCTCGTCGTGGCCGAGGCCCGCGAGCAGGTCGGTGAGCCAGTCGGCCAGGTCGTCGTCGGTCTCCAGGGGGCGGGTCTGGACCGAGTGGCCGAGTTCAGGCGGTGACGTTGCGTGCGGTCGCGGCGGAGGCGGGCATCTCGATGAACCTGGTCCAGTACTACTTCCCGACCAAGGAGGAGATGCTGCGGTTCGGCTGGCAGCGGGTGGCCGAGCTGGGTGGCGAACGCGCTGGCGTCGGCATCGCGCGGGCGCTGGAGACCGGGGACGAGCGGGCGGTGATCAGGGCCTACCTGCTCGGTGTGCTCCCCACGGACGAACGTGGCCGTGTGCTCGGTGCGGTGCAGATCGCGTACTTCGCCGTTGACGTAACCCGCGGCAGTCAGGACCCAGAGCAGGAGGCGCTCGTACCGCATCTGGTGCGCGCGCTCACCGAGCAGCTACAGAAGGCCCAAACGCGCGAACGGGTCCCGGCGAACCTCGACCCCGCGCTGGAGGCCGACGCGCTGGCCACCATGGCCGGTGGGCTGCTCACCGGCATGCTCATCAGGGCCTACGACACCGATCGGGCGACGGCGCTCGTCGAGCACCGGCTGGACCAGCTGTTCGGATCGGATCGGTCCACAACGGTCGGGCGCGGCGGGGGTGCGGCCGGGCAGGGTTGACGGCGGAAGGAGGCCCCGTGATCTCGGCTCTCAACCGGCTCGTCGACCTCGTCGAGGACCATCTCGTCGAGGGCCACCTCGCCGGGGACGGTCTCGTCGGGGAGTTCGACGTGGCCGAGGTGGCGTCGGCGGTGGGCACGACCGAGTACCACCTGCGGCGGATGTTCTCGTCGCTAGCGGGCATGCCGCTCTCGGAGTACGTGCGGCGCCGCCGGATGACGGTGGCGGCCGCCGAGGTCATCCGGGGCTCGGGCGACCTGCTGGGCATCGCGGTCCGGCACGGGTACGGCTCGACCGAGGCGTTCGGGCGCGCGTTCCGGGCGGTCCACGGCGCCACCCCCGGCGAGGTCCGCCGGGACGGGGGTCCCCTCCGCGCACAACCACAGCTCAGGTTCCGCCTGACCGTCGAAGGGAGCTCACCCATGGACACCCGCGTCGTCGACCGCCCCGCGTTCCGCCTCGTCGGGCACGCCGCCCGCGTCCCGCTCATCCACCGGGGCGTCAACCCGCACATCCAGCGGCACATCACCGCCCTGCCTCCGCAGGCCCACGTCCGGCTCAAGTCCCTCGGCGACACCGAACCGGCCGGCCTGCTCCAGGTCACCGACGACATCGACCCCGACAGCGCCGAGGGCACCGAACTGACCTACCTGCACGGCGTCGCCATCACCCAGGACACCCCCACCCCCGACGACCTCGACACCATCGACGTCCACCCGGGCCGATGGGCCGTCTTCCGCTCGGAGGGCCTGTACCCACAAGCCCTGCAGGACACCTGGGCCGCCACCGCCACCGAATGGTTCCCCGCCAACCCCTGGCGCCTCCGCCCCGGCCCCTCCATTCTCACAATCCTCGACCGCGCCGACGACTTCAGCACCGCCACCTGCGAGTTGTGGCTACCGATCGAACCGGCGTAGCAGCCAATTCCTTTGCGTGGCCGTTACCAGGGCATCTAGCGTGGGCCTCTCCGGAGGGCGCGAGAGGTGCCCTGGTCTCGGAAGGCTAAGAGCTGCATGACTTGTCACTTGGTCGCGCTCTGTGTGGACGCTAACGAGCCAGCGGTGGTCGGGCGGTTCTGGGCAGGGGTGCTGGGGTGGGACCTAGTGGACGACCCCCAAGACGGTGTGGCGTTGTTGCCTGCTGATGACAGTGGGTTCCGGATCCGGTTCCTGCCCACGGACACGAAGAAGTCCGGTCAGAATCACGCGCACTTCGATCTGACCAGTGCGTCCCTGGTAGACCAAGAGCGGACCGTCGCGAGGGCGCTGGAGCTCGGCGGTAGGCATATCGACATCGGGCAGCTGCCGGAGGAGGAGCACGTGGTGCTCGCCGATCCCGAGGGCAACGAGTTCTGCGTCATCGAGCCGGGCAACAACTTCCTCGCCGACTGCGGGTTCATCGGCGCGCTGGCCGGGGACGGATCCCAGCGAGTCGGGTACTTCTGGAGCGCGGCGCTGGGGTGGCCGCTGGTGTGGGACCAGGACGAGGAGACCGCGATCCGGGCGCCGCACGGCGGTCCGAAGTTCACCTGGGGCGGTCCGCCGCTGATGCCCAAGGTCGGCAAGAGCAGGCTGCACCTCGACATCGCCCCACCCGCGGGCGGCGACCAGGCAGCGGAGGTCGAGCGACTGGTGTCACTCGGGGCGCGCCGAGCGAACATCGGGCAGGGCGACGTGGACTGGGTGGTCATGGTCGACCCGGATGGCCGCGAGTTCTGCGTGCTGACGCCCCGCTAGCGCGTCCAGACGACCGTCAATTGCCCCACCGGTCCGAGATTTACCCGCGGCGAACAGAAGCTGTGGGGTACGGGTCAAGACCGCCTCGGTGATGCGCGGAAGAAGCTGCCGCCTCCACGCGGCCATTAGCTCATACGGCCGAAGACACCGCCCACAGGTGGGTGCTAACGTCGAATAGTCGAGATAACACTAATTCCTGGGGGAAGTATGTTGTCGCGGATGTTCCGCATTCTCTGTGTTGCCCTGGTCGCGGTCGCCACCATGGTGGTCGGCAGTGCGCTGCCCGCGGGCGCCGCACCAGGTCAGGACGCGCTGCAGGCACGTGCCAACCGCTACCTGGCCGAGTTCCCGGGCAGCGTGCAGACCTCACCGACCACGATCCGCATCCCCGGTGGCGAGCTCCGCCTCGGCACCGGGGAGACCAGGGCGCCGAAGCCGTGCTCGTTCGACTGGCTCTGCCTGTGGGCCTACGACAGCAACGACTCGGTCGCCTACTACTACTGCGGCACCTACGCCCTGCCGAACTGGGTCGGCAATGGCGCACTCGAGAACAACCAATCGACTGGCACCATCTCGCGTTTCAAGAACAGCAGCCAACAAACGCTCTGGACTTCCACCGCCTACGATTTCCTGCCGAGCGTGAACTGGACGCCGGTCTGGTACGTCACCCCCTGCTGAGGTCCGGCGCGGCGCCCGGCTGATCCAGTGCGCCGGGCGCCGCGGCGCCGGAACACGCGGGTGGTCCGGAACCGTTCGCGAGCTCTCGGTAGAGCGGGCGCGGTCGAGGAGTGGCTCACCGGCACGGCCCTGCCGCCGCGATAGGACCAGTGCGTGGTCGGATCGCGCTCCAGGCATGATCATCTCGCGGCGGCGTGTCGCACTTCCAGCGGGTGGGATCGGTCAAGAGAGCGTCTTGACCACGCTTCTACGGGACTCATCCCCAGTTCGAACGCAAGGCAGTCTGCCGCACGCCCGCTGAGTGACCGATCCGAGGCATCTCGGCGGTGGTCACGGTGAGTGATATTGACGAGTTCGGTCGGAGTGCTCCGTTCCGTCTTGTCAGGCCTCCAGGCGATCCCGAGCCGACGCGATCCGGACAGGCAGCCCCCCAGCGGCCAACTCATCTGGGAAGACCTCGCGTTCTCGACCTTCGGCGCACGGCGGCGCCGGCTGTCGGTCACGCCCCGATCGAGCGGGCCCGGCCGGTAAACCTGTACGCGATCGCGGCGTTCGACGAGTCGGGGCGCCTCGCGGAGCGGCGCCTCATGCGCGCACTCGGTTGGGGCGCGGGCACGCGGGTGAAGGTCTGTGGTGGCAACGGCGTCGCGATTGTCGAGAAGTCGGCGGTGGGGACGACAACGCTGACGTGCAGGGCGATGGTTGCCATCCCCGCACGCATCCGCAGGCGATGCGGTTTCCTCGACTGCGAGCAGGTGCTGTTGGTCGTCGAACCGCACGTGCAGGTCCTGGGTGTCTTCGGACTCGGGATACTGGAGCAGGCGTTGCCGGATGCCCGGGACCTCGTGGCCCTCCACACCTCGCAAGGCACCGATAGCGAGGCCCCGTCGTGGGGTGGGGGTGAGTAGCCGCGACGACGTCGGCATGGTGCTGGAGCTGATGGAGCGGGTGGGTGTCAGCACCCAGGACCTGGTCGACGACGACCGATCGTCTCGAGTCATCCCGACTTTCGCTGAGGTCATGCCGGCGGTGAGGCAAGCAGCGTCGGAGGCGCATCTCACTGCCTACCGCAGCTACTGGAACAGAGTGCAGGCGATGTGGGGTGAGCTCCGCCTCCACGAGGTCAGCCCGAATCAGGTGCGGGAGTTGCTGGCCCACACCCAGACCACCGCTCAGGTCAGACGAACCTCCAGCGATCCAGGGGCTAGTGCCGCGATCAACATGTTCGGGGCGCTTCGATTCGTCTTCAACTACGCCGTCGGGGCGACACACCTGCGTGGCGAGCAGAACCCCATGAACCACGTCACCAAACCGCGTAAACCCGAGCCTGACAGGTACGCGATCCGACCTGAGCTATGGGAGCGAATCCAGCACGTCGCGGGCGAGATGGGATACGACCCGGACCTCTATCAGCTCATCCTGCGGTTGGCCTTGGAGAGCGCGGCCCGCAGCGGCGGGATGATCAGTATCAGACTGGGCGATGTCGACGAGAAGCAGGCCGTGGTCCTGCTGCGGGAGAAGGGTGGGACGCAACGCTGGCAACCGGTGACACCGACTCTGGCGAGGTGGATGGTGCGCCACGCCCGCGAACGCGGAGCGTCCGATCCGGATGATTTCGTGCTGCGGCGCTTCACCGGTCTGCCTGTGTCGTATCGAGACTTCGCTTCGATGTGGCAGGGTATCGGCAAGCAGGTGCCCGTGGTGGCGAAGTTGGGAATCACCAACCACTGGATCCGTCACACGACTCTCACCTGGGTCGAGCGCAACTTCGGGTTGTCGGTGGCGCGGGCATATGCCGGTCATTCCACGCGAGCGCTCTACCGCGAAGGTATTACCGCAAACTATACGAAGGCCGATATCTGGGAGATCGCCGCGGCGCTGGAGGCGCTGACGGGCGAGGATCACCCGTTCGTGTCCGGATCCGCGGCAGCGGGAGGCATCGTGCTGACCCCTATGCTGCCGCGACGAAACGGCAGGTCCACACTGGCTTCCACGGTGACGAACGGATGGCCGCACGCTATCGCCGCCGCTCGTCAGTACATCGCAGCTCACGGCGATCTCCGAGTGCCCCGAACCTATGCCAGTCCGGGCCCCGAGGGATTCCGCTTGGGAGAGTGGGTTTTCAATCGACGCAGCGACTACCGGGCTGGCGAACTGTTGCCCGATCGGATCGCCGAGTTGGAGTCAATCGGAATGATCTGGCACCCTCGGAAGGTTGCCTGGGCCAAGAGGTACGAGGTTGCGGAGCGATATTTCCGTGATCGCGGCACGTTGAAGATGTCGAGGTCGTACGTTGATCCGATGACCGGGATCAAGCTTGGGTTGTGGGTCTTTCACCAACGCCACCGGTACCGACGTCACTTGCGTGGCGAGGTGTCACCGTCATCGGGCGTGATCACAATGGAAGAGATCGAGCTGCTGAACCAGATCGGCATGGTGTGGCGGTAGAGCCAATCAGGTTTGCGGGGCGGTCCACTTTCAGCCGGGCCGCCTCACAAACAGGGCCTACCGACGATGATCGGACACGTTGTACGTACCCTCACCTGGCACAGCCCACCCTCGGCGCGGCGATCAGCGACCCGGCCGTCGCTACTCCCGCGCCCGCTCCACCGGCACCACCAACCAGGTGCCCCTCGGTGGCGTGCAAGCCTCCACCTACGACCTCGTGCGGGGCGTCGTGCTGGCGACCGCGCTGCCCGCCGCGCACACCCTGATCGCTCAGGGTGCCCGGTTCGTCGCCCCGCCGACCCCGGCCACCGCCCCGCCCCAACCCGGCCCGGCCTGGACCGGCCATGGCAAACCGCCGGACGCACCCGCACCTGGCGGATCGTGCTTATCGACCCCGTCAAGTGATGTCCGGCTGGGCCAGCCTCGTCGCACTTGTGGCCCTCAGGTCGTGAGTGCGGCCTGGAGCTCGGCGCGGGTCAGTACGGTGCCATTAGGCATCTTCCTACGGAACAAGGTGATCAGGCCATCGTCGGCCGGGTCGTCGAGGCGGGCGCCGCGAGCGGTGATGTCGGTGAGCAGGGCCGTGATCAGGGCGGCTAGGACACGGGGGCCGCTTCCGCTGTAACCCCAGTTCAGGCCGTAGTAGGCGTCCTGGGGTGCCGGGTAGAGCACGCCGTTGTCGGTGCGGACCCAGATCGGGCCGTCGAGGATCAGCTCGGCCAGGGGATTCGTGGTGGGCAGCCGGTGAGTGGCGAACGCGCGGATCTCCTCGAACTCCTTGTACTCCTCGACGGGGACCGCGACGGGGATGTCGGTGCGCGGGTCGATCATCGCCGTGGTGCGCCGGTGGGGGTCGAGGCCGTGGTAGAGGGCACGGGGTGGTGCGGGTTCGAGCCGTGCGAGGAACTCCGCGCCGTAAGGGTTGGCGGGGATGGTGATGGTGTGGGCGTGTGCCCAGTCCTTGCCGCCACCTGAGGCGAGCATCACCTCGACGCACTCCTGGGCGAGGCGGTCCTCGCGGTGCAGGACCTCGCGCCACCCGGCGCGGCGGATGGTCTCGTCCAGGACCGGTTCGTCGCGGGCGGGGTTGGGCGCGGCCTCGGCGGCGAGCATGATGTGCTCGCCGCTGAGGCTTTCATCGGCCAGGCGCTCAGCCAGGATGGGCAGGTCGGTGCAGTCGCCGGCGTCCCCGCGGTTGGCGATCACGCGGGCGGAGTGGATCAGCGCGCGGTGCGCGACGTGGTCGTCGGGGTAGAGCAGCGCCATGCGCGTGAGCGGGGTGATGTCGAGGCCGAGCACCCCGACGTGACGGACCACGGGGTCGCCCGGGGTCCAGCCATGGATGAGGTCGGGGTGGCGCAGCCGGCTCGGCCAGAACGGCACCGGGCGACCAAGCACCCGCGCCAGGCGCGACCACTCGATCTCGGTCGCCTCGAGCTGCCGTTCGTCGCCCGTACGCGCCCACAGGCTGGGCCCGTAGGCGCCCCAGTCCCACCCGGCGACCACGAAGGCGTCCGCGTCCGGGGCCCACTCCGCCATCTCGCCATCGCGGACACGCCCTCGCGCGGTCTCCCAGACCACCACGATCACGCCCGGCCCGGTCCTCCACCGGTGTAGCACCGCCGACGGCCCGGCGGCCAGCGCGTCCCGGCGCACCACCTCGGCGCCCAGGTACGCGGCGGGCTCGGTCGCGTCGGGCCACCACTCCACCAACAGCCCACGCGCGGGCAGGTAGCCGGTCTCGGCCAACCATGCGCGGATCTGATCGTGGGACCACCACGTCCCCTCCGCGTCGGTCCCGATCGGCGCGGGCAGACCAAGCCGCCGCGTCAACCTGTCCAGGTCGCGGTCCTTGACCCGTAGCAGCGCCGCCAGCTCGGCCCGGTTGATCTTGTTCACGTACTGGATGGATGTCATCCCAGAACCCCCTCTATCAGCGTGCACACCGCCTACGACTATCACGGAACGAACACAACACCACACTGACGGTTCATGTTTGGAAGCGGGCCTGCCGACACCCGGCGGAGATCCTCGTCGTTGCTTGGCCGTTCCCTGTTGAGTGATCGTCACTCGACCGTGGGGCGTCGACGCGCACCCACCCGCCGGCGTGGGGGTGCTGTGGGTGAGCGGTCGGATCCCGGGGCGGTGAGAAGTCGGTTCGTCCGGTTAGGCGCAGCGCCACTCGCCGGTCGTGACCTCGCGCCGCCGCTCACTGGAGGACACCGCCACGTTCCAGCGCGCCGACCACGGTCAGGTGAACTCGAGGAGGCGTCGAGAGGGTGCGCTGCCTCGGCGGACCCGTTTCGAGACAACCCTCATAGCCTGTGCAGCGCCGCAACGCCCATAGACGATGGGTCGGGGCGGCTGATCAGAGCACGCTTGGCCACGGCGCGACGGCGCCCTCGGGACCCACAGATCGCAGCCGGTTGGGACGCACGTCACCTCGGCGGGGTGAGAGGATGCCCCATCAGCGGACCGTGTGTTCACTCGGGTCCGGTTACAGCGGGTCGAGCGCGGCCGGACACGAGTCGGTGATCGGTGGCCCGGTAGGGCCGCCATGTCTGTCATGTCGGCCACCGGCCACGTCGTATGACGGCCGTGTAGCCGTCTTCTTCGTAGAGGTCGAGGTCGGTATTCCTGCCGGTGAACTGGCTCGTCCTCCTAGGCGTCAGCAGCCCTACGGCGAGCAGCGCGAGTCGGTTTTGTGGTGTGAGCTTTCTCGAAGGCATCGATGATCGCGGTCGGGATACGGCCACGATCAGAGACGTCGTGGCCGCACCGCCTAGCCCACTCGCGGATCGCCGCAGTCTGTTCCCGGCCACGCCCCTCGCTGGTCGGCTTGGCAGAAGTTGCGGAGCTTCGCTTCACTCGCCCGCCGGTTCGACGTGCGGTGGACACGAAGCCAGCGAACTGCTCGCGGAGACGCTCCGCATTGCGACCGTTCAAATCGATCTCATAGCGCACACCGTCGAGCCCGAATTCGACAGTGGTGACATCTTCACTGGCCAGGTTATCGAGGTCATCGACAAGCTGGATGATGGTCTTCTGGGCCACACCACACCTCACAGCGCTCAAGCGGACTTGGTTGAATCTAGCAAGGGGGTACGCCAATCTGTGACATGCCACGCGGCCGAGAAGCGAGCACTGTCGTCCGCTGGCTGACGCCTGCTACTCGTCTGGTTAGGTAGCGCCCCCGGCACACGCTTGCTCTACTGACGTTCTGGGCTACATCTGTCACGTGCAGCAAGATTGGGATCGAGCCAAGCCAGTCATACCGTACCTGTGTGTGTCGCGTTGAGGCCGCGGTCTTGGATATCCTCAGGCGACGGTCGATGCGGGATCGAGCCCGGTTGGCGCTGCGGGTGGTGTGGCCATGCCGACTCGCCCCAAGGCTCGGGCCTGGGTCGCTGCGAGAGGGTGGGATTCTCTTGTGAGCGTGGCGAGGGCGGTTGCGACGTCGTAGAGGTCAGCTTTGACATATGTTGCTGTGATGCCGAAGCGGTTGTTCGAGGCGGTACCGTGTCCGGCATAGGCGCGGGCGACGCCGTAGCCGAACGCTCGCTCGACCCAGGTGAGGGTGGTGTGGCGAAGCCAGTGTGCCGTGATGCCTTGGGTTCTGACGGGTTCGATGTAGTCGCCGAGGCGTGCCCAGAGGTGGTCATAGCGGCGTCCGGTGACGGGTCGACCGTTAAGGTATCGCAACACCGTGTCGTTCCCATGCTCGGCCCCTCGGCGTCGTGCGTGGGCTACGAGCGCTGTCATGAGGGTTGGCGAGACGGGTTGCCATCGGCTCCGGTTGCCCTTCTCCCGCAGGAGCGCGAGTGACTGTGCGGTGTCGAGGTCCTGGAGCCGCAGGGCCAACCCGCCGCCGCGTCGTGCAGCGGTCTCGAGGTGGAAACGGATAAGGAGTGAGTCGAGTTCGGGGTCATGGCCGGTCGTGGCCGCGACGTCGACGATGTCGTCGACTAGGGCAGGATCGAGGGCGCGGCGCAGTGAGGCAAGTCGCAGTGGCTTGTCGATCGAGCTGGTCGGATCGTCCCAGGGGTGAATGATGCGTTCGGCGATGCCGTATCGGTAAAGGCAGCGTAGTGCGTGGTAGCCGTGTTCCGCGGCGCTGTGTCCGCCTCGCGAGGATTTCCTGACTTGGGCAGTCTCCCTGGTGTGGTTGATGAACCACCGGACGTCTCCGGGTGTGATGGTGTGGGCTTCACGCTCGGGCCAGGCTCTCAGCGCCTTGTTCCAGTAAGGATTGAGCAGCTTTCGTGTGGGATCGGGGACGACGTCCGACACCCTAGGTACCAAGGCGTTGAGGGTCAGCGTGGTGGCGCGGTCGCGTTGTTGTATGAGGTCTTGCGGAGTTACGCCGAGGCGTTCGAGTATGAGCCGTGCGGCGGCTGCGTCTTCGATCTTCATTGGGTCCGGCTGCGCCGGCTGATGGCGAGGTCGGCGTGGAAGGTACGGACCATGTGGGCCAGATTCGCCATGGGATGGACCACCAGGCTGCTGTAGTCGGCGATGGCGATCATGAGCACGCGGTCGCCGGCGGCCACACGGCACTGCCGCAGGGTGGTGGCGGGAAGCGGGAGGCGCATCCTGGGGTCCAGCGACAAGGGCCCTGCTTGATCGCGGACGAACTGGACGCACGATCCTCCGAGTAGCGAGCTGAGCGGCTCGCCGGGAGCCCAGCCGAGGTAGCGGAACAGCGCACTTTGGGCGAGCCGTCCGCTGGGGTCGATCAGCGAGATCGCGAACCTCTGCGACCCGGTTCCCAACGCGACGCGCAGGTCGCCTAGGTCGACTCGTGGTATGCGTGTCTTGGCGGTGGGGACCTCGGGCAGGGTGAGTGCCTGCACGATGCGCATGTCGGACACCTGGGCTTGTTCAACCTGGCGTTGCGGCATCCGGTGTGGGCGCGGTCTCCTGGTCACCCTACTCCTCGCAAATGATCGTGGTGCATATGTCGTCGGGTTGCCCTCGGTTGAGGGTGGCTTCTTTCTCTTGGCGACCTTGTCACACGATCAACTTTGCGCCTATTCGCAAAAATTGCGTAGTCGTGGAACGCAAGTCGGTGACGGCTTAGTACTCGCTTGACCAGTGCTTGCGTCGAGCAGGTGGGTACCTTCTATGAGCGGGAGCCGTCTGCGCAGGTCAGCGACACGAGTTTGCCGTGACTGGGGCACGTCGTGTTGATGGTCAGGCGGTTGGTACGGGGTTCTTGGAAGTATCTCGCCGACGGTCTAAGTAGGGAGCAATGTCTTCTAAGTAGGTTGCCGCAAGTGGAGATCAGCGACAGGTAGGAGATTTCGGGAAATTACGGATAGACCGCCGGCGTTTGGCGCGGTTATGGTCAGCCCGCGTGAATCGCGTGGAGGTGGACGCAAGCAGCTGTGTGCGTTGGTCGGCCGGGGGAAGGGGATGTGCACGAACACCATCGCGGTAGCAGCTGTGACTGCCACGGACAAGCTCGCCGATGCGGAGGCTGCGTTGCAGCGCATGACCTGCTCGAGGTGTTGACGTGGTTGACACCGTCGCCACGTCGCCTGGGCGCGGAGACCAGCACGGATCGCGTGACGTCTCCGTAGGCGAGCTGACAGCCCGGGCAGGGGAACAGGTCGATCTTTCGCCTGAGCTCCAGATGGTCAGCGACATGGAGCCGATCCGGAAGGCGAGGGCTGGCGCGCGGGTATGCCCGTGATGCACCCGCGCCACATCAGCGCGCCAGTCCACGCCTTGGTCCACTCACAGGGTGCATGCGTTCTCGGCCGCCAGGCGGCGCATCCCCTGCATTGACATGGAGTAACGGCATGGCGCGAACACAGGTGCTCGCGTGTGCCGAAAGCCGTGAGTGAGAAGGAAGGTATGTCGCACCATCACACGCCGGTCTGGCGATACACCGAGAACGGGCCGACGATCAGGGTCGGCCATCGCGCCGACCCGGTGCCCGAACCGCTCTGGGCTCGGCTGGTCGACCCCAGTGGCGCCGGTGTCTCCGCGGACCCCGCCAAGGACTTAATGGTATTGGAGGCATGCCTGCGGCGAGTCATCGCAGAACTGGTCGACAAGGTCGGGACCGCCGACCGCGATGTTGTCGTCGCGCGCGCCGAAGTCGAGGACTCGGCCGCGCCGCGACGTCTGTTCAGGACGGTTCGACGACGTCTCCCCCGTGCGAATCTGACCTCGGCGCTGCAGCGGCACACCGCCACAGTTGCGCTCTTGCAGGAAGCTCGCGGTGTGCAGAGGGCGCTGCGACAGTTCGTCATCGACTTGGACCTGCCGTCGGGCCTGCTGGCTGAAGCCGCCGTCGGATGGCGGCGCGGCGACGGGGTGCCGTCCGGTGTGGTCGTGTTCGAGGATGAGGATTCCTTCTTGACTGTCGACACGCGCAGGGCTTGCAGCGACTGGGGTTTCGCGGGCGCGGCCGCGGATATCTATGGCAGGCAATGGCGCCGGGACAGCGATGACGACCCGTTCGCCGATCCGCCTGGTCATGGCGGAACCTGGACTCTCGGGCACATCCCGCGCACAGGGGAGATCTATGCCGCCCGATACGGCGACCATCGGCAGGTGTGGTTGCTGGGCCGGGGCTTCATGGCCGACCGTGCCCGTCCGTTACTCACCGGTCTCGAATCGAGGATGCGCGAGCCGAACTCGATCGTGTTCGCGGCGGACACCGTACACGCGGCACGATTGCAACCTGCGTCCTTGCAGGAT
The DNA here is from genome assembly GCF_003663795.1 of Actinokineospora cianjurensis. Classification (NCBI taxonomy): domain Bacteria; kingdom Bacillati; phylum Actinomycetota; class Actinomycetes; order Pseudonocardiales; family Pseudonocardiaceae; genus Actinokineospora; species Actinokineospora cianjurensis. The sequence continues at coordinate 538,954 of NZ_RCDD01000003.1, forward strand.
CGGGGGTCGGATGCCTCGGTCGACGATGGATCCACCGGAGACGATCCGGGGAACCCTGGCCCGACCTCCCGGGCGGTGGACGTCGATCGGCACGACGCGGAGGCCGCCGGGTGAACCGCTTCGCACGTCGTGGTGGGCTGTCGGTTCACGCGTGTTCGCTCAGCTCGGTGGCTGCTCATGCCCGTCAGCACTCTCGTCTCCTCAACAGGCGTTGCCGAGGTGCGACAGCACCGTCGACCCAGTGGCGTTTCCTGCGCTGCATCAGCGCGCCGATCGGGTCGGGTGGGGGGCCAGGCGGCCGGGTCGGTTTCGCGGCCGGATGTGTGTTGTTGGATTTCCGTGGCCGCTGATCCTTCCAGTTCATCAGAGCCCGTCCAGCTGGCGACGGTCACGGCGAGGACGCGGGTGACCGACCGGCTGCGCGGTAACTCAGGCGTTCACCGGCTTCGTACCGCTGGCGAGAGCGGCCGTGGGCGGGTGCGGGTCTTCGTCACCGAGAGGATCGTCGTAGTGAAGTATCAGTGACGGTTCCCGACTATCGATAATCGCTCCTTGGACCCGGATTCTCCGCCGATGACCGGGCGCGAAGCCATGCCCGGAAATAGGAACATGCCCCCGAACCCGGGAATAGGCAAGAACCTGGAACTAGCAGTTGACATTGCACTCGACGACATTGCACAGTGGATATCGACGGGCAGATAGCCTGTTCAACGGGCCAGCGAGACAACGCAGGCGACGCCAGGTCGACACGGCCGCGACGGCATGAATGACGCTCCCGAACGCTCCATACTTCGGGCGTTTCCCGCTTCTATCACTGATTGATAAATGGGCGGCCGTGCGAGGTCAGATCTGAACTTTCAGTAGAGCTACGAGTTTGGGGGTTTCATGACAGCACGACCAACCCGCGCATCGGCGTTACTCGTCGGGTGTGTGGCGCTGGCCGGGATCGCGGGCGCGGTGCCCGCGTCCGCGCAGACGTCGGCGGGCGGTTCGGAGGTGAGCGTCGTCGAGGGGACCGCCCCGGCGTGGGCCACCCCTTCGGCACGCGTCGGTGCCCTTGACCTCGGCCAGGTCCGTCGCGTGCAGGTGGCGGTGGCGTTGAAGGATCCGCGGGGCGCGCGGGAGTTGGCCGCGGCGGTGTCGCGGCCGGGCGACCCGCGGCACGGCCGGTTCTGGACCGCGGCGCAGTTCACCGCCCGGTTCGCCCCGGAGCAGGACACGGTCGACGGTGTCACTGGCTGGCTGCGGGGGCAAGGATTGAAGGTCACCAGTGTCTCGGCGAACAGGCACTTCATCGACGTGGAGGGGTCGGTCGGTCGGCTGCAGAACGCTTTTCGGGTGACGCTGTCGACCTACCGGCACACCGCCCGAGGCAAGAGCGTCATCTTGGTGGCGCCGGATCGCGCCGTTTCCGTGCCTCGGGCGCTGCGTGGTGCGGTGGCCGCGGTGGTGGGCCTGGACGACTCGGGTTTGACGATCGCCCCCGACCGTGTTCGGCGCACGCCCCACGGTGGTGGGCCTGGGAGCGCCTCGGGTGTGGCGGGAGACGGGCTCGGGTGTGCGCGTTACTGGGCCGAGACGAACAACGCGGCCGTGCCGCAGAAGTTCGCGGCCGGACGGCAGTCCAACTCGATCTGTGGTTACAACACCGGGCAGGTACGGGGCATCTATGGTCTGAACAGCGCCAACACCGGCGCCGGGACGACTGTGGCGATCGTGGGCGCCTACAACCACGCTGGGACGGAGGCCGACAGCAACCGTGCTGCCGACACCTTCGGGTCTCCTCGGTTGGGCGCGGGGCAGTACAGGGCGGTGCTCCCACCGACCTTCACCGACCAGAACACGTGTGCGCCGCAGGCGTGGTACGGGGAGCAGGCGCTGGACGTGCAGGCGGTGCACACGGTGGCCCCGGCGGCGCGGATCGTCTACTACGGGGCGAGCAGTTGCTACACGCTGCTCGACGCGGTGAACCGTGCGGTGCAGGACAACGTGGCGTCGGTCATCAGCAACTCGTGGGGTTACACGGGAGAGTCCGCGGTGCCCACGGCGACACGGCAGCAGATGGACTCGATCGTGCTGCAGGCGGCTATTCAGGGGCAGGCCATCGTGTTCTCCAGCGGCGACGCCGGGGACAACTCCGGCGGCTCGTCTCTCGGCCGGGTCGAAGCCGACTTCCCCGCATCCCACCCCTGGGTGACCGCCGTGGGTGGCACGTCGGTCGCGGTCGGCGCGGACAACCAGGTGGTGTTCCAGTCCGGGTGGGAGTCCGGCGGCTACACCCGGTCCGGCGCAGGGTGGGTGGCGCAGTCCGACGCGGACGGGCGTTTCGCCGGTGGTGCGGGCGGGGGACGCAGCCAGCTGTTCGCCCAGCCGGACTACCAGAAGGGCGTCGTGCCGGACGCGGTCGCGCAGGGGCGGCGGGCGATCCCGGACATCGCCGCGCTCGCCGACGCCTATACCGGGATCGGGGTGGGCTACACGGTGCCCGGGCAGGGCTGGGCGATCTTCGCCTCGGGTGGTACCTCGGCCGCCGCGCCGTTGGTGGCCGGGTTGGTCGCCGACGCCCAGCAGGCGCAGGGCGTGGCGAGGATGGGGTTCCTCAACGCCGCGCTTTACCGGCTCAAGACCGGCATCAGCGATGTCCGCCCTGTTCAGGCGGGTGTGTGGACGCCCTACATGGTCGGCTACGGCAAGGTGACCGTCCCGGCGCAGGCCGGGTCCTACCTGGTCGAGGTCGATGCGCGCCCCCAGTCGCTTCAGAGCTCCGCAGGTTGGGACGCGGTGACCGGTGTGGGCACCCCGGCCGCCGGTTTCCTCACCGCCCTGGGCAAGTAGACCCACCGATCTAGTCCACACAGGACTCCTTCGGTGCGCTGTGTCGCCCCTCGCGGCCTCACTCCACCTCGTGCGGGCGCGGGCGGGCGGCATGGCACTCACCATCGCAGCGGAAAGCCAATCGATGCCACTTCTCCATCGTCTGTTGGGCCTCGTCGCCCTGGCGGTCAGCGTAGCCATAGGCATGCTGACCGATCACCACCCCACTCGCTCCTCGTCGCCCATGGGTACCGCGGTTCCCGCTACGTCCACACCGGACATCACCACTCCGGTAGCGACAGCGCCCACACCCGCCGAGGCGACAAGGTGATCGGGTCACCGCCCTGGCACCCCTTGACTGACCGGATGTCTCGGCCAGCCCGACGAGCGATTCTCGGCCTGGCGGTTCGCCGCGACCGGGAATGGCCTTGGCCGCCGCTGTCGAGGGCGAGCGGCGCAGGGCATCGGCGCTTCCCCACCAAGTAGAGAAAGGAGGTCTGCGACATGAATGAGGAAGATCGACTCGGGCAGGATGACGCGGTTACCGGCTCGCGGCCCGCCGCTCCCGACTCGGCACCTGCCGCGGATAGGGCCGGCCGCAGGCCCGGCCCGCCGGTCATCGCCGCGTTGGTCGCTGTCGTCGCCGTCCTTGTCGGGCTGGTCGTGATCCTGAGCTCGACGACACGGGAACGCCCCTCCGTGTCCGCGCCGGCCCGGACGCGGGCGGGTGCGGTGGCCTTGGTGGACTCGGCCACGATCGCTCCACGGCCGGTCAGCGCCGATCAACTCGCCGCGCTGCCCATCGCCACGACCTTCGGCACGACGGCGAACGCATCCCGTGACCCGGCCCCCGATCAGGTCCCCAGCGGACTGGTAGCGCACCCGACGACCACCGTCGCGGTGTTCGCCGAACCTGGCGGCGAACCGGTAGCAGCGGTCCCCGCCGGCCAGCCGATCGGCCTGGCCCCGCGGCAGAGCCTGAGCGACACCTGGCTTCCGGTGTTCGACCAGAGGCCCGGATGGGCGCTGGTGGGACTGCCGTCGCGCCCGAACGGGTCAGTCGCCTGGCTGCATATCGACCGGTCGATACAGCTGCGCGTCTCACCCTTCCTGGTCACTGTCGATCGGGCCGGGTTCACCTTGACGCTTGCCCGTGACGGAGCCCGGGTCGGGCAGTGGCCGGTCGGGACGGGCAAGACCGGCAGCCCGACCCCGGCCGGGCGGACGTTCCTGCTCGCCGCGTTGCGCGACACCGAATCGACCTTCAGCGAGTTCGTGCTCCCGCTGGGAGCGCACTCCGACACCCACCAGATCTACGGCGGCGGTCCGGGGACCATCGGGGTGCACACCTGGCCCAGCGCTGCCGTGTATGGCGAGGCCAGTTCCGACGGCTGCGTGCGGGTTCCGCCCGATGCGCTTCGCATCCTCGTCGGCGTCCCGCTCGGAACGCCGGTGTTGATCAAATGATCACCTCTCACAACAGTCCAAGGGGGACACCAGTGGTTGCCACCACTCCTGCTTCTCGCGCGTCTCGGCTCATGCTGGCCGGGATCACCCTCGGCGGTCTCGCCGCCGGGGTCGCGACGATCACCCTGACCGGTACACCCGCTGCCGCCGCGGGATCGGCCTCGACCGCCTACGGCGTGTCCGCGGCCGGTGTGGAGGGCAAGACGGCGCAGCCGTCGGTGTCCTCCACAGGTGAGGTCAAGACCGCGTCCGGGGCGGTGTCCGGGATGGGATGGAGCGCCACCGGCATCACCGTCACGGCCCGCGCCGGATACGCCCAGGCCGTGGTCGGCGGACTGACCGTGGGCGGCCGCTCACTCGGGAGCGCGTCGGCGACCTGCGAGAACGGCAGGACCAGTTACAAGGGCCTGGGCGCGATCGAGGACTCCAAGTTGCGAGTGCTGCCGCCCGGAGGTGGTGCCGCCGCGACCGTCCAGATTCTCGGCGCCGGGGACACCCCGGTTCAGACCATCACCGTCGCGGTTGTCTCCTGCGACGACAGCGGTGATCCGCCGTTGAGCACGACCTCACACCCGACCACCGAACCCACCGAGCCGTCCGAGCCGACGGCCACGCCCACCGACGAGCCGAGCGGCGCACCGGACCCCACCGGCAGCACCCGACCAACCAGGAGCGGGACCACCACTGCAGGCACGAGCCTGCCCGATCGGGAGCCGGTGCGGCCCGCGCCGATGCCGGTGATTCAGGAGGCGCACCACCCGGTCACCGGCTGACCCGGGAGGCGGTGGCCCGCCCCACTTCCCCGGGGGCGGGCCACCGCGGACCCGGATTCCCGCGACATGACTCTCGGCGCGGGAGTGGCCCGGCGCCGGAGCGAGGCGCTCACCGGGTGCCTGGTGTCGCTGGAGAGGGCGCTGGGCGCGGTGCGCGCTGCCCGTACTTCGTCACCCGACTTGACGGCCCGCCACATGAGGACGCGCCCGAGTCGGTGCCACACCACGCCGGCCCGGGTGCAGGGCCGGTGACCATGACCCCGCGGGCCGCTCGCGGATGAGACGTCGCGACCACACGGTGCCGGGGAGGGCATCGGTCGCGGCTTACGGGGCCGGCACCAACCAGGACGGTGCCGGCCCCACCACACAAGCCAAGGGGGACAACAAATGCGCAGTTCGAGAGAGCATCGTCGCGGCGCGGTCGTCGCGGCGGGGATGCTGTGGGCCTTGACCGGCTGCTCCACCGGCGTGGCCGGTGCACCTGCCACAGCGGCGGGAGGGACACCGTTCCGAGCGGTCGACTCCACCGTGACATCCGAGGCAGCGGGGCCGAGCACGGCGGGCGCGGCGTCGGTCAACCCCGTGCAGGCGGTGATGCGCAAGGTCGACCCGTGCGCGCTGCACTCGGTGGGAGCGGCGGCGGCCGCTACCGGGATGGTGCCCGACAGCATCATGCCCACCACCAGCCTGGCCGCGTGCGACCTGGACCTGAAATCAGGACCGGGTCAACCGCAGGTGTGGACGTTGACCACCACCGTCGGAATCGGCTTCGACGACGGACGCAGGCAGCAGGCCGCTGAGGAACGGATCGGTGGCATCCGGTTCTTCCGGGTGCCCGAACCCCCGGGGACCGGCGCCGACAAGTCCTGCAGGCACGTGATGGCCTTCGGCAGCGACACCGGCATCGAGCTGCGCGTGCGCGCGGTCGACCTGGACGCGCCACCGAAGCCGCCCTGCCAGATCGCCGCCGCCTACCTGGCCGAGGTCGCCCGCTACTGGAAGAACCCCGCGACCCGCGCCGACAAGGTCACCAGCCCGGTCCTGCGCGCCGGTGACCTCGACCCGTGCGCCGGGTTGGACACCCTCGCCGACGCGCTCGGCGGTCCGGTGCGCACACGTGCTTCCGCCCCGTACAGCTGCTCGGCGGTGCCGGCAAAGCCGGGCGCGGCCGCCGGTTCGGCCGGTGTGGTGAACACCGAGGTCGGTGTCGGGACGGACCCGCGTCCACTGGTCAACCCGAAGAACCAGAACTTCCGGGCCATCGAGGTGGCCGGGCGTCCGGGCGTGGCACGCGAGCTGCCCAGCGCCAAGGGAGCGACATGCTCGCTCACGGTGATCGCCGACGAGAGCGCGGCGCTTCAGGACGACCAGTCCCGAACAGACGGTCGCATGTCCTATCAGGTGCTCACCGTTCGCGCCGGGGATTGCGATCTTGCCGTCCGCGCGGCCAACGGCGTGTTGGCCGCGCTGCGCTGACACCCATTCAGATCACGACACAGGGAGGCAACCATGAGGACAGTCCGACAAGGACAAGCGGCAGCTGCTCTTGTCGCCGTTGCGGCGGCGCTGGGTGTCGCGGCGTGCACGACCATCTCCGGGGGGAACACGGCGTCCGGACGTGCCGGGTCGGCGGTCACCGACGGCTCGGGGAAAGACCGGCAGGCCGCTGAGCGACGCGGTGACCGCACCGAGGGCTCGATCGTGCTCGGCGACCTCGACAGACCCAAGACCGCCCAGGAACTGGGCGCGCCGTTCGACCCGTGCAAGGACTTGTCCTGGAATGACTTCCCCGCCCAGGTGCGTCCCGACCCCGCTGGGCCACCGAACACCCCACGCCTGGGCGAGGTGGCACAGGATGACGCGTTCGACATCAGGTGCGTGTGGAGCAACCACGCCACGGCGCACATCGGTACGGACGGCACCAGCCGGACAGGCAGGCGGTTCGTGGTCAGCATCGTGTGGGCCGCGGGCGACAAACTCGACGCCGACCCGACGGGCAAACCCGATGTCGAGGCCAAAACCTGGAACGGCAAAGCAGGATTGCTGCGACGTGTCCCCGCCAACGAGGACGGTAAGAACTGCCTCGGCATGGCCCGGCTCGGTAACGGGGTGGGCGGCGCGGCGGTGACCGATGGCCGATTCGGGATCGACCCCTGCGTCGTGGTCGAGGCATTGATGAACGCGATCACCGCGAGGGCGCGATGAACGCGCACCGCGCTGCCACCCGTAGACCTCTGCGCTTGGTGTCCGCACCGGCCTCGCGGCGGGCACCGCTGCCGAGCAGCGTCTACGTGCTGGCGTTGGCGACGCTGGCAGTGGGCACCAGTGGCCACGCTGTGGCCGGGCTGCTGCCGTGGATGAGCGCCGACCTCTCGCTCGACCTCGCCACGCTCGGGCAGTTGGTGACCCTGTTCGCGATCACGTGCGCGCTGGCCGGGCCGGTGCTGGCGGTGGCCACCGGTCGCTGGGAGCGCAGGACGCTGCTGGTCACCTCGCTGCTGGTCGCCGCGCTGGGCAACGCCGCGGCTGCGCTGGCATCCGGGTTCGGGGTGCTGGCCGCCGCACGGGTGCTCACCGCGCTCGGCGCCGCCTCGGCGACCGCCGTGGCGGTCGGGATGGCCGCCCAGTCAACCCCGGCGCCGCGGCGGGCCACGGCGATGGCCGTGACGTTGACCGGGGTTGCCGCCGCCGTGCTGGTGGGCGTGCCCAGTGCCGCCGCTGCGGCGCGGGTCATCGGCTACCACGCGGTGCTCGCCTCGGTGGCCACCTTGTGCGCGGTCGCCGCGACCGCGGTGGCTGTCGCCGCACCGCCGGTGCCCGCGCCCCCGGTGCTGTCGCTGCGCGAGCGGGTAGCAGCCGCGGGGCAACGCCGGGTACTCGCGGTACTCGGCGGCGGGTTGTTGTCGTGGACGGCGACCTTCATCGTCTACCCGTACCTCGCGGCGCTCGTTGACCGCCGCCCTGGGGGTGGTGCGCCGCTAGTGGTGTTGTTGGCCGCTTACGGTGTCGGGGCGGTGCTCGGCAACGCGGTCGCCGGACGTGCCGCCGACAGGTTCGGGCCCCGCGCACCGCTGGTCGCCACCACCGCGGTCACCGCGGTGATGCTGCTGTGGGTCATCCCCGCCACCGTGGACGCCTCGGTCGGTGGGCCGGTGGCGATGCTGGTGTGGGGCATGGCCGGATGGTCGGCAAACCCAGCGCTCAACGCCTGGTTGGCGCAACTCGACGAGGACCGCTCGGCGGTGCTGTTCGCCGTGGCCGGGTCGGCGATCTATCTCGGGATGGGCTTGGGCACCCTGGTCGGCGGCGGCGTGCTGGTGTGGGCGGGGGCGGACCTCCTTGGTCCGGTCGCGGCGGGATTCACGCTCGCGGCGTGCCTGCTGCTGGCCGTGACCGGTCCTCCCGCCCGGCCGTGGCGGGAGGATCTGTTGCCCTCCCAACAGCTTCTCGTGCCCGAGGGCGCGTTGCTGCGGTGGCGGCTGCGATGAGCCCGCGTCGACTCGCGCTCTCCCTCGTCGTCGTGTTCACCACGTTCGTCGCCGCGTGCACCACCCACCCCCCTGGCTCGAACCCCGGGTTAGTCACGGACACGGTGCCGGACACCGCGGCCTCGAGCCGGACCCGTACGCCGGGGCAGGCGCCGAGCGCCGGGTTGGAGGTGCCCACCGCGACGCCGGTCGTTCCCTCGCTGCTGCTGCCGACACCGTCCACCGTGCCCGCCGAGCCCCCGCCCGCAGATGTTTCCCCCGCCACCTTCCGCGACCCGGTCGCGGTCGCGCGGGCGTGGATGACGCAGTGGTGCGCCGGGGACTACCGGGAACCGCGAAACGGCAACGTCCTACGCGCCGCGGTCTTCGCGACCGAACCGGCTGTGGTCGAGGACCTGGCGCGCGGCGACACCGAGCCCGGCTACCGGGAAACGGTGCGCCAGCGGCTCTCGGCGCGGTGCGACAGGTTCACCGCCGAGGTCAGCCCGGAGGCACCCGCCACGCCGGAGCGGGTGTTCGTGGTGCTCACCGCCTCTCGTACCCGGCTTGCCGCCGGACAGGCGCTGCAGGTCGAGCCTGTGGCCCTCATCCGCGCCGTGGTGCGCGGTCCGGACGGGCGCTGGTCGGTCGGCACCCGGGTCGAGGCGGGCTGAGCCGTGAAGCCCTTGGGTCGCATCCTCACAGGCGCCGCGTTGGTGGTCGCCGCGCTGATCGTCGGCGGTCTTCTGCTGCTCGGTGGCGGTGACGCCGAGGCCGGACCGACCCCGCCACCGACCTGCACCGCGCCCGGCGCGGCACCACGCCAACCAGCCGCGCCGCGCGACTACGCGGGTGTCACTCTGTCCCCGTCCCAGATGGACGCCGCGCGCGCGATCGTCGGCGTCGCCAAAGGACTGTCCATAAGCCGCCGCGGCGTGATCATCGCGGTGCAGGCAGCGATGCAGGAGTCCACGCTCAACCCCGCCGCGGAAAACGGCAACGCGCTCGGTCTATTCCAGCAGATCGCTCCGGGACCGTTCAACGCCTACGCCGGATACGACCGCCACGACCCCGAACCGGCGGCTCGAGGCTTCTTCGCGGTGCTGGCCAAACGGGTGCCCGGTTACGAGACCGACTCGCGCCCCAACCACGAACTCGCCGAGGAAGTCGAACGCTCAGGCGAGGGCCACCGCTACCAAGGATGGCAGGCATTCGCCGAGGCGGTCGCCGGCGCGCTGCTCACCGGCTCCGGTAATGGTGGGCTGCGGTGCACGGACCGATCGGTCAAGGGCCGGGTCCCGGTCACCGTGCGCGGCACCGAGGTCGACCTGCCGGCACAGTCCAGCTATAGCGGGGTCGTGGTGACCGCCCACCCGCGCATCGCCGCTGCCCTCGCCGCCGGGCTGTCCTGGCTGGGCACCACCTACGCGTGGGGCGGGGGCGACGCCAACGGCCCCACCAAAGGCACCCGGGACGGTGGTGTCGCCGACGAGCATGGCGACTACACCAAGGTCGGGTTCGACTGCTCCGGGCTCACCCTCTACAGCTACGCCCAGGTCGGGGTCACCTTGGTCCGGCCCTCCAGCGCGCAACGGACCACCGCCGAGGTCGTGGTCCCCTTCGCCCAGGCCCGGGCCGGTGACCTGCTGTTCTGGGGAACCCACCACGTGGCCCTCTACCTGGGGAAAGTCGCGGGGCAGGACCTGATGCTGGAAGCGCCCAGCAGCGGCGACGTCGTCAAGGTCTCGCCCGTGCGGGTGGGCAGCGGTGACTTCCGCGACGTCGGCGCCCGACCCATTCCCGAAGGACGGTGACCATGCGCGAGCACGCATCCGGATACACGGCCGAACCACCGGTGGACCTCACCCGGACCACCTCCACCGCGCCCCTTCCCACGGCGACGTCGAAGCAAGCCCCGATAGTGGGCCCTGCGCTGCCGATGCAACACGTCGTCGGGGAACCCGCTCGGTGGGGATGGCGCGGACGGACGCGACGGTTCACCGGTGGTCTGATCGCCCTCAAACCCGGCCGCGTGGAGGCCCGACACCGCCAGGCCGAGGCCGCCGCGCGGCAACCGCTCGGCGGGCCCCGTCTGGTCATGGTCGCCGGTCTCGAGGGCGGTGCAGGGGTCACCACGACCACGCTGATGTTGGCGCACGCTTTCGCGTCTCTGCGCGGCGGCGCGGTGGTCGCCTGGGACAACCGCGAATCCCACGGCACTCTGGGGTTGCGCGCCGAGGTCGGCGTGCCGGACACCCACGTCGGTCACCTGCTCGACGCGTTCGACCGGCTGATCGGGCCGACCGGCACCGCCGGAGATCTGGGCCATTACCTGCGTTCGCAGCCCTCGCGGGCCGAGGTGCTGGCCGCCAACACCGACCCCGCGCGGCCCGCGCAGATCGCCGCGGCCGACGCGGGCCGGATCGGGTCGGTGTTGTCGCGGTACTTCCCGCTGGCGATCGCGGCGACCGGCACCAACCTCTACGCCGAAGCATGGCAATGGACCGCCGCTGCGGCCGGGCACCTCGTGGTGCCCATCCGACTCGAACCCGATGTGGTCCAGGCGGCGGCGTTCATGCTCGACGCGCTCGCGCGGCGCCGCCCCGATCTCGTCGCGGGCGCAGTGACCGTAGTGAGCCCGTCGAGCGCGCCCGCACCGGCGCCGGTGCGCGCCCAGATGCTCGCCTACTTCGCCACCCGCACCGCCATCGTCGTCGAGGTGCCCGCCGACCCACAGCTGGCTGGGGGCAGGCAGATCGCGTTCGCGCGGATCAGCGAGGCATCGCGGCGCGCGTGGACCGTCGCCGCCGCCGCGGTCGCCGACCGACTGGCCGCGGTGCCCGCCCGCCGCCCGGACCAGATCACGGCACTGCGCCCACCACCGGACCCATCCGGGCGGGCACGGCAACAGTCCGCCGATCACGGGACACCCGCGGCCGAGGAGGCGGGGCCATGACCAGTATCAAGGGGGAACATGTTCGTCCACATCACCACGACTTTGGGGGACCTGCTCGCCCAACCGCCTGCCGGAGGCAAGAACCCTTTCGACGGGATCACACCCGACTTCTCCGTGTTCGGGGTCGAGTTCACCCAGGGCTGGCAGAAATTGCTGGCGGGTTTGTGGGGGCTGGCGTTCGTCGTCGCCGCGTTCGGTGCTGTCCGGGCGGTGCTGGAGCTGCAGCACGCCAAGAAGGGCGGCTATCAGGCATCGGTGCACGAGCACACCGAGTCGGCCAAGCGTTCAGGGTACGCGGTCCTGGGTCTCGCGGCGTTGGGGATCATCTTCGGTGCGGTAGTCGCACTGTTCTAGCCCGAGGGGGATCTCATGACGACCAGCAACCAGTACGCCGCGCCCGGCAACCGACCTCGCACAGCCCTGTGGGTCGGAGCGGTGGCGCTCGCGCTCCTGGCCGGTCTGGCGATCGGCTGGCTCGTGTTGCCACACGACGCTGCCTCGCCCGTGGCGGCCCCGCCGCAGAGCACCGCGTCGCGCGTCGACGGTCATGTCGGGGCGCCGCACGGGCCGCGGGTCATCACCCGCGGTGTGCCCTCCGGCTACACCCGCGACGAGGCCGGTGCCGCCACTGCGGCGGTCAACTGCGTACAGGTCCAGGTCAACACCGCACACGGGCTGGCCGACCCGGCCACCGTCAAGGCCACCTGGATCGCGCGCACCGCCGACGCGACCGCACGCGGCGCCCTCTCGCAAGGCCGCAACACCGACGGCGACGACCGCACCACCAAGCTGCCCGCCAGCCGCAGGGTCGTGGAGTTCACCCAGGACAAGGCCGTGGTCGAGGTCTGGGTCGCCTCAGTGGGGATCGGCACCGGTATCGGCGGTGGCACCGTGACCGCCCAGACCTGGACGACCCAGACGATCACCTTGGCCTGGGAGGACGACTGGAAGGTCGTCTCCATCAAGACCCGACGCGGGCCCGAGCCCGGCGAGAACGGCGCGTCCGCGCCCGCCCTGCCCACGCAGTCCGCGCTCTACACCTTCTACGTGGAGTAAGCCCAGGCCCTGGGGGAAGCATGTTCCGACGTTCGATCCTGCTGCTGCTCGCGGTGATGGCGGTGCTGACCGGCACCGCCACCACGGCAGCGGCCCAACCGGGCGACATCGCCCAAGTCCCGCAAGGGTTCCCCGCCGACTTGAAGAGGTTCGTCGGTGGCACCGAGGAGTTCCGCGAGGCGAACTGGTTCACCGACCCGGATTGCGCCGATCGCGGCGGAAAGATCGGTGACTACCTCACCCAGGTCATGTTCGCCGAACCCCGGTTGTTGTACTGGACGATCCCGCCGGGGTCACGGAAAGCCTTCTGGATCACCGACTCGCTCGACATCCCGGAGCACATCGACCTCACCAAGGAGCCGCCGGACCTGCCCAAGACCTTCCCGGCGGTCGATCCGCAACGCGAAGCCTATGGTCTTCCGCGCGGCCGTCGCTTCTGCACCGACTTGGTCAAGCAGTGGACGACCCCTGCCGACAACACCTGGGGACTCAGCTGGGCTCCCGCCCCTGACCCGGAGTCGTTGGAGAAGATGAAGCCGTTCGCCTCTGCGGGCGACGACGAGGACATGATCCACAACTTTACGCATGCCTGCGAGATCAAGCGAAGTCCGTACTGCCAGAAGGCGATGTTCGTCGACTGCGGGCGCATCGACCCGACGGACCATCAGCAGAAGGACCTGTGCTTCTCCTGGAACGTCCAGGTCGCGCAGCTGTTCGTCGGCATAGGCAAGTGGATCGACGACAACACGTCCTGGTTGGAGAAGGTCGGTCAACTCTTCCTCAAGGTCGGCCTCGACGTGGTCGCCGCGGGCAAGGTCTTCGTCGACGCGTTCGTCGGGATCCTGAAGTTCGTCCTCGGGATCGCCAAGTTCGTTCTCAATCCGGCTGGGGCGCTCGACGACCTGGCCAACTCGATACACGAGTCGGCGGTCGATTTCACCACCACGGTCCTGCAAGGACTGGCCTCTGTCGGCAGATTCGATCCGGGTACCGACTGGTTCCTCAGTACCTACGCCGCCAGCGCCGGCGTCGGGATCGTCGTCATGGCCTTCATGACGACCCTGATGCTGATGCGCGCCGCCTCGGGCAAGGGCTCCCGCGAGGAGTTGACGGAATCGCTGTTCAAGCACCTACCCACCGGCGTGTTCCTCGCGGTGTTCGCCCCGGCTGCGGCCACCGTGCTGGTCAAGACCGCGCAGGCACTGACCAACGGGATCATCGCCTGGCAGGCCCCGCACCTGACCGACGCCGTCGGCAAGATCGCGTTGCTGGGTGGGATCACCGCCGCGGCACTACCCGGAGGCGTGTTCATCGGCTTGTTGCTGTTCCTGTTCATGGTGATCGGCACAGGCGCGCTGTTCGTGGGCCTGGCCATGCAATCGTTCGCCCTGCCGATGTCCGGACTGGTCGCGGGCATCGCCTGGGGTATGTGGGTACACCCACGCTGGCGAGCGAAGGCGATGAAGGTCCCGTTGACCTTCGCGGGATTGCTCGCCTCACAGCCCTTGGTCTTCCTGATGCTCGGGTTCGCCTTCTCCCTGATCGACGCCACCGTCAACGGCGGGACCGTGCAATCGGGCGGGTTCCGACTGTTGGCGATGATGGTGCTGGTGGTCGTGGCGTTGTTGATCACCGGGTTCGCGCCCTGGAGCCTGCTGAAGTACAGCCCCCTGCTGCCCACGGCGGCCGACAGCCACGACGGGCAGCCCGGCCCCGGGTTCGGAACCTCAGCGGTGGTGGGCGCGTCCGTCGCGACTTTGGACCGCGGCGGTTCCGGCGCTGAAGCTCGCCCCGCCCCATCGAGCGGGCCCAGCCAGGCATCGAACGGCGGCGGGACGCCCAGCATCCAGTCCGCCTACGCCCGGCAACAACAGCCCCAGGGGGGCGGAGCGCAGCGGCCGCGCGCGGCCTCCCCTGTCGCGCCCGCGGGCGCGACGGCGGGAGGGCGCGGAACCAGGCCCGCCGCCGCGACCGGTGGCGGCGCCACCGGATCAGGTGCAGGCGGACAGCAACGCGTGGCGGGCGCCGCCACCGGTGGCGCACCCGCGGGCGCGGCGGGGGCAGGAGGCGCCGCGCAGCAGGGCGCGGCCGGCACCGGTGCGGCCGCGGCGAAAGGCGGCGCGGCCCTCGGCGGCGCGGCCCTCGGCGGCGCGGCGGGCCCTATCGGTATCGCAGCGCAGGTCGGGGTGGCCGGTTTCAACAAGGCGCGCTCGGCGGCGCACGCCCGCCACACTCCCGAGATCGACCACGACACCCCCAAGGAGGACTGAGGATGACGATGCGGATCGCGATCCTGGGCGGGGAGATCCGCCGCCGCGGGCTGTTCGGATCGTTGCCCCGCCCGGCCTACCTCGCGCTCGGCTCGGCACTGGCCGTGGCGTTCACGGTGTGGCTGACCGTGGACGGTCAGGGTGGCGCGATCAGCGGGCTTCTCGTGCTGGCCGCCACCTACGGGGCGGTCAACCCGTGGTCGGGGCGCCGGTCGGTCGCCGAGGGCTGGGTGTGGGCGTGGCGTTGGCGGTGGCGGCGCCGCGCCGGCCACACACGGTTCGTCGCGCCCGCCCAGGTGCGGGCGCACATCGAGCGCGCAGAGGAGCAAGCCGGTCGGCTGTGGCGCCTGCCAGTCCCGCTGGGTCTGGTCGAACCGTTGAAGTTGGCCGGGACCGAGTACGCGGACATGTTTGTCCTGCGCCACCACAACCCTGGCGAACCGGACTACCTGAGCGTGGTGCTGGAGGTACAGGGCCAGGCCAGCGGGCTGCGCACCGACAGCGCGTACGAGTCGGCTTCCATCCGCTACGGCGTGATGCTCGCCCAGCTCGGCAAAGCAGGCAGTCATCTGCGCGGTCTGCAGCAGATCACCCGGATCCTGCCCCACGATCCGGCACTGCACCGGGCGTTCATCGCTGAACGGGTCTCTCCACGCCCTGGGCTGGAGGACGTGGTCGCCTCCTACGAACAGCTCGTCGACACGACCGCGCGCACCGCCGAACAGCACCGCAACTTCCTCGTCGCCAGATTCCCCCTCACCGCGGCCTTCTACGAGGACGCGGCCGGTTATGGGGCCGACATCGCCGGGTGGGCGGGGTTGGTGCGCGAGGAGCTGGCGCGGTTGGCCGATCTCGCCGCACGCGCGGAGCTGACCCTGCCCCGGGTGCTGGGCGAGCAACGTACCTGCGCGGTCCTGCGGTCGCTGCAGGACCCGTCCTGGCCGATGGACCGACACGAGGGCGTGCGGTGGGACACCTGCTGGCAGACCTACCACACCGAACGCGACCGCTTGGTCGTCAACGACTCCTGGCACACCCGGGTGGCGTTCCTTCCGCGCGAGGGCATCGCACCCGCGCCGCTGGGGCCGCGGTGGCTGGCACCGCTGCTGCAGGTCAGTCCCTCGGTGATCCGCACGATCACGGTGCGGATGGAGTTCGTGCCCGACGCGCTCGCCCGCGCCAAGGCCGTCGCCGACGTCTCCCAGGACGGCGCGTCCCTGATCGGCGACGCCGAGAAGGGTCGCGTGGACGACGGCACCGACGAGGTGATGCTCTCGGCGTCGCAGCGGCGGCTCCGAGACTTGGCGCCGGGGTCCGGGCACCAAGGCGTGGACTGGGCGATGGCCATCTCGGTGACCGCCCCGGGCCCCGCCGAACTGCGGCGAGCGTGCATGCGGGTCGCCAACGAGGCAGCCCAGTCAGCGTTGACCGATCTCGACTGGCAGGACACCCGCCACGACACCGCGGCCCTGGCCACCTACCCGCTGGCGCGCGGCATGGCGGTGGCCTGATGCGCGCGGTGACGGCCTTCCACCACGACCGTCTCGCCGAGGTCGACGCCCTGTTGCCCGCCGAGCTCGCTGACCTGCAAGCGGTCCTCGACGCGGCGCCAGGGCTGCGCTGCCGCGACGTGGGACCTGAGCAGTTCTTTCCGCCCGAGGGCAGCAGGTTCCCCCGGCACGCCCTGCTCGCCGAGCGAGAACGCCTGCGGGCGTTGTGCGGCGACTGCCCGGTCCGGGTGCACTGCCTAGCGACAGCGCTGGTGCGCGGAGAGACCTACGGCAGCTGGGGCGCGGTCGCCCAGCCCGACTACCAGCTGGTGCGGTCGCTCTGGCGCGGCCGGGACAGCACGAGCGCCGACCGGGACGAACCCGGCGGCATCCCCGAGGAGATGGGATCGGGATGGTGACGCGCGCACACGGGATGCGGGCACGACGGCAAGCGCTCACCGTGGGCTGGCAGCCACCCCGACCGCCGACGCAGGCTTCTGCCGAACCGGTGTTCCTGCCGCCGCCGCGTCGACGCCGTGGTCGTGACCGGTGGGGCTGGTACGAACCGCGCGTCGCGGCCATGCACACCACGACCCGCCAGGCCGAGGCCCTGAACCTGGCGCTGAGCTCGCCGCCGACCTCCTACCGCGGCCTGATCGTGGGAACCGATCTGCTCTCCGGGCAGTTGGTCGTCCACGACCCGTTCACCGCCTACGAGGACAAGCTGATCAGCTCCCCCAACGTGGCCGTGGTCGGGGACGTCGGGAAAGGCAAGAGCGCGTTGCTCAAGACGTGGGGCTGCACCCGGCAGTTGCTGCTGCGGGACCGGCGGGTCGTCGTGCTCGACAAGAAGTTGCAGGGCGGGGTGGGTGAGTACACCCCATTGGCGCGGTTCTTCGGTGCGCCGAGCATCCGGTTCACCACCGACGGCCGCGGGAGCAGGCTGAATCTACTCGACCCGGTCATCGGCGTCGGCGGCGACCAAGTCGACGACGCCGGGGTCGAGATCGGTCCCGGTCTGGCGCGCCCGACAGGGCAGATGATGTTGCTGCGCGCGGTGCTGGCAGAGGCGCTGGGGCGGCCGGTGGGCGAACGCGAGGGCAAGGCGCTGCGGATCGCGTTGATGGCCGCCAC
The DNA here is from genome assembly GCF_003663795.1 of Actinokineospora cianjurensis. Taxonomy (NCBI): domain Bacteria; kingdom Bacillati; phylum Actinomycetota; class Actinomycetes; order Pseudonocardiales; family Pseudonocardiaceae; genus Actinokineospora; species Actinokineospora cianjurensis. The sequence goes on from NZ_RCDD01000003.1 coordinate 556,381, forward strand.
CCGCGACGCCCGTGATCGCGGACGGGTGCCGGTCATCGCCGACATCGTCCACCACCTCCTGCGTCCCGCCGAGGACGACGCCCACACACTGCGCCGTGAGCCGCGTGAGTTGCAGGAGTGGGGCCTTGACCCGGCGTTCGCACTGGAGCGGATGATCGAGGAGGACCTGGCCGGTTTGGTCGACGGGGAGACCAGCCCCGATGTCCATCTCGACCACGCGTCCGGGTTCACCCATTTCGACATCTCCGGTCTCCCGTTGGACGGACCGGCACTGCGCGTGGTCATGACCCTGATCAACACCTGGCAGGCCAACATGCTGGCGCGGCGCTCCGAGCGGGCGCAGCAGACCGTGAACGTCGTCGAGGAAGGGTGGCACGTCGCGGCGGGCAGCATCGGCACCATCTTCCGCCGCAACACCAAGCTCAGCCGCGGGCTGGGGTTGGCGACGATCGCCGGGTTCCACCACGTCTCCGACCTACCGGTGGACTCGCCCGCCCGCAGCCTCCTGCAGGAGGCCGAGACGGTGTTCGTCTACGGGCAGGGCAGTGCCGCCGACGCGCTCGCGTGCACCGAGCTCTACAACCTGCCGCCGGGCACGGCGGAGACGATCATGTCCCTCGGGCAAGGGCAGTGCCTGCTCAAGGTCGGCAACGGCGATCCCATCCTGCTGCGCCACGAACGCAGCCCCCGTGAGGTGGCGCTCACCGACACCGACAGCGCGCTCACCGGGACCCCTGCGACGCGGTAATGAACGCCCCCGCGCCGCAGCGGCAGGAACAGCAACTTCCCACGGCGATGCGGCCGGTCATCGGGATCTTCTACCCGATGCTGGCAGCGCTGCTGATCAGCGTCGCGATCGCCGCCATGGTCGGTGCCGCGCTCTCCGGGCTGCTCGCCGGGTCGGGGTGGGCCTGGCCGCCGGTCCGCGCCCTCCCGGCCACCCTCGCACGGTGGGTGACCCATCCCGGCAACCCAGCCGACGCGTGGGCAACGGATGCCCGGCCCGGATCAGCGGTGCTGACCTACACCATGGCTGCACTCGTCGCGGCCGCAGAGGCCACCGGTTGGGTGTTGATGCTCCGATGGCGACGGCGGGTACGCGACCGCAAGGCCGAGCAGCGATCCGGGCTCGCGTCGGCCCGCGCCCTGGACGCTCGCCTCGGGCGCAAAGCCGTCGTCCGTGGAGCGGCGCGGCTTCGGCCGTCGTTGGCCAAGCAGCGACGCCCCGATCCTGACGCCGCCGGTGCCCGGTTCGCTGCGCAGCGCTTCACCGGAAGCCCGCTCTACGCCACCCACGAGGACTCCAAACTCGTCGTCACCCCGGTCCGGATGGGCAAAACCGGCCGCCAGGCCGTCGCCGATGTCGTGCGCGCCCCCGGTGCCGTCATGGCCACCAGCACCCGGTTCGACCTTCTGGAACTGACGATGGGCATCCGCGAGCAGCACGGTCGCGTCATGGTGTTCGACCCTGAAGGGCGCACTCCCTTGCCACGGACGTTGCGGTGGTCCCCCATCGCCGGGTGCGGGAACTACGACACCGCGCAACGCCGCGCGGTCGCGATCTGCTCCGCCCGCCCCCTCGGCGACACCAAGAACGGCGGCTACTTCACCGGACAGGCGGAGGGCGTCATGGCCGCGCTGCTGCACGCCGCCGCCCTCGCCCAGGTCGGGGTGGACGAACTGCGGCTGTGGACCAACACCCAGTCCCGCCGACCCGCCGAGATCCTCGACACCGATCCCCGCGCCGCGTTCGGTGTCGCCGCCGAACTCCGCGCGATCATCGACAGCGCCACCTCGACCAACGACTCCTCCGGCGCCGCCGGCATCTACGCGACCCTGTCGCTGCTGCTGCGGTCACTGGCCTCCCCCTCAGTCCGAGCGGCGTGCAGCCCCCACCCAGACGACGAACCACTCGACGTCGACGCGTTCGTCCGCGGCGGCCGCGACACCCTCTACCTGGTCAGCCGCGGTCGCGCGAACAGCGCCGCGCCGATCGTCAACGCTCTCGCCAAGGAAGTCCTCCACCGAGCCGAACTGCTCTCCCAACACCCCACCATCGAGCAGCTGAGCGGACCCGCCGACGGCGACCTACGTCTCGACCCGCCGCTGCGCGCGGTGCTGGACGAGGCCGCCAATGTCAGCCCGCTCGACGACCTCGCCAGTCTCATGGCCGACTCCGGCGGCCGGGGCATCCAGCTCTACGTCTACGCCCAGTCGATGTCGCAACTGCGGCAACGGTGGGGACCCGAACAGGCCCTTGAGATCTGGGACAACGCCAGCATCAAACTCGTCCTTGGTGGAATGAGCGCCTCGCGCGACCTCGAGGAGATCTCCCGACTGCTCACCATGCGCGACATCGCCCAGACCAGCGTGTCCACCGGCACGGGCAGCGGACAGGTCACCGTGTCCCAACGACGGCAACGCGCGCTCACCGGCAGCGAGATCCGCGAACTGCCCGAAGGGCAAGCGCTGCTGCTCTACCGCAACGTCGCCGGCACCGTCGTGGACCTACTGGGCTGGTGGGAAACCCCCGACCTACGGGAATCGGTGCAACGCTCCCGCGCCGAGATCCGCCGTCGGGTGTTGGAGGCCACCGGCGCCCGGATCTCCGACGCCCGCGACGAGGACCAGCGCGGCGGCATCCATGACTGACCGCCACCCCGAGCGCGAGCCCAGGAAGATCGCGTACTCCGAGCAGGACGAACCGGACCTGTTCCTGGACAAGCCCCCGGTTCTCGACGACTCGATGCTGCCCGAGTTCGTCGCAGACCTGTCCTACACCAGCGACCGCCACACCGTCCGACTCAACAACCTCGACCAGGTGACCGACCGCCACGGCGAAGAGCTGGGCGGACTGCACCAGACCTTCAAAGACCTGGAAGACCGCCTCACCCACCAGGTCGACATGACCAAGCCGTCGCGGTGGACCTGGCCGTTCCTCACCCGCGACGAAGCCGCCGAGCTGTGGAAGGAAACGCGCTGGTTCGTCGACTATCTCACCCACCGCTACCCCCTACCCAGCGAGGTCAGCATCCCGCCCTGCTGGTACCGGCACACCATCGCCGTCGACGAACTATCCGACCTCTACGCCGCCTGGCGCGAAGCCTACTGCGGCAGCGACCGACCCTCAGCGACCATGACCGGCTGGCGCGACCGATGGCTATGGCCGATGCTGCACCGACTCGCCGGATACGCCGACTGGCGCGAATGCAAAGAACGCCGCCACCACGTCCAACCGTCAGCCCGCCAGGACCAAACCGACAGCGAGTTCGACACCTTCGTCGACGCTGACCTCGCCGCACGACAAGTCGAACGCTCCACAGACCTGCCATGGCCCATCCTTACCAACGAACACGCGCCAAATGGACGCACCTGACGACCATTCACTACGACAAGCCGCTTCAAAGGCGTGGTTGCCGATCCAGCCGTACTCGGCTGCCGGGGTGGCCGAGTGGAGGATCGCCTGGCCGTGCCGCGTGAGGCGGCGTGCAGGAGGGTGGCGTGGGCGGGCTCGTCGAGGGACAGACGCAGCGTGGGGTCCGCGTCGCGGAGTTCGACCACGTCGGGGCAGCCCCAGCGGTGCCGCCAGCGACCGACGCGGTGGAACGAGTCCAGGTTGGTGCGTTGCGCCCCCTCGTAGGGACGATGAGGACCTGACCGTCGGCGCCTTCCGGGGTCCGGGCGTGCCGTTCGAGTTGTGAACCCTCGTAGGGGCGATGAGGACCAGCATGAAGCTCAGCGAAGCCATCAGGATCGTCGCGTTGTGAACCCTCGTAGGGGCGATGAGGACCCGGGTACGCGCGTTCGCCGGGGGGCTCCTCGTACAGTTGTGAACCCTCGTAGGGGCGATGAGGACCCAAAGGTAAAGGTGCTGGTCAGGTGAGGTGTGGCGGGGTGTGTGATGGTCTGTCGTGCAGCGAACCTCCGGTTGTGTTGTACGGCCCGGGTGTCGCTGAACGGTGGCATGTGGTGGTCGGGTGTGGTCGCACCTTGATCGGGAGTGTCATCGTGAGGTGTCGTGCACATCGTAGGCATCCACACTGCTTGCGATGGGTTCGCCCATGGAGTCCTTCGTCGATCCGCGAGGCAGGCATGATCCACTGCGGTGGATTGTGGAGCGGCGCGTGAAATTGGACCAGTTTTGACTTCTGTCGTCTTGGCATCCACCGACCAGTACTCGCCGCAGGGTCCAGCGGCCTTGATCTGCGCTGACGCGACGAATGACGCCGTGTCCGGTGAACTTGTCCGTGTCGGCAGTGTCACCGTGATTGCGCTGGCAGATGCGGGTGTGGTCGTTTATCGTCTCCTTGATCACCTGGTTGGACCAGTCTCCCTATGAGGGTTCGCAATTTGTGTTGTTCGTCTGCGTGTAACGGGTCGTCTCATCACCCCTTCGAGGGTCTTCGGGTATGAGCCCTGCGGGCTTGGCCCGTGGGCGGGCGGCTTCAGGAGACTGAAGCCGCCCGCATTCCGGTGGGTGGCCTTCAGCGAGAACCCGTCGTTGTGATGTTTATCCGCATCTAGTTTGACGAGGATGCTAGCCTCGGGGCCTAGTTGATCAAGCAGTGGCAACGTGGTGTGGATGATGCGCGGCCACACCGACAGTCTCGATCGCGTCGTCGGCTGGTTGACCGCGAGATGCGGGCTTGCCGGTGGTGAGCGTGCCCGGAGGGTGTTCCCGGGAGGTGCTCGTGTTGCCCGGCGGCTTCGTTCCCACGTGGTCAAAGGCGACGGCTTTCTGAGGAGGGTTTGGGGATGCGGTTGCGTTTGGGTGTATCGACGGCTGCCGGGGAGTTGGAGTGGAAGGAGGTGTTGGCCCCTGGTCGGGGGGTGGTCTACGAGATGATCACGCACGCGGATGCCGGTTTGGGGACTCGGTTGCACGAGTCGGGTTTCGGGGTTCATGGGATGGCGCCGTGGGGGTATGGGGCGCCGGTGTTCCCGGCGGCTCGGCGGCGGCGTGGGTGTTACGCGGTGGGTGGGTCGGGGGTGGTGGAGTTCGGCAGTCCTGTCCCGGAGGTGGTGGAGTCGTTGGGGCGGGGGTTGGCCGGGCAGCGGGTGATCGCCTGGGGTGGGGTCGCGTTGCGGGTGACCGGGATCGAGGTTGTGGAGCCGCCGAGGTTCGGTTCGGAGCGGGCGCGGTTCCGCACGGTGACGCCGGTGGTGATGAAGGGGTCCGGGCGCGATGAGTCGGGGGTGCGATCGACTCGGCAGGACTGGGTGTTGCCGGGCGAGCCGCAATGGGCGGAGTACTTCCAGGGGAATCTGCGCCGTAAGGCCGAGACGTTGGGATTGGCGCCGCGGGTGAGTCTGGAGTCGGTGACCTGGATCGGGCCGAAGCGGTCGTTCTCGGTGGGCAAGGGCGCGAAACCGGGAGCGGCGGTCGAGGTCGAGGTCGCCGGGTCCGCGGAGGTGTTGCGGGCGCTGTGGAGCTGGGGCCTCGGGCAGGCCAACTCGGTGGGCATGGGCTGGGTCGGCGCGTGACCGGCGTGGACCTCACCCAGTCGACCGTGGTGCTGACGGCGCATCCCTTGCAACGGGTGGGTGCCTACGCGATGGCCGCGTTGGCCGGGCAGAGTGGTGATTCCAGGCCGTATCCTGTTGCGCCGCAGGACTTTGAGCGCGTCATGGGGGTCGTCCGCGGGGACTTGGTGAGGGCGGCGTTGCTCAAGGACAGCAAGGTACCCGGGGGTTTCTGGTTGAAGATGAGCTATTCGTTGTTCCCCAACACGCCGGTGAACCATCCCAGCAATGGCAGGAAGTCGGCGTCTGAGATCGAGGCCGCGGTGGGGCGGTGGTTCACCCGGCCTGAGGCCGAGAAGTGGCCGGGGACGGCTTGTGTGTTGTGCGGTCGTGCGGCGGTGGGGTTCTACGGCAAGGCGGATGTGGCGCTGGCCGAGAGCGAGTCCTACCGCAACAGCACCCCGCGCGGGCATGCGGGGATGAGTCTGTGCTGGCCGTGTCTGATGTGTTTTCGGGCGTTGCCCTATGGGTGTCGGTTGACCGGTGGGCCTTCGATCACCGTGCACAGCTGGGATGAGCCTTTCCTGCGCCAGACGGTGGGTCGGCAGGTGCGGCGCACTCGGCGGCTGGCGGTTGTGGGAGACGCGGACGCGGTGGAGACCGAGGCGCGTGAGGTCACGGTGTTGACCGCGTTGAGGGACTATCACGGGCGTGTGCGCGCCGGTGTGGACTTGATGGTGTTCAACAACAACAACCGGGGTCAGATGCTGGAGGTCTGTTCCTTGTCTCAGCCGTTGGCTGAGTGGCTGCGGCGCGTCCCCCACGAGAAGGGGTGGGCCGCGGTGGAGCGCGCCCAGGCCGGCAAGGACACCCCGGGCAAGGTCGGGTTGGCGCGTAACGCGTTTCGCCGCCCGGAAAGCATCTTCGTGCGCGCGGTGCATGCGCTGATGCCCGCGGTGCTGGCCGGTGAGCGCGAGCACGTCCGAGCCGTGGTCACGCTTCTTCGTTCCTTCGTCACCGAGGTGTTGCTGATGCACGACAACGATCTACGGGAAATCGATGCGACCGCGGCCAAGATCGCGCTGCTGTTCGGGAAGGAGACCAGTGGCGGGAAGCTCAAGGGGTTGCGGGCCGCGCTGCGCGAGCCGCAGAAGCTGCGGAGCTGGTTGTCCACGCGCGCGGTCGAGTGGGCCATCGACCCGCGAGACGACGCCGCGGCGCCGTTTGTGAGCAGACGGGCTCTGGTGCTGATGTTCGGCCCCGATCCGGACAACCCGGCGTGGTTCTACCGGCAGTACCTCCTGATGGGTGTCCTCCAGGAGTTGGCGGTGGCCGGATGGCGGTCCCAGCATCCCGAGGACGACACGGACGGCCTCGACGAGGTCGACAGCCTGAGCGCAGACAAGGAGACCGAGCAGTGAGCTTCCTGGTGGGCAAGATCGCCCTCGACGTGGTCGCGGGCGCCCCCAACAACGGTAAATCCGAGGACAACATCAGTTGGGTCAAGCAACTCAGGGCGGGTAGAGACATCTTCCCCTACGTCTCGGCACAGGCGTTCCGCCGGTGGTTGCGTGATTCCCTGCCGCGTGAGGAACCGCGATCGACTGTGCACCGCTCCGGCAGCAAGGCCAAGCAGCAGGCGTTCACCGCGGGCAGGCCGGACCTCTACCTCGATGACGATCTGTTCGGGTACATGGTCGCGGTCAGCAAGGAGAACTTTCAGCGCGACACCGTGCTGGCGACCGGCACCCTGGTCTCGGTCGTCGCGCAGCGGCCGACCATGGACTACGGCACGATGAGCCGGGACTTCCCGGCAGACGCGCACCCGGTGCTGCACCACCACGAGCTCTACAGCGCGGTGCTGGCCGCGGACGTGCTGTTGGACCTGCCGCGTGCCGGGGTGTTCGAGACCGACGGCAGCGGCCTGCGGACGGCGTTCTCCGCCGACGTCGCCCGGGAGGCCGTGGAGAACGGGGCGCAGAGCACCACGTTGCGCGGAGTCAGCGCGGTGCGGCTCCCGATCGAGGAACGCAGGCGCCGCGTCGCGTTGATCCTGTCCACGCTGGCGATGGTGCGAGGCGGGGCGAAACAGGCCCTGCACTACGGGGACCGGGTCCCGAGCCTGGTGCTGCTCGCCCCCATGAAGGGCGGGGTCAACCCGTTCACCCGCGTGCTGGGCGCCGACCAGGGCAGGCCGGTGCTGCGGGCCGATGTGCTGCGCGAGGAGCTTGGGGCGTGGAACGACGAGGTGGACGGCCCGGTCCTGCTCGGTTGGGCGCCGGGGTTCCTCGGTGAGCAGCGCGAGCAATGCGCGACGGAACTGGCCGACCTGATCGAGGACGGGAAGGTCCTGCTGGGCCATCCGAGGGTGCTGCTCAGGGCGCTGGCCGAGCAGATCCGCCGCGGTGAGCGCGACGCCTGGTTCGAGGACCCCTCGGCGTGACCCACAACCGGATCCGCGCGCTGCGGGTGACGATCACAGCGCCGGTGGTGTCCTTCCGTGATCCGCTGTACCGGGGAATCCAGGTCGGACTGCCGTGTCCACCGCCCTCGACCGTCGCGGGCCTGCTGGCCGCGGCGGCGGGGGGCTGGGACCGCGTCGACGAGCGGACGCGGTTCGCCCTGGCCTTCCACGCCCGAGGCGTGGGCGTGGATCTGGAGACCTACCACCCGCTGGTCGCCTCCGGGCCTAATGCCTCGCCCGCGCCACGCACCCGGGAGTTCCTGGCGGACGTGGAGCTGACGGTGTGGTTGAGCGAGGACATCGACCGGTGGCACGCCCGGCTCCGCCGCCCGGTGTGGCCGCTGCGGCTGGGACGGAGTCAGGACCTGGTCGGGCTCTCGGTCGACACCGTCGAACTGTCCACCGGGCCCGGCACCCAACGCGGCGCGCTCGTGCCCCACACCGCCGCGGCAGCGGGCACGTTGTTGCGACTGCCCACCGCGGTCAGCGTGGCCCGCGACCGCACCCGATGGGACTCCTACCGGTTCGACCCCACCGGCAAGGCCGACAACCAGGTGGTGGACTCGTGGTCCACCGCAGATGGTCAGGCGGTGGTACTGCTGCCGCCCACCCACCCCCAGCGCGTGACCGAGGGGGTGCCTGAATGAGCACCGCGGCCGACGACCTCGCCGGGGTCATGGCCAAAAGCGCGGCGCGGGGCCGCAACGAGGAGTCACTGACCAGTCATCTCACCGCCACCCTGGCGGCGGCGCGGGAACTGCGTGACCGGGTGGGACGGATCCGGGTGACCGACACCATCCTGGGAGATCGTTTCTGGCCGGTCGTGTTCCTCGCCGCGCTCACCCACGACACGGGCAAGATCCCGCGGGGTTTCCAAGCGATGCTGGCCGGACGAACCAAGACCTGGGGCCAACGGCACGAACTGGTCTCGCTGGGATTCCTCGCCGAGCTGATCGACGACGAGACGGCGCTCGACTGGGTCGCGATCGCCGTGCTCACCCACCACCAGCCGCTCACCAGCGGCACCGGCGGCCGCAACCTGCAGGCCAGCTACGACGGCCTCGATCCCGCCCGACTGCGCGAGCGGCTCGGCCCGATCGACCCCGCGCAGGTCCGGGCCCTGCGGCGCTGGCTGCGCGCCACAGCCCACCGGGCCAGGCTCCCGATCACCCAGGTGAGCGCACCGGAAGAACCCGAGGACGTGGTCGAGGCCGCCGCCCGACTGTTCACGCACCTGCTGGATCAGTGGGAGGGCGCGGTCGACGCCGACACCGGACTGACCGCGGTGCTGATCCAGGGCGCGGTGACCTTGTCCGACCACCTGTCCTCCGCCGCGGGCTCCCTCGACCTCACCCAGCCCCTCGACGGTGACTTCCGCGCCCGGGTCGACAGGCGACTGGGCCAGAAGGGCCACGCCCTGCGCGAACACCAGGAACGGGCCGCCGAGGTCAGTGGGCACCTGCTGCTGCGCGCGCCGACCGGCAGCGGCAAGACCGAGGCCGCGCTGCTGTGGGCGGCCACCCAGGTCATCGAGCTGATCAACCTCGTCGGGGGCGTGCCCAGGGTGTTCTACACCCTGCCCTACCTGTCCTCGATCAACGCCATGGCCACCCGACTCGGCGCCGAACTCGGCAGCGCCGTCGGGGTCTCGCACTCCAAAGCGGCCTCCTACCACCTGGCGGCGGCCATGGCCTCCGAGGACGGCGAGGACCCCTGCCGGGTCGACGCCGCCACCAAGGCGCTCTCCCGCGCTGCGGCCACCCGCCTGTTCCACGAGTCGGTCCGCGTCGGCACCCCCTACCAGCTGCTGCGCGCCGCGCTGGCCGGGCCCGCGCACTCGGGCATCCTCGTCGACTCCACAAACTCGGTGTTCATCCTCGACGAGCTGCACGCCTACGACGCCCGCCGCCTCGGCTACACCCTGGCCGCCGCCCGACTCTGGGAGCGACTCGGCGGACGGGTCGCGATCCTGTCCGCCACCCTGCCCAACGCCCTGACCGCCCTGCTCGGCGACACGCTGCGCGAGCCGATCACCACCGTGGACACCCCCACCCTCGACCAACCACCCCGACACCGCCTGCGCACCCGCGACCACCACCTGACCGACCCCGCCGCGATCGCCGAGATCCGGCTGCGCCTCGACCGCGACGAATCCGTGCTCGTCGTGGCCAACAACGTCGCCCACGCCCTGGCCCTGTTCGACGCCCTCGCCCCCGCCGTCCTCGACCGCCACGGCCCCGACGCCGCGCACCTGCTGCACGCCCGATTCACCCGCGGCGACCGCTCCCGAATCGAGACCACCGTCCTGGACCGATTCGAAGCCGACCCGCACAAACCCCGACGCCCCGGGCTCCTCATCGCCACCCAGGTGGTCGAAGTGAGCCTGAATCTGGATTTCGACGTGCTGTTCACCAGCGCGGCCACCCTGGAGGCACTGCTGCAACGATTCGGCCGCGTCAACCGGCTCGCCGCCCGCCCGCCCGCCGACGTCATCGTCCACCACCCCGCGTGGACCACCCGCACCGGCGAACGCGGAGAGTTCGCCGACGGCATCTACCCCCGAGAACCCGTCGAGGCGGCCTGGCGAATCCTCACCGCGCACGACGGCGCGATCATCGACGAGGCCGATGCCAACCCCTGGCTCGACCAGGTGTACGCCACCCCCTGGGGCCGACGCTGGCACGACGAGGTCGATCGCTACGTCACCGAGTTCGACGAGAGTTTCCTGCAGTTCACCGACCCCTTCGACGACAGGTCCGACCTCACCGAGCATTTCGACAAACTCTTCGAGGGCACCGAGGCCATCCTCGCCCACGACCGCGACGCCTACATCAGCGCGCTCACACACGCCGACGGCCCCGCCGGACGCCTGCTGGCCGAGGAGTACCTCATCCCCATGCCCCACTGGGCGCACCGTCACTGCCGCTTCGACCGCGATCTGAAGGTCCGCGTCGTCGACGGCGACTACGACCCCGTCCGCGGTCTCCTCGCCGTTCGCGGACCCGCCGCCGCGGCCTACCAACCCGGAATGGTCCTGTGATCGGCCAAGACGACGTCGGCGGGGTCCACGTCAAATACCTCTACCACTGCCACCGGCAACTCTGGCTCTACGCCAGGGGAATCCGCCCGGAACACCTCAGTGCCGTTGTACAGCTGGGCGAGGCCGTGCACGACACAAGTTACACCCGCCGCTCCCCAGTGGAGCTCTGAGCGGCCCGTCTGGACTTCCTCGACGGGAAACTGTGGTCCACGAAGTGAAATCGTCCACCCGGCCAAGTCCGACCGATCAAGCACAGGGCCGCCGCTACTGTCACCGCCTGCGCCAGGTCGGGGTAGACGCCCAAGGCGCGGTCCTGCACTACCCCGCGACCCGTCGCACTCGCCGGGACCCCTACACCCCGAAGCAGCCAGGCAGGCCACGGCCGACATCGCCGAGGTGATCACCGTCGTCACCTCCACCACCTCCCCGCCCACACTGACCCGAAACTCCTGCCGCGGGAGCAGCTTCACCGACTACTGCTGGACGGAATGACCCATGCCCGCCGCGTCGAGGACCTACTGGCTGACCACCACCTGCCGAATCCGCCGCAAGGACGAGTCCCTCGTCATCGAACGACCCGACACGGACAAAGTCCACATCCCCATCACCGACGTCCGCGACATCGTCGCCTGCGCCGAAGTCGACATCAACACCGCCGTGGTCGCCCTGCTCAACCGACACCGCATCAACATCCACCTGCTCAGCCACTACGGCGACTACGCAGGCTCACTGCTGACCTCCGACACCAGCACCTCAGGCGAGACCGTGCTCGCCCAAGCCCGCACCGCGGGCGACCCCACCAGAAGCCTGGCCATCGCCCGCTCCCTTGTCGACTCCTGCGCCTTCAACGTCCGCCGCGTCACGCCACGAATGGGGACCCACAACCACCGCACCCCACGACATCCTCTGACCACCCCAACAAAACACCCCGGCTAGGGCCACAGACCATGCCGCTTTCAGCGACACCCCGAGCCCCACAACGCAACCGGAGGTTCGCTGCAAACCCACCCCAACCAACCCGCCCAACACCATTCCTGACCAGCACCTTTACCTTCGGGTCCTCATCGCCCCTACGAGGGGTCGCAACCGGCGAACTGCCTGTCCTGGGCGCTGGAGTCCGGTTAGGTCCTCATCGCCCCTACGAGGGGTCGCAACCTGCGCGCGGGTCCGAGGCGTGGGCGGTGCTGTGCAGGTCCTCATCGCCCCTACGAGGGGTCGCAACCGGCGAACTGCCTGTCCTGGGCGCTGGAGTCCGGTTAGGTCCTCATCGCCCCTACGAGGGGTCGCAACCTGCGCGCGGGTCCGAGGCGTGGGCGGTGCTGTGCAGGTCCTCATCGCCCCTACGAGGGGTCGCAACATGTAGCAGTGCTCGCACCCGGCGCTGACCTTGGTGTCCTCATCGCCCCTACGAGGGGTCGCAACATGGATTGCCCTGGGACCAGTCCGTCCGGTGACCTGTGCTCATCACCCCTACTAGGTGTAGCAACAACCGGTGAGCGATCAGCCCAGTCCTCGGTGCGGCCGTGCTCGCTCCGAGGCCGAGTCGATGTCCGTCCAGGCCAGCGGTCCGCGGTATCGCGTGACGCGGACCGGCCGGAGGGTTGACTATCGGGGCGGCGAGCGGCGGCGGGTCAGGGGGCCACCAGGTCGGCGCTGAACTCGCCGTCGGCGACGCCTGCCCGGAAGGCAGCCCACTCGTGGTCGGTGAAGGTCAGAGTGGTCGTGGTGTCGCGGGCGCGGACCGTCCACGCGTTCGGTGTGGTGCTGACCTCGACGGCGCCGTTGTCGTTGGTCAACCGCCCGGCGGTAACCTCGTCGATCCAGCGAGTCCACTGGGCGCGGGTAAAGGTAATGGCGGGGCTGTCGGCGATCTTGGTGTCACGGATCTCGGCGCCGGTGTCGGTGAGCCTGACCTCGACGCAGCCGTTGCCTTGGTCGCTGTGGGACGACTTGTGCCATCCGGTGCGGCGCGGGGTGCTGGGCATGGCTCCTCCGGAGGTGTTCATGTGACGGCGTCGAGGTGGGAGCGGATGGCATTGATGCTGTCGGCCGGCGACAGCGCGGCCTGCCTCAACCGCTCGACGGTGCGAGTGTACCCAGCGACCTGATCTTGGTCTTGGACGTAGAGGGCGCCGTTGACGACCTCGACGTAGGCGATGGGCTGTGCGGCGGTGAAGTGCAGCACCGAGAACGGGGTGACTAGGCCGTCGTGGGCGCCGAGCGCGGTCGGCAGGATGCGCAGGTCGACGTTGTCGCGGTCGGCGAGTTCGACCAGGCGCCGCAACTGCTCGAGCATGACCGTTGAACCGCCGATGGGGCGTTGGAGGACCGCTTCTTCTAGGAGCGCGGTGACGCGCAGGGGCGGGTCGCCGTGGAAGAGGCGTTGTTGGCGCTCCATTCGCAGGCGCACGACCCGGTCGCCGTGGTCGGGGCTGACGCGGATGTTGCCCGCGGTCACTCCATGGGAGTACTGCTGAGTCTGCAGCATGGCGGGCAGTACCAGCGGCGAGTACCAGTGGGCGTCGCAGGCGAGACCCTCCAGGCCGACGTAGGTACGCAGCCAGTCCGGGACCACGTCGGTCCACGGCGCCCACCACATCTTCTGCCCCGCGCTGCCCGCGAGTGAGGCGAGCCGGTCGACGTCGGCCTGGTCGGCTCCGTAGAGGCGCAGCAGCGTGGTGACCTCGTCGGGTCGCTGCTGGTTGCGGCCCGCTTCCATGTGGCTGATCTTCCCGACCGAGCAGCCGATCGCCTGGGCCGCCTCGGTGACAGTTCTGCGCGCCTGCTTGCGCAGTCGGGTCAGCTCGACGCCGACCAGCCACTGGACGGCGAAGGGGTCCTCGCGATCGGGCACCGGTGTCGCTCCTCTCGTCTCGCGGGGCGTCACCTCGGGTGACCACGGTGAGTGGCAGGCGACGCCACCCAGAAGCCGTATAGCTCTACGTAAAAGTTTACGTAGACTTCTCGCATGGTCGAGGCCACCGTAGCGGGCGATCGGCCACCCCGGCGGGGCGGCGCACAGGCCGCCGACACCCACGACCAGGAGTCGCGCATGACCTGGTGGCGTCGATCGCGGCAGCCTCGCGCCTGGCAGGCGACAATCCGCTGCAGAGATGGGCGCGGCCGCCGAGCCAGGATGGCGGTGCGGCTCACCGGCAACGGTCACATCGCCCTCACCGGAGCCGGGATCGGCCCGACGGTGCTGAGCCTGCGGCAGGCCGCCCTGCTCCGCGATGACCTGCACCGGGCCGTGTTCATGTACCCGGGCTACGGCATCCCCGCTGGCTCCGCCATCACGCGCGCCGTCGTCACCGTGGTCCGTCACGAGAAGGGACGGATCGCATTGATCACCCCGGTCGGGCACGTGGACCTGGCTCTGTTGCAGGTCGGTCGACTTCGACGAGCCCTGCTCACTGCGAACGCGGAGTCGACCTCGCGGACATACGTGGGCGCACCCACTGAACCCGCGATGCGACAGGGCATCGAAGCCGTCGTGGCTTCACACGCCATTCCCGACCGCGTCGTGCGCACCACACGATGCCTCTCACACACGTCGAGCACCGGAGGAGCACTGTGACCGACGCCGACACCATGATCGACAGTGGCCGGGTCACCATCGGCAAGCGGTTCGAGTTCAGCGCAGGCCACGAGCTGAGGACTCTCGGTTCCGGGCATCGGTGCTTCGGCAACCATGCCCACAACTACGTCGTGACCATGACGGTGGTGGTCGCCGACGCGCTCGACGAGCTCGGGTTCGTCACCGACTTCGCCACTCTGGCGCCGTTCGGCCGGTATCTGGCCGGCGCCTTCGACCATCGGTTGCTCAACGACATGGTCCCCGACGTGCGAGGCGCTGGCGGTGTATCTGGGTCGGTGGTTCATCGAGCGGATCGAACCGGGGATCTGCGGGCAGTCGGTGTCGATGCGGGTCGCGCAGACCCCGCGATCGGGGGCGACATGGCACCGGGCCTGAGCGCCGCCCTGCCCTGCACTGGCGCTGGTAGGCGGCCGGGGTCCGAACAGGTGCTGGCGGAGCGGTTCGTGTCGGTGTTGGAGCTGGGCTGGAACCTGTCCCCGTGCCTGTACGTGCTGACCGGGGCGAGGTGACCACGCCCGATGGCGTCGATCGCGTTGGACCTGTCGTGGACCGAGTTGCACGCCGCCGCGGCCGAACTCGCCGAGGCCGTGCGCGTGGACGGGCCGCCGGAGGTAGTGGTCGGGGTGCTGCGCGGCGGGATGATCCCCGCCGTCGCCCTGGCCCACCTGCTCGGGGTACGCGACGTGCGCGGAACGGCGGTCACCCACACCCTCGCCGATACACCCGGCGCTGCCAAGACCACGCGGCCGCGAGTGGTGAACCCGGCGTCGCTGGGCGAGCTCGGCGGGCGCGACGTGCTGCTCGTCGACGACGTCGCCGGGTCCGGCGACACCCTCGACACCGCCGTGGAGCTGATCAAGGCGGCGGGAGCGCGGCGGGTGCGCACCGCGGTGCTGGTGGTCAACACCGTCAACTGGGCCGCGCGCGGCCGCGCCGAGGCCCCGCACGCCACCTACGACTACCTGGCCCGCACCTGCGCGGGATGGGTCCGATTCCCCTGGGAGACACGATGACCACCCCCGTCCCCACACCGGTGCTCACCGAGGAGTACCGGACTCGGCCGGGCACCCCGATGATCGGGCCCTACAGCGTCAACCAGATGGACGACTTCTACTCCGCCCTCGCGCGCGGGGAGGTCAAGCCGACCGGGATCATGAACTACCTGCAGCGGCTGTTCATCACCGAGCGGGTCCGCGACGGCGACCGGGTACTCGACGTGTGCTGCGGGCGCGGTTTGCAGCTGCCGCCGCTGCTGCGCTACCGGCCCGGCCTGGGCGGCTACGTCGGCGTGGACATCAGCCCCGACAACCTCACCGAGGCACGCACCCGCCTCGACGCGCTGCGCGGGATCTACCCCGACGGGTTCGGGGTCGAGTTCCACGAGTTCGACGTCGCGGGCCCGTGGCCTGAACTGGGGTTGTTCGAGGTGGCGGTCTACACCTCCGCGCTGGAGCACCTGCCCCGTGACCTCGGCGTGGCCAGCCTGCGCCACACCGCCGCCGCGCTGGCCCCGGGCGGGCGGCTGTACCTGTCGACGCCGAACACCCCCGGCGACCCGCCGCGCCGGTTGCAGCACCGGGTGCACGTCTACGAGTGGTCGCACGACGAACTCGCGGCCGTACTCGGCGAGGTGGGGTTGGCCGTGCTCGATGTCGTCGGAATCCTGCCCCGGTCACCGGCGACGTCGAGCCGCTGCTCGACGAACGCTTCGGGCCTGGCGCGGCCGCGTTGCACCGGGAGATGGCCCGCCACGCCCCCGCCGCGTTGCTGGGCCCGGTGGTCTCCACCGCCCTGGGCGGGCATGCCGGCGAGGTGCTGTTCGTGTGCGAGCGGCGGACCTCGTGACAACCGGGCCGTTGTGGGTGTCGTTGGAGGGTCCCGAGGGTGTGGGCAAGACCCACCTCGCCCGCAGCGTCGCCGCCCGGGTCTCGGGGTGCCGGTTACTCGAGGAGATCACCGACAGCGACGTCGATCCGTTCACCGGCGCGGTGGTCGCCGCGCTGAGCGCGGGCGGGGACCGGTTCCTGCGCACCGGGCACCCGCGCGCCGAGACCCTCGCGCTGCTCGCGCTCAAGGCCCGTGCCCGCGAGGCCGTCGACGCACTGCCGGCGCCGCCGCCGGTGGTGCTGGAGGATCGCGGGATCGACACCGTCGCCCTCTACCAGGCCGTGATCCTCACCCCCGCCACCGGCGACCCCGCCACCGACCATGACCGCGCCTGGTCGGTGGCGCAGCAGCTCTACCGGGCCGCGGCGGCGTGGGTGGCGCTGCCGGATCTGACGGTGCTGCTGCTCGACGACCCGGACGCCTGCGCGGCCCGCTGGCACATGCGCGAAGGCACCCCGTTCACCCCCGACGAACAGGACCTGGTGCGGCGCGCGACCGCGCTCTACCGGCGCCTGGCCGATGCCGAACCCGGCCGGGTCGTCGTGCTCGACCGGGGCGACCGCACCGAGGAGCAGATCGTCGACGCCCTGGAGAAGATCGTCACTGCGGCGCTGCGCGCCCGCGACACCGGAGGTGGACATGTCGCCGCGTCGTGACCGGACCTTGTTGTGGGCGCTGCGTTCCCCGTGCAACCTGGCCTGCGACTACTGCTACTTCGGCACCCTGGAAGAGCACCGCGAGACCCCACCCACCCAGCCGGGACAGCTCAGTCACCTGCCCCATGGGGACCTGCCCTTGTCCACGATCACCCGGTTCCTGTCCACCGCAGGCGATTCCGGCATCGGCCGGGTGTTCCTCGCCGGGGGCGAACCGCTGATCTGGACCGGCACCCCCACCGTGCTGCGCCTGCTGCGCGAGGCGGGGATCGAGACCACGGTGTGCACCAACGGCGTCCCGCTCAACCGCGACCACGTGCGCGCGACGCTGGCCGAGCATGCGGTGGGGGCGGTGTCGGTGTCGCTCGACTCGCTCGACCCGGCCGTGAACGACTCCCACCGCTCGGCCCGCAACCACAAGGACGGGTGGCGCACCGTCGTCTCCGGGCTGCGCGCCCTGCTCGACGACCCCGCCCACACGGACACGCGGGTCGCGGTCTGCACGGTGATCTCCCGCCACACCCTGCCCACCCTGGCCGCCACAGCCGCGTTCGCCGCCGACCTCGGTGTCCACTACTTCGTCCCGCAGCCGATCTCCCTGGCCCACGACCACCCCCTGCACGCCGAACTCAGCCTGCGTCCCGAGGACGTCGACACCGTCACCACCGTCCTCGACCGCGTCCACCGCGAGTTCGGGGACCGGTTGGCGTTGCCCGCGCCCGCCTACACCCGCCAGATCGCGTCCACCATCACCACCCACCACCAGTCGGTCCGGTCCAGTTTCGGCGGGGCGCGGCTGGCGTTCGTCCAGCCCGACGGCAGCGTCTGGGACTGCCCCTCGGCCTACCGCATCACCGCCACCGTCGGCACCCACCGCAGCATCGCCACCGCCACCGCCGCCGACCTGTTCCCCGCGGGTCCCACCGGCGACGGCCGCGAGTGCGGCGTGTTCAGCCGCGACTGCGTGAGCATGTGGCCACTCATGGACTTCCCCGCCCTCACGGGCACGACATGACCACACCGACCGCGCCCACCGGGCATCCGGCCGCCCCCGACCCCGTGGTGGAGATCTATGAGCGGCGGCTGGCCGCGCGGCTCGGTGTCGAGCACGTCGTCGCGGTCTCCAGCGGCACCGCCGCCCTGCACTGCGCCCTGGCCGCGCTCGGCGTCGGCCCCGGCACCGAGGTCCTCGTCCCCGCCCTCACCGTGATCATGTCCGCCGCCCCCGTGGCGCACCTGGGTGCGCGGCCGGTGTTCGTCGACTGCCTACCCGACGGCGACCTCGACCCACACGACGCAACCGCCAAAACCACCCCGCGCACCGCCGCCATCATGCAGGTGCAGCTGTGGGGACGGACCGGGAACCAGACGCTGGCCCGCGCCCTCGCCGACCGCCACGGGTTGCCGCTGGTGGTCGACTCCTGCCAGGCCCTGGGCAGCACCGTCGACAGCCACCAAGCGGGCCTGCACGGTGACGTCGCCTGCTTCTCCACCCATGACCTGAAACTGCTGCGCACCGGCGAGGGCGGATTCCTCACCACCGACAACCCGACCATCGCCGCGCACGCCCGCGCCTACCGCTCCCACGGCCACACCCCCGACGGACCCGCCGGGCTCGGGCACAACTACCGGCTCGCCGCTGCCCTCGCCCACCTCGGACTCGCCGAACTCGACCACCTCGACGACACCTTGGCCCACCGCGTCGCCCTCACCACCCTCGCCCACCAGTTGCTCGCCGAGGTGCCGGGCCTGGAACCGGTCCCCGCCGATCCCGGGTGCAACCACTACGCGCCCCTGGCACGCATCACCCTCCCCCGCCCCCGCGCGTTCGCCGAACACCTCGCCACCCGCGGGGTGCCCAACTCCACCGGCACCTTCGGACTCGTCCCCCTCGACCACCGACCCCAACTCGCCGACACCGAGGCCACGGGTGCGCGGTGTGCGACCGCGGCCGAGGTGCTGGAGGGCATACTGGCCCTCGTGCTCACCCACCGTGACGACGAGGCGAGCGTCCGCCGCCACGTCGACACCATCGCCCGGGAGGTGGCCCGATGGACATCCCGCCACTGATGGCCGACCTGCAGGACCTCGACATCACCCTGGTGGTGATCGACTTCGAGTACACCACCCCCACCGGCCGCCCCTGGGTGCCCATCGAGATCGCCGTGCAAGCCGTCCGCGCCCGCGACGGCCACTGGCAGCCGGGGACCGGGCACGCCGAGCTGATCCGCCCCGACGACCTCGCCGACGTCACCGACTTCGACATCGGCCAGACCGGCATCACCCCGGCCATGCTCGAGAGCGCGGCACCCGCCGCCGAGGTCATGGCCCGCCTCGACGCCCGCTTCGTCGACGGCCCCTACGTCCTGGTGGCCCACCACGCCCCCGCCGAGGCCCGCCTGCTGCACGCGCTGCGCGACCACTGCCCGCGACTGGCCCGCACCGAGCTACTCGACACCGTCCGCCTCGCCCGCGACCTCTACCCCGACCTGGGCGGCGGGCACGGCCTGGACAACCTCACCCGCCACCTCCAGATCCCCGTCCCCCCGGACCGACACCGCGCCATGGCCGACGTCCGACTCACCACCAAACTGCTGCGCCGCATGACCGACACCGGCCACTGGACCAGCCTGCGGCACCTGCGCGAGATCGCCGGACTCACCCCCGAATCCGCCCGCCCCCACCAAGCCAGCCTGTTCGGTTAGCCACCAAGCAGACACCGCGCTCCGACCATCCCCGGGAGCCCCCCGTGATCCCCTCCCCCACCGCCGGCACCGGCACCGGCACACCCAGGGGAACCCTGGTCTCGATCGAGGGCGTCAACGGCGTCGGCAAGACCTACCTCACCCACCGCCTCCTCGAGCAGATGAACAGCCGTGGACTCCCCGCGCCACGGGTGATCGAGGAGTTCTCCGCGCGCACCGGCACCACCGACCTCGGCCGCGCCCTGCTCACCGCCCTGCGCGCCGCCGCCGGAGGCGACTACTTCCTGCGCGGCGGACACCCCCGCTCCGAAACCCTGCTGCTGGCCATCAAAACCCACGACCACCACACCGCCGAGCCCGCGCTCCGCGCCGGGCACACCGTCATCGAAGGCCGCGGCCCCCACACCACCGCCGCCTACCAAGCCGCGATCCTGCACCCCGACGACGACACCGCCGCCGAACACACCGCCACCAGAATCCTCGCCGAGACCACCCGCTGGCGGCCGCTGCCGGACCTCACCGTCATCGTCACCGACGACCTCGACACCGCCCTGGACCGCGCCCACACCCGCGACCGGCGCCCCTTCAGCGCCGACGAGCAGCGACTCCTGAACCGGGCCGTGCGGCTCTTCGAGCACCTGGCCACCACCGACCCCGACCGGGTACGGCTGCTCGACCGACGCGTCCACAACCCGGTGGCCGCCGTCGCCCTGCTCACCGAGTGGATCGCCCACACAACTCCACGCCCACCCGCGCCACCACTCGACGCGGGCTGACACCCACGGTCAGGCCAGGTTCGCCGACTCCAACACCCGCCACGACCGCGCCGCGTCCCCAGCGGAGATCAGCTCGTCGATGATCGGGAACAACGCCCCCGCCAACATCCTGGTGTCGTCGAACATCTCCAGCCCAGCCAGCTCGTCCTCGCCATACCAGCCGAACGGGTGCGCTGGCTCCCGCTCCGGCACCAGGGACTCCGCCAACGCCAGATACTGGTGATCCATATGCACATGCGGCACGTCCAGGTGGTTGTCCGCGGGCACTGGCATCTCGTTGACCCACCACGGCGCCACCACCGCCGGATGCGGATACCCCATCGGCACCAACGGTGCCGGGCCCGGCACCAACCGCACCCCCAACCCCGACTCCTCCATCGCCTCCCGAACCGCTGCCTCCGCGGCCGTCTCGTCCGCCTCCACGTGCCCACCCACGATCATGTGCCGCCCCAGACGCGGCTGAACCACCAACCCCAACCGCCACCCCTGCGGGAAACGGTGGAACACGAACGTCGACGCCGTGGAGTGCTTCAGCTTCGTCACACCGAGGATCCTGCCGCACAACCTGGGATACCCCACGACCGGCCGAGTTCGCCCATCCCGGCCTGGCCTGGCCGCTCACCTCGCCGGTGTCGGCTGCGCTCCCAGTGATCCGTCTGGGTGCAGGTGATAGCCGGTCCACCACCAGCGTGGAACCCCCTGCCACCACGGCTTGTCACCGCTGGCGGTGTCCATCTCGGCCACCCGCATGATCGACTCCATCGCCGCCAGCCGCGCCCTCATCGGCCTGACCATCACGATGGCCTCGGAGGGCACCGCCACTCGCCTGCGCCGCGCCGGTTTCGGCTCCTGGAGGGAGCGGCCGACGCGGGCGAGGAGTGCTTGGTCGCGGCCGAGGACATCGCCCCCGGGTCGCCGCCTCGCTGACCGAGCACCTGGGCCGACTGCGCCCCGAACTGCGGCGCCTGCGCCAGCTCGGTGTGTCGTTGGATGTGCTCGAGGACGACCTGTCCCCAGTCGTGGTCACCGACGCGATCAACGACCCGAGTACCGGCGAGAAGGTCCCCAAGCCCGTGTTTCAACACCTGTGCGAGAAGGCGGGCGACCACACCGGACACCGGCGCGCCGGGGTCCTCGCCGACGGGCCCAACTCGCCACGACCCCATTCCTAGCGTCGAGGCGACTGTCAGGAGTCCTCGGGTTGTCGGTCATCGACCGACTCGGCGTAAGGCGTCAGCGGCGTGCGGCAGGCGGGCATCGGAAGTGGGGATGATGGCGATGGCGCGGGCGACTTCTGGGATTGCGAGCCGCGCACGGCTGACGACGACGTGCAGGGTTCACCCGAAATGGCGACCCCGGCGACCGTGACGGTCAAACCGGTGAGCGGAATCACTGTGCCCGCCATGCTCCCTGAGGCGCACCTGAGCATCGACCTCGACAGCCTCCCGCAGCCCGGCCTCCTTCCTGTGGCAGGAACCCGGCCAAAGCCCGCCCGCGCTGACCATGGTGCCGTCGGCCGGTTGTATGCGAACGTGGTTGATCCCACTGGTATCCGGGCGGTGGCAGGAGGCCACCATAGGACGGCTTTCTGGTCCGAAGGGACGGGGCGTGGGTGCGCGGTCCGCTACACCCGCGGTCAGGAGTTCGCCGCCGCCTGCGGCAGCAGGCTGACTGATCGGCTAGTTGAGACCGATCAAGAAGAGTCTGAGATTGGCCACGGCATCCCCCACCAGCTCACCGCGGCTAATCACCGCTTGCGAGTCCGCTTCGCCGTATGCCCGCCAGGTTGAGGCCATGCACTTGGCGACGCCAACTCGTAGTTTGGATGTGAGCTGGTCGTGCTCTACGGAGTGCGAGCTGGACTCGGCCAAGCGGAAGACAGTGTCGGCAGCCGCGTTCGCCCATCTCACTATCTCGCCGTCGTTACCAAGTTTGATCTCCCCTCGTAGTAGGTCTACTGCCTCGCCGACTTGCGACGCAAGTTCAGAGAACCTAGGTGTCGTTGGGGAGTCGGGTCCCATGGCCGCATAGTCTATGCGAGGTACCCGCGCGCCTGTGCGTGGGACGTCGTCACCTGCCCTGACGGAAGGGCTCGCCGCACCGCGTGTAAGTACCCACAAGAGGCGGTCTTGAGGGGCATGCCTCACGGTAAGTGGTCTTCCACGGGATCGGTGCCTGGCAATCCAGCTACCCGACTGCCGAACCGGTCTTGGCCACCCCCGTCTCAGGTAGAGATACCGCCTGATCGCCAACTCCGGCCCGATTCATCCAGGCTCCTGACCGACAGCGCACATCCACTCCGGCGTGAAGACCCCGGTGAACCTGTTCCATGCGACGCAATACTCCCGCGACTCCGGTCCCACGTACGGCCAGATCGACTCGAGGTCGAACCCTTCGTCCCATGCATGGAGTATGGCCTCGAGGAATCCGGTCGCAGCTGCATTCTTCTCCTCCTCGTTCCCGTCCCGCACCGCGTCCTCCACCAAGCGGAATGCCTTCCGCGCCGCCACTCGGTCTAGGGTGTCGAAGACCTCGATGAAGTGCTGCGCCGCCTCGCCCGCCTGCGGTACCGGGAGCTCCTCGGTCATGTAGCTCGGCACGTACCCGATGTCGATGCTGATCTCTCTCAACCATGCGTGTTCGATCATCCCATGCCTCTCCAGGCAACTTTCGTTTACCGAACAAGGGTCATAACAGCCGTACTATCGTCGGTCGCGGGCAGTTTCGCTTGTACGTCAGCGATTCTCAAGGCAGCGCAATGCAGGATCGCATAGGTGCTTCGCGGTGGCGCGGCAAACCCAGGCACGCCAAGTAGATCTTCTGCGGCCGTGTTCGGGTGCATTCGCTTCCGCCGCACGGCCCGGCATGGTCGCGGTCGCCACGGCCAATCCCGTCATCACCGACCCCGAGTATCTCCGGTCGACCTGGATACAAGCAGCGGCCAGCCCGAAACAGGCACGCGACCCGGTGCGGCTCGCAGTGGTGGGAGGGGCGGCGAGCGGCCGGTTCGGTGGCGACCTCTACTTGCGCAACGTCGACAGCCGGTTGGTGTCCGGGCGCAGGGCGAGGTCGTGGTCGAGCAATACGGTGAGCGCCTCGGGTGGACGGATGTCGGTGTGGGTGCGGTACCACTCACGCAGCCAGGCCCGGACGTCGGCGCGGGAGATCGTCAGCGGCTCGCCCCCGCGCCCCCGCAGGAAGGCGCTGGTGAAGTCGTCGATGGGCAGGTCGACGACGTCGACGGGCGAGGCTGCTGTGGCGTCGGTCAGGATCGTGACGGCAGCGGTCCGCACCCCGGACGCGGGCGAGGCGCCCCAGCCGAACGGCCTTCCGGACTGTGCGGTCAGGCGGCGAAGCATCGTGGTGGTGTCCCCGTCGTCGGCTTCCACGGTGAGCCGGTCGGCGGGCGCGGTGTCGGCGCGATAGAAGACGGTGGTGTCCGCGGTGTCGAGCAGAAACGGGTCGATCGGCCAACACACCTTGCACGGCTTCCACGCCCGTCTCCCGCGGCCGCGGGAGTCGAGTGTCCATGCTCGTGCCTCCCGGATCGACAAGCAGCGGGAGCCGTGGCGCGTGCCGACGCGGCCATCACCGGGAGGCGGACCGTAGGGCAGGCCCCACCACTGACCTCCGGGCTCGTGTTCCTCCCACTCGAACTCGACGGCCTCCCCGGGCAGGACCAGTCGGCGCTGGTTGCTGTCGTGACAGTGAACGAACTCTCGCAGGGTGGGTTCCAACGGGGCTGGCTGGGCGTGGGCGAATTGACAGTCGCGCAGATGCAGCGTGGAAGTGGAGGTGGAGTAGGGATAGGCGACCGTCCCGGCCTCCCAGCGCCGCGTGGCTTCCTCGTGCGCGCGACGGTCCCGGGCGTAGACCTCCTCGTGCGCGGCGCACCGCGCGCACCCCTTGGAGTGCAGTAACGGGTTCACCCGCAGGCGCACACCCTCCACCACACCGCTGGCGATCAACTCTCGGGTCACCGCGGTGTACTCGGCTGCGGTGCACCACCCCAGCGCCTCGAACTCCCGCGCGAGCTCGCTGGTCAGCTTGGCCGTGGACCCGTGGTTGTCATCCAACCGCACCAGCACCGCGAAGTGCAGCGGCGAAGGCACCGTCGGCGAGAACAGCGCCTGTGGGTCGAGCCCCATGTCCCCGCGATGTGGATCCCCCGGAACGACCGCACACATCTCCTCCATGCTGGGATGCTCCCATTGTCGCGCCCGAGAGCGTCACCGACCCCGTCTGCTCACGGCCGAGTGTGGGCGCAGGGTCGGTGGTGCAGTCCCTAAAGCCGGTCCACCAAGGGGGATTCGGCGATGCATCGGACGGCCGAGCCATACGGCTGCGAGAGCGATCCTGCGGTCTCTTCGGGCACCGGGCCTCGACACACCGTCACCGACCGCACATCGATCCGCGAAAGCGAGGTGGGTGTTGCCGGGCCAACGATGAGCCGCGTCGGCGCTGATCGCACCGGCGCAGATAGCACATCCACGGCTGCTTGCTCGTCGTGTCCCCGATGGGCGCGCAGGAGGGCCTGAGCGAGTTGACCAACGGCCTGATCGACCGCCATGTCCATGCTCACCTCGACAACGCTACAGGCCATCGATCCAGAGCCGGATGGATGCCCGTTCCTTCGACCGATCAGCAGAGACTAGCTCGTGCGTCCAGTGGCTGGGAGTGGTGCCGGCGGTCCCGGCAACGTCGCTTCGACGGTCGATCTATTCGGTAAATGCGTTTCAGAACAACACAATTCTCTCGGCTTTCGCCAACACCGATAGGGTGATCACCGAGGCCGATGTCGGGCGAGCAAGCTCGGCCGGGGGCCAGGGGCAAGAAGCGGAGCATGGAAGGTCGTCGACCAGTCGGTCCTGTGGGGCGAGCTCATCCAGGACGGGAACCGTCCAGAGCCTGCCGCCGCGCAGCAGAGGCGTGGTGAGCCCTAGGAGGCTTCGGGGGATGGCTATCGGCGGGTCTTTCTCCATGCGCACCACCATCAACGCTGTCAACACACATGGAGTTCAGCGTCAGGCGGAGGCTAAGCGCCGGTCGTCGGGGGTGAGATGTTCCAGCAGCGCGGGCAGCGCCGGGGCGGGCAGGCGCAGGATCGGGCCGGTGGGACTGGTCTTGCTGTCGCGGATCCCCACAGCCCCAGGAAGGTGGGCGATTTCGACGCAGGCCTCGGTCGGCTGGCTGGCAGTGGCTTTGCGCCACCTCGGAGACAAAGCGATGGTCACCGGGAGTCCTTGTCGTAATCGTCGACGATGGCGTGCAGGACACGCCTCGTGTCCTGGGGGGACAGAGCGTTGCTCTGCTGGCGGGCGAACAGCTCTGTGTGGGCGCGGACGCGGTGTGGGTCGCGCAGGTAGTGGGCGTCGCCGGCCTGTTCGACGTAGACCACGGTGAGAGGGTCGACCTCGTCGCGGCCGGGGACGTGCACGACGCTGTAGCCGAGTGAGGCGAACGGCGCGGACGCGGCATCGAACGGCAGCACCCGCAGGTCCACTCGCTCCAGGGCGGCGACGTCGAGCAGCGCACGTAGCTGGTCGGCCATGACCTCGGGGCCGCCGCGAACGCGTCGCAGGCACGACTCAGAAAGCACGAACTCCACTCGCGGCGGATCGTCGCGGGTGAGCAGGGCCTGGCGTTGACGCACGCTGTGGGCGACGAGGTCGCCGCCGGTGACGACCCCCGCGCCTGCCTCCAGCGCCAGCCGGTAGGTCACGGTCTGCAGCAGACCGGGCACGGTCTCGGTCTGGTACTGGCGCAGATGACCCGCGCGTTCCTCCAGGTCGATCATCAACCGGAACGGCGCCGGGAACATCTCCTGGTGCACGCTGCGCGCCCCCGCCGCGCGCGCCAGCCCGGTCAGGGTCTCGGCGTGCTCGGCCGACGCCCCGTACGCGGTGGCGAGCGCGCGGGCGTCGTCCGGGGTGATCCGAGACTGGCCGGTGCGCAACCGGTTCACCTTCGAGGTCTGCCACCCCAGCGCCCGGGCCACCTCGGCATCGCCACGAGCGGCGGTGTCCTTGAGCTTGGCCAGGGCGTGCAGCAGCATGACCTGCGGAACCGTCTGCGTGACCGCCATGTCCGCCACCACCTTCCTCCCCGCCACACCCACACAGCTTCACCCGGACAGCTCAGCAGGAAATAGGAATTCCTACGTACTGTGGGTGGCATGGTCGACGCGCAGTCTAGAGAAGCAGGGCACCCGCGATGATCACCGGTCGACACCCCGACCCCACCACAGCCGAACCGCACCAGGGCGCCCTCACGCCCCGGCGATCATCGATCGCGGTGTGCTGGGGCACCAACCGCCGCCAGGACCTCGATGTCGGGCCGGCCCACGCCGTCCGCCTTGGGGACACCAGCGGCTGGTGCGGCCACCCCGTCACCCACTTATGGCGACAACGCCCCACCGTCGCCGCGGGGACCTGCGCGGACTGCAGCCGCCTCATCATGGAAGCGGTGTTCCCCCTCCGGGACCAACCCGCCCCCATCCCGCTCCCCTGGCCCCACGACGCCCCCAGCCTCGCGCTCATGGGCAGGGTCCTCCACGGCCTCCGCCGCATCCCCACCATGAACTCCGGTCGACACCGCCGCCCCCAACAACCGACACGCTGACCGAGCACGCCCGACCACCATCGGCACCGCGGGGACGCGTGAACGCCGCGATCAGCAAGTACGCCGCTGGCATCGCCGACCATGCGGCCGTGCTCGCCCCCACCCGAGCCGAGGCGTTCCTGTCCAACCGCGGCGCAGCGCCCGCACCGCCTGCGGGACTTCCTCAGAGCAACCGCGACCACCACACCGGGCCACGGCGCGTTGGGCACCTCGCCGACGGGCCGTACTTCGCCACGCCCGCATCCCCGGCGTCGCGGCGGCTGTCAGGTGTCCTCGGGTTGTCCGTCCTCGACCGATGCCACGTGAGGCGTCGGCGGTGTGCGGCAGCCGGTCACCACGGCGTCGGGTGCGGGGATGATCTCGATGGTGATGATGCGGTCGCCGTTGGCCAACGCCGCGCGGATCTCGTCAGGATCGCGGAGCCGGGCCCGGCTGATACCCACGTGCAGCGGGTGGACCGGGATGGTGACCTCGGCGACCGTGACAGCCAAGCCGGTGAGCCCGAGGTCGAGGCGCGCGCCATGGTCGCTGGTGAGGTAGTCGAGGTAGGCGCGCGCCTCGTCCGGGTTGCTGTGCTGGTGGCAGGCCACGACCTCGCGGGGCAGCGGCACCTGCTCACCGCGCAGCCAGCCCGCCAGGAACGCGACCGTGTGTCGGTGCCGCGGCGCGCAGGCCGCGGGCATGGGAAGCACTACCCCGAGTTCGTCGCCGATGAGCACCACGTCCCGCACGGCCACGGCCAGTGCGCTGAACTCCTCGGTGGGAACACGGTGGGCGGGGTCGAGCGGGATCGGGTCGGTGTCGGCGAGGGTGATCGCCATACCGGGCGCGTGGTCGAGCACGTCGAGCGCCTCGACGGTACGTAGCAACACCTCCGGATCCACGACGTCGCCCGGGTCTAGTTCGCCTAGGGCGAATCGCAGTGCCAGACCGACGGTGATCCCGTCGCCCGGGTCGGCGGTGGGCGGCTGGTCGAGCCGGAGCTGGACGGTCAACACACCGGTGGTGTCGCGGCCGTGGACCACCATGCCGCGCTCGCCGACGGTGGCGTGGGTCAGGCTCAGCCTCAGCGGCCGCCCGAACCGGTCCTCGGCGTCGCGCGGGCGCAGGGTCGCCGGTCTCGGGAACCCGGTTCCGACGCGCCGCTCCGGCAGGCGCATGCCCACCTGCTCCCACGGCAGGCCCAGCGCGGCCAGGGCGGCGTTGTCCACACGCGTGATCCGGCCCGGCTCGAGCACGAGCCCGCTGCCGTAGCCGATCGCGTCCGTCACCGCGGCCGTGAGCTGTTCGCCGTCGGGGTCATCCGCGGCCGGGTCGCAGTGGACCGTGATGTGCTGTGGCGGCGCGGTGGGTCTGGGTCGCACGGTGACCGCCGCTCGCCCATCGAGCCAGGCGAAGTCGACACCCCAGATCGGCGACGCCTCCTCGACCCGACGCCCCATCGCCGCCAGCCGCGCCACCAGGTCCGGGACCCCGCCGAGCAGGGCGGCCTGCTCAGCACGCAGTTCCCGCAACGCGGTCACCACCTCGTACTCGGGTGTGGTGAGCACGTACCGGGCGATGCCGGGACTCTGCACGAGCTGCGATTCCAGCCACCTCACGTCATGGAACTGCAGCGCAAACGGAACCCGTTCACGCAACCTCTCGAACCACGCCAGGTCACCGGGTGTCGGGTGCACCGGGGCCACCAACGTCCACGACGCCGGTTCCCGGCGCGCCGCCCGGCCCAAGGACTTGATCACCTGCCTGCGCTGGGACGACCCGAGCCGGGTGAAACTCTTGAACTCCAGGGCACGCCGCTCATCGGCGACCCAGGCGTCGACGCCCCCGTCGCCACCGGCCCCGTTGACCGTGCGCACCCGGCCCGGATAGGCGGCGTGCATGACCAAGTCGAACAACATCTCGGCCTTGCGCGGCGACTCCGCCAACTCGTCCCACCGCACCCGCACCGATCCGCGCTCCAGCCTCTCGCCCCTCGGTCTTTCGACCATGGTCCACCTCCACACCGACAGCGCGAACACTGGGACCACCTGGCTTCAGGCCCATTCCACCGGGTTCGCAGGTCTGCCATAGCCACTCGTATGTCCCAAGGCGCGCCGTGTGTGTGCGGGTAGAGCATCAGGCGCGGCCCGGACCCCGCGTAGCAGTGAGCACAGGTCAACTGGCACCGGCCGGTGACCTCCAACCAGAGAAACCCGGTCCGCACCAACGTGTCGCCGTCCGCCCGATCCGGCCCCGAATAGCCTAGCGGCGTGTGCCGCGTTTCTGGCGCGAATGGGGCCCGGTTGGAGTAGGCAGGCGGAGGAACTTGACCTTGGTGGCCAACCAGGGCGGTCCGCACCCGTGGGCGCTAGAGCACCACGTGCTCCCCGAGCTGAACCCGGCCGAAGACACGCCCGATTGACACCTCCCCCCAGGGGCGGTCCGGCATCCCGGACGACCCCCAGCACCGATACCCCGGCCGGTGCTGGGGGTCGTCGCGTCAGCCGTTGCGGTTCATCGACGCCGAATGGCACGTGCGGTCGAGTTGAGTGTCATGCCGACTACGACTATCGCGATGATGATCCAGAGCAGCCACGTGGAAGCGAACGAGGTCCAGCCGCTCGGCGGCCTACCTATCGGGGTCCCGAACAGCAGCCACCCCTGCTCTGATGGGTCGTTGAGTCGGTCGGCGTGGAAGAAGATCGCGACCGCCTCGGTGATCAGGAAGGTCCTGGCGAGGGTCAGGCAGAGGATCGCGATCGGCCGACCGGGTTCGTGCTCCGCTCGCGCCCTGGCCCTAATGAACCAGAACCGCACCAAGGTGAGCACCCCGAAGACGATGAGGGTAATCACCACGACGACCAGGCGTAGTGTTCCGCCGCCGCCCGTGCGGCCAGGAGACCACGCACCGAGCAGGACGAAGTCCAGCACCGCCCTGGTCTCCGGCAACGCCACTCCATGCTCGAACCACAGCAACCCGCTGGAGATGGCGAGCAGGAGCAGGCCCAGCGGGATGCCCGCGCCCCACGAAGACTCGTCCTCATCGCTGGGCTCCGGCCAGGGAACCCTCTGCCCCGGAGCGGGATCCGAATCGAGGTAGCGGGGCGGGAGAGCCGCCGGTACGGGCTGCGGATAAGGGGCAGGGGGGACGAGAGGAGCCACCGGGGGCACGTCCGGTGGTCCCCCTTGTTGCGGGTCGTTGGTGTACGGACTGTTCGGCTCGTTGAATGCCATCGCCGCCCCCCTCGTCGTGACTCCAGCGTCGTCCCCGCGGGGCGTCCCTGCACAGCGCACGACGTGCTCCACCCATTCGTCGCAACGGACTCGCGGCATCCACCCCAACAACTCGCTCAGGGAGTTCAAGGTGAAGCGCGCACCCTGCGGCGCGCACACCGCGTGCGGGTCTGGGCAGAAAGCCCGGCCCGACACGGCTCGGGTCGGTAGGCACGAGCATCATGGTCCACCGACCGCTGCCGAACCGGTGGAGCACAACGTTATCGCCGCTAATCGTGCAAGGCGCCACACTGTGGTCGCGGCGGGGCGATCATGGTCGAATGCCTGGTTCCACGTCAAAGCCCGGCCCTCAGGGCGAGTCCGGTGTGTTGGCCGTGTGCGCGATCGTGCTCGGCGGGGTCACCCTCGTGGCCTTGGCCGCCGCACTTGACCTGGGTGCTCGACTAGATGCGGGCGGTGCGCACGCGGTGGGCGCTAGAGCACCGCGTGCTCCCCGAACTGAACCCCGCTGGCGACCCGCCGGGCTGACCCCTCACCCCTGGCTATTCAGGCACGAGCCACGCCCAGGGCAACGAAGCTGACGCGCGGGCGTGCGGTGAGCCTCGACATTCCGGGGTCTCGTACGGCGAAGGACGGGCCTGGGTGACCCCGAGCTTTCTCGGAGAGAAGCCCGGCCGCAGCCGATTCGCCCGGCCTTACTTCGCCCGGCGTAGCGGTCGATGCTTGTGGCTGGCGCGCGCCGGGGTGTGCTTGGTGGAACAGCCCGGTGGCCATCCGCCCGCCGGTGATCACGCGCCCGAACGGGCGCCGGTACAACCCACCTATGTCCGGGCCGCCATGGTGTACGGGCTGGAGGGTGCCCGCTCGGGGTACTACGTGCTGGGCACGCGCGACGTCGCCACCGCCCGCCCCGTCGCGATGGCGGCCATGCGGCTCGACGTCGCCCCCTGACGCGACGCAGGGGCAACCCCGCACGGTGTTTGTGGCAACGACCGGAGACCACCGTTCGTGACGTGGTCTGGCTGGACGACCTCGACCAGGGCTAGGCCGCGGTGTTCTTCGAGGTCGACGACCCCACAGCCGTCCTACCCTCCTGGGAAGTCCTCCGCCGGAACGGCTGCCCGCCCCGCCATGACGAGCCGTGGGCCATAGAGCGCCTCCTCGGGGATCGACCCGGTGCGGGGTCGGGTCGGTCTCAGACTCGCCAGCGCCGTAGCACCAGAAGCCGCCCGGCTTCTCCTTCTTCCTTCTTCATCCTCGGCGGGCGGGCGTGGTGGGCGGCGATCAGCCTCGCCACCCGCGCGACCGTGTCCTCCTCCTGCCAGTCGCGCACCGTCACACTCCGACGACTGACCGTCGTTTCGATCCAGCTGTGGGGACGGGCCGAAACCATCGGGTGACCAGGGGATGGCATCCAGGCAGGCCACGCCTCCGACACGTCAGAAACAGGGGCGACGGTGTGTCCCAGCGCGAGGAGATGGCGATACGATGGGATAGACCGTGGAACACCCGACACGATCGGGTGATCGTGGCTGGACCTAGATGGCAGAACGGCCGGGCGGGTGCGTAGCACCCAACCCGGCCGCTGTGGTGGATCTCTACGACGTAGCCGACCAAAGCGTGACGTAGAGGACCACCGTCGAGACGAGCAGCTTGGCGAGTGCCAGTGGGTTGGGGCTCGCCAAGCTCTCGACGAAGAACCCCAACATCACCAACGCTGCCAAGACCACCGCCAGGATCCTGGGATCTCCTCCCCAGAACCATGGCGCCGTCCCTGCGTTCGTCATGAACGCACCTTCCCCTCATCCGCGTGACGGCGCGGTGACCGGGGAAGCCTGGATCGTGCGGCTCCCCCCGGGAGTCCCACGACGATGCGCGTGCAGACGATCTTCGGCACAGCGTACTGGCCTGACCCCCTTTCACTCGACGTCCCCGGCACCCGACACCCCTCCCGCGCCGAACACGGCGCGCTGGGCGGCGACCGGACATGCCGACCACGCTAGGGAACCGGTACCCGCCACAGCAGGGCACAACGGGTGGTCATCGTGCACGACAGGCGAAGGCGCGCAGCTGACCTCGGCCTGGGCCTGGCTCTCGCGCAACAGGGTCAGCAGGGCGAGCCCGCACCACGCTGGACGAGCTGGACGAGCTGTGGCGGCAGGTGGCCACCCAGCGCGATGCGCTATGGTGGTGGTCGCCGCTTGGTCTCCAGGTGGCCTAGCGCCGGCGGTTCACCGCCAGGCGAGTACCCGACTCCGGTCGGGTGCGTGGATCTCAACATGTCGTGCCTTTGCGGTGCAGAAGCACTTCGATGTCGTGACGAGGCCCCAGGACGTTCGTCGTCCTGGGGCCTCGTTCGTGTCGGGCCCCGGTTCAGCCGGTCAGGTCCGTGCGCGCGCCGCGCCCCGGGCCGGGAGGGGTCCACGCGTCCGCGGTGGAGGTGTTCCACTGGGGGCTGCGGCCGCGCATCGCGTCGGGCGCGGGCAGCAGTCCGCGTGAGCGGTAGCTGCGCACGGTCCGATAGGTCAGGCCGCGACGCGCGGCGAACATCTCCATATCCAGCAACGGTTCCGCCCCCCGGCTGGTGACGTAATGGTGGGTGATCCCCTCGCCCCGGGCGAAGCGGCGCATCAACTCCGCGTACTCCGGCAGAAACTCCCCGACCCCCACCGGGCCGGGGCGATCACCGACGTAGCTGCCGAACACCGTCAACCCCCGGGCGCTGTCCCCCAACGCCTCGATCGTGCCGTCGCGCAGGACCCGCCGCGCCGGTGCGGAAGAACCCGAGTCCAGCACGCTGGCCACCCTGCCCTCGTCCGCCCGCGGCTTGCCCTCGGTCACCCAGTTGATCGTGGCGCCGTCGATGTTCGTGCTGTGCCAGGACCACCCCGGGGAGTACCCCATCACCATCTCCTAACGTCATCAACATTGATGTTGACGACATTAGGAGACCGGCACGACATCGTCAACATCAATGTTGATGACGTTGGGCTAGCCGTGCCGTCCTCCCTCGACGCGGCCGCAAGAGCGGGCTTCAGCGTCGATCGGGATATCAGCCTTGGTCGGTCGCCTTCGTGGCGATACGCACCAAGGCTTTCCAGGACGGTGGCGCAGGGATGCTGCGGTCTACATCCCGTCAGCGTTTAACGCGGGCCCGGATCGCCAGGGCCGCCAACGCCAGCAGCAGCGGTCCGAGCGCGCGACCGGCCATGACCGTCCACACCCCCGCCGGGGTGAGGCGTTGGTCGGTGTCGCGGAAGACCACCGACCCGAGCACGACGCGGATCGCCTTGCCCGCGCGGTCGGCGGTCCAGCGCTGCCCCGCCGGTGGTAGCGCTGTCGGGGCGGGCCTGACCTCCAGCACGCCCGTCGACACCTGCCCGGCCGTCGGGGCGGCGGGGACGATGACCTGCTGCGTGGCGCTATTGTCGGGCAGGCCGTAGGTGGTGAGCAGCGCGAACAGGACCCCGACGGTGGCCACCAGCAGGGCCAGGGCGCGGCCGGCGCGTTGCCCGTACCCGGACACCAACCAGTACGCGGTCAGGACCAGGCGTTCGGCGCGGCTGGTGGAGGGGGCGTGACGGCGGGCGTCCATCTCCCCGTAGTAGAAGTCCCCGGCCCCGGCTTCGTTCTTGTTGTCCTCGAACGCCTTACGCAACGACCGGTAGAGCACCGCCAACCGCTCCGGCCCCACCCACAACGTCGACATCTCCGGGTGCAGGTCGGGAAGTTCTTCGGACCAGCCACCATGCTTGCGGTGCTGGGCACGCCACAGGCGCTCCTCGGCCAGCACTCGCCGCTCGGACCACCGCCACACCGGCGGCCACGCCCACCCCACCCGCCACCCCCCCGGCGGCCGATTGAAGGGCGCCACCCCTTCCACCCGCAACTCGTCGAGATGATGAGCGCCTGCGAAGCGACACCCACTCAAGTCCACATCGGCCACGGTCAACTGCGCCACATCGGTTTCCTGCACCGACAACAACCGCGGCACCCACTCCTCAACCCCGCCCCGCCGAACCGACCGCCCGACACCAACCCGCTCAGCCACCCACACACGGACCTGCCCCGGCGTGACACCACGAGGCGCCTCACTCGAGGCGAAGGGTGCCGGTAGCCCGGTCAGGGAGGAGGGGGCACCGAAAAACGCCCGCCGCAAACTGACCTGGGCATAGCCCACCCGCAGCTCCACCCCACCATCGAAACGCGCCCCGACCGCAGAGAACTCCCCCGCCGCTACCTCGACGATGCTGTGCTGCTCGAACCGCGCACCATCCAGCACGAACCGATTCGCCACCAACAACCCCCGCACTACCCCCGTGCAGAAGGTCGCGTCGCGGAAGTCGACGCTGCCGGTGAAGGTCGCGCTGCGGAAGTCGACGCTCCTGGTGAAGGTCGCGCCGATGAAGTTGGCGCCCCCGGTGAAGGTCGCGCCGCGGAAGTCGGCGCCCCAGGTGAAGGTCGCGCCGAAGAAGTCGGCGCCCCAGGTGAAGGTCGCGCCGCTGAAGTCGGCGCCCCAGGTGAAGGTCGCGCTGCGGAAGTCGGCGCCCCAGGTGAAGGTCGCGCCGCTGAAGTCGGCGCCCTTGGTGAAGGTCGCGCTGCGGAAGTTGGCGACCCAGGTGAAGGTCGCGCCGCTGAAGTCGGCGCTCTCGGTGAAGGTCGCGCCGCTGAAGTCGGCGCCCCTGGTGAAGGTCGAGCCGAAGAAGTTGGCGCCCTTGGTGAAGGTCGCGCCGCTGAAGTCGGCGCCCCTGGTGAAGGTCGAGCCGAAGAAGTTGGCGCGCTCGGCGAAGGTCACGCTGCGGAAGTCGGCGGCACTGTCCGAGCTTGTGTGAGGTGCAGGAGGGGGCGTGAAGCGGCAATGTTGAAAGTCCGCGCGGCCTACGCGAGGGCGGGCGGGGCGGTCGACCAGGGATTTCGGGGACATGACTGCGAGCAGGCGGGCGATCAACTTCGGGGTCAAGGAGGTGCCGCGGAGGTCCACGTCGGCGCCGGGGGTGTAGCTGGCCAGGGCGGTGTCGAGGTCGTCGTCGTTCAGGTGGGCTAGGCAGGCGTCGAAGCTGTCTATTCGTCGACCGATACAGCCCTGTTCTGTGGTGCAGGTGGGCCAGTCGGGGGTGACCTCGGGTGCGGCGGTGGTGTCGGGCATCGGGCAGTTGTAGGCGACCCGCCCCCCTCAGAGGGCGCGATACACCGTCCATCGCGCGTAACCAGCCCCGAATGGCCTAGCGACGCGTGCTGCATTCCTGGCGCGCACGGGGGCCTGGTTGGAGCAGGCTGGCGGACAAGCGCCGTCCGGCTCCTGCTACCCGGGCGGCACGCGCCGTTCCAGGACGTCGAGGCGGGCACGGAGTTCGTCGAGTTCGGCGGCAAGGTCACGCGCAGGCGGGTCGGGCACGGCGCGCACGTACACGCGGGCGCCTTGACGCGCCACCAAGCGTCCCTCGTCGACGAGCACGCCCACCGCGCGCTGGACGGTCATCCCGGAGACACCGAAGTGTCCGACCAACTGTTTCCGCGAGTAGATCGCCTCGCCGGGCGCCCACTCACCGGCGTCAAGGGCTTCGCGCAGGGCGTTGGCGATGTCCCGGTAAGGCGGTCCGGAAGCGTCCGGGTCAAGTCCACGCATGCCGCTTACCTAGCCAGCTTGGCTAGCTAGGTTCCGTTCGCGCGCCATCGACAGGCGGTGGTCCGTGTGTGGTCCTCGGCAGGCAAGCAGGCTGTCGCGGCCGCAGGAGAAGCGGCCTCAGCCTTGGGTCGACCGCCGTCGTAGCCCTGCGGTTTCGCCACCAAGTGAGGGTGTCACAACACCACCGACGGTCGGATGCTTGCCGAGCATGGCTTCCGCAGTGGGTGCCACCCGCGCCCCAAGATCGACCGGAATCTCGTGGACTTCCGCAGTCGGGCATTGGCGATCAAGCCATAGAACAGGCACAGCGTCAGCGCGGTGAACACTGCGGCGAGCGCGATCGCGCTCGCCGCAGTGGCGACTCAACCGTCAGTACACCTCGTCGCGCACGGCGCGAGGCGAGACGTGCTCGGCGAGGACCGGGCAGTGATCGAGATGGTTCATCGTGTCAGCGAGACCAGCCCGCGGTACGCGTCGCGCAGGGTGTCGGCTTCAGGGATGTCGAGGGCGTCGATCCGGCGGATGATCTCGGTGACTCGCCAGATGTTGCTGGGGACGATGCGGCCGGACTCGATGGCTTGGGTGGCGGTGTGGCACGCCTCGTCAAACCGACCGGTGGTGGTCAGCGCCATGGCGAGGTCCAGATGGGCGGAAGCGATCCGACGGGGCCATCTCGCGGGGTCGGTGGGAGTCGCGGGCCGGAGACGTTCGATGATCTCGCGGGCATGGCTTTCGGCCGCGGGGTCGCCAGCCCAGGCCAGGGTGGTGGCGGTGTAGGCGATGACCTTGTGCGGGTCGTAGTGGTAGTGGTGCTCGACATCGCGGGCCGGTAGTGGGGTGACGAGTTGGTGGACGGTGGAGATGGCCTGGGTGGTCTGGCGCGTGTCGCCGAGTCGCGCGTGGGCTCGGCCTTCTTGCGCGGCGGCCTGGATAGCGGCCGAGCTACCCCGTGGGGCATGGTGTTGGGCAGCGCGGGACAACTCGATCGCCCGAGGGTAGTCGCCGTCGGTAAGGACGCGCCATGCTTGGGTTTCGTAGCACCAGGCACGGATCTCGGCGTGCTCAGCGTGTCGGGCGAGGCTAGCAGCCGTGCGCGGGTATTCGGTCGCTGAATGCTGATGTTGCAGGTCGATATGGCAGGTGGCCGCCAGGAGTGACAGCCACCCACCGGCCACGATCAAGCGTTGTTTCTCGGCGATCGTGGATCGCTTGTCCATCAACGAGTTCACGTAGGCCAGGTACGTGCGCAGCTGCGGCAGCAAGGCGGCGGGCGGGCTGGTCGAGTAGGCGACGGCGAGATAGTCGAAAGATCGTTCGATGCGACTAACGGTTTCGTTGGAGACGTCGCTGGCTTCGACCCTTCGCGCCAGTTCCCACGCCAACTCGAGGTCGACCGAATCGACGGTCGATGTCGAGGTCGATTGGGCAGAGGCGACCGTCGTTGCGATGATCGATTGTTTCTCATCGAGCAGTTCGACAAGGTGGGCCACGTCCGCGCTTCCCAACTTCGTCACCAACTCCACGGCATCGCCGCCGGGCAGCCCGTCACCGACGTCTCCACCGGGACGAGCGTGCCATCCCCGGGCACCGGTCGGCAGCTCCAACTCGTCG
Source organism: Actinokineospora cianjurensis (assembly GCF_003663795.1). Taxonomy (NCBI): domain Bacteria; kingdom Bacillati; phylum Actinomycetota; class Actinomycetes; order Pseudonocardiales; family Pseudonocardiaceae; genus Actinokineospora; species Actinokineospora cianjurensis. The sequence goes on from NZ_RCDD01000003.1 coordinate 594,044, forward strand.
GTGTCGGCATCGACCGCGGCCTCCCGCTGGGCGTCACCGGACTGCGCGCCCGCTGCGACATCAACATCGCACCGCGCAAGGGCCCAATCTACCTCGTCGGCATCTGGGTGTTGCAGCGCCTGGTGTGGGCGTTGGTCACCTTGATTGTCGCCTCCTACATCGGCTTGGTCCGCAAACCCGGCTGACCGGACAACCTCGCCCCCCGGTGCGCGACGACCTCCAGCACCGGCTTAACTGCCGACGGGTGCCTGAGCGCATGCCCGTGGCGCAGCCTCTGTTCCAGCTCCGCGCCCCAGGCCAGGATCGCCGCGGGTTGATCGAGTCGCTCGACGTCCAACTGCCCGGTGGCCAGATCCTTGGGCCGTCTCGGACGCGGAGGCCAACGGCAGCGCCGGCGCGAGGTACATCTCCTCGTGGTCGACGCGCGGGGCGAACGCCCTCGCCCCCTGCCCCAGCTTCGCCAGGTCGGCCAGGATGTTGGCCTCCTCGACGGACACCACACCGGCGGTAACCGGCAGCACGGGCTCACTGTCCGGGGACGCCGCGTCGACGTGCTCAACCCCCGCTCACCGCGTTACCACCTGACCGCCCAGCCGGGCAACACAGGTCAACCGGGATATGGCCGATGAGAAACCGCTGTCGCCGCTTTCGGTTCGTCATGGGGCAACCCGGTAACCTGATGTACATGCCGTTGTTCTCAGACACCGAAGGCCCGGCCCCTGATTGGGCGGCGCGGGCATCGGTCACCGACATGTTGACGATCTGGGCTGATGCCGTACGTCGCGGGCGTGTGGTGTACCTGACCGGGCCGGGTGACGATGACGTGATGGTTGTTGCCCCGGTCGACGTGGTTGAGGCTGGGTTGGCCGCGTTGGGCCGTACAGGCACCGGTGAACTCGGTGAATCTGGCAGCTAGATCAGCCGGCTCGTGAATCCGGCCTCGATCAGACGTCGGTTGGCGGCGTCCACCTCGTCGGGGACTTCTTGTTCGATGGCGAACCCGCGTTTGGCGTACTCGGTGATTCGTTGGGTGTCGCCCACCAGCATGTTGATCACGCGGGCGACGTCGCCGATACCGTGAACGTACTCATCGAGCAGCAGCGGACGCGAGCCGCACAGCACCTGGACTTCCGGCCATACCTTCCTGCAGGTCGCGTAGGCCCGGCGCTGCTGGTACGGCCGGGAGACAAGCAAGACTGAACAGGGTGTGATTCCGGCCTCGGCGAGAACTGCTCGTGTGTTGGTGAGATTCTGGCTCGTGTTGGTCGCCGCAGTCTCCACGCTGATCGCCTCGTCGGGCACGCCAAGTTCGAGGGCGTGTTCGCGGTAGTGGATTGCCTCGCCGCGAGGGAAGCGCTCGATCGTGGTGGGTGCGTTGGCGCCGGTGAACACGATCTGCGGGAACAGGCCCCGGTGGTAGAGCTCGGCGGCGTAGGTTGCGACGCCGAGGTCGTGGCTGCCCAAGCCGACGCAGACGTCGACTGGCCGCAGTTCGTGGTGCATGTCGTGGTAGGCCCACAACGTCTCGACGTCGACACGCAGGTGGTGTGGGATGGCGGTGGTCGACATGCTCGAGGAGATTACGGCTTGCGGGGGTCCGTGCCATGCACGCCCATCCGGCAGGCGAGTTCGATGGCGCGCGAGCTCGGGCGCGGCAGTCGGATCATCTCTCGGACTAGGTTCCGGGACAGGCGGTGGTAGCGGACCTGTTCAGGGGCCTCTTGCTCGGCACGAAGCAGCATCGTGAGCGCGTCGTCGATGCGGTTCCATCGGACGTAGGCACGTGCGGTCTCGATGGCGTGGCGAACCCGTCGTTCGGTGGGCAGTGCGCCGGTGTCGATGCGGGGACCGAGGTCGACGGCGACTTGCACGTCCCCGAGTTCCATGGCGGTGGTCATGCGGTGGATGGCGACGTTGGTGGGCCCGAACGCGGTCCAAAGATGGTTGGCGTCGATGCCTAGCCGGGTGGCGGCTTCGTCGGCCTCGGTCAGGAACGCCATCGTGTCGCCACGGTCGTCGTCGCGGGCCGAAGCGACGGCACCGACGAGGTGCAGCATCCCGTAGACGGACAGGTACTCGGGTGAGGCGGTGCCGAGTCCGGGTTCAAGATGGTCGGCGGCGGCGCGGGTGAGGGCGGCGGACTGTTCGTACTCCCCGATGGATACGAGGGCGTGCGCCACGGAGCGGTACAGCGATCCGATCATCAATGCGTTGCCGCTGGAGTTGGCCGCAGCCAGTCCTCGGGTCGCGGCGGTCGCGGCGAGGTCGGCCTCGCCCACCTTGGTTAGAAACGCTGTCGCCACTTGGTGGACGCTGGCGCAGAGTTCATGTGCTCGGACGCCCTCATCGCTGGTGGCGTCGTACTGCTGGCACGCGGCCTGCACGTCGGTGATCAGCAACGGTAGTCGCCGGGTGAGGCGAGCGTAGCGGGAAGCCTGGTAATCGCCCCACTGCTCAGCGATGTCGCGAGCCAGGGAATCCAGACGGACAAGTTCGGTGGTGTAGGACCCGACGAGGAACTGCCGATGGTCCATCAGTGCGACCCGCAGTGCGGAGACGGTGCGCCTGCCGGTCTCCTCGGTCCAATCCATGAGGACAGGCTCGCCGATAAGGTCACCGAGGCTGACATCCAGCGCGTACGCGAGCCTGCGCAGGATCGACAGTCTGTCCAGCGGGAGGGCATCGTGCTCGACCTTTCGCAACCAGTCGTCGGTGCGACCCACCAGTCCGGCCAGCACGGTCTGGGTCAGTCCTCGCCGTTGCCGGTAGAACGCGACCCTCTCACCGGCTGACATGTCGTCGGTCATCCCTCGCATGGGGTCACCCTCCCATCGCGCACGGCGACGGCCCCAGAGAAATCCTCCCGGTTGGCCGAATCACCTGCCCCTAGCGTCTGGGCAGGCGGGGTAAACGCCCACTGAGCGTGCAAGGCGCCTCCCTGCCTAGTCCAGCGACTTCACAACCTAGGAGTTGCCCGTGATCTCAAGTGCGCAGGGCCTTGCGATCAGGCCACCGGCTCTGCCACTGGGTGCGCGAAGAGGATTCACCCACACCACAGCATTACCGCACACGATCTGTGCGGCCGCAAGGGGTCCGCGAAGGGGCTCCTCAACTTGTCGTGCGCGACGAGCCGCCACGCCCCTCGGCAGTGCCGGGAACGAGCCATCCCTGAGTGGTGGCAGTGAGGTGACCATGGAACACAACGAACCAATCCAGAAGAAGCCACCGGAACGGCAGCTCCCGGTCACCGTCAACCTCACTCCATCCGAAATGTCGGCTATCCGCCGGGCGTCGTTTCTCGTCACCTCGGCAGGCGAGCAAGAGTTCATCAACGCGGCAAACCGGGCGATACACAAGCTGCGGGATGCTGCCCACAAGCACAACGAGTCTTCCTGAACTACCACGAGTCGACCTTCTGGCCGAACTGTCCCCAATGACTGGGCCATTGCCTTCACATCGGGCGAAAGCTGGACCTCGACGATCGAGGCTGCCACCACGTCGGCGGTCGTTTCGAACCAGCGAACGTCCACGGAGCGACGTCACCCGCCGCCCGTGGTGTCCCATCCGCTGTCGGCGCCCGCACTTGGGCCGCCGTGTCCTCGGGGAGTCACCCATGACCGCCACACTGCGCTCTTCCTTCGCCTACAACAGCCCACCACCAGCCGATCACACGGTCGCCCGGGTGCTCGCTGCGGGCAGCGCGCTCGACCTGCCCGGTGTGGACACCACGTGGGCGCGGGAGATCGCCAACTGGGGCCGGGAAGCGGGCGCGCTCGACGAGGAGAGCGTCTCGCGCGACTGGGCCTCGCTGGTGCGCGAGTTCTACACCTACCGCGCGGCTGAGGCCGCGCGGCTGTTGAACCCGTATGACCCTGCGCCGATCACCCCGCGCACTCCTGTGGCGGTGCGCAGCGACGCTGATCGGGCGCGCAGGTGGGGGGTGCGCGAATGGTCGCGGCTCACCGCCCTGACGCGGCGGCGCGGCGCTGCCGCGAACTACGACGCTGAGTGCGCGGCGACCATCACCTTCAACGCAGCGCTGCGGGTGCTGGCGGGCTGGCTCGGCGACCGGCGGCAGGAGCTGCTCGCCGCGCGGGCGGCGGCGACCGCCGCGGTCGAGGCGCGGATCGACGAGTCGACGATCACGGTGTTGGCGTCGATGTGGTGTGAGACGGCTGTGCGCGTCGGGGACGCGGTCGCCGCGATGCCGGCTGGGCAGTTGGCCACGACCCACTCAGGCGGGGATGTGGAGCCGTGGATGCGGTTGCGCGCGGTGGTGGCCCACGCCGAGGCGTGTCGTGTAGCCGGGAAGCCGGCCCGCGCCGCGCGGTTGCTCTCGGGTGTCGAGGTCGGCGAGCTGGTCGATGCTTGTCCGTCGGGTGAGTGGCGGGTGGTGGCCGCCCGCGCTCGCCTGGCCGGGCCTGGGCAGGCGGTCGGGTTGTGGGTGCGCGCGATCGCACTGGCCCGTGCCGGGCGCGACCCGGTGGTCGAGGCCGAGCTCACCGTGTCGCTGGCCTTGGCGCACAAGGCGGCGGGCGAGTTCGTCGAGGCGTCCGGGGCGGTGGCCTCGGCGATCGCGCTGCTGACCGTGTTGGGTCCCGGAGCCGCGTTGCGCCGCGCCCACGACCTCGCCGCGCGGGTCGTCCCGGCCGCCCGGGAGCAGATCACCGACGACCTGGCTCCGTCTCTGCCTGGGCGCGGTCACTGCGCCGCCTGACCTCCCCCATGAACGCCTCGCTGGAGCCGGGCCGGTCGCACCGGTCGGTGCTCACGCGGGACACCGGTAAACACGACAGGAAGACAAGGACACCGTGATACGCACGCGACACACGCCCACCTTGGTGGTCGCCGCCGTCCTCACCGCACTGGCGTTGACGCTGGGGCTGGGCACGCCCGCCACCGCGCAGACCATCTCCTCACCCGTGGCGGGTGTGAGCACCCCGGTGGTCGACGGCCATCCCAGCCCCGCGCATGTTCACGCCGCCGCGCAGGTCAGCACCCCACCCGACGTGGGTGGGGGGATGGGCACCCAGGTTGTCGGTGGCCACCCGGCTTCACAGGTCTACGAGGGCATCGCCTCGTTGCAGTACGACGCCCCCGCCTATGGGCGGGTGGGATGGACCACCTGTACCGCCTCGATGATCGAGCGCGGGTGGGTGGTGCTCGCCGCACACTGCGCGACCAACATCCCCGCTCTCGCCCCGGCCGCGACGGGGTCGATGTTCGGCACGCTGGACGAGCGGGCGGCGCCGATCCCGACGGAGAACAAGCAGTTCTCGGTCCGGGTGGGGTCCCATGACCGCACCCGCGGCGTGGTGCTGCCGGTGAGGCGGTTCGTCGTGCACCCCGGTTGGGACTGGGCCTCCGGTGACGGTCCCGCCGAGGACGTGCTGCTCGCGCAGGTCGAGCAGCAGGAGTTCGCGCCGTTCGAGATCGCGGCCAAGGTCCCTGCGGTGGGCGAGAAGGCGCGGCTGCTCGGGTTCGGACTCACGACCCCGGACGCGTCGGGCAGCCTGCCCCGGTTCGTGCAGGAACTCGACAGCACGGTCGTCGCCGCGAAGCGGTGCCGCGACTCGGCGATCACCGCGCTGGACCTGTGCGTGAACAACCCGCACGGCACGGCGGGGGTGTGCAACGGCGACAGCGGCGGCCCGCTGCTGACCAAGATCGCGGGCACCCGTAGGTGGGCCGTGGTCGGGGTGAGCAGTAGGACGGCGGGCGATTGCGGGCAGTACCCGGCCGTCTACACCTCCATCGCCGACCCGCAGCACCGTCGGTGGATCTACGACGTGATGGCCGGACGGCTCGACACCACGCTCCCGCTGACCCAGGCCCAGGGCGGGGCGATCACGTCCCCGTACGCGCCGATCACCACCACCGGGCCGCTGCCCAAGCCCGTTCGCCGCGCCGACGTCGGCTTGGCGGGCTGATCACCCTCTGACCGTCCCGCCGCGCACCGTGCCCCCGACCGGGGCGCGGCGGGACACCCAGATCCGCGCGCACCACCGCGATTCACCGTCCTTGATCGACTGTCGACTGTCCTGTGTGGAGGCCACCCGATGTTCGGACACCCACCGCGCCGCCGTGTACGCGGAGGCGACCTGCTGGTGGCGGCCGTGGTGCTGGCGACGCTCGCCGGTGTGGTGCTGGTGACGACCGCGACCGGCCCACCCCCCGAGCCCGCCGTCAGCGTGGGCGTCAATCCCGCCTGCCCCTCGATCCCCACACCGGCCGGGTCGGTGGCGCGGTGGTGCGCGCGCGGTTCCCTCGTCCACGACGACGCGCTGCTGGTCGCGGCCGCGCGGGCGTGGTGGGCCACCGGCGACAGCAGGGACCAGCCCCCGCCCGGTGCGCCGCTGACCGGCGTGTTCGCCGACACCGGCCCACCCGGACAGGTGGAACTGACGGTGGTGGTCCTGGTCGCCCCGAGGGTCGGCGGCGGCGAGACGGTCGCCTACCTGACCTCGACCGTCGCCGCGATCCCCGCCACACCGGACACCCGCCTGCATCTGCGCGCACTGCAGCACCTCCCAGCGGGCAGCGCTCCGGCAGCGATCGGGTTCGTCGACACGCGTCCCGATACCGGCGACCCCGTCCTGTCCGCGCCGCTGGTCCCCGCGTTCGCTCTCGCCGCCCCCGGGGGCACGGTCCGGTTGATAAGTCCGTTGATCGACATGCCGCTGACCGGCGGCGCCGCCGGTGACCCGGTGTCCTGGGTGCCGCAGCCCGCGGGAGCCAGTGCGGCCACGACCTTCGCGGCCACCGCGGACGCGACCCTGGTGCCCGTGGCGGCGGGACTCGACGACCCTTCCGTACGCCCTGTCCGCCTGGCCGGGGGTGATCCGACGCGGGTGCTCGACGACCAGGTCGGGGACGTGGTGACCAGTCGAGGGTGGTGGGCTGGGGTCGTCGGTGTGGGTGGCGTCGTGGCCGCGGACACGGTGCCCGAGGGGTGGAGCGCGGTCACCGCCCTCGGGCGACCGCTGCGGTTGGTCACCGACGTGAGCGGTGGGCTGGTCGTGGACGGCGTCCCACCCGACGGCACCGGGGTGCACACCCGGGTGGACCTGCTGGCGCCCGACCGCGCCACCCGGATCCCGATGGGGCACCTGGCCCGCGGCACCGTCCGGTTCCTCGACCGCGACCGCACCCAGGTGGCGAGGTGGTCGGTCGTCGCGGTCGTCGAGGCGCGCACCGCCCCGGCCGAGCCGCTGCTGGCCACCACCTTCTGACCATCCCCCGTTCTCCCCGGAAGGCCATCGACATGATGGACACCTGGCGCCTCGCTCCCGGCGAGTTCCCGCCTCACGCCGTGCCCGCCGACGACCTGCTGATCGACGATCTCGTCCTCTCCGAGTGGGTGTTGGCGCCCACGGCGGTGCGGGTGCATCCCCGCTACGCGCGGTTGCGCGGCGAGGCGCCGCGGCGTTTCACCACCCACCGCGGGGCCTGTGCGTGGGCGCGCGCCCACCGCGATGAGTTGGGGTGCGCGGTCGAGCGGTGGGAGCGGGCGGGCGACGCCGACCGGCTGCTGGTGGTCGCGGAGGCCGGGACGGCGCTGCTGCACCTTGGCGATACCGGTCTGTGTCGACGCGTGCACGACCTGGCCCTGCCGTTGCTGCCCGACGACGAGGACGGTTGTCGCCGGGCGATGGTCCTGGGCAGGCGGTTGACGCACGCGCTGATCGAGTTCGGCGAGCCCCGGTTCGCGCTGGTGGTGTGCGCCGACACCCTGCGGCGTGCTCGGGCGCTGCGCGAGGACAGGACCCAGGTCGAGGCACTGGCACACCGCGCGGCCGCGCACCTGGACCTGGGCGACCCGGCCGCGGCACGCGCCGACCTTCTGGAGGCGTTGTCCGCGCAGGACCGCGACGAGACCCGCCCGATCCGGGGACGCACGGGCGGCGCCATCCGCAAGTACCGCGCCGCGCGCCGGGCGAGGGTGCTGTGCCTGATGGCCCAAGCCTGCGCCCGTGGCGGCGACGTGGACGACGCGGTCACCTGGCTCGACGCCGCCACAGCGATTGCGGCGGTCGGCAAGCGGCAGCCGCGGACGCTGTTCCCTGTGCACGTGAGCACCGCGATCGTGCGGCTGGCCCGCGGTGAACTGGACGTCGCGGCCGCCGTCGGTGAGGCGATCACCGTGCTGCGCGCACGCGACTGCGCCGGCGTTCACACCGACCCCCAGTACCGCCACGCGCACACCGTGGCCGCCGAGATCCACACCGCCCTGGCCCGACAGGCCGACCCCGGCGGACATCACGCTCGACTCGCCGCACTGCACCGCTCTGCCGCCGCCGGCACCCCCTACCTGCCCGCACCGGTCGCGGCCGAGCCGGTGGTCCCGGCATGAGCCGCCCCCGGCACACGCCTGCGCCCCGCATAGTGGGGGTGGCCTGATGTACGTCTCCGGACGGTTGGCCAGTTCCCGCAACGGCCGGAACACGCTGGGACCGGGAGGGATCGACCGCGCGGCGGACGAGTTGGCGCCACGGCGCGACCACGAGTTCCTGTGCCCGCGGGGGCATTCCTTCACCCGGCCCCTGGCCGCGGACCTACCCGACGGCGAACTCCCCGCGCGGTGGCGATGCCCCCAGCATGGCGTGGACGCTGCCCGGGCCGGGGTCGACACCCCCGCGCCCGCACCGCTCGAACAGGGCAGACCGCGCATCGACAAGACCCCGTGGCAGATGCTGCTGGAGCGCCGCACCATCGCCGACCTCGACGCACTTCTCGACCGGCAGCTGCGAGAGCTGCGCTGCCGGCGCGGCGGTGGCCCCTCCGGCGGCGTCGAGGCGGTGACGCGGTGACCGGGCACGGGACGGGCAACGCCGTCTCCGGACTCGTGGGCGGGCATCTGGTGCAGGCCGGACACATCCACGGCGGGGTGACCCTGCACCTGCCCGGATCGACCGGGTTGCCTGTGCGGCCCCGGCAGATCCCCCCGGCCGGTCTGGCGGTCGACCGCGACGAGGTCCTCGCCGACATCACCGGTCGGCTCAACGCCGGCACCGCCGGGTCGACGGTGCTGGTCCTGCACGGGCCCGGTGGGATCGGCAAGACCACGATCGCGGTCACCGCGCTGCACCACCACGAGCACCGGCTCCCGGACGGGCTGCTGTGGGCCGATCTCACCCATCCCCTCGTCGCCGACCCGGTCGAGGTACTCGGTTCGTTCCTGCGCGCGCTCGGTGTCGCGCCGGACCTGGTCCCCGACGATGAGCGGGAGCGGCTCGCGTTGTGGCGGTCGATGACCGCGCCACGCCAACTGGGGCTGTTGTTGGAGTCCCCCGCCACCGCGGCCCAGGTGGTGCCGCTGCTGCCCACCGGGCCGGGCAGCGTCGTGCTGATCACCAGCCGATCCCCCCACGTCGAGTTGGTCGGCCGTGTCGGCGCGCGCGCACTCGTCGTGCCGCCCTTCGACCTGCCCGCCACCACACAACTACTGGCCCACCACCTGCACGCACCCTCGCCGGGGCTGGCGGCACGGCTGCACGCCCACTGCGCGGGGATCCCGCTCGCGGTGGCCGTGACCGCCGCGCGCGCCGCCACCGGCGAGGACGTCGTGCCCGACACCACCGGCGATCCCGCCATCCGTCGACGCTCCCAGGAGGACCCGATGCCTGACACCCCGCCCGCCCCGGTCCCGACCCGGGAGGCGGTGCGCGAGGCCATCGACGCGCTCACCCCGGTGGCCCGCGCCGTCCTGCTCGACCTCGCGCGCGTCCCGGGGCGGTTCTCCCCCGACCTGGCCCGCGCCGTCACCCGCCTCGCCCCCCACGCCCTCGACCTGGTCATCGGCGTGTTGGCGCAGGCGAACCTCCTCGCCCCCGCCGATGACGGCCACCACCGGTTGCACGACGTGGTCACCGAGGTCGCGCTGGCGATCGGCGGCCCCGACGCCGACGGTGTCGACGACCGCGTCGCGGCCCACCGACTCGCGCAACTGCGCGCGCTCGCGACCCTGCTGATGCCCGCCCGGACGCTGCCCCCGCTCGGCGACACCGACCTGCCCGCCCCGGACGAGTCGGCCACCGGGGCCTTGGTTCCCGATGACCGGGCCGAAGCGCTGCTCTGGTTCGACGTCGAGAAGCCCGGCCTGGTGGCCACCGTGCGCGCCACCGCCGCCCGCGGGCGCCACCGGGCGGTGGTGTTGATGGTCCACGCGCTGCGCACTGCCCTGCTCCTGCACAAGGACCACACCGCCGCGGCCGAGGTGAGCGCGCTGGCACTATCGGCCGCGCGCGGACTCGGTGATCGCGACCTGCTGGCGGGCACGCTCGCCGACGCGGTCCGTACCGCCATCAAGGCCGATGCCCTCGCCGGCGCCCAGGGCCTGTGCGACGAACTGGCCGCCCTGGCCGATATCGACGGGGGCGACCTGATGCGGGCGAAAGCGCTCAAGGCCCGCGCGCACCTGCACCTCGCCCAGCGCCGGACCGCCGAGGCCGACGCCCTGTTCATCCAGGTCGCCGACCTGCACCGCGGCCTCGGGCGGCCCCGCGCCCGCGCGTTGGCGCTCACCGAACTCGGGACCCTGCGCCTGGACAGCGGGCACGCCGCCGAGGCCATCCCCCCGCTCACCGAGGCCCACACCCTGCTCTCCGAGCACCCGAGCGACGAGACCTACAACCGGGGCCGCGCCGGGCTCGCCCTCGCTCGCGCCCATCAGGCCACCGGCGCCCTGCGGGACGCGCTCGTCCTGGCCCGCGCCGCCCTGAGCGACATGTCCGCGGCCGGATCCCCCTCCGGGGCCCGACTGGCCCAGGACCTGATCGACACACTCGACACCCACCGCAAGTCCACACAGGACTAGAAGGATTCCCGATCGCCATGACCACACAGTCGCCCGTGCGGGCCCCCGACACCACAACCACGCCCACGGCGTGCGGTACCGATCCCGGCGCGGGTCTCGACACCGCCTTGGTGGCGGCGGTGGTGGACCTGCAGGTCGGCCTCCGGCAGTTCGACGAGTGGTACGCCGCGGCCCGCGGCCTGCACCCGATCGACCTGCGCGCGGTGATCGTCGTGGGCGGCCACCACCGCACCGAGAACCGGTACCCCACGCCGAGTCTGGTGGCCGCCAGGCTGTGCCTGACCACGTCCTCGGCCACCTCTCTGATCGCCCGTCTCACCGCGACCGGTCTCCTCCAGCGGGTCCGCGACGACCGGCTCGTCCGGGTCGAACTCACCGACACGGGGTGTGCGTTGCTGGCCGATCACCACGTTCGCCTCGGCGGCTTCCTCCCGCGCGGCGGCCTGTCGGGGCCGTTCGCGGAGTGGTCGGCGGCGGTGACCGCGGGCATTCGCGGTGATCACCGTCCCGACACACTCGCCCCTACCGGTCCGACCACCGGCCGCGGCGACGCGGGAGCGGGTCGATGACGCCACCCCGCGCCCCCTCCAGCCCACCCGCCCTCACCGTCCACCGCGGACACGACCCGGCCGGGTCGGAGGGCCGCCGGAGCGGTGTGATGTCGGGAGGATCCGTCGAGCGCGCGTCGCTGGACGGGACCCGGGCGGCGACCCGGCTGCTGCCCGCCGACACCCGCGCGCTGCTCGCGGCGCTCACCGGTGCCCTCGCGGACGCGGACGACCACGCGGCGGCGACCGCCGAACCCCAGCAACACCAGCACGTTCTGCTCACCGCGGCCAGGGCACGGCTGCGAGCCACCCAGCGGGCCGAACCGGCCGTCGCGGCGCTGCTGCGCCACGCGCGTCTGCTGGGCGTGGACCTCCCCGCGCTCGTGGGTGATCTCGACGTCCCCGTCGAGGACATCGGCGACGCCGACCGCGCCGCGCTGGCCGGGGTCGCCGTCGTCGGTCGTGCGCGGGCCGCGTGGGTGGTGGGTGATCTGCTCGCGGCGTTGCGGCACGGTCGGGAGTGGACCCGGCCGCGACTGGCCGCCCGCGTCGATTCCCCGGTATTGCCCGCTGGGCGGATCGGTGACCTGGAGTCGGGTGTGGTGACCCTCTACCTCGGGGACCTGCACCTGCTCTGCCGAGCCCTAGGGGTGCCGACCGCGGCGGTCTTGGCCGCCGCCGAGACCCTGCTGCCCTCCCGCGCCGGTCTCCTCCCGCTCAACGCCAACCCCGGCCTCGAACGCTACAACCACCCGCCTGACCGCACACATCCCACGCAAACAGCGTCCCGATCCCGCCCCCGCGCGTGACCCGGCCCGCCCCCACGCCACGTTGGACCTGGAGAACACCGTGCCCGAACCACTGCCCGCCCTACAGCGCCCCGTCCCCGAGATCCTCGCCGGACTCGACACCGCCGCCCGGGAGGGCCTGCGTGCCCTGAGTCGGGTGTCGGGACCGGTCGACGACATCACCGCCCGCGCCGTGACAGGACTGTCCCCCGCGACCGCGGACGACGTGCTGCGGCGATTGATGGCGGCACGCCTGCTCGAACGCGACAGTGTCGACGGAGACATCGTCGACGGAGACATCGTGGTGCCCGATCACGTGATCACCGCGGCCACGCGCGGCGAGACCCCCCGCGCTCTCGACCATCTCGACGACCTGGTCCTCGACCGGCTCGTCACCACCGCCCGCCACGCCGCGACCCTCGCCTGGCCCGCCCGCGACCTCCTACCGCCGGCCAACGCCGACACGCGCGTGCCGTGCACCGGGCCTTGGACGCTCGAGGAACCGGAGCAGGCCCGTCTGTGGCTCGACCGCGCCCAGCCCACCCTGATGACCGTCCTGCGCGGCGCCGCTGCCCGGGGCCGCCACCACGCCGTCGTGCTGCTGGCCGACGCGCTGCACACCCCGGCCATCCTCAACGCCGACACCGCGACCGAGGCCGACCTGGTCGAGTTGTGCCTGCCCGCCGCCCGCGCCCTGGGCGACCCCGCCCTGCTCACGCCGATCGCGACCCGCGCCACCCGCCGCTGGATCGCCGACGGCGACCTCGACCGAGCCCGGGCCCTGCTCGTCGAGCTGACGCAGTGGACCGAGCGGGACGGCGACGCGAACCCCGAGATCCTGGCGATCCAGGCGTCGCTGCTCGCCGCCGACGGCGAGCACGACACCGCCCTGGCCCTACTCGATGCCGTGGTCGAGGCGCACGATCAAGCCGGTGACGCGCGCGGTGAGGCGCAGGCGCTGATCCAGACAGGACTGCTGCTGCTCGCCCTCGACCGCCCCGGCACCGCCGTGGGGCCCCTGGCCCGGGCGGTCAGCTTGTTCCACGGGATCCTCGCCGGCGACCACTACCACCGCGGCCGCGCGGCCCTCGCCCTCGCCCACGCGCAGCTGGGCTGCGGGTTCATCACCGCGGCCAAGTCGACGGCCATTCTGGCGGTGGAGGCCATGACCGCCGCCGGATCCGCCCCCGGCGTCGACGCCGCGCGGAAGCTGATCACCACGATCACCACCCCGCAGTCCACACCGGACATCCCGTGACCACTGCCCCCGCGCGCGACACGCCGGTCGTCGACGGCGAACGCACGGAGATCCCCGCGCGGGATCCCTACGGTCGCCCTGCCCAGCTCACCGTCACCGGCGGCGTGGCCCGGGCCAGGGCCTCGGTGGTGGTCACCATCGTGGTGTCCGCGGTGAGCACCATCGCCCTCGACCACGACGCCGTCGACACGCTGCGCGCGGTCCTGGCACACCACGGCAGCACCGACACCGATCCGAGCAGGGTGCTCTGGTCGATCGCCGACGGGCACGCCACCATCCCCTGCCGGGACATGGCAGGCAGGGACAGCGCGCTGCTGCTCATCCCCGACGCCGACACGGTCCTGTTGGCCGCACCCGCCGGGCAGTCGGCGGCACTGGGCCGCGACAGCGTGGGAATCCTGCTGCGCGCCCTGCACGAGGCCCACCACCACCGCACCACCGGCCCAGCCGACACGACAGCGTGAACGCCATCCCTGTCCGCGCCGGGGAACCGATTCCGCCGACCGACATGTCGGTCGGCGAGGCGGTGGCGTCAACCGGTCCCCGGGTGGTGCCGCACACGGACACGGCGCCCCCGCGCTCCCTGCACGGACCAGTGACCCACCGAGCCCGGACTCGGTCGTGGCGCGCCTCGGGTACCTGCCCGCCGGTCGCCTCGACCGAGGACATACGACCCCGAAGACCAGGACGAAGGACACACTCGATGGCCGAGGACCCGACACCGACCACAGCACCGACCATGCCCCACCGGCTGGCGGACCCGTTCGTCCTGCGCCCCGCGCGGCACGACGAGACCCGGCTCGGTCTGTGGGTGGCGGCCGCCGCGGTCGTGGTGATCACCACCGGACCCGCCATCGTCAACGCGGCGCAACTGGCCTCCGGGATCGCGTTGCAGCTGCGGGAACACCGCACGCCGCTCACCGCCACCCTCGTCGCGGTCCTCGTCTGCGTGACCGCCGTGGCGGCGGCGTGGCTGAGCACCGGGTTGCGCCCGGTGGGACTGATCCCTCCCCCTCACAGCGACACCGGACGCTGGCAACAGCTCGCCCTGGTCGGCCTGTACGCGTTCGTCACGTTGCGCGGCGGCGCGCTGCTCGTCTCCTGGCTGCTCCAGGCGGGAGCTCCCGGCCCGGTGGGACTCGACACGGGTTTCGAACTGTGGCCGGTGTTGCTGGCCGGGTTCGCCGAGGAGTTGGCCGCCGCGACCGTCATCGCGTTGCTCTCCGCCGCCCGCACCCCCACCTGGGTCCTGGTCACCGTGGTGGCCTGCTACCGGGGGCTCGCGGGCCTGCACCTGGGGATCACCGCCGCCGCGGTGACCGCGGTGTGGTCGGCGGTGATGGCGGTGCTGATGCTGCGCCACCGCTGCGTTCTGCCGCTGATAGCCGGGCACACCCTCCACAACGCCCTGACCCTGCCGGCCTGAAAGGACAGTCCGCCATGCCCGCCCCCCACACACCGACACCGGCAGACGGCCCGTTCCCGACGGCGCCCGCACCCGCCGAGCAGCCCCGCGAGAACACCCGGCCCCCTGCCGGCACGACGATGTGTTCCGGGTGCGGCGGGAACAGTCCACTCGGGAACCAGGGGACCGCGCGAGCGGGGTCGTGCCCGTGGGACCGTCCGGTGCCCATCGCCCGGGCCGCGGCCGGGGCGTTCGCCCCCGAACACGCCCTGTTGCCTTGGAGGGACTCGGTCGCCGCTCGCGCCCCGGGTGGGCGGGTCTCGGCGCGTGTGTGGTTCGACCGCCACCATCGCGCCGTGATCGAGGCGGCGACGGACGCGGTGGATCGGGGGCATCCCGGGGCGGCGGTCGCGCTGGCCGACGCCCTCTACCCGTGGCTGACGGTCCGGGCCGATCCCGACCGCGGTGTCGCCGTGCACGCGCTCGCGGTGGGAGCGGCCCGCGCGCTGGGCGACCCGGCGGTGATCGCGATCATGCTGCGCAGGCTTGCTGGCACCCATCTCGCCGCTGGGGCGCACCGGCGGGCGGCGCCGCTGGTCGCCGAGGCGCTGCTGCTGGCCGGGTCGCGCCCCGGGGACCGCGCCGAGGCGCTTGTCCTGCGGGGCCGCCTCGCCGGGGCTCGCGGTGATCACGCCGAGGCCCTCGCCCACCTGGCCGACGCGCGAGACCTGCACCTGCTCGCGGGTCGGCCCCGGGGGGTGGCATTGGCGCTGGCGGCGACCGCGCAGAGCCTGCTCTGTCTCGGCCGGGTCGACGACGCCCGCGACGCGCTGCACACCGCCCGCCACACAGTCGTGGATGTGGCGGTGCCGCATTGGGAACACGCCGCCGTCCTGGTGGTCCTGGTCCGGGCGTGGGTCGCGGCCGGGCGTGTCGCCGACGCGGTCGACCTGGCACGACAACTGGTGGACCACCTCACCGCGCTGGGCTACGGCACCACGGGCGCGTTGGCCGAGGCCCGCGCGGTGCTCGACCGTCCGCGTGCTCATCGGCCGGAGTCGCGGGCCACCACCATATCCGCCGTTGGCGAGTCCGGTGAGGACACTCGGGTACAGGAGGCCGCGGCAGGGCCGGAGGTGACCACGCCGCCACCCACCGGGGCGCCGGACGATCAACCACGCACTCCCGAGTCCGAGTCCGAGTGCCGGGCCGGTGGGGCGGCTCGGCGCCGGTCGTGGGTGGGATCGGCGTGACAGCAGGGCAGACCGGTTCCGCGCATCCTCCCTGTCACGCCTGGCGATCGAGCGCGGCCGCGCTCGGCTCCCGGGTCGAGCCGGGCCGCGCCGGGTCACCCGGGCACGGGTACCTCCACGACTCGGCCACGCGCGCGACGCTGGCCAGGGTGGCCGCGGCCCTGGGGCGTGTCCAGCGCGGCGCCGCCGACCGCGAGACCTCACTGGTGTCCCGCATCGCCGGCACCCGCGCGAGCACGCCGAGGTGGACGGTTCATGGCGGCGAGTCCTCGGTGGCGGGGTTGCTGGAGTGCTGCCGGTCCCTGGGGGTGTCGGCCGCCGCCCTGCTCGGCGGCGTCGACCTCCCCGCGCGCAGCGTCACCCGCGCCGACCGCGCCGTCCTGGTCACCGCCACCACCACCGCCGACGGTGTTCGGACACCGGCGGCCCTCGGGGCCCTGCTGCGCGCGCTGCGGTGCGGGCGGGGCTGGAGTGAGCAGCGGTGCGCCGTGATGGCGAAGGACCCGGCGATGCCCGCGACGCGGATCAGGGCGCTGGAGCGCGGGGACGAGATCCTGCATCTCGGGGACCTGGTGGTGCTGTGTCGGGCGTTCGCCGTGCCCGCCGCGGCCGTGCTGGCGGTCGCGGAGGCATCGACGAGGCCACGGTGGCGGGTCGCCGGCCTCCTCGACAGGCCCCTCACCACCCCGCGCCCCCACTCGGCGCCCACGCCGCCGCCCACCCCTGTTCGGCCCGTGCCGCCACGACCGATCCCGGATCGACGCATGGCCGGGCCGGCACAGGGTCAGGATGAGGTCGATCGCGACCCCGAGGAGTCGTTCGCGATCTCGACGGCCGCCGCGATGATCACCGCCCTGGTGGCGGTGGTGGCGCGGCGGGCGGGCAAACCGGCACCAGCCCATACCGGCGGCGGGGGCCTGGCCGCTCTCGATGTGGTGTGCCAGCGGTATGGGATGAGCGCGGCGGGAGTGCTCGCCGCGCTCGAAGGCGCCACACCGCAAGCGTTGCGGGACGCGATGACCCCCGCCCCCCGCTCACGCACGCGGCGGCCGACCGGACCGCCCCCGCGGGTCGGTGGGGTGGGCGGGCCGTGGGCGGACGAACTCCTGCACCAAGCCCCGGCGCTCACGACGCCCGCCGCGGTGCTCGCCGCGAACCTCACCCGGATGCCCGTCGAGCAGGTCGTGGCCGACGCCGGGGTCGCCGCCCGGGCCCTCGGCGAGGCCGCCGCCGCGGGCGCGCTGCCCGTTCCCCTGGCGCTGCTGCGGGGGCGCGCCATCCCCGACGCGGCGGTCCTGCCCGACGGGTATGGGCAGGTCCCGTCCTGCCCGGACACCGTGGGCGCCGCTCTCGCGGCCCTGCTGCGCCAGGCCCGCGCAGGGGTCACGCTCGACGCCGCCGCCGCAACCACCCACCTCGACCCGGACACGCTGCGGCTGTGGGAGAGCGCACGGGTGGACCCGCCGCTGCCGGACCTGATCGAGCACTGCGACCGCCTCGACATCGATCCCGCCGCCCTCATCGCGCGGATCGACCAGCGCGACGCCCGCCGCTGCCAGGCCATCGCGACGTGGGAACCCGCCACGCGGGACCCGCGTGCGGTCGCGGGCGAGATCCTGGCCCACCTGCGGCGCCGTCGCCGCCTCGGCGTCGCCTCCGCGGCCGCCCTGCACGGCCCCACCCTGGGCGCGCGGACCCTGGCGCGTCACGAGAGCGGGCGGCGGCCGGTGCCCACCGGGCTCTGGATCCTGCTGGTGCGGCGCCTGGGCGGGTGCCCGGTCGCGGCCACCAAGGCCCTGCTCGATCGCCTCGCCCACCTGCCCGGAACCCACCGCCGCACCCGCACACCCGCCCGGGTGCTCCTGGCCCCCGGGGCCCGGCTGGTCGACCTCCACACCCTCGCCACCGACCCCCGCCCCGACGCCGCCCTGCTGGCCGGCTGGGCCAACCGGGTCCGCGCCGACACCCGCGCCCGCGTCGCGGCCCTCGACCCGGTCTCGACGACCACCCTCGCCGCCCTTCTCGATCAGCCCCCGAGCACCCAGACCGCCGTTCTCGACCGCCATCCCGCCGCAGCGCCCACGGTCACGCCCAGTCCGTGGCGGCACCAACCCGGCCACGGCACCGGCCGCATCACGGTGGCGCTCGGCACCGACGGCCACCCCTTCGACCTGGCCCTACCCCCGGCCGTCACACGCCCCTACCGGCGTCGACCGAACGAGGCCACCGTCGCCACCGCCCTCGGCGCCCTGCTCGCCGCCATCCGACACCACGCCCCCACCCCCGCCCCCGCGGCGCCGAACGCGGGTCGGCGTCTGGGGTGGGAGGCCGGGGCGGCACCCATGACCGTGACCGAGTTCCTGCGCCACTGCGCCCACCTCGGGGTCAGCGGCGCCGCCGTCATCGCCGCCCTGGACGGCACCACCGCCACCGACCTGCACCGCCACGCCCGCCGCCACGGCACCGGCCGCCGACCCCACGTGGGCGCCCTGGTCACCCAGGCCCTGCACCGCACCGGCCTCGACCCCGAACAGTTGCGGGCGCTCACCCCCGGACCCGGCACCGCCATCGCCCCCAACCAGGGACAGGCGCTGCGCGTCACCCGCCTCTACCTCACCGCCGGAGTCCTGCGCGCCAGCGCCGCCGGATGGCTCGCCGCCCTCGACCCCCACCCCCACACCCGCTGGCGCACCGAACTCCCCCTCCTCACCGCCCTCGTCGACGACCTCGCCCACCGCCGCGTCCTCGACCTGTCCCTGCTGCGCGCCGACCCCCGACTACCCCGCACCCACCTGCCCACCGCGGTGGAGCCGACATGACACCGACCCCAGCGGTGTCCCGATCACAGACAACGGCCCACCCCACCGGCGGGGTGCCCGACCACGGGAGTCGAACACCCCCACAGGCCCACCCGGACGCACCCGGCACCGGCGCCGTCAGGACCGACAACCACACCAGGTTCGCCCAGGCGATCGGACGCGTCCTGCGCGCACGCCGCGAAGCACTCGACCTCTCGCCCGCCGACCTCGCCGCCCGTCTCGGAACCGTCACGGCGAGCACCATCGGCTCCTACGAACGCGGGGACCGCCGCCTCACCGCCTACCGGGCCGCGCACCTCTGCCACGCCCTGCTCATCTCCCCCGAACACCTGCTCACCGCCGCGATCACCGGCACCACCGCGCTGCGCGACCCCCTGCCCCCGCTCCTGCTCATCGACCCCGAACCGCTGCGCGGCCCCGATATCCCGCCCGCCCTGCGCCGCTTCGCCACCCACAGCCTCGCCCCGGCCTGGATCACCGCCGCCACCGTTCGCCACCTCGCCGCCCTCGACGACCGCGACGACCTCGAGGTGCTGCGCCACTGCCACCGCGCCCGCATCACCCCGACCCCACCACGCACGCCACCCCCAACACCCACCACACCCCGGTTCCACTGTCTGCTCGGCGACTGGATCCAACGTCTGCGCGCCCTGCACGGCTGGTCCCGGCAGCAACTCGCCGACCGCGTCACCCACCACAGCGGCGCCGCCATCGCGCCGGTCACCGTGCACACCTACGAGACCGGCACCCGCCACATCGCCCTGCACCGACTCCACGACATCGCCTGCGCCCTCGACGCCTCGGCGGCGCACGCCCTCACCCACGCCACCGACCCCGCGCCCACATCAATCGACCACCCCGGCACCGACCACGACCACCCGATCACGACCCACCACCCACACAGAGGACCACTTGTCCACATCGGACGCAGTCGGAGTCCTGAGCGCACCGACTGGCCCGAGCACACACTCCTGGGCGCACTGACCACCGAGACCAGGACCGCATTGCTCCACGCCGGCCACACAGCGGTTCGACCGGCAGGCACGACGCTCATCCGCGAAGGCGACACCGACAACCAGACCATCCTCATCCTCGACGGCACCGTCAAGATCACCGCCCGCTCCCCCATCGGCACCGAGGTCCTGCTCGACCTACGCTCGGCCGGGGACATCGTCGGCGAAACCGGCGCCCTCACCCCCGACGCCCCGCACCCCACCACCATCCGCGCCGCCACCACACTCGCGGCGCGGATCATGCACAGCGACACCCTCGCCACACTGCTCGCGACACACCCGGACCTCTCGATCCAGATGAGTCGCTCGATCCAGTCACGCCTGCGGTGGGCCGAACGCCGCCGCCTCGACACCGCCATCAAGGACGGCTCGGTCCGACTGGCCACCCTGCTCGTCGAACTCACCGACCACCACGGCGAACTCACCGACGGCCACTGGAGCTTCCCCCAACTCACCCGACACGACCTCGGCTGGCTCACCGGAATGGCCCCCCGCACCGTCGAACATGCGATCGCCGCACTCAAACCACACGGCCTCACCGCCGGCTACCGCACACTCCGCGTCACCAACCTCGACGACCTCCGCCGATACGCCGTTCGACCATGACGCCACCGCGCTGCTGCTCACCAACCAACTCGGTGCCCGTGCCCCGCCTCGCCAGCCGCGCGGCCGCACCCGCAGTGCGGCGGCGTGCCGTTGGCGGTGGCCGTGGCCGCCGCGCGTGGCCGGCGGGAGCATCTCGCGGCCGGATCGGCAACTCCGTCAACAGCCCAGTTCACACCCACTTCTGTCTGACGGCAAAGGAACCCGCCGCCATGACCACATCCGTGCTCATCACCTCCCCCCGCCGCCGCCCCGGAGCCCCCTCTGGTCGAGCCCTCCGCCGACCTCGTCGCGGCGACGGCCCTGCTGCGCCCGTCGCTGTCCCTGTCGTCGTGGCGTCGAGGGTTCGCCTCCGCCAACGGCATGCACCCGACCGATCTGCGCGCGCTGCTCATCGCCGACGCCCACCACCACGACCACCAGACGCACCCGACACGAGGGGCCATGTCCGGCGCGTTGGGACTCAACTCGGCGCCGGTGACCGCGCTGCTCGACCGCCTCGCCAAAGCCGGTCACCTCCCACGCGAGCGGGACACCACACCGACCGCCGCCGCGTGCTGGTCCAGCACTCCAACCAGGGCCGGGCGCTGGTCGCCGAGCGCACCTCGCGCGCGCCTTGCCCTCCGGGTACATCACCAAGGAGAACAGGACACCGGCGACCTGGTCAGCCACCGTTCCGGCGCTCGACGGCGCCGACGTTTGACAGCACAGTAACGATCGCGACCAGGCGCCGGGGAGAGCGCCCCGACCTCCGCGCCGCCGCACGCACCCTCCACCCCGGACCCGACGGTGCTGTCGCCCGCGCAACCGCCTTGGCCTTCCCGGCGCGCGCGGTGACACCGGTCCTGGCGGGTGATCCCGGGTCGCGTGGACCCGTGCGCAGGGGGCCGCTACGACCTGCACGAGGACCTCCGAGAGTGGGCCGAGACCCACCACGCCGACCCCGAAGACCTCGCCGCGCGCCGCCACCTCACGCAGGCCACCGGGCCCCACGCCGCCACCGGCGGCGTGGGGCCGCCGAGTCCGACCGCGCCGCAGCGGCGGAACCGCCCGCCCGACCACCCAGCTCGTGGACCACTTCCTTGTGGCCCGCGAGCACCGAACCCGGAGGTGAACGCCGTGCTTATGTCCACCGACTGCGTCCCCGACACCGACTGGATCACCCACGCCTACGTCTGGTTGACCGTGGCCGTGGGCGGGGACCCGTACCCGCTGCCGCCCCAGATCGGCCAGGTCGTGGTGCTCGGCCTCGCCGGCATCCTCGGGCTCCTCGTTCTCGGGCTCGTTGTGACCCTCGCGCTCGTCGTGACGTGCTCGGCGCTGTCGGCGCTCTACAACCGACTGCCGCACCGTCGCCGGAAAGCAAGGGCGCGGGCACGGGCCAGCGAGGCCGAGCACGACCGGCGGTGCCGGTGCGGAACCGACTGCCGAGGCTGGGCGACGTGCGGCGAGCACCACCCGGAGCGCGACTGTGTCCACTCCCGCAGCGGATGCCTGTCCGAAACAACGAGGACTGTGAGTACGACTGCCGCTGCGACTGCCGCGACTGCCCCGTATACGACCGGCGTCTCGCGGCGCCCCGCGATCAGCGACCACCTGCCCCCGCGCCCGCACCCCCTGACGCCGCCACCGAACGCGGCGGCCGCTCCCCCGACTGCGCGGGCCCCGCTCCGCCCCGGCACCACGCTGAGCGCGCCACCGGAAACGGCGGGGCGCTAGATGCCGGTACCCCCTGTCCTGCCTGGTGCGACGCCAACAGGTCGTGACGCCATCTCCGGCGAACCGGGGGCACCTCCGCCCCCGGCCGACCACCTGCGCCCGGCGCCGACCCTGCTCCAGATGCTGTCCACGCACACCACACAGGCCCTGATGGAGGCCGGAACCCGGGACCGTCACCACCCCGGCAGGCCGCTGTTTCGCGCGGGCGATCCCGCCCGCACCGCCCACCTGGTGCTGACCGGGGCGGTGAAACTGACCACCGCCCTCCCCGATCGCCCGCCCCGCCTGCGGGAGATCCGCACCGCGGGCAACCTCGTCGGCGACACCGAGGCATGGGACCACACGCACACACGCGCCGAGACCGCGCACACCGAAGGCGCGGTGACAACACTGACCCTGCAACACCACCGCCTCATCTCCCTGACAAGCGGATACCCCGACCTGGCCCTGGCGATCACCCGAACCACGACCACGCGATTGCGCTGGTACCAACACCGCGCCGACACCCGCGGCAACGACAGCCACCCCCGCGTGGCCCGCCTCCTGTGCGACCTCGTCGACCTCCTCGGCCTCACCCCCGACAACCAGCTGCCGATCTCCCTCACCCGCGACGAACTCGCCGACCTGGCAGGACTGTCCCCGCCCACCGCCGAACGCGCCCTCCACCACCTCATCCACACCGGCACGGTCATCAAGGGCTACCGCATCATCCGCATCCGCGACCTCCACGCCCTGCGGCTGACAGCAGGCAACGAATGACCGCACACCACCGCACCCAGCCCCAACACCTCACCCACCCCACGGCCCGAAGGAGACATCAACCTGTCCACATCAGACATTCTCGCGACTGCCATCGACACCGGCTCGTGGTCGGGCACGACGGCGCCGGGTCCGCTGTCATCCCCCACCAGGACAGCGCTGCCCGGCCAACGCCCGACCCTCCAGGACCACGCGAGGTGACAAGGCGCCCGTCCAGACCGGGGACGAGGAGGTCACCCAATCGTGGATCGGGCAGGACCTGTCACCCTGGAGACCAACCGGGATTGACCGAGCGGTGGAGGCGGCGGCGTGGTGGGCGAAGGGTCCTGGGCGGACTGGGCAGTGCGCGATGAGGGCGTGGCCCTGCTGATCGTGCGGGGCACCTCGGTCGAGGAGGTGCTACGCCGCTGGGGACAGGTCCAGGGGCCGCTGCGCGAGACCAACTGGGGGCAGGTGCTGCGCGACGCCATCCACCAAGCCGATGCCCCGGCGGCGCGGGGGCGGCTGGTGGCTCTGCGGGTCTTGTCCTCACGGGAGGGCGAGGTGGTCGTGGCGCACGACGTGTCCGGCGTCGGGGTCGCCCACGAGCGGCTGGTGGCCGCGGTGTCCGCCGGTGGCGGTGAGGCGGTGTCGACGTGGGGAGGCGTCGGCGCGGGATGGGTGCACGCCATCGACGGCGACGTGGTGGCCTCGGCGACGACGTCCGGTCAGGTCGTGGGCCCCGCGGCGGGGGCGGCGGTCACGGTGCTGCGCGCGGCCGCAGTGCGGCGGGACGCCTCTGTCGTGGCGGGGTTGATCGTGGCCGCGGACGCCCTCGGCGTGCGGATCGGCCTGCCGGAGCGCACCGACACCGTGTTCGCCGCGGCGCTGCTACCGACAGATCACACGGTATGGCCCGAGCGGGCACCCGTCCCCGGCGATGTACCGGTCGTTCCCCTGGACTCCGGGGAAGCCACCGGGCCGGTCGCCGCCGGGGAGGTCGCCCCGATCCGGGTGCTGGGGCTATATACCGGCGATGCCTGACCGACAGGGGACGACGACCAAGAACCCGACGGCACAGCCGCAGGAGATCCCGATCGCCGTCCCCCACAGGAAGATCGACTTGGCGGAGACCGCCGGGAGCGCGGTCGGTCAGGCCACGATGGACAGCTTGTAGCCGTCACCGTGCAGCAGCCGCTGGTTGACGGTGAAGATCCCGAGCCTGCTGCCCGCCGCTGCGTTGGAGGCGTTGGCGATGTGGGCGCGCATACACCGCTCGGCGCCGGTCGGGGAGTTCAGCGGGCTGATGTACCAACTGGAGCCGGACTTGTAGACCCGCACCTCGGCACACAGCTGCCCCGGCCCCCACTGCGCCCCGGACTCCAGCGATCTGGCGAACGGAAACTCGTCGCAACTGTCGGTGGGCGGGTTCCAGGTGTGGTTGGGCACGAACGTCGAGTTGCAGATCGTGGCGCGGTTGGTGGCGGCGATCGCGTCACTGCCCTGGCGGTGCAGCGGTGCGGCCGTGGTGCCCCAGTGGTCGGCCAGCTTGTTCTGCGCCCACCAGTACCCCGCGGCCGCCTGACCGACCGCGGGGTCGGACAGGCTCAACGCCAACGTGGGGGTGAACAAGGTGTTCACACAGCCGCCGTAGGTGCCGACCTCGATGTCGCAGCGGACGCCGGGCGCGCCGTCGGTCTTACCGGGAGCCACCGGCACCACACCGGGCTGGTAGAAGCTGAAGGTGTAGTCGGTACGGATGGCGCCCTTGGTGTCGGAGCCGAGCTCGGCGAACACGTCGGCGCCGACCTCGATCACCGTCCCGGTGCTCACCGGACCCGAACCGTGACCGTTCTCGACCTCGCACGGGCCGTTGCAGTCGGCGACCACCGAGACCGTCAGCCCGGCCAGGATCCCGGTGCCGCCGGTCATGGTCAGGGTCAGGTCCTCGTTCCACGACAGCAAGGTCGGGTCGAGCTTGACTTCCTCGTCGATCGCGAACGTGGCTGTGGCGATCGAGTTCCCGCCCGCGTCGCGGACGGAGTAGGTCAACGCCAACCCGTGCAGGCAGGCTTCAGTGCGGTTGAGCCACCACTGCCCCGCTGCCAACGAATCGCACCACGTACTCGACCTCGACCGCGTCCGCACCGATGACTCCTCGACCCCGGCCCGCGCGCCGACGGAGACGCACGCGGTGTTCCCACCGGCCAAAGCGGGCACACCGCAGGTGGTCGAGGACTTCGCCGCACCCGCGGACACCACCCGCCGCGCCGCCGCCGTCTCGTGCGTCGCCGTGGCGGCCACAACTCGCACGGTGCCCGGCGGCACCGCCGCGGCCGCCACCGACACCGGCGCGACCAGCACCGCCGCCGCAACGGCCAACACCGCGACGATCCCCTTGCCCCACCGGCATGTTCGGTCAGTTCTCACCCGAAACTCCTGTCCTCGACTTGGTTTCTCACCGCCCGATCACCGGGCGGGTAGGCCGTCGAGACGCTAGCCATGACACAGAAGGCAGACAGGATCAATTCCAGGCGAAGCGCACGATCATGGCCAAGACTGCCCGATCGGCCCACACAGTCCAATCACGCAGCGCAACGACGACCGAAGCCGGATGCCCGACGCGGCGTATCCCGTGGCCCGGCTTCCCGCCACCGCCCGTCCGGGTCACACGCCAGGACCGCACCCGGAGCCGTGCTGCTGGGCGCCGTCGAGCGGCACGGGGCAGCGGACCGGCCGGCCACGCCCTTAGGTCGGGCTGGTGACAGACGAGCTACGACAGCAAGTGGTCCGCGCGCTCGTGCTTGCCCTGGGACGGGCCAAGCTACTGGCCAGCGGCCGGGACGTCGCCTCCTGGTAGGACGAGGACACAGTCGTGATGGAATGGGCGCAGGGTCCCTACTCCCACGAGGTCTCGGCAAAATCGGTCACCGGCAGCGCCTCCGGACTGTTGGATATCGACTCCCTCGCCCCCGAACTCCGGCTCCGCGTGCCTGACATCCCTGACGCGCCCGTGCGGTTGGTGGTGGGTCGGCTACTGGTCTTAGATCCCTGGCTCGTCCACGGCACCTGCAAGGGCAGGGCGACGGCGCTGCCGCACGGGTCCAACGTATCCCGGCCGGAACTGTGCTCGGCCTCAGGTGACCACCTGCAATGCCAGTCGAGTCGCGGCAACGAAAGCCTGCATGGTCGCGCAGTGAGAGCAGGCTCGCCGCCCCAGACTGGAGTACGCAGTCCAAGCTGGCCGGACCTGATCGAGTGACGAAGACACGATGATCAAGCGTCGTCGTCGCTGTCCCGGTAGGACGGTAGTGGTCCGAGACTCCGAGTCGGGGGTGTTGTCGTGCGTGCTGTGATGACGATCGTGGCAGCGTTGGTGGCTGGGGTGATCGCGACGCCGGGCGTCGCACACGCCCAGCAAGTCACCAACCCGGTACACGTGCAACTAGGTCTTCGGGAAGCGATCGCCGCGTTGCCGGTGGCCGACGAGGTACGTGAAGGGTACGAGCGAACCAAGTTCAAACACTGGATCGATGCCGACCGCGACGGCTGCAACACCCGCGCGGAAGTGTTGATCGCCGAGGCCATCACCGCACCGGAGATCTCCGGACGATGCGGCCTCACCGGGGGCGACTGGCACTCCTACTACGACAACGTCCGCATAGACAGGGCCGGTGCCCTCGATATCGACCACATGGTGCCCTTGGCCGAGGCATGGGACTCCGGCGCGTTCGACTGGACGCCGCCGCAACGACAGGACTACGCCAACGACCTCGACGAACCCAGGGCACTGGTGGCTGTCACCGCCAAGACCAACCGATCCAAAGCCGATCAAGACCCGGCGACCTGGCTCCCCCCAGCCCCCGACGCGCTGTGCACCTATCTCGCGGACTGGGTGACAGTCAAAACACGCTGGGGCCTCAGCGTCGACGACACTGAACGCGACACCCTCACCCTCCGGGCACAGGACTGCCCCGATGCCACAATCGACACCAACGTCGCTTACTGACTGGCCCAGACACTCCGACCGGCTGCGTCAGCCGCGTGTAGAAGCAGGACTCAGCCGGTCGACTGCTCACCGCGCTCGACGCACCCGCGACGTCGCGCAGACGGCTGTCCTCGCACTGGCGGGCCCGGCCAGTAAGGGACGGTCGTGGAACTCGACGGTGATCGCGTGGGCTTGAAACGAGGTCGTCACCGCGTCGGCCACCGGCTCTCGATCTGCCGAGACTCCCCCGAACACATACCCCGCCAGATCGACATTCACCACGGGGCCCAGCCACGGGACGGCGGCGACACTCGTGTGGGACTCCCGTTGTCGCGCTTGAACGGTGCACGACGGTCCGCGACCACCGGAGCCGCCAGAACCCGGATGAACACCCCAGGGCATCGTCCGGATTCGCGCGCCCCGTCCCACCAGCAACGTTTTCGCCAGTAATCGTCTTACACCACAACACTCCACCCTCGCCGCCATCGCACGCACCGCAACGAGGGCAATGAGGGCAATGAGGGCACGCCAGAACACGCGCGGTATTATCCGAACGAGCGAATGACTCCAGGTGAAGTCAAATTGACCCTCACCTGGAGTCATGTCTTCTTCGCTCAGGAAGCGGTCAGCCCAAGTTGACTAGGCTCTGACTGGCTGCTACCTGCGGTTTCATCGGGCGCGCTGTCAGCCGGGGATGACCCCGGCGGGCAGCGCGCCCGTGTTGGCGAGCAACATCGTCGTCAGCGCCAACACCCAGGTGATCATCACCCGGCAGCGCGGACAGTCACGCTTCGACATTCCCACACTCTCTTTCTATCCGTCCACCCGCGTTCAGCGGGCCGCGGTGAAGAGTATCGCCAGCCATCCCCCCAGCCTTCATGTCGGGTGCAGTCTCATCGGCCGTTGTTGGCAAGTTCCTTACGTGGCACTGTCAAACTCCCCAATGGTGTCGGTGAATGGCCAGCCAGTCACCAGCGGTTCATCGGTGCACGGCGACTCAAGACCGGTGGGCCATGGAGGCATGCTGCCCAAGGCGACGGTCGGTCAGGCCTGTCCCAGCTGACCGACCCACACCGCAACGGATGTGCGGCATGTTCGGAGCAACGTGCTCGCCTGACGAGATATCGCCCGATCGTGGACGACCACCGGCGCGGCATACCGTGAAGGTCATGACGACGCCCGAGTTCGACCCCGGCCCCCGGCCCCGCCCACCTGTCCCGTGATCGCCGACGATCGCACCCTGCTGCTGGATCTGGAGAACCTCGGTTCCGCGACGTTGAAGCCCAGGCCGCTACGAGCCCGCCTGGAGACGCTGCTGTCCGCGGCGGGCGAACACCACCACGCGATCGCCGCGTACGCGGTCACCGAGGGCGAACCGGATCCGATCGTGTCGGTGCTGGCCGAACTGCGTGTGGCGCCGCTGCGGGTGCGCCCCGGCCCGGATGCCGCCGAGCTCGCGCTGCTGGCCCACGCTCGCCACGTCCATGCCGAGGGCGGCCGGATCTTCCTGGTCGGCAGCGCCGACGGCCGCTTCGCCGATCTCGCCGCCCTGGGCCGGGTCGAGTTGCTGGTCTGGGAGGGGCAACCAGTGGCCACCAAGCTGACCGACGTCGTCCACGCGACCCATCGCGTGCCCCGACCGACCTGCACACCGGTCGAGGATCCCCCCACCGTGCACCACGCTGAACCTGAGCCTGTCTCGGACCCCGGTGCCTCCATTGCCGCTGCACGCCCACCGGACCATCCGAGACAGGCACTCGCGGGCTGGGTGGTGACCGGACTGGTCGGAGGGTTCACGGTCGCCGTTGGTCAGCGACTGCTGGACCTGCTGGCACCCCGCCGGCGGCGGTGACCGACACCTTCATGGCTTGCCGGGTTCGGTGCGCGCTGGGTGGGTCGCCTCGTGCAGACGTGCGGACCCGGCCACGAACCGCAGCATCGGCTCCTGCTGAGCGTGGGGCGGTGAAGTGTCGTTGTCGACGCAGTGGCTCTGTTCGCAGAACAGGACCAGGTTGACCGCGCCATTGCGGGCGCTGCGGTAGCGGATGCCGTGGACCGGGGTGGCGGCGGCTAGGCGCAAGTACTCGGTGACGACCTGTGTGGGCACGTAGTCGATGTGAATGCGCTGATCGAGTATCACCGGCGTGGTGAGGTCGGCGACGAAGTCCCGCAGGAACCGCAAGTCAAACCAGGAGCCCGTGCGGCCCGTCTCGGTGTAGAGACTGGGCTGGGCGGGCAGGTCGACCAGGTCGAGCAGGAGTAGGTCACGCACGGTGTCGAAGGCCCCGATCACGGCGTGGGGTTTGCTGTTGTCGTGGGTGCGTATCTCGGCGAGGGCGGTGTCGGGGTCGTCGCTGCCGTAGAACATGGGGATCCCGGCGGGGCTGAACCGGTTGCTGGAGGCCTCCCGGGGCGGCGGGCTGCCAAGTTCGGCGGCGGTGGCGAACCGAATGAGGTCGGCGGGATTGTCGGCGAGGCGCCCGCGCCAGAACCGTTGTCCGGCGGGCACGACGCGGCGCAGGCCGTGCTCGTCGATGATCCGCTCCAAGTGCCGCAGCAGCCTCGCAGCGGTCAGGTCGCCACAATCCTCGAACTCGGACTCGGGATGGGGAGCGTCTGGTCGTGGGAGCAGAAACACGAACCGCGACCGGTGCTTGACCTGGTCGCAGAGCCTTCCCCACGCCCATGTGAGCATCTCGTCGGGCCGGTTCGGCCCACCGTGGTGCGAGTAGGCGGTCCAGGCGTCGTCGGCGATCGCCGCGGCGATGGCTTCCAGCACGGTGTCGGTGACGTCACCGCGGCACACGCGCTCGGCGACCTCGTCGCGGCGACGGATCGGCGCGCCTGCGTAGGCCTGGGCCTCACCGTCCCACGGCATGCCGGCGTCGTCGGGGGTGCTAAACAGGAATCGCACCGCGGCCATCACCTCGGTCATGAGGTGGTCGAAACCGACCGCGATCGCCGCCGCGCCCGGGTCGGCACGGTTACCGCAGAAAAAGCAGTCGTGCTCGCTCAGATGCTGCCGCAATTGCTCACGCAGGCCGGGGTCGAGCACGCAGTCCAGGCAGACCGGCTGCCGGTCGAAGTCGCCGAAACCACGCTGCCGCAGCTCTTCCCGGTGCCGGTTGCTCCATCCCATCGTCGCATCAAACCAGGACCAAGCCGCCCGCGCCGGGCAGGTGACCGAGGAGGCACGGAAGGCGTCGAGTCACGCGCCCAGGTGGGTTGAGCCGATGTCGGCCAAGCCGGACGACGACCGCTTAAGTTGAGTCCACAATCGATACTCGCTCAACCTGCCCAGTGG
This sequence comes from Actinokineospora cianjurensis, assembly GCF_003663795.1. Taxonomy (NCBI): domain Bacteria; kingdom Bacillati; phylum Actinomycetota; class Actinomycetes; order Pseudonocardiales; family Pseudonocardiaceae; genus Actinokineospora; species Actinokineospora cianjurensis. The sequence goes on from NZ_RCDD01000003.1 coordinate 624,296, forward strand.
AGAGCGCCAGACTATGAGATCATCTCGTTTCACCGCCGGATCTATCCTTGGCGGACGTCGAGTTGATCAGCAACGGTGGTCTGCTGCACAACCCACAATGGGATGACCACCGTGTGCCTCGCGAGGGCGTTCCTACCGGCGCCCCTGCCTATGTCGGTGACTCGATCGCCTCAGTGCCGTAGCCGTGTCGCGCGATGTCGCGATCGATTCACCTTGGTGTGGTGCAGCGCTGCGCTCGGGCACAGGCGAGGCGGTCGTGAGGTGCCACGCTGACAGGCCCCGACGTCACTGAAGTCCGCTCCAGGTGACGTGGTGCGAACTGCTCCCATGGTTCGTCCGCGACTTCGGACGTGGCACTGGGGTTCGCTCCGTGACGTTCGGTTCTAGGCGACGCGACTTGGGAGTTCGCGCGACGGAAAGCGGAGTCCGTTGGATCTCGTTCTCAGCAACGGGCCGACGGTACCTGTAGGGCGTTCGCGGTCGAAGTTGCAGGCGAGTTGTCTCTGCATGGTGGTTGTTCGCCGAAGGTCGGCGGAGAACAAGCGGTGTCATCAGCGCGGGTCGGGGATAGCATCTAGTTCGACCGGTTCCCCATCCTGTTCAAGCGCAAACGCGCGACGTATAAGCATGGCCGCGTACTCGATGTCGTACACGCTGGTCTCCCGTTGCGGATCTTCGTCCCAGCCGCGGGGAAATACAGGCAGGCGAAGGTCTGCCAAGTCGAGTTTGGCTAGGCCCGTGCGGGCGTACTGCCGGACGCGTTCCCTGGACACCCCGAACACACAACTCATGGTGTTGAGGTGGCACGGCCGGCCATCCAGCAACCCGAACGCCATCAGCAGGGTGGATGCCTCCCGCTCGGTCAACACCACGGAGTCAGGTGTGGTGAGAGACCGCCAGAGTGCGGCGTACTCCGCTCGAAGTTCAGCCACTGGCCTTGACTGCACATGTCCTCCTGTCTTGACGAGGGAGCAACTACAGTTTATGTCTCTCCCGCGCGATCATAACAACATGACGGCGGGTGCAGACGAGATTGCCGCGTCTCATGCCGACCCGCTGAATATCGACGCGCCCGAACCACTGCTCCGGCGGCCGGAAAGTCTGTGAACAGTCGCGCCTGACAGTGTCGCTCCCGGATATCGCCCACACCGTAGTGGCCTCGGCGACCAACCATCGACCGACCGCGACGAGGTCTGTGTTTGTGTCGCCCGGCTCGCGCGGCCGCACTAGGCGGCATCACGCTGGAGGCTCGGCGTCGTGCCGATGACGCTACGCGTCCAGCCGTGGGTCGACGTCCGCGGTCGTCATCGCGATTTCACACCACCGATCAGGACATGGGAAGTGCGCTCCTGACGAGCGCTGGCAAGTACCGTGCGCCATCGGACATCGACAACTGCCACACCTCGCAGTGTAGAGCGCTCAGGTGCGGCCACAGCTCTTCGCACGGGGCGGGGTCGACCATCAGGTCAAGGCAGGCTGGTTGCTCGCCAAGACTACGCAGTTCCCGGTTCCTGATCCGGCCGTGTTCCGATTTTGTTGCTGGGGCAGCTGCTCCGCCGCATCACCTGTCCTGCCTGCCTTCTGGTTGTGGGGGTCCACCTCGCCTCGGTGCGTCGCGGTGAGACCTACTGTTGGAGCCTGGTTTCGCGTGCTTCCTTGGGGATCTTCCGCGGTCGTGCATGGTTGGTTGGCTGGTCGCAGTTGGATCTCGACGAGCGACCTGCCCGTTCATCGGGCGCGCTGTTCAGGTGGGCGCGATTTTGGGGAGGAGCTGGTCATCGCGTGACCGGATTCGGGTGGGACTGTGGAGTATGGCGCGTCAGTAGCCGGGCCGGTGTCCGTGTTCTTGATGCTGGGGTCGGGTGTCGGTGATGGGTGGTTGCCTGGTGTCGTGCTGCAGGTCGGCCAGGCGTTGGGCGCGTTCTCGGGTGGCGGTAAGGCGTTTGGTGACTTCCGTCTCCCGTGTGCGAGGTCCGGCGACGTCCTGTGTGGGGCTCTCGGTCGAGGCTTCGGGTGTCGGCGGTGTGGTGCGGGCAGCGGATTGGGCGAGTTGGCGGCGGGCGTGTTGGGCGGCCGCGTATGCGGGTGGGGTGTGGTCGGCGTCTGGTTCGGGGCCGAGGGGGTCGGGGCCGGTGATGGTGTGGAGTTCGCGGTAGGCGGCGATGGTGGTGATGTTGACGAGGTAGTGCGCGCGGGCGGTGGCGCCGTCGGGTGGGGGGCCGAGGGCTTGGACCCAGTCGGGTCGGTCGCGGGCGGCGTGCCGGCCGAGTTTGATGGCGCGGGCGCGGATGCGTCGGGCGTCGGTGGTGGCTGCTGCGGCGAGGGCACGGTCTCGGCCGGTGAGGGTGTGTGGTGGGGGCGGGGTGGGGAGCCAGCTCGGCCACAGGGCGTCGCGCCGCGCGTTCGGCGTTGGTGCTCCTGCGAGTGTGTCGTGTGCCGGGGCGGGGCGGGTCGCGAGTTGGGCGAGGGTGCTTTCGTAGGAGGGCACGATCTGCTCGAGCCGAGTCAGGGCCTGGTGTGGCAGGCCAGGTTGCTCGGGTATGCGGGGTGCCGGGGCGGCGGGGGGTGTGGGGTTGTCGGCAAGGGCGCGGATGCGGGCGGCGGTGTATGCGCTGGGGTTGTGGATGCGGGGCCGGACAACGGTGTCGGGATGGATGGCGCGCAGGATGATGCGGGGATCGAGGTCGGAGGCCGCGGCGGCGAGGTTGTGGACGACCGCGCCGAAGGCGGGTCCGCTGGTGACGCTGTCGACGGCGGGGTGCTCGCCCCATTCCTGCCGCAGGAGAGCGCTGGTTTCGGCGCGCCGGGCGTGTTCGGCTGATTCGGCGCGGGCTCGGCGTTGCGCCTTGGTCATCGGGCGTGGGCCGGTGGTTCTCGGGTCGTGTCGGGCGGCGGTTTTGATCAGGGATGCGGCGAGGCGGCTGGGGTCGCGGACGTGGGGGGCGATCATGTCGTCGGGGTCGATCTCGCGTACGAGCAGGGCGGGGTTGCCGCCTTCGTTGTCGACGTGGTCGAGCCAGCGGGCGATGGTGCGGAACGCGTCGCCCTTGGTGACGCGGTCGACGGCGGGGTGCTCGCCCCATTCCCGGGTGAGGAGGGCCTCGGCCTTGGCGCGGCGCACGATCTCGGCTGCGTGTGCCTTGGCGCGCAGTGCCTGGCGCCAGTGGTGGTCGTCGGGGAGGTCGAGGTCGTCGTCGGGTGGTGCGGGTCGGTCCTTGGGTGTGGCGGGAAGGTCGAGGTGGCCGAGGTCGACCAAGACGGGGATGTCGTTGCGGTTGGTGGCGGTGGCTTCGGCGCGCTCGACGAGTTTGGTGATGACGCGGCGGGTGCGGCCCCATGTGGTGCGGGGAAGGCCGAGCAAGTGCTCGTCCTGGGGGGTTTCGACGTCTTTGCGAGCGAGGAACAGCCACATCGCGAGTTTGTGCCGGGACATGGCGACGTAGGAGCCGGGGTTGTCGGCGCCGACGGCGTGGAAGAGCACGGCGCCGCCGCGTTGTTCGTCGTCAGGCCCTGTCCAGGTGGCGCCGTCGGAGCCGACGGTGAGTCCTTGCGATTTGTGGATGGTGATCGCGTAGCCGGGGCTGAGTCCGCCCTTGGCGACGAACTGCGGGGGCAGGACGGCGGACTCGACGAGGCGACCATCCTCGGTGGCGCGTTCCCAGCGGACGGCGAGGCTGCCGTCGTCGTTGATGGTGTCGATAACGCCTCGGTAGCCATTGAGGACGTCGGGGCCGGTCTGGTTGCGTTCGTTGACCCGGACCATGACGTAGTCGTTCTCGTGCAGGGTGAGCTTGTCCCCGCCAGCGAGGGCGTAGGTGCGGTGGCGGCCGAGTTCCCCGGCGATCAGGCGTAGGGCTTGGGCGCCGTCGTTGAGGCGGGCGACGGTCTCGTTGGCGGCCGCGACCATGAGCAGGCCGCGTTGTTCGGTGAACGCGTCGGGTGCGCCTTGGCGTTGGTCGACCCAGGTGGCGAGCAGCGCGGCGACGGCTTCCTGGCCGGTCTCGGTGACGACCATGCGGTCGCGGTCGGCCCAGGAGGTGAGTGCGGCGCTGTAGTCCTCTCGCCGCCACGCGGCGAGGGCGGCGCGTTCGTCGACGTCGGCCTGGCGGCGGTTGTCTGCCAGCTCGCCGCCCCCGAGCATTGAGTGCACGACTCCGAAGGAGCTACCGACGCCGACGCCGCGTAGCTGTTTGGGGTCGCCGATTTCGAGGATCTTGGCTCCGGCGTCGGCGGCTGCGGTGTAGAGGCGTGCGCGGTCGCGGTCGTTGACCATGCCCGCCTCGTCGATGACCAGCACGTCGACGCCGCGCAGGCCGGGTCCGTTGTCGACGCGCCAGAGCCATTGGGCGATGGTGCGCGACGGGATGCCGGATTCGGCTTGCAGAGTCTGCGCGGTGACACCTTGGGTGGCAGCTCCGGCGACGACGAGGTTGTCGGTTTCGTAGGCCGCGCGCACCGCGTCCATCAGGGTGGTCTTGCCGGCGCCTGGTCCACCGACGAGGGTGTCGAGTCCACGGCCGGAGGTGACGATGCGCAGCAGTTCACGGCGCTGTTCATTGGAGAGGGGGAAACCGTTGGCCGCCTCGATGGCGTCGGCGGCCTGGATGGCGTTGTCGCGGTCGACGCGGATCGGGGTCTGGTCGGGGTTGCTGGCCTGCGCGGCGGCGATGATGATCTTTTCGATGTCGACGACGTCGCTGGTGGTGTAGAGGTCGGCGTTGGCCATGTGCTCGGCGGCGAGCTGGCGGCGTTCGCCGTGGGTGGGCTCGACGCTCCCGGTGGAGGCGCGGAAAGGGAGTTTGATGAACCCGGCGTGCTGCAGTACCTGCTCGGTCAGGTCGATGATGTCGGTGTGGGTACCGCCCGCGGGGAGGGCGTCGGCGACGGCGGCGATGGCCTCGGCGCGGGAGAAGCGGCGGGTGTTCGAGGTGAGCCCGGACTCGATGTCCTGCAGCAGCGTCGCCAACTCCTTCAGGGTCGGCCGTTGCGGGCTCGAGGTGGCGGCGGGGCCGATGGCGGGTGGGGTGCGGAAGACGTGCCGGGTGAGGAGGTCGGGGTCGATACCGGCGTCGAGGGCTTGGCGGCGCCAGTGCCCGGCGAGGGTCTCGTCCGGGGCGGTAGCGTTCTGGTTTCTGCGTTCGCGGGTCACCGACGCGGCGACGCGGCGCACGGCCGCGCCGGCTTCCTCGGGGCTAAGTCCCATCTTGATGAGCGCTTGGTCGATGCTCTGGCCGCGTTGGGAGAACAGGCGGATGGCTTCATCGGGGATCTCGGCGATCTCCCATCGTCCGGTGCGTTCGCTGCGCCGGTAATGCACTCCGTAGCGGCGGGTCAGCACGTCGCGGACGGCGGCTTGCAGGAGCCGGTCGACGACTGGCGCGTGGCGCATCAGGTCCCGGCCGCCGCTGGCGATGGTGGACCATTTGCCGTCGGCGCCGCGGGTCATGTTGGCGAGGGTGAAGTGCACGTGCCAGTGCGGGTCGCCCATAGCCGCGCCGTCGACGGGTCGGGCGGTGCGGTGGAACATCGACCAGCCCGCGAACCCGTTGCCTGGGGTGATCTCCGCGCTCTGGCCGTCGCCGTGGTGGCCGCGCATGCCGTAGGCGGTGGTGTCCTCCAGCCAACCGAGGATCTCCATCGCGGTGTCGGTGTAGATGGCGTCGAGTTCGGCGCGGGTCTGGTCGTCGGCTAGGCCGTGAGCGGCGCGGAAGCTGCCGTCGAGGGTGAGGGTGACGTCGTAGCCGAGGTTGCCGACGGTGATCCGGTTGTCGACCTGGTGCTGGGTGCCGTCGGGCAGCGTGACGGTCTTGGTGAGTTGGGACAGTGCCTCGGTGAAGACGTCGTCGCCCCAGACCTCGTGGGGGGTGAGTCCGGCGGCGTCGGCGAGTTGTCCGGCGTGGTCGGCGCGCAGCGTGGCCCCCTCGCCGTCGCGGTCGACCGCTCGCTGCGCGCGGGCGAACAGGGTGCGCAGCCGCTTGCTGGGCAGCACTTCCTCGACGGTGACGCCTGCTTCGCTGGCGACGCCGTCGATCATGCGGACCAGTGAGGCCAGGTTCACCTTGGCCTCGGGCGGGACACCTTTCTTGTGCGCGACGAGCTGTTCACCAGTGGTGGGGTGGTAGCCGTTGATGAGCGCGCGGGCCTTGCCGAACTGCTCGGGAGTCAGCTCACTGCCAGCCTCGATGCCGAGGTCGGCCAGCGCCTTGCCCACCCACACCAGTGGTCGTTCCCGCGTGTCGGTGTGGTCGTTCAACTGGAGGTCGTTGACGCCTTCGGCCACGCAGCCGTGACCGAGGCCCAGTCGGTAGTCGACCTGGGCCGGATCGGATCCGATGGGCGTGATCCACGCCATCGGGCGCACCTGTCCCTCGCTCGCGCGGGGGAGGGCCGAAGATCAGATTCTTCGAATCGCGATAGCGATACCTTAGCTCAAAGTTGTTGATCTTGTGGGCGGCTTTCTCGCCCACAAGGCCCGCGAAGCTGTCCTGTTCGCGCGAACCTTGCGGGGTTCGGGTCTAGGTTGCGGGGGTTGTTGCGGGGTTCGGGGTTAGTTTGCGGTTCGGTGGCAGCGGAGCACAGGACTCTGGGCAGAATGTCGCCGTGCCCGATCTTGATCTTGTGTATGGCGGTGGCCCGAGCACCGCTGTGGAGGGGTTCGAGGTCGGGTACGTCGATGAGGTCGGTGAGCAGCGGGTTCCCCTGGTTCACGCCAGGCCGGTGTTGTTTGAAGGGTGTCGTCCGGTGCGGGGGTTTCCGTCGTACAAGGGTCAGAGGCACTTCTCGGGGTGGTGGTGGTCGGCGACGTCGTTGTCTCTGGTGGGGTACGAGTCGTGGCTGGAGCGGGACACGCTGATGATGCTGGACTTCGACCCGTTGGTGGTGGGGGTCGCCTCTCAGCCGTTCTGGCTGTTCTGGGCCACGGAGGGTAAGCCGCGGTCGCATGTGCCGGACTTCTTCGCGCGTCTGGCCGATGGGTCGGCGCGAGTGCTGGACTGCCGTCCGGCGGTGCGGGTGAAGCAGCGCGACCGTGCCGCGTTCGAGGCGACGCGGGACGCCTGCGCGGTCCTGGGGTGGCGGTACGAGGTGGTCGACGCCTGGCCGGAGACGCTGGTGGGCAACGTGCGCTGGTTGGCCGGGTACCGGCATCCGCGTCATGGTGTGCCTGCCGTCGCCGAGGAGTTGCGGGCGGTGTGCTCGGCACCGGTCGGGCTGTTGGACCTCGCGGAGAGCGTGGGCGATCCGATCGCGGTGTTGCCGGTGTTGTTCCACCTGCTCTGGCGCCAGGAGCTGCTGGTCGACCTGAGCGTGCCCCTGCGCCCGGAGACGGTGGTCTCCCCGTCGGCGGGGGTGGCGTGGTGAGCGTGGGGCGGCCGGTGCTGGCGGTCGGTGACCGGGTGGGCTTCGACGGTGGCGAGCATCAGGTGGTCGGGTTGGCGGGCACGAGTGTGCGGTTGCGCGATGAGTCCGGCGGCGAGCAGGTGGTGCTGGCCGGGCATCTGATGGCGGCCGCGGACTTCGTGGTCCTCAACAGCCCCGGGCCGGTGGCGGTGGAGCCGTTCGGGTTGTTGGAGTCGTTGCCCGCCGAGGTGGTCGGAGAGGCGGAGCGGTGGCGTGACCACGTGGTCGAGGTGATGACCGGCCTGCCACCGGGTGCCGCCGCTGGCGCGGTACCGCGCCCGGGGTATGACCCGGCGACGACGTCGCTGGCTGATCGGCAGCGGGCGAAGGCGGCCGAACTGGGGGTCGCGTTCCGCACGATCGAGGGCAGGCGTGCCCGCTACACCGCCCAGGGCTTGTGGGGTCTGGTGGACCAGCGCGCGGCGCGAACGTTCGAAGTGGCGGGTCAGGCCGATGCCCGGTTGGTGGAGGTGCTGCGGGAGTTGATCGCGGCCGAGACCGACGCCTCGACGGGCACCCGGTCGCGGTTGATCCGCCGGGCGGGCAAGCGGGTCGAGGAACTCCACGGGCCCGGGGTGGTGCCGTTGCCGGGCAAGACCGCCTTCTACGCGCTGATCGACCGGCTGACCGTCGGCAGGCACACCTTCGGCTCCGCGGTCACCCGCCGCCAGACCGCGAACCGACCGTCGGGTGCGTTCACCGCGACGGTCGCGGCCCGCCCGGGTGAGCAGGTGCAGATCGACTCCACCCCGATCGACGTCATGGTCCTGGCCGCCGACGGTGTCCCGGTGCGGGCGGACCTGACGATCGCCGTGGACGTGGCCACCCGGACGATCTGCGCCGCGGTGCTGCGCCCGGTCGGTACCAAGGCCGTGGACGCGTCCCTGCTGTTGGCCAAGATGCTGGTGCCCGAGCCGATGCGCCCCGGCTGGTCGCAGACGTTGGCCATGTCCGCGTCGCGGCTGCCGTTCCAGCGGCTGGTGGCGGTCGACGCGCGGATGCGGGAGGCGGCGGCCCGGCCGGTGATCGTGCCTGAGCAGGTCGTGATCGACCACGGGAAGGTGTTCGTGTCCGAGACGTTCACCCGCGCCTGTGAACGGTTGGGCATCTCGATCCAGCCCGCCCGCAAGCACACCCCGACCGACAAGGCCGTCGTCGAGGCCACCTTCTCCTCGATCAAGACCCTGTTCGCCCAGCACGTCGCCGGGTACAAGGGCGCCAACAGCCAGCAGCGCGGCCGCGACGTCACCGCCGAGTGGAGCCTGGATCAGCTGCAGGACCTGCTCGACGAGTGGCTGATTGTGGGGTGGGCGCACCGCCCGCACGAGGGGCTGCGCGACCCGCACGCCCCGCGCCGGACGCTGACCCCGAACGAGCGCTACACCGCCCTGGTCGCCGTCGCCGGGTACCTGCCGGTCACCCTGACCGGCACCGACTACCTGGAACTGCTGCCGGTGAAGTGGCGGGCGATCAACGACTACGGCATCCGCATCGACCACCGTACCTACGACGCCCCCGAGCTGGGGGCATTCCGGCGCCAGCACTCCGGGCTGACCGGCAAGCGCGGCCTGTGGGAGGTGCACTACGACCCCTACGACCTGTCCCAGGTCCACGTCCGCACCTCGCAGGGCTGGGTCCACGTCCCCTGGACGCACCGGGCGATAGTCACCGCACCGTTCGCGGACTTCACCTGGCGCCACGCCCGCAGTCTCGCCCATCAAGCCAGCGGCGACACCGGGCACGAGGTCACCGAAGCCGAGATCGCCCGTGCCCTCGACGCCCTGCTCACCCGCGCCGAGCACGGACCGGACAAGACCGGGGCCCGCGTCGCCGCCCGCACCCGCACCGCCACGGCCACCCATCGGCCCAGGCACACCGAACCCGCCGACGCCATCGAGCAGCAACCCGGACCGGGCGCCCTCGCCGAGGGCGGCCTCGCCGAGGGCGGCCAGGTGATCCCGTTCGGCGTCTTCGACGCCGACGCCGAGGCGGAGACATGGCTGTGACCACACGCCCCATCAACCGGACCAGCGCACCGGCGGAGGACCACCTGGCTCCCGACGAGCCGGCCACCACCGTGCGGGGATGGCGTCGTTTCGTCTCCCACCAATCCGAACCACCAGCGGCCCCGACCCCAGAGGAACTGGCCGGTGTCTCGCCGCGGGCGCGGGCGGACCAGGCACGCAAGGACTACCACAGCGACCTGCCCTTGGCGGCGACGCCGACCATGCGCAAGCTGATGACCACCGGTCGGCTGTTGATCCAGCTCAACCGGGGACAGATTTCCGCCCGGCGCGGGATCATCCTCTCCGGCGCCTCCGGCACGGGAAAGACCACCGCGCTCACCCAACTCGGCCGCACCCACGAGCGCGCCGTGCGCAAACGCCACGGCACCGCCGGGGACGGGCGCATCCCCGTGGCCTACGTGACGGTGCCGACCGCAGCCACCCCGAAGATCCTCGCCGTGGAGTTCGCCCGCTTCTACGGCCTCGACCTCGGCGCGAGGGCGACCATGCCCGACATCGTCAACACCGTCTGCGCTGTGGCCGCCCGCACCCACCTTGAGCTCGTCCTGGTCGACGAGATCCACAACATCGCACTCGGCACCCGTACCGGGGCTGAGGTCGCCGACCAGCTCAAGTACTTCGCCGAACGCCTCCCCGCCACCTTCGCCTACGCCGGGATCGAGGTCCAGGAACGAGGCCTGTTCGCCGGTCCCCGAGGCCGCCAGATCGCCGGACGATTCACCCTCATCGACTCACCCCCGTTCGACCACGGCACTGCCGAACAACGCACCGCCTGGCGGGCGTTGATCGCCACCCTCGAACAGTCCCTGCGACTGCGCGAGCACCAGCCCGGCACCCTGGTCGACCTCGCCGAATACCTCTACCAACGCACGGGCGGCATGATCGGCAGCCTCTCCCAACTCATCCGCGGCGCCGCCGTCATCGCCATCGACGAGCACACCGAGGCCATCACCCCGGAACTGCTGGACCTGATCCCCCTCGACCACGCCGCCACCCACACCGCCCCCACCCGCCGCCGCACCGGGCGAGGCACGCGCTGATGGTCTCCCGGCTCCCCATCACCACCCGACCCGCACAACATGAGATCGCCGTCTCCTACCTCGCCCGCCTCGCCGCCCTGCACGACCTGCCCACCGACGAACTCTGGCGCCAGGTCAACCACACCCGCCGCCTTGACCCCGACCTCCTCGCAGTCGTGGCCGACCAGCCCCGAGCACGCCTCAACCGGGCCATCGTCGAACTGCTCGACCCGGAACCGGACTGGCGCGCCTTACGCCACGAACCCCAACGCGGCTGCCACCGCTGCAACGCCCGCCATCCCGGCGGGCCCGTCCTGCAACTGCTCGCCCACCACGACTACGTCTGCACCCGCCACCGGATCTGGATCGGCCCACCCGACCACACCGACCACCCCCAACCCCACCTCGACGCACTGCCCGAGATCGTCACCGCCCAACACCGCCACCGGCGCCTCCTGCACCGCCTGGGCCCCGCGGCCACCTACGACGCCGTGCTCACCGGATTCCTCATCTGCGCCCACCGCTGGAACACCACCCACACCACCCGCGACAGCGACGCCACCTACCACTGGCGACGCCGCGCCGAACTGCTCATCCCACCCGGCACCGAAACCACCACCTTCAGCGCCTCCCGCATCTTCGCCGCCGTCTACCCCGAAGCCGTCACCCTCGCCGAACTCCTCGGATCACTGCACTGGCGGCGCCTCGCCGCAGGCGGCCCCGGTGACCAGGCCGTGTTCGCCGCCGAGATCGGCCGCCGCCTCGGCGACCCCGACTACATACCCCTGGTCGTGCAGGACCCCATCGCGCACTGGATGGAACACGACTGCTGGCGACCACCCAGCCCACCCAACACCACCTACCGGGCACTCAAAACCTTCGCCGGACCCACCCACCCCAAACCCGCCCACAACGCCGACACCCGCCGCCACGACAACGCCACCTGGTTCACCCGCCACCGCCGCGGCGGCGACACCCTCCTGCACCACCGCACCCTCAACCCCATCATCATCCGCGACTGGTCACCCCGCATGGAACTCTTCGCCGGCGCCCTCACCAACACCGCCACCACCCGCACCCATCAACCACCACGACCGCGCAGCGGTCCCGAACAACGCGCCTACCTCACCGCCGCTTGGACCCGACCCGAACCCGTTGCCTCCCCCTGGCTCGACACCGCCACCGAACCCCTGTCCTGGCACGAACGCACCGAACCACGACCCGCACCCGCCGCACGCCCCTACCTCCCCCACGAACGCCCCAGAGTCGGGCGTCGCTGAACTGAATCCGGTCCCCGGATTCGGTGAACGTCTGCGCTTCATCGGCTCGACAGGCGATGATCACCTGGTGACGAGTCGAGGAAGGCGTCGATCGAAGCTCGGACGGGTCGGCCTGCCGGCCGCGTCGGTGCCGGGCGGACGCTGGCGGGTCTCCAGCTTCGTCACTGTCGCCGCCATCGCCGAACCCCCGTCCTGATCGATCTACTGGATAACGTGCACGAGTCGCGCTCCGGTCGGCAACACATTCACCCAGCTCGCTGATCCCTGCCGAGGATCAATCTACCGTATAATGGCCTATTAACCGGTAGATCGGCGCTGGCACAGGACTGCGGACAACGGCAAGGCAGCATCAACATGCTGATTACTCGGCTAGCGAATGACCCCGATGCCCTGAAGGATCTGCGCGATGTTTGCGCCAAAGCTGGTGGTACCTACAATCGTCTTCCGCAGGGCCAATTTCCCTCCCCGCGTGGTGTTGCCGGGAATGTGGCTTGCAGCGTCAATGGCAGCCGACAGGTGCGGAAGGAATGGCTCGGGAACCAATGAACTGCGCAGCGCTTCGATCTCCGCCCGGCGGTTCATTCGCTTCCTGTGTACCGTTTCCATCTCCGCGGCGAAGCGCCGCCATCTCTGTTCGGCGGAGGCCCGGACCATCTTCAACGCCGCCGTGATCGCCATCAATTCTGCTCGCGCCTCCTGTTCGACCGACTCGACGAACTGCGCGCGGCCCGCTACATCAGATCGGAGCAACTGGTTGATCCGCGCAGCGGATGAATTCCGCCCCACGATGGTCAAGGCATCAGCGAGGCGCCGGACCACATGTGCGGGAACGGAGCCCAACTGGAACTCAGTGTTCACCCAGTTTCGCCGCAGACGTTCGACGCATGCTTCGTAGTTGATCACGGCTTTAAGCGCCGCGACATCGTTGATAAAGTAATTTGGTGCAGCCGCTTCCGTGTCATCCGACGACCGCGAGATCATGTCGACAACCGCCGCGCGGTCAGGGTGACTCGACTGGCTGAGGATGGTGAGCAGCTCGCTCGGGGTGGTAGGCATCAGCCAGAAGTACGATGGCCGCCCCGGCCCGGCGTATTCAATTTCCCGGCTCAGTGTCCGGAGCCGTTCGGCCGTCATCACGAAGCGTTGGCTGGCAGCAACCGTCATGAAGCTGGCCATGGCGTCGCGCAGCGTTTCCCACACCTGGTCTGCGTTCGAGAGATCGAGGACGACACAATCTTGGGACTCGGCGTCGTCGACGTTATCGAACGCCACGATACATGGAACGAATGAGCGACTGAGGCCGATGGCGTCAGCGAACTTGAGACTCCAGCGCGGCGAAGCCGTACGCAACTCGCGACTCGACCTCGTGGGCACACCATTCTTCGGGAACGGGTATGAACCGTACGCGATCCGTAGATCCTCGACGATCTGCGGGGACTCACTCGCGTTAAGGTCGCGAGGTTTCGAACTTCGGACTTCCGCGAGGGCTTCGATGTGGTCGAACAGTACAATAACGGCGATCGCCTCGCCGGTCTCGTCATGAACGGCTCGCGCGTAGCGATCGAGGAAGGCGGCCGCCTCGTGGTCGACGTGGCGGGCAAGATAAATCAGATAGCTACAGTACGGCCATTCGAGCAAGTCCTGAACGGCGGGAATCAGCCGACGAACAGTATCCGCATCAGGAACGTATATGCCGTACATCGGACTCCTCGGATCGTCGCGCCGCCGTCAAGGCCATGATGCCAGTTCTCGGCTTGAGGGGTGGACCGGTTCAGTACGAGAGCGTTGAGCGGTGAATGAACACAGTGCTCGCTGCGGCCGCGGAGGACTTCCAGTATCAGTCGATGTCGCCAGCTCCGGTCACAAGGGGTCGCTCGCCGGGGCTACGCGGCCGGGCCACCGGGGAACAGCGCGCGGGGTTCCAGATCCAACCGGGTGGTGGGCACCGCGCCGGGCGGGTCGAGGTCGAGCACCAGGTCGCCGAGCCGTCAGATGGTGTGGGTGATGTACGGGGTGATGGCGGCCAGGTCGTCGTGGTCGACCGGATGCCCCTCGGCCGCCAGTGCGTTCGCAGCGTCGGTGATATCCAGGGCCGTGGAGTAGATGGCGCAGTTGGCCATCAGCTCGTTGAACTTCACCACCAGTCAAGCCAGACCTGGATTGAGACCACGACGATGCCGTACCCCCCAACACGCCCACCAACCCCCGATTCCGCCAACTAGGTCCGGACACCGGACTGGCGACGTGTTCGGACCCAGTTGGCGGACTGCAGGTCAACGACCTAGTCCTCCGCCACCTTCGAGCGGAACGGACAGAAGCGGGCATAGCGCTGTCGGCCGTCAGGCCGTCCGTTGTCCTCTGGCCTCGCCAGCGGCGAGGTGGTGGTCGCATCGCGATCACCACCTCGCTCGCGCCGCGAGCGTGGTCTCGGCGCATCACGCCGCGACCGACAGGCAGGCGGCCGTCAGGCCGTCCGCTGGCACAAGGGGCTGTGAGCCGAGGGCCGTTGGTTTGCAGCCGTCAGGTGCTGACGGGCGGTGGCACGGCGCGGTTGGTGTGCTGTCGGCCGTGCGGCGAGATGGGTGTGCGTTGCCGTCAGGTGTCTCGATGAGCGGAAGCCGTCAAGTCGTGTAGGCGCGTTCGGTAGCGCGCGGGGTGGGGTGGTCGCGGGTTGTGTCCGTCGTTGTGGGCTGGGAGTTGGGAGATGCGTCGGCGGGAGCGACGCAGCCGGACCGGGCTGGGACGTCGTCGATGAAGGCGTGCGGTTTTCGCCGGAGGCGGCTGTGCAGAGGTGGTGGGCTGCGGTTATCGGGTGCTGGAGGATGGCTGGTCGGGTTAGCGTGGTTGACGTAAGGGGAAAGCTTCGATCTTCGGGGGAGGTCGACGTGCCATCAGCACGTGAGATCCGGACAAAGCTGCGCAGGAGGGAAGCCGACGAGCGGCGCAAGCGTGAGGACGCGGTGGTCACCGCGGCCGAGGCTGCGGCGACGGCGGTCAAGACACGGGCGGACAACGACGCCGCGTTGCGCGAGGCGTTCGAGGCCGCGCTTAAGTCGGGTGAGGACACGGCTCGCGTGGCGACGCTGCGGGAGACGTTCGAGGCTGCGCTGGCTGACAACCCACAGGTGGTCGAGGCGGAACGGGCTGCGGGCCGCGCGGTCATCGCGGCGACTGCATTCAAGGTCACGCAGGTCGAGTTGGTTGAGTTGACGGAGCAGCGCGTGGAGGACCTGCGGCGCTGGGCGCAGATGGCGAAGCTGGCCGAGCCGGTCGGCGCATCACTATCGGGCGGTGAGGATTCCGGGCGGAAGTCGCCGGCGCGGCCGGTGGCATCTGGGTTCGCCGTGGTGTCCCACCCGGTGCGGGACGACGACTCGGTCGTCGGCGACGTCTCGGCCGCAGGCTAGACCGAGATGAGTGCGGTCGGGCCGGGGTCGATGTGCGTGAGGACTTCTTTCACGCGGGCTTCGTCCCAGCGGTTCTTGACGGTGTTGCGTGGTTGTTTGGACCGTTCGGCGGGTTCGCGCCGGTTGGGTCCGGACCACTTGCGGCGCCAGCAGTCGCTGTCTCCGTCGCGACCTGTGTGGGCCATGCGGCGGAGGTTGTCGGTCTGGGTGCTCGGCCGGATGTGGCCGAGCACGGGGTGGCGTAGCAGCACGGTGGGTTGTCGCAGTCGATGTGCTCGATGACCTGGTCGTAGGCGACTGTGATCGCGAGCCGCGAGGCGACCGTGTTGAGGTGCGGTTTGACGGTGTACTCGAATCCGTTGCGGGTGATCGAGAAGCGGCCGTAGCTGTCGTCGGTGACGGTGCCGCGCCGCGGTGAGCGCATCGGGCGGGGCGTTCCGTTGGCGGCGGGCGGATGACGACCTTGTCGCTGGAGCGGATGATCATCTCGGGGTGCGCCAGGGGGTTGACGACGTGTTCGAGCGGGCGCGGCGACTGGCGCTTGCGGCCGGTGGGCTCGGCGTGCTCCGGGGTTGTCATGCGTTGAGGGTAGGTCAGCGCCCTGACTGTTTCAGTGCTTGGCCTGGTCGGCGGGCCGGGAACGCGGTCTTGTGTTCCCGGCCGGTCGAAACCGTCAGATCGGTCGTCCGTCGCTGTCGGCGGGTTCGTCGTCGCTGCCGAGGTGCGGCTGCCATCAGCCTGCGTGGACGTCCTCGCCGTGGTCGCCGTCCTCCGACGGTTCGACGCAGGCGTGGCACAGCAGCCAGCCGTCAGCGGTGCGGAGGAATCCGTTGTCGAGGGCGTGCTGGGTAGCCTCGTGTTCGGTTGTCTCCCGGTCCTGCGGGGCGTCGCTGTTGACCTCGAACGGTGCCGGGATGGCGTCTCCGGCGCCGTCGCCGCACTCGTCGCATTCGATCCAGACGCCGTACTTGATGGCCATGCCTGTGCTTCTCCTGTCCGTTGCGGCAGCCGCATGTTCGGTCGGTGGAGGCGCCGGCACCGGGAACGGTCGACCGGTGCCGGCGCGGCGCGGCTCAGGCTGCGGCGGCGGCCAACTGCTCGCGGTTGTGCTCCTTGCCCTGCTCGTCGCGGGTCTTGCTGGTCTTGGTGACCACTGCGGTGGCGAACCGCAGGCTGACCGCGATGTCGAGGGCTTCGAGCTTGTCGCGCTTCACCGGGTAGTCGGACCCGGCCGGGGTGAAGGAGTCGTCCAGCAGCCTGCCGGTGACGGTGACCGCCATGCCCTTGCTGATGGTGTTCTGGGCGTTGACGGCGAGGTCGCGGTAGGCCACCGCGGTCTGGAATCGGGTGCGCGAGATCCACTTGTTCGTGTTCTTGTCGAAGTAGCCGTTGTCGACGGCCAGGTCGAAGCTGAAGATGGTCTCGCCCGAGCGGGTGTTGCGGGTTTCGTGGACCTTGCTGACGTTGCCGGTGAGGGTGATCTCGTTCATGGTCTGGCTCCCTGGTGCTCGGTGTCGGTGGAACGCGGCTTGCCTCAGCGGGTCGTGGAGGGGTCCGAGCGACAGCGAGGAGTGCCGGGGGTTCGGCTCCGTCGACCGGTGTGAGATCGCGCGTGCGCGACCCCGAAGGGGCTTGTCTCGCCCGGTCGGTGCGGGCCGGTTCATCGGCGCCGTAGCCCTTCCGCGGTCTGCTGACCTCGGGGCGGTCCACTGGCTCCGGGCGCGGGATCAGGTGTGAACGAGTGCCGGTCGGCGTGTGCGGCGGCGGGATGCGGGCCGGGCTCTCAGCTTGCGGGCGGGCAGCCTGGTGGGTTCGGCCGGGACCTGGACGTCGCCGGTCCTCTTCCGGGATGGCTGCGGTGTTCGGTGCGGCGCGGAAGCGTCTGCGTGGGCGGGTTCGGTTTTGCGCTCGGCGCCGCCGTTCCGGGCAGCGGGTGGTCGTGCGGTGTTCGCCGTGCGGTCAGCGGGCACGGCACGTAGAGCGGGCGGGAGTGTCAGCGCGGCCGCCGGGGGGTGTCAAGGGGTTGCCGACCGTGCTGGACAGGCGCGGTGGGCAAGGTCGGCGATGGGCTGTTTCACGGTGCCGAGACGAGCAGCCACCGCGGGCTTGGAGCGCGCGGGACGAGGCCGAGGTGGCCGGCGGCGGTGAGCCGTTCGTCCCAGAGTGCGGCCGTGCGTCGGCGGTCCAGGTTGAACAGGTCGACGGCGGGGTGTCGTAGTAGGCGGTGGTGGCGTGCGCGGTGAGGACGAAGGGCGGGTCGGCATTTCAGCTGTTCCGCTCGATGTGGACGCCGGTATGCTCGGCGGAGAGCTCGCGCGGGTCATCGAGATCTGGGTCAGCGTGGACACCGGTGGCTGCGAGCAGGTGCCGGTGGGTCTGGTCGGCGAGGTTCGCGGCCGCGCGGCCGGGTCGTACCAGGGGGGCGGGTCGGTCGGTCGGGTCGGCAGTGGTGAGTTGTCAGGTTTTGTCCCCGCCGCCGAGGTCGTGGCCGTAGGGCAGTGCGCCACTGGTCGTGATGGTCATCGCTGGACTCCTTGACTTGGTCGGGACGTCGGGCGGCGCGGCCGGTGAGCCGCGCCGCCCGGTGAGGTGGCGGGTGGTCAGGCGTGGGTGCTGTCGGCGTCATGTTCGGGCTCGACGCGGGCGGTGGGCGACCAGTGCGTCACGGCGTTGGCTTCCTCTGCGGTGCGGAAGGCCGCGCGGGCGCGGTCGTGGTCGAGCGCTTCCCACAGCTTGTCGGGGATGTGTGCGTGGTCGCGGACAAGGTCGATGACCTGGTTGGCGTACGGCAGTTGCCCGCGCGCGCTGCCCTCCCAGAGCACGAGGTTCGGGTCGGCGCCGGTGTCCTTGTAGACCTGCGCGAAGAAGGTGCCGAGCACCCGGTCGTGGCCGATCATGACAACGTTGGCGGCCTCGGGGTCCTTGGGTGTGAGGAAGTGCTGGGTCATCGGCGCGTGGCCTCCCGTGCGCTGGTGGTCGAGCTGACGGGCCGTGGCCTCAGCACGCCGGGCGGGGGTCCGCGCTTGCGCGGACGCGCAAGCCGGGAGGCTCGTCCGGCTGATGGGTGGACCGCGCGTGCAGTCCATCGGCCGGGCTGGTGGGTGAGGGCGCGGTTCACTCGGGCGGATGTGCCGGAGGTTTGCGCGCTTGCCCTCGACCGGTGTGCTGACTTCGTGCGTCAGCTGACCGCAGGTGCCGGGGGGTCGTTGCTGATGACCACCCCGACCGGGCTGTGAAACCCGGTGCCCGATCTGGGTGGCGGTGACCGGGGTGTTCTCGCCGTGGGGTTCCGGGTACGCGGGGTCGCTGCGCTGCGGCGGTGGGTGGCGGGGAGCGCCCGGTGTTGGAGGGAGGTGCGGTGCGCAGGAGAACCGGGCGGGCTGGGCTCGTGGTGGTGGTCGCGGAGCGCCGAAGGCGTGGAGCGTGCGTGCGCGGCGCCTCCAGGCGCTGAGCACGCCAAGAAGGGAGTAGCCGGGCGGAGGCGCCCCCAGGGCGCCGGAGCCCGGCTTCGACGCAGACCCGGAGGCCGCCCAGGTGGGCGCGGGGAGCACGAGGGGGCGCGAGCCCCCTCGTATCGGTGTGGCCAGCTCGATGTCGGCCACACCGATGCTTCGCGGACCGACCGCCGGCGCGGTGCTCGCGCCCGGCGGTCGGTGCCGTGATCAGCCTTCGATGAGACGGCGGACGGCGTTCAGCACGCGGAGAACCTTGGTGTTGCGCTCGCCGCGCTGGAAAGTGTCGCGGTTGTAGTCCTCGAACCACACGCGGGCGGCGGCGGCGACGGCGTCGGGGGTGAACCGCTGGCCTTGGCGCAGCTTCCACGCGCCGTTGAGGCCGACTCGGATTTGATCGTCGGACAGTCCCTCGCGGATGCTCCACTGAACGGTCATGCGGACGTCGGAGGGCAGCGGCTTGGGCGCGTTGACCTTGGCGGCCTTCTTGGCCTCGACGGCGGCGGTTTCGACCTTGCAGGTTTCGGAGCAGAACGCGGCCCCGGCGAGAGTGGAGATGTTGGCGTCGCAGTTGCCGCAGACGCGCACGCCTTCGTGGGTGCCCGGCTCCTCGGTGCGCTGGGCGGGGATGGGCTCGGCGGTGGCCGGGGTGTCGACCAGGGCGACGGCTCCCCTGTCCGTGCAGTCTTGGCACATGCCTTTCAGCTTCGCGTCATGCTGCTCCACCATCGAGCGCTCCAGCAGGCACGCGGTGCAGAACCGGGTGGGGTTGGCCGCGAACGGGGAGCGACGGGAGCGGACCTTGCGGGTGACGGTGCTGGTGGTCATTGTGTGTTCCCTTTGGATTCGTGGTGTCCGGAGTTTGGCGGCTCCGGCGAGGGTTTTCTCTGCCCCCCTGGCAAGTTCAACATTACCAACGTTACCAACCTTACGGAAGCGGATCAGCCGAATTTCTGGTCACGTTTCATATCGATGCCCGTTAGGGGCGTCGATATTTCCACCGACAAGCGGGGGCCTTGGTGATTCATTCCGTCGGCCTGGCTGAGCGTCCATCGCAGGTTGTCAAGGGGGTCAACATCAGGGCGCTTTTCCCTGGTGTTGACCCCCTTGACAACCTGCGATAGCTCTTTGGCCAGGCTGTCGGAATGAATCACCAAGGCCCCCACGTACCGCAACATTCCCTCCCCGATCCATTCCCGAGTGCCTGCCGGGGGTCCGGGGGCGGCGAGCGCCCCGGAATACCACAACGAAACCGACAGCCGGAGAACTAACGGAAGGAAAGCTTCAGCCGTCCGCAACTAATAGGGCTGCATTCATCCCGTTAATTCTTTGCGGTTAACGGGCGGACCGCTCGCATACTTGCGACCCGCGTCTCTCGCGGTGCGGGACCGGGCCGGCCGGAACGGGTCCGACCGGCCCCGGCAGTGTCAAGCAAGCAGGCGGCGCGCGCAGGCGCAGGTGTCGGTGTCTCCGCCGTGCGGAAGTCGCGACACCGCCTCGACCAGGCCCTCGCCGTGACAGCGCGGGCAACCGCGGCGAGCGAAGAACCTCGACCGGCTGTCGTCGCTGAAGAAGTCCAGGTGCACCCACCGGCTCTCCTCGCCGGGTGCCGGGATGAACGGCCTGCTGGAAGGTGGTCAGCGCCTGAACCGCGACCGGGTCGAGCAAGTCCACGCGCCACTCCCCGTCCTCCTCGGTCCAGCCGAGGTCCTCGGGTTCGCCGAACCCGAGGGCGTAGGCCAGGTGCTGCTCGGCGCGAGCGCGCACCATCTGCCACTCCTCGCCGTGCGGGCTGCGCCATTCCTCCAGCCACGGCGGCGGGCTGAGCGCGGAGGTGGTGGCGTCGGAGCGGACCGCAGTCACTATGGGGCCGATCGGTTTGTCCCACCGCGTGCTCAGGTCCAGCAGCAGGGCCTTGGCGAGAGGAACCGCCGCGCGGGCCTGGCGGGTGATGTCCAGCAGCCGCAGCGGGTAAAGGTCGCGGGCGGACCGGTCACGGGCAGCGTCGGCCTCACTGAGGTAGTTCTCCAGCACGTCCGGGACGAGTTCGAGCATGACGGGCGTCCTCCAGGTAGGTAATGGCATGGGGACCCCGTGCCCGGCCGGGTCGGCCCCGGCCGGGCACGGGCGGCGGGTCAGACACCCAGCAGGAGGGCCACGAGCACGACGAACAGGGTGTTGATCAGCATCAGCAGCCAGATGAAGCCGACGAGGGCGAGGGAGATCAGCGCGGCGCGCTTCCACGACTGGGGACCGCCGAACAGGGCGGGGTTGTGCCGGATCAGGACGGTGAACAGGGCGGCCAGCAGGGCGGAGATAATCAGCAGGGCGAGGACGGCGATCAGGACGAGCAGGGCGAGGGGCACGACGGAACTCCCGTGGTGAGGGGTGGATGTGGGGACGGCCCGCGGAGCGGGCCGGGCGGTGATCGCTCGCTCAGGCGCTGAAGACGGCGACGAAGGCGATCAGGAAGGCCAGGCGCCAGGAGAGCCGGTGGCCACAGAGCCGGATGGCGAGCTTGATCAGGGCGCCCAGGACGAGGACGCCGACGACCTTGGCGAAGAACTCCACGACCGGCTCACCACTGGCCGGTGTCGGCGGCCAGCTCGGTGGCGAGGCGGTCGTTGAGGGCGTCGTGGTCGGTGAACTCGCGCCAGTTGGTGATGCTGGTGAGGGTCTGCGGGTCCATCGGGGCCTCCTGGGGCTGGGGTGTCTGTGGATCGCGGCCCTGGCCTCAGCACGCCGGGTGGGGGTCCGCGCTCGCGCGGACGCACAAGCCCGCAGGCTCGTCCGGTCGATGTGGACCGCGCGAACGTCACCGGCGGCCAACGACGACACCGCAGCGGGCGGTTCATCTCGACCGGATGGGCCGGAGGGTTTGTGCGCTAGCCCCCGCCCGGTGTGCTGACCTCCGGGCGGTCCACGGGCGCTCCAGCCCTCGGGACCCGGTGGGCGCGTGGGCCCGGAGGCGACAGGTATGCGAGGGCGCCAGCCGCGGCGCCCGGACCGGTTGACGTCCGCGCTGGAAGCGAGCTCGATGTGACGGCCGCGACGCGGCCGTCAAGACCGCCGGACGCCCCGGTTTGCCGGGGCAGGGTTGGTGGTCAGCCGGACAGGTCGATCACGCGCGGGTTGTTGCGGCCGCGGGCGATGCCGTTGCCGATGTGGTGCAGCGCTTCGTTCTCGGTCCACCTGTCCACGCCGACGTGGACCCGGGCCGCGAGCAGCAGGGCCTCGACGGCCACGGCCTCGTCGAGTACCTCGGCGCCGACGAGCTCGCCGAGCTTGGCCGCGGCCTTGAAGGTGATGTCCGCGCGGGTGCCCGAGCCGGCGTGGGCGACGCGGTCGGCTTCCTCGTCGAGCGCCTTCTGCACGTAGGCGCCGATGCGCCGCCCTGTCGAGAGGCGGACGGGTTCGCGTTCGGGCAGCGGTGGCGGGGTCAGGGGGGTGATCAGCCACTGCGGAAGCGGCGCTAGCGGGACGTCGCGGGAGATCCGGTAGTACCGGGGCTTGCCGTTGATCCTGCGCACCGATCCTGCGGCGACGATGTAGCCGCCGGAGGCACGCACGTCGAGGTAGGGCCCGAGTCCGCGGCCGGCGGCACCGGCGGTGTTGCGCAGTTCGATGCCCGGTGGAGCCTCGAGGTACCTGTGTTCGCTGTCGCCGGGTGAGGTCACCGTGTAGGTGTCCATGGGATCAGGCTGGCCGGCGCGCTCGGCGAGAATGCGCAGGACGTCGCGGCCGTGTGTGAGGTCGAGGTCGGCCCAGTCCTCCGGCGGTGGCGCGCCGTGAACGGTGTCCAGGTCGAACACGACCAGTCCGGCGGGGCCGCAGGCCACACCGACGTTGTATGGCGCGGCTTCCCACCAGGCGGCGATCTCGGCCTCGTCGCGGGTCGCGCGGTTCTCCCAGTCCTTGACCGCGGGCCTTTTGGAGAACGGGTAGAGCGGGAAGACGGGCCATCCGCGGCGGGCAGCGGCCAGCGCGGCCTCCAGCCGTGGCCGGGTGATCGGTTGGCGTTGGGTGGAACGTCTCCTGATCGGTGTGGTGGTCATGGTCGGAATCCCCCATCGAGAGTCAGCGTAGGCGGGAGCAGGGTCAGCGCGTAGAAGGTTTGCGCTGGTCACGGCTCCGCCGTGGTCGGCGGCGATCGGCGCGGCCGCGGCGGCGGAGCCGGGGCGCCATGCGAAGGCGCCGGTTGCGACCGGTGCAGGTGGGCAGGGGCTGGTGGGCTGGTGGGCTGGTGGCCCCACGGTGGGCATCGGAATCTCCAAGGCGGGCAAGGGAAACGGGCACACGGCACCGGCGGGCGGGTGGTCCGCCCGCCAGTGCCGTGTGGTGATCAGCGCTCGTTCGGGATGAGCGCGCAGGCGACGGCGATCTGCGGAGCAGGTGCTCCTTGACGCCGAGCGGGATGTCGATCCGGTTGTTGCGGCCGTGGTAGCGCAGCCGGTCGGTGGATGCCTCGTCGAGCAGCAGGCTGAACCGCCTCTTGGCGTGGTCGACGGTCTTCACCGTGCCGGTCAGCCCGGCCAGGTACTTCCGCTGGATGTTGGCCAGCATCACCGAGTCGCCGACCTCCAGTCCGTCGGCCAGCACGTCGATGCGCTGCTTGCGGGCCTTGTCCAGCGACTCCAGGTCCGCGGGGGTGGCCTGGCCGTGGACGAACCCGACGAGGTCGACGAAGGACTCGTCAGGATCGGTGACCGCGAAGGCGCTCAGCGGCAATCCGGTGAACGTGTAGCGCTCGGTGGTCGCGGCCCCAGGGTGCGCGGTCTTGCCCTTGCCGCTGGCCAGGGCCTTGATGGACTCCTCGTCCAGCAGCAGGTCGGCGTACTTGCCGTCGTGATCGCCTGCACGGTGCCGGACAGGCCGGTGGCGTACCGGGCGTTGGGATCACGCCCTCGATGACGATGTCGGATCCGACGATGACCAGCGCGGTGCGCAGGTCCCGAAGGATCGAGTGCCGCGCCAAGATGGCGTTGAGCAGGCGGTGCACCTGCGGATGGGTCAGGTTGTCGCGGACGTGGGCCAGGGTGTCGTCGTACTGCACGAGGAACCTCCGTCGGGTTCGGCGATGAGTGGAACGGCCCTGGCCAGGAGCACGCCGGCCGGGGGTTGCCGAGCGGGAACGGCGGGGCGGCGGCTCCGCCGACCGAGTGGGATCGCGTCAGCGACCGAGCGCAGCGAGGCTGGTCCCACCCGTGTCGGTGCGGGCCGGGCCGCCATCGGCGCGTAGCCCCCGGCCGGCGTGCTGGCCTTGGGGCCGTCCACTCGGCCCGAGCCCGTACGGGTGCATTGAGCTGGCCGGTCACACCACGATTCGCTCTTGGCGAACGCGAACGGGGAGCCGAGCACCTGGCTTTCCGCTGGCGAACCTGGAGGGTTCGGCAGCGTGTGGGTCGATCGGCCCAGTGGCCAACGGGGTGATCCGTTGGCCACCGAACCGATCGTTCACACCGCCGCGGGCTGGAGACGGCGCGGCGCGGCGGGAGCCGCAGGACGGCGGCGGCGCAGGTGCAGTACGAACGTGGACAGGTGCGTCGCGCGCAGGGCGTTGCTGTGCGCCAACCCGGCCCACAGGTACACGGCGGTCATGACCAGCGTGGAGTGGCCGTTGAACGCCAGAGCGGTGACCACGTACCCGCCAGCGATGATGTGGTGGTTGACGTCCTCGATCTCCATCGTGCGCACCCGCGTGATCACGGTCGAGAGCTGCTTACGCATCCGGTGGTCCTCCTGTGCCGGTGGTGTTGCGTGGACGGGCGTTGTGCGAGCGGGGCGGCCGTGGAGCGGAAGGGTGGGCCGCAGGCCCGTCGCGTGCGACGCCGAAGGCGCCCTTGGAGCTGTGCGGCCGGGTCTGCTTGCATCGGCTCGTCCTCGTGGCGGCACCGGGACGGAAGACCCGGTGCCGCCACGAGCGCAGGGTTCACTGGCGCGGCTCTCAGACAGCGAAGGCGCGGACGGGCGCCATGTAGGTACTGGTCAGGCAGGTGTGGTCGTCGCCCACGCCGGATTTCGCTGTTCGGTCAACGTGGCGTGCCACCGGTACGGCGAACGATGTGGCGCTGTTGCACCCGCACGCCGCGCTTTTCGACGACGGTGCCGACAGGCCAGTCCTTGAACATGTCGAGGAGTTCATCGGCTTCCTCGACCGCGTCGCCGCGGCGGTGGTTCGTCAGCCCGAAACGATGCTGACTGGCGAGGATGGCATCGACGTACTCGGAGTAGGTCAGGTCGACATCGGCGACGACCGCGGTGGTGGTGGCCTTGCGCGAATCCACTCCCTCGAAACTGCGGTTGCAGCCGCAGCCACCATCCGGGTTGGCCATGTCGCGGTCGCACACGAGCGGGAAGATCACCAGTTCGCCTTCGGTGGCGTGGGCAAAGTCGTTTCGGCGTTGCCCTTGGCCCTGGGCGGTCGCGACAACGGTCCTGATGGGCACAGTCGGCACCTTTCAGCGGGAACGAAACTGGACGTGGTGAGGCGGAACCCGGCCCTCGGCGGCAATCGGGCTGCTCGACGGGGCGGGCCGGCCGCGACGCGGCCGTTCCCGCCGTGGTGGGCGGCATGAACGGCGCGACGGCGGCGTGAGTGATCACCTGGTGGCAGGCTGAGGCGCCCGGTGGGCGCCCGGCTCCGACGCTGGTCAGCGGCGCGGTTGGAACCAGGAGGTCAGCAGCGACCAGAGGCCGCGGCTGGACGCTGGTGCCGAGGAGCGCAGCTCTGGAGGCACGGGCGCCGGACCGGGGTGACGCGCGGGCGCCCGGTGGCAGGAGTCCCGGCCATGGTCCCAGGCGGTGAAGTGGGTGGTGCGGTGGCCGTCGTCCCACTGCACGGTCATCTGCCAGGCCGGGCTGGCGGGGTCGCCGTCGTAGAAGGAGTAGTCGATCGAGACGACGGTGTAGCCGGTTCGCCAGTACCCGCACCAGTACCAGCCACCGGGGCGGCGGGGGCCGATGGCCTGCGCGATGCCTTCCCAGGCGTCACGCGCCCGGTCGGCGTTGCCCCAGGACCGGTACCGCCGGCTGAGCTCCTCGAGGACGTCGACGTCGGGCGTCCACACGCAGTCGCAGTCGTCGGGCTCGCGATACAGCGGAATGACTTCCTCGGGGTCGTACTCCCACCCGTAGATGTCGTGTTCGTACACGGTATGCCAGACGGTTCCGCTGCCCTGACAGCGTTCGCAGCGCGGGTCGGCCCACGTCCACCTCGCATCCGGAACTGCGCTGTAACCGGGTGGTGGGGTGATCGTGAGGTCCATGTGGCTCTCCGTTCCGGGTGGTGTCGCGGGGACGGGGAGCTGTGCGAGCGGGGCCGGGCGCGCAGCGGAAAGGGTGGGCCGCAGGCCCATCGCGTGCGACGCCGAAGGCGCCCTTGGCGCGCAGCGGCCGGTTCTGCTGGCATCGGCCCGTCCTCGCGGCGGCACCGGATTGGAGAACAACCGGGCTGCCGGGCCGCCGCTGGTCAGGCGGTGGTGGGCGTTGTCCAGCGGCGCAACCGCTGCAAGTTCTGGTCCGGCGCGAACGCCAGGTACATGCCGTCTGCGGAGCGGCAGCCGAGTTCGGCGGCGTAGGCCAGGCGGCGTGCAGACCGAGTTTCCAGGCCGTCGAGCCGCCGAGGAACAGCACGTCGAACGCCTCGAAGGGCACGTCCAGGTCCTCGAGCCCGTCCTGCGCGACCAGGGCGGCCCGGTAGCCCAGGTGCCGGATCTCGGGCAGCCACTGCCAGGACCGCTCCAGCGTCGCGCGGGCGTCGCCGCGACCGAGCGCGGGCAGGAACACGTCGGGTGCGGTCGCCCACAGGCACCGGTCCGCGTAGTCGGCGTGACGCTGCAACCACGCGAACCAGCGGTGTTCACCGGGGAACCCGCGGCCGAAGCAGCCGTTGTCGACAGCCCACGTCACGCCGTCCAAGGGCGCGCGGCCTTCGGCGGGCGTGCACATCCGGCCCAGCTCGCCACGGGTCATGGCTGTGCGCACCGCGGGGCTGGAGGCGTTGGCGAGGTAGAGCACGGGCGCAGCTCCTTTCCGGTGTGCGAGGCGTGGCTGTGGCGGCGGCCAAGGCGGAACGCGCGTGTGGCTCGCCCGAGGGCGGTGCTCGGGCGAGCCACACGCGCGTTCAGCGGCGGATGAGACCCCGAAGGGCGCGAGCGCGTCGCAACCCGCGGCGCTTCGTCGTCGCCGCCGCAGCGAGTGTGGTGTTCAGCTCGAACCGCCAGTACTGCAAGGACGCCAGCGCGATCACGAGCTGCGTGCACTCGGGGAGGGTCAGGTCGACGTCGGCTTGGCGGGCGGGGCCGCCGACGCCGTTGACCATGGGCAGGGAGAGGTAGCCCTCGAACCGGTCGGTGTGATGCACCGCCAGTTCGTCGGTCACCTGCCAGGTGACCTCGTCGTCGTTGGCCGTGGTCGGCTCGGCGACTGGAACGGCGACCGAG
Organism: Actinokineospora cianjurensis; assembly: GCF_003663795.1. Lineage (NCBI taxonomy): Bacteria > Bacillati > Actinomycetota > Actinomycetes > Pseudonocardiales > Pseudonocardiaceae > Actinokineospora > Actinokineospora cianjurensis. The sequence continues at coordinate 651,320 of NZ_RCDD01000003.1, forward strand.
CCGGTCGCGTCGATCGCCCAGTCCTCGGAGCGAACGTTGGGAACGGCCAGCAGCAACTCGGCAAGGTCGCGGTCGACGTCGCGGTCGAGGCTGTCGGTGGTCGGACGCAGGTAGATGCTGGGGCCGCCGAGCCGCGCCGGGTTCGGCGTGGCGATGACGGTGTCTTCCTCGATCCGCAGCTGAGCCTTGGCAGCCAGCGCGGGTCGTCCGGCCCAGACGGTCCAGACGTCGCCGCGGGCGAAAGGCATCCTGGCGGTAAGGCGGGTGATCACAGGTTCTCCAGTGGGTGTTCGGCGAACGCGCGCACGGCAAAGCCGCGCCGGGGTTCGGCGCGTGCGCGAGGGTGTGGTGACGAACTCGGCCGGTCCCAGGGCTGCGGGACCGGCCGGTGCGGGCGCTAGGCGCCGTAGACGGTGGGGGCTCCGGCGTGGAAGCCGTGTCGGGAGTGGTCCGTGGCCAGCTCGCGGGCGCGGCGCAGCTCGGCGCCGGTGTTCGCGGGCGGAACGCGGGTGATGCCGCAGTGCTCGCAGCTGAAGGAGGCCGTGTGGCGGAAGCGCCAGTAGCTGAGGCGGTCTGCCGCGCAGTTGACCAGGCCCCGCAGCGTCTCGAACGCGCTGGTCAGAAGGTGGGGGTGAGCGGTGGCGATTGCGAGGTGGCGGGCCATGGTCGGCCCCTCTCTGCGGTGGGGGCGTGCTGACGGGCCCTGGCCTCAGCACGCCGGGTGGGGGTCCGCGCTCGCGCGGACGCACAAGCCCGCAGGCTCGTCCGGGCGACGTGGACCGCGCACACCTGACCGCCGGCCGACAACGGCACGCGACGGCGCGGTTCATCTCGACCGGATGGGCCGGAGGGTTTGTGCGCTCGCCCCCGCCCGGTGTGCTGACCTCGTGCGTCAGCTCGGTGCCGCCACAGTGCGGCACCCGGTGGCCCGACGGCTCGGTGACCGCGGCTGGCGATTCCGACCTCCCCGGCTCGACCCCCGCTGCTGACGGTGGCAAGAAAGTGGCAAAAACCCTGGTGAGGCCACCCACATGGGGTGACCCCACCAGCGAGCGTGTCAGGCCGCCAGGTCGTCGGCGTACTCCTCGAACGCCTCCGTCTCGGTGACCTCCGTGCTCTCGACGTCCTCCGGGACCTCGGCGTCACCGCCGTCGACCAGGTCGCCCTGATCCTCGTTCTCCGGCTCGACGTCCTCCTCCGGCTCGTCGTCCAGGTCGACCTCGTCGTCGAAGCCGGCCAGGGCGGCCTTCCCCTCGGGCTTGAGCACCAGCTGCTCGACGTCGGACAGCGAGTAGCCCCAGCTCTCCAACTGGGCGAAGTACGCCTTGGCCTCCGAGGACGGGCTGCGCCAGGTGTGGGTGCCGGTGCTCTTCTCCAGCGCTCCCACCACCAGCGCCACCAGCAGCGTGGTGGACCTGGCCGGGTTCGCGTTCTCGGCCGCGGCCGAGATCACGTGCTTCTCCCGCCGGTGGTAGGCGGAGAACTCCGGCTTCGGCATTCCCAGCATCTCGATGGCCAGCGCGTGGTCGCTCTCCATCGCCTTGCGTACCGGGTGGCTGCCCTCGGCCAGCATCTGCACGGCCCAGCTGATCCCGTCCTTCGGGGCCCGCTTGCGGCCCAGGAAGTCCCGGACCCACTTGCGGCGCACCGTCTCCGCCGACCGCCACGCCTTGTTGTTGGTGACGACCACCTTGCGCTTGGCCTTCTGCTCGGCGGTCATCGGACCGCTGGTCGCGCCGGTGGTCATGCTGTTGTAGCGGCTGACGTGGCCGTGGGCCTTGAAGTCGGTGCAGACGTAGGCGGCGCCGAACCGCTCGGCCACCGGCCGCCACGAGCCGAAGTTCGCGACGAACGCCGCGTGCCCGCGGCAGCCCTTGTGGTCCTCGGCCGTCAGGTCGGTGCCGGAGGGCGACTCGGCCGACGGGCGCAGGTCGTCGAGCTTGCGGACCTTGCCGTCGTGCAGCGAGCTCGGGCGCTCGATGATCGTGACGCCCTGCTCGGTGAGCTGGGCCGTGATCTTCCCGCGGAGCCGGATCTCCTCGCGCCGGTCGCGCAGCTGCTGGGCGACGTGGTCGAACTGCTCGGGCCGCGTGGTCGCCGCGCTGGTCAGCGTCTCGACCGCGGCCTCGTCGTCCTGGAACTCGGCGATGACCGCGGCGTGGGCCAGGTTCTCGACGATGCCCGTCCGAAGCATCTCCACGGCCACCGTGCTCCTGGCGACCTCGACCACGGTCTTGACCCGCTTGGTGCCGATGTGTCGCTTCCTCGCGATCTGACCGGCCGTCAGGCCCAGGTCCAGCAGCTCCTGGGTGGCGTACACCTCGTCGGCGTCGGTGATCGGGGCCCGGTGCTCGTTCTCGCCGAGCTGGTCGATGATCCGGTCGATCTCGGCCTGGACGTCGTCCGTGATCAGTTCCGGCTCGACCAGCACGGGCACCAGCTTGTGCTTCGGTTCGGTGCCCTTGGCCAGAGCCCGTTCCCACACCTCGATGGCGCCGAACGTGCGCCGCTGGCCCTTCCGCACCACGAGGTTCCCAGGTGCGGGTTCGCGCACCGAGATCGGCTCACGCACGCCCCGGTCCGCGATGTCGTCGACGAACCACTTCGGCAGTTCCGGCTTCTTCCGCGTGTTCGCCCCGACCACCAGCGTCCTCGGGTCGACCCAGCGAAGTTCGACTGCGGGACGCTGCTCGGCGTCGGTGGTGGTCTCGACGTTCCCCTGTTCGGACGCGACGTCGCCGGGAGCGATGTCGGTGTCGATGTGCTCGACAGCAATCTCGGTCGTGGCCACTATCATTCTCCCTGTTTGTGGCGAACCGGAGCCTTGGCGGGACTCCGGTGGCAATTCCTCGAATGCACTTCATCGCGGTGCGCGAATTCCGTGCGGTCGGCGTCCCTGTGCGGGACGCACTCGGTTCAGTGCGCACGGCCAGGTCGGGGCGGGGGTTGCGGCCTCGCCCAGCCGGCGTGGACCGGCCGGGATCTTCCCTGTTCGCGGGGTATTCCGGGGCCGTTTCACCCGTGCTGGGCCGGGTACCGCGCCATCGCCCTGGCGGCCGTGCGCGCTAGAGTGCGTCGGCCCGCACAGGACTCCACACGAATTCGCGCAGTGTTGTTCGTCGTGGTGCGCCCGTTTTCCGATGCGCGCCTGTCAATTCGCTGGGCAATATGCTGCGAATACCCCTGATGGGTGCGGGTGACCAACCCGGTCAACCGCACCCATTCGGATCAGAACTCGCGATGATCGTGGATCTTGATCGCCGCGTCGAAGCCGACAAGCCCGTAGAAGCGAGGGTCGTCGCGGTAGGCGAAGTTCCCGCCGTACCTGAGCCCGGTCAGGTCGGGGACGCCGTCGACCAGGTGGGTCGCGGGTACCAGGAACACCCGGTCGAAGCCCTGGTAGATCCACATCGCCGGAGCGTCCGGGTTCGGCATGTCCGATCGGCAGTCGGCCGGGATCGGGTGCAACACCGGACGGCGCCCCACGGCGTCGATCACGCCGTTGACCGTGGCATGCACGTGCCGGTGGCTGAGGCCGTCGGCCAGCGTGGGGATGTCCAGGGCGAGCCGGTAGACGCTCACATACAGGCCGGGCTGGTTCGACCAGTCGACGGCCGCAGGGTCGGAAAGGGTCGCGCTCACGGGATGTTCGGTGTCCTTCCACTGGCGTTCGTGGTGTCACCGGCGTTTGGCGGGCGCCGGTGTGCGGACCAGTCAGGTGACTGGTCGGGCTGATTCCCCCTGGTCGGGGGCGCGACTCGGTCAACCGCGGCCACGGACCGGCCGGGGTGGCGCGCTCGGCCGACCGGGTGGGATCGCGCGCAGCGCGACCCCGCAGGGGCTCGTCTCACCCGGCCGGCTGGGCTGGCGGTGCCTCGGGCGCAGCGGCGGCCGCGGTTAGAGTGCGCCGCCCTGCCGGCCTGGGGGTCGGACGCGATCCAGTGCACGGCTGCGCCGATCAACCCCGGAAACCCCGGGGAATCAGGGTTTACCGGGGTTGCAGCGCGGTCAGCTCGTGTTGGTATCGTCCGGACCCACGCGCGCACGCGCGTGGCGCGCGTGCGCGCAACCGGGTGTCCACCAGGCGCAAGGTGGGTGCGCTGGAGGCACAAGAACATGCCCGGTCAGGGTGCGGCGCCCGGCGTTCCGGGATCGTGGTTCTCGCGGCAGATGCGTTCGATCAGGTCCTGCCGGAACCTGATCGTGTCCCGCCATTCCCGGAAGCGGGCTTCCTGCGCTTCCTGGATTTGCCTGGCCGTGGGCTTGCCGATCTGCACGAAGGTGATGGGCGGCGTGATGCGGTAGTCCAGCCACGCCATCCACTGCTTCCCGCAATCCGGGCACAGCGGCTGCTTCTCGGGACGTGTTTTCGTTGTCGGACAAGGGAGACTCCTTCGTCGGGTACTCCCCCGCTGCTGCGCACGCAGAGAAGACGCGGGTTCAGGCACACCAGCGGGGGAAGTCCGCCGAGGCAGCGACGAGCACGGCGGCGGCGAGCAGGTGCGGCTCCGGGTGGCCGTCGCTGATCGCCTGCAGCGCGGCGCGCATCAGGTCGTCGACGAAGCCGTGAGCGCGCTCGGGGTCGTCGCGGCCGGCGCGCTCCAGCAGGGCACGCAGCTGGGTGGCGGTCATCTCGCCCTCGACGTCGACGAGGTCACAAACGGGGACACGGACGAGGTCGGCAGGGGTGAGGTTCATCGGTGCCTCCGGGCGCGGTCGGAACACACGAACGCCCCGTGGCCGCCGTCGTACGGCGGCCACGGGGCGCAGGTGGTGCAGGTCAGAACGGCGGCTCGTCGCCGAACCCACCGCCGCTGCCCGCCGCGGGCGCGGAACCCCAGGGGTCGTCGGCCGGGGCGCCGCCGCCCGAGGCCGGGGCGCCACCGAAGCCTCCGCCGGAATCGCCGCCGGACCGGCTGACCTTGGTGATCTTGGCGGTGGCCCACTTGAGCGACGGGCCGATCTCGTCGACGTCGAGCTCGATGACGGTGCGCTTCTCGCCTTCCTTGGTGTCGAAGGACCGCTGCTTGAGCCGCCCGCTCACGATCACGCGGGCACCGCGGGTCAGCGACTCCGCGACGTTCTCAGCGGCCTGCCGCCAGATGTTGCACCGCAGGAAGAGGGTCTCGCCGTCCTTCCACTCGCCGGACTCGCGGTCGAGGGTGCGCGGCGTCGAGGCAACGGAGAAGTTGGCGACGGCGGCGCCCGCCGGGGTGAAACGCAGTTCGGGGTCGGAGGTCAGGTTGCCGATCACCGTGATCACGGTTTCGCCTGCCATGAGGTGCTCCTCGGTCGTGGCGCAGCGGATCACCGCTGCTGAGCTGGTGGTTTGTCAGGCCCCGTGGGGCGCACTCGACCGGGGACCGGGCATGGGCAGGGGGTCAACCGCGCCAGAGCACGCAAGGATTTCTGCTCGGTCCGGAGGGGGCGGGGCCCCGCGGATCGAGCGGGAGAAAAGCTCGTGCGGCGGTTGACGCCGGTCCGAGGCCGGTCCAGAGTGCGAAGCCCAGGTGGCCGGTGACGAACACCCGCGAGAGGTGATCCGTCGCGTCCAGCGCCGTGGAGAACGTGGCGACACCGCACCGCGCGGCTGCTCGACTGACCTCCAGCGCCCGTGGGAGCTGACGAAGCCCGCGGGGTCTGCGCCCGCACAACCTGTTCAGCGGCGTCACGCCCCGTTCGGGATGATCAGTCGGCGGGTTCGGGTGGCGCCTCGACCACGGTCACCCTGGGCCTGATCAGCACCGGGGCGTCTTCAGGACCGCGCCAGTGCTCCGGGATCCAGGTGCGTTTGCGCAGCGCACGACCCTTGCCGTACGGCTGATCGCGCCAGAAGCCGCGAACGCGGAACCGGATGTTGACCGTGCGGCCCGACGGCTCGGCGGGCCTGGTGGCTGTGCTGACCCGGCGATGGATGCTGACCACGCGCACCGGCGGCAGAGGACGTCCGGCACGTTCGGCGCGACGACGCTCAGGCCGCGGTGCGCGCTGCTCGGTGATCTCGACGATCGCGGGTTCCTGGATGAGCAGCCAGGCCGCCAGCACCGTCTGGATCCACGGCAGCGTGCGTTCCTTGGCGATGACGCCGCCGACCTCCTCGGACGGGATGTACCGAGGTGTGGTCGGGATGTCGGGTTCCCCGGCCGACCAGCACACCAGCGCCTCGTCGTCCCACACCAGCGGCGGCGAACCGCGTTGACCTCGCGCTGCGCCTCAACCGGGTCCAGGCCAGCCTCGATGCCGGCCTGGACCAGGCGATCGAGGACCGGCGCCGACCAGAAGGTCAGCCACACCGCGCCGGCTGGTGGCGAGCAGTGCGGGGACGGTCCCCAGGAGCAGGCGACGATCGGTGCGATGAGGCCGTCGGTGGCCTCGGAGTGGCCGATCGGCGAGTCGAAGACGAGAAAGCCCTGTTCAGCGGGCAGGTCGGCGGGCTGTACCGACCAGTCGGGCAACCGGGCGCCAGCGGCGAGTGCCTGGGCGGTCGTCTCCTCGTCGACCGCGTAGAGCTCCGCCGAGCCGAGACGGCGGGTTTCCTCCTGGTGCAGGATGACCGCGGCCTCGAGCGGGTTCGCCGCCGCCGGGATGATCGTGCCCTGCCCGGCGTCGAGCGCGTCGATGGTGACCTTGAAGAAGAACGGGTGGCCGAGCCAGGCCCGCAGGCTCGTGTGCAGGGCGGGGATCTCGGCGGGCCGCGGTGGGGTCCACGGCACCGTCGTGCTGTCGGGTTCGGTGTGATCGGTGGCGTTGGGCATGGATCGGCCCTTCGGAGAGCGCTGTGTGGACAAGCGCGGACCGAGCGGGCCGGGCAGTGCGCAGGCAGGGGTGACCGCGTGCGGTCATCGCGCAGCGACGCGAAGCGCCCTTGCCGGTGCTGCCCGGCGTGCTGGGCTGCTGCGTCCACGTGCGCGGCGAGGGTTGGACGGCGCACTCCGGCGGCGGCCAGTTGGCCGCCGCCGGCCGTGCGTCAGCTCGCGGGCGCCGCGCCGCAGCGGGCCGGGGCGCGCAGCGAGGTCCGGCGGTTGCGGACGTCGACGTGGATGACCGGGGTCGTCGCGGACACCCGCTGGAGGGCCTGCCTGGTGCCGCCGGAGCGGTGCAGCGGGTCGAGCACGGCGACCACCGCGTCGCAGTCGCGGAGCATCCAGTCCGACCTGGCGTGCTGGACCTGCACGCTGAACCGGTCGCCGAGGGTGTCCACGCGGTGGGCGATGCCGCGGGCCGCGGTGAGCCGGTCGCCCCAGTCGTGCGGCCAGCGGGAGTCGTGGCCGGTGTAGGGCTGGTAGAGCCAGACCAGGATCTCGTGGTCGTGCGCGGCCTCGGCCCAGATCAGGTCCGCGCCGGCGGCGGCGCCGCTGATCGCGACCTGGGTGCCGTGGTCGGCGGCCAGCTTCGCCGCGACCCGGCGCAGCTCGTCGGCGAGCCACGGTTCGCTGCCCGGCGGCAGGCCCTGCGGGCGGTGGCCGGTGGCCGCGACCCGCACCCAGCGGTTGGCGGGCCTCGGCGCGAGCCGGGCGCGGTGGCCCATCAGGTACCGGCCGAGCAGGTTCTGCCCGGGAACGGCCTGGTGGCGGGAGCAGGAGCAGCAGCCCCAGGTCTGGTCGTGCCAGGTGTTGCGCTCGACCAGCAAGTCGTCACCGGTGGCGAGCAGCTGCGCGGCCAGGTCCGGATCGGTGAACTTGTTCTCGATCACCTGCTGCATGACGACGTGCCGGTGGTGCTCGTCCCAGCCGGCGCGCAGCGGGACCCGGCGGCCGCGGTGCTTGGCCTCTCCCGGCGTCGACGCGGCCGCGATCCAGGCGCGCAGCTGCGGGTCCTCGGTCTTCCCGGCGTGGAACGCGGCCTCACCGGTCGGGTAGCGCTGGCCCTGCCAGGTGACCGGGTGCGGGCTGAACATGCTCAGGAACCGGGTGTCGCCGGTGAACCCGTTGACGAGCCGCGGACGGCGGTGGACTGGACGGCGTTCATCGTGAACTCCGAATCGGCTGGGTGGTGTGCGTGACGGGCGCACGCCCAGCGGGGCGCCGAAGGCGGTGCAAGGGTGTGCGCGGCAGCGGCGCGGTAGCGCCCTTGCACCACCTTCGGCGGTCTGCTCAGCTGCAGCACGTCCCACGCCCACCCCGCCGACGAAGGAGTTCGACGGCGTCGGTCAGCGCCGCTATCGTGAGTCGGGCACGCCAATCTTCTGCCAGGGCACGGACACGGCGTTCACGGCGCTGATCAGTCGGTCGATGAGGGGATGTTCGCCGAGGCCGGGCGGCTGGTTGGTCCTGTGGAGCAGTGGTCGGAGGTCGACGAGTGGCGCCTCCACGTGCTCACCGTCGCTGGAGCGGGCGGTCTCGTCCAACCGGCGCAGAGGTGGATCCAACTCCGCAGGCAGGTGAAGTTCGCTCACGAGTTGGACGAAGGTGGCGAGATCGGCGGTAAGCACGGCAACGGTCCATCGGTGATCGCGCGCAAGGCTCCGGGCCTCTGCACGGTCGCCGGCCCACTGGCTCCACCCGCAGATGCATTCGGCTTTGGCGTTGTGGATCGGCACGTAGCGACCACATTAGCCATTGGACTTCGTCTTGTATCTCTCACCCACGACCCATTCGAGTGTGCGTGTGCGGTGCACTCCGGTTCCGGTCCAGCGGTTACCCGCCATGGGGAAATCTCCTGACTCGGTGAGGAAACGACGAAAGCCGGGACATCCGGCCCGGCCATCACGAGGTGGTGGGGTGAACGCGTGACCGCGGCCCTGATCGCGTGGAGAACCTGCGGGCGCTACGAGCGCGGCGAGGTCCTGGCGTCACTGCGGCGGCGCGAGGGTCTGCTTGATGGCGAAGTCGCCGCCACGGCCGGGAACGGACTTCGACAAGTCCTGTTCCCGGCCGCCCTGTCGAAGCAGCTGCCGCCGGATCAGCGGGCGCGCAACGCCCGGACGAGGATCGTTTCCACCTGCTGTGGGATGTCGGCGACGTCGACAACCGGGATCGGCACGGCCCCGGACGGGACGATCGTGCCGCTGAGCCGCCCATCCCGGTGCAGGTCCAGCCACAGCATCACGACGCCGTGCTCGACGAGCCGCTCGACCATCGCGGCCGCGCGCTTCTTCTCCCCCGGTGCCACGAAGTGGCCGTCGGACACGACGAACACGAGCCGGGCACCGTCACCGCTGGTGAGCCGGAGGCCGCCGTCGAGTGCCCGCATCGCATCGGTGAAGACTTCGCAGCCGTCGTCGGCGATGAACGTCTGGACCTTGACCGGGGTCACCCCGGGCCAGGTGATCGCGGTGACCTCCTCGCCGAAGGCGACCGTGGCGGAACTGCCGCCGACCTGATCGACGGCGTGCGCCACCAACCACGCGACCGATGCCATGGTCTCGGTCGCCCACGTCATCGACCCGGAGATGTCCACCGCGATGCCCACGGTCAAGGGAGGCTCGGGGGTGTCGCGGCGGGTGACCTGTCGGAAGGGGCGGGCTGTCACGGGCGCTGACCGCGCTCGTTGCGCGGCTGCCAGCATCGCTTCGCGGCCCATCAGCCTGCCGGGCGGCACCTGGGAGGTGGTGACGATCCGGGCGCGTTCCCGCAACTGGGCACGGCGCAGCGCCTTGCCCGTGCGCCGCGCCAGGGTCCGCTCCTCGTCGGTCGGCGGGCGGGTCGCTGCGCGAGGATCGGTCGCGCCATCGGCGCTGTAGCCGTGGAAGACCAGTTCGGCCTGCTCCTCGGCGGCCTCGCGTTCCTTGGCTTCGCGTTCCTTGGCTTCGCGCTCCTCGGTGTGCCGGTCACGGAGACTGGTGTTCTCGGCGGGCGCCCGGTCCTCGTCCTCGCGGAGCTCGGCGGTCGCCTGCGCCGAGCCGCGCTCGGCCACCACGGTCATCGCGTCGCGGAACGCCCCGGCCAATGCCTCGGCGAGAGCGCCGCCGTCCTGCTCGCCGGGGTCGATCGAAGGGGCGTCACCGGTGTCGTCGCCAGCACCCTCGTCCTCTTCCGGCTCGCCGTCACCGCCCCCGGCGGGGATACCGTCGGGCACACCCCGCGCGCACGCCGGCGCGGGAGCGTCGGCCGGGTCGTCCACACCGACGATCTCGACCCACCTGGCGGCCAGGTCGACGAGGCCGGGCACGTCGCCGTCAGCGACCGCCAGTGCCTCGCGCCACACCGCGCACAGACGGTTGAAATCCCTGCGTCCCAACGTCTTACGGCACAAGGTGAGGACCTTGCGCACCTCGGCGGTGTCCAGCACGCCGGCATCGACGCGGCCAGCGGTCAGCAGCGCGGCCTGTGCTGCCTGCCACCGGGTCGCGGCCGCCGAGGCCGTGGTGGCTCCCGGCAAGATGATCCGCTGGCTTGCAGCGCGCAGAAACAACCGGTCACCAGGACGGCGCTGCAGCTGGCGATGCTCGATTCGCGGCTCCTCCAGCAGCACGGCCGCCCGCACGACCACGACCGGGACCTCCTCGCCGAAGCCCTCGTCCCAGTGTGTGGAGTGCGCGTGCCCGGCCTCGTGGCAGAGGAGACCGACCAGCACCGGGTGCCGGCGACGACCATCCGGGGTCAACGGGTTGATCTCGGCAGGGTCCGCGCCGTCGAGCGCGACGGGACCGTTGAGAGTGACCTCGCCGCGGGCGTGGGTGAACCATGCGGGCGGCTCGTCGGCGTCGGCGTCCCACTTCACCGACGCGATCAGGTCGTCGCGACCGGCCAGCAGGTTGACGCCCCGGTTGAGGCGCACGACCAGCAAGGTCTGTGCGACGGTCTCGACCGGGCTCTCGGTCCTGGTCACGACTCGAACCTCAGTCCCAGTCGCAGCGCGTCGATTTCCCCGAACTTCGCGGTCAAGACGCGGCCGACGAGATCACGGTCGTCCTGCGGCACCTTGGCGAGCAGGTTGGCCAGCGCGTACTCACGGCCGCGGCGTCGCTCGGTGGAGGCGTAGGACAGCAGGCTGCGCAGCTGCGGGGACCACGCCAGGTCACCCTTACGGCGTTGCTGGTCGAGGTTCTTGGCAACCTCGATGATGTCGGCTGGCACGCCGAGCTCGTTGGCCAGCACCCAGTCGGTGCCGACTTCGATGTGGTGGGCGAACCGGTCGCGCAGTGCCTCGGACATCCGTGCACCGGGCACGTCGGGGTTGTAGGCGCCCAGGACGAACCAGCCCTTGCCCGTGGGCAGGGGATCGAGGTCCGGGTTCATCGGGATGCGGAGCACGTCCCGGCCGTCCATCAGCGGGTACAACACCGACAGCACCCGCGGGTCGATCAGGGCGATCTCATCAACCAGCAGGGGCACGTCGTACAGCACCGAGCGATGCAGCGGACCAGGCCGCCACTCGAACGCGCCGCTGCGCGGGTCCTGCACGAAAGTGCCAAGAAGGTCCGCCTCCGTGGTGTCGGCGGTGCCGACGATGCTCTCCAGGCCGTCGTGCTCGATGGTCGCGTCGGCGGCGAACGCCGCCTCGCACAGCGCGGTCTTCCCGGTGCCCGGAGGCCCGTAGAACAGCACGTGTTCACGGTGATCGCGGGCGTCGCGCAGAAGAGCGACGTCCTCGAAAGCCTTCGCGACTGCCCGCGGGTGGTAAACCGCCCCGTTGGGCCGGGTCTGCTTGCCCAGCGGCGCCAGAGCACCCGCCAAGTCGGCGGTGCTGGGGCTCGCGGAGGCCGGGTCGGTCGAGGTCCCGTCCTCGTCGATCCAGGCGTCAGCGGCGGGAGCCCGGAAGTCCATCTTGGCCAGCATGTCCTCACCCAGGCTCATCGCGACGCCTCCGGCAAAGCGGTGCCCATCCGGGCTGCGGCGGCCTTGAACAGCTTGACGACCTCGTCGCAGATCTTCGGGGACGGATTCTTGATCTTTCCCACAGGCAGGGAGGTCAGGTCGCGCACGATGTCGACGGGCACCGTGAACGGGGTTGCGTCGCGGGTGACGAGGTAGCCCTTGGCGTGCTTGGCGTCGGTCTGCTGGGCGGCCGACCGCTTGGCGACATCGACTGTGTCGACCTTGCGGCCCCGGAACTGGCCGCGGCCATCCCTGGTACCCCAGTTGAACAGGAGGAACTGCTCAACGAGCAGGATCCGGTAGAACTTGTCGTGCCCGGCTGAGGAGTTGTGCAGTTCCCAGCCGAAGGCGGTGACGGTCGGCGTGGCCACCGGTGATCACCTTCTCTTTCGCGTCGTGCTCCCGCCCGGTCGGCGGGGCGCACTCGGCGCGCACCGGGGACGGAGCAGGGCCGCAAGCCGCCCAGGTCTTCCCGGGCGGTGGGGATTGGGCGGCTTGCGGCGCTGCCGACGCCGGTGCAGAGTGCGAACGCCCCGCCGGCCGTTGGCGCGACAGCGCGGGAGGGCACCGATCGAGTCAGTCGGCGCCGCTGAACAGGTCGTCGACCTCTCCGGTGATCCGCTGCCACTGGGCGGTGAAGTTGACGCGCTCCTTTTCCCGCACCCCGGCGACGGTGGCGACGAGGAACCGCTCCGCCTTCGGGTAGGTGGCGAACTCGTCCTGGTGACGCAGCCACAGCCGCCCATCCGGGCCGACAGGACGACCGGCGTCGTTCGCTCTCAACAACGCCCGCGCCTGGTGGGCATTGCCGGTGAACAACGGCTTCACCGACCGCCAGGCGGTGCCCTTGCGCATCGGGTCGTCCTTGGCCGGGAAGTACACGCGCCGGACGTCGTACACCGACCAGGGCCGGGCCTCCAGGCGGCGGTGGAACAGCTCGATCGCCGCGGTGTTGCCGTCCTCGATCAACCGGTCCAACAGGCTGTGGGTGCCGTAGAGCTTGCTGTTGGGATTGAGCATCATCGCGGGAGCTTCCAGCATGAGGGCGATGACGGCCTCCTCTGGGTTTTCCCACATGCGGCGCATTGTGGATTCCAATGACCGACCGCCCGAGTACGGGCAAAACACACAAGCCGACTTTTTCCAAATCACACCGAATTCGGCCATCAAACGGGCCGAACAAGCCGCACGCGTCCACCCCCATTCGATCAATGGATGCGACGGCGTTCTAGTGGCGGTGGCGTAAACGAGATCACGCTTTGCGCGGGTAAGCTCGTCGACCGAGTATCCGATGACGTGCTCGTAACGCTGTCGGCCCACGAACCGAGCGATCCACTGGTCCAAGACCCAGCCCTTGAACTTCAATGAGCAGCGACGATGTGACAGCTGAGGCACAGTTCCGGACCGCTCGGACTCGTCTTCCAGTGTCCACGGTCCGCGCCTGTGGATCATCGCGGGGTGGCGGGAATCATCAAGCACGACGATTCCATCAGCGTCACGCGGTCCACCACGGGCTATTTGAACGGTCCGCACGCCTCTTTCAGCAAGCATCGGGAGCAGAAACCGCTCCGCATCGATGATTGTCGAGTTCCACTCGCCGCCGACAACAGCATGGATCACGACCATCCTGGCGAAGTCGATACCGTATCGCTCGGGCGAGGAAAGAACCTCCGTCAAATATGCGCTCGATTCGACGCCGAGCCCCCAGCTGACGAGGTGCGCGGGCGCGGGCGTGATGGCCGAGCCCGCGTCGTGGTCAAGGCCGAGGAGCAGTTCCAGAGGCTGCTCGCTCATCGTGCGGCGCTCCCGGCGGGCGTGACGCGCCGGTCGGGCACCCTCGCGGACGCGAGGGCGCGCACGGTCGCGACGTGTTCGTCACGCCGGGCCCGGTCGTGCCAGGGCGGCAGAGGCGCCTCCATGGCGGACTGGTTCAGCGCGTCCGACAGGCTGGTGGGCGCTTCCACGAAACGTCCCGGGTGCAGCGGGAGGTGCGGCCCGAGCGCTGTGCCCAAGGTCAGCAGGGTGGACAGCAACTGCTGCCACAGCTTGGCCGCGGCGATGCGGCGGTTGCCGACGAGGTCGCCTTCGTGAAGCAACTGGCTCACGGCCCGCTCCCGGCCACGCAGGTAGTTCAGGTACGCCTGCGTGAGTTCCTCTCGCCCAGCCCCGAACGCCAAGTCGCGCACGCTGTCGGGGAATCCGGTGGTGGAGCCGGTCACGACCTTGTAGATCCAGGGCAGCACGCCGTCACCGGGTGCCTGGATCTGCCACGCGGCCACGGAGTCGGGCGAGCGCAGGAAGTACGAGCCGCCGAGCCAGTTGTGCAGTTGCGCGGGGCCGGCGGGGGTGTCCAGGAGCCACAGCGTGGACTCCTCGGTCGTGCCCAGGCCGAAGTCCGGGCTGCCGAGGGTGGTGGTGAGGTCCCGGAAGCTGGCGCGTAGGTCGCCGCGCCGGGCCCAGCCGGTTCCCGCGTTCTCGAGAAGAAGGTTCAGGACGGTGAGGTCGGGGCGAATGACAGCCATGCCCGTGCTCCGATCTGCTGGCGGCCGTGCGATGGCCGCGCTGGGGTGGTCGCCCCGGTCGGGGGCGCCGCCCGCAGGGCCGCCGCCGGCCAGCGGAGAGCGGGGCGTCGTGCTCACCCGGCCGGTGTGATCCGGCCAGGTGGAGCTGCTGGTCACGGGGTTGGGCCGGATCACCCGCGGCGGGTCGGGCAACGGCGCCTCGGGCGCAGCGTCGGCGGCGGGCACCGTCGGGCGCCCACGGACCGGGTCGCCATCCCCCTGCCTGTGCGGCGGATGTGATTCGGGGGCGCGGGCCGCCACGAGGGATGCCGGGTTCCCGCGTGGCGGTGCCCGGTCAGGAGGGCAGCGTGGCGCCGCCTCGACCTGGAGCGCCGAGCCCGAACGGGAGCCGTTAACCTGGGCGCGCGTTCCGGCGCAAAAGGGCATCCCATCGGGGCCCGTGGTGAGTCGGGGCGTTTCCGCCGCGGGTATTTGGCGACCCGTCCCTTCACCAGGGATTGGGCGACTTCGGTCGGGCCCGCGATGGACGCGGCCCACCCGATCTTGTCGGGTGGGCCGCGCCCCCTACCGGGTGATTGTCACGAGCGCCGCTCGACGGCCCAGAGCGTGGCGAGGAGGACGCCCTCCTGATGCCGCGGCTCAACCGCGCGCCGCAAGTCCTCGGCGAACGCGTCCATCGCACCCCGCAGGTAGGTCATCCAGGCGTCGAGCGAGACCAGGACCCGGACCAGGCACCACCAGTCGAAGGAGCGCATCTCGACGGTGCCGACATCGGGGTTCTCCGCGCCTTGGATGGTGAACTCGGCGCGGCTGGAGCCGGTCTGGTCGACGAGCAGCCGCTTGGCGATGACAGTCCAGGTCGTGCAGTGGGTGCAATCCTGCTCGTCCGGGCGGAGCAGCGGGACATCGACGTAGTCGAGACCACGCAGGTCGACGGGCAGCACCTTCGGCAGGGTGAGCAACCGCTCGGCCAGCAGCTTGGGTTTGTTGCGGACGAGATCGCCCATGCCGCCCATGACCATCAGCGTCGAGTGGCGAACGCCAGCGACCGGGTGGTCCTGGAACGTGCAGCCGGTGCTGTCGAACACGACCAGCGAGTGGGGTCGAGCCTTCCGGACCCGGAGCTGCCGGGTCGCGTCCGGCGGGAACGGATCGAGAATCGGGTGCATCGGCGAGGCCGCCTTCCTGCCTTGGTGGTGAGCTGACGGGCCCTGGCCTCAGCGCGGCGGGGAGGGGCCTGCAGGGCGGGCAAGGACGGCGTGCTGGTCCATCCCGGTGTGATCGCGCGCAGCGCGACCCCGGAGGGGCTCTGTCTCACCGGGATGGACCAGCACGCCGTCCTTGCCCGGAACCCCTCGCCGGTGTGCTGACCTCGTGCGTCAGATCGCTCCACGGCAGGGCGCGGCCCCCGCAGGTCAGCCAGTCGATGAACGTGCCCGGTACTTGGTCGAACTCGACACGCAGTTGCCGCCACGCTTGACAGCCCGCCCCGGCGCTGGACACGGTCAGCGCCGGGGCCAGGCTGGACGGTGCCGGAACACCTGGACGCGGTGGCTGGACATCACCATCTCGATCGCGTCGCCCACTGCGACCCGTCGACGTCCCATGGCTCACCCCTCCAGCAGACCGCAGAGCAGCGCAGCGTTGAATGCCTCGGCATCGCTCATCTCCGAGACCTCTTCGGCTGAGCGGGACTCGGGGAACTTCTCGACGAGCTTGCGGCGAGCGATGTTCGCCGCGCTCTGCTTCTCCCGGGCCGCTGCCACGGCCAGGCGCCCGGCGAGTTGGTCACGGCGACGCGTGAGGGCGGTGTAGCGCTCCAGGTCACGGTCCATTCGCGCAAATCGAGCGCGTCCCGCGCGGGCGGCTGTCTTGCTGCGCGCGAAGGGTGACAGGTTGGCGGCCGCGCGGTCCGTCGGACCGCTGGCGCCGATCGCGGCGAGTTGCGCGTCGACTCGCTTCAGCTCGCCGCGAATCGACGCGGCGCCGCGGTAGACGCGGGGCGTCGTCGTGCGCTTTGGTGCGGGCTTGGGCAGCTCCACGTAGTCGACGTCCTCGTCACGCACGAACCACTCGAGCAGTGGCGGGAATCTGTACGGATGCGCGCCCTGGTAGGCGGCCTGGCGGGCGAGGAGGACCTCGATGTAGTCCTCGCCGCTGATCGGACTCGAAAGCGCCGTCCCGTCAGCAGCGTCGTAGGAAATCCGGAAGTCAGCCACGACGGACTTCCTCTCCGGAGCCTCCCGCGATCGCGGCCACGTAGCAGAGACCGGCGGGCTGTCCGATCACGTCGAAGTGGTGGCGGTAGATGACCTTCTGGGCGTCGGTGAGGCTCAGGTAGAGCTGCCGCTGCTTGCCGGAGACGCCGCGGGGGACGTTGAGGTTGGTCGGGTTCTTCATCGGTGACTCCTGGACGGTGTAGCTCGCTCAGGCGGCGGGGTGCCGACGACTGGCTGCGGTGGTCGTGGACACCGCGGATGGAGCAAGTACGGGTCGGATGCCGATTAGCGCGGGGCACGCCGCCGTTGCGCGCGGCGCTGCTGGCGCGCCCTCCTGCGTTCTCGACGTGTCATTCCGCTAAGCACGTCGTTCCAGTGCCTGCGGCCTGGGCCAGGAGGAATCGGGCGTGGGGACCTCAATTGGCCCTGCTTGCGCCGGGCAGCCTCGTCTACGGGCAGCCGGGTCGCGGAGACGCTGGCGCGGACGCCGCGGACAAGTGTTTGCTCCCAGGCGGCGCTGTAGTTCCACCACCGCCAGCGCTGGCCGGTGAAGAACCACGCGTCGAGCGGGGTGAAGGTCAGCCCGAAGATGGCGCAGTACCGCCGCAGGTCCTCGTAGACGGCGTCGTGCAGGTCGGTTCCCGGCGGATACCGGTCCTCGTAGGCGACCCGGCGAACGTGCACTTGTTCAGGCGGGGAGTCCATGAGGGTTATTCAGAGCGGGCGTAGAAGTAGAGTCCGATGACCGCTCTGATGGTGGTGGCGAAGGTGTTGTAGGGGCGCCTGTAGTCGGTGTGAAGTATTCGCCAGGTCTTGAGGTGGGCGATGGCTCGTTCGACTGCTACTCGGATCTTGTTGTGTCGGAAGTTGTAGTCTTTCTGCCATCGTGGTTGTTCACGTTTGCGGGGTTTACGGAAAGGGATGATCATGTCGCTGTCGATGTAGCCCTTGTCGGCGAGCCAGGAGGTGGTGTCCCGATCTCGCAGGATCCCCGATTGCTTGAGACAGTGGAAGTCGTGACGACGGCCTTCG